>JBEKGW010000031.1:0-78308 GCA_050012595.1 Terriglobales bacterium
TGCTCAAAGAGGCTGGTTTCGATCTGAAGGAAGGGGATACCCCGATCGTGCCGGTCATGTTCTACGACGCCAAACTGGCACAAGACTTTGCCCGCGATCTCTTTGACGAGGGCGTTTACGCAATTGGATTCTTCTTCCCGGTCGTGCCCAAGGGGCAAGCCCGCATTCGGACGCAACTCTCCGCGGCTCACGAGAAACATCATTTGGACGCCGCCATCGAAGCGTTCAAGAAAGTAGGAAAGAAACACGGCATTTTAGGCTTGGGAAGAAAGGAACTCATGGCGAGAGCCGTTGCGTAATCGGCCGATCATCTCTTGATCAGAGCAGCCGAGTGCCTTGCCAAGTCTATTTGGTAGTCAGCTTCTTGACGGATTCAGGAGGAAACGGAGGTCGCATGCTTTGTGCAGAGCTTGAGGAACTGGAAGCGGAATTCGATGACATTCTTACCGCGCTCGAGAATCCGGACCTTACCGAGCAGGAAAGATGCTCCCTGCAGGTCGCGTGTTCCCAGCTGAGTCGCACCATCAAAGACCACCAGAAGCATGGTCACGATGGCGGCCCCTGCTTTGAAGAATAGAGCCCCTCATGCGAGTGAGAAGTCCTCTATCATGGGCCAGCATTCCTGAACAATGAGCTGCGTAGCCTCAAAGGGTGTAGTGCGACTCAACGGGCCGACGTTTACCGGCACTCGTGGGAGCCTTGGGCCACAGTGCTGAATGGGACGCGCAGCCATCGCACAAGAAAAGCGTTTTCGAAGGCCGCAAAACGAAGGGTACCCGGCCCTCAGCGTGGAAGCGTGCCTGCCACTCAGCTGACCAATCCTGCCCTGTGGTACAGCACGGCCATTGGATCGGCAGGCCCGTAACCCTTCCCAATCGCGAGGCCGGCACGGATGGCCGCGGTGATGAAATCCTTAGCGGCGGTTACGCTTTCTCGAACTGTTTTTTTGCGGGCCAGATTGGCCGCAATCGCCGAAGCGAAGATGCAACCGGTACCGTGCGTGTTCTTGGTGTCGATACGTTCAGCGCGAAATTCAGTGAATTCACGGCCGTCGTAGAGAAGGTCGGCGGCTATGTTTTCCAGATGGCCACCCTTGACGACGACATTTTCTGGTCCAAGGTCGCGGATTGCCCGTGCGGATTCTTTCATTTGTGTAAGAGTTTTGATTTCGCGTCCTGTGAGCGCCCCGGCTTCATGCAGGTTGGGTGTGACCACGGCGGCCAGTGGTAGCAATTTGTTCTTGAGAGCCGCGATGGGTCGGGCTTCAGGAGCGGGGCGCCACTCTTGGCGATCATCACCGGGTCCACGACCAGCGGTCCTAACTTGTGACTGGAAATTGTGGCTGCAACCGCGTCGATAATTGCGGTGCTCGCGAGCATTCCCGTCTTTACCGCATCGCAGCCGATGTCGCTTACGCAGACTTCGATCTGCTTCACCACAAATTTCGGGTCGATCTCCAAGACGCCGTAGACTCCGGTCGTATTTTGTGCCGTGAGAGCGGTAATTGCGGTCATGCCAAAGGCGCCTAAGGCCGAGACCGTTTTCAGGTCGGCCTGAATACCGGCCCCACCGCCGGAATCGGATCCTGCGATGATCAGAACGCGAGGAATCTTCATGCGTGACCTGCTTTCCCGTTGCGAAGCCGAGCCCGTCATATCCGCCACCGTTCAATCTTCCAAGCCATCTCCCAGAACTGCCACTCATAGCGACTGCTAGTGAGAAACGCGGCCTCCAGTTTCCGCAAGTCGCGCTCCGGCAGTCCTGTGGCAAGACTATCGAGCAGATCGCGGCACCACTGGGCAAGGTCTGCAAATTCTCTGGAGCTGTACATCGCGATCCACTTGGCATAACGCTTGTGGCTGGGGGCGGGCTGCGCGGCCAGGCGCTGGCCGATTTCGCTGAAAGCCCACATGCACGGTAACAACGCTGCCACCAACTCCGCGAAATCGCCCGTCGCTGCCATTCGCAACAAGAAATCGGTGTAGCCCCGAGTGGTGGGCGCAGGCGGTTCTCGCTCCAGTTTATCGCGACTGATCTCGAACTCGGCGGCGTAGGCTCGGTGGAGGCTCATCTCCGTTTCCACGGTTTCCTTGAGCAGTGTGGCGAAGCGCGTCATCGTCTCCAGGTCCGGACTGCGTGCGGCGGCCAGAGCCAGAAGACGTGCGTACTCGATGAGAAACACATAATCCTGTCGCAGCCAGAACTTGAATCTCTCCAGACTTAGCGTTCCATCGCCAATGCCTCGTACAAACGGGTGTTGGTGTTGTGCCTCCCAAATTCCAGCCGCTTTTTGGCGCAGGAGCTCGGTGAATCGCTCTGCCATAGGTTCTCGCAGCTCTCATCTTACTCGCGTGCTCCAAGCGCAGCAGGACTTCCAAGCGGCTGGAGTTCGGCTCGTCCTGACCGCCATCACAGGCCCTCGTGTGCATTGTCACAGTGCCAGTTATTCGATCGCGTGTATCGTTTGAGTAGGAAATGGCGGCGGTTTGCGGAGGCGCTTTTCAAGCGATAGCACCTAGATTCCTAGCAGAGAACGCGGGGCTTTCCATCACTCCCCGGCCGCTGCCACCTGTGCGGCCCGTGTGGGGCGAACAACATGCCGATTATCGCGAGTTGGGACAAACTGACGTCCAAGGCGAAGGAGGTGGTGCAAGCCGCCAACTATCTGGCCTCCAAGCGCGGCAACCCCGAGCTAACGCCCCTCCATGTGCTCGCCAGCCTCCTGGCGGACCGCGAAGGCACGGTGGTACCGGTGCTGAGCAAGATTGGCGTCGACAGCCAAGCAGCGCTGGCGGAGGCACGGCGCCAGATCGACCGCCTGCCAGCGCTTTGGGCCGGTGGCGTCTTGAAGGCTGAGCCCTCCTCGGCTGCCAGCGCAGTCCTCGAGCAAGCTTTTCAGGAGGCAGCCGACCTCGACGATGAGCACGTCTCCACCGAGCACCTGCTCTTGGCCATCCTAGACCTGGAAAGCGATCCCGCCCAAGCCCTGCTGGCGCGACACGGCGCCGATCGCAATGCCATCTTAATAGCGCTAACCACCGTTCGCAGCCACCACCAAGCCGCCGGCCCAACCTCGGAAACCAAATCTGGAACGCTTGAGCTTTATGCCCGCGATCTTACCGACTTGGCGCGCCGCGGCAAGCTCGACCCGGTGATCGGTCGCGATGACGAAATCCGGCGCGTGATTCAAGTGCTATTGCGCCGCACCAAGAACAATCCCGTGCTGATTGGCGAGCCCGGCGTGGGCAAGACTGCCATCGTCGAAGGTCTGACGCAGCGTATCGTCTGCGCCGATGTCCCGGAGCCGCTCAAGACCAAGCGTCTGGTAGCCCTGGATCTGGGTGCGATGGTGGCCGGCACCAAGTACCGCGGCGAGTTTGAAGATCGCTTAAAGGCGCTGCTGCGGGAGATCGAGGACTCGCAGGGGCAGATCATCACGTTCATCGACGAGCTGCACACGCTGGTTGGGGCGGGAGCGGCGGAAGGCGCGATCGACGCCTCCAATATGTTGAAGCCGGCGCTCGCGCGCGGGGAGTTGCGAGCCATAGGCGCCACCACCCTGAGCGAGTACCGCAAGCACATCGAGAAAGACCCGGCGCTCGAACGTCGCTTCCAGACTGTCTTCGTGGCCGAGCCCAGCGTGGCGGACACCATCGCCATCCTGCGCGGCCTGCAAGAACGTTATGAACTGCACCATGGCGTTCGCATCAAGGACTCAGCCCTCGTAGCCGCAGCCACGCTCTCGCACCGCTACATCGCTGATCGCTTCTTGCCGGACAAGGCCATCGACTTAGTGGACGAGGCCGCCGCCGCCTTGCGGATGCAGATCGATTCCGTGCCGGTGGACATCGACCAGCTCGAGCGGCGCGCCACCCAATTGTTGATCGAGAAGCACGCACTCGAAAGAGAAGAGAATGCCAACTCGCGGGGTAGGTTGCGCAACCTGGAAAATGACCTGGCCGCAGTCCAGAGACAAATCAATGCCCTGAAGGCCCGCTGGACGAAGGAGAAGGAAGCGATCAGACGGGTGCACGAGCTCCGGCAGACGATCCAGCAACTGAAGTTGCAGGAGCGGGCAGAGCCGCACGATGCCGGCTCGCCGAAGGCGGGCAGTAACGGTCATGGCACGATTCGTCAGGCTGAGCAGGACCTCCACAAGCTTCAATCCAAACTCGACCGGCGGCGCAGCTCGCGCATGCTCAAGGAAGAAGTGGATGAAGACGAAATCGCGGACATCGTCTCTAAGTGGACCAGCATTCCTGTGTCCAGGATGCTGGAAGGCGAGGTGAAGAAATTGGTCGAAATGGAAGACCGGCTGCGCCGCCGCGTGATCGGCCAGGATCCGGCCTTGGAGCGGATTGCCGACGCCATCCGTCGTGCCCGTACCGGGCTCTCCGATCCCAAGCGTCCCATCGGCTCTTTTATCTTCTTGGGGCCGACGGGAGTGGGCAAGACCGAACTAGCGCGCGCCCTGGCCGAGTTTCTCTTTGACGATGAGCGCGCCCTGGTACGCATCGACATGTCGGAATACATGGAGAAGTATGCGGTATCGCGGCTGATCGGCGCACCGCCGGGATACGTAGGCTACGATGAAGGCGGCCAACTCACCGAGGCGGTGCGCCGCCGTCCTTACGCCGTCGTGCTTTTCGACGAGATCGAGAAAGCCCATCCGGATGTATTCAACATCCTGCTGCAGATCATGGATGACGGCCGCCTCACCGATGGGAAGGGCCGTACCGTGGACTTCCGCAATACCGTTCTCATCATGACCTCCAACATCGACTCGGCGCAACTCACTGCCGAGTGGTTGCGCACGCAAGAGGATTCTGAGCAAGCGCGCAAGCAAGTGATGAATGCGCTACGGGTACACTTCAAGCCTGAATTCCTCAACCGCGTGGACGACTTCATCATCTTCAACCCGCTGGGCACAGAGGAGCTGACCAAGATTATCGACCTGCGGCTGGAGGAGGTCCGGTGCCTATTGGCCGAGCGCCAAGTCACCCTGGAACTGACCGATTCCGCCAAGCAATTGCTGCTGCGTGATGGGTACGATCCCAATTTTGGCGCGCGGCCCTTGAAGCGCTCTATCCAACGGCTCGTGCAGGACCCGCTGGCCGTGAGGATTCTGCATGACGAAGTGCGCCACGGCGATCACGTAGTGGTAGACGTCGAGGACGGCAAGATGAAGTCTGTGGCCAGCCGTCGGTTCAGTGACGGGCGTTACCGTTCGCAGTGACTGCGACCTCAGCGGTGGTGGGCATGTGAAACGGCAGCACTACCTCAAACTTGCTTCCCTTTCCAACCACGCTGCTCACTTCGATACGGCCATGATGTTCTTCGACGATACGGCGGGCAAGGGAAAGACCAAGACCTGTGCCGTTTCCCTTGGTGGTGTAGAAAGGCCGGAAAATGTTTGGAATGTTCTGGGGAGGGATGCCACGCCCGGTGTCGCTGACAATGACACTAGCGCAATCATCTCGCGAACCGATCTCGACGCACACTGTGCCCGCGCTCTCCATGGCTTGGACTGCGTTCAGGAGCAGATTCAGAAGCACCTGGTGAATCTGATCGCTGTCGTGCTCGACTTCAGGCAGATCGGGTGCCTTCTGCAGTTCGATTCTGATTGGTTTTGAGAGCACCTGCTGGCGAGCCAGCATCACGGCGTGTTCCACGGTCGTGTTGAGGTTGCTCCGGCAAATCTGCGGCGGGTGAGGCCGCGCCGTTTCCAGAAGATCGGTCAATATGCGGTTGATCTGCGCGATTTCCAGGCGAACATCTTTCACTACCGCGCGCGCCGGACTGGTCGAAGGCAGATCGCGGCCGATGATTTCGATGACCCCTGCGATTCCGGCAAGCGGGTTGCGAATCTCGTGGGCCAAGCCTGTAGCCAACTCGCCGAGCGTCGCCAGGTGCTCGGCGCGAGACACTTGCGTGTGATGCAGACGCTCAATCTCCTCCCGGCTCTCGCGCAACTGCTGCATCATGTGGTTGAAGTTGCGGCCGAGCTCGCCGATTTCGTCGTTGCGCCGGGAGAAGCTGACCGCGACGTTCAGGTTGCCTTCACTCACCAGCGCGATTTTCTCCTGCAACTCGACCATGGGCCGTTGAATCACATAGGCGAGCGCGACGATTAACACTGCACATATGGCGACCGCGCCCGCTCCCGCGACGATCAGCACCGCGTGGCGCACCGGGTCCCGCAAAGATACGGTCGCCAGAATGAAGAGCAGCAACCCCGCCAGCAATACGAACGCTACCGGCAAGATTGCCTTGAGCTGCCAATTCATACCTACCGAACTCAATTGAGAGTCTTCCGCCTGCGACGAACCCGCGGATATTGTGTGCTCGCTGCCGCCCGGCCCACCGGGAGGATGGCCGGCCGCAGCAGTCGAATAGACTGTCTCTGCCAGTGGCTCAGATGCCTTCGCCGCGGACTGAGAGCGGCTAGGCATAAGCGTGCAGTCCGGGCAGCAGGTAAGTCACACCGAAGAAAGTGAACATCACTACGGCAAAGCCGCCGATGGCGAAGTAAGCGGCGCGACGGCCACGCCATCCCCGAGTGATGCGCATGTGCAAATAGAGGGCATACACCAACCAGGTAATCGCTGCCCAGGTTTCTTTTGGATCCCAACTCCAATACGAGCCCCAGGTCTGGTTCGCCCAGTACGCTCCGGAGGCGATCATCAGAGTCAACAAGGGGAAGGCAAGACAGATGGTTTTATAGGTGATGCGGTCGAGGTTGTCCGCGCTGGGCAGCAAACGCCCCAGATCCGGGCGCCGCCATACCAGCAGCAGATAGAGCAGCGAGATAAATACTCCGCCCACCAGACCCGAAAGGATGAAGGGGCTGGCGGCAAGGCTGGTGGGAAATAACCCGTCTGCGTCGAGTGACGGATAGCGGCCATCACTGGCGCGCAGCAGAAACATGACCAGCGTCATCACCTGGAGGAGAATGCTGAGGAATACAGCGCGATTGGCGAGCGTCAGGAAGCTATCGTTGTGCTTCCAGCGCGCCAGCCCGTAGAAGACCAGCGGCGATGCGACCACCAAGAGCGTCAGCGTCATCAGCCAGCCGAGGTCCGGAATGGTGACGAACAAGCGCACGCCCCTAGAGAGGAAGACCTCCGATTTTTGTTCCGGATTCCACGCCACCAGGCTCAGCCCGCCCCACTTCTCAAAGCGCGTTAGAACGACGCTCGCGTAAATGGCAAGTGTGCTGGCACTGGTCGCGGCGAGGAAGGTCTCGGTCTTCACGTTGTCCTGGATCAGGAACATCGCGGCCAGAGCGAAGCTTAGCGCACAGGCGGCGTAGGCCAGCATGGCCAGCGTGACGTGCACGTGCAGCCAGGTCGACTGCAGGGCGGGAACCAAGGGATGCACATCGGTTCGCAGCAATTGCATCAGCACCACACCTACAATTGCCACCGGCATGGTGACCGTGCCAATGACCTTGACGCCATACTTCTTTTCGGCCACCAGCGTGAGCACGGCCAGCGTCCAGACGAAGCTGAGCAGCATCTCATAAACGCTCGAAAACGGCGCGTGTCCAGCTTCATACCAGCGATGGGCAATGGCGGCGGTATTGGCGATCAATCCGAGCCCGGTGGCGAGCGATGCGAACTTCACGTACGACTCGGTGCCGGTGATTCCAAATCCCAGATACAACGCGCCGGCGCCGGAGTAGAAAATAAGAGCGGCGAAGAGCAGGTTCGTCTCGTTCAAGAGATTGCCACTCTTGACCACGTTCAGAAATGCCATGAACAGCAGGAAGGCAATCGCCAATCCGACCAGTACGATCAGGGTCACGCCGGTGGCCGGTTGCTGCTGCTCTACTTTTACTCGGGCCATTTACATCCTCCAATGAGCCAGTTCAGTTCCCGGTTCGGTTCCCGGCTTCAGTTACTGATGCCCGTAGCGACCTGCTCGCTTCGGGTCCGGGGAATGGTTTTCAGTTCTTCTTCCACCAACGCTACCAGATCGTTGAAGCGCTGCTCAAACGCGTCCCGGTTGCGGTTCGCAGTTCCTCCGATCCACAGCGAGGTCTTGCCCGTCTTGGGGTCGCGAACCGGTACCACCCAAAACCGCATGTGCACCACGTAGAACACGAATGCCAGTCCAATGCCCATCAACACCACACCTGACCAGACTCCCCATTGTCCCGGTTCGTGCGAAACCTGCAATCCCGTGAAGTGACCCATCTTCAAGTCGGTGGCTTGGAACTGATAGGGCGCCAGCGAGTTGTCGGCAACCCCGTCCATCGCTGGGAGCCAAACGTCGAAGTCTTTCCCGGCCCTCTTCGAAGTCACCACCAGGTGGGCTGCCGGATTTTCCAACTGGTTCGATTTCCGGTATACCTGCCCGTCACGAACCGCGTAGTCGGGGAAAAATTCGGCGAAACTCACCGTAGTATTGGCGTCGAGTGGAACAGTGTCGTTCAGCGCCAACCCGACTTCCTGCTTCTCGCCAGAACTTTTGCTCGGAGTTGCGACCAGCAGCAACTTGTCGACCTTGCCGTTCGGGCCATAACTCGATTGGTAGAAGCGGACACCGTTGTAGAGGAGCGGATCGTTCACGACAATTTCTTTCTTCTGTACATCCCGTCCGTCTTCCACCACGGCCAGCTTGGACCACCACTTCTTCGGGGTGCCATCCTTATAGTTTTCCTGGCCGGCGGCATCGCAGCGAATGGCAAACGGGAGCGTGCGCGTTCTGCCATCGTGCAACTCAACGATGTTGGAGGTCTGCCCCTCGTTCAGACTGAGATATCCACGCCAGCCCCAAAAACCGTCCACGATCGTGCCAAAGAAAATGAGCAGGAGGCTGGCGTGGACGATGTACACCGCGAGCTCGGAGATCCGGTGCCGTTCCGCGAAAATTCCGAAGTGGTCTTCGCGCACCACCCGCTCGGGTTTGAATCCGAGCGAATGCAGTGCACGCTGAGCCGCCACTAACCCCGATTCTTCGTCCGCGATGGCCAGCGATTTCTGCGGATGTGAAGCGCGGCGGAAGCCTTCGTCGGGATATTTGTACGGACGCGAAAAATAGCGCCACGAGTTGGGGAAACGATCGATGGAAGCCGCTGTGATACAGAGGCTGACCAGCAGCACCAATCCGAGGAACCACCAGGAGTGAAATACGTCGGTCAATCCTACCGCGTCCAGGATCCGGAGCACATGCGGGGAGTAGGCGCTCTGCATCTCGTCGGACTCGGTGACCGGCCGCTGCAGCACGACGGTTCCGACCGCCGAGAGAATCACGACCAGGATCAACAGAACCACGCCGGTCTGAATGGAAGCAATGGTGCGCCAGGTTTTGTGGGCGAGCGCGCGCAAATCTACGGCCATATCCTCTCTCTGTTCCGATGCTTAAAATGCACGTTCCACGCCAGATAGGCAATAACGCGTAAGTAACAGAGATTGTGTGGCTTAGCAGATATGATGGCGATGAGGACGACCGCCGGTTTGGGCTAAATCGCGCACTCTCGTTCAGTTCAGCAGGGATTTCACACATCACATGAACGTCGTGACCGCCCTCACTCGCCCTTGTGATGGGGTTGCCTCAGCGCACACATGCAATACGGGGTTCTCATCATTCAGCGTGTGGACGAGCTTTGAGAAGTATCCGTTATGTGCGGGTCATCTTGCAATTTCCGTCTAAATTCATGCTCACAGGTGACTTGACGACATAAGTTTTGAGTCGGTGCTTAAGATTCGAAATGTTTCAGGCGCGCGAAGTTGCTCTGAAGCAGGCGCGGGATTTCACACGCAGGATCGCGTGTAATAACTCATGTTGGAAAGCTCGTGACTTCCGTTAGGGCAGTCGAAGTTGGAATAAAGAAACTTTAAATATAGTGTTTTTAATCAGTTACCGGTTTTTCCATCCCTCCTTTGCGACAGAATAGCTGGACGGCGAGCAAGATGCTCATTTACATCGTTATTCCAGCACAGAGGAAGTCGCCGTGAAGCGGGCTGCAAGGTTAGCAGCAATCATGATTCTGGGAGGAAGTCGCAAGTGAGGCAGGTTCCGAAGTTAGCAGCAATCATGATTCTGATAAGTGTTTCGGCTTGGGCCGCTAAGCATCCCGTGCCACTGGACCCGAACACCGACTCCGCCAAGTGCGTCGAGTGTCACAAAGATAAGACCGAGGGTGCTTTCGTCCACAGCGCCATGGCGTTGGGCTGTACGACCTGTCATGAGGTTCGGGTCATCAAGAGCAGGGACAAGAAGCACGAAGATATCACTCGAGTTAAATTAACCAAGGCTAGCCCTACTTCGCTGTGTCTCAGTTGCCATGACGATATAAAGGGTGGACCTGGAAAGTCGAAAGTTCACGCCCCCGTCACGCGGAACTGCCTTACCTGCCACGACCCGCACAGCTCCAAGTACAAGAATCAGCTTTTGAAACCCACAGAAGGCGGAAAGGCTGAGAATCTTTGTCTCGGTTGCCACACCGAGGGCCTGAATGTTCCCGAGACAGGGAGCCGCCATGCCGCGCTCGACATGGGCTGCTCCACGTGCCACATGACGCATAAAATTGGCGAAGCGGACAAGCGGGAAAATCAATTTCACCTGACGAAAGATTCGCCGGCGCTTTGCCTGGATTGTCACGACGCCAGCGATGAGAAGATCAAGAAGGCGCATCGGGGCCAGCCGATTGAGAAGGCCGACTGCCTGACCTGCCACGATCCACACCAGTCGCTCAAGCCGAAGTTGGCGCAGAGGTTCCAGCACAATCCGTTCGAGAGCGGCTCGTGCGAGGTTTGCCACCAAGCGCCCCAAGATGGCAAGGTGGTGTTGACGCAGAAAGATGTTCGTTCGCTGTGCGTTACCTGCCACGACAAACAAGCCAAGGAAATTGAAACGGCGAAGGTGCAGCATCCGGGAGCACAGGGCGACTGCACTGCCTGCCACAGCCCGCACTCGAGCAAGTACCCCGGACTGCAGGCTCCGGATCCGGTCACGATTTGTGAGAATTGCCACAGCGACCTAGCCGAGATGCACAAGAAGTCACCGGTCTTGCACCCGGCTGCGTTCCGCGATGGCTGCTTCACCTGTCACAACGGGCACGGCGGCGATCGTCCGAATCTGCTTCGTGCCTCGACGGATGACAACAAGCTATGTCTGGAGTGCCACTCACCGCGGCGTAGTCCCGGCTTTGACAAAGATTCGCAGATGGTCACGATCTTCAATGGCGCCGTAGAGCTTCCGCCCGACTACTTTCAGAGATTGCAGCCGCTTAACCTGCTGAACATGGATACGGCAGGCCATCCCACGGCCGGTCACCCGGTGACAGCGACAATTGACCGGGGCGACCCGAGCAAGAAGAATCCGATGACCTGTCTGAGCTGTCATCGGCCGCATGCGGGTGTGTCCGAAGGCCTGTTTGTGAGCAACACGGCAACGACCGTGCCACTCTGCGGCCGCTGTCACCACGGCGAGATCGGCGGCATGCCGACTGATATCGAGAATGCGGGCGGGGCTGCCGCAGCGCCTGCAGCAACCAACAGGAAGAAGACCAAGAAGGAGTTGGAGTTGGAGCAGAAGAAGGAGAAGTTGGAGAAGGAGTTGGAGAAGGAAAAGGCGAAGGAGCAAAACCAGTGACGCAGTATGAGTGCAGCACTTCGAATTCGTTCCGGAAAGCGGGCTCCAGTCTCGCCGCGCTGGTTCTCGTGCTTATCTGTCTTCAATTCGGGTTTGCAGACCAACAGAAAGCTAAGGCGAAGGCTGCTCCGGCGCCTACTCCTGCAATAGATCTCTCGAAGTTGGTGTGGCCTCCGGCACCGGATGTGGCGCGCGTTCGCTACGTCACCGGGTTGGCCGGGGAAGAGGACCTCCATCCCACGGTCGGGAAGAAGAAGAAGAGCTTGATAGACCGCATGGCGGGAGTGACCTTGCCCGCCGAGGCGGGCAAGCCAGCTCTGAACAAGCCCTACGGCGTCGCCGTGGATTCCAAGGGTTTGATCTATGTCGCCGATTCCGGGAACGCCGTGGTCTTCGTCTTCGACTTGGAAGGGAAGAAGATTGCCTTCCGTGGGGCGCAGCAATTGGCGTTGCCGTCCGGAGTGGCGATTGACGATTCCGACCGGCTCTTTGTGAGCGACTCCAGGCAGCATGTGGTTCTGGTCTTCAAGCCGGATGGCGCGCTTGAGACAAGTATTGGCCAGGACAAGCTGGTCAGGCCCGTAGGCATCGCGCTTGACCTGGAGAACCGGTATTTGTATGTCGTGGATGCCATCCTTGACAAGGTGTTTGTCTACGACGCAGACACCTACCTTCTGCTGCGCTCGTTTGGGCAGAAGAGTGATGCCACCCTGGCGCCGGGCACATTCGACCGGCCCACCAACGTGGCGGTGGATAGCGACTCCAATGTCTACGTTGTGGACACGTTCAACGAGCGTATCCAGGTCTTTGATGCGGACGGGCAATTTGTTCGGATGTTCGGCAAAGAGGGAAACGTCGCCGGCACCTTCATGCGCCCCAAGGGAATTGCGGTCGACGCCGACAATCACGTTTACGTAGTCGATTCCGAGTTCAACAATGTCCAGGTGTTTGACTCTGAGGGCCGCCTCCTCATGTTCTTTGGTACTCGCGGCGAAGCTCCAGGGACTTTCACGCTGGCTTCCGGCATCGCGATTGATCAGCATAATCGCGTGATCGTTTCCGAGCAATGGAGACCAGCGCGCATCCAGGTATTTCAATACCTGACCGATGCTGAAACCAAGCCGGAATATGACAAGCGCGCGGCGGAACTTGCGGCCAAAGAGGCGGCTGAGAAGAAGGCGGCCGAAGAAGAGCAGAAAAAAATCAGCGGCGACAAAAAAAATTAGGTAAAAGGGTTGATCCTTGGCCCCATGGGCCACCAGGGCTGTGCTCTGGGAAGTATCCGGCGTGTGGCCGGCCATCCGCTGAAGCCGCCCGATGAGGCTCGTTGGAAGCACGGCCATTACCTCACATCAAGATGTGACTTTTATCACTAAAGTCAATCCTCTCAATATGTTTCAGGCGGCGAGGTTGCTCAAAGGGGCGCGGAATTTCACGCAGGACCGTGTGTAATGCCACAGCAAAACTCATTTTGCATCTTTTGCGCCCAGTCGAAATGTGAATCAAGAGGCTGTAACCCTATTGTTTCTGATTAGTTATAGTTTTCCAGTCCAACCCCGCGACAGAATAGTTAGACGGCGAGCAAGGTGCTCTTTAGAGTCGTTGCTCGCCACGGAGGAAGCCACAGGGAAGCGGGTTACCAAAGTCAGGCAGCAATCGTTGAAAACTGTTACTGCAGTGTTTGGAACAAAAATAATAGGAGGTTCCAAAACGTGAGAATATCTATAGTAATCCTGCTCGCTGTGATGCTCATGGCAGCGGCCGGAGTTGCTCAGATCGATCCGATGTTGGGATCGCATAATGTGAACAGCGCCGGTTGTTTATCATGCCATGCTCCTCACGCCGCTCTCCCTGGAAAGGGAGCTTACTTGTGGGGTGGCTCGATTCCTACAAGCACCTACACAACCTACATCACCTCGGACGGCAACGGCGGCACATTGAACGCCGGTACCATGACCGCGGGCCTGACCAACGCTATGTCGACAGCGGTCGCTAACCTGCCGATGGCGCATACGGTGCTCTGCCTGAGCTGTCACGACACCTCGTTCAACACCACCATGGCCACCGCTATCCCGGGCTCGACCACGAAGACTTTGAACTTCAACATCGGGGCCAACGAAAACCTGAGCGGCGATCACCCAGTGGATATAATCTATCCGACGACGAACCCAACGTATTTCACGGTTACAGTCAACGGGACGAATTATACCGTTTCGTTCACCGACACCCTGTACGGCTACGGGCACCCGGCAAAGCTGTACACCGACGGCGTTAATCCTTACATCGAGTGCAGCAGCTGCCACAACCCGCACGACCAGACGGCAACGGTTGTTCCCGGCGTCGGGGGCACCCTGATATCGGTTTGTACCACTCACTTCATCCGGGGTCAGTATCAGGCCACCAACGAAGTGGCGACGAACCACGCCCCGTATCCGTCCACTTGCCTCACGCCGACCAAAACGACCTATACTAACGACAACGCCAACTTCTGTATGAGTTGCCATTCCTACCCGTCGAATCAATTCACCGGGTTGGTCCACTAAAGGAGCACAGGAGAATATCATGAACAGGAAAAACATATCTAATAGTTTCATTCTTGTCCTGGCCCTGCTGCTCATTGCATCTGTGAGCATGTGGGCACAGACACCACTGCCAACTACCACCATAACCGGCAGATTTAGCGCCGACCAAGGCGGTTCGGACGCCGGCGGAGGCCATATCAGCCACGGCTGCTACCTCTGCCACGTTCCGCACACCACCGGAACGATTCAACAGCCCGGCGCGGGTCTGACGCAAGCAGCGTTGGGCACGGCCTATGGATCCGGCACAATCACCACAAACGTTCAGGGCGCTGGCGCTGGCGTGGCCAATGCCGGCACCATCTACCTGTGGGGCCAGGCTCTGTCCCCCATCACCTACACCACCTGGGATGGATCAGGCGGCCCGCTGTCGTCTTCTGGCATTAAGGTCAACATGCCGGCGGTTCACAGCATCATGTGCCTCTCATGCCACGATGGCGCCGTATCCGACAGCACGTACGATATGGGCGGCCCGCTCGGCGGTCCCAACGGCCTAACCGGGTCGCAAGCAGGCTTCGCCCCAACCGGCTACGCCGGCGTTGCCTCCTCGTTCTGGACCGGCAACGGCGGATCCACCGGCGGAGTTGGCTCGACCAACAACGGATGGGCATCAAGCAGCGGTCTGTTGACCAACCACCCGGTGCATGCGTACTACCCCGTACATACCTCTGACAACCACTACGGTCAGTACTGGGGCGTCACCATCAACACGGTCGCGGGCACAAGCACAGTCAGTTTTACCGACTCGTCCTTCGTTCCTTACACCGGCGGAGCCGCCTATGCCGGCCACCCGGCAAGGCTGTACAGCGACGGCACGTATGCTTACGTCGAGTGCACCAGCTGCCACGAACCGCATCGCTTCGGCCACGTTGCCTTCCAGGTGAATGGCACAAGCGGCGCGTGGGTTGTGGATACCACTACCACCCCGACCACAACCGACTACATCCGTGGACCGTACAACCTTCCAACTGGTGGCGGCAACGAGGTACCGAACGGCGAGCAGAATGCCGGTTTCTGCCGCAGCTGTCACTACGAGAAGAGCGCCGACTTCATCAACAATGTCGGCGTAGTAAAGTAAACCGCTCTCGGGGAAGGGCGGGAAGCTGCCCTTCCCTTTTACTTTCTCCTGATTTGTCTCCTCATTCCCGCCTACCGGCGCGGGGGTTCACGCCGGCAGCATTTCTCATTTCTCATTTCTCGATGAGGCAACCCCCGCCGAATGGCGGCGAGGCAACGCGCGGTGATGGGTCAAATCCCCGTCGAACTGGGCGGGAGTGCGCGATTTAGCCCAAACCGGCGCCCGTCCTGATCGCCATCTTGTGTGCTAACTCCTGCCATATCTGATGGTTATGCGCCATAGCATGTCTGGCTTGGGAAGTGCATTTAAGGTTAGAAACGGGGATCGCATATGGCTATAGATTTAGGCATACTCGCCCACAAAACGTGGCGCACCATTGCTTCCTCTGCATTAGTGCGGCATCCATCGATCGTTTCCCCAACTCGTGGCGCAACATTTCGCGGCGATACAAATACCCCGACGAAAGCCTTCGCCGCGTTCCACATCCCTACAACCCGTCAACCGGGAGAAATCAGCCCTCACATGAAGACGTTTTGTAAGTTGCTCGTCCTGTGCGCAATTTTAACCGTAACTCTCATGGCACAAATGGCACCGGTTCCATCGCACGCTCCAACCGCAGCAGCGCCCGCCAACCCGGACGCCAGCGCTCCCGATCCGCAGAAGGTTGTGGCCCGGGTGAATGGGGTCAGCATCCTGGGGCGCGATTTGCAGGAGCAGATGCAGCGTTTGTTCCCGTATTACTCCATTCATGGGGGGAAAGTTCCGGACAAGTACATGACGGAAATCCATGACAAGGCCGTGCAACAACTGATCGACGACGAACTGATTTACCAGGCGGCGAAGAAGAAAGGGATGGCGGTCCCGCCGGCCACGATGGCGAAGATGCTGCGCGAAGCCCACAAGCGCTTCGGGTCGCAGAAAGAATACGCGGCATACGCCAAGGCGCAGTACGGATCGGTGGAGGCCTTTGAAAAACGGATCGGGCGAGCAGTGTTGATTGCACTGTACCAGGACCGCGAGATTGTTCAGAAGTGCAAGATAAGCGACGAGAAGCTGCGCACGATTTACGACGACAATAAGAAAAAATTCGTGAGGCCGGAAAGCGTCTGGCTGCAGACCATCTCGGTGAACGTGCCGGAGAATCCGAGCCCCGAACAACTCAAGCTGATCGAGAGCCGGATCGACGAAGCGCTTCCCAAGGCTAAGGCAGCCAAGAACCTGAACGAGTTCGGACAGGTTGCGGAAACCTACTCGGAAGACGAGTACCGGGTGGAGTTGGGGGACCGCAAGTGGGTGCACCTGGTTGGAATGCCACCGCCCATGGCCAAGGCCGCCGGAGCATTGAAGGCAGGCGAAACCAGCGATGTGGTGAAACTTCCTGACGCGTGGGTCATTCTCCGGGTGAATGAAAAGCGGCCAGAAAAGCAGATGGAGTTCAGTGAGGTGGCCGGTCAACTGCGCCAGGAGCTGGAGAGCGGCACGCAGAAGGACCGCTGGACAAAGCTGCGCGAGCAGCTTCGCAAGGAAGCAACTATTGAAATCAAATGACTGGCATCGCCATTGAATCGCGGGCGAGATGCATTGTTCTGATGGTCCTACTTCTGTGTGCCGCCCATGCGAGAGCGCAAGTGGATATCTTACCGGAAACGCCGGCCACGCTCTCCGGCACGTTGAGCGCCGGCTTCGCGGGCGGCAGCGGTGCGGGATTGGGCACGCAGTCGTCGTCCTCGAATTCGCTTACTCTCGGCGTGAACGCGGACCTCGCGGGCTACTATTATAATCCGCAGTTTCTACAATTCAGCGTCTCGCCCCGCTTCATGTGGGATCGCAACGGCGATTCCGGGGCCGCGTCGGCGCAAGACAGGGACGGCGGCGTCATTGCCACCGTCGATTTCCTTCAGGGCAGCAGGACTCCCGTTCACTTCACTTACGGACTCACCCAGATCACTACGACAACTCTCAGCGGCGGCCCCACTCCGTTCACGGTCGGAGCCGGCGGTCTAGCCCAGACTTTTTCCGTTGGGTCGGCGCTCCGGCTTAACCATCTTCCGCCGATAAGTATCACGTATTCCCACTCTGACTCCGATACCAGTGTGACTGGCGTGGAGACGCCCACCGAGCATTTGAGTTCCGACTTATTGACCGTCTTCAGCAGCTTCAAGTGGGTGGGCTTTCACCTGAATGGCAGTTTTACGAGAAACTCGAACGAAGCAACGACACAGGATTTGCTGAATTTGGGAGTTCCCTACGCTCCCACCAATTCCAGCAGCGAGTCAGAGAACTTCAACGTGAGTCACTCGCTTCCACTGAAAGGCGGCGCCTCGATAGGTTATGGGAGGAGCACCGACAGTTATACTGTGAGCGGCACGCCGCAAAACGACTCGTATGACACAGCGTTTGCAGCCGTTTCATTGATGCCCACCCAGAAGCTGTCATGGAGCGCGGAGGGCAGCTACACGTCGAACGCGACGGATCAACTGATTTCGGAGGTTCTCAACGGGCAGCCGGTGTCGCCGACGACCGTTCTCGGCACTGGAAGATCCGTCTCGCTGGATTCGGGCCTGACGTACCTGATCGGGCATGGATTTTCAGCGAGCGGGTCGGGGTCGCACACGTCGTCGACAGTTTTGGGGGAGCAACTGCTTCAAAATCTCGCCTTTGGCACGATCACCTGGGGCCACCCCCTTTGGCACGGGTTCCTTGGCGTGTCGTACTCGCCGGGCTGGGACTCGATTACGCTCACCGAGGCGGGTGTAACCCAGACCGCTTCCGGTTTGTACAACACGGCGTCCGCCTCGTATCAACATTCGGTAGGGCGTTGGATGGCGCATGGCAACTTCTCATTCATGACCAACAGCGCCGCCGAAGCCAGTGGTGCGCCGCAAGTCGCGAACTCGTTCTCAGTGAACGGAAGCGCGCGCGCCAAAATCCGGTACACGTGGAACCTGATGTTCAATGGCAGTATCAACAAGAGCCAGGTGGAAGGGTATAACAGCACCCTCACTGAACTGTTGGGGGGCCAAATCTCGAATCATACGTGGTCGTTGAACGGTCAGTACCAACGCAATAGCGGCTACTATTTGTTTGCGGGCAGCGCAACACCGGTAGAAGGCTCCACGAGTACCTCGGGGATTCAGACTCTTTACGACACGACCCAGGGCTTCTCGTTTTCCGGCGGCTACAACCGGAGGCAACTCTCTCTGACAGCAACTTATAACTACACGAGTGGTGTGTATGACACAGCGACAGGTCCGACCACGTCATCGAGCGGGTATCTCGACACCAGGCTGTACTACAAATTTCGCAAGCTTGACTTCCAGGCTGGGTATAGGCGGATGACGCAGGCTGCAAGTACGAATAATGCACTCGATCAGATTTCGGATGGGTACTGGTTCAGCGTGTTTCGGAGGTTCCACGCGTTTTGACCATCGGCGGACGGCAGTCGGAAGTGTGTGTTTTATGAGTGCTACGGCTTATCACGTGCTTCGTCAAAGAGTCGCGCAAGCGGGACTTTGCCTGCTTATGGTTTTTCCTGCGGCGTTCGCGGCGAATCATGCCGCGCCACAGGCTCCACCAGCCCCGCCGCCTTTGCTGCTCGATGGTGGACGTCGGCTGGAGTTTGTACGCGCTTTTTCTGCAGAACAGGAAGTCAAGAGCAAGCATGCATTCTGGACTAAATTGATTGATGTCATCGCCGGAGCTCCCACCCGCACGCGCATGGTGCGACCGTACGACGTGGTGACGGACTCTCGCGGAAGGATCATCGTCAGCGATCCGGGCGCTGCGCTGGTTCATATCTTTGACTTCGCGAATGGGAAATATCAAAAGCTGGAGGGCAGTACGAAAGAACCCTTTAAGTCCCCGATGGGTGTGGCCGTAGACAACGGTGACAACATCTATGTAGCGGATGCAGAACTGGAAAAGGTGCTGGTTTTTGATAGCCGCGGCAAGTTCCGCCGCTACATTGGAAACCTGGAGGGAGGAGAAGGGTACTTCAAGCGTCCCACTGGGATTGCGGTTGATGCGCCGAACAATCGTGTGTACATCACCGACACCTTACGCGATGCCGTCTACTATACCGATTTGGAGGGCAATATCCTTGGACATTTCGGGTCGCGCGGACCGGGGCCGGGGGAGTTCAACTTTCCGACAGAGTTGCTGACGCAGAACGGGGAGTTGTTCGTGGTGGACGCGATGAACTTCCGAGTTCAGTTCTTTGACGGAAAAGGCCAGTATCACGGCAGCTTCGGTCAGATGGGGCTGGCGACGGGGTACCTGTGGCGCACGAAGGGGTTGGCGGTGGACAACGAAGGTCACTTCTACGTCGCCGACGCAGTGCTCGACGTTGTCCAGGTGTTTGACCGTGAAGGCACGCTGCTTTATTACTTTGGCCAGCAAGGGGAACGACTGGGAGAATTCAATTTTCCGGCTGGCATTTCCGTTGATCGGAATGACCGGGTTTACGTTGTCGACATGCTGAACCGCAGGGTGGAAGTGTTTCAGTATATGGACAAGGGGAAGACGAGTAGCAATTGATGAGAAGCAGAGTCATCTTCGGGGCCCTTTGTATTTGGTTCGGTGCCATTGTGCTATCGGCGCAAACCCCACCTGTGGTGTCGACACAAAACCCACCTCTGCTGTCGACGTTACATAATCTCTCGCCCAATCAGAACAGCAATGGGTCACTTGCCTGCATTTACTGCCACACTTCCCATAATTCAGTTCCGCAGGTCAAGGGATTGTGGAATCATGCCCTCTCGAGTGCCAATTACACGTATTACGGCAGCAGCACGTACACACAAGGCCAGCCGGTGGTTAGAGCAAATTCCAGTCGCTTATGCATGAGCTGTCACGATGGGACGGTGGGACTGGGAGCGACCTACAATTCGCAGGGCGTCACCAACGCGGTGCGCACTCCATTATCCAGCACCGGGAACATGGGCGTGGACCTCTCGACGAGCCACCCGTTCGCCTTCAGCCAATGGACCAAGGACCCCTCATACGTGGATTCCCTGTTCAACGCGGTCTCCCGCACCACGGGGAACGCCAATGTCAAGCTCAATAACGGCCAAATCGAGTGCACAACCTGCCACGACCCGCATCTCCAAAACATGGACAAAGTGCGCTCGAACGACTTTCTCGCGATCGACAATCGCTTTGGACCCATCTGCCTGGCCTGTCATGACGCCAGCAAGTCATCGCCCGCGACTCTGGCGGGGTGGTTGTCGAGCGCGCATGCGGTCAGCACCAGCAGCGAAGGGGGAAGCGTTACCGGCTATCCGACGGTCGGGGCTGGGGCTTGCGGGAATTGTCACGCCATGCACCGCAGTGGCGGCAACAGGCTGCTGAGTGGTGCGGAAGAGCAGACCTGCTATCCATGTCACGCGAACCCGAACTCGACCAACGTGTGGGGTCGTGCATGGGTTGGCTATAACCAGAAGAATTACCGGCACCCGGTTGAAGATACGGGCCACGATCCCCTCGAAAATCTCCTTGCGGCGAGCACACCGAGACACTCCAAATGCTGGGACTGCCATAACTCCCATGCCGTTCTGGACGACAGCAAGTCGGCGCCGGCTTCCCTAGGCACCGCGCTCGTAGGCGCAAGCGGGATCACCAGCGACGGGACGAGCATCACGCTTGCCACGGCAGAGTACCAGGTTTGCCTGAAATGCCACGGGGACAGTCTCAACAAGCCGCAAAAGGCCGGATACACGGCTTATGGTTACACCCCCGTGCGCTCCGTGAGCGCATTCAATGTCCGCAATGATTTCAATTCTCAGGTCGCTCGGCACAACGTGATCTTGCCGTTCAGCGGCCAGGTCTATCCTGATCTTCGTGACAATATCCTGATGTTGAACAATACTGCGGGCCGATCGCTGAAGACGTCCGGTTCCTTACTGAAGTGCGCAGATTGCCATAGCGGAGAGAACCCGTCCAATGACGGTGGGAACGGGCCGAACGGGCCGCACATCAGCAGTAATACGCATCTTCTCGAACGGCCATACGCGCTGAATCAGGCGCCGAATCCCGGGCAGCCAGTGCTCTCGCTGGCCGTCACGCTCAATCCTCTCACCGGCACTTTCGCGATGTGCGAGAAGTGTCACGACGTCTCTGGACTGCTGGGCAACGGCATCACGGTTGGGCCAAAAGACTCGGTTTTCAAGCATCACGGCACCCACGTCTTGAACATGGGGATCTCTTGTGCGGTTTGTCATGCGCCGCACGGAGTCGCCAACGGAAATAAGGAGTTCAATGCGCACTCGATTAATTTGGATACGCAGTTGACGGGTCCTGACCCTGCGACGCAGAGATGGTATATTGACACCGCCACTCGCACCTGCTACGTCAGTTGTCATTTCAGTGACGGTCAAGTAGTGCACAGCGGCGTTTCCTACAACAGCGGTGTTGCTGTCGGCGCGAGCCCGAGCATACATAGGAAACCACAAACTCGACGCTAGTGTAGGGTCTTCGAAATAAGTGGACAGCGTTGCGGCTTCCTCCTTCGTGTCCTTGGGAGGGTACATCCGGCTGAGTTCTTTCCAGGGTGCTGCGGCATTGCTTGACGGCAAATAGCAGGCTACTGCAACGGCTTTGCCGGCGTCCCCGGTTTTACGCCCGAGTGCTTTTTCGCCTGTGCCATCAATTTCAGAACCTTGTCCTTGCCTTCATAGTTGGGATTCGTGTCCAGCAACTTCTGCCACGCCGCGAGCGCTTTGTCGATATCCATCTTGCCCTGCCACTCGACGATGCCCAGATTGAATAACGTGTTGGCCTGGTTCGGTTCGTAAGAAAGGGATTTCTGGAATTCCGCGATGGCGGCATCGGCGTTGCCGTTATACCAATAGGCGGTCGCCATGTCGGTACGGACACTCGTGTTGGCTGGCTCGACCTTCAGCGCGCGCTGGTAGTAATCAATGGCTGTGGGGTACTGCTGGGCGTCGTAATAGATGTTGCCGATGTTTGCCAGAAGTCCGGCGTTGGTCGGGTCTGCTTTGAGCTTCTCGATCAACGGTCCGGCTTGCGTGTCGGCCATTTTCTGCATCTGAGCCGGAGTTGGGGTCTGGGCGCCCGCGTCTGCACTCCCGGGAGCCGATGCGGGTGCGCTCGCTGTCTCAGTCGCGACGGCCGCTGGACTCTGAGATCCACGGATGAACCAGCCGCCGGCGATTCCCACCAGCAGGCAGATGACCGCCAATGTGTATGCCTGGACGCTTGTCCATTGCTCGGCAGAAGTTGCTCGATCTGTATCCGTCATTTGCTCAGTTCTCCTTCAGATCTTACTTGGCTCGCCGGTGGAATCCGCCGTCAATCGCTTCTCTCTATCTTATGGCCCCGGTCAGGACGCTAGCTCTTGCCTTGCATCTGGGCGTCAGCCATTAATTTCTGCACTTGGGCTTTGCGGTCTGGGCTCAATTGCGGATTTGACTTCAGCAACTCCTGCCATGCCGCCAGCGCTCCCTTGCTGTCCTGTTTTTTCTGCCACTTGATCATGCCGAGGTTGAACAGCGAATCGGCATCCTTGGGGTCATAGTGTAGCGACAGCTGGAGCTGGCTGATCGCCCCGTCCACATCGCCGTTGTAGTACAGGCACGAAGCCATCTCGGTGCGAATGGCAACGTTCTTTGGATCGACCTGCAGAGACTTGTCGTAGTAGCTGGCCGCTTCCTTGAACTGGTGGGCAGCTATGTAGATGTTTCCGATCTGGATGAGCAGATCGCTGTTTTTCGGATCGCTTTTCAACTTTTCGAGCAGCGGTTGTGCCTTTTTGTCGGCCATCTGTTTCATCTGCTCGAGGGTGGGCATCTGCCCGGCCATGCCGTCGGCAGGGACGGACGGCCGGGCGCTGGTCTGGGAATTGGCCGCAGGTGACGCTGGCGCCGTGGGCGATTGCGATCCGCGGAACAGGTATCCGATCGCCAGCCCAACCACGACGCAGATTACCGCCATCGCGTAGACCTGTTTAGCCCGCCAGACTGATCTCGCAGTTGATTGCGTGGTTGGTTCACTCGCCATGCCCTATTCCCTCGTAGTCGTATTGCGCTTGAAGCCCGGCTTTAGCGGGGCACCAAGACTGTATGAATGTTTCCCGCAGGATAAGTGAGCTTTAACGCCCTTTGACATTGCTAATTTAGCTTAAAGGCGGAAAGAAAGACGGGCAGCACTCTGCGTCACTCGGTAATGTGATGGTGATCACATAGAGGAGGAACCGTGCGAACCACCCGGCCAACCGTGTTCTGGTGGTCGGTCGTGCACCCCCCGGGCAGGCAGTTGGAATGTCTTTGCCGACCTCGGTCTCCCCCACCTTGTTGGCGATGCGAACCGGCTCTGGAAGGCATGCCCCGAGATCCTCTTTTCTCGTCCAACCCAATTCTTCTTGCATTCGGGCGGCGACCATACATTTTCGCTTTAGGGCGTAAGCACGCGCTTAACGGTTCTTGCTGCTCTTTTGATTAAACGCCCGTTGGCGCAGCAGCAACGCAGTGTTGTTATTGGGATCGATCTGCAACGCCGCCGCGAATTTCATCTCCGCAGTTTCGGAATCACCGAGGTCTAGCAGTATTTCGCCAGAATGGATCAAGCATGAGAGTGCTACGTCCTTACGGTCGGTAAGATCCCCGGCGAGCTGATACTGTTCCAGGGCATCTTGAAGTTGATGACGATTAAACAGGATTTCCGCCATATTGTAATGACAGAGCGCGTCATTCGGCTGCAATACGCACGCTTCTCTGTAGTGCTGAAAGGCCTCATCGTACCGGCCGACGTAAAGCATGGCATCCGCAAGGCTCTCTTCGATCATATAGTTCGGTCGGCCTGCAACCATACGCGCCTGCGTCCACAACTTCACGTCGCTCTGCCAGTACTGCAGGTAGCGGCTAGTGGCAGCCGCAAATGCCAAGATCAGACACAGTGCAGCCACCGCTGGCACGACCCGAGGGAGAGCGGCCGCAGTGACAACGTCGCTTAAGCCCCATGCGATGATGATAAAAAGGCCGATGCAAGGAATGTAAGCGTAACGGTCGGCCATGGCTTGGCTGCCGACCTGAACAATTCCGATTACTGGAATCAGCGTTACAACAAAAAGAAACCAGCCCATCGCAAGGTAGCGAGCGCGGTGAAAGTACAACACCGCCATAGTGATCGCTACCAAGACAACTGCCGCTGCGATGACGTCGGGCCAGAGCAAGGAGTGCCACGGGTGAGGGTAAAAGACGGCCAGCTTGGCGGGCCAAAACGTCTTCCCAATGTATGCAACGTAGGACACGACGGCATTTCCCAGGCGCAGGGAGAGCGGCAGTACAGATGTATCTACTACAGCACCGCCAGAACGCTGTGCGACCATAGTTACCGCAGAACTCGCCGCACTCATCAATAACAGTGGCAGCTTCTCCATCGACAACCGCACCCACTTACGTCGAAATGGGAGTTCCTCGTACCGTTCCAAGGGCCAGTAGTCGAGAAGCAGCAAGACAAGCGGGAGGCTCACTGCCATGGGCTTGGACATCAGCGCCAGCGAAAAGGCGACGATGACGACCAAATACTTCTTCCAGTTGGGCCGCCGAACGTACCAGCCATAAGCGGCAATCGTGAGTAAGGAAAAAAGGGTGCAGAGCAGACTTTTTCTTTGCGCCACCCAGGCGACCGTTTCCACGTTCAGCGGGTGCACGGCGAAGAGTGCGGCCACGAGAAAACTGCGCCACACTGCGCCGGTGGCCTTTTGCAGCAGCAAGAACAGCAGTAGGACGTTGACTGCATGCAGTACGACATTGACGAAGTGATGAGGTCCGGAATTCAGACCAAACAGTTGACAATCCGCCATGTGGGAAATCCACGTGAGCGGATGCCAGTTCCATGAATGAAAACTGGTAAAAGCCCAAACCACATTGCCGAGATTCAAACCTGTGCTTACATGAACGTTCTTGGTGACATACGCGTCGTCATCAAGATAATCGAGGAACTCATGATGCGTGACAGAACCATACAACAGCAGAGTGGCAAGTACCAGTAGTGCGCCCAGCAGGATCGGCTTCTGGCGCAAGTCGCCAGTCAATCGCTCAAAGGGAGAGGCACTTGCGTGTGTGCTGGGATTTCCTTTTTGGATTCCCAAGCGGTTGGCGGTGTACACCCAGTTGCCTCCTTTCGCATCAATCTGACGCGGTTGCCATCCCCGTCGTCCCCAGTGGTCTCCGCAAGGCCAGACTGCTCGCACTTTTGAGCCTCAACCCCGGAATTGCTTTTGCCCGCAGGGATTTCTCCGACATCGCTCCCTCACAGTCGTCCTTCCGCCAGCAACAGCCAGGAGTATCGCGCATGTTTAACCAACAGTCCTTCGGTCTTCACCAACCGCTTTGCAGACTATAACTCGGCCGCGGCAGGTGCGCGCACGGGACTAGGCTTTTGTGTGAAACGACAAATGTGTCCTTGGCGAAGTCCGGGCACGCCTCGGCAACCTAAAATGGTACGACGGGAACTGGCGTGTAAGGCTGCCGATCTAAGGATGCGGCAGTTTGGTCAGGTGTTTAACTGTCCACTGAAATGACTGGACCCGATTATTCCCCGTATCCGCGATGTAGATGCGATCCGACGGGTCGATCCAGATAGCGCTCGGCATTCTCAACTCGCCGTAACCAGTGCCCGTGTAACCAAATCGATAAAGTAACCGTCCATCGCGTTGGAAGACCTGCACGGTGTTCAGCGGTCCATCGAGATAAATCCGGCCCCGGCTGTCTACCGAGAAGGCAACCGAAGGTCCCATAGATTTCGGGTAAATGCTGGCACGGAAATGCGCTGCCAGATCGAACACCTGAATACGAAGGTTCTGCGCATCCAGGACAAACAGCTCCTCGCCCCGAACCACCACATCGGTTGGCGCCGCGAACTCCCCTGAGCCGCTGCCACTGGTTCCAGTACCAATCTTCGCCAGGATGGTGCCGTCGGCATCGAGCATGACCACTATATTTCGCGGAGGGTCGGCAACGTAGATGTGTCCGGACGCTTGGTCCACCGCGATTCCAGCAGGTCGCTCGAACAGCCGCTCTCCTTTCCGGTTGCCGATATACCGGAGGAACTTGCCGTTCGGCTGGTAAACCAGGATCGCCCCGAGTTGCGCGTCGGTGATGTACAAGTGGTCGTGCCCATCGACCGCGAGGCCGGCAGCAGATTGCAGGCGCTCGCCGGGGCCGCCCGCAATACGTGAGTGTTTGCGCCTGGCGAAATCGAAAATGTGTATTGACCTGCCACGATCGGCGGCGACCATAACGCGGTCTTTGGAATCGGAGGTTATCTTATAGGGCCCCCAAAGCCTTTCGTCGGGGCCAAATTCGCGGCTACCAGCAACCACATCAACGACAACCTCGCAACGAGAAGGAGATGATTTCCCGATGACTTCGGAAAGCAGGATCGGCCGCCCTCCCACTAGGCCAAAGGCGCCGCAAATCCCGCTGGGTTTCGCCAGATCCTGTTCCGAGGAGAAGCTTCCCACGAAGTAAATGTTGCCAAGGTCGCTGACCGGCAACGCACGGGCCTCCTGTGTCCCCGCCGCGTTCCCACTCTGCGCTAGGGCAGGGCTCATCGGCAGGAGGGCGAGAAGAAGAACAACAGGAATAAGCCGGACGAGCCGTAGCACAATGACCTCTCAAAACGGGGGCTATTGTTTCCCCCGCTAGCTTGTTGCTGGGATCATCCTACACGGATTTTAGCCGCGAGTTATGTTCTATGAAATAGGCGCTAGTAAGCACTTGTGATTCGGCAAAACCTTTGCTAGCCCGTTTCCCTTCATTGCAGGCCACAGCGAACCGACTCTTCGCTGCAGTTGAAAAATTTACCGACTCAATCAAATCCAATTTTGCAATATCTAGTCAAGAGCGTGCAGGAGGCTCTCCTTGTGAAGCTTTCGTAACCGCCTGACGGCCGGTCTTCGCTAACGGTGAATGTCAGCCTCAGCCGTGCGACAGCGAAACGCCCTGACATAATCGTTGGCGACGACCGGGTGCCGACTCCAAATCCAGGATGACGGCTCCTGCCACACGTCGTCTGAATCCTCCACTATGACTGCATCGATGCCAAACTCCCGGCACGTAGCGTCTAAATTGTTGCCATCCGGAAGCTCGAATAACCCAGCAATCTTCTGCAGGCGCAGAGCGCAGAGGCCAGGGTCACCGCC
Source organism: Terriglobales bacterium (assembly GCA_050012595.1). GTDB lineage: Bacteria > Acidobacteriota > Terriglobia > Terriglobales > Acidobacteriaceae > Acidiflorens. Next base: position 27,422 of record JBEKGW010000031.1, read on the forward strand.
AAAGGTTGTCCCACATTCCCCATTACCGGCGGCGCTGTCATGACCGGAATATAGCATGTGCAGGATGGGATCCTCCTTAGATGGATTGCTCTGCAGGACTGCCGAAGAAGGCAGTTGCGCATCGAGAACTTCGTAGGCTGACCGCAGCGCATATGTCCGTTTGCCGAACTGCCGGTCCGGATCCACCCAGCTTGGCCCCGCAATCGCCCCGCGATCGGAGAGGACCGGGAACATGCGCAGCATGAACAGCTCGTACGCAGTTCCGAGTATGCCTAGAATCAACAGCGTCGCGAGCGCCCCGCGATCCCATGGATGCGGCGCGGGTTGTGGCGCGACGCTGGAACGATGAAACCACCAATCATCAACGAGCATTGCCCCCCATAGCAGCAGGATCAGTTGCGCCGGAAGGAAGCATCTCCAGCCTAAGTCGTTACTGCCGATGGTACTCGAACGCAGGAATGTGCCGATCAGGAAACTAGTCATGACCAGCGTCCAGACCGCCAGTTCGTTGGCGCTGGCCTCAACGCGGCCACGCACAAGCTGCCGCAGGCGCAGAACGGCGACGGCGAGAAAGAATCCGAGTTCAAGCGCATAGTTGATGGGCAGGAAGATCGCGTTGGCGACGGTCACCGCAAGTTGTGTCCGAAAGTGGATGCCAATTCTCTGGGCGAAATAAAGCCCTAGTGGAAACGGGCGCAGCGCGAATTCCACAAAAGCGGCGCCGCTGGCGGGACCGCGAAGGCTGGAAAGGTAAGATAGGGCCCAGAGCAGAGCCACCGCGCCCGCGCTCACGAACATCGCTACTTCCAGCCAGTCCTTCCGCGCGATCAACGCCAGCAGCCAAAGAGTGACAGCAACTACAAACGTGAACGTAACATAAACGGACATGCCCGCCGCGCTGGCAAAGGCCATCCCCGCCACGATTACGGGTCCAGTGGCCCAGCGATTAGCGTCCGCCTGGTGACGCAGCAGCAAAAATGCAACGAAACATGCGGTCAACGCGGCGACGTGGTGCGGCACCCACAGCAATGAGGCGGCCCAAGAGGTAATCTGTGTTACGTTCCACCACTCCATATCACTCAGCCACGACCGTCCCTGAACCCCCAGGTAGAGAGTCGGCAAAATGTCCAGGCCGGTGACACAGAGCAGGCCAACCCCGAGCAAAGTTTTTCGCTCGATGCCAGTTTGGGCTCGCATCAAGAACTTGAGGCCGAGCGCGATCACGCACATCAGGCCCAGTCCGCACCAGACGACGCCGGAATACACCACGTATCGCGGTGCCAAATGGAACACCTTCATGGGCAGGCTGCAAAACAACAACCACAGGTAGTGATAGCGCAAAGGTGCCGCTGCATTGGCAAAGAAAGGGTTGTTCGGGGGGATATGGCGGGCGATCGCGGCCGTCATGGCGGTGCGTACGGAATGGTCATAAGCTTCAATTGGCGGATAGAGCTTGTCCCCGATTTGCAGGTCTACCAGCGACCCAATGGCTGTCATCCCCCACAGCATCATCAGGCCCAGAGCAGCCCAGGCATATTTTGAAACTAACCGCAGCTTCGCTCGCCGAGTTTCCTTTGCCAGAAGCAGCACGCAGGCGGCGAACACACCGATGTAGAACGCCCAGAGCGCCGGTTCCAGGAACCGAGCCAGCAGATACGAAAGCATCGGACAGATAGCGATGCTAAGTGGGACGGCGAGAATCAGCCGCAGAATCAGACGCCGCTGCCGGAACTCGAAGAGGTTGAGTGCATATCCCACTACATAACCCGGCGCGAACGCGAATGGGAGAAGAGCGAGGCATGCCTTGAGGATCCCCAGCGTGTCCGTCACCGCGAAATTTCGCATGGAATTCGAAGCAGTTCTGAGCTTGTTCTTCTGGGCGCGACCTCTAGCTCCAGTGCCGGCTCATCGGTCTTGGCGCCGGGGGGACGTTTAAGTGCGATAGCCACTTTCGGATCCGACGTCACCTGCCACCGCATCATGCCGAGGTTGCACAACGCGTTCGCTTAGCCAGGGTCGATTTCGAGAGCCTGCTGTAGAGCAGATCCTGATTGGAACGTCGGTCTCTGCATCCGCTTGCTCGCCCGCTGCGCCCCCTTCGTGATATTCGGCGTCCTGGTTCACCGCCCAGACATCAAACTTGCGCTCGCCCGCCAGAATGTTTTTTGCGGTCAGCATTGCGGTCATCATGGCGTGGTCCTGATTGTTGTACTTATGCATGCCATTACGGCCAACCAGATGAAGCGTGGGGCAGTTTTCGTCGAGGGCCTTCCGAATCGTGTTCACATGCTGTTGGTAAGCGTCGTCATAAACCGGATATGCCTTGGGCTGCCGAATGACGCAGCCATCGACTACATCCGCACTGGCGGCGAGATTTACCTGTTGAATTTCCCGCTTGGCCAGTTCGATTAGCTCGCGGTCACTCGTGGTCCACAGCCCATCACCCTCGAAGCAGAAATATTCCAGACCATAAGAGCTATAGCGGGCATCGGGAACCATCTCCGGCGACCACGACTTGTAATTTTGCACGCGGCCAACCTGCACACTGGGATCATGGATGTAAATCCAGTTGTCGGCAAAACGGCCGCGGTCGTGCACGATCAGTCCGACGGTCAGGAAGTCGCGATACCGCAAAGAGCGCGCCGCCTGGAGTACGGCTGCGGGAAGCCGCGGTTCGATCTGTGCCACCAGTTCCCGGATAGGCATGGATGAGATCAAATGTTCGGCGCGATATTCTTCCAAGCCACCGTTGGCATCGCGGGTAGTCACGATCCAGAGATTGCTGGCGGAGTCGAAGCGGCAGCCAACTACTCTGCGGCCTAGCAGCACTTCGCCGCCCAGCTTACGGACTTTTTCTGTGCACGCCTCCCACATCATTCCCGGCCCCAGTCGTGGATATCGGAAGGTGTCGATCAGGGTCTTCACCACCTGCTTGCGGTCGTCGAATTTGGATTTGGGTTTGCGCTTGGCAAAAAAAGCGTGACTGATGGCCGAACCGAGCGATAGCCCCTGGATCCGCTGCGCCGCCCAATCCGCGGAGATCTCGTGGCAGCTCATCCCCCACACCTTCTCGGTGTAGGTCTTGAAAAAGATACGAAATAAGCGCTCGCCAAACTGGTTGGTGACCCAGTCTTCAAAGGTCTTGGGGTTGCGCGTCGGGTGGAGGCGGGCCGCCACAAACGAGAGAACGCAGCGCACCGATTCGACAATTCCGAGCTTCGACAGAGCCTCGAACGGTTTCAAAGGATAGGTGTAGAACTGGCCACGGTAGTAAATCCGCGACGACCGGGGACGATCGATCATGTCTTCGCCGGCAATCTCGGTCCAAAGATCTTCAACCTCGCGGGACTTGGAGAAGAAGCGGTGCCCGCCGATATCGAAGCGGAAGTCCTTATAGTTGACGGTGCGAGAGATTCCGCCGACATATTGCGGATCGCTCTCGAGGACAACTACTGGGGCGTGCTGCTTTGACAGCTCGTAAGCGGCAGTCAGGCCCGCCGGTCCGGCGCCGACGATCACCGCCTTGAAGATCGCTCGTTCCATAGTGTGTTCGTCGAGAGTGAATCTGGCTCCGTATTCAAGTTTGCCAACATTGCACTGAACGGCAATCGACGTGTGCGAAGGCGGAATGCGCCACGGCTCCCCAGTGGAGAGTGGCAATCGCGATGCCAACCCAGATTAAGGGCTAAGCGCAATATTGGCAAGGACTTGTACTCGTCCAGCAGATGAGTGACATTTCATTCCGCTTGCTGCGGCCAGATCAGCGTCGCAGGCTAGCGACTCGATTGGCGCGGAAGGTGGGCAGTGCGCCACTCGTCAATCTCACGTTCGGCCTGCGCGACCTGCGCGGGTGTGAGCTGTTTTCGGAGGTCTTGCGCGGTCGCAGCGCTTCCCTTCACCGAGTCCTGTGCCAGAACTAACCACTTATAGGCGGATACGAGACTCGTTCCATTGCTGCGGTCGGAAGCGAGCAAGAGTCCAAGGCGGTATTGCGCCTCGGCGATGCCATAAATCGCGGCACGTTCATAGTATTTCGCGGCGGAAGCGGCATTGACTGGACCGCCTTCTCCGGCCTCGAGCATCTTGGCCAGAAGAAATTGGGCATAGGGGTGGCCCCGGTTGGCCGCCGGGGTCAGCCAACGCCGCGCTTCTTGCATATCCTGCGGAACGCCTTGCCCGAGCAAATATCGCGCTCCCAATCCAAATTGACCCTCGCGCTGCCCCTGGTCGGCCGCCTTTCTGTACCAGCCGACGGCTTGGGAATAGTCCAGTCGGCCAAGCTTCTGATCTACGAAGATGTCGCCCAGTGCGACTTGCGCCGATGCGTCGCCTTGATCGGCCGCTTTCTTGAACCATCCGATGGCCGCATCGACATTATCGCCATGTTCCGGTCGCATCTCCCACCTCGCCAATTCGAGTATCGCCGGAAGTAAGCCCTGCTCCGCGGCTTTGGTGAGCCAGAGGGTGGCTTGGGCATCATCTTGCGACACGACCTCACCGCGGTGGTACAAAGCGGCGAGATTCAACTGGGCAGCTGCATCGCCCGCCTCGGCGGCGCTGCGGAACCAAGTCTCCGCTGCCGCTGCGTTTTTTGGGATACCATCGCCCGTGGCGTACATCAGCGCGAGGTTGTTGGCCGCGTCCTTCGATCCGTGTTGCGCCGCCTTGGTGTACCAGGAAACAGCTTGTGCTTTGTCCGGCGGTATTCCGAAGCCCAACTGACAGAAGATTCCCATGGCTTCTTCCGCCGCGACAAAGCCACGGTTCGCGGCTCGCCGCAGCAGGCGCAGCGCTTCCGCATCATCTTGCTTGAGCAATGTGCCGGCATGGTAGGCGAGCGCCAGTGTGGTCTCAGACTCGGGATCGCCAGTTTGCGCCTTAGCTTCCAACGGCTCCAGATCGAAGATGGTTAAAGTTTGAGCTTTGCCGAGAAGCGCATAAGCGTGGAACTGGAGGGTTGCCGTGCGCGGAATCATCGGAGGTGGCGGCACGCTCAGCATTGGAGGCGCGGCGCCCGCGGATTCGAGCGCCACTCGATCGGATTTGAGGAGCGGCGGCACACTTGGCATTGGCGGGACCACCTCCGCCGACTTCGGTGTCACCCTATCGGTTCCAAGGACAAGCGGCGGCACGCTTGGCATTGGCGGCACCACCTCCGCAGATTTCGGTGCTGCTCGATCGGATTCGAGAACAAGTGGCGGCATGTTTGGCATTGGCGGCACCACCTCTGCGGATTTGGGGGCCGTTCGATCCGATCCGAGCACAACTGGCGGCGCGCTTGGCATTGGCGGCACCACCTCCGCAGACTTCGGTGTCACTCTATCGGTTCCAAGGACAAGCGGCGGCATGCTTGGCATTGGCGGCACCACCTCGGCAGATTTGGGGGCGCGTGGCTGGCTGTTCGCGGCAGGATTGTTTCCTCCGCTTGCCAGAGCGGAACGCTGGTCGCCTCCGTTGGCGCCGAGCTCGATGATGAGGTTGTTTCCGATTGAGCTGAGATTGACGACCAGCTTGTTTCCGGCACTCGCGCGCTCGCGACTCTGCGCGGACCTGAGTTCGATGACCACTCGTGCGATGGGGGACGCAACGCCAAGTGCGGCAGTGCTCACAGCAAGGGCTGGTCCGCGATTTACCACAAAGCGCTGACCTGGGCCAGCCAGCTCACATCCGGGGAAATCGAATACCAGTCGGTCGGGATGCTCGAGCCTGCTCACCTCAGGTTGCACCAGCTCACTGAACGTGACTTCCACATCAACGCTGTCAGCGTGTTCAGCAACAGATATGGCACTAATTACGGAATGCGAATTGCGCGATCCTGGATCAGCGATATCTTGGGAAATAGCGGGGGCCGCAGCCAAGCCGACCAAAAGAAACATAAGCGATACTGCTGAATCAATACGCATTGCTGCGGTGGACTCCGCCCCTTTCGCTGCGCTTTGTCGGGCACTCCGCGTTCATGGTCTTAGCGGTGATGCACTCTAGCGTGGCATGCCGTGCACAGCGTAATCAAGTTCTGTTCTGAATCTTCTCCCGAATGGCTGCGGAATTCCCTGTGGTGCACCTCAAGATTCAACATCGTGCCACAAGATTGACACCTCCACGGCCTCAGCCGCGTAGCGCAATGCTTCGCGAACATCCTCGACCTCAAGCTCGGGATAACCATTTAGGATTTCCGCTTCCGCCAAGCCTTCGCCTACCATACCGACAACGGCGGCGATAGGTATACGCAGGCTTCGGATGCACGGGAGGCCGCCCATTTGGTTGGCGTCCACGGTGATGCGTGTGAAGCTTTGAAACGGATTGTGCTGCTCAGCACCACCCGATCTCGTGATCGACGGCGCCCCCAATAGCAAAAATCGCAGCGTACTACACGATTCTGGGGATGCTCTCATTGTCGCATCTGCTCTCAAAAATGGTGCCAATCGGATCCTCTCAGAAGATCTGAACCCGGGACAGGTGATCGCAGGTATGCGTATCGAAAACCCTTTTGCAACTCCCACTGATTTGTGAGCGCCGTCCCCTTTTGCATCACGCAAAAGGTGGGAGCGGTAATTGTCGGTGGCAGACGCTAAAGGTCGATATCGGGATCGCAAAAGAACCGGTCCGCAAGAGCTTGTCGAATCCGGTTGATTCTGTTCTACATGTGGCAGGCGCGCCTATACGGTCATTTTTCAGGAGACTCGTGCGTCATAGGGCGGGGACGATGTCGGGCCTTTTGAAGTCGTTCCCTTTGAAAAGGAGGGGCTCGCCAGTGAGTTTGGCGAGCGCATAGGCGAAGCAGTCACCGAAATTCAGCGCCCTGCCGCGTGGCGGCTCTTGCCGAAGTCGTGGAAGGCCTGGCGCGCGAGATGCGCCTGCTCAACAGTCACGTTGCCGGGCCTCCTACGCCTCTATTTCCGATATACAACACCGCCTTTCATTACAAACGAGACTTTCTCTAGCATGCTGATATCTTTCAGCGGGTCACCTGGAACGGCGATGACGTCGGCCAAATAGCCCGGCCTGAGCACACCGATTCGGTCGCCCCACCCCAGTAACTTCGCGCCGTTGAGCAGGTCGGCCTGCAGGGCGGCCAGGGGTGTCATTCCGAACTTCACCATCAGCACAAACTCTCGTGCCTGGGTACCGTGGGGGAAAGGACCTACGTCCGATCCCAGCGCCATCGGCACTCCTGCCGCCAACTGCTTCTTAAACTCCGCCGCATGGAAGTCGAGCATCTGGCGTTCTCGCTCGCCTTGCTCGGGTGTGGCCGCGTGATCTGCAAAATACTCCGAGATGGTAAACGTTGGCACTGCGAAAATCTGTTTTTCCCGCATTAGCCGCATCGTCTCTTCGCTCAGCTGATAGGCATGATCAATCGAGACGACGCCGGCCCGTGCCGCATACAGAGCTCCCGGATCGCCCATGGCATGCACGGCGACATGCTTGCCGAGGCGCGCCGCTTCTTGCACGGCGGAGATAAGCTCCGCCTCGCTGTACTGGTAAGGCGTGGAGAAATGACCATCGTGCAATGAATCGGCGCCGGTTTCGTAGATCTTGATGAAGTCGGCGTCTTCCTTCAATTGCTGCCGGATCACGGTCACCAGCTCCGCTGCATTGTTGGCGTAAGTGGCTTCGAGAATATGTGTTGTTCGGGGTTGAAATGGAGGGCGTCTTCGTGTCCGCCAAGAACGTCGATGGCATTTCCGCTGATCCGCAGCCGCGGTCCGGGGATCGATCCTTGGTCAATTGCGTTGCGGACCGCTGTGTCCGCCGAGCCTGCGCCTTCGGTCCCCATGTCGCGCTCTGCGGTAAAACCTGCGAGCAGGTCGTCGCGAGCGGCAAGAACTGCGGCAATCGTGCGTTGCGGAATGGACTCCTCGACGGTCTGCAAGTCCTCCGCCCCCGGATGCAGAAAGAGATGAACGTGGGCGTCGATCAACCCCGGCAGCAGCGTTCGATCTCCGAGTTCTATGACCTCAACTCCCGCCGGATGCTTCACCGCCGAACCAACCTCGGCGATCCGCTCTCCCTGCACGAGCACTTCGCCGGGCGTGATGATCTTCCCAGTCTCGATGTCCAGCAGTCGCGCGGCATGGAGTACAACTGCGTGCGAAGGCGGGGAAGGCGTTGGCGACTGTGCCCATGCCGGGGAAAAGAGAACGCAACCGTAATAGCACAAAGTCAACGCCGCAGAAAATCCGTATCTTCTCTTCATAGGTACAGGATATTAGCATCTTACGGATGAAGCGGAGAAGTGGGTTCATCACAGCGTATTTAGAGCGCAATACCTGGGCTGGTTAGTGGACCAGCACTTCGGCGGTGCGTTCTTGCTGCGCCTTGGCCAGTGCGGGAGCCACATCTTCGAACGCCGCCAGGTGCTTGTCTATATCTGCTTCCGAGTGCTGAACCGAGATGGTCCATTGCTCATCCCACCAGTGCGGCTGTGGCATGACGCCACGGTTGACCATGCCGAACCAGTACTGCCGCCACAGATCAGCGTCAATTGTGATCCAATCGCGGTAATTACGAATCTCTTGAGGATAGAGCATGAGCGCGCCGTTGGCCCCCGCGCTGGCGACATAAGCCTGCAGCCCGACCTTCGCAATCGTCTTGCGGTATCCGTCAACCAACTTCTTGCCAAGCTTCTCCACGTGAGCATAGTTCTGACGGGTCAACACCTCGCGGAAGGTGGCAAGACCGGCAGCCATTGAAACAGGATTCGTATTGGGCGTGCCGCCATGGAAGACCTTGCGCTGCGAGATAAACTCCATCACTGAACTGCACGCTCCGAAGGCGGACAGCGGCAAGCCTCCGCCAATCGACTTGGCGAGGCAGATCATGTCTGGTTTCACGCCGAAATACTCCGAAGCACCGCCCCAGCAGAGCTTAGCCCCGGTTTTTACTTCGTCGAAAATCAGCAACGTACCGTTCTGTGTGCAAAGTTCGCGCAAACCCTGGAGGAACCCCGGCTGCGGGAGGCAGAGGCCAAGGTTCATCATGATCGGTTCGAGAATGAGAGCCGCAATTTCGCCGGGGTTTTGCTTGAAGCGCAGCTCGACGCTGTCCAGGTCGTTGAATGTAGCTACGCCGACACTGGTAACGGCCCCGTCCAGCACACCTTGACCGGTGGGAACAGAACCAGGAGCATGCACGTCACCAAACTCCGGAGCATGGGGCTTCACGCTAACGAGCGCGGAATCATGCGCTCCATGATATGCGCCTTCAAATTTGACGATCTTCTGGCGGCTGGTGGCAGCGCGGGCCAGACGGATCGCGTGCATCGTGCTTTCCGTTCCAGTCGAGTTGAAGCGCAGCATCTCGATTGGAAATCGAGCGCAGATTTCTTCTGCCAGTTCCCACTCCATGTCGTGCGGCATGCCGAACATCGTTCCCGTGCTCAAACGTTTTTCGACCGCCTTCATGACCGCGGGATGGCAGTGGCCCGCGATGATGGCGCCGAAAGAAAGATTGTGGTCGATGTAATCGTTGCCATCGAGATCGCGGAAATGCGAACCCTGCGCCTCCTTCACAAAGATCGGGTAAGGATCGTAGGCACGGTAGTTGCTGGCCACCCCAAGCGGGATTCGCTTCAGATTACGCTTATGCGATGCGGCAGATTTCGGCGTGCGCTTCTCGTAGGTCGTGATCTCTTTCTGCAATTCGGGATACATGTGCGTCTCCATAGCTTTCAGAATGGCCCCGGATTTAGCGCAACTTGGCCAGAATCACGGCGAGGGCAAGATCGATGTGTGCGCGCATTGCGCGCTCGGCACGATTCGCATCACGCTGGAGTAGTGCGCGCGCGATTGCCTGATGGCCGGCGATCGACGCGTCCGCTTCTTCGTCACTATAAAGCTGGGCGATTCTGAAGGTGAAATAGTAGGATCGGTTCCTTCGAATCATGTCCGCCAATCGTTCATTTTGAGCTGCCGCAAGAATCGCATCATGAAAGCCATCGTTGATCTCGACGAGATGTTGTCTGGAAGATTTCAAGTTGCGTTTGGGGTGATGGAGCGAGGCGATCTCCTTCAGTTGCGCGTCGGTGGCTCGCTGGGCCGCAAGACGCGCGCAGTAACCCTCCAGTGCAGCCCGGGCCTCGTAGATTTCGCGAATCTCAACGCTAGTATGTTCCAGAACGACCCAACCACGGCGCCGGCTTACCACCAGGCCTTCAGCAGCCAGTCTTTGGAGACTCTCCCGTATCGGCGTTCGGCTTACCTGGAGCCGGTCGGCCAGCTCTGCCTCGATCAGCCGTTCATTCGGTCTGGCGCGGCCAGTCAAGATCGCTTCCCGTAGGCGCTCGTAGACGTCGTCGGAACGCGTAGGAGCCACGGTTCGCTCTACATCACCGGACATTTGCAATTCCTCTATCTTCATTCTGCGGCTCTTCCTGCGGCTCTTCTTATGATATTCGCTTCGGCACAGTCGAACTTATACGTAGCATTCAACTTCGCCTCGTGAATGACGAAGTCGATTACTCCCGACTCGCCGTGGAATGTTTTCCATCCCGTCTTAGACCGCCCTTGTGACAATAGGCTCTTCAATCGCGTGGTTTCGACGATCCGGATCCCCATCGACAATTCCTGCCAATCGCTTAGCAAGTTGTTTACACCGAAGCGAATCATGTTCGCGTACCATCGCCAGCTTCTCGGCTTCGATGGAACCTTCGGCGTGGATAGCTAAAACCGCCTGATAACCAGAGAAGTCGGTCGCTGTTAGTTCTTTCACAAGATTTATGGCCTTGAGGCGATTCTCTACCGGCACGCCTTCTCGTCCTCCGAGGTACTTGCGGACGTACTTACCGATATCAAGACTCTCCAGATCGGCTTCGCTTGGTCCCGTCACAATCAGACCGCCCGCAATGTCTTGCACGTAGGCCAGCATCTGATGAAAATTCGTTGCGAAGTGGAGCTTCGCCATATTCACAGTGAGGGTGCGGGGGAGTGCAATGCCGAGCGCCCCGGTTTCACAGTCGAGTGCCGCCAACCGCACCAGGGCACGCAATGTTTCGGCGTAGCTGATGAGGCGGGCGAGTTTTTCCTGGACGTGCTTCGCTCGGCCCAGGCCATTGTATTCCGTCATCAGCAGAGCGGCGCCGATCAGCGCATCCACTAGAGGAAGCTTATAGGAAATGGCAGTAAATCGGTGGAACTCCACGAATGTCTTGGCCATTTCTCCGGCAAATTCCCATTCTCCTTTGAGGAACACTCGGTCATGCGGCACGAGTACGTCGTCGAAGACAGTGAGCGTTTCTACCATGCGGTGTTTGGACGCTAAGGGAAAATCAAACTCGCTGTCTCCATGATGTGCTCCATAGGAACTGGAGATCAGCTTCAGCCCCTTGGTATTCAAGGGAATCGCGAAGGCCACCGCATAGGCAGACTCATCCTCCTTCATGGCGCGGGTAGGAAGGACGATGACTTCATTTGTATTCACCGAGACAGAAGTGTGCGCCTTTGCTCCCCGTACGATGATTCCATCCTGAGTTTCTCCGACTATTCGAAGGTAATAGTCGGGGTGGGCCTGCTCCAAGGGTGATTTGCTCCGATCGCCCTTTACGTCAGTTTGAGCGACCGAGAGGGCAAGATCATAGCCGCGAGCGTATTCGTAGAACTTACGCACCCGATCGAGATATCCCGTGCCCTTGCGCTGGTCCATCTCGTGGGCCACGAGGTGAAGGGCGAAAAGGGCATCGGTCCCAATCTCTTTGATCAGCACCACGAGCGTGCCACCGAGTGCGGTAGCAGTCTCGATCAACTGACTGCGTAACAACAGATCCTCAGCCGTACGGGGCAACTTGAAGTAGCGGCTGAATTCGTTGCCATTCTCCTCATAAACCGCCAAAGCGCGGTATTCCCTGTTCTCCGCCATTTCGAAATCGATGGACGCATGATCGATGGCGAGGCGAATCTCGGCGTGGGTGGTAACATCCGGAACGCGCTGTCCCTTGAAGTACACTTCACGGCCGTCGCGGAGACTCTCGACGTATTGCTTGCTGGTTCGCATGGGTTCCTCTTTAGTTCTGCTGGCGCGTGACGAAAACCGCGCCCAGGTGACTAGCCGCCAACCGAGTCCTGTGACATTCGAAGCTTGCCAAGCCGCTCAACAAAAAACGCTTGACTTGGTATACGCCTTTGTATACCGTGCAGCATATTGTATTGCATGCCAGATGTCTAGCTGCTTTTCGACGAGGTCTCTTACCGTGGATAGTTCGCTAGCGCCGCAGTTCCCCTGTCACGCTGATCCGATCGTGCCTTTCCGGATGTCGGAATCCGATGGCACGTTGGCTGCGAAGGCCGTTTCCCCCATGGAGGACGAGCAGATGTTCCGCGCACTGCGGCTCATGATGCTTTCCCGGGCGTTTGATGCTAAGGGTATCAGCCTCCAGCGCCAGGGGCGCTTCGGGACGTTTTCTACGGTGCACGGTCAGGAAGCGTCGGTCGTAGGTTCAGCTTTCGCGCTCGACCCCAGCCGCGATTGGATCGTTCCGCAATATCGAGAACTGCCGGCGCTTCTCCATCAGGGGCTGCCGTTGGAGCAGTTCATCCTTTATTTCAATGGGCACCCCGCCGGGGGCCGTATCCCCGACGGCGTTCGGCTCTTGCCCATTCAAATCTCTTTGGCGGCACAGTTGCCGCATGCGGTCGGCCTCGCTTGGGGTCTGCAATTACAGGAAATCGATGGGGTTGTGCTGACCTACTTTGGTGACGGCGCATCCTCGGAAGGCGATTTCCACGAAGCCTGCAACTTGGCGGGCGTTGTGAAAGCACCAGTCATCTTCTTTCTGCAGAACAATGGCTGGGCCATCTCAACCCCGCGCTCGCGACAGTCGGCTGCACGAACTTTCGCCGAGCGCGCGCCGGGTTATGGATTCAACGGCATCGTGGTCGATGGCAACGATCTTCTCGCGGTCTACGCGGTGACCGCAGCAGCCGTTGAGCGCGCCCGCGCAGGGCTTGGTCCCACACTGATCGAGTCCCAGACCTATCGTCTTGGGGCACACAACACGGCCGATGACCCGACGCGCTACGTCTCACAAGAGATTCTCCAGGCCTGGAGCGATCGCGATCCCATACTTCGGGTGCAACGCTACCTCGCATCTCGCGGAAGTTGGAACGACGATACTGCATCCGAGGTCCAGGATGATATCTCCCGGACCATAGATCGAGCACTGGCCGCCGCTCGGGCTGTACCGCCGCCCACGGCCAAGGATCTTTTTGAGCACACATATGCGGAGTTGACTCAGCGCCAGGCTCGACAACTGCGCGAGTATGGCCTCTGAACGACGAAAAAACGATTGGCAGCGATCGACGATTTAACGAACAGATTTAACGATCAACGATTGGCGACGATGAGCCAGATGAACATGCTCGAAGCGATACGAGATGCGCTCGGTAGTGAGATGGCCGCCGACGATCGCGTGATGCTCATGGGGCAGGACATTGGAAAATTCGGCGGTATCTTCCGCGCAACGGACGGTCTGCTTGCGAAATTTGGCGACAAGCGGGTCATCGATATGCCGCTGGCAGAAGGCGCGATCATTGGATCAGCGCTCGGCTTAGCAATATCGGGATTCAGACCTGTCGCCGAAATTCAATTTCTTGGATTCACCCAGCAAGCATTTCATCAGATCGTGCAGCAGGTGGCTCGAATGCGCCACCGCTCGCGGGGACGCTTCGTCGCCAGCATGGTTATCCGTGCACCGTTCGGAGGTGGGGTTCGAACCCCCGAACTGCACTGCGACGCGATTGAGGCTCAATTCGCGCAAGCGCAGGGCCTGAAAGTGATTGCGCCGTCCAATCCATACGATGCGAAAGGGATGCTGCTCTCAGCCATACGCGATCCCGATCCAGTCTTGTTTTGTGAGCCCTTGCACGGCTACCGGTTTATCAAAGGGGAAGTTCCGTCGTCGGATTATACGATCGACATCGGAAAGGCAAACGTCGTTCGCGAAGGAAGCGATGTCACTTTGATCGCCTGGAGTGCGGCCGTCAATCTTGCGCTGCGAGCGGCAGAAGTTCTCTCCATGGAGGGCGTCAGCGCGCATGTTGTTGATATTCGCTCGTTGCTTCCGCTAGACGTTGACAGCATCGTTGCGGCGGCGGAAAAAACAGGTCGATGCGTCATCATCCACGAGGCCTCGCTTACCGGAGGATTCGGGGCTGAGGTGGCAGCGACTATTTCAAGCGATGCGTTCTATTCGTTGCGAGCACCGATTGAACGCGTCACCGCGCCGGATGCACCCTACCCGTTGGCGGCAGCCGAGCAGATGTTTATTCCTGGTGTCGAGCGCGTGCTGGCGGCCGCACGGCGGACGTTGGAGACGCAATGACAATGAGCGACACCATACTGGTCGACGTTACTCTGCCGGATGTGGGGGAAGGAATTGCCGAAGCGCAGATTGTCGAGTGGCTCGTTGCTCCGGGCCAAGCCGTCTCAGAGGACCAGTCGATCGTTTTGATCTCTACTGACAAGGCAGCCGTGGAGTTACCTGCGCCGGCTTCAGGAATCCTGCGTGAGCAAGCGGTACCAATCGGAGCGACCGTGACCGTCGGCTCGCTGCTCGCTCGGATCGAGGCTTCAGGGGAGGCTGCTGAAAAGCTGACTTCCAGCCTCCCAGAGTCACCGGGTGGACCTGCTTCACAGGCTTCGGTAGGGACTCGTGGCGTGGCCGCGGCTCCAAGCACGCGGCTTCTGGCGCGTCAACTCAAAGTTGACTTGGGACGTCTTTCTGGATCCGGCCCCAACGGTCGCATTCTGGACGACGACGTTCGGAAGGCGGCGGCCGGAACTAATACTGGCGCAGCCAGTCGCCGACAATCTCCAGAGGGTTCACGCCTGTACCAGGGGAATGATACATCTGTCCCGCTGAGCCGAACCCGACTCGCCATCGCGCGCGCAACCGCGGCGTCTTGGCGCGACGTGCCGCATATCGTTGAGTTCCGCCAGATCGATGCGACCGAACTGGAACGAGCCAAGGAAGTCCATCGCGCTCGTATCGAGCAAAAAGGCGGACGTCTTACCTTCTTGCCTTTGTTTGTCAAGGCCATAGCCACGGCGCTGGCTCGACACCCGAGTTTCAATGCTCGCCTTGATATGGACCGCGAGGAGATCATCTGCAGCCGCCACTGCAACATTGGCATTGCCACGGCAACTGAGGCGGGGCTCATTGTGCCGGTGTTACACGACGTCGAGCGCCTCTCGATCTTGGAAATCGCCCCGGCTCTAAGCAAGCTGATAGATCGCGCAAGAAACCAAGTGCTGTCCACCAGCGACCTGGCAGGAGGAAGTTTCACGATTACGAACTTCGGCAGCTACGGGACGTGGCTGGGAACTCCGATCATCCGCGCGCCTGAGGTCGCTATTGTGGGCTTCGGTCGGATTCACCAAGCGGTTCTGGCCATTGGCGGCGCTCCAGCCGTTCGATCAGTTCTGCCCATCTCCGCGGCCGCCGATCATCGGGTCCACGATGGCATTCATCTTGCGGCTTTCCTCGACACCATCACAGAGTTGCTGTCGAACCCGCTTATGCTTTTCGCTGACGACCAGGGAGGTAGCACGGATGCTCGCTGATAACTCGACTGAGAAGCTGTTCGACTTATCCAATCAGGTGGCCATCGTTACCGGCTCGGGGCGGGGGTTGGGTGCTGCCATCGCCCGCGGCCTGGCAGCGGCTGGAGCGTCCGTAATGGTCTGCTCTCGGACGAAAGTAGAAGTAGATCGTATGGCGGCGGACATCGTTCAAAGCGGCGGAAAAGCTGCTGCCACCGTGGTTGACACCAGTAATCGCGAAAGTTGCCAGCGTCTCATCGACGAAACAGTTGCGCGCTTTGGCCGGGTAGATGTGCTCGTCAACAATGCTGGCATTGATGTCATAGTGCCAGCGGAAGATCTCACGGACGACGGTTGGGAACAGGTTATTGACACCAACCTCAAAGGATATTTTCTCTGTTCTCAAGTGGCTGCCCGCCAGATGCTGAGGCAAGGCACCGGCGGTTCAATCATAAACAATTCCTCGATCTGCTCAATCATCGGAGTTCAGGGGCTTACGGTTTATTCCGCGGCGAAGGGCGGGGTCAATCAACTTACTCGAGTCATGGCCGTGGAGTGGGCACGGCGCGGCATTCGCGTTAATGCCATTGCACCCGGCTATTTCGATAACGTCATGCAGGGTGCAACGGCTGAACACGCCCGCTCCGAGAAACAACAACAAGTCATCACCTTTACCCCGATGGGGAGGCGGGGACAGCCCGAAGAATTGGTCGGACCCGTAGTCTTTCTTGCCTCCAGGGCTTCATCATACGTCACTGGTGCCGTCCTCTTTGTTGATGGAGGCTACACCGCGCAATAAGTGTTGAGTATGTATTAGCCAGTGGTACCGGCTTCGTTTATGGAAAAAGGATAGGCCTCATGTCGGCACGAATTCTGGATTACATGCGTCGCTACGATTACAAGAAACTCGTCTTCTGCAATGACGCGTCAAGTGGTCTGCGCGCAATCATTGCCATTCATTCGACGAGCCTGGGCCCGGCGACGGGCGGACTGCGAATGTGGCCTTATGCCGACGAAGAGGAGGCGATCTTCGATGCTTTGCGCCTGGCCAGGGGCATGACCTACAAATACGCCGCGGCCGGAGTGAATCTGGGAGGCGGCAAGGCGGTCATCATCGGCGATCCAAAGCACGACAAGAGCGAGGCACTGTTACGAGCCTTAGGACGGTTTGTCGATCAACTGGGCGGCGAGTACATCACCGGTGAAGATGTCGGCACAACGCTGGCTGATATGGAAGTGATTTTCAGTGAGACGAATCATGTTGTAACGTTGCCCAAACATTGTGGAGGGGCCGGAGATATCGCTCCTGCCACGGCACTTGGATCGGTTGCAGCCACCAAGGCTTGTGCGAAGCGCGTCTGGGGTACCGACGAATTAAAAGGCCGCAAAATCGCGCTCCAAGGTCTCGGAGCAGTAGGCTACAAGGCGCTCCGCATGCTGGTTGAGGAAGGGGCTGAGGTGGTCGTAGCAGACGTGGATCCGCAGAAGGTTGATGCAGCCATCGCAGAGTTTAAGGTAACGGCGGTGGCTCCGAACGATATCTACAAACAGGATGTCGATATATTTGCGCCCTATGCCCTGGGCGCAGTAATTAATGACGAAACTATTCCCCAGTTGCGAGCAAAGGTGGTCGCCGGTTCGGCGAACAATATTCTTGCCGAAGAGCGGCATGGAGACGAACTGGAGCGGCGCGGCATCGTCTACGCCGTCGATTACATAGCGAACTCGGGAGGGACAATTTTCGACACCGACCGGCTGCGCAAGGGCGGTTTTCAGGCAGAGCGGGCCTTGGCAAATGTCCGGAAGATCTACCACCGGATCGAGGAAGTGTTCCGTCTAGCGAAGCGTGACGGTATTCCCTGCTACGCTGCCGCCGATCGTCTGGCCGAAGAACGCATTGCGGCGCTCAAAGCCGTCCGTTTACTCGAGCCTGCGACGCTTCCTCGCGATGTTTGCCGGTGTGTGACCTGAATCTACCCGGGGAGTCAGATTTCGAGGTGGTGGAAAATTTGATTTGAAAGTTTCGATATTTCGTTCAAAGCTTCGGGGACGATATGACATAATCTTCGCCTTGCCGAAGTCGTTACGCTGGCTGTCAAGGGAAAGCACATTTGTGATTTTGAAATCTTCCCTGAGGGGGGAAACATGGAGCTTCAGAAACTCGCAAAGACGGCGGTTCTTTCGGTTGGCATCGTGGTGATGCTCAGCTTAACCGGCTCGCAGCTAGGGTGGGGTCAGGGCGGCGCCACGGGAGCGATCGCGGGCGCGGTGCTTGACGCCAGCGGTGCAGTCATTCCAAACGCCGCTGTGCAGGTTATTGATGCCGCTACTGGCCAGCCAGTGCGCAGACTAACCACCAGTTCGAGTGGAAATTTCAGGACGACCTTGCTGCCCCCCGGAGCCTACACGATTGTCGTGAATGCCCCGAATTTCGGTGAGGCTCGGGCCGAGGGCATAAGCGTTCGGGTGACCGAAACCACCACCCTGAACGTAACCTTAAAGCCGGTCGGACTCTCGCAGAAAGTGGAAGTAACGGGTCAAGTGGTGAGTGTCAACACCGAAGACGCCACGACCGGTCAGACGATCGAACATGCAGAGGTGGGCGGGTTGCCGCTGGCTACCCGCAACTTCCAGCAGCTTCTGACTTTGTCGACCGGGGCTTCGAGCAACCTCAACAACTCCGAAACACTTGGCCGGGGCACGGTCCAAATCAACGTCAATGGGCAGCGTGGAGACAACAACAACTATCTGATCGAGGGTATCAGCGCCACCGACTACAACGTCGGCAGCCTTACAAACACTCCGCTTCCCAGCCCCGACGTGATCCAGGAATTCAAGGTTCAGACCAGCCTGTACGATGCCGCCTCCGGGCGCAACGGCGGAGGCATGGTCAATGCCATCATGAGAACCGGAACAAATCGGTGGCACGGCGATGCCTTCGAATTCTTCCGCAATGATGTTCTGAACGGCAATGATTACTTCCTGGAGCGGGATGGACAGCCGCGTCCCGAACTCAAGCAGAACATCTTCGGCGGCAGCCTTGGCGGCCCGCTGGGCTCAGGGGGTAAGTTCGGATACATCTTCGGTAATTACCAGGGGAGCCGTCAGCGCAGCGGCGCGGACTTAGGTACGGATATCAGCACCGTGATCCCGAATCTGCCCACCGATCGGTCGAACGCTTCGCTGGTGAAGACGTTTCTGCCCAATGTGCTCAACGCGCAAATCGATCCCGTCGTGCTCAAGTTGCTGCAGTTGCCGGGTACCAACCAATTCTGCAGCGGCGCCAATGGATCCCTGATTCCTACGGTTTCCACTACTGTCCCCTTCGGACAGTCCGCTCCGTTCGCCTGCAGCAATCCAGGCCGCTTTACCGATAACCAGTTCACGGCTAATTGGAATCGCGCATTTCATAACGACAAGGACAACCTTGGGGTGCGCTTCTTCTTCAGCAACTCGGATGCATTTAAGCCGTTCGGGGCAGGCGGTCTGTTGTCCACCTACGGCACACCGCCGAGCAAGACGGACTTGAATTTCCCGCTGGATATCCCGGTCAACACCCGTTTCCTGAACGGAAGCTGGACTCACCTGTTCTCCAATAACAAGGTCAACGCTTTCACCTTCGGCTACGTCCGCATCAACAATTCCTTCACCAACGTACCCATCGTCACCGCAGACCAGTTGGGGATAAACCGGCCCACCAGCACCATCACCGATGCCATTTACAAATTCACTTTCACCAGTTCTGGGTTCCAGATTGGCCCAAGTCCGGGCGACAATTCCCAGATCCAGAACAACTTCACCTACGGCGACGTATTTAGCTGGACACGAGGAAATCATCAGCTGCGTTTGGGCGGGGAATTTGACCGCCTGATGCTCAACAAATCCTTCCCGCAAGTATTCAACGGCCAGATGTACTTCGCCAACACTCCGGCTACCGCGACCTTGCCGGCGCTTACCGATTTTCAGAACTTTCTTCTTGGCTCTCCGCAATTCGTTTTTGGTCAAAGCGGCGCGTACACTCACCAGTATCGCCACAACAACATAGCCGGCTTTGCCCAGGACGACTGGAAAGCAACGAAGACCCTCACCTTGAATCTCGGGCTGCGGGTGGAGTCTTTCGGAGCCTGGCACGATGACCTATGCCACATTGGAAATTTTGACTCTTCGCTGCTCTTGAAGGGGCAGTATCCCTATCTCTATCCGACCTGCGTGAATAAATTCAACGTAGCGGGCCTGCAAGGGACAACCAACCCCACGACGTTGAACAATAGCTATGCGACGGGCTGGGGCCCGCGAATTGGGTTGGCTTATGACGTCCTCGGTCACCACACCACCACCGTGCGCGCCGGCTACGGCATCTACTATGTACAGCAAGATGTCGGTGCCGTCGACAACCTGGCGTTCCAGGCACCGATACTAGACGTCGTTACCTTCGGGGGTCCCCCAGGATGTCTGGCCAATTACTTCGAGCCCACAACGCCGCCAGGCTGCCCGAATCCCAACCCGAATGCCCTGCCTGCACCCGGCGTAATTTCTCCCGCGTTCGTGCCGGTTCTTTCACAAATCACCGGATTTGTCGATGGAAGCGGCAACCCGACCACCGACACGTCCCAATTCCCGGTCTATAACAATAATGCGATAAACTATTTCACCCTGCAGGTGCCGCGCCACTACGTGGTGCCAAGCGTGCAGCAGTACAACCTGACGATTCAGCGGTCCTTGGGGCGCAATTTCGTGCTGGAGGTCGGTTACGTGGGTAGCCACACCGTGCATCTGCGCGAAGTCCACGACGCGCTGCAGTCCGTAATTGTCAGCCAGCAGAATCCGCTCATCGTTACCGGTGCCAATGGCCAGCAGTTCACCATCACCACGAACACCAATGCCAATGCTCTCGCTCGCAGTCACTATCAGGGAGTCAATGGATATTCTGCATTCGAGGCATTTGTGGATGACGCCTACGCCCACTACAATTCCCTGCAAACTACACTTTCCCGGCGTTTTGCCAACAGCTACTTCCAGGCGGCCTATACCTTTTCCCGTTCTACCGATGCCGGGTCCAGTTCCAACACGGCTTTCAACACCTTGTTCAACAATCAGCTCAACCTGCGCGGTTCTTACGGCCCGTCTGATTTCAATCGACCTCATCGCCTGGCGATAAGCTATCTCCAACATCTGCCTTTCTTCACCCACTCGAAGGATTGGAAGGGCAAATTGCTGGGCGGATGGAGCGCTTCCGGAGTAACCACTTTCCAGTCAGGCGAGCCCTTCTCTATTTTCGATTCGGGGGCCGGTTCCGCTTATGTGGGACTGACGACCGTACCCAATTCCACTGCCAGTCTGGCTTCCGGGGCCACGTTGGCCAGTGGTTTAACCTCGGGCAGCATTCAGTCTCGGCTCAACGGTTACGTTAACTTCAACGCCTTTCAAAAAGCTCCCATCATTGGAGATGACGGCGCAGCCACCGGCTTTGGCACTCTGGGACGCAACATTTACCGCGGCCCGTTCCAGCAGAACTGGGACTTGTCCCTGATCAAGATTTTCTCGGTCACCGAACAACAGAAAGTTCGTTTCAGCGCCGATTTCTTCGATCTTTGGAATCACCCGGCATTCAGCCCTCCGGCGTTCACCGACGTCGAGAATCCCTCTGCCTTCGGGCAGATTATCGGTACGGACAACAATCCGCGGCTTATCCAGTTCTCGCTGATGTGGTCATTCTGAGGCGAGAGAGGCAGCCGGCTCTTCTGGAAAGGAAACGCAGGTTTCGAAAGTCAATCGAGCCGCACTGTGGCTCAGAAGGATACCGTCAATGAATCTGGCATCGAAGTGGTTTTCCGCAGCGATTTGCGTGGCAATTTCGCTCAGTTCGCCGGCCATCGGTTGGGCGCAGGCGACGGCCCTCCCCCACCAGGATGTCTCCGCGATTTACCAGCGACTGCTGCCGCAGATCGAAAAAATTCCTATCGTCGATATGCACGCGCACCCGGGATACTGGGATGATACGGACGTGGACGCGATGGCCGTGACGGTCACCGATCTGGATCCGTTTCGCACACGCGACACCAACCCGGAATGGGCCGTGGCAGCCAAGGCCCTGTTTGGTTATCCATATTCGGATCTTTCCCCCGAGCACAAGGTCTGGCTGGATAAGAAGGATGACGAACTGCGGAAGGAATGGGGCAAGGATTACTGGGATAAGATCCTCGATAAGGTAGGCATTGAGGTCGGAGTGGCCAACCGCGTCGCCCTGGACTACCTCGCAGGTAATCCTCGCTTTCGCTGGGTGGTTTTTGTCGATCCCTTCATGTTCCCCTTCAACAACCACGACCTCGCCATCAACCCCGATCGCGCCGTCTATTTCCCCATCCAGGAAAAGGCTCTTCATCGCTACATGGCCCAAGTGGGCGCTTCCCAGTTGCCGGCCGACTTGGCTGGTTACGAGGCGCTCATTAGCCGAGTGCTGGAGCAGGACAAACAACAGGGGGCGGTTGCCATCAAGTTTGAGGCCCCATATTTCCGCTCCCTGGTGAATATTTCCGATCCGCCCCGGGAAAAAGCCGAAGCCATCTACCGAAAATACTATTCCGGAGGCGTTCCTTCGGCGGAGGAATATCTGGTATTCCAGGACTACGTCTTCCGCTATCTCATCGCGCACGCCGGTCCCGAGCATCTGGAGGTCCACGTGCACAGCGCAGTCGGTGCCGGCAACTACTACTATTTGCGGGAAGGCAATGCCATGGACCTCGAAAACATCCTTAGAGATACGCGTTATAAGGACACTACTTTCGTGATGATTCACGGAGGCTATCCCTATGACCGTGAATCCATCTGGCTGGCGGCTTTGCCGAACGTGTATTTGGACTCTTCGGAGTTCGTTCTGCTCGTCTATCCCGCGGAGTTTAGCCATATCTTGAAGAATTGGTTTGAGATCTACCCCGAAAAAATTGTCTTCGGCTCGGATTCCTTTCCCTACACAAGGGAGGTCGCCGTACCCGAGACATACTGGTTGGCCATCCACACCGCGCGCACAGCCAGCGCAGCCGCCTTAGCGGAAATGGTGGCCGAAGGTGAGATATCGGAAGCCAAAGCGCTGGAAATCGCGCGCGACTATTTTCACGACACCAGCGCGAAGCTTTTTGGCCTTCCAACTTTAGGGAAGTAGGTCCCATTACCAAGATTCGTGATCAGGCTCACGGCCTTTGCGTCTTGGACTGGGACTTCTTGAATTCCGAAGGGTACATGGCGATTTCCATGAGCGACGAGTCCATGTTTCTTACGGCCGCCAGCTATCTTGCGACTGCAGTTCGCTCCCATGCCGGGCAGACGCGGCGAATCCGCTCCACTGCCTCATGAAGAGTTGCGACGGAAGAAGCAAATGAGAAGCGAACAAAATCCTTGCCGGCATCGCCGAAAGCCGCACCCGGAATGGCAGCCACTCCAGCTTCTTCAAGCATGATGCGGCATAGCTCTTCCGCGGCGATTCCGGTATCCCCAATGTTCACCCAGGCATAAAAGGCGCCTTGCGGTGGGGCACACCGGAATCCGGGAATGCTGTTCAACTCGCGAACGAACTGCCTGCGGCGCTTTTCGAACTCAGCGACCATCCGAAGAGTATGGCCGTCGCGATCGCGAAGCGCTTCAATGGCCGCATATTGGATGAACTCGTTCACGCAGGTATAGCTGTTCACCGCGAGCATTTCCAAAGCGGCGACGATGTTTGGCGCAGCAACGTTATAGCCAAGCCGCCATCCGGTCATGGCGAAGCTCTTCGAAAAGCCGTCGATGATGACGGTTCGCTCCTCCATCCCCGGATAATTCATCATCGACATATAGTTCTGGCCATAGATGATACGAGCGTAAATCTCATCCGACAGCACAAAGAGATCGTGTTTCACCACGAGTTCGGCAATGCGGCGCTGAACCGCATCCGTGTATACCGTGCCCGTCGGATTGCCGGGCGAGTTGGTGATGACGACCCTAGTGCGGGATGTGATCTTCGCGGCGATTTCATCGGGATCAGGCTGCAGTTGGGCCCGTTCAGCAAGCTCAAACGGGACAGCAACTCCTCCCAGACCCTGCGTGATCGAGCGGTAAGCGGGGAAGCCGGGCTCAGGATAGAGCACTTCGTCTCCCGGATTGACAAGTGCCATCATCGCCAGAAAGAGGACGATTTTGCAGCCAGGCGCAAGCACAACATTGCCGGCGGAGACTTTCACCGCGCGCGTTTCGCGCAAGTATCGAGCAATCTCCTCGCGCAGTGCTGGAACCCCAGCGATCGGGCAATAACGATCCTTGCCCTCGTCCAAAGCGCGTTTCGCGGCATCGCTCACCGGAGCAGCGGGATGGAAGTCGGGTTCGCCCAGCTCCAGATGGATGATGGAGCGGCCCGCACGTTCGAGTTCCTTGGCGCGCGCGAATACTGAAAGGGCGCCCTCGCCGCTCATTACGGAAATGCGCGAGGCTAGCGGACGCATTCGACTCTACCTCCCTCCTGGGAGCGGTGTGACTGGGATGCGAAGTCCGTCCACAAGCCTGGGAAAGAATTCGAACACCGCGGCTGTAGCGATGAGTTCAACAATTTGCGCGTCGTTGTATTCATACTTCAACTCGCCGAATGAGGCGTCATCCAGATCGCGTCCCGAGCGATGAATCTTTTCCGCACAGCGCAGCCCGAGCTTTTCCGCCGGAGTCAATGGGCCGTTTTCAAAGTCACTCTTAACGGCTGCGATCTGATCTTCGTTCGCGCCCTTCTGCTGTGCCGAAAGCGTATGGGCAGAGACGGCGTATTCGGAGCCGTTCAAGACCGACATACGAGTTGCGATCAATTCTTTATACCAGCCGGCCAGAGCGCCGTCACTCAGAAGAGGCTTCAGCAGCGCCGCGATGCCGGCAGCGAGTGCCGGAGTGTGGGCGATCGTCTTGAACATGTTGGGGACGACACCTCGCTGCTGCAGCAGGGCATCATAAAGAGAGGCAAGCTCGGGCGGGACTTGATCCCGCTCGAGCAATGGAATGCGTGTTTTTCGGTGGAGGTCGCTCACTTTAAAACGCCCACCGTAACGAGAACTGAATCAGGCGCGGATTTCCGACTGTGCTCACAATCTTGCCAAACGGGCTGGTGCTGCTCGGATTCGCAATGTACGTTTCGATATCCGTCACCGCTGGGCTGGCAAAGTTCGTGTGATTCCAGGCGTTGAAGAAGTCAGCCGTGAACCGCAGATCATTACGCTCGCCGAGTTTGAAGTGCTTGAGGAACGAGATATCCCAGTTCTGCTCGTGGGGACCAAAATAAATGTTCCGGCCGAGATCTCCGAAATTGGTCGTGCAGAAATTCGGATCTGACGCACACTGGGTAGGATACAGAAGCGGCGCCGGAGTAAAGGCCGCTGGACTCAGATAGCCATTCACGCGCTGCTGGATGCTACCAGTCGTGTACCCCTGCGAAATCGAGAAGCCAGGAGCCAGGCTGGCCCCGATCAGTGGAGAGCTGCCCTGCCCCAGGAATCCCGTTCCCGCGCTCGAATCGATGATCGAGAATGGAGTTCCAGATTGAATCGTCGTTACTCCGCTTATGCTCCAACCTCCGAGCGCTGCGCGGCGAATGCCAGAGCTATGCACGAATATCGGCAGATCGTAGACATAGGTCGCAGTCAGACGCTGCGGCCGGTCGAAATCCGAGAGGCCTCGCGATGCATCGACGGTGGTCTCGCTGTTGTACGCCGTATTGAAAGCCGTATTGCCCGAAGACGTCGCATCGATGTTCTTGGAGAAGGTGTAGGCAACCTGTACGTATTGACCGCTCCAGCGCCGTGACACCGTAGTCTGCAAGGAATGGTAGATCGAGTAAGCATCGTTCGCGAATATCTGGTATCCGGAATATCCGTTCAAGCCTGGAGTGGGCGTCCTGGCAATGGCATTGTCGATGGTGTTCGTTGTGATGGAATAGCTGTTGCCGTTGACGTCTTTCACCACCACTGGATTGGACGGGGACGCATCCAGCGACTGAATCGCGTCGCGGGTGTTGCGCAAATGAGTGCCCTTGGTTCCCACGTATCCAATTTCAAGCACGAATCGTTTTGGCAGTTCGCGCTGCACCGTCAAATTCCATTGCTGCGTGCTGGGGACCATAAAATGATGAGGAACCTCAAGGACAAACAGATTTTGTGTGGTGTCGGTGCCGGGGCCGGTACAACTGTTGTAGCTGGCCGCGAGGGTGGTATCCGGCACGCCGCCGGTGAGGGGAAAGCCGGTAAGCTGCGCCAGGCATGGAAGGTAGGTCGCCGACAAAACTCCAGCCGGGGGCAACGCATTGGGATTGGTGGCCGGAGAACCGGAGAAGAAATTGGTGAGACTGCCGGCAGCTCCGCCGGCGAACGCAATCGGAAGGAATGGTGCCTGGAAACTCAACTGATCCACCGCGCCAACGTCTTCTCTTACATAGTAGATTCCGTATCCGGCTCGCACTGTGGTGTTGTGTTTTCCGCCCACGTCCCAGGCAAAGCCAATCCGCGGGCCGAGTCCGGTCGCAACGCTGTTGCCGAAGGTCGAACCGGCAGCGGTTCCGGTGAGACCGGGGACACCCAATTTATTTACGCAGCTCGGGTAAATGAACGGAAAGGTTCCAGATTTGGTCAGGCTGGATTCAATGTTTCCGATATGGCAATCATTATCATGCCAGGCGCCAAGGAATTCTGTGCGCAAGCCAAGATTCACGGTCAAATCGGGACGTGCTTTCCAGTCGTCCTGAGCAAAAACGACGTAGTTCTTCTGTCGGTACTGGTGATTGTAAACACCGCCCCCGCCAAAGCTGAATTCCGGGGCCCCCTGCAGAAAATTCTGAAAATCAGAGAACGTGGCGGGAGGTGGGGTAGGATTCGTGGTGTTGGTAAAGAAAAGCTGCCCATTGAAAACCTGCGGGAATTTCTTATCCAGACTGACCGGTGTGAACTCCCCCCCGAAACGCCAAGTGTGATGGCGGTGGACCCAACTCAGGGTTTCCACGAGGTCGAAATTATTCTGGACCTGATACTGGTTGGCCGGGGGCGTGGGTCCAAACTGAAATCCAGAAGTTTCGAAGGTGAATTTGTAGATGCTATTGGTCAGATTATTCGTGGGCCGGTTGATCCCCACATCCGTCGCGGTTACTGGATCTGCGTTGATGCCACTGTTGTTGATACGCACATAACCGACGCGGAAGTCGTTCACCAGCGCTGGAGAAAACAAGTGCGTCTCAGAAATGCTGAAGAATCTGTCGTGCACAGGGATTTCGTAGGGAAAATTGAGATCCGTGGAGCTCGCTGCAGCCCCGAGCGAAGCCTGCAGACCTCCGGCACCAAAGGGCAGGTTCGACTTAAAATTTGTGTAGAAGAAACGCGCCGAAATCTTGTCGTTGGAATTCCGGAAGTCGCGGTCCCAATTCGCCGTGAACTGGTTGTCGGTGAACCTGCCGGGTTCGCTCACGGCAAACGATCCGGTAGCCATCGGAGTTCCGGATAAAGCCGGATACAAGTATCCATTGGCGGGAGCCCCAAACTGATTGCTCTTGACCTGCAACAAAGCATAGGCAACCGGATCGATACTCGGGACCCCGAGAATGGTTGCCAGTTGCGCCGGAGGCAGACTGCGCACGCCGGCCGGAATAATCGGAATCGATGTGCTGATGAACGTTCCGGCTGAGTCGCCGCTGCGCTGCCGCGTTCCCTGATAGTTCGCAAAAAAGAAGCCCAGCTTGGCCCCGCGACCGATCGGTCCTCCCAGACTTCCGCCGAAAATGTTCTGCTGAATTACCGGGCGCGTATTCGACTCTCCGTTTTCCAGTTGACTTTCTTTCAGGAAGTAATCATTCGCATCTAGAGAGGTATTGCGGAAAAATTCGAACACATCACCGTGGAAGGTCCTCGTCCCCGACTTGAGAATGGCGTTAATGTTGCCACCGCCGTTGCGTCCCTGGGTTGCATCGTAGAGAGACGTCTGGACCTTGAACTCCTCGATCACGTCGGGATTGGGGAGCGGCGTAGTGGTCAACTCGGCGACGTTATAGTCGGTGGCGCTGATGCCTTCAATCAAGTAGTTGTTGTTGTCCTCGCGCTGCCCGTTCACATCGATGCGAACGTCGCCGCGGCCCAGCTGCGTAGACGAGTTCAAGTTAGTCTGCTGCGCGCCAGCGGAGAGCGTCAACAATTGCTGGAAGTTTTGCGTTGCCAGAGGAAGGCTGCGAATGGTTTGCGATTCAATGGCCTGCCCCGTAGTGGCAGTCGTGGTTTCCACCTGTGAAACTTCCGCCTGGACTTCGACTTTTTGCTGCTGCGCCTCCGGCCGCAGCTTTGTGGTGATGCGGGTGGTTTCCGTGATACGGACATCGACGTCCGTAAAGGTGCTTTCGGCAAATCCGCTGCTTTTCACGCTAATGGCATAAATCCCTACGGGCAGAAGCTGAGCGGTAAAGGCGCCGTTCGCATCGCTTCTCAGTGCGCGGATTAACACTCCTGTTTGTTGATTAGCGATCCGCACCTCGGCGTTGGGAATCACTGCGCCGCTAGAGTCCTGCACCACTCCACTGATGGCGCCCGTAGCACCACCTTGGGCGAGGACTTGAATTCCCGAGACTCCCACAACCAAAACCAAAGCCAAACTCATTACCAGTTTTCGCATACACTTCCCCATTTGGTCGGTCTGAATTGCTTCACAAGTGTCGATGTGATTCAACAGCAAACTGCGGATAAAACTGGCCGTCCATCATCAGACTGGGACGGACAGTTGACCCGTTCCTGCCTATGCCGATGTGGGTACGCTAACCAACAGCATTTGGCATTTTGGATACAACACTCCCGTACAAGGATGGAGAGCGCCAAGAGTACCAAAACAAGCCCAGCTTGACAATAGTAGTGGAGAGGTGTAGTGGGTCAGCGAGGGCCCTTAAAGGCCCTTGTACGCGCCACCATCGACCAGGATTGTCTGTCCGGTGATGAACGAGGCTCTTTCCGACGCCAGCCAGACGATGGCATCGGCAACTTCCTCGGGCTGGGCGACGCGTTTTAGCACGGAATCCATCGCCCAAGCGTTGTAGATATCCTGTTCACTCTGTTGTGTAGCTGCCGATCGGCTCTTCGCCAAGTCCTTCAGACGATCGGTCGCCGTGTAGCCGGGGGCCACATTATTGACCAGAATGCCGTCCTTGCCGAACTCGTTCGCCAGACTCTTCACCAGGCCAATCACCGCAGTCCGCACCGCGTTCGACAAGACCAAGTCCGGCACTGGTTGCTTGGTGGTTATGGACGTGATAGTGATAATTCTCCCCCAGCGCTTGGCCTGCATGTGAGGAATCACTTCCTGTGCGAAATACACTGTACTGAGAAAATTCTGGTCTAGCGCTTTGCGCCAATCGTCATGATTCGTCGCAAGAAAACCTTTAGCGGGGGGTCCGCCAGCGTTCGTGACACAAATGTCGGCTGAGCCAAAGCGAGACACGACAGAGTTCACGAAATCGCGCACCGCCCCCGCATCGGTCACGTCGAAAGCTTCCGCCAACACCCGCACGTTGTACTGCTGTTGAATTCTCTCCGCCGCTTGCTGGAGCGCTGGCTGGCTGCGCGCACACATCGCAATGTGGCAGCCCTCGGCGGCAAATCCCTGCACCGCAGCCCGTCCAATTCCCTGGCTAGAGGCGGCAACGATGGCGACGCGATTCCTAAGACCGGTTTCCATGGGGCAGGATTATACATAAAGGCTGCGATCCTGGAATTGTTTCGGCTCAGCAAATCCGCATGCTCGACGCCCTGCTTGTCAGGATGGCTGATTCCCGCGGCGATTTGCGCGTACCTGCCGTCGAAAGCTTAGGAATGCTTTCCCCGGTGAGTTCAATCCGACATAAACGGAGCGCTTCCTGAGCGCCGGGTCGAGGCCCGCGATTTCACTCTTCCCTGGACTCGACGCGCACGCCCAGCCACAACAGGGCTGACACTACTCCTAATCCCGCGGTCAACGATAACGCAGTTTCCCATCCGATACGCTCTGCCAGCCAAGGCGTGAGCGCGGGCGAAACCATGCCGCCAAGGTTGCTGCCAAAGTTCATCGTGCCGCCCGCAATGCCGCTGCGCTCACCGGAGAGCTGGGTCATCGTCGCCCAGAACGGACCCTCGGTACACTGCACCAGCACGGTGCACGCCGTGAGAGCAGCCACGGCCACCAGCGGCTTGGGAGTACGAGCACCAATCACCAGGAAGATGGCTGCCGCGCAGAGGGCCGCGAGCGGGACGATGCGGCGTCCCCAGGTCGCGCCCCAGCGGATCACAGCCGCGTCTGAGAAAACTCCGCCTAGCGGTATGGCGAATATGGTCCCGATCCAGGGAAGTGCGGTGAAGCTGGCAGCCTTGAGTACCTCGAAGTGACGCACCTGGACCAGATACAAATAAAACCAGAAGATGAAGATGTATCCCAGGTAGCCCTGCAGCAGATAACTGGCGGAGAGGAACCAGAAGCTGGGCGAGCACAATGGTTCAGCGGAGGCCTTCGGCGGTCCGGCAACTGCAAAAGGTGCGGCCGATGCATTCGGACTCCCGCACGAGTGAAGTTGCCGCGGCGCGAACCGCGACCACAGGAACCCCGCGGCCGCGCTGAGTAAAGCTGCCACCCACAATGCCCAGCGCCATCCATAGTGGCTGGTGATGGGCGCCAGCAGCAGCGGCGTGACAGCCGATCCCACGCCAACGCTGGCCAGCACTAAGCTGTTCGCCCGAGCTTGCAAGCGCGGCGGCATCGTGGTGGCAATGGTCCTGCCCGACGTGGGATAAGTGGGAGCGGCAACCACGCCAAACATGGCGCGGATGAGCCATAGTTGCGGAATGACCATGGCCAGTCCGACTCCATGCCATCCCACCAACGCGGTTAGAGCGGTGAGCACCGCCCATCCTATGCAAAGAACCAGGAAAATGCGGCGGGCGCTGACTCGGTCGGCCAGTCCTCCCGAAGGCACTTGAAACAAGGTGTACCCCACCAGGAAGGCACTGAATACGGTTCCCATTTGCGCCTGGGTCAGCCCGAAGTCCCTCATGATGTTTGGAGCCACCACGGTTACCGCCACGCGGCATACATATCCCGCGGAAGCCACGGCCATCAGTAGCAGCACGAGGCGTTTACTTGCGGAGTTCGGCGCGGTTGCCGTCGCGGGGACCACGCTCATGGAAGCCTTTTGTGTCTGTTTGCCCGTCATCCGCCTTTGTTTTTCGCCGAGGCGGCGTGCGAAGCAATGCAGTATTCGCAATGGCTTGTCACCGAGACGGCGACGTAGATCATTTCCTTGGTGAGCGGGTCGAGTGCTCCAGGAGCCATGATCTGCTTGATGTCTTCCCAAGTGCGCTTGAGCATCACCGAATCGTGCGCGATCGCCTTCCAGAAATTATTGATCCAGTCGGTCTTGCGCGTCGCCATGATGTCGTCGTAGATGGCGCGGACTTCGGGGCTAGCGTCGGCGTATTCGATAAGACCAAAGATAGACATGCGCTCTCCGGGAGCCGGAATCTCCCTTTTGACTTCAAACACGGCAGAAATGGTACACCCACCTCGCCTCGTTCGCGACTCTGCGACATAATGTTCATCTGGAGTGCCTCTTAATCGGTACGCCATCCGTGCCAGCATTGGCGACCTTACCCCATTTGTGGCCTACACTGTCGGGATAGTGCCAAACGGGAAGCGCGAAAGCGATTGGCGAGGAACCCGAAGTGATGGATGCGTACGAGTCCTCGCGGGAGCATGTGCAGAAAGAAGCGCCGCAAGAACTCCGTTGTCCCAAGAGTCATCTTGCCTTGCTTGCCACCGTCGGCGTAATCCTTCCAGCGAAAGATGACGCGCTCTTGCTCGAAGACCAACAAGCG
The DNA here is from genome assembly GCA_050012595.1 of Terriglobales bacterium. GTDB lineage: Bacteria > Acidobacteriota > Terriglobia > Terriglobales > Acidobacteriaceae > Acidiflorens. The sequence goes on from JBEKGW010000031.1 coordinate 58,822, forward strand.
ATGATTAGAGATGGCCACACGATGGGCGTAGCGGCCCAATAGCGCAACGCCTGCATGGGGCCACCAAAGGTGGGCTTGGCATAGACGACCCAGTCATGTCGGTGCAGGCGGCGAATGAGTTTTGGGAACTGCTGTGGACCGGCCAGAGCGGCGGCGGGGCCGGCGCAGCATGGTTGGTTGCGGTGGTGGAGATGTTTCAGCGACATATAGTAATTCATTTATTTACAATGACATGGATAAATACAGATTTATCTTGATTTATCATGGTTAAGAAGTAAGATAGGAGTCGACAGGGACCATACCAGCCACGATGACCAAGAAGTTCACTCCTGAGATCGACGCCCAGCTCTACGATGAGTTCGTTGCGGTTGCGGAGCAAAATGGGCAAACGAAGCGGTATGTTCTCGAGCAAGCGCTCCGGTTCTACCTCCACAACGTGGTTCCGTCCCAGCACCTGGTCCGCCCCGAGGTGACGGATGCCTTCGAGCAGTCGGTTGCTCGCAACCGTGACCTGTTGCAGCGTCTCGCCAAGTAAATGGCGGATTACCTTACGGTCGCGGAAGTCTACCGGATGCAGCATCGATTGATCGAGATGTTCGGCGGTCTCCAGGGTGTCCGCGATAAGGGCGCTGTTGAGGCCGCCGTTTTTCGTCCGCAAACCGGCTATTACAACTCCATCGAAGAAGAAGCGGCCGCGCTGATGGAGTCGCTCGGCAACAACCACGGCTTCCTCGACGGCAATAAGCGCATCGCTTTCACCGCCACCGATGTCTTCCTGCGGCGCAACGGCTTTTACATCGAGGTCGAAGGCCTGGACGGATACGCTTTTATCTACGGCTCGATGGACCGCCACGAATTCCGCTTTGCCCAAATCCTCGACTGGATCCGTCAGCACATCAAGCCCCTTGTTTAACTCGTCCTCCTTATTTCCTTACCCATTACACAGATTCCATCGAACTGCGGAGCCAGCCGAAAGTGATCCGGTAATTTCTGGTCACGCGCACCGACCGGCCGACTCTGCGTCAAGAACAGGTTTGAGAATAGACCCGTCGTGTGTTGGTCTTTCGATGTTGGTTCTGTTAGGCAGGAATGATCTACGATGTCATTGCAACCGCAAGAAAGTCGCAACTAAGGCGCGCCTGCGCCGACGACGAGAAACCAGCACTCCTCACGGGATGATCGTCAGTCCGACCTCGGCCAGCAATTGGGTCAACGTCAAGAAACTGCGTAACCGCTCAGTCCGCTACTCTTGGTGATCTGGCGAAGGGCCTGCGCTCTATCGTCAGGTTAATCGCTGCACTCTTCGCCCTCGCGCTTAGCCTGACTTAGCTGTGGGGGGTACCAGAGATGTCTCTACCCCTATGTGCGACGCAGCGCTACTGTTGCCTATATGTGGGGGGAGACGGCGGTGCTTATCCGCCTGTTCCCCCTTTTTTGCGCGAGGACGGCTTCGCAGGCAAGAACGTATTTTCCATGCTGCGCGGGCCGATCGCGGGAGCTTTGGTGCGATGCAGCGCTATGTTTGTATCCATTGTCATTTCTATCAGCCGCCGCGGGAAAATCCGTGGCTCGAAGCGGTCGAGCTACAAGACTCCGCTTCTCCCTACCATGATTGGAACGAGCGGGTCACGGCAGAGTGCTACCTGCCGAACGGGGCCGCGCGAATTCTAGACGGACAGTCCAGAATCGCGAAAATCGTCAACAACTACGCCCGCATCAGCTTCAACTTTGGTCCGACGCTGTTTTCCTGGATGGAGCAGAACGCGCCCCAGGCTTATGAGGGGATCCTTGCGGCGGACCGGCAGAGCCAGGAGTTTTTTTCTGGTCACGGATCAGCGCTAGCCCAAGCGCATAACCACATGATCTTGCCGTTGGCCAACAGTCGCGATAAGCGTACTCAGATCATGTGGGGAATACGCGACTTCCAGCGCCGCTTCGGACGCGATCCGGAGGGTATGTGGCTGCCGGAGACGGCCGTTGATGTGGAAAGCCTCGAGCTTCTGAGCGAAGCCGGAATCAAGTTCACCGTCCTCGCTCCTCACCAGGCTCGACGGATGCGCAACCGGCTTGGGGAAGAATGGCAGAGCATGGAAGGAGGCAAGATCGATCCTACGCGTGCTTACCAGTGCTACCTTCCTTCCGGACGCACCATCAGCTTGTTTTTCTACGACGGGCCAATCTCGCACGCCGTCGCTTTCGAGAACTTGCTGATGGATGGGGAACGATTTGCGCACCGGCTGCTGAGCGGTTTCAACGCCGAACGCCAGTGGCCGCAGATCGTGCACATTGCCACCGATGGCGAAACCTACGGCCATCATCATCCGCATGGCGAGATGGCCTTGGCGTATACCCTCGATTACCTGGAACGCAACCAACTTGCCCGAATCACCAACTATGGCGAATACCTGGCCATGCATCCGCCAGCAGAGGAGGTGGAGATCCTCGAGAAGACTTCCTGGAGTTGTCTGCACGGCATCGCACGATGGGTAAACGATTGCGGCTGCAGATCAGGCGGTGGCAATTCATGGAATCAGCAATGGCGCCGTCCTTTGCGGAGTGCTCTGGACTGGTTTCGCGACGACCTGAGCGCGGTGTACGAGACGAGGGGCGCCAGACTGTTCATCGATCCCTGGGCCGCGCGCAACGACTACATCCAGGTGGTGCTCGATCGTTCTTCCCAAAACAAAGACGCCTTCTTCGCGCAGCACGCCATACGGCCGCTCTCCCCGGCTGAACAGGTGGAGGCTCTGCGCCTACTGGAAATGCAGCGCCACCTCATGCTGATGTACACCAGCTGCGGCTGGTTTTTCGATGAGCTGACCGGTCCGGCCACGTTGCAGATCCTCCAGTACGCGGCCCGTGCTTTGCAGTTGAGCCGACAGGTCACAGGCGAGGATCGGGAAGAGGCCTTCCTGCAGCGCTTACAGGAAGCCTGGAGCAACGTGCCCGGTTGCGGAAATGGCCGACACGTCTATGAGCGGTTCGTCAAACCCACCATGCTCGATCTGGTCGGGGTGGGCGCGCATTACGCCATCAGCTCGATCTTCGGCGGATACCACGGACACGACTCCATCTTCTGCTATCGGGTGACGCTGGAGAGGTCCAATGTTCTGCAGTCCGGCAAAACGAAGTTTGCAGCGGGCGCGGCTCTGCTCACATCGGATACAACTGACACTTCGTTGAGAGTGGGCTTCGGAGTGCTTCACTTTGGCGATCACAATCTGAGCGCTGGCGTGCGTCCGCTCGCTGACGACCCATGGTTCGAAGAATTCGTGGATCAGGCCTGTAAAGCATTTTCTGGGGCTGATCTTCCGGCGTGCCTGCGCCTGATCGACCGCTACTTCTATGGCTCAACCTATTCGCTGAAATCGCTGTTTCAAGACGAACGCAGAAGGATTGTCAGCCAGATCATTGATTCGACGCTGAGCGATGCAGAAGCGCTGTACCGCCGCGTGTACGAAGACCACGCACCGCTGATGTGTTTCTTGTCGGAGCTACAGTTCCCCCTCCCGCCAATCTTGCGGCTCACCACCGAGTTTGCCTTGGCCACGGCCGTGCGTTGCGCTTTGGCAGATCAAGGGACGGAGTTGGAGGCGGTCCGATCCCTTTTGGATGTCGTCCAGCGAAGCGGGTTCAGCCTAGATGCCTCCAACCTGGAACCTGCACTGCGACAACGATTGAACGTGCTTATGGACCGCTGGATGCGGAACCCGGGCAATCTGGAGACTCTGGAAGAGGTGGAAAACGTGATCGCGCTGTCGCGAGTCCACCCGTTCGAACTGAATCTCTGGAAGTCACAGAACGCGTATTACGAGCTTTCGCAGGCGGTCGCGGGGAACGGAGCCGGAATCGTGAATGAGGCCTGGCTCAGCCATTTTCGTGGGTTGGGGCAGTGGTTGGGAGTAGCGCTGCCTCAATTACCGGCGCCGCGGCCAGGCGCGGCCTAGAACTCCGTCGTGGATCGACGATCACATTGGGGCCGTTGGCATCTGCTTGCGGCCCTCGTTTTGCTGATGCAGGCGAGTCAGACCAACTCTATGCAAAGCGGCGGCGATAAGTCTGTGACGAGAGTCACGGTTTCGAGCTTGTTACTGCGCCTGTTCCGTCGCAATCGCTCGCGGGAACAGGATGTTGTTTTCCAGGTGAATGTGCTCATGCAGGTCCGCCTCGAACTCAGACAACACCCTGTAGAGCGTCTGGTAACTGACGCACGCATCGGTCGGAGGCGTGTACGCGCGGCTGGCCTGGCGCATCGCACGCAATGCAGCCCCAGCGGATTCGTGTTCCTGTTCCATCATCGAAACTGGATTTTGCACACTTCCGAACGGCGGCGGCAGCACCGGGTCATGCTGCAGGACCGCTTCCTCCATCCTGACGATATAGGGAAACAACACCATTTCCTCCTTCATCATATGCATCGTCAGTTCCTGCGCCAGCCCGGTGAAGCTCGCGCGAACGTGCAGCAGTTCGGGATGGTTCTTGCCATGGACTGAGCACACTTTCTCAAGTAAAGGACCGAGTCGGGCAATCTCCTCGCGCGTGTATTTGTGATGAGTACTCTTGATGTGCGCGACCAGATCGCCCAGCGGCTCCCTTTGCCAGTCATGGATCTTCTGCGCCGCCCGCGGTGCCTGTTCCGCCATTTCGAGGGAATCCAGTACCTGATCCACCGGTAGATTGGCCTCGCGGCACGCTTGTTCCAAAGATTGATTGCCGCCACAGCAATAGTCGATGCCCAGCTTCTCAAGAACCCGGGTTGCAGCAGGATTTTCCAGGGCTAATTCCCGCACAGTTTTCTGGGTGATCACGCTCATCGCATCCTCCTCGGCACGGCCTCTCCATCTCTTTCTTCTTGGGGCGCGCTTGATGTTCTGAGGTTAGTGCAACAACAGCGGCGTGCCAATGACTTTTGTCACAGCGACCGCAAGAAGCCGTCAGATGCGGGGTTGGAAGGTCTCGAAAGAGCTACTCGGCAGATCGGAGTTCGGCTTCTAAAGCCGTCAGATCGTGGATGATTACGCTGCGTCCAAGGATCTTCACCAATCCTTCGGATTGAAAACGGGAGAGATTCCGGGAAACCAGCTCGCGGACCGTTCCGATCTGCGACGCCAATTCCTGGTTGCTGACCGGCAAAGTGACTTCCACTCCGTCAGCCGTGCGCTTGCCTTCGGTTCGGGCAAGACGCAAGAGGAACGACGCCAGCCGGTGCCGCACTGTTGTGAACGAGAGTTCCTCGATGATTCCCACGAGCCGTCGCAGCCGGGCACCGACCACGCGCAGCACCTTGAGCGCAACTTGAGGATGAGCCAGGCAGAGTGCCTGAAAGTCCTGCTTGCTGACAAACAGCAGCCTGGTGTCGTCGATGGCGGTCACCGAGGCCGGGTAGTTCCCCCCATCGAAAACTGGTAGTTCTGCGACGGAGCTGCCTGGTCCATCGATACTGAGAACCTGTTCACGTCCGCTGGTGGAACTCTTGAAGATGCGGAGGTGTCCGGACTCAACCACGTAGAGTCCCGCGCACGGCTCGCCCTCGCTGAAAACGGTCTCGCCCGGAGAGAAATGGCGAGGCGCGGCTCGCTGGGCTAGGAAAGCGACTTCAGATTCCGTGAGCCCAGAGAAGATCTGGACTTTCGCCAGTGTCAGAGCGTGGTCAATCTTGATTTCCGCCACGGCGGCTATTGTACCGAAGCAGGCCCGACGGACAAGCACCGGGGTCGAACCCGCAGTGCTTATTGCACGCCGGGCGGGAATGGTGCCGCATTGGCCGACTGTTCGCCGATCACGGACAATCCTTCCATAATCCGGTAAGGTAAGGGTGACCGACAATCCGGGAATTATCGCGTGGTGGCACGGATTGAAATGCCGAGTACAGTCATTTCTACGGTTTGCGCGCTAATCAGGCATTGGGGGTCCCATCTCGCTGGCGCCTGCTCTTGGGGCCAGTTTCTGGCTGAATTTAGCGGATGGCGCAGGGTTTTCTCTTTGACGCCGTATGGCGGCCATGCACGCAGCTATGGCAGGCAGCACAGGTGAAATGTTTCGGAGGTCGAAAGTAACTATGCTGAACGAAGCGACGATTGCAGATTTCAGAACCAGATTGCACGGAGGGCTTATCGAGCCTGGCGATCCGAGTTACGACGCTGCTCGTAAGGTGTACAACGGGATGATCGACCGGCGCCCACGACTGATTGCGCGCTGCGCCGACGTGGCTGACGTAATGACGGCGGTGAAGTTCGGCCGCGAGCAGAAAATGCTGGTGGCCATCCGCGGCGGCGGGCACAACGCGGGTGGGTTGGGAGTATGCGATGACGGGTTGGTGATCGATCTTTCGCCGATGAACTATGTTCGCGTGGACCCGAAGAAGAGGACCGTGCGGGTCGGCGGCGGCGCGCTGTGGCGCGACGTGGACCACGCAACGCATGCGTTCGGTCTCGCGGTTCCTGCCGGCATCATTTCGACTACCGGCGTGGCCGGACTGACGTTGGGCGGTGGGATTGGTTACTTGACGCGGCGGTATGGCTTGACTATCGACAATCTGCTGGCTGTCGAAATGGTGCTCGCCGACGGACGGTTCGTTACCGCCAGCGCTAAGGAAAATGCTGACCTGTTCTGGGCGGTGCGTGGCGGGGGCGGCAACTTCGGCGTCGTGACATCGTTCCTGTTTAAGGGGCAACGCGTGCACACCGACTACGGCGGCCCGATGCTGTGGCCGATGGAAGATGCGGCGGAGATGATGCGCTGGTACCGCAGCTTCATCGCGAAGGCGCCCGATGACGTCTATGGGTTCTTTGCTTTCCTCACCGTGCCGCCGGGGCCACCGTTCCCCGACCATCTGCACAAGCGGAAGATGTGCGGCATCGTGTGGTGCTACACCGGACCGATCAAGAGGGCAGAGAAGGTGTTCAAGCCGATCCGGAGTTTCAAGACACCGGCGCTCGACATGGTCGGCCCAATTCCGCATCCGGCGCTCCAAAGTATGCACGATGGTCTCTATCCGCCGGGCCTGCAATGGTATTGGAAGGCCGATTTCGTGCGCACACTCCCTGACGAAGCCATCGGGTTGCATCTGAAGCGCGCGGCGAAGTTGCCGACGATGCAATCGACCATGCACCTGTACCCGGTCAACGGTGCGGCAAGCCGCGTCAAGAACAGCGCAACACCGTGGTGTTACCGCGACGCGATGTGGGCCGCCGTGATAGTCGGGGTCGATCCGGACCCCGCGAACAAGGAAAGAATCTGCGCGTGGGCGAAGGAGTATTGGAGCGCGCTTCATCCATACTCCACCGGCGGCGCGTACATCAACTTCATGATGGAAGAGGGCGAAGATCGCATCCGGGCGACATACGGCAAGAATTACGACCGTCTGGCGAAGATCAAGAAGCGTTACGATCCGGCGAACCTGTTCCGCGTAAATCAGAACATCAAGCCGGCGTGAAAAAAGAAGGACCTGAGATCAAACTCCTGATACGCCGACTACACGTGCGAGGGACCTCAGCGATGTTCTTGTCGCGGAATTCTGGGCGGGGTCCGCGAGCTCGAATTAGTGGTGTCCTAAGAACTGCCTGGCATCCACTCTGAACCTTTGACTATATCCCTTTCCTTCCATTTGTTCTCGATCCGAGGCGGGCCGGTACCGGTCTTTCAGAGGCCGCAGCAATGATCAAATATCCATGAATCCCCTCCGAAATCTGGGGTATTATAAACGCATCCAGGGGTGCTGCCCGAGGGTCCTGTCGTGGCAGCGACTTAAGATTCAACTGTAATTGGCAGCGGCGAGCAGTCAGCTTTTGACATGCCGAGAGCTGCGGCAGTGAGGTCCATGAACCCAGCTCAAACGTCAGGTTCGGCGCCATCCACTCTGTCGCCGGGGGCGCGCTTCGGCAGTTACGAGATTCTTCAGCGACTGGGCGCCGGCGGCATGGGTGAGGTCTATCGCGCTAAGGACACCCGCCTCGACCGTGAGGTCGCAATCAAGACCCTTTTGCTGGGCAGCTGTTCTCAACCGGAAGCCTTATCGCGCTTCGAGCAGGAAGCCCGTTCCGCCTGCGCGCTTAATCACCCAAACATCGTCACGATTTATGAACTCGGGCACGTGAACGGCACGCGCTACATCGCGATGGAACTGGTGGATGGAGAAACGGTGCGTGCGCTGCTCGCCTCTGGCCCTATTCCATTTCGGAAGTCTGTCGCAATCGCCGCGCAGATTGCCGACGGTCTCGCCAAAGCGCACGAGATTGGCATCGTTCATCGCGATCTGAAGCCGGAGAACCTGATGGTTTCTGGCGACGGTACGGTCAAGGTGCTGGATTTCGGTCTGGCGAAACTTCGTAAGCTCGACCAGGCCCGGAGTTCGGATGCGATTACCACCATCACCGAGCACGGAACGGTGGTGGGCACCGTCGGCTACATGTCGCCGGAGCAAGCGATCGGTGGCGAAGTTGATTTTCGTTCTGACCAGTTTTCCTTCGGATCGGTCCTCTACGAGATGGTCACCGGCTTTCCCGCGTTCCGGAAAAAGACCCATGCAGAAACGACGGCCGCAATCCTTCGCGATGAGCCCGAGTACCTCGGTGCCAGAATGCTTCAGGCGCCCGCTCCTTTCATTTGGATCGTGGAGCGCTGCCTCGCCAAGGATCCGAAGCAGCGTTACGACTCCACCCGGGATTTGGCTCGCGACCTCGCCGCGGTGCGCGACCGCCTCGCCGATGCGCCCGCCCGGGAATCCGAGCCTCGCCCCAACAACCTGCCGGTGCAGCGCACCGCATTCATTGGACGGGAACACGAAGCGGCTGGTCTCCGTCAGCTCTTGAGCCGCGTGGACGTACAGCTCGTGACCCTCACCGGTCCGGGCGGCATCGGGAAGACGCGGCTCGCCTTGCAGGTGGCGGGCGAAATCGCCGGTCAGTTTCCAGGCGGTGTGTGGTTTGTCGCTCTGTCAGCGATTGGCGAACGTGGCTTGATCGCTTCCACGATCGCGCAAGCAGTGGGCGTGCGCGAAACCGGAAATACGTCGCCGCAGGAAAGCTTGATCGAGTACGCGGCCGGCCTGAGCCAGCCTATGCTCCTCCTGCTCGACAACTTCGAGCACCTCGTCTCCGCCGCGCCGGTCATAGCGCAGTTGCTCACTGCTGGCCCAAAACTCAAGGTCGTGGTCACCAGCCAAGCGCCGCTTCACGTCTACGGCGAACATGAATTTCCGGTGCCACCGCTTGCGCTACCCGACCCCAAATCCACTCCGCCTCTGGAAGTGCTTTCACGTCTTCCAGCAGTCGCGCTCTTTGTGGAGCGCGCAAAGGCTGTGAAGCACGAATTCACGCTGACGAAGGAAAACGCACACGCGGTGGCGGCCGTCTGCTCTCGCCTTGACGGCCTGCCTCTCGCCATCGAACTGGCTGCGGCGCGCGTCAAGCTGCTCTCGCCCTCCGCCATGCTGGCACGCCTCGAAAGCCGCTTGAACCTGTTGACCGGCGGCGCCCGCGATTTGCCAACTCGGCAGCAAACTCTGCGTAACACCGTGGACTGGAGTTACGGCCTGCTCAATGGCGCGGAACAAACTCTCTTTCGGAGGCTTTCCGTGTTTACCGGCGGCTGCACGTTGGAAGGCGTGGAAGCCGTGTGCGACACCAAAGGCAACCTGGGCCTCGACGTGCTCGACGGCATGGCTTCCATGGTGGACAAGAGCTTGGTGCAGCAGGTGGAGCAGGTCGATAAAGAAACGCGCTTCTTTATGCTCTCTACCATCCGGGAGTACGCTCTCGAACGCCTCGCCGAGAGCGACGATGAATCTGCGACTCGCCGAGCCCATGCTGCTTATTACCTCGTGCTTGCCGAAGAAGGTGCAGAAGACATTGCTCAAACCGAATGGCTCGATCGTTTTGAGGTCGAGCACGAGAACTTCCGCTTGGCGATTGATTATCTGATCAAAACTGGGGATGCAGAGTGGGGCCTACGCATGGGTGCCGCCCTGTTTCGCTTCTGGGAAACAAGGGAGCATCTTACGGAGGGCCGTGACGCCATCGCCAGACTCCTGGCGTTGGAAGGAGCCTCGGCGCGTCCGAAGCTTCGCGCGCGTCTGCTATTTGCTGGCGCAGTCCTGGCGGCGGCGCAGGGCGATTACGATTCTGGGCGGCCACTGTTCGAAGAAAGCCTCGAGACCTGTGTGAAGCTAAATGACAACCGTGGCGTTGCCGTCGCCCTGAACGCGATGGCTGTCAACGTTCGCGATCGTGGCGAATTCGCCGTTGCATCCTCGCTATTTGATCGATGTGTCGCCATATGGAAGGACCTTGGCGATCCCGCAAACATCGCCAGAGCCCTCAGCAATCTCGCCAGCGTGATGAAATTGCAGGGCGAATATGAGCGCGCATCTTCCCTTTACGATGAGTGTCTGACGATGTTCCGTGACGTCGGAGATGGGGCAGGTGTCGCCTGGACGTTGAACTATCTGGGCGATGTCGCCCGGGAGAAGGCGGACTTGGTGGCGGCGCGTTCCTTTTGTGAACAGAGCCTGCTGGAGTTTCGCCAACTGCATGATAGCTGGGGAATTGCGAGCACCCTATCCGATTTGGCAAGTCTAAGCTGCGATCAGGGTAACAACGCCGAGGCTCGTCGCCTGTACGGCGAAAGCATCAAGATGTTCCAAGAGTTGGGTCACAAACGCGGCATCGCGAGGGCGCTCGAATGTCTCGCCGCAAGTGCCGCAGCACAATCGAACGCCGAGCAATCGCTGCACCTGGCAGGAGCCGCCGCCGCGCTTCGCCAAAGATTGGGCGCTCCGCTCACGCCCGCCGAGCAACCCAGACTCGAGAAGGCCCTGGAATTTGCGCGCCGAACGCTCGGCAATGCTGCGGGTCTGACGGCGTGGATGGAAGGTTGGGCGATGCCGGTCGAGCAAGCCGTCCATGAGGCGCTTAACTGCGACGCGGAATCAGGTCTTCGGACTTGAAACTCTGCTTAAGTCAGTTCGCGGTGTCGGGATCGATCATGCGGCGCACTGCCGAGATACGATTTGCCGGAAAACCTCCGCGGCGTGCGTGTTCGCGAATCGTTTCCTCGTCTGGCGCAAGGTACACACAATAGACTTTATCGCCGGTGACGTAGGAGTGGAGCCACTTGATTTCCGGTCCCATATCCTTCAACACTCCTACCGACTTTCTGGCGACTGCCTGCAGTTCCTCATCCGATAATTTACCCGCGCCCGGGATTTCCCGCTCGATCACGTATTGGGGCATGACAACCTCACCGAACGGTCATGGTAGCAGATTCTTCGCTTGAAAGTGCATCCCCCACGCCATGCAAAACGCCACAGGGGTCCTTGTGAGATGCTCGGACAACGTGGCAAGCTGTTCAGGCCCAACGGGTCTTTCGCATGACTCCTTGCTCGTGATGGGATGACGGGCAAGCCCGGACGGTCGCCGCCTACCACTACTCCTGGTAGCTCACACCCATCACACAAGATCTTCCGACCGGATCGGCAGCCGTCGGATGCGCTTTCTGGTCGCTGCAAAAATCGCGTTGCACACCGCCGGTGCAATCGGCGGCGTTCCGGGCTCTCCGATCCCGCTCGAAGGCTGATCGCTCGGCACGATGTGCACCTCGATCTTCGGCATCTCAGTCATGCGTAGCATTTGGTAATCGTCGAAGTTCCCTTGCTCCACACGCCCCTTGTTGATTGTGATTGCGCCTTTGAGCGCGGCCGTCAGCCCGAAAACGATTGCGCCCTGCATTTGCGCCTCAATCGTCAGCGGATTCACCGTCCTCCCGCAATCCACCGCGCAAACCACGCGATGCACCCGCACCTCGCCACTTTTCTTGTCCACCGACACTTCGGCCACTTCCGCTACGTAGCTCCCAAACGAACTCAGCACTGCGATCCCGCGGTATTGCCCGGCCGGCAACGCTTCACCCCAGCCGGCTTTCGTTGCCGCCAGTTCGAGCACGGCCAAATGCCGCGGCGCTTTCTGGAGCAGCCGCCGCCGGAACTCATACGGATCTTTTCCGCTTGCCGCCGCCAGTTCATCCACGAAGCACTCGCTGAAAAACCCGTTTTGCGAATTTCCCACTGACCGCCAGAACCCCACAGGAATCCCCGTCTCCGTCAGTTGGTAGTCCACGAGAATATTCGGAATTGCATACGGCAAGTCCGCCGCTCCCTCCACGCTCGATTCATCCAGCCCGTTCTTCACCGAACCGGGAAAGAACCGCGACATGATCGAAGGGCAGGCGATCCGGTTCGACCACACCACCGGCCAACCTTCAGCATCCAGCCCGGCCTCGAATCGGCTGTACGACGCTGGCCGGTAGAAATCATGTTGCATGTCGTCCTCGCGCGACCACGTCACCTGCACCGGCGCGCCCGTAGCTCGCGAAATCTCCACTGCCTCGATCACAAAATCCTGCTCCGCTCTCCGTCCGAATCCTCCGCCGAGATATGTCGTGTGAATATTTACCTGTTCGGGCTTCAACCCGGCGATCTTGGCCGCCGTCATCTGGTTGACGCCTTGAAATTGCGTCGGCGCCCAGACATCGCACCCGTCCGCACGCACCTGCGCCGCGCAGTTCATCGGCTCCAGCGTCGCGTGCGCCAGGAACGGTGCTTGGTACACCGCCTCGATTTTCTTCGCCGCGCTTGCAAATCCCGCCGTCACGTCGCCTTCCTTTCGCGCCACGGCCCCGCCCGGCTTGCCCGCCCCCTCCTCGAGCATCTTGCCGATTGCCGCGCTGGTCAGCGCAGCGTTCGGCCCTTCTTCCCACTTGATTTCGAGCGCGTCCCGCCCCTGCATCGCCGACCAAGTGTTGTCCGCCACGACGGCCACTCCGCTCGAAATCTGCACTGCGTGCTTCACACCGCGCACGGCCCTCGCCTTGTCCGCATTGAAGCTCGCCACTTTCCCGCCGATCACCGGACACCGCGCCACCACCGCGTGCAGCATTCCCGGCTGGCGCACGTCAATGCCAAACTCCGCGCGCCCGCAAGTTTTGTCCGCCGCATCCAGCCGCTTCATCGCCTTACCCACGATCCGGAATTGCTTCGGGTCCTTGAGCTTTACATCGCTCGGCACCGGCAGTTTTCGCGCCGCTTCCGCAAGGCTTCCGTAACTCAGGCGCTCCTTCGTCTGGGTGTGGATCACCTGGCTGTCTTCCGCGCGGCACACCCCTTTATCCACGCCCCACTTTCCCGCAGCCGCTGCGATCAACATCTCTCGCGCCTGCGCTCCGGCCGTCCGCAGCGGCGTCCACATCCCTCTCACGCTCGTGCTCCCGCCCGTTCCCTGCATTCCAAAGACGGGGTTCGCGTATTCCTTCGCCGCCGGCGCAAACACAGTGCGAATCTTTTTCCAATCGCACTCCAGATCTTCGGCGATCAGCATCGAAAGCGACGTCATCACTCCTTGCCCCATCTCCGATTTGTCAATCACCAGCGTGACCGTATCGTCCGTGCCGATCCGGATCCACGCGTTTGGTGCAAATGGCACCGCCGCCGCCGAAGCGCGGGCCTCGAGCGGGTTCGGCAGATAGAATCCAATCACCAGCCCGGTCGCTCCCGCCGCTGCGCCCTTCAAAAATTCCCGGCGCTCCACTTTCATCGTCGCGCTGCTCATTCCGCACCTCCTGCAGCCGTGCCCACCGTGGCCGGCTCATGCGGCGTCATCGCTGCTGTCTCTCCCGGCTTTTTCGCCTTCGTCTCCGGCAACCCTTTCTGCCGCCGGGGCGCCGCATGCATCTGTGCTGCGCGGTGAATCGCCTCGCGAATCCGTTGATAAGTACCGCACCGGCAGATGTTCCCGCTCATTGCGTCGTCAACCTCCGCATCGGTGGGCCGGGGCTTTTTCGCCAGCAGCGCCGCCGCAGACATGATTTGCCCGGACTGGCAGTAGCCGCACTGCGGCACGTCTAGTTCGATCCACGCCTTCTGCACTGGATGGCTCAGGTCTGCTGAGAGTCCCTCGATCGTGGTCACCTTCTTCCGAGCCACTTCTGAAACCGGCGTGACGCACGACCGCGCCGCTTCGCCGTCAATATGCACTGTGCACGCGCCACACAGCGCCATCCCGCACCCAAATTTCGTTCCCGTCAGATTCAACGTGTCGCGCAAAACCCAGAGCAGGGGCATCTTCGGATCAACGTCCACGCTCTGCGCTTTCCCGTTCAACGTAAACTGGATTGCCATGCAGACCTCCTGCGAAGTCTTCCCTCTCGCTGCGGTATTATCTCTCTTCCTTTCCTCTGCAGAAAACAATTCTTGGCGAAAGTTGTTCGTGCACTGGGGACCGAGTACGGGCGACTAATCGTCCGCTATTTGCATCGGAACTATTGAGCCGGCTTGTAGCCCGGCCCGCGCAAGGCTCTTCCGGGACGCTCCTCGGTGATCTTGCCGTCGAGCACAACCGGCCGGCCATTGACGAAAACATCTTTAACTCTTACCGAGTAACGAAGAGGATCTTGGTAAGTGGAAAGGTCTTGAATCGCCGCGGGGTCAAAGAGCGCAATATCAGCCATCATTCCCGGCCGCAGGATTCCGCGATCCATGATTCCGACTCTGCTGGCGGCCAGCGAGGTCATCTTGCGCACGGCTTCTTCCAGGCGCATGGTGTGCTCGGTGCGCACATACTCAGCCACGATGCGTGGGAATGTTCCGAATGCTCTGGGATGGGCTTTGGTCGTGCTCAACGGTCCATCCTCCGCCTGCGCGGGAGAATCCGAACCGTAGGTCACCAACGGATTCGAGACTGCAGCGCGGACATCAGCCTCTTGCATGATGGCAATGACGACCTGGCTCTGCCCACGATCGGCGATGGCGATGTCCATGGCTGCGTCCTTCGGATCTTTGCTCATCTGGCGTCCGATTTCTTCGAAGTTCATACCTTCATATTTGTGCAGTTCGGGGTTCAGCACCTGAATTAACGTCACTCCCTGGCTGCCTCCGGATCCACGCCACTGGTTCTGCCACGTCGCACTCGGCTCGTCCATCTCCTTCTGGGCGCGTGCGCGCTGAGCGGGGTCCTTCAACCGCTGGATCATCTTGTCTGTACCGCCTTCCGATATCCAGCTCGGAAAACAGGCGATCAACCCGTTGGAACCGCGGGTGTAAGGATAAACACTGGCGGCCACATCAATCCCGCGGGCACGGGCGGCTTCGATCCTGCTCAGAACTTCGGGCATTTTACCCCAGTTTTCGCGATACGCGGTTTTCAGGTGCCAAATCGTGGCGGAAATGCCCGCACGTTGCGCGATATCAAATACTTCATCCAACGACTGGAAAATTTGGTCGGCTTCTGAACGCTGGTGCGTGAAATAAACTCCGCCGTAGCGCCGCGCAACTTTGGCCAGCTCAGCAATTTCGTCAGTGGAGGCAAAGGAGTCGGGCACGTACTGGAGCGCGGAACTTAGCCCGAATGCGCCCTGTTCCATGGCCTGCGCGACTAATTGGCGCATTTGTTCGAGTTCCGCGGGTGTTGCTGGACGGTCGTCTTTGCCAATTACGTACTCCCGCAAACCGCCCGCGCCCACAAACGTACCCAGATTGATGGTTGGTCGGGCACGCTCAAAGCGGCGCAAATATTCGTCGAGCGAGCGCCAATCCAGCGCCACGCCATACTTCTTGGCACTGTCTTGCAGGTCCTCCAGCAGCCGATTATTAAGCGGCGCGATGGAAGTCCCCTCGCCAGTAATTTCTGTAGTCACGCCTTGCGTGATTTTGCTGGCCGCGCGATTGTCCACCAGCACATTGAATTCCGACTGACCCTGAACATCAATGAAACCGGGTGAGGCCACCAGTCCAGTGGCATCCATACGCTTCTTCGCTGCGGCATGGTGGAGATCTCCGATCACAGCGATGTGGTCGTCGAGAATTCCGATATCGCCGATAAACCAGGGAGCACCCGTGCCATCAACGATGCGGGCTCCCGCGATCACAAAATCGTAGCTGGTTTGTTGTGCGCGACCCGTCACGCTGGCGAACAGCAACCCTATGAGTGCGATGGAAGAAGATAGTTTTGTCATCAGCGTCTGTCTCGAAATCCGAGTGGTGGGATTATACAGGCGTCCTATGGGAACGCCCACGTGGGCGTATGAAAGACAAACCGCGGACGTAAATGCGTCGTTTCGAGCGAGATTTTCTTACGGAAAGTTGCAAGTTCCATCGACGATTGCCACGGATTCTGGTCGGATGACGGGCAACCCTTCCATAATCCGGTAAGGGAAGAGTAGCCGACCAACCGTCCAGAATCGTCGGATCGGCCGGAAGGCCATCGACAAGGACTATAATGGCGCGATACTGACGGCCGATTCTGAGGTCAACCACGGACAATCATCTTTGTCCGGGCAATGGGGGATGCAATGACTGACTCGAGCCATAACGCACTCAATCGTCGAGAGTTCATCCACGGCGCACTTGCTGGAGCCGCCCTCGCCGCGTTTCCAGTATCTGCCTTCGCTGCAGACAATCCCGACCTCCAATCGGTGTTGAGTCAAATACCGAAGATGCATAACGAGAACGTGAAGCGGCTGCAGGACTGGATCGCATTGCCCTCGATCGCGGCCGAAAACCGCAACTATCCGCAGGGCCCTGACTATATGGCACAACTCGCTCGCGATGCAGGATTCGCGAACGTTGAAATTGTGCCAACATCGGGCAAGCCTGGGGTCTTCGGCACTCTCGATGCAGGTGCGGCAACCACCGTCGGCATCTATTTTATGTACGACGTGAAGCAGTTTGACCCTTCGGAGTGGTCTTCGCCACCGCTCGAGGCGCGGATCGTGGACAAGGAAGGGCTGGGCAGGATCTGCGTCGGTCGGGGCGCTGTGAACCAGAAAGGTCCTGAAACGGCCTTCCTCGGTGCGCTTCATGCCTTCAAGGCAGCGGGGAAAAAGCTGCCTGTAAATCTCGCCCTCGTCTGTGAAGGGGAAGAAGAGATTGGCTCGACCCACTTTCCGGAGGTTGTCCGCCAACCCAAAGTTACCGCTGCGTTGAAGAACTGCATGGGTGTGTTCATCCCAGAAGCGGGCCAGGACGCGGATGGAGGCATACAGATATCACTAGGCGCCAAGGGAGTGGTTGAGCTCGAACTGGTTTCCAGTGGAGAGCAATGGGGACGAGGCCCCAAACATGATGTTCACTCCAGCCTTGAGGCACAGGTGGACAGCCCCGCGTGGCACCTGGTGCAAGCGCTCAACACGCTCATCGAGTCCGATGGACACACGCCTGCTGTGGCGGGCTTTTTTGACAAGGCCAAGCCGCTTACTCCCGCACAAGTGAAGATGATTCAGGAGGCCGCCGCTCGCCGCAGCGAAGCCACGGTTAAGAAGCAGCTAGGCGTTGAGCATTGGGTGCACGACACAAACTGGCTTGACTCGCTCGTGCTGCTCGAATCCAAGCCCACGATCAACATCGAGGGCTTGGTCGGTGGATACACGGGTCCTGGTGGCAAGACCATTCTGCCGCATCGCGCCGTCGCAAAGATTGACATGCGGCTGGTGCCTGACATGACGGCTGCCGGTACACTGGCGCTTCTGAAGGATCATCTTGCCAAGCACGGCTTTGGCGATATCGAGGTCAATATGAGTGGTGGCTACGATCCGACACAGACCTCGCAGAATTCGAAGCTCATCCAGGCGCAAATTGCGACTTACCGCAAGCTGGGTCTGGATCCCGTGCTGTGGCCTCGATCCGCCGGCTCCTGGCCAGGATACATCTTCACTTCCGAACCTCTGAATCTTCCCGCTGGACATTTCGGAGTGGGGCACGGGACCGGGGCACATGCTCCGAATGAGTACTATCTGATCGATTCCACGAATGCGAAGGTAGCGGGGATTGATGGAGCTGTGCGGTCCTTCGTCGAGTATCTCTACGCATTGGCTTAAAGCAGAGTGAGATGATAATTATCGATCCTCAGCCAAGCCAAGCCGACTCTCAAGGTCGAATCAGGGCTGGACGCCCGCATAAAGAGGAATCGCGCTGCGCGCGGCGTTCTTGTAAACCATGCCCCCCTTCATTACAAATACAACGCGCCGAACAGCGGTGATGTCTTTCAACGGATCTCCATCGAGCGCAATGATGTCCGCTTCGAAGCCCGGGGCGATCGAACCAATCTGATCGCCCAAGCCCAGCGCTTCGGCCCCCAGCGAGTTGGCCGAGACCATCGCTGCCATCGGGTCTACACCGCAATCGCGCACGCGATCGATGAACTCCTCGGCATTGCGCCCGTGCGCGCCGGCCACGGCGTCCGTGCCAAAAACGACTTTCAGTCCCGGAGTTCTTGCTGCGTGTTCCACGATCTCGTGATCCATCGGCAGGATCTTCTCCATCGCAGCAAATCCCTCGGCAGTGTAGCCTTGTGTGCCGAGATACCTTTCCCTGTTCTGCACGTAGTTCTCGATGACCAGCCCGCATTGCGGATCGAAATAGGTGCCCTTCGCTGCCATCAATTTTAAGTCGTCGTCTGTGGCCAGCGTACCGTGCTCAACCTCAGTGCAGCCCGCGAGAGTCGCGGCGCGGACCGCCTCTTTGTAAGCGTGCACCAGCGTGCGCAGTCCCTGCTTCTTTGCTTCATCACAAGCCGCGTTCAATTGCTCCTGCGAAAGAGTCATTCCTCCGCCCTGGCGAATGGACTTCGACGCGAAGATTTTGATCAGGTCCGCGCCGGCTTGCTTTTGCTTCCTCACATAAGCGCGGATTTCATCGGGCGTGCCGGTCGCCTCGCTTCGCCCTTCGAGCGGTTCGTTGGCCGTCAGAATACGCGGGCCGGGGATTACTCCTTTCGCGATGGCATCACGAAGCGGAATGTCGTTTGGCGAGCCCACACTTTGCACCGTCGTGAAGCCTGCCATTAGCGTCACCCACGCATTTGACGCCGCTTGATAGGCATCCTCTTGAGTTGTCCCTTCCGTGCCAGCGTTTTTCCCGTCCTTGCCGAAGATCCATGTAATGTGCACGTGCGCGTCAATCCAGCCGGGCAACACCGTCAGGCCGCGAAGGTCATAGTCCACCGGGCCCTCGACAGTAGGACCTATCGCAACAATCTTTGAGTCCTCGATCACGATCCGAACGTCATGGAGTATGTGACCCTTGCCATCGCTCACCACGCTCGCGGCAATTACTATGGGGTGCCGCGAGGCAAGCGTCTGTGCAGGAATTCGAGGCGCCAGGGCGCAAACGCCAACCATGCTGAGGATGCAGTAGATAGCCTTTGCCGGTCGCATGACCGCTCCTTCTTCGGCTCGATCTGAAATGCGAACCAATTCTGATTCGGACCTCTAGCTTGTGCATTGTAGGCGTCCAGTTGGCAGCCTGTACAGAAAGCGGGTGGTGGACGATCGCCTTCGCCGGCAGGTCAGCTGCGTTCGGAGCGGGCCGGCGGCCCCAGAAATGGGATGAGCAGGTCTTCAAGATCGGAGAAACTGTTCCCCATGAAAAAGACAGCGCAGCACCTCATCGCAGAAGTTCCGGCCAGACATTCCCCAACCGAATTAACCATCGGCGTTGACCT
>JBEKGW010000032.1:0-73260 GCA_050012595.1 Terriglobales bacterium
ACGGCAGCAGTGAACGCTGTACGCGGACTGACCAAGTCCTGCGGCCACCGCATGCCAGCTTCCACCACCGCATGTTTTGCCAAGCGTGGCTTGGCCATGTTGCCGGCGGGACTGGCACCAGCGCTCGCCGTCTCCATGCTACGAGACCAGCGGATCGGTGCCATTGCCGAAGATTGTGCCTTCCCGAATCAGGCGGCCCCCCCTACTGACTCGGCAGCCCACATAGATCGCGTTTTTCGGGTAGTCCTTACCAGCGTGGCAGTCCCAGACACGAGGCGGTGAATAAATCTCATCAATGCACTTGCAATTGAATGCGTATCGGATTCCCTTCGGCTCCTTATCGATCAAGACGGCATGTTCATGCGTGTCGTTGTACTCGTTCGGCAGTGTAATGAGTGAGCCACCCTCTGCGAGAAACTTACTTGTTGTCTTAGGTTTTCCTTTTTCTCTGACGCCGAACGTGCGCTCTGCACCAACCGAGACGATGAATACAGGAGTGTCGTGGCCTTTGTCTTCTTTGTGCTGGTGCCAGTTCATGTGATCCTGCTGGTTATCGTAGATCACGAGAGAGGCATAGTTAATCGTCCGCCCTGCAAGCTGGGTCAGTTTGGAAATCATGTTCTGTACCGGCTGCGGAGCCTCGGCAATCGGCTTGGGGGGAAGGTCGGCCGTAACGTAAGCAAGCCGGTTGCTTTTCACGTCAGAGAACGACTGGCCGATCAGATTCCTTTTGTCCATTCCCCAATGTGTTTTTCCCCGCTTGCGAGGTAATTTTTCGCAGGCATCGAAAAGAGCCTTGGCTTCGTCGGGGTTGAGGAATCCGGGCTGGTAAATTGTCGAGTGTTTCGGTGCCCAAGGACCGCTGGAAGATAGATCAGGATTGCGGAACGTCAGACTGATCCTCGCCGCTGCGAAGCGCTTCTGGGGAAGCACAGCGTGCTTGTAATGGTCGTGGAAGCCGGCGGGCATCTCGACCAAGTCCCGGCTGGTGGTTTCTTCTTCCCATTCGGCCTTCGGCTGCTCACCTTCCTTAATCTTCCAGATTGAGAAAGTCCGCGTCCCGCCCAACGTGACCATTAGCAGGGGAGACTTGGAACCACGTTCTTCGCGGTCTTGGTGCCATCCGATTTGAACAGTCTCGTCAGCATAAAAGTTGACGTAGCAAAGAGAAAGCGCAAAACCATATTTCTCCCTAAGCGTTCCTCGGACAGCGTTGAGTTCTGGCGGGGCTTGCGTGTAGGGGATCGCGTGGATCCCTTTGTCCCCGAATTTGTTCATGTAAGCGTTCGCGGCCGACTCATCGCCTTCGTAATAGGTGACTGTCTTCCGCTTGGCATCAGCACCCCAACGGGTCTTGAGGATGTCCCAGGAACCGGATTCCAAAACACGGAATAGAGGCAATCGCCACTCGTAGGGAAGGAACCCCTTGACTAACCTCACGGGTGATTTTGGTTTCTCGGATTGTTCGAGTGCGGGGTGGTTGGTCATTGGGCAACTCCGATCTCGGCTGCGCTGTTCCGTTCTCCAAGCGGAGGCTTCTTCTGTTTCGGCTGAGAAGTCAGTGCCAGCGGCGCGTCGTTGGGGAACAGTGCGCTCCAGATAGAGCCAAGTTCCTTCAAGACCTGTGTTTTGCTTTTCCCGTGGAAATGCTCAATAGCGTGGTCTTGAAAAGTCTCGGCCGGAGTCACTGCTCTTGTCTCCGTGCGCTTCGTCACCGCTGCTTGGTTACTGGGTTCCACAGGAGCCGTGTGCGCGTCAGGAAGATCACTTACATCTGAGTTTGCTGCATCGGGCGCAGCGACAGGAGTCGGTGGCGGTGTGGATTCCCCGTCAGGATAAAGCTCCGCAAAGAGACTCCCTGGGGTGTTGTCAGGCGAAGCCTGCGTATATTCTCGAATAGCTTTGAGCGCCTTCGATTTGAGTTCATCCGGGGTTGGAGCGGGAATTTCTCCCGCTGGCTTTTGCTTTCCCTTTCCCCCGGCGGCCAGCAACTTCCGCACAGCACTGTCAGTCCTGTGCAACCGCTCTTTGCAGAATTGCTTCCACGTCTTGCATCCGGCAATCTCTTGAGTGCCCTTTAGTTTCCGGAAGTCTTTGCGCAGTTCTTCGATTTGCGGTTTCAGCTCCCTCAACTTGGCGGTGAGAGCACCCATCGCAGCTATCACAAAGTCGGCTCGTTCGTTTGCTTTCTCGAGGAATGTTTTGGTGTCCATCTCCTTCTCCTCCTGAATAATGCTTCCAGCAACGATCTTGGCCTATAGAGGGGATTGCAAAAAAGGCTGAATCAATCGGAGAAATTAAGTTACTCTAGGCTATTGAATCTACAATAATTGCTTAACTTACTTAATTTTGAGTGAATCTCTAAAAATCACCGCTCCGCGGAAAACTGCGCGAAGTTGGCGTAAGCAACGGGTTGTCAGTGGGACAGGCGCTTTGGCACACGCCAACTCCCCTTTCACGCATCTGGAAATAACCGCCACGCGTTGCAGCTCCTTCTGGCTCAATGCAAATGTCTCCCTGTTTATGGGGTGACATTTTCACGTTGCCATTAAGGGGTGACAGAATTAGGGAACTAAGACACGAGTATTCGCGGCCAGTTGACGCCCCGAAAAGAGCGCAGTACAGTAAACACTAGACGCAGTGCTCCAGCACTGGTATGAGAGGCGAAGGCTTTTCAAGCCGGACCCTCTCACAGATTGGTCGACGCGACCCCTTCGATACGCCTACCCTCCTGGCGTGACGCGACGGCAACGGCAAGCCCGTAATTCAATATGTGAATCCTGGAGAAATCAGATGGCAAAGAGAAGAGAACAGATGAAGTACGACGGCGAGCGTAACCTGATCCTCGGTTGGATGCATTACCTAGGTCTGATCTACGATCTCGCTCGAGAGGCAGATCCGAAACATACGGTGCGGAATTCGATGAAGTTCTTTCAGGAACTATCGTCCTGGCTCCAAGAAAAAGGCCTTGTGTATCCGGAAGCGGTTCCCGCTGGCGTCGGAGCCGAGGTGTGGAACCAAATACCGATGATGTTCGATTACGCGGTGGACATTTTCGGCGCGTCCCGTGCAATCGGACTACGTGAGGGAATCGAGGGTGGATACGGTGCTTTGAGTATTGCCGAGTATTACAAAAGGTTCCCAGAGCGTTTCGCAATCGCGAAATACGTTCGGAAATCGGAAGATGTAGGCCCTGAGGGAATTTGTAGATTCATGGACACGCAAGAAGATCGAATTGTTGCAACACTGCCACCCTCCGACGCGCTGCGATTCAGACGACCGTATCCGCTACCTTGGGAGTCACAGCAGTTGCAGACATTCAGACGGTTACAGGAACAAATCCCAGCTACGGAACGCGAATTGGGAAAATGGTCCAGCTCAATGAGGCAGGTGCAGAAAAGAATTTTTCAAACTAAGCAGGATTTGGATCGGAGAATGCGCTGGGCTCATGCGCTAGACAAGAATAGAAACGAACTAAAGAAAGTAAAATACCTGCGGAGTTTTCTGTCCAAGGAGAAAGCTTTAGCGCTTCGCAATGAAGACGCCCAAATGTTTTTTGCCTGGCGACAGTCCTCGACTGGAAGAGTTATCGAGCCGGATCCCGATCCTATCGACGGATTCCGGCAGCTGACCTTCGGAGACTCGTGGCTCCAAGTTAAGCAGATTGGAGTTAAGATTCCTCCCGCTCTTGAAGAGATTCTTCGAGCACAGGAAGCCGCAAACAAAGTGCAAGCGTCCCGTCGTGGCCGTCGGCTAAAGTCTTGAAGGCCTTTTTAGCTTGTACCGGATCCCCGAGTGCGATGAAAGACTATCCAGGGTCAGCCGATTTCTCTCCCGTTTTAATGCCGCACTTAAAGTCCTCGTGTTCTCAGTAATTTAGAAACCCATTGATTACGCTCGCCCTTTGAGGATTTACCTCATTTCAGATCGATGTAACCCTCTAAATCGCACGAGGCTACTTTGTGACACAGCGGGCCGAAGGGTTGAGCACAACACCAGTGGATGGCACAGAGCAGTTCATTACTACGTCGAGTCGTGGGAAGGGGCTCTTGTCCGTCCGAGAAGCCGCCACAATTCTGAATGTTTCCGAGTGTTGGGTTCGGCGCCATGGTTCCGAACTTCCCGTTGTTCGCATTGGCGGATTGATCCGCTTTGATGAGTCGTTGCTCCGGCGTGACCTGGCCTGTAGAATTCCCCGCGAGAAGCCGCTGAACCTGAGACTGAGACTGAGAGGAGCAGCAATGTCTCATCAGATTCGGCGGTGGCAAAACGGCAGTCTGTACCAGACAGGCAAAAGAACCAAAATGTGGTACGGCATGTGGCGCGAAGAGTTTTCGGATGCCGAGGGCAAAGTGAAGCGTCGACAACGCAACGTCAAACTTGGGCCAGTCACGGAGTTGCCTACCAAGGCAGCCGCGCGCGAGGCTCTTGCACGACGTATCGGAGCTTCACAGAGACCCAAAGTCGAAATGACTGTATCCGATCTTTTCGCACGCTGGCAAAAAGTCGCAAGTCTTTCTTTGAAGGCGACGACCTACGAGCACTACGTGAACGCTCTCAAGTCCCACGTGGTGCCGGTATTTGGCAACTGCGAGATCGCTAGCATGGAACGCTACGACATCGAATCGTTCTTTGCGACGCAAGCTGCCAAATACAGCCGAAGCACGATTCGCAGCATGCGGATTTCGCTCGGGGTCTTGCTAGCGTACGCCGTGCGGAACGAATGGCTGAAGGAAGACCCCAGCAAGGGAGTGAAGCTGCCACGAGCTGAGAACTGCGCGGGAAAGAGAGTTCAGCGCAAAGTCCTTAGTCCTTCGCAGACCAGCTCAATTGCTGAGAAGCTTTCCGAGCCCTACGCCACACTAGTTTTGTTCCTGGCAGTGACGGGACTGCGCATTGGAGAGGCCATTGCGATCAAGTGGTCAGATTTCGACGGTGACGTTCTCCATGTGCAACGCCGGATGTACGACGGGAAGGTCGACAGCACGAAGAGCCGGGATTCGAAACGCCGAATTCCGATTCCGCCGGCACTCCTGGAGCGCATGAAAACTCTAGGAACCACCGGCGAGTGGATCTTCCACGCACGGGGTGGGGTTCCTTTGAATCCGGGCAATTCTCTGAAACGCTACATCCGCCCGGTTGCGAAGGAGCTCAACATCGACTTGGGCGGCTGGCATGACTTCCGCCATACGGTGGCGACTTCGATGTTGCGCGCCGGGCACGGTGTGAAAGTCGTATCGGAATTGCTGGGGCACTCGGATGTTTCGATCACGCTGCGGACCTACGACCACGTGGAGTCCGATGCGTTCCGAGCGCCATTAAACGAGGCGGCAAACCAGTTGTTATGAAAGTTGTTATGAAAATCGATTCCTATCGATATCCACTCCGGCAAGACATTGGCAAGGAAGGAGTTGGTGAGCGCGGAAGGAATCGAACCTTCAACCTACTGATTAAGAGTCAGTTGCTCTGCCAATTGAGCTACGCGCCCGCTGCGTACGGCAAGGTGGGGACAATCTCGGATTATATCATCCGTGTCGCGCCGTCTTGTCAGCGGGAACGGCAGGAGATCGATGCCGTGATTACGCCCTCTCAGCAGGCTCCTCTACGGTCGTCAGGAGGACGCGAAGGTGATTGAGACCAACTTGAGTTTGAATGCACCGCGATCCCCCGGCGGTGCCCGCGTGGTTTCGCGATTACGCGGAGGCGGCTTCCCGGCTTTGTTCCGCTCCAGCAGGCTGCGAACCGGAAACCGGTTTGCGAATCGGCAGAACCTCTGCCTGAGCCGGCGCTCGCCGCTCGATTCTCCCGATGACCGGTCTGTCGGGTGCGCCCGCTGCGGACAAGGATACGAACCTGTTCTCGGTCCACAGACGATCAATCAATCGGCGTTGCCAGGGGCGCAGCACTTGCTGCGGCAGCGAGAAAAAATTGCGGAACGTCCACATCAGAGACGCGCGTTGCGCGAGATTCGGCTGTACGTATCGAGGCCCGATCGGCGTGTCCACTTCAAGAACGCCATCGGTGAGTTTTTCAATCCACATGACCTAGCCAACCTGGGGAAGACGGCCAACTCCGCCTTTGCTTTAAAGCGAGCCATTATTGCACCAGGGACGGGGCATTGGGAAGCAATCTTTTTGTCTTAGGGGACAAACTATTTGCATTGCCGGAATCGAGTTGAGAAAACGCGCCCGATGGCGGCCTGGCAGGGAGCGCGATCCACTGACTTTCAGGTGATCTCGGGCAACAATGCAATGCGGTCGAGGGTAGCGGCAATGCCCATACCTTTGCCATCCGATTCCTCCACTCGCACGACCGAGGCCTCGCAGAGCGTCCATCCTCCGGGCCCCAAACCCAGGCCGGGAGGCAGCATGATGACCAGTTCCAGCTTCGAGCCTTCTTTCATTCCCGACTCGGAATAGAGAAAGATTCCCGATGAACTCAGATCGCGAGTCAGGCCCTGATGCTCACCGCCCTGGTGACGCACCTTGACCGGGACACGAACCGGCAGCCGTTGTCCCGAACGCCTCTCACCGGTGGTTGTGGTCGTAGTTTTCTCCGCCATATGCGTGGAAGTTTATTTTGGCGTGCTGAGTCAGAAACTCGCCGGCCGACTCGGCATGCAACTGAAGTCGGATGCCGACTGCAAGGGTACCCCCTACCCCCCCTCTTTCCATGGTCTATTAAAATCAGTGAGTTACGGTGGACCTACCTCTAAAATCCTGACTCTAAATGGATTATTGTCAAAATCTTGAAAACAAAGTAGTTAGCAACGCTTCAACCGTTCTTCGGCCTTTAGGATCAACAAGTTACGATTTTTAGAGTCGGTCAAAATCTTGATTTCAAAGAACTTAGTAGCAACAGCCGTACGGTCACGTTTGGACTGTAGATCTAACTTCTATTATAACGCTGGATGTCAACTGATCGGCTGATTTCAGGTTGTGCGCGCGCGCCCATTTCCAGGCTTGCCGCTTTGTAACTACCAACTCAGGACATTGGTTTGCGGGGAACGTTGGAAACGAACTATGAGAAAAACGCTCCTCTCGCATGGTGCGCGAGAGGAGACTGGGAAGAAGCAAAAGTTAGAAAGTTAAAAGCTGAACTTGAGCGCCAGCTGAATGCCGCGCGGGCCTCCGCCGCCCAGGAACGGGTTGCCGATGCCGACGTCGCCGGTGGCGGTGATGTGGTAGAAGCCAGCGCCAACCTCACGATTGGTCACGGAGGGACTCGGTGCGAAGCCAGGCAAACCATTTACGTAGTTGGAGGCTGGGTCAGCGATAAAATTCGGCAACAACGGACTCGAGAAGTTGGGATGGTTGAGTATGTTGAAGAACTCGGCGCGTAATTGCATTCTCACACGCTCGGTGATCCCCGTGTTCTTGTAGAGTGCGAAGTCCCACTGTTTGTAGGTGGGACCGACAAGCGAGTTGCGCCCCAGATCTCCGTAGTGGCGCGTACCGGGTACACAGTCGGACGCGAAGCCGGAGGGCGCTGCGTATGCAGCCGGCGTGACCGTGCAGGGCATGGCGAAGGCGGACAGGTCAAGGAAGTTTGCCGGATCGTGCTTGTGATAGACGATAGGGCCGACAACGTCCGGTCGGTCGTAGCCTTCCCCGCCACCGCTATAGTCGTCTTCGGCGTTGTAGTTGAGCGTGAAGGGCTGACCGCTTTGCAGCGAGACCGTGCTGTCGAAGCCCCAACCATTGCGTAGCTTAGGCATGCTTCCAGCGAGATTCGGCAACTGGTAGCCAAATACCCATGTGAAGCGATGAGGGATGTTGAAGTTTGATGGTCCTTTTTCCGCCTGCGGGTTGTTGCTGTCCTGAGGCTGAGCCGCGTTGACCACGAAGTCTTCGAGGTCGCTTGAGTTGTCGAGGGACTTCGAATAGACGTAGTTAACCACCGAGGTGATGCCGTGCCAACCATTAACTTTGAAGCTGACCTGCAGCGAGTTGTAATTTGACTTCCCGGTGGATTTTTCCTGGAAGATGTAAAGCGCACCCTCTTTAGTCAGAGTGCCTACACCGTAAGGGGAACTGAAGGGGCGCGGCACGCTGAAATCATCAACGCAAGGAGCGGGCGTGCAGGCCAAGTCAGCCGCAGTAACCACCGCATGGGTGGGTTGGTTGATGTCGTAGAAGCGGAAGAGCCGGTGGCCCTGTGATCCCACATAGCCCAACTGGAGCGTGG
The DNA here is from genome assembly GCA_050012595.1 of Terriglobales bacterium. Taxonomy (GTDB): domain Bacteria; phylum Acidobacteriota; class Terriglobia; order Terriglobales; family Acidobacteriaceae; genus Acidiflorens. The sequence goes on from JBEKGW010000032.1 coordinate 8,188, forward strand.
TCTTGCTCGTGATCTGCTGTTGGATGTTGATGTTGTAGTTCTCCATGTAGGGCGTTTTTATGTGCTGGTCAACCCCGAAAATGTCGCACTCGACTTCGATATTGCAGCCCGAAGTACCATAGATGGGTTGACCCGCCTGGATCCCGGTGCTGAGCGTCAGTGCGCTCACTCCCGCTGCTGTTATCGGGTCGGGTCCAAAGCTCCCATACGCAGGACCAGGGGCGTAGTACGCAGGATAGGGCAGATGACCGAGGAACATGTCTTGGGAGAAGGCGTCGTAGAAAAGACCGGCCCCGGCGCGGACCACGGTCCTGCTTTTGCCGCCCACATCCCAGGCGATGCTGGCACGAGGCGAAAAATTCTTATGGTAGGGCTGGTACAAACTGTTCAATCCGTTGGTACCGACTTGCGTGAGAGCTCCTGTGCCGATATCAGTCGTTGGGTCGAAACTCGAGACCACGTAGTTCGCGAACAGGTTGTTTTTCTCCTGAATCACTCCGTAGTAATCCCAGCGGAGACCGTAGTTCAGCGTAAGCCGCGGATTGAGGCGGAAGCTGTCCTGAACATAGAGGCCATAGTTGTTTTCGTAAGTATGGCGCCCGGTCGGACCGGACGAGGAGTACTGGAGACTGCCAAAGCCGCCCCCTTCGGGCATTCCCTCGAGAAATGTCGTCAAGTTCGCGAATTTGAGTCTCCCGCGGAAGTACTTCTGGAATTCCTGTTGATTAATGCTGGTGCGGCGGAACTCAAAGCCCATCTTGATGTCGTGTTTTCCGATCTTCCAAGAAAAGCTCTCCACGAATTGGTTGTTGGTATCGACGCGGGCGCGGGGGTCGGCGGAGGTCGTGCCGGGTTGTGCAAAGAAACTGGTGGCGCCCGTAGGCGTCACCGAAACCAGAGTGATGGGCAGACCGGAGTCGTGCGGGCCGCCGCCGGAGCAATCGGCGGTTGAGCTGGCAGCACAGAGTCCGATGTCTTCATATGGATGAAAGCTTGCATCCTGGGGAAAGAATCCTTCAGCGAAGCGGTTCCAACCATAGCGCAACTCGTTCACCTTGTTCACGCCAATAGTGTGTACGTAGGAGAGAGCGACCAACTGGACGCGAGTCGGGGTGATGGTATTGAAGCCGGGAAGTTGTCCGCCGGTGGCCGTGAGCGCCAACGGGAAAGACTGCGTGCTGTCGCCAAAGAAATAACGACCAGTCAGGATATTGTTGGTATTGAAATTGTGGTCGATCTTAGCAATCACACTGCTCAGGTTGTTGTAGGAAGGGGTGATTAGCGAAGCATTGGGACCTCGAGGACATCCGCCATCAAACGAAGCGAAGTCAGGGTCTGTAACCACGGGGCGCGTTCCGATATTGGGTTGAGGCCAGAACTTCAACATCTGAGCGGTTACAGTATTCGTAGCTCCCTGTTGCTGGTCATAGGCAATCCGGTTTGGCTCGGGCACACACGCCAACGTTACGGTGCCCACGGCCTCGCGCTGGCCTTCATAGTCCGTGAAGAAGAACGTCTTGTTCTTGATGATGGGGCCGCCGAGAGCACCGCCGAACTGATTGTTATGAAAAGGCGCCCGTTGCGGCACATTATCGAAATAGTTGCGGGCGTCGAGAGCGTCATTTCGGAAATATTCGAAGAGCTCGCCATGAAGCTTGTTGCTCCCGCTCTTGGTCACGATGTTGACGACGGCGCCAGCGTTGCGTCCATACTCGGGCTGGAAGTTGGAAAGCACCTTCATCTCGGCAACGGCCCCGATGGGCAGAATGGCCGACGGAACGGCGAACACGCCGCCCTGGTTGATGGCCGGGTCGTTGCGATATCCGTCGTTCATGTCGGTGCCGTCGAGCAGGTAATTGTTGGAGCGTCCGCGGGCGCCGTTCATCGAGAACTCGCCAAACGATCCCGGCGAGTCGGTGATCTGATCGGGCGAACCTGCGACACCGGGATTCAAGTAGATCAACTTCGTGTAGTCGCGACCGTTGATGGGCATATCCTCGACCGACTTGCTGGTGAGCACACCTCCCAGGTCATTGCTCTGGGTTTCGATCTGGGGAAGGTCTCCACCGGAGACCTCGACCATCTGCGTGATCTGGCCGGTTTTCAACTGCGCGTCCACGCGCCGCTCGGTGGCCACGTCCACTTCGACGTTGTTGGTGACTGCGGTCTGGAAGCCAGGCTGCGTTACGGTGACGGAGTATGTGCCGGTGGGCAGCTCAGGCACGCGGTAGCTGCCATCGCCGCTGGTTACGGTCGTGCGCTCGATGCCAGTTGCAAGGTTGCGCACTTTGACGGTCGCTCCGGCTACGAATGCGCCGGAGGGATCGGTCACGGAGCCGAGAATGGTGCCACGAAACGTTTGGCCCACGAGCAGAGCCGTCGAAAGCAGAACGAACGCCACCAATAAATGCAGTTTCATTCCTGGTCCTCCTTAGTCGTCGCGGGCACTGGAACAGACCCACGCTCCGCGAGCAGCAAATACAGTGCCACTTGAGATGCGCGGCATTATAAACCTGTGCGTCGTGAAAGATCAGTGTCGAACCTCACAAGGGGAAGTTCGTGGAAGGGATCAGCGCGAAATTTGCGCCGCCCGGAGACGACCGAGAGGCAGGAGAAAAGCAGACGGCGAGCGCTCGGAGCAATCGCTAGGAGTCTACGGAGGAAATCTACGAAATAACAGATTTCGAATCTATGGATTCCAGAAACTAAAGGAGATTTTAGAAGCTGAAGGCTACGCCGCCGCGCACCGAGCGCGCCGATTGCACCAGATAAAGAGTGTGTCCGTCGCGTCCCATCACGGGCACATAACCCTGCGCGAGAAGATTTCGCAGGTCCATGAGAACTTCCATGTGTCCCGCGAGGAAGCTGGCCGGAATCGGTTGCCGGATGAAGAGGTTCAAAAAAGGACCGGACTGGCCCGCCGAACTATCGAACAGGTCGACCGGCGTCAAGGTGTGGCCGCCCGTGTAGCGATAGGAGGCGATCCAGCGCGTCTTCGCCTTGGGCAAAGCTCCGCTGAACTTCGCTGCCACAGCCTGGCGCCGCTCCGCGCGTATCCACTCCCGCGCGTCCTGTAGTTGGACGTCCGGACGCGACAGGTCGAGCACGCCTCCGTAGGCATAATCGAGGGTTGCGGTCAGATCGGACCATAGCTTCCGCTGCAGCACCACCCGCATCCCGCGCGTCGCATAATCGTTCCCCTGATAGCTGAAAGTACCGGAGTACACATCCGGCAACACTTCACCCGACTCAGCCGCCATTTCGCCCGGCGTCATCTCGCCAACTCCGGCAAGCACCGGATCGACGATGCTGTCCGAATAGAATGCGACCTGCATGTTGTTCTTGCCGATGCGCTGGGAGATCGAAACTTCCTGGTGATGCGCCTGCTCGACCGCCGGAGAAAACCCAGTAATGCTCATACGTGGCGCGGTTTCGCTCAGATCCGATGAAGCGGACTCCAAACGATCATTGCCCATACGATCCTCCAGTCCCATATTCGGGACTGAACTCGCGTATTGATATTCCAGCAGCGTGTTCGGCGTAATGTGCAGGTCGGCCGACCCGAAGGGCTTGAAGGCGTTTACCCGCCCCATAAACTGGATCGTTTGCAATTCGCTGCCGAGCGTCATCTCCACCTTGTCGCCCAGGACGACCCGATCCGAACTGGTCACCGACAGCGCTTGCAGCGTGGCGCCGGGCATCGTGTTCAGGTCGGGCGAATTCAGTCTGAGGGCTGTAATCGCCACCGAAGGCTCAAAGATACCGTTGAACCGGTTCGTGTAAGTCGTTCGGAACACCGCCGCCGGGATGCCCTGGCCGTCGGTCCCATAACCGAGGTTGCCGTTCAGTCGCAGGGTGCCGCTCGATAACAGCGAACGCTCCACGGCAAAGCCAGCACTCATATCCGCGGGACTGCCGAAACCCTGCCCGGGCGATCCAGCCAGAAAGGTCAAGGTACCTTTCAAGTCGTGGTCAGCGGCTGACTCCCCACTCTGCGCGACCACGGTGGTGCCATCTTCAAGCACGCGCAGGATGGGCCGGTTGGAAACCGAGCGCAGCGTCCACTTCCAGTCGTCATCGTCCGCCGGACTGCGCAGCGGAACCAGTTGGATGGCCTCGAACAGCGTGGTCAACCTGACATTCACCATCAGCTTCGCGCCGGCACGCACGCCGATCTTCTCGCGCAGCGCCGGGAGGAACGAAGGCGCGCTCACCTTGACGCTGTAGGTTCCGGGCAGCAGACTCGCAACGGAATAGAAGCCACGATCATCGGTGAAGACCTTCAGCGCCTGGGCGGCCGAACCGAGTATTTCCACCGCCGCGCCCATTTGCGGCGCGCCGCTCCCATCGCGAACGTATCCAGATATCGCGCCCGAGATCGCACCGGAGGCACTGCTCGACCATGCCGGAAGGGCCACGGTCGTGACGATGACGGCGACGAATACGAGGAACCCGAGCTTTCGCAACATCCCGCCCACCACCTCTGGGAAACCAGGCAGCAGTTTACTCCACGGCAAAGGTCGCCGTCGGATCCACCATCTGCTTGGAAAGGTTGTCGTTCACTTTGATCTCGATCTTGTACAAGCCTGGCTGCAGGTTCGCGGCGGAAAGCGTCTTCTGCAGCGTGACCTGGTCACCCACATTGCCCATCGTGTCTGTCGACTCGACAGTATGGATGACTGCCTTGTTATTGGCGTCCGTCACATTGTATTCGATCGTGGCGGAAGGCTTATGGGTCTTTTCATCCACGCTGAGATTGTAAACCTGCATCCAGAAGTTCAGCTTCTGATTGCGTTTGAATGAGATGGGCTTGCCATCGGAAGGCGCCACGCGCGGCCGCACTTTTGTCGTCCCGATCACGAAATTGCCCGTGCCCACGTTCTTGGTCGCCACCGGTTCCATCTGGTCGGCAATGATGAGCGTTGAGCTGCTCAGCTTGTCCTCGCTGAAGTCCGGGATCTGGATGGCATGGCTCCAACTTCCGGTGCGATCTCCGTTCACGTCCTTAACCACGACGTCCAGGCGGTAGCGATTTTGGCTGATGCGCAGCGGCAGCGCTTTCCAGTACACCGAAGAATTTTCGGCGGTCTTGGGCAGCAGTTCCACCGGCACATCGACCTGCACCGTGTCTTCAAAGGTCTGTACGATCTTGCCCGTGAGCGTCGTCACGCGCCCGAAGATATTGACCGTGCCGCGCTCCACGCCGTCCTTGTTCTGGAAAGTGACATCGCGGTTCTTGATCTGAATCGTGACCGGAACCAGCACCGTATCGCTGGTGACCTTCACGAAGTCCGCTCGCACATCAAAGGGCATCAGGTTGACGCTGATCTTGTGGCTGACCACTTCTTCCAGGTCTTTGAACTTCACCGCCGGCGCCGCCTGCAGTTTGGCGAACTGCTCCAGGCGGTCGAATTGCTTCGTCTGCAAATCCTGGTTGAACGGCGAGGCACCCAGTTGCTCGAGACCGCCGTTGGTGAAACGACTCGTCTTGCTCGACATGCCCATTTGCTCGGACAGCGTCAGGCCGGCATTCGGGGTGTACTTCAGGGCGTCTTTTTCCGAGCGGTCCAGCGTCATGTGATAGTCGCCGCACATGCAGGTATCGACGAACTCGATCATCACTTCCTGCCCAATCCCCTCCAGGTAGCGATAGCGCCATGTTTCAAACGGGAAGGTCGAGGTCTCGCCGCCGCCTTCTTCCATGGGTCGCTCGTAGCTGCCGCCGGAGGGGTGAGAGTCGATCTCATCCGCTGGCCCAAACACGATATACATATGGCCGCGGTCGGTCTTCCAACCTGGGATACCGGCCGCGAAGTGCTCGTTGGCGTATGCGATGCGCCTGTAGTGCTCTTCTTTAAATTCGTTCTCTTCGGTGTCCGGCGTGGGATCGCGGCGCTGCCAGAAGGCCTCAATAAACTGGTCGCGCTCTTCGTCGTTCGAGAGTTGCATGAAGGCGGATCTCTCCTCGTCGGTGATAATCCAGCGCACGTCCTCGTCCAGCCATTTCCTGTAAGTCTTGCTCAACTCGATCTTGAGCGCTTTGGCGTTGGCCTTCCTCTGTTTTTCCGGGATCTGGCGTTTTAGCGGGTCCGTCTGGCTTCCCTGGGCAGCCGCCCCTTTGTCATCGGAGCCCTTCGTGTCCTTGTCCTGTGCTCGGGCAACGGAGACAAAACCCAGTGCCATCACGCCAGCCAACAGGCCAACTGAGCACCGATTCCGAAAACCTGCGGAGAACATAGAAGGGCTTACCTCATGACAGACTTCTGTCGTCTAATTCTATGTTCATTAGATACAACAAGGCAAGAAGAAGTGGCCTGTCAAGGAAAGAATCCCTGCGCGGAGCCAAATGGCCTTAAGAATCCGCGTCTTGCGGTCGAGCAGTCGGCCGAGCAGAGGTCGAGCGATGGTCGCTTCGCAGGCCAGCTGTCCGGACACCCGGCACGATATAATGAATTGCGCCGCGGGTCTCCCTCCGTAAACCGACCGGAGCGACATAGTGACAGACCTGTTTCGCGGGAACTCGGGAACTTTCCCCCTCGTTTGAACGTAACTGTTCATGCGCAATCACGGTGCGTTTTCACCGTTCTATAGCCAAACCCCGGGGTTAAGCTGGAGAGTTAAGCCGGGAACGACGGGAATTTTGGAACCGTCTGCTGACTTGGCGGCCGACTCGGCAAGACGGTCGTAAACACTTAATCATGAAAACCTAGCTATGAAGACATGGAAGAAAGTATTGATCGGGGTTGGCGCGGCCCTGGTGCTCGGCATCATCGTCGCCGTCGGGGTTTACCAGAGCCGGAAAAACCTGGTGACGGTGCAGACTGGCAAAGTGCAAAAGCAGAACCTGGCCTCGGTGGTCAGTGCCTCGGGTGAAATCAAGCCCAAGACCTACGTAAACATCGGAGCCAATGCCTTCGGCAAGATCATCAAGCTGCACGTCAAGGAAGGCGACCGCGTGACCAAAGGGCAGTTGCTGGCACAGCTTGAGAACGTGCAGTCCTCGGCCGACGTCAGTGCCACTCGCGCTTCCGTGCAGGCGGCTCAAACCGACGCCCTCGCCGCCGATGCCGCCCTGAACACCTCGCTCGCGGATCTGAACCGCGCCAAGTCCGATGCTGTCCACGCCAAGCTCGACTGGGACCGCGCCCAAGGTCTGTACAACGCGGCCCTCATCGCCAAGCAGGATTACGACGTCAAGAAAGCTGCGTGGGAGTCTGCCGATGCTGGATTAGCCCAAGCCGAAGCTCGCGTGGCGCAAGCCAAGGCACAGAAAGATTCGATGGACAAGCACATCACCCAGAATCAGGCGACTCTGACCCGGTTTACCGACGTGCTGCAAAAAACTGCGTACGAAGCGCCCTTTGACGGCGTAATCACCAATCTCCCCGTGCGCGAAGGCGAGACCGTGGTCATCGGAATCCAGAATTCACCCGGCAGCACGCTGATGACGATTGCCGACATGTCCGTAATCACGTCCGAGGTCAAGGTGGACGAGACCGACATCGTCAACGTACATCTCGGCCAGTCCGCGGACGTAACCATCGACGCCATCCCGCACCAGGTTTTCCACGGCGTCGTCAGCGAAATCGGGGACAACGCCATCGTGCGCTCGACCGGTGTCGCTACCTCGCAGGCCACCTCGACCAGCGAGGAAGCGAAGGACTTCAAAGTCGTCGTGACGCTCGCCGATCCGCCAGTAAACCTGCGCCCAGGCCTCTCCTCGACGGCCAAGATCACGACCGCGACCCGTAGCAGCGTGCTCAGCATTCCGATTCAGGCGCTCACCGTCCGCACCCAGGCAGATCTCGCGTCCAAAGATGCGGGGAAAGGCAATAATGTAGAGGCCGCCACCAGCGCTCCGGCGGAAGCACCGAAGCAGAAGGAAGAAGTGCAGGGCGTGTTCGTGATCCGCAACAAGAAAGCCCAATTCGTTCCGGTGGATACCGGCATCAGTGGCACCACGGATATCGAAGTCGTCAAAGGCTTGCAAGAGGGCGACGAAGTGATCACCGGCAGTTACAAGGTTTTGCGTACCCTGAAGCCGGGAACGAGTGTCAAGATAGATAACTCGGCCCCGAAGAAAGAAGACGAAAGCTAGTAGTGGAGGGACGGGCGTCTCGCCCGTCCGGTCCCGGGGTGGCCGGGCGGGGACGCCCGGCGCTCCACTAACTTCTAACTTCTAATGAGTTAGAACGTCCAAGATAGAACGGCCATAGGAGCGAGCGTGCACGAGCCCGATCCGAATAAGGAGAGCAAGATGGCGACTGCCGGGGTATTGCCGATCGATAAGCCTGCGAATTGGTCCGCGCCGAACTCCTACATGATCTCAACCGAGGATCTGTGGAAGACCTACGATATGGGCTCGGAGCAGGTGCACGCGCTCCGCGGCATCACCTTGCGCATTCAACGCAATGAATACGTCGCCATCATGGGGCCGTCCGGCTCCGGCAAGTCCACGCTGATGAACCTGATCGGCTGTCTCGACTCGCCTTCCAAAGGCCAATACTGGCTTAACGGACAACTGGTCAGCGAACTCGACGATGATGAACTGGCCCGCATCCGCAATAAGGAAATCGGCTTCGTCTTCCAGACTTTCAATCTGCTGGCGCGGGCCACTTCGCTGCACAACGTGGAGCTGCCGCTGATCTATGCCGGGATCCCCGCCGAGGAGCGCGCCCAGCGCGCCAAGGCCGCGCTGACTTCGGTCGGCATGGGAGACCGCATGAACCACAAGCCCAACGAACTCTCCGGCGGACAGCGCCAGCGCGTGGCCGTGGCCCGCGCTCTGGTCAATAAGCCGGCCATCATCCTCGCCGACGAACCGACCGGCAACCTCGACTCACAAACCGGAAATGAAATCATGGCGCTGTTCGATCGCCTGCACTCGGAAGGCAATACGATCGTACTGGTGACGCACGAGCACGACATCGCCGAGTACGCCCACCGCATCATCTCCATCAAAGACGGCGTGGTAGCCAAAGACGAATCGAAGCGCTAAGAAGCTCGCGTAGGGGCGGACGCATTCGTCCGTCCCGCGGACGAAGCTCCGCTTGTCTTGTCCAATAAACTAGCAACCCGAATCGCAACGGCGTATTCTCTCGTCTATCGGATCGTTGTAGTCGGAGAAACGTTATGCGCATCGCCATCGCCCTGTTCCTTTTCACGCTGTCCGCCTTCGCCCAAGACTCCGCTGCAATCGCCGCCGCCGAAGCCGCCTGCGGTCCAAAAGGCGTGAATTTCGACGTCAAAGAAGACGACTCCCAGCACGCCGTTGCTCAGCCCGAAGCGGGCAAAGCGCTGGTCTATGTTGTCCAGGATATTGGATCTCCGAATTGCATCGGAGGCTGCATCACCACGAAGATCGCGTTGGATGGCGTCTGGGTCGGCGCCAATCATCACAATTCCTATTTCTCTTTCGCGGTCGAACCGGGCGAGCGCCATCTCTGCGCCAACTGGCAGTCGCACTTTGGTAGGCTATCGAGGGTTGTCGGCCTGGCTCATTTCACTGCCGAAGCTGGTAAAACCTATTTCTTTCGCACCAGGGCAATCGGTTACGGGGGCCCGACGTTTTTTGATATCGAACCCATCGACACCGATCAGGCGAAACTATTCATCGCCTCAATTCCCATGAGCGTGTCGCATCCGAAGAAATAAAGTAGCAGCCTATTGCTGGGTAGCCGAAGTATTCAGCTTTTCCAGTTTCGGAGAAGTCGTCCCGCTCTCCCCCGCCACGAAGAAGTTGTGGTCGTAAAGATTGCGGTACATGCGGCCTGCGATCTCGGCCGCTTTGGGCCCGAAGGTCGGACGTCCGCCCTGCAGGAAGACGACGGTCACAATGCGTCCGACGTCGGTGTTGGCGTACGATGCAAACCATCCGAAGCGCGTGCCGGCGTGCGAGCATGTCCCGGTCTTGCCTAAGATCGACTCCTCGTTAAAGTTCAAACGCACGTTGCGCGCGGTGCCATATGCGACGGCTCCGGCCAGTCCGTCGGAGAGCTCTGGAATCACGGGCTCGATATCGAGATGGCGTTTTACGCGAGGCTGGAAGCTGGCGACTTCATCGGGACTGGTCGGATGTTGCAGGTAGTAAAGTGTGCCACCATTTGAGATCGCCGTCACCAGTGCGCCTAGTTGCAGCGGAGTCATCGAAATGCCTTCGCCAAAAGAGCACATTTTGGCGACGCCGCCGAGTTTTGCGGGGATTTCTACTTCCGGATAGGCGCCCAACTGCTCGTCCGGAATATGATATCCCGCAAGTTCGCCGAGTCCGAACTGGTGCGCGTAGTATTGCACCTTCTCGAAGCCCAGCTTGCGACCGACCGCTTCGAAGTAGGCGTTGTTCGAGTGCGCCAGCGCCTCCGTGAGATTCATGCGGCTGCGACGCCCGAGCGAAACTTCAGTTTCCTCGTCGATCACGCCTTCGCTCAACGCCGCCAGAGCCACGGAAAGTTTAATGGTTGAGCACGGCTGCGCGCCGCCTGAAAGCGCGAGCTTCTGGTTGACCATGGCGAGGACGCGTCCGCTGGTAGGCTCGATCGCGACCACTGTGCCGTTCATGTTGCCCAAGGCATCGATCGCGGCCTGACGAACGAGCGGGTCTTCGCCGGCGGTCACGTCACCTTCGGTGATCTCGGATGCGAACGAACTGGTGTGGAAACGCTCGTAATAAGAACGCGGATGGCGGCGGGTGCTGGAATAACGCGTGGCGGCACTGTGCGTGGCAGAATATTGCGAGTGCGGAGCGCGGCTCCGCGCGAGGGCTCGCATGCGCTTCTTCGCATGTTGATTTTCCGTAACCCCGCGAGCTTTCGAATGGGCCGTGAGAGGGCGCGGATTGACACTGGCTGCGAAACCACTCGCTTCCAGCAACATTGCCAATCCTAAGAAAAATGCGAGACGAAGAACCCAGGCCCTAAACTTCACGCTCACCATCCCCGTATGGTACTCGGCCAATCTATTGCTTAGTCCATCTGCTGGCCTAGTTAATTAGATGCAAGAGTCTCGCCAAATCACCGCACCGAAGACGTATCTCATGCAACTGTCCGATAGTAGGCGATTTGCCCGGTTCGGCGCAATGCCAAAGTATAAAGCTGTCAACCGCAGAATCTGCGCGATAACTATATGAATAAATTGCATTTAATGTGATTTCGTAGAAGGGGCAGGCACTTTGGTAATCTGATTGGCTTGTTACCTTCAAAGGTACTGGGATTTGCACCAGTTTGCACATCCGCGCCGATGCTGGGCCAACAAGTCAATCACCACGCTGACACTGGTTCGAGTTCCGTTTCCCGATCCGATCCAATTGCATTTTCTCACTTGTCGCCAATGCCCGTGAGGGTCGAGCGGTACCAGGCAACAAAATTCCGCAGACCTTGCTCCATTGACGTCTTCGGTGAATACCCCAGAAGGCGTCTTGCCTTGTCGATGTTAGCCCATGTGATGGGAACATCTCCTGGTTGATCGGGCAACCGGTCCTGCAGCGCTTTTTTTCCGGTTGCTGCCTCCAGTTGCGCAATCAACTCTCGGAGACGCACCGGGTGGGAGTTGCCCAAATTGAAGACCTCGAATGGCAGCTTGGGTTCTGGCGCGTATTCGAGTGACGCGATCACCCCGGCCACGATATCGTCAACGTAGGTGTAATCGCGACCCATCGAACCGTCCCCGTAGACCGGGATCGGCTCTCCCGACTCGATGAGCGCAGTGAACTTGTGGATCGCGAGGTCGGGCCTTTGCCGCGGGCCGTATACGGTAAAGAATCGCAAGCAGAGGGTCGTCAAGCCATACAAATGCGTGTAGGTGTAACACATCAACTCCGCCGCAAGTTTCGTTGCCGCGTAGGGCGAGATCGGACGAGTCTCGAGGTCGTCTTCGCGAAATGGAACGGTGTTTGTGATGCCGTACACTGAACTCGACGAGCCAAAGATCAGCCGTTGCACCTTGAACTCACGGGCGATTTCCAGAAGGTTCACTGTCCCGGCAACGTTCACACTTTCGTACAAAGCAGGCTGTTCAATCGAAGGCCGCACGCCGGCGCGCGCGGCGAGATGAATCACGATTTCAGGTTGGACGTGCTCCGCAACTTTCCGCAGCGCATCCATATCCCGCACGTCCGCCTCGAAAAATTCGTAGGCCCCGGCGTTGCGAATCTCCTGCAGATTGAGTCGCTTGCGGCTGAGCGCGTAGAAATTGTCGAGGTTGTCCACAATCGACAATTGCATCCCGCGGCGAATCAGCGCCTCCGCGACGTGGGATCCAATAAAACCAGCGCCGCCTGTCAGTAAGATCCGCTTCGGATTTGATCCCACTCAATCACGTCCCAATTTCGTAAAGAACACAAAACTGATTCTAGCGCACAACCACGACGAAGTAGTTGGCGGCGAACTAATGCTCCACTGGAAGTAGATCATGCGAACGCTCATTGCGAACAACTGCTTGGATCGAACTGCTGCACGAGTTCCCGGAGGGTTTTCGGGCTACCTGGAAATCATCGTAATGCCGAGGCAGCGCGCTCCGAGTCCTGCGGACCGACAAGATCCAGAACTCGGAGCGATAGATTCGAGCAGAATCGCTTTAGCCTCCGACCTCCTCCAGAAATGATGCCCAGCGCCGGGCGATGATGTTCCAATCAAACATTTCCCGACAGCGCAGGTATGCTGCGCGACCAAGGGCGGCCCTGTAATCCGCCCGTTCCAGGAGATTCGAGAGCGCGTCTGCGAAAGCCTCCACTTCGTCGGGATTCACTAGGATCCCTGCCTCACCCAGCACTTCCGGGATGCCCCCGCGGTTCGAACCAACGACGGGAGTGCCGCAGGCCATGGCTTCGGCATTTACCAAGCCGAAAGGCTCCTGAAACAAAGACGGGCTGGCAAAAACCGTCGCTCGTTGAAACCAGGCCGGCAAATCCCTATCATGATGAATATATCCCGGAAAATGGATCCGCGCCTTCTGATTGCGGACTAACGATTGCGCCAAGTCCCGTACTTTACGCACATAATCGGTTTCCCGATGAACTCCGAAACCACTCGTCCCCCCAATCACCAGGGCCGCATCCGGGTGGCGATCCAGCAAGCGAGCGTACGCGCGTACAAGCTGAAGAACTCCCTTTTCCTCGTCAAAACGTCCGACAAAGAAGATGGTCTTTGCTTCGCGAATGTCTTCTCGCGGGGTAAACAGCTGCGTATTGACACCGTTAAAGATAACCTTGGTCTTTGCCGCCAAACTCGGCGACCGATCTGCGAATGTTCCGCGCAAAAACGCGCTGCAGACAGCGACACCCTCCAGTTGCGGCGCCAACGCTTCAAGCTGGGCTGCAGTCCAGTGGCCCAGATGGTTGTTTTGAAGGTGCAGCCAGATTGTCCCCTCATAACCCATCTGGCGCAATTCACGAACCCATTGCGGACGGTTATGGATGTGCACCACATCGAACTGGCGCAACGACTTGATCAAGCCACGTAGCCAGAGCGGTTCGTCCCAACGGCGCAGGAACGGGATCTTGGAGATGAGATCGCAAGCTCTCCACACGCCGCTGGTACGGTGAGACAGGTTGTACAGATGTTCGGCGGAAGTGGGAAAGCCAAACACCGTCACTTCCATACGGTCCTTTAAGCGGCTGTAGACTTCGTACGTCCAGCGTGCCAGCGCCCCCCCGTAGAAGGGACTGAATTGTTCTCGGCTGGACAGAAGAACCCCTACTTTGAGCAATCGCGATGATGGCACCGCTTCGAGTTTCCTTTCCCGATCCGATCCAATTGCATTTTCTCACCGTTGCTGGAACCCGCATTGAGCGTCATGCAAAGCCCCCGACCTCCCTTTTCAGTAGATTGCGGCCGATGGCGGCCCAGCTAATCGCGTAAACTGCGCACCCCAGACCGATCAAGGCCAGCGGCGGCAAGTGCTTTGGAAGCGCGACCCATAAGACAGCCCCCATGAACAGACTGGCGATCACGGCAACGCTCAGCAGCGGAGTCTTCGCGGCGGTGCGCACCTCCGGCGGACAGAGCAAGAAGGCACAAAGGGCAACCGCAAACTCGCCCAGCACGAAGGCGACGCAGGCGCCGGCGATTCCGAACAACGGCGGCAGGATCAGACAAAGAACGACGGCAGTGACGGCGCCAGCCAATGTGGAAACGAAATAAGCCCGATGACGGCCCATCGCGTAAAGAATTGTTCCCGAAAACAGCACCGCTGCCGGCGCCGTAATCAAATACGGTGCGACCCATTGAAAAGCACGCGCCGCCTCCTGAAACTGAGCACCGAGCAGCCAGGGAACAACCACCGGGGCCGTTACAATGCCGCCCACAGTCAACGGAACACCGAAGCAAACCAGGATGGAAGCGGCGATCCTCGTGAGCCGGGAAAGCCCATCGGCTGCATTTGCGCGCAAGGCCATTCGCGGCATCAATACACCTTGGGTAATCGAGAGAAAGCCACGCAGCACATCGGCCAACCGGGCAGCGGCGGCATACAAGCCCAGGGCGTGCTCCCCGAGATACCATCGAACTGCGACCTGTCCGCTGCGATGATAGAGAGTGGACATGAGTGAAGATGCCGCATAGTGCAGGCTAGGCCCCAGGATCACGGCCCAGCGTCGCGGTGCAATCGCAAACCGGAATCGGTACCCCTCCCGCCACATAAATGCCCAGCCAATCAGGCTCGTCAAGAACGAAGAAGCCAGGATACTGACTGGCACCCAAATTACATCCTTGGGAGATCGAACCATTGTGAAAATGCCGACAGCATAAAGACTTTGCTGCGCGATCGAAATGAACGACTGCGCATGGAACAGTTCGAGCGAAGACAATAGATAATCCAATGACAGACTACCGGTTAATAACGAGGCCACTCCGTACAACTTGAGAAGGAAGCGGACATCCTGCCGGACTTCAAAACTTGCAACCACCAGAACCGCAACCACCGCAACTCCACCGGCCAGAACGCGAAGCACCAATACATCGGAAACGGTCTCAAAAGCTGCCTGGCGTCGAGCCGCCACCTGCTGGCCGGCATACGTAGTCAGCCCCGGATTCGCCAGCAGGCCCGTGAAGCCACACACTGCAATCACGTAGCTCCACAGCCCATAGACATCGACACCGAGACGCCGCACCAGGAAAGGAAAGGTGGCGGCCGTGAGTAACGTGCCCACAACGCGGGCAGTGGTGACAGAGAGTGCAAACCCTCCGTAACGCAACAAAGACTTAGAAACGATCAATAACCCATCCTAATGTCCCTGGTTCGAGACCGACTCCGGTCACATCTGTTGTCCGACCATGCTACTCTTCGGAGTAATATCGGCCTTAGTTCAGGACGGCCTCATGGCAACGACGCGAAAGAACCAGCCAACGAAACAACGCGTTGCTGTGATCAAAACCCGCCAAATGCTGACGGAAGAGTTCTCTAGTCGGCAGCGGATTCAGCAGGTATGTGAGTTCTCCCATGTCTCCGTCGAGACTCTTCTGCATTTCTTCCTTAAGTTCACCGCGCAGCCAGTTGCACAGCGGGGGAGTGAAACCGCGTTTCTGGCGCCAGCGAATTTCAGGAGGAACCCAGGGCGGGAGTGCATCCCTCAAGATTGCCTTGCCCATGCCCGCTCGAAAGTGATACTCGACGGGCAAGCTCGTGGCAAAGTGCATCAGGTCCGGATTCAGGAAGGGTGCGCGGCATTCCAGGGAGGCGCGCATGCTCGCGCGATCGACCTTGACCATGATCTGCTCCGGCAAATAGGAGGAAGCCGTGGCTTCGAACGCGGACAGCGGATAGGGAAGGCGCGCGTGTTCCAACGCCCGCGCCTCAAGTTCGAGCAATCCGCGTTCCGCCGCGTTCCGGTGATCAGGCAGGAAACAGGAAGTGACCGCATTCCGACGCTCGTCCGGATGCAACAATTCCCAATCGTTCTTCGACAAAAAGCCGAGCAAGCCTACGCCTCTCCAGTTCCTTCCCCAACGATGCCGGAGGCGTTTGGCTGCGCCGCTGGCCCAAGCTGTCCGCCGCACTCCGTGCCAGCGATGATAGCCAAACATCTCCGAGTATCCTCCGAAGCACTCGTCCCCTCCATCACCGGAAAGCATGACCTTGCAGACTTGCCGCGCAGCCCGGCAAACCGCAAAGGTCGGGAACATCGACACATCCCCAAAGGGCTCATCGTAAAAATCGATCAGCTCATCGAAAATCGCGAGAAGATCAACCGAGGAGAAATCGACTTCGTGGTGATCCGTTTCCAGATGTTCCGCGACCAGACGCGCATAAGGCGTTTCGTCTAACTGCTGGTCGTCAAAGGAAGCGCAGAAAGTACTGAACTTGCCCGCCGGCTGTAGCTCACGAATCGCGGCCGCTATGCAGGTCGAGTCCACGCCCCCGGAAAGAAATGCTCCGATCGGCACATCGCTCCTCAAACGCAGACGAACGGACTGCAGAATGCGGGCGCGGACGCTCTCCACGGCAGCCTCGCGGCTCGGAGGTTCTATTCCATTCGGCTCAATTCTCGGCTGCCAATAACGCCACGTCCGCAGCCCCGCGCCCGGCTCCAGCGAAAGTGCCTCACCCGCCATGAGTTTGCGCACACCTTGAAAATGGGTCCGCGGCGCGGGCACATATCCCAAAGCCAGAAACTGCGCGATGGCAGGCACATCGCAGTGATTGTCCAGACCTGGAAAAGGAAACAGCGCCTTCATTTCCGAAG
Source organism: Terriglobales bacterium (assembly GCA_050012595.1). GTDB lineage: Bacteria > Acidobacteriota > Terriglobia > Terriglobales > Acidobacteriaceae > Acidiflorens. Next base: position 24,863 of record JBEKGW010000032.1, read on the forward strand.
CGAATACCAAGCCCCTGCCTTGGTTCAAAGGCGCGTAATACAAGGGCTTCTCGCCGTATCGATCGCGGGCCAGAAATAGCCGTTCGTTTTTTTCATCCAGAATGGCAAATGCGAACATGCCATCCAGATCGTCAAGCAGAGAGTGGCCCTTCTCTTCGTAGAGATGCACCAGCACTTCGGTATCGCTGTGGGTGCGAAAGCGGTGTCCTTGAGCAATCAATCTTTCGCGGATCTCGATGTAGTTGTAGATCTCGCCATTCAGAATGACCCAGATCGTCTCATCTTCATTGCCGATCGGCTGGGCGCCACCTTCAAGATCGATGATCGCAAGCCGGGAATGGCCAAGCAGGCAGCGTCCGCCCATACGCGACAAACACGCGCTTCCGTCGGGCCCGCGATGCCGGAGAAGCCGGCTCGCTTCTTCCAACCACGGCCGGTATTGCGCCGCGCCGCTTTTGCCGCCGTACACTCCATAGATTCCGCACATTAATGTCTTCTGCGACGTTTACCGGCCGCCTCCACAAACACGCTTTCCCAATCTCGCGTAACTTTGTCCCAGTCGAATTGCAAGGCATGTCGAGCGGCCGCGGCAGACATCTTGAGTCGCAAGTCCTGATCGGCGAGCAGCAAGTCCAGCTGGTGTGAGAATTCGCTCTCCGATTTTACCAAGTATCCCGTTTCACCGTGGATAACATAGTCCGGCCGATACAAGTCCATGGCCAGCGCCGGCAGTCCGCAGGCGGCCGCTTGTCCAAGAACCTGCGGATGACCTTCCAACACACCGGGGAAAAAGAACACGTCTGCCTTGCGCATTTCCTCGGCTAACCCTTGCTGCGAAAGATGGCCAACCAAAGTGACGTTACGGCATCCCAACTCCTTCACCAGAGACCGGCACGTCTCTTCCTCTTCCTTTTCCCCCTTCCCCACCAATCGAAATTCAACCGAAGGGCGATTCGCGGCCTCGCGAATGACGACATTCACTCTCTTCCGAGCCTGAAATGACCCGGCATAAAGCACCGTGAGCCTTGATCCAGGCCGGCGAGCCACCGCCGGTGGATAAAACAACTCCCGTTTGATCCCGCTGTGAATTGTCTCCGCGGCAATCCCGAAGCGATCTTTAACCGTCTGCGTTACATATCGCGAGTTCCCGACAACGTGATCGGCCTCGCGAATCGATCTCGCCATCTTGGGCCCAACACCGCCATCGAGAGCCACCACGACATAGGTCACAAGAGCGATCGGAAGCCCCAGGGAACGCCTGAAAAACATAAACAGTGTATCCAGAGGTCCTTCGCGCGGGAAAAAGTAGATGTCGACCTTTGAGAGCAGCGCATGAGTGAGCCATCGTGCCGTATTTCCATGCTGGGACGACGGCAGGATTTCCGTATTTTCGCGAGCGAGAATCCGCGGATCAGGAGATCCGTCGCCAAGAAGCACGACCCTGAACCGATCCGCCGGAAGACGGCTCACAACCTCTCTGACGGTCAGGTTCTGCGCGTTCGTGTTCGCTTCATCCGCGAACGATGGAGTGAATACCGTAATCATGAAAGTTTTGGTGCAACTCGCGTGGATTGCAAGACGCAGTCAAGCTCCATTGGCGTTATCGGCTGGTAGAAGCGATTCTGAAAATCCGTACCCGGGCGCTGCGAGTCCAGCATCTCCGGGATGCGCAGTATTGCACTCGGGCTCTTCAAGACTCGCGCAGCGCCAAACTTCTCATACTGCCGGCCGTAGCAGTAAGTGCCGAGATCAAACCAGCCGCACAGAAAACAAGGTATCCCCGCGAGTGCACACTCCACGGCAACACTCGATTCCACAGTCACGCCAAACCAGATGCGACGCAGAAGCTGCTCCGAAATGGCCGCAGTGGAGATCTCCACCAACTGTCGGTCATCCTTGGTCAGAATCCGGTCGACCAGCCGGGAACGAGCGCTCATACTCTCGAAGGGGTGCAACTTCAGGACCACCTTCCGCTCGTACTGGCGCGCAATCGCACAAAGACTTGGCAGCAGTTCCCGATACAGTATTTCAGTGCGACCCGAATGGAGCTCATAGGGTTCCGAAAAAAATACAATTTGGTCACCCGGTGCGCGCGATTTTCCCCGGGCGAAGAATTGCTCCACCGGCGGTGCACCGAGCTCGATCCGTTCTTCCGGCACTCCACATTGCCGGACCAGGTAATCCTTCTCCATCTCGCCCTTCGCCAGATATGTCTCCGAACAAACTCCGCGAAGCAATACGTTGACATCCAAAGCGCCATGGCTGCAATAGACGGTTCGCACTCCGCGGCTCTTCGCTAGCAGAACAGGTAAGCGGGTGTATGGATTATTTTCATCCCCGCACAGAACGGAACTGATCCGCTCTCTATCCAACACTTCTCGCCAGGCATCACGGATTCTCACCCCCACTCGCAGGGTGCGCGCAAAATCTGGAAACAGACCCACGGCATAAGAAACAACGGGATCCTTCGACTGCTGAAGTCTCCTCTGCAGTGCGCACCATCGCTCGGTCAGTGCAGCAATCTCGTGCTCGGTGGCTTTGTTTCGCGGCAGGGGGGCGTAGGCCGCCAGCGGTACGGATTCCACCTGACCAGGAAGGTCCTGAATCGCACCGTCTGCGCGAGTCGTTACCAGCAGGAAGCGTCGGTCAGGAAGCAGGCTGGCGTATGCGGCCAACACCCGTGAGACGTTCCTGTACGACGAAGGCAGTAAGATTCTCTGCTCCAAACTCGAGCTTCGCCTCCGCCTGCGGAGAAGACGCCGGAATCGATAGTCCGTGTCCCACTTGTCAAGGGCAATCCCGGCGACTTGCGCACCAGTTAGCGTTCGGAGGGCTTTGGTGTAACGGTGGACCCTGGTAGAAACAGGCCGTGCTTGCTTGATAAACGGGACCACGTTGACACCCAGCAGTTTGCCAAGCGTATCCGCCAAGCTGTACGGGCGAGTGACGCGGATCTCAGCCGGTGACTGGATCTCACCCGAGATCTTCAAGAGTAGGAGGAACTCGAAGATCCCCTGGAAACACATGGGCGCAAGCAGTTCCCACCAGTCAATCCCTTCCGCATCCACTAAACAATCGCTTCCAGCATGACGAATCTCCCGAATTCGACGTATGCCTTCGTGCCACTCGGCAAAACTGTACAGGCCACGGGTCGTACAGCCGAGCGTCTCGCTCCAAACCGCATACTGGGATGATCCCGCCCATCCCATATCTACCACCAGGTCCCAACGAGAGCCACTCCATTCGCCCGCAGTTGGTGAGTCTTCCGGATGGACTAGGAGAACGCGCATTCGCTATTCAACTTCTTTCCTCTTCAAGTATTCGAAGCGAAGATCGCCGTAGCTATGTGAAATCGTATGCTTCAGGCTCATGAACGTGCGTGCGCGGACCTTACAATTCTCTCTGTTCAGTACACTTCAGTACACTCTTGCCTCATCGTATAAAGTAAGAATACGCTCGGCAGGAACGCCTAGCTCAGCCGCTGCGTTCACGATGCCTGGTTGACTGCCATAGCTCGACACGACCAAGTATTTGTCACCCCAGGAAATCTGGCGAAGCACATCAGGAACCTGAATCGCAATCCCACGCCAACTCTTGCCATTTTTGACGGGGTCACTATCGACAATCAAATATTTGCGGGAGGGGTTGCTCTGAAAGAAAGAGGTTACCTGGTACAGAAATTCAGTGTGAGCACCCCCTCCCCAGATGACGCAACGCCCGATATCAACTAATTTGGAAAGCCGACCTTCGACACTGTTTAGGGCTTGATACCAACCTGCAAGGTATTGATGGAGCCATGCTGTGGCCTGCAAGTCTTTCTCCGGCCTTTTTGCCGGCTCCGCGGGAATACCCACCACCCGGAACCCGTTGTATTGTTGCTGCTGTTGCGTCTCACCAATCTCCCAACCGGCCATTGCCAGACAGTTCTGAAGACTCGTCCGACTGAAGTGGGTCATGTGCTGGATCGAGAAGAAGCCGTTGATGTCGTTCGTGCTTCCGTTCTCTAGAACTGGAACCTCCACAACGAGGCGAGTACCGGCGTGTGCCATGGAGCGCAGGTTCCGCAGTACGGCCACCGGCCTGGGCAGATGCTCGAGCACATGGAACATGGTGATGGCATCCAGGGGTTTATCACAGCGGAAGCTTTCGAAGTCCCCCTGGATGAACTCCATACCCTTCCCTCCGAGCGTTTGGCGTCCCCTTTCAATGGCTGGCGCGTCGATATCTACCCCAATCTTTTCCAAGTCATCCGGCAGCTTTGCCAAAAACGCTCCGTCGTAACAACCCGCATCCAGGAGCCGGCTGCCGGAACGAAGAAGACCTCGCATTTTTAGCCAGTCGATTTGTTGGCACGTATGCGCCACGCTCGATCCGTACGAACGTCCCGCTTCAGCAAACAGCACGCGAAAGCCGTAATCCGAATAGCAGGGGTTCAGATAGAGCGCGAAACAATCGAGGCACTGGACTTCTCGTATATCGGCCCGTTTGGGCAGCTCCGAGGAATCCGAGTAGAACTGGAACTGATCGAACTGCAGAATAGTCTTGAATCGATTAGAGCCGCAGATCGGACAGGGCCGCTCCTGGACCGCAGAAGGTGAGCTGAAATTGCCCGGGAAAGAATCCACGTTACGCCAATACACAGTCAAAGGCCATTTTCTCCTATTGGGCTACACATCCCGGTCTCACCTCGCAACCACGGCTTCAACTGCCACTGGGCATTCCGGGCTCCGGGTAGATTGGTCTCGAATGGCATTGATTGTAAATTCAAAGGTCTTGGGAAAGTCGAGGCGGGGCCGGTTTCGGCAGGTGTCGTCCAGTTCCGCTGCGGAAAAGATAGCACGGCAAAAGAAGGAGCCTGCGACCGGCAGAAATGATATTTGTACGACCACACACGCTTGATCCAAACGCGTATTCACGGTGAATCCGCGATCCCCATCCCCAATCTTTAGTTGGCCGTTCGTCATACCCACGGCAGCGCTGGCGGAGACCAAGAACGAGACTGACCTCCCGTGTTCGATGCGATTCTTCCCTACCGAAAAGTGTTCAGAGAGATAGCCTCCGTTGTGGCTTTCGAAGTAGAGGCTCGCGGGGTCGAATGCCTCCGGATTCAATGTGACGTGGGCTAGGCGAAGAGAACCGGGAGCCATTTGCTCCCATTGCAGTTCGTATCGAACCCGGATCTGACCGGCGTGACTTACGATTACTCTTTTCCGAATTACGCCGAGCGGCGTGGGAATATCGGCACTCAGCTCGATGCTCTCGCCACTATCGCCGAGTGCAACTCTGGGTTCCACCGCAGCCAGGTCGGTGATCTTCGGTTGCCCGGGCGTCTCAAGCACCAAATGGCCTGTGTAATAGTCGGCCCCCAACGAAATGTCCTGGTAGTAGCCATGCGGCAACGTGCCGAGTAAGGGCTTGTCGCAAATCTCTTTCACAACCAGTGACTCGATGGCGAGTCCGCGTCGGCAATTGATAACGACGGCCATCAGGTCACTCTCCAATTTCAAGAACCTGCCTTCTCTTTGAGTGCGAATCGCCGTTGGAAGGCGCCTTTTGGCTGTTGCGGCCTCTGGAGTAAACTGCTCTTCGGTCACGCGCAGATGTTCTTCGAAGTTGTGAAGGCGTTCCAGATATACCGACCAGCGCTTTTCGGTGATGTGCGTCCGGAAATCGCTACTCCACAGGTAACACAGCTCACGCCATGACTCGTCGTCCGGCTCGTTCCGCTCTTTGAGAGCTTCGTACAAGCGGCGACAGGCGGTGTTGATCCCGAGATCGTTTCGGCCGGTCACTGCCCAGCGAGTGATGTTGTATTTCTCCTGTTTCTTCACCGGAACCGGATCTTCGGCTGATTCCAAGTGCAGGCGATTCCCGGCTCCCGGTGCACCCATCCAGTCGAGCGTCGTGCTGGGGAGAATGAACTCGAACCGCTCGTCTTTGAGAATCGCATCAAAGAGTCGTGATATCCGCTCCCATTCTCCAATTTCCCGGAGTTCCGGCTCGGTGTGGTACCGGCCTGGACGAAAGTCGAAGATTTCCGCATCGTTCCCATAAACAGGAAAGACACGGGGGTTCTCGGACAAGTGCCCATAAAGGTATGGCAGGTACTCCTCCAGTTCTATCTCGCCATGAGCCAGGCGCTGGAATTTCTGAAATGCGATGGATTTGTTCCAAATCAGCGGTATTTCTTCCCCGTGCTGGCCGCAGGCGATCTGAGGGAGATAGCGCAGCTCGGGTGACCACTCCGGGTGGTAGCGTGATGGGTTATCCCACTCCATGATGATCGCCCGGAAGCGGGCATCGATGTAGTGCTGTACCAGCCCTGCCGAATACGCCTGCTCGTTGATCAATGCGATGGAAGGTCTTACTCCCAGAAGCCGCTCGTACGCTTCGTTTCCCAGGCGAAGATTCGCAGCGTTTACTTCAGGCGGCACAAGCGGGCCGATCAGTTGCACATATCCGCTGCCAACATGCTCACAGAGGCCTTCACGACACAGGGACGCAAATTCGATCACCCATCCAGGATCAATGCCTCGAATGCATTCCAATGTGTAGGCCGAGGCTTCGATGCCAACCGGGAGTTCAAGACTCCGGACAAGGCGCAGCAGCGGCCAATAACATCGTTGCACGACCTCTGGACGCTGCTCCTCTTCGATCGAAGAGTAAGCCAGGTTCAAGTGGAAAAAAGCGAAAAGTCGCAAACTTCCGGTCGTCATCGATTCGCGCCTATCGGGTCCGTCGCAGCTATCGAGACGGTCGCGATCTCGATGGATTCAATTGCGGATTGCGTCCTTTCCATCGCTTCCCTTCGCGATTCGCCCGTAGCCATCACCAGGCCGGCGCGTGCTGGATGACTGTTCACCGGCCCAACCAGATCCCCGACTCTGAGTCGCACCTGACAGAAGACGACCCCCGGTTGTTCCGGCACACCCTGTGCGCCCACAATTCCGACAACGCGGCCGGGGCTCGGGAACAAATACCGTTGCGAGATGTATCGCTGGAAGCGCGGGACCAGTTCATCGGCGCTTACCCGCTCCCCGAGTGCGAGCCGGATGGCACAGCCAACGAAGTCCACACCTGTGCTCAATGGGATTTCGTGGGTACAGAGGTATCCGCCACTGAGGCGAGCCGCCAACTCGATCATGAATGGCTTGCCTTCATGGAAGACAACGTCTCCTTTCACGACTCCATTGCGGACGCCCATGCTTGTAGCTGCCTGCTGAATCAAGTCGCGTATCGATTGTTGCTCTTCTGCTGACAACCGCGTGGGAAGATCGCCCCCGTTCTCAATAATGTGGGGAGCGAACCTGTCCAGAAACTCGTAATTGCGATCGGCGAGAGCAGGGGTGTAAGCGACGCCTTCCAGAACGATCGATTCCGTGCTGATCTGCGGACCTTCAAGGAATTCCTCCACCATTACGCGGCCCGATGGCGATTGGCTGGCAGAAAATTGGTAAGCCCAATTCAGGTCGACCGCCTCGGTCAACCTCAGCACACCACGTGCGCCGCGGCTGTCCACCGGTTTGATGACTAAGGGGAAGCCTCGGCTAAGAACAATCTCGTGCAGGTTTTTCGCGGATTCGACGAGACTGAACCAGGGCACAGGAACCGAGTCCCGGCGAAACTTCAACTTCATGTCAAGCTTGTCGCTGGAAAGACGGGCTGATTCCTCGCTAATTCCCGGCAGCCCGAGATCGGCGGCAACCGCTGCCACTGTTCTTGGGATATCGGAGGCAATGCACGTCACCCCATCGAGCCGGCGGACTTCGCGATGGTAGCGGCGAGCGGCAGCGACGGTCGCTCCGATGTCATAGGTGCTCGCCAGCAGGCGGTCATCGGCGACCGCGAAACCCGGCGCCTCCGGGTCTCTGTCGCTTACCACGAGGTGCAATCCCATTTGTTTGGCGCGTTCGAGGCCCGGAACTGCCTCAATGCCGCCGCCCACCACTAGAAGGTTCTTAGGCATAGAGCGAAGTGTTTTCTGCAAAGCGAGAGCACTGTGTCCTGAGCATACAACGTCTTCCAACTCATTTCCAAGCTAGGCCGGGCAAGTCTTGACCTAAGTCTTGACCTAAGTCTTGACCCACGTCTTGACCATGGGTCGCGGGTTGTGACATCGTGAGTGTGAAGAAATCTTAGCCGGTGAGAAGCTTGTTGATCCGCCTGGAATGGACGTCGAACGCGCCGATCTATGCAAACCCAAAAGGCTGATTTCTCAAAGACTGATTCCTCAAAGACTGATTCCTCAAAGTTAGAGGACCTGTCAAAACGCCTTCGGATCGGCAGCCTGGTGGCGATTTACCATGCCGGCTCCGGACATCCAGGGGGGGCGCTGTCAGCGGCGGATCTGATGAGCTACATTTGCAGCCACTTGCTGGCGTGGCCCGCGAGCAACGGAAACGGCCTTACGCGAGATCGCTTCGTGCTGTCGAAGGGACATGCGTGTCCTGTCCTCTATGCGGCCGCTGCGGAGTGCGGACTCATTCCTCATCGGATGCTTCTGACGTTTCGGAAGCTTGGGTCGCCATTACAGGGTCATCCACACGTGCTCGACGTGCCCTGGGTGGAAACCAGCACGGGTTCGCTTGGACAGGGCTTCTCATCTGCCATCGGCATGGCTCTGGGCCTGCGTTATCAGCGGAGCCACGCGCGCGTCTACACGATGCTCGGCGATGGTGAATTGCAAGAAGGTGAAGTATGGGAAGGGGCGATGTGCGCCGGCCATTACAAACTGGACAATCTCTGCGCGATTGTCGATTACAACAAGCTGCAGAGCGACGATTCCAACGAGAACATCATGGGTGTCGCACCATTACGCGCCAAGTGGGAGGCGTTCCGGTGGCACGTAATTGAAATCGACGGACATGACTTCGATCAGATCAATGCGGCATTCACCGAAGCCAAGAAAACTAACCTCAAACCAACCATGATTGTCGCGAATACCGTTAAGGGTCGAGGCGTCTCGTTCATGGAGGGGTCGCCGCTCTGGCATGGAAGCGTAAAGCTCCGCGATGATGAGCTGGCGATGGCATTGCGCGAGTTGGGCGTCTCAGAGCCTCACCTAGGGAGATATTTGGATGGAAGTATCTGGCAAGACGACAGCCGCTGAGTCCGGCGCAGGGCCGCTGCTGATTGGTACCAGCGGCGACTCACTCCGCGAAGCCTTCGGCAAGACCCTGGTCCAACTTGCGGCAAAATACCCAAATTTTGTGGTGTTTGATGCCGACATTGCCGGAGGCACGGGCGTGCATCATTTTCGTAAAGCTTACCCCGATCGCTTCTTTCAGTTCGGAATCGCAGAGCAGAACATGATGGCTGCCGCTGGAGGTTTTGCGAGTACAGGTGTCATCCCGTTTGTCACAACCTTTGCCGTCTTCTGCCTCCGCGCCCTCGAGCAAGCTCGGCTCTCGATTGCCTACGCCCGGCGTAATGTAAAGATAGTGGCCAGTCATCCAGGTTTGGATACCGGTCCCGATGGTGCTTCAGCACAGGCCCTGGAGGACTTGGCCGCCTACCGTGCAATTCCCGGCATGGTCGTGGTTTCTCCCGCCGATCCTTTGGAAATCGAGCAAGCTACCGAAGCCATCTTGAACTACGAGGGTCCGGTTTACATGCGGAGCGGGCGCAGTAAGACGAGAAGAATCTTCGGCTCCGGCTACAAGTTTGCGCTGGGCAAGGGCCGGATCTTGCGCGACGGCAGCGATGTCACAATCGTCGCCTGCGGCGTTGAGGTCGCGCGAGCGCTTGATGCGGCTGAATTACTGGCCGGCAAAGGAATTGCCGCGCGGGTGGTGAACATGGCCACGCTTAAACCGCTCGATAAAGAGTTAGTTGCGCGCTGCGCCGAAGAAACCGGCTGTTTCGTCACCGCCGAGGACCACAACATCCATGGCGGACTCGGAGGCGCCGTGGCTGAAGCTCTGGCGCAAGTTCGCCCATGTCCAATTGAAATGGTGGGGGTGCGCGATACCTTCGGCGAATCCGGCGAGCCGGAAGAACTGGCGGAAAAGTACGGCTTGACCGGACCCTATATCGCCGCCGCGGCGCGGCGCGCCATGGAGCGGAAGGCGCGTGCATAGGAGCCGCCACCCTCATGCCATCCTGGCTCAGCCCATGTACAATCCGCCGTTCACATTGAGACTCTGACCAGTGATGTACGAGGCCTCATCTGAGGCCAGGAATACGACTGCGGCTGCCACTTCCTCCACCAGTCCAGCGCGGCGCAGAGGAATCTCCCGGCTGATCTTCTGCTGGCCGATTTCGGAATGGATCTCCTTCTGGGACATTTCTGTCTCAATCAAGCCGGGGGTCACGCAGTTCACGCGAATGCCATCCGGAGCACCGACCCGCGCCAGCGAGCGCGTCAGCGAGATCACCCCTGCCTTGCTGACCGCGTAATGCACGGCGAGCATGCCACCCAATTGTCCGCCGGAAGAAGAAATGTTGATGATCGAGCCGCCCCCCTGCCGCACCATGACCGGCATAATCTCCTGCGAACACAAAAAAACACCCTTCAAGTTGGTCGCCAGCATCGTGTCCCAGTCTTCGTCGGTAATCGTGTTGAATGGCTTCTGCTGAAGGATGCCGGCATTGTTGACGAGGGCGTCGATTCTTCCAAACTTCTCCGCGATAGTCGAAATCAGCTGGCGCACGCTCTCCCGTTGCGTCACATCGGCTTGAACCACAAGGGCCTCACAGCCGAGCGCCCGGACGTCGGCTGCGGTCTGCTCACAACAATCGCGGCGCGTGAGGTAGGTGAGAACTACATCTGTTCTACGTTGAGCAAGCGCGAGCGTAATCGCGCGTCCGATTCCGCGGCCTCCCCCCGTGATGATGGCTGTTTTCCGCAATGCCTTACCTCTTGTGGGAATCGTCGGCAACTAAGGGAGTTATTCTAGCAAACGCATCCATTGTGCCAATGCCGCGCGCGACTCACTACAACCGTGTTTCGACGGAGCGACCATCACTGTAGGCCATCCGCCCGGAACGACTCTGCCTCATTCTCCTGTCCGTACTCAATGCCGGGCGGCAGCGCTGACCAGCAACTCAGCTATCCGACTCGCTCCGCGCCCATCCACGAGTTCGCTCGCGCGAGCCGACATCTGTGCTCGTGCGTTCTCGTCCACGAGTAATCGCTCGATGGCAGCGGCCAAGCGTGTCTCAGTCTCCTGATCATTAACACCCACCGACATCCCCATCCCTGCCGCGGCGAGCGCTGACGCCGATTCCTCGTGATCCTCAGTGAGGCAGGCATACACGGCCGGAACACCCATCGCTGCTAATTCGTACGCCGTCATTCCGAATGAGCAGATTGCCAAGTCTGCCTCAGCCATGGCAGCGCTCATCTCGCTTACGTCTTCCTGAACCGTGAACCGTCGCCGTGCTTTGCCGAGGAGGGATTGCAAGGACTGCCAGTGGCAAAAGCCAGTTCCCACAATGATCACAGACTCGAAGTCCTCGTCCAACCGATCTACGGCGCGCACTGCCTTCAACGTGAGACCCGCCGGATCGCTCCCCCCCATCGCGATTAGCAAGGACAAGGACGAGGAGCGTTTCGAGTTGTGGCGCGGCGGTAAAGACTCAGCGAACTGGGGACGCAAGACGACCCACTCCCAGCCGACACAAAGCCTGCCACGAAAACCTGACCAGTCAGCCCTCTGCACCTGCGGAACCGGCGGATAAAAGGCAAGATTGGCTGCCCAGCGACGCTCACTCAAATCATCGAGCACCGCAATGACGACTCCCCTCCCAGCCAATGCGTCCAGAGCAGCCTTCGGGAGATCGTCGCGCACATCCACGACCAGCACCTGAGCTTCCGACTGCTGCATGCAATCATTCAACCACGCCTCGTGATCAAAACCTCCGCCATCCGACGGCTGCAGGATGGGGTACGCCTGTCGCTTAACCATCTCAGATCCAGGAGAGCTGGCGCGCATGGCGAAGCTGACGGCGGCCCCGTGGTTCTGGTGGAGTTCGTCGGCCAGAGCGAGGCAGCGCACAACGTGCCCCAGTCCAATCTTGGGTGATGCATCACAGCGAAAAAGTATGGAAAGCCGGTTTGTCACCGTCGGCACACTTACAACTTCGGCCAGGAGGAGGGATCGAGCAGTTGCTCATCGTTCAACTTTAGCGAATCCGTCCTTCGCACTACTGCGCTGTCGAGGGGACCCGCGTCTTCGGCAGCGATGGCGGTGGCCAGCTCCGAAAGGCTTCGTAATCCAACCAGGACTGAATGGACTCCCGGCGCGCACAGACAGAAACGGAGCGCAGTCCGGGGCAGCGATTCCCAGGTCTCTCCTAAAGCCTCTCGCATCCGGTCGGACGCTTCTGAGAGGCTGCGCAGCCCATCTGGAAGCAACTTGGCCCGGTCGGTGAGAGCTCCTTTTAGGAAAACCGAACGAGCGACGACTCCCACGTTGCTTTTTCTTGACTCCGGCAAGACCGTTGCCAACATCCTTTGGTCGAGCAGGTTCAGCGCGATCTGCAGGACGTCAACTCTCTCAGTGCGGATCGCAGCCAAAGCTGCCGGCTCCCCATACACGGACGCACCCACGAACTTCAGCTTCCCCGCTTCCCGGGCACGCTCCAAAACATCCAGGATCTCGCCCCGCTCAAGAGTATCTTGGGTGGCATTATGGACCTGCGCAATGTCCAGCACGTCTCGACGCAGTGCCTTCAGACTCGTCTCCACCGAGTCCATCACCGTTCGCGTCAACTCTGTGGAACCTTTGGTGGTGGCGGAAATGCTCACCTTCGTCGCAATGACGCAAGATGAGCAGCCGCGTAGACCCTTTCCCAGCACTGCCTCGCTCTCACCATAACCTCGAGCGGTATCGAAGAAATTGATGCCTTTCTCGACCGCGGCCCGAACCAGCCCAATCGCTTCGTCTTCAGATAGTCGACCTTGCTCACCCGGCTCCTGGATTCCATAGTTCTCTAGGCCGAAAGCGGCAGTACCTAGGGCGAGTTTAGAAACGCGCAGGCCAGTCCGGCCTAACGACGAATACTCCATACTCTCATTCCAACCCTTCTACTCAAGCGCTTACGCTAATCGATAGAATCCGCGTTGCGCTACCGGCCCCCGCAAGCGGGTGCGCAAATCATTTTGAGCAATAGCTTTTGCCAAAACACCGAATACTTCGTCAACTGCGGCCAGATAACCCTCCACGTGCTCGCGGGTGTGCGCGAAGGAGGGCTTGAACTGGTTGTAAGCCAGATAACCTCTTTCCAGCATGATCTGTGTGAAGAGAGTGGTCAGCACCAGTTCCTGTTCATGCTCGAAGGAAAAATGGCACAGGCTCGGCAAGCCACTTGTGTGCAGCTTCAATCCGGTCCGTTGGGCAATCCCCTCCCAACCTTCCATCACTTGACTCCCGATCGCAATCAGGTGCCGAGCCACCTTTTCGCGACGGAACTTGCCGATGGTTGCGATGGCGGCAGCCGGACCGATGCGTTCAGTCCAATTCGTGCTGCTGATGAAAGTCGTTTGCGCCGCCTGCATCACGGTCTCTGTGCCGATCACGGCTGCCATGGCATAACCGTTCGCCATAGCCTTAGCAAACACCGCGATGTCAGGATTCACGCTCGATAACAGGTGGATCCCGCCATCGGTCATGCGAAACCCGGTCGTGATCTCGTCAAAGATCAACACCGCACCTAGTTCACTGGCAAGGTCACGGACATTCTCGAGGAACCCAGGCGCCGGCTTCTCTCCTCGTTGCGGTTCCATGACGATCGCAGCAAGTTGGTTGCGGTTGGCATCTGCGATCGCCTTCAATTGGTCGAATCGGTTGTAATGGAAAGGCAACGCCGTTCCTTGCAAGCCTCTGGGAACTCCGCGAGGTTCGAGGCCGGGTAAGAGGTGTGCGTCTAAGGCTTCATCTTCGGCTAAATTAGCAGCCAGGTACCAATCGCACCAGCCGTGGTAACCGCAGAAGGCGACCTTATCCCGTCCCGTTTGAGCTCGAGCGATGCGAACCGCAATCGACATGGCCTCACCACCGCCGCGTGCGTAGCGCACCATCTGCGCCCAGGGATGCAATTCGAACAAGAGATCCGCCAGAACCAGTTCTTCGGGGGCGTTCAGGGTTGAAGCCACACCTGCATCAATCGCGGCCTTCGCCGCACGATCCACTTCCGGGTCCCCGTAGCCGAGCACGCAGGCGCCAATACCCATCATGCTCATGTCGATATAAGTTCTGCCGTCAAGGTCCGTTACTTCCACGCCGCGCGCGCTTGAGAAATACGAAGGCCACTGCTCCGGCAGGAACATTGAGGGGCGCTTGGATAGCAACTGCGTCCCACCTGGGATCACTTTGCATGCCCGGGAAAACAATTCCCAGCCTTTTGTCGCCGTTTCGGTTGTCATCAGTCTTCCAGAACGCTCCGATAGTTCTCAGCTTCAGCCCACTTACGATTCAAGTCAAGCAGGCCAGGATTTTCCTGCAAGAACCTCATAACATCAGACAACAGAAATGGCCTGCGTTCGCTATAAAGGGACTCATAGATTTTGGTCACCAGCTCAAAATCTTCCGGGTGATCGACGGTCAGGCGCAGCTTTGGATAGACCATGTCAGCCGTAAGTTCACCACAGCGGAAGATCTGTTTGTTATTCCACATATAGCGAGTTACGTGCTCACGGTCGCGTGGATCGGTCGCTTCACGCCAGGCTCGAGCCAGTGCGGAAAAACCGAAGCATTCAGCATCCAATCCATCGGGAAAGCGCCCTTTGCCCAGGCGCTCGGCTCCGGCGCCCGAGGCTACTCCAATGTGGTCGTATGCGCCGCTCTTGTACATCTGGATGAGCCTTTCAATCAATTGCGGATCAGCTATCGGACAATCCGCCGTTACGCGTACTATCGGATCGGCCTCAAATTGCTGTGCGGCTCGATAATAGCGGTCCAGGACATCGGTTTCGCTGCCTGCAAAAAGCGTGATCTTGTTGTCAGCGCAGAATCGAAGCAAGACTTCATTGGCCGGATCATCGGGAACGGCTACTATGACCTCTGAGATCGAAGGAGCGGCGCGCACCCGTCTTACGACATGCCACAACATGGGTCGGCCTAAGATCGCCTTTAGCACCTTCCCAGGAAGACGGTTCGATCCCATTCGTGCTTGTATGATGGCAACTGTTTTCATGGCTCATGTGACCCCAGGTGTTTTCTTATCGCGTGCAGGGGCCGAAGCCCATCTTCCTTGTCTGCTCGCCACTCACGCTCCTCCAGTTCACTTGCAGCAGGCCCCACCTCTCCATCTCCCTCCGCCCGAAACCCTGTTCGCACTGAAGCGATCACTTGGCGCATCGGTTCCGGAAGCCAGCAATGCCCAGCACCAAACTCAGCACCCTGTCCCTCAAGATCAAGGTGGAACTCGACCATGCTCGCTCCCCACCGGTGTACCGCTCGGAAGATGACACCGGGATCCACACTGTGATCCGACCATCCTACTGGACACCGGCAAGCATTCTGTAAGGTGGCGATCGCCGCCAGATTGCAATCCTCGGGCTTGGTCGGATAGGCCGACACACAATGTAACAGCATCAAGTCCCGGCAGCCAGCGCTCCGCAATACTGAGCACGCATGCTTAACTTCGGGCAGGGTTGCCATACCAGTGGAGAGCACCACCGGCTTTCCTGTCCTTGCACATGCCACAAGAAGGTCATCCCACATCAGTTCATAAGAAGCAACCTTGTAGAAATCCACAAAAGGCAACAATTCTCCCACCGCCTCTAGATAGAACGGGGTGCACGAAAACTGGATTCCCGCTCCCTGGCAACCTCTCGCCAGATCCGGTAGGAATCCCACGGGCAGTTCCCAGGCCTCCCGCGCGAGAAGCTTGGGATCGTGTCGCAAAGCCTCCGGCGCGAACAGTTCCCGCACGCGAAAGAGCTGGAACTTGACCGCGTCGCAGCCAATTCCGGCTGCGGTTCTGATGAATTCCAAGCATCGCTTCAAGTCGCGATGATGATTGCTCGAAACCTCAGCGACAAAACTTGGGCCCTTGCCGCTCGGATTTGTCTGGCCGGGTTTCGGTCCATTACTTGGCATAGGACGAGATCACTTTGCTCACCGCTCGAACCACGTCCCCCGCATCTGCATCGGTCATGCCATGGAACATCGGCAAGCTGATCAGTCGCTCATAGGCTGCCTCCGCGACCGGGCACTCGCCGTCCCTGTGACCGAACTGATTGCGATAGTAAGGATGGAGATGTATGGGAATGTAATGCACGTTGACTCCGATGTTTTCCGCGCGCAGGGCACGGAATATCTGGCCTCTGTCCACCGTGAGTTTCGCCAAATCGACGCTAATCGGGTACAGGTGCCAGGCAGGATTCACATCGGGCCGCACGCTGGGTGGAATCAGTCCCGGCACAGCCCGGAACGCCGCCGTATAATGCCCGGCAATCTCCCGGCGGCGGGCGAGGTTCGGACTCAACTTCATTAGCTGGGATAGTCCCAGGGCACAAGCGATATCCGTCAGTCGGTAATTGAACCCCAGCAGGACCATCTCATAATACCACTGCCCAGAGGCCTGCCGTTGCCGTGAATCACTCGAGATCCCATGATTCCGAAACCGCCGCAGCGTCTCCGCCAGCGTCGCGTCGTTCGTGGTCACCATGCCACCTTCCCCGGTCGTCAGGTGCTTCACCGGATGGAAGCTGAACACGGTCATATCCGCAATGCCGCCCACGCGCTTTCCGCGGTAGTTGGCGCCGAGCGCGTGACTGGCATCTTCAATCAGCGGGATTCCACGCTGCTCGGTGACCGCAAGCAACGCATCAAGATCCGCAGGATGCCCGGCATAGTCGACTGCAAGAATGGCCTTTGTCCGTGAAGAGAGCTTCTTTGCAACTTCGCCGGGATCGAGATTCAGTGTGTCCGCACTCACATCGGCGAACACGGGCTTAGCTCCCTGGTAGAGCACACAATTCGCGGTCGCACAGAATGTCATGGGCGTGGTGATCGCTTCATCACCCGGCCCGAGTCCCGCCGCAAACGCCGCGGCGTGCAGCGCAGCCGTGCCCGAACTGAAGCTGACCCCGTACTTCGCTCCCACCCACGCCGAGAATCGCTCCTCAAACTCGCCGACTTTCGGTCCGGTCGTCAGCCAGTCGGACCGCAAAACTTCTGCTACCGCCTGAATATCTTCTTCGCTGAGACTCTGCCTGCCATACGGCAACAATCTTTCCCGCACAGGCGTACCCCCATGGATGGCGAGAGTTTCCAGCTTTGTGGGCAAGACACTCATGCTAGCAGTCCGTGTTGCAAGTGCGATATCAGGCATGCCTTCACAAACTGCGGAAAAACTCGGGCTTCGTATCCGGGCATTGCTCTAGCGATGCGTAAGTTCCCCGATATCAGCCGCAGCCTGTCAGGCGGAGGTCGGAACCGCCTCCGCAGCGCTGGTTTCAGGCGCCACCAGCTCTTCCAGTTCACGCCGCGTCAGCCAGCGTTCGTTGGTGTCGCTCGAATAACGAAAGCCTTCCGGAAGCGGCTTCGCATTCACCCAGTTTTCCGATTTCCACCACGGATGCGCCGGTTGTATCACGTACATGTCTTCAGTCTCGAGCGTTTGCCGCGACTCGTCTTCCGAGACCAGCACTTCGTGCAACTTCTCTCCCGGACGAATCCCGATGTACTCCACCTGGCATCCGGGGGCGACGGTCTCCGCCAGATCCACCAGCCGCATGCTGGGAATTTTCGGAACAAAAATCTCGCCGCCGTGCATCTGCTCCAGGCAGCGGATCACAAACTTCACGCCCTGCTCCAGCGTCAGCCAGAATCGGGTCATTCGCGGATCGGTGATCGTGATCTTCCCGCGCCGCCGCTGTTCGAGAAAAACCGGGATCACGCTGCCGCGGCTGCCCACCACGTTCCCGTACCGCGCACAACTGAAGCGCGTATTTCTAGCGCCCGCATAGGCATTGGCCTGCACAAAAACTTTTTCCGCGCACAGCTTGGTGGCGCCGTACAGATTGATCGGATTCACCGCCTTGTCGGTGCTGAGCGCCAGAATGCGGCGTACGCCTTGATCAAGGGCTGCGTCAATCACATTGCGCCCGCCCATGATATTCGTCTGGATCGCCTCGAACGGGTTGTACTCGCAAGCCGGCACCTGCTTGAGCGCCGCCGCATGCACCACCACCGTCACGCCCGCGAGCGCGCGCTTCAACCTCTCGACATCTCGAACGTCGCCAATAAAATACCGCATGCTGGGATGATCGAAGCCCGACGTTCTCATCTCATGCTGCTTCAACTCATCCCGGCTGAATACGACCAGCCGTTGCGGCTGGTAGTCGCGCAGCATGATCTCCACAAACTTCTTCCCGAACGACCCTGTTCCACCCGTTACCAGTATCGATTCCTGCGACCAATTGACCATTCTTGTCCCTTCGAAATCTCTTCTGTCGAGTCACGCGCTAAGCTTCAACGCGGAACCTGAAACTCTCGGCAAGCGCTGTCCGAAGTCGGCCGCCCGCCAAGCCTTGATGATTCCGGAATCCAGAAGAATCTTCTCTTTTCGGTAAGTTCGTGTGTTCGATAGTATAGCTGAGGAAGTGCTGACGGCGGCATAGCTGAGGATTCATCGCGGCCGGGTGGCCCGGGCCACCCCACCGTTGCCGGTCGGTCTCAAGCGCCCACAACCGTTTCCAGTTCATCGCCGCCCAGCAGCCGCTGGCGCAGCGAACGGTAGAAGCCCGAGATGTGGGCCTCAAACTCCGCCAAGCTCATGTCGGCGGTGACGTGGACGCGCGGCAGGGCGAACCGATTGATCCTCGCGCCAAACCCACCTCCAGCGTTCATAAAGGCGCAGCGGAAGCCCGCTTGCTCCGCCAGCCGCAAATCTCGTCCTGTGACCGTAGCGGCATTGCCGAAGGGATACCCAAAGGCCCACACCGTCTGCCCCAGCGCCTTCTCGAGGACACTCCGGCTTTCGGAGATCTCGCGCCAAGCCATGTCGTCGGGCGCCCGCGCGAGAATCGGGTGCGAGAGAGAATGGGCGCCGATCGTCATTCCCGCAGCGACCAGTTGCCGTAACCCCTCTCGATCTAGCGTAAGAAACCTGCAGGCGACGATCGAGTTCTGGACGAGGCGCGTTCCCCAGTCTTCTGAAAGCCTGAGCTGGTCTCGGCTCTGATCGAGGAATCTGCGCCTGGGCTCTCTATCGAACTGCGAAAGCCGTTCGACCAAGTTCCACCAACAGGAGTGTTTCTCGTGCGGCGCGATTGGGCCAACGCTAACGCCCGCTTCGGGGAGGCTGAGAGTGATGGGCTCGCTGGCGTCCAACAACATGAGATAGAGTTCCTCGTACCAGAGCATGGACGGCGTCTCATCGGCGGACGCGCTGGTGGCGAAGAAGAGGCAAGACAGGCCAAGTTCGTGCAATATGGGAACCATTTCGGTCAGCGTGTTCCGCAGAGCGTCGTCACAAGTCAGCAATATCGAACGCGAAGGTAGTGACAGATCTCCTTCAGACCAATGGAGAAAATCTTCGGGCGTAATCACGTGGTAGCGCTTCTTCAGAAGCTGCAGTTGGCACCGCAGCGAATCCGCGCGCACCAGGTTTCCGTCTAAAGCCGTATTCCGAATTTCGTAGCCGGCGGGAAAAACTCCGTGGTAAGTCACGACCGCTGGACCAGCGCCAGCCGTGTAGCGAAGGTACCCGCTCATCGACAGGACGGGAAAGACGATGTGCTTCAGAGCAGGGCTGACGAATCTCAAGGTGCCTTCCGAAGGTGTCCGCAGAATTGTACCGCAGTGTTCCCAGGTGTGGTTGCTAGTTCACTGGTTGATACTTCGACGATAAGTTGCCCCCTTCACGACGCGATAGAGTCGTGTGGCACAACGTTCTACTGCGCACCAGTGAAAAGCGATACACGAAGCCAGCCCTAAGAATCCACCGGAGGGATAACTCATTCCTGGCTGCGCTGAAGACCCAGGCTTGCCTTTGTTGCTTTTGCAGATATGCGGCAGCCAAACGAATGGCGGTTAAGTAGGCGCTACGGCCCTGTTGCCCCTTAGGGGTCCAGCTGTCGAATATCAGGAAGGCGCTAGGGTCGCTGGTTTCAAGCCTGGTATCGACCTCCGACAAGTGGAACCCGTCATAAACGTCCACCCACAGAAAGTGGGACAGCTGTCTTTCTTGCCGCTGCAAAACAAAACCGGTCGCGCGGCCTTGTCGCAGACGTTGGGCACAGCGTATAAGATATTCTAGCGTCTGCTCGTCGTCAGCGTTGTTCATTGCGGCTGCAGCAATGCGTTCCCAACCCAAAGGGATCAAAGTCGCGCGTTCATTCTCCGATATCTTCATTGGAGGAGCTTCAAAAAAGGCAACCTCGTCCTCGGATACCACGCTCCTCTTTGCCCTTGTCAGTGCGTGCGTCGCGGTAGCAACCATGCCCGCTTTGCCAATTCGGCTTTGTAGGCTCTGGAACAAGTCTCTTCCGCTACGAAGCCGCTTGTCCATAATTGGAAATCTTCCAGCAGAAGCCGCCAGCCAATGTCGGCCAACATTTACCAGATGCCGCGTCATGCTCTTTGACAACTGCACATAGCGGGTTGAGCAAATGGCATTGGAAAAGCGTTCTTTATAAGCCTCATCCCCTAATCCAAGGTCCAATCTCTTCACCGATGAGTCGGCGCACGCCTCCTCCGTTAAGAGCCGGAGCAGGCAGGAGCCAGGCGACGACTCCTCATACTGGATCTGGAAGGTCGGCAAATACCAAAACCAGCTATCAAAAAACTGGAATCCGTAGTTCCACGCGACCGGCCGACCGTTGACTTCCAACTGGCTGACCTTCAACCAACCAGCCGAACTCAGGAGTCTCCCGAGTTCCATTAAAAAAAAACGCCGCTGCGGGCGAATTAGCGGACTCAGGCGATTGGTCGCGAGAAAGCGTGAAATCTGCGCAGCAAAGATCGACTCCAAGCCCGTCTCTACTTGTTCTGTACTCAAGTGGGTAAGGCGGACTGGACCAAGCTGGACGAGCTTCTTTAGCCCACGCTTCTCACGTTCTTTTCCCATGACAGACTGCAGGACGGATTGCCGTTGCTCCTTGTCACCCAGAGAAATGACCCCGCAATCGTATGCAAGTCGCTCATGTAGATGGAAGCGGCGAGACCTAGCAACGGCTGTAATGGCTCGAAGGGTATGTGACTCCGCAGGAACGTTGGCCAATACCAGATCCCGCACGCTCAGCTTCTTCATCTCCTCGAGCACAGCCGCCAACACGGCTCCTCGAGTCTCCGGCTCACTCACGATATCGCAGTAATCCGCGGTACTGGCTGTCAGGAAGAAAGCCGTATCAGGCGATTCTCGAGTGGTGGCCATGGCAGCCACTCCCCGGAGCTGGCCGGACTCATGGACAAGGAAAGTCAACGGGCAGAGACTGTAGGAGAAAGCGCGGCTCGCGGCCAAAGCCCACTGATGGGTGAAGAAGACCTCCGGTCGCTCCATTCGGAATACCAGATTGTTCCAGGCAAGAATGATTTCCGGGTCTTCTGGAATCTTCTCCAGAACTGTTACCTTCACGGGGGCTCCCTCAAATGAGTCTAGCATCTTGGCGTCCGTGCTCGCCCAGCGCAAACGAGAAACGGAAGCAATATCGGGAAGCTGCAATTTTTGGCCGGTTCTCACTCCGGGGTGCTAAAATCAGGCAAATTCTTGATGACAGCCCGCTCTCGTCTGCCCGGCTTGCTTTCGAACCCTCTTCTGTCGAGTCATGCGCCAAGGCGCGGCACTGCCAAGTCCAGACGGTCGCGGAATGCAGAAGAAACTTCTCTTTTCGGGTAAGTTCTTGTGCTCGATAGTATAGCTGAGCCAAGTGCTGAAAAGTATAACTGAGGACTCGTCGACTGAGCGCTCGTATTTTTTGGCGAACGGAAATATCAAACTGTATACTTGCCGCCAATTATGCATTCAGACCTACCGAGCAACCACTGCGTCACTCTTTCGCATACAAGAAACCTGCTTCAATTAGTTTGCACAGTTGCCAGTCCGATTCCTGTCCTCATGCTAGTCACAGTTGTTGCCTTGCGGCATGGGTTCCCAACACCAACACACTCCTTGGTAAAGATGGCGGGGCTGTCACTCTTAGTCCTCAACGTCGCTGCCTTCGGATCGAAGAAGCTTTGGATGTTTTCGGGCCCCGCGCTCCTATTGATTACTCTCATCGGAGTTTCTCTGATCGGGCTTTCACGCGTGGCCTCGTTTCCGGCAGTTGGGTGGACGATTAGCGGCGCTGGTCTGTTCACGAGTCTCCTGAATCTCGGGGCTGTAGGCAGACGTCTTGGTCTGCTTCGCACAACATCGCTGCTTCTCCTTGGCCTGGCACTAGGGGTCTACGCGGAAAGCATGTACTGGCGCTCCGGTGGAGAACATCTGATCGTTTACCGGGAGGCGATGCTGGGCGGACAGGTTCATGCCGACGTTGTGTGGCAAGCCGCCACTGTCAACATGATGGACACCTACGGCGTGGTCTCAACCGGTTTGAATGGGCTGGTCCCAATGAAATACCACACGGGATCATTGTGGGTGGCGCAATCGCTTCGCCGGCTATGCGGGTTCCAGGCGCTTGATTTCATAGCTTTCGGATACGGGCTGTTGCTAGTGCCGCTGTATGTGGCCGGCGTCTTTGGGTGCGCCGCAACGCTCAGAGCTGTGATTCAAAGGAAAGAGGAGAACAGCCCGCCGCTTAGTTATTGGATCGTATGCGTCCTTGCGATAGTTGGTTTATTTCCTTCCATGGAAGATCCAAATCACTGGAATTTTAACGAGACCATTCTGAACAGTGACTCGTTCCTCTTCGCTTACGGTCTCTCGGTGTGGCTGATTGCGATCGCCGTCATCTTCTACCTATCCCTCCAGGGCAGAACACAGGCGTTCACCCTGGCCGAGAAACTCAGTTTCAGCATGGCCATGCCGGTCGCACTGGCGTTGGTAGGCTTTGTGAAGATTTCCCAAATCTACCTGTTGCTGGCCCTGATCCTTTATTTGTGCTGGCGCGTGAAGTGGTTACGCGCGTGGCCTGTGCTGCTGGGGCTCGTGCTTTCGATGCTGGTGGTCGTGGTGCAAATGCATACAGAAGTGGGAGCTGTCAAGGCCGGTTTTGCACCTTTCCGCTTCGACCGAATCCATCCTGAGTGGGTTCCCTATTTCTTCATTGTTTATTTTCTGTGGGCTTGGCTATTTCTTCTTCTCTGGGCACGGGTACGGAATGTGCACAACCTTGTGGATATGTTACAGACCATACGCAGTGGCGAGAGCCTCCCGGTGGAATTAGTGTTCGTAGCGGTTATCGCCGGTCTCATTCCCTATTTGCTGATTGATTTTTATTCCCCAAACTGGAAATATTTCACCGAGTTCCACGCCGTCCTGGCTGGTATGTTCGTCGCGGCATTTATCCCCAGGATTGAGCCGTCCAGCCTCACCGCCAAACTGCGCAATGGCCGGATATCTTTGGCGGAATCTTTCGGGCTGATTCTTGCCATTGCGGTGTGTGGCCACCTCTTCATGACGACCACAGGTTCGGCGCACCGCATGGTGAAATCCATTGGCGAGGCGAGGGCCGCGATCGCGGGAAAGTCACCGCTGGAATGGCGCAGCCAGTTGCGGCAGATCAACAGGAGTCCGTCCACCTGGGACCCTGCGATTGTGGCCCGGAAGAATATTCTGCAGTGCTTGGAAAGCCTGGGCCGTCAGCCCCGATCGCTTAGAAGAACCGCCGTACTGTACATTCCAAAAACCAACCGCCTCTATTGGGATATGCGTCAAGTGGGGCAAGGGGCGACCCCATTTATTGCCCCGGCAGAATCCGGCATGGCTATGGTCAATGGGCTTCCCGAGTTTGAAGACATCGGCTGGGCGGCGATAGGATGGGGCTACCCACAGTATGAGCTGCCGACCGCGCCGGAAACTCCTGCCACTCAAATTGAGGAAGCCCTCAGCAAAGCTCGCCAAAGCGGATTCCAAGTCCTGTGGGTGCTAAAGGGTTTGAGCCCTGGTGGCTGCGATCTGGAGAAGATAGCCTTAAACTAGGGACCACACGCAAAGAGCTTTACCCTAAACAACATCGCCAAGCTGTAATTTTTGGCCGGTTCTCACTCCCGGGATGCTAAAATCAGGCCAATTCTTCATAACAGCCCGCTCTCGTCTACCCGGCTTGCTGTGAATAAGGTCCGGCTGGAGCGGAGACCTGTGTGTCGGTGCGGCGGGCTGTCGCATCGAGCTTGTGGCGGCTAAGGAGTAAGGAGTAACGATGTCATTGGGGCCCCTGGTTCCACGAAGTAACGATCCGCGAAGTGACGCTCCGCGTAACGGCGGATCGCGCGAACTACTACCTGGCGAATCGGTTGAATTCCTGAGGCCGGTCGGCTCCCCACTTTATAACGTGTTGCCGTCGCAGGAATCAACACTGCGCGAATACATGCGCGTTCTTATCAAGCGCAAATGGATGGTGACCGCGGTTATAGTGGGCATCTTCATGACCGTCGCCGTTGCCAGCCTGCGCCAGACTCCCGTCTACGACGCGGTAGGCCGCATCGCCATCAACAAGGCCGATTCGAATCTCATTACCTTCAAGGACTCGGGGCCGGTGATGGATTACTACGACCCAAGCGATCTGGATACCGAGGTCCGCATTCTGCAAAGTGACCTGATGGCGCTGCAGGTGATCCGGCAACTGAATCTGGATAAGCGTCCCGAGTTCGGCGGTCATTCCGATCAAAAGCAAGCCAACCTGGTCGCCGATCCGCTGCAGACCGATTCCAACCGCACCTCGGCTCTGTTGGGGGGCTTTCGGGGAAACCTCCACGTCATTCTTATTCCCAACACCCGAATCATCGAGATTCATTTCACCAGCACCGATCCTCAGCTCGCCGCCAGCGCAGTGAATACCCTCGCGGCCACTTATGTCGAGCAGAACTTCAAGACCAAGTTCGAATCCACCATGCAAGCCTCCGACTGGCTTTCAAAACAGCTCGTTGACTTGCAAATGAAGGTGGAAACCTCGCAGGAGAAGCTCGTGCACTACCAAAAGGAGCACGAGATTCTCGGCACTGACGAAAAGCAGAACATCATCACCGAGAAGCTCGACGAACTTAACAAAGAAATGACGATGGCCGAATCTGACCGCATGCAGAAAGAAGTCGTCTATCGCCAGACCCAGTCCAATGATCCGGTGGCGGTATCGGCAGCCATCGTTTCCGATCCCGCAGGCATACTTCTGGGCAGGTTGCGCGATCAGCAGGCTAGCCTCAGAATCCAGATTGCCGACCTCAGCACCCAGTTCGGTCCCTCGTATCCGAAACTCACCCAGCTCAACAACCAGCTCAAGGAGATTGACCGCCAGCTTCAATTGGAAACCGACAAGGCCGTTGATCACCTCAAGGGACAGTACCTGGCCGCTTTGCAGCGCGAAAATATGTTGCGAGACTCCTTTGAAAAGCAAAAGCAGGAGGCGAACAAACTCAACGAGAGCGCTATCGAGTACAGCATCCTGAAACGCGACCTGGACAGTAACCGGACACTCTACGAGGGATTGCTGGAAAAACTGAAAGAAGCGGGCGTCACCGCCGGGTTGCGTTCCAATAACTTTCGTATCATTGATGCGGCCCGTGTTCCGACCTCTCCCAGCGAACCCAATATTCCCCGCAACCTGACTTTCGCGCTTGTGCTGGGCGTTATCTCCGGCGTCGGCCTGGCCTTCCTGCTCGAGAACATGGACAACACCATTCGCACCCCCGAGCAGGCACAAGTGATCTCAGGCCTTCCCTCTCTTGGGATGATCCCACTCGGCTCCAAGTCCGCCAATCGTGGAGCGACTGCCAAGCGGCTGGCTTTGACCGCCTCCAAGGAAGTCGTGGAGACGGTAACCCAGGTTCGCCCCCAGTCGCAGATGGCCGAATCGTATCGCGCGCTGCGGACTTCGCTTCTGCTTTCCAATCTTGGGGCGCCGCCTAAAGTGGTCATGGTGACCAGCGCGCGTCCGCAGGAGGGCAAAACCACCACCAGTATCAACACTGCGATCGTGCTCGCGCAAAAGGGAGTCCGCGTTCTCCTGGTGGATGCGGACTTGCGCCGCCCCAGTGTTCACAATATCCTGGGCATGGGCCCGAGCAGCGGTCTCAGTAACGTGCTGACCGGAAGCGCCACCGTGCAGCAGACGATTACGGCCTCTCCGATCCTGCCCAATCTTTTCATCATGCCCGCGGGTACGCCGCCCCCGAATCCTGCCGAATTGCTGGCCTCCGTCAACATGAGGGACCTGATCGCGGAGTTGCGCGAACTGTACGACCACATCGTGATCGACACTCCGCCTACACTTTCCGTCACCGACGCGGTCGTGCTATCACCCCGCGCCGACGCCACAATTCTGGTTATTCGTTCCGGCCAGACCACGAAACAAGCACTGCGCCGCGCCCGCGACATCCTGATGCAGGTCAATGCTCACGTCGCCGGCGTGCTCCTGAACGCGGTCGACCTAACTTCCCCCGATTATTATTATTATTATGAGTATCAGGGGAAATATAGTCACTACTATCAGGAAGAGCCTCCCGACTCTGGGAAAGAAGCGGAACCGAAGGCGGTTTGAGGTGGCGGAGGAAAAAGCGGTTTGACACTGATGGCCATTCCACTTTCAAACCGGCGACGTTGGCAGTTCGCTGCTGGGGTCGCCTTTCTCGCCTGCGTCTATCTTTTTCTGACCGGCAAAGAGTTCGCGGCCAGCCTCTTTGCTTCGCGCGCGGAGTTGCCATCGCTGCAGCGCGCCGTGCGTCTCTCGCCGGGAAATGCAGACTATCGCCATCGGCTCGGGCGCTATCTTCTATTTGTTGCCGGTGATCCTCAGTCCGCGATCGACAGCCTTCGATCCGCCGTCGAGCTCAACCCCCACGCTGCCCGCTATTGGTTCGATCTGGCGGCCGCATATCAGGTGACCGGGGACATCACTGGCCAGCGAGCGGCGCTGGATCGCGCGTTGCAGGCCGAGCCCACCGCCCCCGATGTCGCGTGGGAAGCGGCGAATTTTTTTCTTATCGACGGCGATATCGACCGCGCCCTGCGCGAATTCCATGTCGTCATCGGGAACGACATTTCACTGGTGGACGCCTCGCTGCGTGCATGCTGGCGGGTTCGTCCGGACACGGACGTTCTGCTCCGCGACGTGGTGCCGGCTCGCCCCGATTCCCTGATTGCCTTTCTCTCGTTCTTGATGAGTAAGCAGGAAACCGAGGGGGCAATCAAAACCTGGCAGCGGCTCGCGCAGTTGCACGAGAAATTTCAGAACCGCTCTCTGTACGGATACGTGAGTTATCTGATTGGAGTGCATCGTCCCGACGCCGCCATGTCTGCCTGGGAGCAAAGCGCTGACATTCTTGGCCTCTCCGCCTACTTGCCCACGGAGGACAACCTGGTGGTGAACGGAGATTTCAGCCTCGACATCCTGAACGGAGGCTTCGACTGGACCTACGTTAATCGAACCGGAGTCCGGCCATTGCTCGATCCGAGCGACTTCCGCCAGGGTCATCGCTCTCTTTCCCTCACCTTCGAAGGCCCAGGGATCAACGACGCGGGGATTCAACAACTCATTCCGGTGCATGGCGCAACGACTTACAACTTCTCGGCATTCTACAAGTCGGCGGACTTTGAGGGCGCGGGCGGACCGCAGATCGTTCTACGCGATTACTACACACGCGCGCCGCTGTATGCCAGTGACTCGCTCACCGATGCCGACTTCTGGAAGGAAGTTCATTCCAAAGTGACGATCCCGGACTCCACCAATCTGCTCTTGCTGTCCATCGAGCGCTTCCCGGCGGGGGCAGCAATTCGCGGCATGCTTTGGCTCGACGATTTCGAACTTTCTCCCGACGATTCGTCCGACAAATCCCCCGGCAATTCCAAGGACAACCCGTGAGTTCCGCCGTGGCAACGCAGCCTGAACCCGCGCCCGTCGCTAAAGCGTCGCAACCGAGACTTACCAACAACGCGCTGCTGCTGGGCGCCACTGCCGTCCTGTTGCTCGGGCCGCTGGCGTTTGGAGCCGTCGAGCCTTGGTCCATTTTTGCCTTGGAAGCATGTGCCATGCTGCTGCTGGGGGTTTGGGCATCCCGCCAGTGGATCAACCGCGAACTCAACGTCTCCGACAACGTGCTCTACCGCCCCATGGCCGCCTTCTTTGCGCTGGTGCTGGTGCAGTGGGTGGTTGGAACAACCGCCTACCGTCATGTGACCTACTTTCACTTGCTGCTCTACGCTGCCTACGGCATGCTGGTGTTTGTAGTGACTCAGACTCTGCGTCGATCCTCGCAGTTTGAGCTGCTGGCCAAGTTGTTCACGGGCTACGGGGCGGTAGTGGCTTCGTTTGCGGTGCTGCAAGGTTTGGCGCCGAATGGAAAGCTTTACTGGATTTCGCCCCTGGAACAGGGTGGCTTGATTTACGGACCCTACGTCAATCACAATCATTACGCCGGCCTGATGGAGATGCTCACGCCCTTCCCGTTGGTGCTGGCCGCAACTCGCTTCACGGACGGGAACCGCAAGCTCGCGGTGGCTGGGATCGCCGCGCTGATGGCGGGAAGCATTTTTCTTTCCGGTTCGCGCGGAGGCATGGCCGCGTTTATGGCGCAGATGGTGGTGCTGGGCGTGCTTCTGGTTCGCAACCGCGAAGGAAGTTGGAAACAGCCCCTCATGCTGGGCGCGTTTCTGGCGATGGTGATTGCTTTTCTGGTCTGGATGGGTAGCAACGAACTCACCCAGCGCCTGATCAGCATTCACTCCGGAGCCCGTGAAGAGCTTAGCGGAGGGGTTCGCCTCACCATCGATCGCGACTGCTTGCGCATGCTGGTCAAGAGACCATTCCTCGGTTGGGGACTGGGTACCTTTCCGATTGTCTACCCGGAATTTCGCAGTTTCTACACCAACTTCTTCGTGAACCAGGCGCACAATGATTATCTGCAACTGTTGGTCGAGACCGGCTTGGCCGGATTCTCAATCGCGATCTGGTTTCTGGTGCTGGTCTTCCGCCGGGCTGCGGGCAAGCTTAAGAATTGGACCGAGAGCGCCAGCGGCGCGATGACCATGGCCGCTCTGCTTGGTTGTGTGGGGATCCTGGTGCACAGCTTTCTCGATTTCAATCTGCAGATTCCGGCAAACGCCGCGCTGTTTTATGTTCTCTGCGCGATTGCCGCCTCTGGACCGCTACAGGAATCGCAGCGGCGTCGTGTGGCTCGGCGGCACAGTTTGATCGTGCAAGCCAACCCGGAAACACCGGCGTCCTGATCGGCGGTTGTTGGTTGTTCCGCGGATTCGACCGGCTGGCCGCGTAAAACCCGAACCGCTCTGATGCTGGCCGTCCGGCGGCCCACTTTTCGAAGGCGCGAAAAGAGGGTGCACCTTCGCACCTGGTGAAAAGATTATTTGCGCTTGATCTACGACAAACTGGTTGACGAGGCAATCTTTGGGCGACGCAATCTTTGGGTGAGGCAATCATGGCGATTCAACGGGTGGGAGTGATTGGGGCGGGCACGATGGGCAATGGGATCGCCCATGTGTTTGCGCGGTGCGGGTTCAACGTTGTGCTCTGCGAGGTGGAGCAGCGATTTCTGGATCGGGGGCTCGATACGATTGGCAAGAACCTTGATCGCGAAGTGGCCAAGAACAAGATTACGGCGGGCGACAAGGTATCCACGTTGCAACGGATTACGGCGGTGGTGGATCGGACGAAGCTGGGGGATTGCGATCTGGTGATCGAGGCGGCGACGGAGAAGTTTGAGATCAAGGCAGAGATTTTCCGCGACCTGGATCGCATGATGAAGCCGAGGCCGGAAGTGATCTTGGCTTCGAATACGTCTTCGATTTCGATCACGAAGATTGGCGCGCTGACCGGGCGCGCCGACAAGGTCATCGGGATGCACTTCTTTAATCCGGTGCCGGTGATGAAACTGGTCGAAGTGATTCGAGGGCTCGCGACTTCACAGGCTACGTTTGAGATCGTGCGCGAACTGGCGGCGAAACTGGAGAAGACGCCGGTGGCGGTGAATGACGCTCCGGGATTTGTGTCGAACCGCGTGCTGATGCCGCTGCTGAATGAGGCGATGTACGCGGTGATGGAGGGCGTGGCCACGGCGCCGGCGGTGGATGAAGTGTTCAAGCTGGGGATGGCGCATCCGATGGGGCCGTTGACGCTGGCGGATTTTATCGGGCTCGACGTGTGTCTGGACATCATGCGGGTGTTGCAGGATGGGCTGGGGGATCCGAAGTACCGGCCTTGTCCGCTGCTGATCAAAATGGTGGATGCGGGCTGGCTGGGACGCAAGAGCGGGCGCGGATTTTACACGTACTCGTAAGATAGCGATATGGCCACGGCATTGGGCGGAATTCTTCCTAAAAGGAAATCTGGCGGAGACCGTTTTTGTTATTTGCTGGCGGTCATGTCGGGAGCGCTGGCGGGGTGGTTGGATATCAAAGTGGGTGATTTGCTGCTGACGGCGATGGTGGTGCTGGCGGCGAACATCCTACTTGGAATTCTGAGCCCGCGAAGGCCCTGGCGCTGGGTGCTGCTGGTCGGAGTGTTTGTGCCGGTGGTGGAGTGGCTGGCGTATTTCTTTCTTTCACAGAAGCCGGATCGAGCGCAGATCTACGAATCCTTTCTGGCGTTCGTGCCGGGAATTGCGGGCGCGTTCGGTGGAGCGATGGGGCGAAGCGTGGTTGACAATCTGTTCGCAAGGAAATGAGTTGGCGGTTGGAAGGGCGACGGGCTGCGGGGGGTTCCCACCAAAGGTACCGACTACTGAAAAACTGCTGCCGTTTCCACAGCCGGTAGGGGTAAGCTACGGCTATGGGAGTGTCGGTGTCGGTGCTGGCTAGCGGCAGTCGTGGGAACTGTGCGCTGGTGGCAACCAGTTCAACGCGCATTCTGGTCGATGCGGGTCTGTCGGGCCGCGAAACTTTCAAGCGGCTGCGGACGCTCGCTGATCGTAATAATGAACGCACCGAGGAAATTTCCGCGATCCTGATCACGCACGAGCATTCCGACCACGTTGCCGGGTTGCAGCGGCTGGCAACAAAGCTGAACGTGCCTGTCTTCCTGACGGCGCCGACGCTTCATGCCTGGAGCCGGGCAGTGCGCGACCAAGAGGGTGCGATTCCGGAACTGCCGAAGTCGGAACATTTTTCTGCCGGGCGAGGCTTTCGCGTGGGCGATATTGAGGTGATGCCCTTCACGATTCCGCACGACGCGGCCGATCCCGTGGGCTTCACGTTTCGCGCGGAAGGAGTCAAGGTTGGTTTTGCCACCGACCTGGGCTACATGCCGGCCAGCGTGCGGGACCATCTGCGGGGCTGCAGCGTGCTGGTGATGGAATCGAATCACGATGTAGAGATGCTGCGTTCGGGGCCGTATCCGTGGTCGGTGAAGCAGCGCGTGATGAGCCGGGTGGGGCATCTGTCGAATGAGTCGCTCGCGGAATTTTTCTCCAGCGATTATGATGGAGGAGCTGAATACTTAATTCTGGCCCATTTATCTGAACAGAATAACCATCCCGAAATCGCGCGAGCCGCGGCAGAACAGGCGCTCGGCGGCCGTCAGGGGCTGTGGCACAACCGTGTGCTGCTGGCGACCCAGACGGAAGTTCTTGCACCCATCCGGCTGTAGCCTCTTATGAGCGAGTGCGTTGAACCGATTGTAGGGAAAATCCTTGCGGGATGGCGCTACGATATTTCCGGTCTGGCTCCGGAGATGCGCGGGGATTACGAGTTGCATTTCGCCGATTGCGAACACTGCCGCGGCCGCCAGAAACTGCACCGCATCATCGATATTTCGCTGATTGTGCTGGCTTCGGCATCGGCCGCCGTGTTTCTGCTGGCGTTTGCCGTGATCCGGCATTTTGGACTGCGCCACGCTTTCTGGCTGGAGGTCGGCGCGCTGGCGGGCTTCGCCCTGTCGGCGCTGATCTGGTTGATCGTGGCCGTGGCTACTCCGGCGCCCATGGCGGTTGTGGACGCGGCTAAGCTGGGGGCGCGACACG
The DNA here is from genome assembly GCA_050012595.1 of Terriglobales bacterium. Lineage (GTDB taxonomy): Bacteria > Acidobacteriota > Terriglobia > Terriglobales > Acidobacteriaceae > Acidiflorens. The sequence continues at coordinate 56,884 of JBEKGW010000032.1, forward strand.
TGCATGACAGGCTGCCGGCGGAGATCCGCGAGCGGCTGCCGGAAGAAATAAGGGTGAAGATTACCGGGTCGTGACGGCGCATGGTTGAAGTTCGGTGGAAGTAATGGGGAAATAATGAAGTTCGGGTCAAAAATTCTGGGGCTTCTTTTGATCCCGGCGCTCGTGATGGCGCCCTTGGCGACGAACGCTTTGGTAGAGGTTGGTCACGCGTCCGCGTCGCTTGCAGGACAGTCGGTAGGCCTCGGTGCGCGTCCAGCAGGTTGCCACGCGCACGGCGGCAAGAATCTTCCTGGTTCCCCGCGGCCGGCGCCGGTGAGCTACCAGTGCTGCCTGACCGGTCATGACGCAGCGGTGGTCCCAGCTTCGCATTCCCCACAACCTTCAGCTCCACGCTCACGAGTCATTCTGCAAATCAAGCCTGCGCTCACTATAGGCTTCTTGAGCAGTTTGGAAGTTTTGATGGTTCTCTCCGCAGATCCGCCTGGTACGACTCCGCTGCGGATCTAGTCTCCTTCCCCACCTAAGGCGATCTTCAATCACAGCATCAATAACTTTATCTTTCACGCATGAATTTTGCGCATGAGGGGTCTGACGTGCGAGCGTTTATCGTGAGTTTCTTGGTAATTAACTTGTGGGTATCGTTCGCTGGAGCGCAGGACGTCGTCTCCGAAGCTCATGGGAGTGATCTGCAAGAACAGACACCGCAAAATCCGACAGAACAAAAGATGGACATGCCCAACATGGACATGCCAGGCATGGATATGTCGCAGCCGGCACCGGCTTGGATGCCGTCACCGCACCATGGTTCAGGCACGGGATGGCAGCCCGCGGCGACGCCCGGACATTTGTGGATGAAGTCGGTTGGCGCCTGGGATCTGATGGCGCACGGCGTAGTCTTTGTGGATTACAACCAGCAGGGCGGCCCGCGCGGCGAGGGTAAGGCTGAGTCGGTGAACTGGCTGATGCTGATGGAGCAGCACAAACTGGGGCGCGGCAGCATCATGTTTCGCGAAATGTTTTCTGCCGAGTCGCTGACTGCGCCGCATCCGGGGTTCCCCGAGCTTTTCCAGACGGGCGAAACCTATCACGGTCAACCGCTGGTCGACCACCAGCATCCGCATAACGTATTTTCCGAACTCTCGTTCTATTACACGCGACCGATCAGAGTTCCGGCCAAGGTTCCGATCAAGGGAAAAATTTCATGGGAGTTTTATGGCGCGGTCGTGGGCGAACCGGCGCTCGGTCCGGTGGCCTACATGCACCGCGCTTCCGCGGCGGAGTTGCCGATGGCGCCGTTGTCTCATCATTTGCAGGATTCCACTCATACCAGCTTCGGAGTGATCACCACGGGACTCGTCGTGGACCGGTTGAAAATTGAAGGCTCGGTGTTCAATGGCCGCGAGCCGGACGAAAAGCGCTACAGCATCCAGTTCGCGCCGCTGGATTCCTGGTCGGCACGCTTAAGCATCGCCCCATCGCGGAACTGGACGGCGCAGTACAGCTATGGACGGCTGGAGCATCCCGAGGCGCTCGAACCCGGTAGCCAGCGCCGGCAGACAGCCTCGGTGGAATATGTGCGGCCGTTCGCGAGAGGCTCGTGGACCACGTCGGTGGTGTGGGGACGAGTGCACAAGGAAGCGGATGACCACAATCTGGATAGTTATCTGTTGGAGACGACGGCGAACTTCAAGTCGCGCAATTATGCGTTCTCGCGGATGGAACTGGTCGACAAAGACGAATTATTTCCCGACAATCCTTTGCTTCCGAGCTTCCGAATTGGAGCGTACACGTTTGGCGGCGCGCACGACCTCGTCCAGAGCCGGCTCTGGCAGTTGGGCATGGGCGCTGACATTACGGTTTACACGAAACCCTCAACCCTGGACTCCTCCTACGGGAAAAATCCAGTCTCGTTCCAGGTTTTTCTGAGAGTTCGCCCGGCTTTGAACCATCACGACCATTAGCCCACACAATGGGCTGCTGAAAGTTTGCGCCATTACCAAAAGGGGTCTCAGAAAGATATGGCATGACGGGGCTCGAGTTTAGGCGCAGAATCTATAGTTATGAGAGCCGCAGTACGGCTGGTGCGCCAGGTTCAATTCGCCATGCTGGTGAGCATCGCGCTGTACGCGGTGGCGGGAGAAATGATCGCCCGGACACTTACGCGCAATCCGGCGAATACCTTGTTTCACGCCCTCTCTTTTATTTCGATCAGCGTCGTGGGTGCGACGGTGGTGGTGCGCCGGACGCTGGTCTTGCCGTCCGAAGCGGCGCTGAAAGAAAGGTCCGATGACCGTGTAGCGGTGGCGCGCTGGAGAACGAACTACCTGTTCTTGTACGCTTTGTGCGAGGTGTTGGGCTTGTTCGGGCTCATTCTGCGGATATCCGGCTTTACGCTCGCTAACGTCTGGGGTTTCTATCTGGGTGGCTTCCTGCTGCTCCTGCTGTATTCTCCCCGAGCCCCGCGCTCCGAATTCAGCTGATCTTATTCGTAATCTATTCATGACCTAACTCACTCACAAATCGGCCACTCAGCATCACTGCGACAACAACCATTTCATTCGTGGTTTCCGCTTTGGCGACTGGACTAGAAGGAGGCTGCAGCAATAGCTTCTGAGTAAGCCGTGTCACAGACACAACCGCCGAGTGGGGCGGCAAAAAAGATGGCTGGACGGTGCGGACGGGCGATCACGCGCTGTCGGCCCATTTTGAGCATACTTTGGTGGTTACTTCCGGGATGCCCATCTTGCTGACCGCTAGTTAGGGCAGCGGCGGTTGACCGGCGACCGGCTTCGGGATAAAGTTCGAAGTCAGGGTCCAGTTTCTCCCCCTCCGCCCCGATTTACGTTCGATGGCTTGCATGCGCTCCGCTTATTCCAAACTCGTCGTTCCGAAACTCGTGGTCCTGTTGTTCGCGCTGGCTAACTTGAACCTGGCTTGGGCGTCGTCGCCGCAATTTTCCGCGCAGACGCGGGTCGGTCTGACCAGCGGCGACCAGTGGGAACCAGCCGTGGCGGCCGATGGTTCGGGCCGGATCTACGTTCTTTATCCGCACTACGGGCGAGTGCCCGATTGCAAGGGCTGCCGCGTGCCAACCATGTTGTTGGTGGCGAGCGACGATAACGGCAAGACCTGGCAGACTCCGTGCGTAATGCTCGAATCCGGTGCGGGCCAGTTTGACCCACAGATTGCCGTGGATCCGGTGGACCGCCGCACCGTGTATGCAGCGTGGCTGCAGAACAGTAAACGCGTGGTCATGCTCGCTAAGTCGGTGGACTCCGGCGCCACGTGGGCGTTTACGATGGCAGTTCGCAGCGACGCGGAACTCGATAAGCCGGCGCTGGCGGTGCGCGGCCAGAGCGTTTACGTGGCTTTCAATCATGAAGAAGAGGTGTGGGTGGCGGCCTCGCAGGATGGAGGGCGCGGCTTTACATCGACGCGCGTGAATGCTGACAGCCGTCCGGGATGGTCTCTGCTGGGTGCGGCCACGGTCGATCCCGCAGGCAATGCGTATCTGGCCTGGGCTTCCTACTCAAAAGCCGGAGGAGCGCGGGGCGCGGTGAACCTGTATCTTGCGAAGTCGTCGGATGCGGGCAAGGCCTGGAGCGCGACTCTGCTCGACGTTTCAGCCTCGGCGCCCGGCTGCACGGGCGAGGACTGTGGCGAGGCGTTTCTGGGCGCGCAGGTCGCTCTGACGTCGGACGCCGCTGGAACTCTTTACGCACTCTGGAGCGCGGGCAGCGCGCCGATGGGCCCGCAGCGCATTTATTTCTCGTCATCGACCAACGCCGGCGAAAACTGGTTGCCGCGCGTTAACGTTTCCTACGCCGAACCGGGCGTGGAACATGCTTTCCCGACGATCGTTGCCGGAAACTCCGGCGACGTCCGCATAGCTTGGATGGATAAGCGCAACTCTCCGTATTGGAACACCTACTATCGGAGTTCGAGCAACGGCGGAGCGACCTGGGGGGATGAGATCAGGATCTCAAGCTACGTGCGGGGCTATCGCTATATCAGTAAGGAAGGTTTCCGTTTTCCTTTCGGTGACTACTTCGGACTCGCGATCGACAACCACGGGGATACGCACGTGATGTGGGGCGAAGGGCTGAACTATCAGTCGCCGGGATCGATCTGGCACGCTAGCGGACGATAGACGCAGACTGCCGAAACACCTTGTCGTCCGACTAACCCTGTCATCCTGAGCGAAGCGAAGGATGACAGATAAAGTATATTGCGTTTATCAGTCGGTCAGCAGACCACCGGTTAAGTCGCTGAGGCGCTCGATGCGGTGTTCGCGGCAGTAGACGGTCAGTTCCTCCACTAATTTTTCCGTCGCCACCGGATCGAAGAAACTCGCAGTTCCCACCTGCACGGCGCTTGCTCCTGCCAGCATGAATTCCACTACGTCCGCCGCGGTGGTGATTCCGCCCATGCCGATCACCGGAATTTTGACCGAGTGAGCTGCGTCGTAGACCATGCGCAGCGCGATTGGCTTGATGGCCGGGCCGGAGAGGCCGGCGGTTACATTGGCAATTCTTGGGCGCCGCGTTTCCGCGTCAATCGCCATGGCTAGAAACGTGTTCACCAGGGAGATGGCGTCGGCGCCCGCTTCCTCGGCAACGCGCGCCATCTGGGCGATCGAGGTGACGTTGGGCGAGAGTTTGACGATGATCGGCCGCGACGCCACGCGCTTCGCAGTCCGCACCACTTCATCGAGCAAGTGCGGATCGCTGCCAAACTGAATGCCGCCCTGCGACGTGTTCGGACAAGATACGTTAATCTCGTACGCCGCAATCCCTTCGCCCTGATTAAGGATCTCAATCGTCTGCTCGTAATCCGCGCGGGTGTAGCCGAAGACGTTGGCGAACACGACCACATTCTTTTTCTCCCGCAACGCCGGGAGTTTTTCCGCGAGGAACGCGAGCGCACCGATATTCTGCAGTCCGATGGCATTCAGCATTCCGGCAGCGGTCTCAAACAGCCGCGGTGGCGGATTCCCGGTCATCGGTTCTTTGGACAGACCTTTGACGACTAAACCGCCGAGCCGGTCGAGATGCACGATGTCTTCGAACTCGATGCCATAGCCGAAGGTACCGGAAGCGGCGATGATCGGATTCTTCAGCTCGATGCCGGCGAAGCTGACGGACAAGTCCGGATTGCCGATGGGCGTCATTGGGCTCCCCCGGCGTGCGGTGCGGCGGCGGGCATCGCGGGTTGAAGGGATGACGGCGCGGCGGACGATGCCGTGGAATGATGCGGCGGTTGCAGCGCTTCCGTCAGCACTCTTCCGGTGGCCTGGGCGGGTGCATTGATTCCGAGCAACGAGGCTAGCGTCACCGCGAGGTCGACCGGTTCGGCGTGAGTCCGGTAGATTCCCGGCTGAAAGACGAGGCCATAAAAGGCTAGGGGCACATGAGTATCGTACGAGAAAGGCGATGCGTGATCGGTGCCCGTCTTGACTCCGACTTGAAACGGAGCCGGGATTCCGATCACATACCATCCCCCTTCGGGCGAGTAGCTGTGGGCATAGCGGCGTCCGATCTCGTTGGCGGGAGTTTCTCCACGCGCCAACTGCGACTTCGTAAAGTATCCGGCCAATCCCGCTTGCTTCATGGCTTCGCCCGCATCGGCTTCGTCCTCGGATTCATGTTGTCCGGCAAAGCGTCCGAGCAAGATTCCGGCGAACGCGTCTTGGTTCAGCCATGCGAGCGGGTAATCGAGATCGAGCACGTAGTCGGCTTTCTTTGCATATTTCTTCGAGAGCAGGGAGTTGATCTGTTCGCGCAACGCTTTCGCGTCGAGATTGGCTGCGGGCAGTCGAAGAGTTTTCGCGAATTCAGGCAGAGGCGCGACGCCGTGATCGGCGGAGAGCGCCATCCACACGTTGGCCATCCCGATCTGATGACCGAGGAAGCCGAAGAACTCCGCCAAACTTCGGTCGAGTTCGAGCGCCATGCTGCGCATTTGTGGAGAGTCGGGACCAACCTGGTGGCCGAGAATATCGTTGGCCGAGAGGCTGATCAACAGCAGGTCCGTCGCTGAGCCTGCGCCCAGCTTCTCGTACAAAACGAGTTCCTTGGCAAATTCGAACTGGTAATCATTGGCGAAGGGAGTGGAGTCGACGACCTCGTAGAATCCGGCAGCCGCGCCGTCTTTACCGTTGCGCGGCGCGGTCGAGCCGAGCCTGTTTCCGTCGCTGTCTTTCCATTCGCGGTTCCAGAATTTCTGCGCGCGTCCTTCCCCAGGACGTCTGCCGTTGAAATTGCGCACCCACTCGGGAAGATCCGGACGGTAGTACGAGGAGGTGATCCAGTCGCCGCTTTTGGGATCGATCCAGTAGGCGGCGTCTCCGGAAAATCCGGCGGGCAAGACGGCCGCACGATCCTTCAGCGAGATGGCGAATACTCGGGCTTTGCCGCCCGTGGCCAGTTTCAACTCGTCCCCGAGCGTGTCGCTCAGGAGGTTGTGTGGCGATGCGCCCGGCCCAACGCGGTCGACACCAACAAGTTTCGTCGTATCGTCTTCCACCGACGTTACTCGCTTCTTTTTCTGCGGGTCCCACCATTCGTTCGCAACAATGCCATGTCCGCTGGTGTAGCTTCCGGTAAACAGGGTGGCGTGTCCTGGGGCCGTGCGGGTGTTGGCATAGTCGTAGTTGCAGTCGGTGAAATAAGCGCCGCGATCGAGAAACAGGCGGAAGCCTCCGTCGCCGAACTGGTCGCGATAGCGTTCCAGGTAGTCGCCGCGGAACTGGTCAATCACGATGACCACAACGAGCTTAGGATGGGCGTTGTAAGCGGACGCGAACGCGCCCGAAATCGAGCCGAGCAAGACGAGGGTCAAGCAGAGCAACAGCAGCGCCACGCGCAAGGAACGGGGGGGTCTCATCGCGAGTTAGTTTACAGGAGAAAATGGGCGGCGAAATACTACAGAATCCAGCCCCGCAGGGGCGAACCAGCTTAGCCCAGCGCTTCAGCGCTGGGAAAGTGAAATCAGTGAGTCAAGTCCCGGAGGGACGACCCAGCCAGCTCTCACGCACCCAAGCGATCCCGTCCGCGTGCACGGAATCGCGTTTTTCAGCTAAAGTTAAAGAAGAATGCTTGATTTAAATTTTGTTCGTGACAACTTGGCGCTGGTGGAAGAAAAGCTGCGGCAGCGCGGAATGAATCCGGCGGAGGTCTTGAAAGACTTTCGCACCATCGATGCCGAGCGCCGACAGGCCATCACGGCGGCGGAAACTCTGCAGGCGCGCCGCAACCGGGCTTCCGAGGAAATTGCAAAACTGAAGAAGAGCGGGCAGGACGCTTCCGCGGCGATTAACGAGACCAAAGACCTGCGCGAGCAGATTGCGGAGTCGGAGAAAAAGGCGGCCGAACAGGAAGCGCGCTTGCGCGAGATTCTGACCTCTATTCCGAATCTGGCAAACGCCAGCGTGCCGGTGGGGACGAGCGTCGAAGATAACGTGGAAGCTCGCCGCTGGGGCACGCCGCCTCACTTCGATTTCAAGCCCAAGCCGCACTGGGAACTAGGCGAAGAGTTGGGGGTGCTCGACCTAGAACGTGCTGCCAAGCTGTCGGGTGCCCGATTCGCCGTGTACTGGGCGCTGGGTGCGCGATTGGAGCGGGCTCTCGCCAACTTCATGCTCGATCTGCACACCCGAGAGCACGGATACACCGAGGTGCTTCCGCCGTATCTGGTGAATTCCGAGTCGATGTATGGCACGGGCCAGCTTCCGAAGTTTGCGCAGGACCTGTTTCGAGTGCCGCACGGCGAGAAAGATCTTTGGTTGATTCCGACGGCCGAAGTGCCGGTCACGAATCTCTATCGCGACGAAGTGCTTGACGCCGCGCGCTTGCCAGTCTGCCTGACCGCCTACACTCCCTGTTTTCGCAGCGAAGCCGGGTCGTATGGGAAGGATGTGCGGGGAATTATCCGTCAGCACCAGTTTCAAAAGGTGGAACTGGTGAAGTTCTCCCGTCCGGAGACTTCGTACGATGAACTGGAGAAGCTGACCCACGATGCTGAGACCGTGTTGCAGAAACTTGGCCTGCACTATCGCGTGGTCACGTTGTGCACCGCCGATCTGGGATTCTCTTCGGCCAAGACTTATGACATTGAAGTCTGGCTGCCGGGACAGAATTTGTTCCGCGAGATTTCTTCGTGCTCGAACTTCGAAACTTTTCAGGCGCGGCGGGCGAATATCCGCTACCGTCCCGAAGGCAAGAGCAAGACTGAATTCCTGCACACGTTGAACGGCAGCGGGCTAGCAGTTGGACGCACCTGGGTTGCCGTCATGGAGAACTATCAGCAAGCCGATGGCAGCGTGCGCATTCCGGAGGCGCTGCAGCCTTACATGGGCACGGACTGCATACCGGCCCGAATCCCGGCAAGGAGCACGTGAGTCCGCGCCCGTCGCGGCATGAACCCGCTGGCTGGCCCGATCACATCGAGCCATTTAAGAATGTAACCTTGGGGCCGACCGTCGAGACATTGGAAATGTAACCAAAGACCCACCGCCCGCTGCGGCTGCGGGAAAGTGCTAATCGCGCGCTTTTGGCGCGATTCGCAAGGTCGGTGGAAAAGTCTGGTTTGGAACTTTTCCACAGAGCCACACTTCTCTGGACTCAAGAGGTTCGCCAGCGAAACAAGTTGAGATCACATGCCGTTTGTGGAATTGCCAAATTCGCCGCATGCACCTGGAGTTCGACCGGTTCGGATTCACTACCGGGATGTAGGCAGAGGACGGCCAGTGGTGTTTTTGCATGGGGGATGGGGTTATGGGGTGTATCCGATCGACCGGCAGATCGACGCATTGGGGCAGCAAGTCCGCTTTGTGGTTCCGGATCGGTCCGGCTACGGGCGCTCAACGCGATTGCCGGGGCAGATGCCGACGGACTTTCATCGCCGGGCAGCGGAGGAGACCCTTCTTGTGCTGGATGCACTGGGGATCGAGCGAGCGGCTTTTTGGGGACACAGCGATGGAGCGGTGATTGCCGCGATGATCGGGCTGTCGGCGCCACAAAGGTGCGCGCGACTGATTCTGGAAGCATTTCATTTCTACCGGGACAAGCCGAACTCGCGTAGTTTTTTCAAGCGATTTGCGGCGCAACCGGAGGACGTAAATGAAAAGGCACAAAGGTTGCTGGTGGTGGATCATGGCGAGGAGCAATGGAGGAATGTGGTACAGCGGAATTGCCGTGTCTGGTTGAGACTCGCCGCCCCCAGCATGCGAGCAGACGAAGATTTGTACGACGGGCGGCTGGGCGGGCTGAAAGTGCCGGTGACATTTGTGCACGGGAGAGGAGATCCTCGAACGGAGCCGGGAGAGATCGAACGAGCCCACGACGCGCTGGCTGGCGCGGAGATGCGTTTTATCGAGGATGGGCGGCACAGTCCACACAGCGAAACTGTATGCTGGCGGGAATGCAATGGGATTCTCCGTGAATTCATGGCAAAGAAATAGTTCTTTGCGCTCACGCCGACAGGGCACCAGCATCTTAGCGCTAGCAAGCGCTAGTATGTCCCGGCGCTTTCGTTAATGCGGATTCGCTGCTAAGGGTTGCTGTAAATCCACCGGAATGGTCTTGCCCTGCCGTTCAAAAAGCCGTCGAGTTAGTGACTAACGAAAAACCCCGCCCAAGCGGAGGCTTGGACGGGGAATCCTTCAGAGTCAGGATGGACGCGGGGCCCGGGCCATCTGCCACTCGGGCCACCCGCCGGTGACCGAGTCTGCCGGCATCATAAGGCGCCAGGCTCTAACGCGTTGGGGCCAAAGCCGGCGTGCGTTTTTCTGCCGGCACAATCTGCCGTTCTTCGTGTCCGGTGTAGACCTGCCGCGGGCGCGCGATCTTCTGCTCCGGGTCGATGACCATCTCTTGCCATTGAGCCAGCCAGCCTGCGGTGCGCGGGATGGCAAACAGCACGGTAAACATTTCCGGCTTGAAGCCCATGGCCTGATAGATGATTCCCGAGTAAAAGTCTACGTTGGGATACAGTTTGCGCGTGACGAAATATTCGTCCTCAAGGGCGATCCGCTCCAGTTCCAGCGCGATGTCAAGTTTGGGGTTTCCGCCCGTGACTGCGAATACTTTCTCGGCCGTCCACTTGATGATCTTGGCGCGCGGATCGTAGTTCTTATAAACGCGGTGGCCAAAGCCCATCAGCTTGCCCTTGCCTTCCTTGATTTTCTTGATGTAGGCAGGGACATTCGCCTTGGAACCGATTTCGTCGAGCATGATCAGAACGGCTTCATTGGCGCCGCCGTGCAGAGGTCCGGCCAAAGCAGCAGCCGCGGCCGCGGTTGACAGGTACGGATCGGTCTGGGCGCTGCCCACCGCCCGCATGGCGTTGGTGCTGCAGTTCTGCTCGTGGTCGGCATGCAGAATGAAAAGAATGTCCAACGCGCGGGCTAACACAGGATTGGCCACGTACTTTGGCTCCACCATCCTCCACAACATGTTCATGAAATTTTCGGGATAGGTGAGATCGTTGTCCGGATACACATACGGGTAGCCGAGACTGTGCCGATACGACATGGCCGCGATGGACGGCATCTTGCCAATCAGCCGCTTGATCTGCTGCAGCCGGTTGGCGGGATCGTGAATCTCTCTAGCCTCGGGATAGATGGCGGACAAGGCTGCCACCGTGCTCACCAGCATGGCCATTGGGTGGGCATCGTGGCGAAAGCCCTCCATGAACTGTTTTGTGTTTTCATGCAGCATAGTGTGATGGGTGATCTCGTTGATCCAGTTTTTCAGATCCTCGGGAGCGGGCAGATCGCCGAACAGCAGCAGGTAGGCAACCTCCAGGAAAGTGCAGTGTTCCGCCAGCACTTCGATGGGGTAGCCCCGGTAGCGAAGGATGCCCTTGTCGCCGTCAATAAAGGTGATGGCACTGCGGCAGGACGCAGTATTCATGAACGCGGGATCGTAGGTCATGAGCCCAAAATCGTCAGGGCCGGTCTTGATCTTCCGCAAGTCCATAGCCCGGATTGTGCCGTTTTCAATCGGCAGGTTGTAGTTTGTGGCGGTGCGATTATCGGTGATGGTGAGAGTGTTTGATGCCATTTTGAATCCTCCTTGATGCCGGTGCCCTTGGGGTCAATCGCGGGGAGCTGACCTGGGGACAAAACTCAAGCGATCCCGATCGCCTGGAACCGCACACGCCCCAAAATTTCCGCGAGACCCATTTTCTGCTGTTCTGGAAGGGTGCTGCAATGCCCTTCCTCACTCAAAGCTGTGATTGAAGTCACTCGCTGCTGGCAGTTACCGGCCGGCGTGTCGATTTTCAGCGCTCCTACGGATCGCGTGGTGCCAAGTCGTCAACCCACAAAGATGCGGTGCAGGTTCATAGGAAACTGGGACTGATTTTAACACTTTGACCGGTACTCACTATGGATGCGCATCTGCCAGCTTTCGACAGCGGAGTGGGTTGTCACTGATTGCGGGTATTGGACGGAGGTCTAGGATCGACGGCAAATTGACCGTGCATTCGTGATAAAGATCACCGACAGCCGAGGTCAGAAGCGGTCTAATAATAATTTGGCAGGAGCTAAAAATTGAATACCGCAAATTGGGGCCCGGCCATGCCAAGAGTGAGGACACTCACTCAGCCGTCGCTCGACGGCAAAAGGCCGGGCCCCCTGCATTTCTCGCAGCTTCCCTAGAAATTCTTAAGGCGAGGTAACCCACATCTGCGGCAGGCAAGGATAGCGTGCGTTGCTCTCAGTCTTGGCAGAGGAGAAAACGAGGGTGTCCTGCGTTTCGGTTTTCGAAAAATAGGCCGCTGGGGAGCTAGCACCAGAGTGGGCTCGGGTTTTACGCGGCCGCGGCCCAACCGCCTCGTGCCATTTGTCCTGACCGCGCTCCAAGCCAATGACTACCGGCCAACACCCGCCAGATGTTTCTCGTCCTCCGTCTATTTTGCCGCGGAGGCGTGCGCCAATGCCGACAGCGCCGAGCAAACTACCCTAGGAAGCAGGCCTCGCCGCTGCCTCCTCCAGACGAAGCATTTCCTGTGCCTTCTCGTAGGTGTTGATGGCAACCGGTTTCAGCCAGAACAGTGCCAGGAACGCGGCGACCACGTTGCAGGCAATCATGACCCAGAAAATCGCCATCCAGGAGCCGGTCTTGACACTGGCCATGGCGGCCACAGGTCCGGCGAAGATGGACGCCAAACCTTTGGCCGTGTAGACAACGCCGTAGTTGGTCGTGGCCCATTTCCTGCCATACAGGTCGCCAACGATGGACGGGAAGAGCGAAAAGATCTCGCCCCATCCGAAGAAGCACAGGCCAGTCATCACGACGAACCACACCGGATGACTGATCAACCTCAGCAGGCCCAGGACGGCCAGGGCCTGGCCCATGAACGCGATGAACATGGTGTTCTCACGCCCTATGTGATCGGAAACCCAGCCCCAGAATGGCCGGCAAAGGCCATTCAGGATGCGGTCCAGTTCGATGGCCACGACCAGGGCCGACATGCCCCACAAGACGATGACCTTGTCGACGTGGTAGAAGATGGCGATGGGTTTGATCTGGGCAGTAACCACCAGACCACCGAAGGCGACCAGCGTCATCATGATGTAAATGACGTAGAACGATGGTTGCTTCAGCATCTGCCAGTAAGTCATATCGTAGGCGGATGTTCTAACTTTGGCGCTCGCTTGCGTCCACCCCTTAGGCATCCAGCCTTTGGGCGGAGCGACGATCAGCATGGCGGCGGCGAAGCAGATAATGCCCTGGATAATGCCCCAGAAGATGAAAGTGTGCTGGTATCCGGAGACTTTCATCATCTTGGCGATCGGCGCCACGGTCAGTGCAGTTCCCAGGCCGTACGCACCAGCGGTGAACCCGGCGCACATGCCACGGTGATCGGGGAACCACTTCAACGAGTTGCCCATGCAGCCGCCGTACACAGCACCGGCGCCGACGCCACCGAGGGCGTACCAGAAATACAGGGCATGCAGGTTGCCCGCCATTCCCGATCCGATCCAGCTAAGGCCGACCAAGATGCCGCCGATACCGATGACCAGACGAGGGCCAAGACGATCGATGAGATAGCCTTCGAACGGAACCAGCCAGGTTTCGCAAAGGATGAATGCGGCGAAAGCCACCTGGACGGCAGCCAGGGTTGCGTTCAAGCTTTTCGTTAAGGGCGTAGTGAACAAGGTCCAGGCGTATTGAAGATTGGCGATGGCCATCATCGCGACCACGCCTGCAATGAGTTGAAGCCAGCGGTTGACGATCTTGGGTTCGGTGGGAACTAAGGAGGTCACATTCGTGGCCATAGGCATCCTCCTGGGAAATTGTCAGAATTGGTCTTTTCTTCTCGCTTACCACTCCTTGCCGGAAATCGTCCGGGTAAATGAAAACCCCGCCCCCTTAAAGGGCGGGGTCTCAGCTTCGATTTCTTTCTCGAGCGGAATGATTCCTGGCACCGGCCATTTGTACCACATCTTGTCAATCTTGCCGAATTGCAAATTGACCAGTCTCCTATTCAGTTCCGACAGGATCGGTGGAAGCAGCGACCCGCCCCTTACAGGGAGGGCGGATTATCAGCTTCGATTTCTTTCTGGAGCGGAATGATTCCCGGCACCAGCCACTTGTCCCACATCTCATCGATCTTGCTCTGGAAGTATTCGATATCTTCCTCGATAAAGTGCGCGAACCTTCCCTGCTTGAGCAGGTAATCACGAACCGGAAGACGTTTGAATCTGCCGTTCGCAATGTCCTTCGTTTTGCCGTAGAGCTTCAGCTTGCCACATTCGATCTCGTACAGAGGCCAAATGCCGGTGTTCACGGCCAGTTCGCCCAGTTCGAACGAAAGGATGGGATCAAAGTCCCAGCCTTTAGGACAAGGGTTGAGGCAGTGAATGAAGGTAGGACCGCCGATCGACAGCGCCTTGCGGACGCTGTTCATCGCCTGCAGCGGGTAGGAGGTAGAGATGGTTCCTACATACTTCACTGTGGGATGGCCAGCCATTATCAGCGGCGCCATGTTCTTTTTCCAGCGGTGATTCATGATGCGCTTCACTTTTCCTGGGGTGCTGAACGAGGTGTTGACGCCATATGGCGATGTCCCGGAAATCTGGATATCGGTATTGGCGTACGACTCGTTGTCGTACATCAGGATCAGCAGGTTGTAGTCGGGATGGCACATGGTGGCTGAGATAGCGCCCAAGCCCATGTCCGCACCGCCGCCATCGCCGCAGAAGGCGATGACGTTGATGGGCTCGTCCTTCATGAAGCCCTTGCGCATCTGGACGCGGAATGCCGCGGCCGCTCCCAGTGCGCTGGAGCCCGAGCTGCCCAGTTGCGTGTGCATCCAGGGCACGCCCCAGGGGGTAGCGTAGTAAGAGGTGTTAGCCACGTACATGCACCCAGTGCTGCCCAGAACGACCGTTCTGGGTCCTGCAGCCTTCGCCATCAGTTTCATGATTTGCGCAGACTCGCAGCCCTGGCAGGTGCGGTGGCCGGATGTGTAATATTCCTCGTGGGGAACCTTCTTGACTCCTTTGAAGGGTTCCAGGTCTTGCGTCGGTTTTTCGTCTACAAAAGTGCTCATGGTTGTTATCCTTTCCGGCTTTGGAAACGCGTCGAAACGCGCTATCCCCGCACCCCAATCCATTGCGTCAGGGGTTGCGCTTTACCTTTGGCGGCTTCGAAGGTGATCTCCGCCATATTCTCCACGTCCGGCAGTGTCACTTCACGTCCACCCAGCCCGCAGATGAAGCCCAGTACAGGTGGCCGCGTGGCTGCCCCGGTATACATGGCCGAGCGAACTTCAGTGGCCACGACACCGCTAAGATCGGGCGAACCGAATGAGAAATCGCGATCGATTACGCCGACGGCCTTGAAACGCTCCAGGCACTTGGCAAGTTCCGGACCAGCAAACGGCCGGAACCAGCGCAGCCGCACGAATCCGACTTTCTTGCCTTCCTCGCGCAGCTTCCGGATCGCAACTCTTACCGGGGTCGACATCGTTCCCATGCCCAGCAGTACGATGTCCGCATCTTCGGTCATATATTCTTCGAAGAAGGGATTGCCGTACTTGCGCCCGAACGTTTTCTCGAAATCGGCGTAGACCTCGCGAATCACATCGCAGGCAATCTCGGTGACTGCGTAGTTCTGCCGTCGAATCTCCATCACCCAGTCCTCGTTGGCCTGTGGGGCCACCGAAATGACGTTGTCGGGGTGGAGCAGCAGATCGCCGCGGTTGTAGCGAGGCAGGAACTTTTTGACCTGCTCCGCCGCCGGGATCTTGACCAGGGCTTGCGAGTGAGTGAGGAACGCGCCATCGCAGCTAATCGCCAAAGGAACGAACATGCGGCGATCTTCCGCCACGCGATAGGCGATCAAAGCGGTGTCCAACGCTTCCTGCGCGCTATCGACCCAGGTCAACATCCAGCCTAGATCGCGTACGGCCAGGGCATCGTTGTGTTCCACACCGAAGGCGCCGGGATCGTCGAGCGCCCGGTTGCCCACCATGGCAACCAAGGGGATGCGCAGAGCGGGAGTTACCGTCAGACATTCCATGGCGTACATCCAGCCGACGCCGCTGGAACCGCAGAACACACGCGCTCCGCAAGCGGAGGCGTGTTTGACGATTTCGAATTGTGAGTGTTCGCCTTCCGCCACGATGTACTCACAGTCCATTTCGCCGTCTGCTACCAACTGGCTGATGTACTGCATGACCGTGTCGTAAGGCCGGATCGGGTAAGCCGTGACTACGTCGACGTTGGCCAGTTTGCAGGCAATCGCAATGGCTTCGGCGCCGGTAATCAGGGCTTCCTGCTCATTTCTATCGATTTTCTTTTTTTCCTCAACCGGTACTGTTAGTGTCGCCATCTTCAATCTCCTTGTCTTCGGGCTTGCCGCGGGGCCACTAGCCTTTGTTAGCGATTTCCAGGGCTTCGGGGACCTGCTCTTGATATTGACCGCGATAACGGAACCCATGAGACCGCTTTTCGCCGGACTCGGCTTTCTGAATGGTGGTCTCCAGCCATTTCAGGTAGGCGTCCTTGTCGGTCTCGAACGCCGCCCACTGGCTGTGGTTATCGTGGAACTCGGACTCGTTCACCATGGTGATGCAGTTCTTCACCGGGCAAATCTCCTCGCAGATGCCGCAACCGGAGCAGGCTTCGAGGTTGGTGTCATAGGTACCCGCGGTCGTGATATCGAACGCGGCATCCGGACAGTTCAGCCAGCACAGCGTGCACTTGGTGCAGGTGGAGAAGTTCACCACCGGCCGTTGCGTGCGCGTCGAGTACTTCTTGAACAGCTCGTTGCGGCCGGGCCGGAAGCCCCCGACTTCCCCGGTCACCGGATCGGCGAACGGGCCGCCTACCTCCTGACCCTTGATGGATACGCCGCAGCGCAT
>JBEKGW010000033.1:0-67911 GCA_050012595.1 Terriglobales bacterium
ATTACTTGTACGTTCAACAGGCAGGGAAGCAAGGCTTCATGATCGTGGACGTAACCAAGCCGGAGAAGCCGAGCCTTTTGAAACGGACGGCGGAATCGAATCAGTCGACGACGGGAAACCTGCAGATGCTTACCCCCGATGTGGCGATCGCGGAAGCTCCGGAAAAAACGCCGACCACTCTCACCAGCAGCAACCGCCCCACCGAAACCGTGCGCGTGCTCGACTTGAGTGACCCGCGCAATCCAAAAACGCTGGAGACGTTCAACAAAGTCACCAGCCTTCTTCCGGACGGTGGCCACGGCTTGATCTACCTCACCAACAATGAAGGCCTCTGGATTCTTCGCTACAATCGCCCGCTCCGACTGGAGCCAGCCAAGAAAAAGCCGCCTTGTGACTCCGAATCCGCGATCATGGCCATGCCGCCGGACTGCGACTAAGGCCGTATCTAAATCAAAGCGAACCTCTGCGAAAACCTACTGCTGAGAGACTCAGCGCACCGAGCACTCCCTCTCGATGGTCTTGATCGAGGTAATGGTCAAGGTCACCGAGGAGGGAGCGCCCACCTTTGTCATAGCGTCGGAGCTGGTCATCATCGACGGTGACTCCGTCCCGGTTACTTCCACTCGCTGTCCCAGGTACTTGCGGAGCTTTATTTTGCCTGTAGCCTGCAGTTCATAAGTCATGCCTGGGTCCTGCTTGGTCAATATGTAATCGCCGCTAAATCTGCTGACGCAGCCCTGTATGGTTACCTCTCCTTTGGAATCTTTCGACTTGTGCGGGCTGGGACTGCTGTTTTGCGCCAGAAGGAAGCTGCCCGAAAGCAGCAGAGCGAACCACAACTTTTTCATGGAAATTTCTCCCGTCACAGAATGGGATGACCGCACCATTGCACCGGTTGCATTTAATCTGGGGGCAGAAAGAGAAGGCTACTTGACGCGAGTCTCCTGATAGTGCAGTTCCTTCCATTGCCCGGCGCGCTTCACCCAGAGTTCGCTGATGTACACCCGCGAGTAGCGTATTTGCGCCTTGGGCGGAAACTGCATGGTGACTTCGTAGATGACGAGGGCGGCATCCGGCCCCAGCGGAATCAGCTTGAACCCCCACAGCGTATAGTTGTAGACATTCTGCTCCGCCAGCTCGTTTAATGTTTGAGTCCTGTTCCGCTCACCCCGGCCATCGACTTCCACGCCCTGATAGTCATCGGCCAACAGTTCGGCGTACGCTTTCTTGTCCTTGTTCTTCAGCGCCTCCCATTCGAGTTTGATTTTCGCTTCGAACATACCCTCCAGCTTCGAGTCGGCGGAAACGCTACCGGACTGCCGGCTTTCGCCAGTCTTAGGCGGCACTGCGGGTTTTTGCGCCAGCGCCAGAGCCGTCAGCCACACAATACAAGCGAAGACGAAGCCGTCTCGCATAAGTCCTCCGAAGCGAAATGCAGCGAATCTCATCAGGTGCGCGCCAGGTCCGGCGCAACTGGACTCTATTGCAAATCTTTGACTTTCTTTCGCAATGCTTCGAGCAGTGGGGGAGGCAGTTCGGCATAGCCTTCCTGGACTGCAAACTGCTGGCCATCCGTGTATATCCAATTCAAGAGATTGCTTAACGTGGCTGCACGAGCGGAGTCGGTGGATTTGATTCGCAGGTAAATCCAAGTGAAACTGGTAATGGGAAAAGCATCGGCTCCGGGTGTGTTAATCAACGAGGCGGAGAAGCCCTTCCAGCCCGGGGCCTCTGCCGCCTGGCATGCCGCGGTCATGCTCTCGGTGGACGCTCTAACAAACTTACCGGCGCGATTCAGCACCGCGGCTTGGGGTATATTGCCCTTCACCGCATATTGATACTCCACGTAGCCAATGGAGCCGGGGGTGTTTTTCACCTTGTCTGCCATATCGGAACTGCGTTCCGCCGGCGCGCCAACCGGCCACTTGGGTGAAGGGGTGATTCCGATTTGGGCGCGAAACTTGGAACTCGCCTTGGAGAGAAAGTCAGTGAAGACGTAGTTGGATCCCTTCCCTGCGGGGCGGTTGACCACTTCGATCGGAAGATTCGGCAGAGTGATTTCTGGATTGAGCTTCGCGATCTGTGGCGCATTCCACGTCTTCACCTCGCCGAGGAAGATCTCGGCCAATACCTCTCCCGAAAGCCGAAGCTCCTGGTGGACATCGGGAAGGCTGTAGATGGGAACAATCCCGATGATCACGACCGGCAGTTCGATCAAACTGCCCTCTTTCCGCTCCTTATCTGTAAGCTGAGCTTCGCCGGCGGCAAAGTCGCCCGCGCCATGTGAGATCTGCTTGATCCCTTCGCTGGTGCCGACCGGGAGGTATCGCATCTGCATGTTGGGGTTGCGCTTGCTGTACTCCTGTGCCCAGCGGTTGTAAAGAGGCGCCGGTACAGTCGATCCGGACCCCACCAGGACAACCGCGTTTTGGGCATTGGCAGGAGCGCCGCGCAGCCCGAGGCCAAGAAGGGACAACAGACAGATATGCGAGAACAAATAGCGGCTAGAACGTCGCTGCGCAATGCTCGACGCCGAGAAAATTGCAGGTACTTTCATTGTGTTCCTCCTGAATTGTGGCCGGACTGTCAAACGCAGCCCCATCCTCTTGGCCCCCGGAGTACGAAGCTAGCTGATGACTGTAAGTTACCACCGCTTTGAGCGAACCCAAACTGTCACGTACGAGCAGATGTTGTCAGACTAGGAACGACCATCGCTTCAAACCCCCGTTCTCGACAAGGGCTGGAGCCGAATTCTCACCTCAACGACGCGGAGTAAACAGGCGAGCATTCGCCCGGCATTGAGTTTCTACCGGCAGTGCGAGCTATGGGAGGGAGTTGCTGACAAACGGCTGGTGTTAAGATGCTGAATGTCTGGACTTCCCGTCGCCGCCAATCGCGCTGTACACTAGTACGCCCAGGGCTCGCCGGACAGTACCGCGAAAGCCGAACCG
The DNA here is from genome assembly GCA_050012595.1 of Terriglobales bacterium. Classification (GTDB taxonomy): domain Bacteria; phylum Acidobacteriota; class Terriglobia; order Terriglobales; family Acidobacteriaceae; genus Acidiflorens. The sequence goes on from JBEKGW010000033.1 coordinate 2,952, forward strand.
ACCTATGTCGCACAAAAAAGAGGTTGAAACTTTAGCGCGTGAACTGCTGTCCGCGTATGAGACGGGCGAGATGGTCGCTATCCCTCCGTCTGGGCGCCCCGGTTTCGACCTCAACACGGCTTATGAGGTTGAAGCAACACTCAAGCAGTTCCGCGAAGCTGCTGGACACAGAGCCGTCGGCCGCAAGGTTGGTTATGCCAATAAGGCCATGTGGCGCGTGCTCAAACTTGAAACCCTGGTTTGGGCCCACATGTATGACGACACGGTGCATTACAGTGACCGCAACTCCGCCACGCTGAAGCTCACACATCCCCGTTCGCTGAAGATCGAACCCGAAATCGTTTTCGGTTTGAAACAACCGATCGTTACTGAGGGCGCTGCAGCCCCCGATGCCACCGCTGCGCTTGGATCCACGGATTGGCTGGCGGTGGGATTCGAAATCATCGATTGTCCCTTTCCGGACTGGCAGTTTCAGCCCAGTGATTTCGTTGCCTCCTTTGGACTTCATGCCGCGCTCGTGATCGGAGAGCGGGTGCAGGTGCGGCCCGACGGCATCGCCGCGCTGGTGGACGAGCTACCGCGATTCAAGGTGCGCATGTCGAAGAACAGAGAGTTTGTGGAAGAAGGATCCGGCAGGAACTCCTTGAGGAGTCCCGCCTTGTGCTTGGCGGAACTCAGCGCAGCCATCGTGCGGCGATTCCCAAACCAGCCCTTGAGCGCTGGGGAAATCGTCAGCTCCGGAACGCTCACGGCCGGACATCCGACCGACAGAGGCGACCTCTGGACAGTTGAGGTCGAGGGGCTGTCGTTGTCATTGCCGCCGCTGACACTGCGCCTGACCTGATCTATAGCCGATGAGGTGTCGATCACGCAGCAGTGTGACCGGGATCACCCGAGAAGTGCTCGTCCCGGTATAGTTATATTTGGCTGAGGGCCGTCGAACGCGGCAGTGTTATTGCGCTTCGCGGGAGCATTGGTGGCTGTTCCGTAGCGGCCGCGACGTCCCCCTCACAAGGAGCTTGATATGAAGCGATCTATCCTTCTGTTCTCGTTAGCGATGCGCTTTGAAAACTTCTTACCGACGAGGTGGATTGTGAAGCAACTGACTCTGCTCGCAGTTGTTCTGGTTCTTTTGGTTATCCCGGGATTCGCTCAACAACCGATCACCATCGGGTTCACCGTCTCCAAGACCGGCGCCCTGAACGTCGATTCCGTGGAGCAATACCGCGGTTTTGAACTGTGGCGCGACCAGGTGAACGCTGCCGGCGGCATCAAGGCCGGCGGCAAGAGCTACAAAATACAGTTCGCCAGCTACGACGACGAATCCAACTCCAAGCGCGTGCAGCAGCTCTACAGCCGTATGATCCTGGAGGACAAAGCGGACTTCCTGTTCAGTCCCTACTCGTCCCCGCTTACCGCCACTGCGGCCGTAGTGACGGAGCAGTACGGCAAGATCATGCTCACCACGGGCGCGGCCGAACCAAAAACCTACACTCTGGGCAACCAGGACCTGTTCCAGATGTTCGCACCCGCTCCCGAATATCTGAAGGTGGCCCTCGACGCCCTGAAGACCAAGGACCCCAAAGCCACTGTTGCCTTCGTCTACGAAGATTCCTCGTTCTCGGTAGCAGTGGTGACCCCAGCCAAGGCCTATGCGCAGCAGCTCGGATTCAACGTAGTGTTCACCGAAGCGTATGCTCCCAACACCACCGACTTCAGCGCCATTATCGACAAGGTGATTTCGTCCAAGGCGAGCGTGCTTCTGGGCGGCGGCCACTATGCCGACGGTTCGACCCTGGCCCGGCAGCTCTACGGCCACAAAGTTCCTCTAAAGATGCTGACGTTGCTGGTGGCGCCAGACAGTCCGCAGTGGGTCGAACTGGGCGATGCGGCGCTGGGCGTGATGGTACCGTCACAGTGGGAACCGCAGTCGGCGTTTAAGGCGGAGTACGGGCCGAGCGGCGCCGATTTCGCCAAGACGTATACCGCGAAGTATAATGCGCCGCCCAGCTACGAGTCCGCCGGTGGCTACGGGTGCGGGCTGATCCTGCAGCGCGCCATCGAACAGGCGGGCGGGATTGACTCGGCCAAAGTGACGCAGGCGCTGAACGCCACCGATGTCACTACCTTCTACGGGCGGACCAAATTCTCGACCGCCGCCAACGAACACGGCTTGCAAGTGGGCCATTCCATGGTGCTGGCGCAATGGCAGAAGGACAAGTCCGGCAAACCGGCAAAAGAAGTTGTGTGGCCCCTGGCAGGCAAGAGCGCCAATCTGGTGTATCCGATCCGCTGAAGAAGATCGGGTCATCGGGCCATTGGGTGATCTGAATTGTGGTTTTAAACCAGTTCGCCCGATTTTCCCAACTCTGGGGTGGTGAGGGCAGGCATAATAGCGAATTCAGAGTTGCCGTGGCTGCCGGCAGGCGCTGCCGAGCTGCGCTCGGCTTGGACGGGCGAGGGCGCCCGTCCCCACACTAGCAGGAACGCGGAGGGTGAGGTATGTCGGGCGTCCTAGCTTCCATGATCGATGGCGTGCTCGTCGGAGCGGTGTACGGACTCGCGGCGATGGGCTTGAGTCTGATTTGGGGAGTGATGGACGTCATCAATCTTACTCATGGCGCCATGATCGCGCTGGGCATGTTCTGCATGTATCTGCTATTCGCCGCCACGGGGATCAACGCTTATTTGTTGTTGCTGCCCACGATCGGGGTCGGATTGCTCCTCGGACTCATCGTCTACTGGATGGCCGTGCACTGGGTGGTGGGCCGCTCCATGTTGATGAGCTTGCTCTCCACGTTCGCGGTGAACATGATGGTCATCGGCATCGGCACAGCGGTGTGGAGCACCAGTCCGTACAACGTCAACTTCGTTCTTCCCGGCATCACTATCGGAGCCTACACCTTCACCGGGAACCACATCGCTGCCGCCATCTCTGCGGTGGTCATCGCCCTGGTGCTGCAATTGTTCCTCTATCACACACGTACGGGCAAAGCCATTCGCGCCGTGGCCGATAACCGCGAAGCCGCCGAGTTGATGGGCATCTCTTCGACGGCGGTGCTGAGTATCGCTTTTGCGATCGGCATCGCTCTGGCGTGCACCTCCGGAGCACTGGTCTCCACCTTGTTCCCCTTCACCATTCTGTCTGGCGGGGTGTACCAGTTGAAAAGTTTTGTGGTAACCATTCTAGCGGGACTGGGCAAGCCGTTCGGAGCCTTGGTCGCTGGAGTGCTCCTGGGTTTGCTGGAGGGAGTGGTCACGCCGTTCATCGCCGTTAGTTGGATTCCGCTGATCGAGTTTGGGCTGTTTGTGGTGGTGCTGGTCGCGTTCCCGCAGGGCATCTTCGGGAAGAGGGCGACGTCATGATACTGCGCCGGCCGTTCTTCTGGATCATTCTGCTCGTCGCCGCCGGGTTCGTTTACGCGCCGCTGCACGGGAACAACGTTTCCTTGCGGGAAGATCTTATCCTCATCGCCATCGCCATCATCCTGGCCAGCAACTTGAACCTGATGATCGGCTACACCGGCTATGTGAACTTCGGCCACATCGTTTTTTACGGGCTGGGCGGTTACGTGGGACTTTACCTGACGACGGTGCGCGGCTGGAACCTGGTGCTGTCGGCGCTGGTGGCCGGTGCTGTGGTCAGTGTCTGCGCGTTGTTGTTCGGATTGGCCATTTTGCGCTTGCGTGGGGCCTATTTTGCCCTAGCCACCATTGGTATTCTCCAAGCCGTACAGGCGTTTGTTTCCAACTTCGATCCGTGGGGCAGATCGACTGGAATGTACCTCTCGTTCAACTCGTACCAGTCTCTGGGCGGCGCCAGGCACGCTCTCTGGATCACCTACTTCCTGATCATTGCGGTCATGGCCCTCTCGATGATCGTGAGTCTTGCGATTAAGAATTCCAAGTTTGGACTGGGCCTGTTCGCCATCCGCGAGGACGAAGATGCCGCCGTGGTCCTGGGCGTCAACGCCACCGTGTACAAGGCGATCATCTACAGCGTGTCCGCATTTCTGCCTGCGGTCGCTGGCGCGCTGATGTTTTTCAAGAATGGCATGATCGATCCCTCGATCGCCTTCGAGTACATGCTGTCGCTGGAAGGCATCGTAATGCTGATGCTCGGCGGCCAAGGCTCAGTCATCGGCGCGGCTCTGGGCGGGAGCCTTTACGAGAGACTTCGCTCCTACCTGCTCACTTCTCCCGTCCTTTCCAACTTTCACCTGGTGATCGCCGGCGGACTGCTGCTGATGGTGGTGCTGTTCGCGCCTGGCGGCTTGATTGGCTGGGTGTATCGCCTGGTGCCGCGCGCGCGCAAGGTGATCGAATGAACACCATCCTCGAAGTGCGCGGCGTCAGCAAGCGTTTCGGCGGGCTGGTGGCGGTTTCTGACGTCAGTTTCAGCATCGATGAGGGTGAGATCCTGGGGCTGATCGGTCCAAACGGGGCCGGCAAAACAACCTTGTTCAATGTCGTGAATGGGGTCTACAAGGCCAACCAGGGAACCATCACCTTTGCGGGAAAAGACATTACCCGCTGTTCGCCGGACCAGGTGGTTCACCTCGGCTTGGCGCGCACCCACCAGATCGTGAAGCCCTTGAACGACCTTACGGTGCTGGACAACGTCACGGTGGGTGCATGCTTCGGTCGTGAATATCTCGATATGGGCGCCGCACGCAAGGTTGCTTCCGAAGTGCTGCAGCGGGTTGGATTGGGGGACCGCGCGGACATGATGGCGCGCTCGCTGACCATCGCCGGCAAGAAACGCTTGGAAATAGCGCGGGCGCTGGCAGCGAAACCCAAGCTCCTGTTGCTGGACGAGGTGCTGGCGGGACTGAATCCCACCGAAATTGCGGCCATGATCGAATTGGTTCGCAAGATTCGTGACAGCGGCATCTCGGTGCTCATGATCGAGCACCTGATGCAGGCGATCATGAGTCTTTCCGATCGCATCGTGGTGCTGAATCTGGGCCGCAAGCTGGCGGAAGGCAAGCCGGATGAGGTGGTGCACAATTCGGATGTCGTCGAAGCCTACCTGGGCTTTCCCGATGCGGTTCACAAATTGACTCTGACTAACAAACTGACATGGAGGAAATGATGGACCTGGCCCTTCAATTGGAGAACGTCGAGTCGGGATACGGCGAAGTCCAAGTCCTGTGGGACATTTCGCTCGAGGTTGAGCGGGGGAATTATACCGCCATCATCGGAACCAATGGCGCCGGCAAGACCACCAGTCTTCGCACCATCATGGGCAGTCTGCGGGCCTGGAAAGGCCGCGTGCTGCTGCACGGAGAAGACATCACACGGCTCTCACCTCATGCGAAAGCAAATCGCGGGCTGGTGCTGGTGCCCGAGGGCCGGCAGCTTTTCCCGGACATGTCAGTAGAAGAGAACCTGGAGATGGGTGGTTACTCGAAGCGCGCCCGCAAGCGCGAGAAACAGAACCTGGAACGCGTCTACACACTGTTCCCTCGACTGAAAGAACGCCGCCAGCAGAAGTCTTCCACCCTTTCCGGCGGCGAGCAGCAGATGCTGGCCATGGGCCGCGGCTTGATGCAGGAACCGGATGTGCTGATGATCGATGAACTCTCGCTCGGCCTGTCCCCGGTTGCGGCGCAACAACTCTTCCTCACCTTGGGCAGCCTGCGGAAAGAGGGTCTCACGGTCGTCCTGGTAGAACAGAATGTGCACCTCGCCCTGGCAATAAGCGACTACACCTACGTGTTTGCCGAGGGTCGAATCAGCATCCGTGGCAATTCGGATGAGGTCTCCAGAATGGATGAAGTGCGGCGAGCGTACCTTGGACTCTAAGAGCGAGAGCGGTTTTCCAGCCGATGCGGTTCCCTCTATTGCCCCTGTTGATCGGCGGCGATCCATCCTTCCCACGCCCGAAGGCTACAGCGGTTTCGGGACCATTCTCCATGATGCCGAAGACCTGCTCCTGCCCTCGCGACTTTCCCGCCCGGGAAAGCCAAGCAGCACGGGTGAGCAGTTTGCACGAAGACCTTCTCTCCGCCCACTATTTTATGGGCGGCACATAAGGAATATATCGAGCAAACAACCAACACAGGAAGAACACGACCGGTATGTGAACGATCAACTGCAGCACTCCATATCCCACAATGTCCCTGGCCTTCAATTTCAATATGCCCAGCAGAGGTAGCATCCAGAAGGGATTGACCAGATTGGGCAGCGCTTCCGACGCGTTGTAGATCTGCACCACCCAGCCCAGATGCACCTGGTGCAGATTCGCAGCCTGCAGGACATACGGCGCTTCGATGACCCACTTACTGCCGCCGGAGGGAATGAAAATGCCGAGCACTGCCGAATACATCGCGACCAGCAAGGGATAGGTGTTGTGGGTGCTGACGGAGGCGAAAAGTTTCGCCAGCGCATCCGCGATCCCCGTTCCGACAATCATTCCGAAGATCACTGCGTAAAACGGGAACTGGATCAGCACGCCGCCGGTGGCGGGAACGCACTCCGACACCGCGCGCATAAAACGCTTCGGGCGCCAGTGCAATAAAAGCCCAACCGTGATGAACATGAGGTTGTAAGTATTAAGATCGAGCGCCGCCAGTGCGCCTTGCGGCGAAGTGCGGAATACGTCGACCAGATACCAGCACAACAGCGCGGCAACCAAAATTGTGAGTAGTGGACTGTATTCCAGCCACTCGCCGGGTTTGCTCTTGGGCTCCAGGCTGGAGCGAATCGGCTCGTATTGAATGCCGTAGGATTCGGCTGTTCGGGCATTCTCCGGCGACGGCGTGGATAAGTAGGCGATCAGCACCGATAGCACGATGAGGATGATCGTCGTCGCGATGCTTTGCCACAAGAAGAGAGTTTGGGTGAGCGGGATCAGACCGCTAATGTTGAACAATGACGCCGGCATGGCGGACTTGGTCGCCATCAGCATGGCGGCGGAAGAAGACAGCCCCATCGCCCAGACGGCTCCCAGCCCGAGGTACGCCGCACCACCAGCAGCGCGGTAGTCCAGTCCTTTGACGCGATGCGCCAGTTCGCGAACAAAGAGTCCACTGAAAATCAGGCTTAAGCCCCAGGAGATCAGCGACGTCAGCATGGAGAACAACGCCACCAGGGCGACAGCTCCCCGCGGCGTCTTTGGAATTCCGGCTAAGGCTCGGATGGCGCGATACACGATCGGCGTCGAGGCGACGACATACCCACCGATGATGATCATCACCATCTGCATGGTGAAAGGGACGAGGGTCCAGAAGTTCTTGCCACCCTGGATGGCCAGTTTGGCGGGACTTTGATGAAGCAAAAGGCCGACAATAAAGACCACCACGATTCCCAGCAACGCAAAAATCAGCGGCTCCGGAAACCACCGCTCACTCCAGTTGGCGAGCCGCAGGCCAAAGCGAACAAGGCGTTGTTCCTGAGTTGCCGCGTGCTTCTCTCGTGGCATGTGCATACCCGATCCTTTCGGTTCGTCGGCGACATTCTGCGCAGTTCTTAGCCGAAATATGCCCGACATTGTAGCGCATGGTCCGCGCAAGGGAAATCGTTGTGCCGGATTACCCGATGGGTGTAGGATGCGTTCGATTGGGCTGGCAGTATCGGCCACTACTTGCTTGGTCTGGAGCGAGTCATGAATACTCTCCCGGTATTGTTGGGTGCATTGTGCGTGTACGCCCTTGCCTACCGTTACTACAGTGCGTTTATTGCCGCGAAGGCTCTGGCGCTCGACGATCGCCGCATCACTCCGGCGCACACATACGCGGACGGGCATAACTATGTTGCTTCGCCACGATGGGTGCTCTTCGGACATCACTTCGCGGCCATCGCGGGAGCAGGGCCGCTGGTGGGGCCGACGCTGGCGGCGCAGTTCGGGTTTGCGCCGGGCTTTCTTTGGCTGCTGATCGGCGCCGTCCTGGCCGGGTGTGTACAGGACTTCACCGTGTTGGTGGCTTCCATACGTCACCGCGGCCGCTCGTTAGCGGATATTGCCCGCACCGAGATCAGTCACTTTGCCGGCCTGGTGGCGATGGTCGCCGTGCTGTTTATTCTTCTGGTCACGCTCGCCGGCCTCGGCATCGTAGTCGTCAATGCGCTTTCGAATAGCCCGTGGGGAGTCTTCACCATCGGCATGACTATCCCCATCGCCGTCATCATGGGATTGTGGATGTTCAAGAGCCATGCCGGAAAGATTACGGTCACCGGCCCCAGTATCTTTGGTGTCGTTCTTTTGATCGGCGGCGTGATCGCCGGACACTGGGTGGCGCAGAGCGGAGCGGCAGCGGCGCTTACTTTCACGCCCCATCAGATCACGATCCTCATGGCGATCTACGGCTTAGTGGCGTCAGTTCTTCCTGTCTGGCTGGTGCTGGAACCGCGCGACTATCTTTCCACGTACGTTAAGCTGGGGACGATCGCCGTCCTGATCGTGGGCGTATTCGTGGTTCATCCCAATATAAAATTCCCGAACTTCACGCAGTTCGTTCATGGTGGCGGACCGATCATCAAAGGAAGCCTGTTCCCATTTCTTTTCGTGACCATTGCCTGCGGCGCGATCTCGGGCTTTCACTCGCTGGTGGCCTCCGGTACAACGCCCAAAATGTTGGACAAGGAAAGTGACGCTCGCTTCATTGGATATGGCGCCATGATTGCGGAGTCGCTGGTGGGTGTGCTGGCTTTAATTGCGGCCTGCTCGCTATACCCGGGCGACTACTTTGCCATCAACGCCACACCTCAGGTCTTCAGCCATCTGGGGCTGACCACGGTCAATCTGGATATGTTCTCCCGCGAAGTGGGGGAGAAACTGGCAGGGCGAACGGGAGGAGCGGTCTCGCTGGCTGTCGGTATGGCACAAATCTTCCGCGGCTTGCCCGGGATGGATCGTTTGATGGGGTACTGGTATCACTACGCCATCATGTTTGAAGCTCTTTTCATCCTGACTACGGTGGACACGGGAACACGCGTGGCTCGCTACGTCTTGCAGGAACTTATGGGCAAAGTGCACAAGCCGTTCGGCAACACTGCCTGGCTGCCGGGAAATCTGATCACCAGCTCCGTGGTGGTTCTGGGGTGGGGATACCTGATCTACACCGGAAATATTTCCACGATATGGCCGTTGTTCGGAACCGGGAACCAGTTGCTGGCGACCATAGCGCTCGCGGTGACGACTACCTTCCTTATTAATATGGGCAAACAGAAATATGCCTGGATTACGGGAGTTCCGATGTGCCTCGTGGGTGTCACTACGGTTACGGCGGGAGTGCTGGGGATCAAAAATATTTTCTGGCCCTTAACCTCCAAGCCCGGTCAGGTGTTTACCGGCTACCTGGATTCGATCCTGATGACCATCTTTATCGTGGGCGTAGTTCTCGTCGTGTTCGATGCGGTGCGACGTTGGATCGCGGTTCTGAACGGTGCGCCCGCGCCGCAGGAGGCCTTCGGTCCTCCGCTCACCGCTGCCGGCGAAGTGAAGATGGGTTGCTGCTAGGAGTCACAGCTATTCCCTGCAGAGCTGGAAACTCCTGCGGGACCTTCCAGTCAATGGTCGCGCAGGATCTCCTATTGCTGCAAGAGTGGCTTTCATTGTTCCGTGTGAAGCTTGTGAAGCAGAACTTTGTAGCCTACTGAAAAATGCCCTCCCTGCGCAATCCGCCAAATCAGGGAAACAGCCTGACGCTCCCTCCAGTACGATCATTCTCCTTGTTTCCTTTCCACGCGGAAGCACAGCTAGCATGCGCGGGCGTACAGGACTACAATGCCTCACCAAATGCTTGTGCCACGCAAAGTATCTCTCTTCGTCCCTTGCTTCGTGGACCAACTGCTGCCGGAGGTGGCGGTCGACACGGTCAAGGTGCTGCGCCGGGTTGGGTACGCGGTCGAGTTCCCCGCAGATCAGACTTGTTGCGGCCAGCCTGCTTTCAACACCGGGTACTGGAACGAGGCGCGGCCATGTGCAGAGCATTTCGTTCGAGTTTTCAAACATGCCGAGGCGGTCGTATGTCCCTCCGGTTCCTGCGTGACCATGGTTCGCAAGTTTTACCCAGAGCTATTGGCTGCCAGCCCGTTACGTGAGGACGCCATTGCCGTGGCCAGCCGCACGTTTGAGCTCTCGGAATTTCTGGTGAAGGTCGCCGCTGTCACCCAAGTCGGCGCCGCCTTCCCGCACTCGGTTACCTATCACGCTTCCTGCCACGGGCTACGCGAGCTTCACCTGCGCGACGAGCCACTGCAGCTTTTGCGCCAAGTGGACGGACTAAAGCTGATTGAAATGGTCCGCTCCGATGAATGCTGTGGCTTCGGCGGGACCTTTGCCGCCAAGTTTCCCGACATCTCCGCCGCCATGGGAGATTCCAAGGCCGAAAGTGTTGCCGCGAGCGGCGCCGAGTTCGTGACCGCGACCGACCCCAGTTGTCTGCTGCATCTGCAAGGAATCTTGAGCAAACGCCATGCGCCAACCCGCACCATTTATCTTGCCAGTATCCTCGCGCAGCAGAGTCTGGCGCAGGAGAAACCGTGAGCCAAACTGCGGCACAACGCTTTCTGCAGGACGCCGCCTTGAAGTCGGCGGACTTGGTGCACCGCGAAATCATTCAGCGCGGCATGGACAGCTACGACTCCGCACATCTTAAGGGGCGGGCGCGGATCAAGGACTGGGAAGCCGCTCGCCAAAAGTGTCAGGAGATTAAGCGGGAAGCCATCAATCACCTGGATCGCTACCTTCTTCAGTTCGAAGAACAAGTGATTTCGCGCGGCGGACATGTTTTCTGGGCTGCCAATGCGGAAGAGGCGTGCACGTATGTGAAGAATCTTGCCACCCGGCTCGGTGTGCGCACGGTGGTGAAGTCGAAATCCATGGTCACGGAAGAAATCCACCTCAGCCCCGCTCTGGAGAAGGCCGGTATCAAGGTCTGGGAAACCGATTTGGGCGAGTTCATTGTGCAGCTGCGCGACGAACCACCCTACCACATCGTCACTCCCGCCATGCATCTCAACCGCGGCCAAATTGCCAAGTTGTTTCGCGAGAAATTGGACCCGGGAATCGAGAGTGACGACCCGGTGGACTTGATGGCGGCAGCACGCCGCATACTGCGTCAGGCTTTCTTTGCCGCCGAAATGGGCATTTCGGGCGCGAATTTTCTGGTGGCGGACGCCGGCGTAGTTGCAATTTCCACCAACGAAGGAAACGGCCGCCTCTGCACTAGCGTTCCTCGCTTTCACGTGGTGGTCACCGGCATTGAGAAAGTCATTCCCCAGCTCGAGGACCTGGCAGTGCTATGGCCGGTCTTGGCTACCTCCGGCACCGGGCAAGGGATCACGACATACAGCACGCTGATCGGGGGTCCGCGCCAGCCGGGCGAAGTGGACGGACCGGACGAATTCCATGTGGTGCTGGTGGACAACGGACGCAGCCAATTGCTGGCCGATGCGGAGCAGCGCGAAGTGCTGCACTGTATTCGCTGTGGCGCCTGCTTGAATATCTGTCCCGTCTTCCGCCACGTCGGAGGACACACTTATGGCACGACCTATCCCGGACCGATCGGCAGCGTGCTTACGCCGCATCTGGCCGGGATCAAGGAGTTCAAACACCTGTCCTATGCATCGTCGTTGTGCGGCGCTTGCAGCAGTGTTTGTCCGGTGAAAATCGATCTGCATCACCACCTGCTGCAAAACCGCCGCAACGCCACCGAAGCGGGAGCCACGAAGTCCAGTGAGCGGCTGATATTCCGGACTTGGCGCTACGCCATGCTTCATCCTCGGATTTACGCGCTAGGTGGCTGGTCGATGCGCAAGGCTCTTCGGATGATCTACAGCCTGGGACTGGCGGGATCGATCCTCGACCCGATGCGGGTGTGGAACCGTCATCGTTCGCCCGTGCCGCTGCCGTCCGAATCATTTCGCGCGCGCTGGAGAAAAAGCCGTGGTGCAAACTAGAGAAGCACAAACTGAAAAAGCGCAAACTGAACATTCAAGCCGGGACCGAATTCTGCAGCGGATTCGTGCAGGATTGCGCACCGTGGTCCCGGAGCCTGCTGCGGCGGGTTCCGACCGCGTAATCGTTGGTCCGATCATCGATGAGCCCGTCATTTTTGAGCCAGTCGTTAATCCTCTCGAGCGATTCCAGCAGGAATGTGTTGGCAACCTCATGGAGTGCGTGCTGACCGCCGATTCTGCCGCGAGTGCGCGACAGCTTTCGAAGGTTCTCCAGTCGCTGCCTGAGGGAGAAACTTTCGTGCAAGACGATCCATCGCTACGTCGGCTCATCGACCTGGCCGCGCCTGGGCGGGCGATCCACTGGTCCAATCAAGGCGCGCCCGGCGAAGCTTCGCAGGCAACGGTCACGCTCGCCGAAGCTCTCATCGCACAAACGGGATCGATTCTGGTGACTGCTTCGTGCGGCGGCCGAGGCGCCTCGGTGATCGCCCCCTGTCACATCGTTTACGCGACTTTGGCTCAACTGGTTCCCGATCTGGCAACGGCCCTGCGCCACGTCTCCCAACAACGAACACTCGATCGCAACTCGTTCGCGTGCGTCATTAGCGGCTCTAGCCGCACTGCCGATATCGAGAAGATTCTGGTGCAGGGAGCGCATGGACCGCGACGGTTAGTGGTCATCCTGCAGACCGGAACCTAGTTCCCCCTCTGGATTGCCTGGTCAAGTGGCGACGCGCATGCGTTGTATGCTTGTCCCCGTGACTCGGGCGCAATCCGTTGGTTTTGCTTTGCCCATCAAGGACACTACGCGCGTAACGAGTCAGGGCCTCACACGCTCAGAACTGGAATCGGCACCGCTAAAATGATCGCATAGCCGTGGATCCGCAGGTTCCCGCCATAAGGGTAGCACTCGGTAACCAGCAAATCCGCCTTCGTCTGCTTCGCAGCCTGGCTTAGCACTTTCGGCACGTCACCACTGCCGATGAATACGTCCGCCTTGATGCCCATGTCTTGCTGAAGCTTTGCGATACGCTGAGAAGCGTCGCCGACGAGCTCATCTTTCCACTTTTGATCGACGTAGCTGCCGCCAGGTCCCCAAAACTCCACCGAGGCAGTCACGTGAGCTAGCGTAAGATGGGCGCCAAATTCGGCGGCCATTGGGGCGGCCCATGACACAGCTTCTTCACTACGGGGGCCCAAATTGATTGCGCACAGGACGTTGCGGATCGCAAACTTCTGCACTGGCGATTCTTCCACGTGGGCGCCGGTCCAAACCGGACGCTCGGTCCCGTGTAGTACTTTCGCTATCACCGAGCCCAGAAGAAACTGATTGAACGTGGAGCCATGCGTCGACATCATGATCAGGTCGGCTTTTTCCTCCTCAGCCATCTGCACAATTGCCCAAGCCGGATCGTCTTTGACCACCACGCGCCGAATAGTAAGGCCGTCAAGTTCCGGCCCGAGAGACTGATCCTGCTGTTTCTGGGCCTCTTTAATAATCACCGCGAGCAAGTCCCAGCCAGCAAGCTCGCTGCCGTCCTCCGGCACACCGGCGGCATGGCTCAGCGCGGTCACGACGTGCAGCATCACGATCTCAGAATTGAAATGGCGCGCCAATGTCGCAGCTTCATGAATCACACCCAATGAAGCAATCGGGATATCAACCGGCAAAAGAATTTTCTTAACATTCAGCATTGCGCACCAGCCGGAGAGTCAAAACGCCCCGTGATCGTCTCCGTTAGGAGATTAACAACTAGTTTGGACTGTAACGCAATCAATGAAGATAATGATAGCGAAGCGAGCGCCCATCCAAGAAGAAGAGTTTATGGAGAGACTGGCAGTCGCCCTTGGATTGCCTGAGATGCGAGGGACCATGATTACGTATGATGTAGTCGAAGATGAACGCTGAGGTACAAACAATGATCACAGCAGAGGCAAAGACAAGCATCTTGTTCAAGAATATCTTGCTCGCGACAGACTTTTCTCAGACTTCCGATAACGCACTGGCATATGCAGCAGCAATCGCGCGTCTTCATGATGGCAAGCTATTCCTGGCTCACGCCATTCCTCCCGAGGCGCGGACGTCGATACCGCTTGATTCCCTGCCCTGGAGTTTGGACCGGGATCTTCAAGAAGCGGAAGTCAACATGCGGCAGCTTCCTCGGGGGAAATTGTTGGAGCACATTGCCCACGAAGAAGTAATTGAACGGGGACGGACAAGCGAAGTAATTCTGGATCTGATTGCGCGAAACAAGATTGACTTGCTCGTGCTGGGCACGCACGGACGGGGAGGGCTGAAGAAACTGCTGCTCGGGTCGGTTGCAGAGGAACTGTTCCGGCTTGCCGCTTGCCCGGTACTGACCGTTGGGCCGGAAGCCTTGGTGCCAGACACAGCCGAGCCGGAGATCCGTCGGGTTCTGTTCGCGACTGATTTCAGTCCCGCATCGTTGAGTGCCCTGCGGTATGCGACATCTATTGCCAGAGTGAGCAAAGCGCGACTGGCCCTCCTTCATATAGTGCCGGTCGTCCCGTATTCGGAGCTACCCCCGGAGTGGTATGTGGCCTCGGATGTAATCGAATCGCAGGAGGAGACCCGTCTCGCCGCCCTGGAACACCTCAAGAAATTGATTCCGCCCGAAGAGAGTCTGCCGCATGGCACCGACTTCCTAGCGATGCTCGGCTTTGTACCGGAGGGGATTGTGGAGACGGCCGGCAAGATCAAAGCGGACGTGATTGTGATGGGAGTGAACGCGAGCTCCGCGGCCCGCGCCGCGGCTCACCTGTATTGGTCAACAGCACATGACGTGGTGTGCGAAGCGATGTGTCCGGTGCTGACGATTAGAGGCTGAAAAAGATGCTTGATAAATGCCGTCGGTGGATGCTCGGTGATAGTAAGGACATAAAAAACCGAAACTGCCAAGTGATTGAAAAGATGGTGAGCGCGGAAGGAATCGAACCTTCAACCTACTGATTGCTCAGCAGTCAGCTAAATGTCTTTTGTTTCAGCGGCTTCTCGATTTCGATAGTGGGCAAAAATGGGCAGGTTTAGGCGTAGTTGTTATGAAAGATGTTACGTCGTTTGAACGTTAAACACCCTGATAGTGAGTCAACGATTTTCTGCACTAAACGGAACTGTGCTCGGTTCAGTTCCCCCCCTTCTTATATCGGCGTCCGCCTGGCGAACCAGCGCACGTTAAGCACACGGTCGGAATGCAAATCTGGGAAGACGTAAACTTCTGGCTGACCGACAGTCAGTCGAAAAGTGTTCATTGGCAGTCCGGATTGCCCCCGTCAGCCACCCGCGGCTGAAAAGTCAGCCCAGTTGCTCGCAAGTGCGCAAATGCTGCAGAAATCGCTGAGGGACGGGCCATGCTCGGTGTGGTGTTCATCCTATACTGTCGCGCAGGAAGAAAAGCGACAGCAGCCGTCTGTTCCCGGTTTTCAGTCGTCGAAAATCCGTGGAGCGGTCGGTCTGTATTCTGGATAAGAAATCGTTTGATAGGCTTGCAGGGTGCCTATCTGCGCGTTTTGTCCTGCCACATCGAATCTCACTGGGGAGCATATTTGGCCCGCCTGGCTGACCAGGCTCCTGCCAAAAACTCGTTACAGGAACGAACTTGAAGACGGCGAGGCAAGGAACATATGGACCACCACAAAAATCGATCAAACAGCCAATGTGGTGTGTAAAACGTGTAACGAAACGTGGATGAGTGACCTTGAGGGTCGAGCCAAAACCCTGCTCACCGATGTCATCATCGATGGCAAACAAACAAGCTTCGCGGGCGATGACCTCAAGTTTCTGGTCGCTTATGCTTTCGAAAAATCGGTTGTTGCGAACTATCAGACACTTCGGATTCTTGGAGAACCTATTTCAACCCGAGCAGAACGCGAACGGTTTAGGACATCTCTTGCCCTCCCGGCCAACGTTCGTATTTGGATTTCTTCATTTCAAGGACAATCTCGTTACTCCGGTAGATCGAATCCCCGTTACGCGAAATCAACAAACGATCCGCCTCCCCTGAACGATCTCGACGTTTTCACGCATACCTATGTCATCGGCCATCTCGTCTTCCAGGTGCTTTCGAGCCGATTCAACAGCATCTTGAATCGTGGTCGCTGGGTCGAACTGCCGGAACAAGATCACTATTGGGATCCGGCGAGTCAGCAGATCTGGCCCATCCAGCAAGACACCATTACCTGGCCTACAAAGTATCTCGGACCAGATACCATGGACCAATTCGTTGATCGATGGTTTGGACGTATACCCGTAACGCTAATCACTGGACCAAAGGTATTGTGAGCATCGACGGCGTATATAAGCCCGGAAGGCCGGGCAGACGGCTGCACTCCATCCGTCTCTTCCGGCTTTGACGAGACTCTCTTCGGAGGAATGAAGCCCGGATACTACAGCCAGATATTGTGTTTGTGCGCGAACTCTTTGCCGAGCGTACGCAAGATCGTCGCTCGCATCAGCCAATCGGTCTTTGTCCTGCTCCGTCCGGGGTTATTTTCTGTCCGGTACTTCATGACCTCGAAGTAATCCATTTCCAGAAAGAACCGCGTCAGCATGATGATTTTGATATCAGCGTCGACCAAATCCCGAAAGAATGCCTTGTCGGTCTCGTCGAAATCATCGGCCATCGTGCAGAAGCAGATATAAGATCCCGTCCTTTCAGCGAAGGCTTTCAGCTTCAGGCGCTCGTCCTCTTTGAGAGCTGCTCCTGACTTCGATTCCCCGAAAACCATATCGACCGCTTCACTACTGAGCATTCCTCCGCTGCTGATGACTGCAAAATCCATCTCGTGCGCCTCGTTACCGACCCGGTAATCGAAGGATGGTGCGAATTGAATGCTGTGCTCGAAACAGTAGTTGAAAAAGTTGAGTGTCAGCAAGATCGTGATGTTCCCGTCGAGCTTGTTTGAAGTCCGGAAGAAGCCATCTGAAGCGTAGTACCACTGCGTAACATCCAATCGCGGCGTGAGTTCACGAGCGAAGCAGGACTTGCAATTAAAAGCATTGTCGAATTCAGTCACCGCGTACCAGTTGTGCCGCTTGCAGCGAGAGCACTGGAAGACGAGGCCAATGCGAAACACCTTGGCTTCAACGGCCTGATCTAGGATGGCGTCGACCTTCTGAGTAACCTGCTCCTTCGTCGCCGGTTGGTCAAAGTATTTGAGCCCCTTGAGCGACTTATAGACGGCGCCCCTGACTTCGCTCGCCAAGCGCCAGCCGCCGGAAGCCAGCTCATCCAGCAAGTCGCGGATTGCGTCGTTCTGGAAAAGTTGGGAGTCGCCCAGTCCCTTCAACATTTCAATGATGCGCTCAAGCGCGAGTCCTGGCGCGCTTGTTTTCAGGTATTCGATATCCTTCCCTTGCAGAAATGCCCGTACCGCTTCAACAGGCGTAATCGGGGACATCCGCACACGTCCGCTGGTCCCTGCATGCTGTGTCACGATGCCGCTTTGAGAGACGTGTGCCGCATCGATGTCGAAGCCACCACCTATTTTCCGCCCAACGAGCGCGTCACAACCCGAATTCAGCCACGGTAGCCGGTAGCACGCATCGGCGGTGCGGAAGGTCGAGAATGACAGATCCATGGACCAATGTTGGTCGAAGTGCTCAGTGCGTAAGAACCCCGGAGTCGGGCCCTCTATGAAGCCATATCCGCTGTCTAAAATGCCCACCGGGGATGAGTCGTACGCGCTGATCGGTTCGATATCGATCTCGTTTCCGATCATGTAGTAATTCATGTTGTAACGAGGCACCCACCCCATGGTGGAAAAGTCCTTGAGAAACCCGAGCGACCGTATCCAATCGGCCACGGTCGCCAACTCCTCTTCCGAGATGCTGCGCGCCTTTACAAGGACCACATGGTTGGTAATCCTATCGTTGATCGGATACGCAGCAAGCGCGCCAAAATCGCGGATGGGTTGCTCGAATTCCCTGTAGTCCTGCAATGTCAGGGGAAACAGGATCATGCCAGCCGCACGAAGATTCCAGTAGTCCACGACATCGAACGGGTTGTCGGGATTCAGTAGAAAGTACGCGTGGGAATGGACATGTTGCCGTCGTGTGGAGCACCTGTATGCTGTCAGGGAGAGCGGAGTGTGGAAGGTCCGCGGCTTGAGAGAGGCCTTGAACTGGGCATCGTAGACTATGGCCTCCGCTTCGAAATTTTTCTTTAGGAATTCGTAACTGTCGTCATTCGTGTAAAGCCCATATTTAGCCGCGAGCAGCAACGATTTCCTCGCATCGTCCTTTTCGAGATAACGGAACTTGAGTGCAGGTTTCGCACTGGACTTGAACTCTTTTTCCCACAGTTCTTCGAGGATCGGCCACACGTCAGCGAAGTACGAAGTTACCTCATTCCGCATCGGGCCCCAGGGCTTCCAGTCCAATCTCTCTGCGGCGAATGCGCGGTGCTGAAATTCTTTTAGCTCTTGGGGGAGAGGATCGGCGGAGAAGTTGGGGAGAAAGTCCGGATCGAAGGCCTTCAGAATGTCTGTCTGACCTTCAAGGTATTGCGCGGGTGAGGTTATTTGTTCTTGGCGGCCGCGCACCTCGCGTGTCGAGCCATCGAGAATGACGATGGGATTGAAAATGCCGCCCCACAAGCTCGTAGCTCTCGCGATCACAGACAGGAGTAGATCTCGGTCGGGTGTGGGAACAACAAAGGCGAGGCGGGTCGGACGCGCATTGCAACGAACTTCGATTGTTGCGGTGGACATAGCCTGCTGGGTAACCTCCTGAATATACCTCCGCGTGGTTGCGGTTAAACATTGTGATGATAAGAAAAGCTGGGACAGAGGGGAACGTTCACCACCCGGCATTAACCCACGATTTCTTCTGACGAGTTTTATTTCAATTCCTCAGCCGTCTCGCGAGAAAACGTCGGTCCGGTTCCTGTCATGCCAGGGCGAGTGTCTTCCTCGTACGAAGCACAGGCTTCCGGAATCAGCCTAATCTAGGGTACAGGTCCGCACGGGCTCGAACATACCCGATTGCATTTCCGATTTCAGGAAAGACTTGGGTAAATAATCACGCGCACGTCCTGAAGTTTGAACATGGCTGCACCCAAAAACTGGTTGAAGACTATCTAAACTCAATAAAGCTAGATGATTTCTTAACGGGAATGGCGCAACCGAAATTGAATAAAGCCATGCTCGATAGCATTCCTATTCCTCTACCAGACGTCCCCGAACAACAAAGAATCTCCGACTGCGTGTCTTTCCTCGACAAGTTGATAACAGCTCAAACCCAAAAGATAGAGGCGCTCAAGACACATAGACAAGGTCTGATGCAGCAGCTTTTCCCATCCAATGAGGAGGTTGAGGCATGAGCCCAACCCCGTTTGCCGATCTGAATGCCTTGGCCTCACATCTGCGCCAAGAATTGCAGAAAGAGCAGGACCCCAAAAAGTTCCTTTTGATCTATGCCTACAATGGCACCGGTAAGACTCGCCTTTCCATGGCCTTTAAAAACCTTGGCAAAAATGGAGATCAGCGGGATACGCTCTATTTCAACGCCTTTACCGAAGATTTGTTTTCTTGGGACAACGACTTGGAAGAAGACAAAGAACGTGTGCTGAATTTCAATCCAGAATGCAGGTTTTTCTCTGGTCTTAAAGAATTGGAATTGGAGAACCGCATCCGCCCGTTCTTGAATCGTTATGCAGATTTTGATTTCAACATCGACTATGAAAAATCAAGGGTTCGCTTTTCCCGCCAAGTTCAGGACGGACCAGGCACCAAGATTGAGGACCACATCAAAGTGTCACGCGGCGAAGAAAACCTCTTCATTTGGTGCTTCTTCCTCGCCATTGTGCAGCTTGCCATGGATGGTGCCGAAGCTTACAAGTGGGTGAAATACATTTACATTGATGACCCGATTTCATCTTTGGATGAAAACAACGCCATTGCGGTAGGCCACCATCTGGCACAGCTCTTAGCGAGAAAAGATCACTCGATTAAGGCCGTTTTATCGACCCACTACTCTTTGTTCTTCAATGTCCTTTGGAACGAACTCCGGGAGATAGATCGAAAATTTGCTCCGTTTTTCTTGTCCTGCTCCAAGAAAACAGGTCAATTCCATCTCACTTACACGGGAGACACGCCATTTTTTCACCATGTGGCGCTGCTCAGAGAGATTTGCGAGGCACGAAATGCCGATGAGCTATGCACGCACCACTTCAATGCCCTGCGCGGTCTCCTTGAAAAATCATCCTGTTTTCACGGGCACCCGAAATTCTCGGTGTGCATCAAGAAAACCGAAGATGACCCGGACGAAACACTGTTCGGACGGATACTCAATGTTTTAAGCCATGGAAACTATTCATTTTACGAACCCACGAAAATGCTGCCGGAGACTAAGGAGTCGTTCGAGAAGGTTCTCGACGATTTTCTAGAATTTTATCCTTTCAATCGCGACTTACTTCCGGGCAAACCAGAGGAATCCAAAACATTATGAACGACCAAGATAAAACACAACTAGGCAAAACCCTTTGGGGCATTGCCGACGACCTGCGCGGCGCGATGAACGCGGACGATTTCCGCGACTACATGCTGTCGTTCCTGTTCCTGCGCTACCTGTCAGACAATTACGAGGCGGCCGCGCAAAAAGAACTGGGACGGGATTATCCTCAGGTCGAGGGCGACGGCCGCTGTGTACCGCTGGCTATCTGGTATGCCAACAATCCTGATGACGTGGCCGATTTCGAGAAGCAGATGCGCCGCAAGGTGCACTATGTCATCAAACCGGATCACCTCTGGGCCAGCATTTCCAATCTGGCCCGCACGCAGAACGGAGAACTGCTCAACACGCTGCAAGCAGCCTTCAAATATATCGAGACGGAGTCCTTCCAAAGCACCTTCCAAGGTCTATTTTCCGAGATCAATCTGGCGTCGGACAAGCTCGGCAAAAAATACGAGGAGCGCAACGCCAAGCTCTGCACCGTCATTCAAAAGGTCGCTGAAGAGCTGACGCAATTTTCCACTGACGCCGACACGTTAGGCGATGCCTACGAATATCTGATTGGCCAGTTTGCCGCCGGTTCAGGCAAGAAGGCGGGTGAGTTTTACACGCCGCAGCAGATTTCTAGCATTTTGTCTGGCATCGTCACGCTGGACAGCCAGGAGCCGAAAACGGGAAAGAAAGCCAAGCTGGAGGGTGTTTTGGACTTTGCCTGCGGTTCCGGTTCGCTGCTCCTCAACGTGCGCAAGCGCATGGGGCCGCACGGCATCGGCAAAATCTATGGGCAGGAAAGCAACATCACCACTTATAACTTGGCACGCATGAACATGCTGTTGCATGGGATGAAGGATTCGGAATTTGAAATCTTCCACGGCGACTCGCTGAAGAACGATTGGGAAATGCTGCGCGAGACCAACCCCGCCAGGAAGCCTTATTTCGATGCCGTGGTGGCAAATCCGCCGTTCAGCTACCGCTGGGAACCCACTGAAGCCATTGCCGAGGATGTGCGCTTCAAGAATCACGGCGTGGCACCTAAATCCGCCGCGGATTTCGCGTTTTTATTGCACGGCTTCCATTACCTGAAGGACGAAGGCGTCATGGCCATCATTCTGCCCCACGGCGTGCTATTCCGTGGCGGAGCGGAAGAGCGAATCCGCACCAAGCTGCTAACCGATGGGCACATTGATACGGTCATCGGCCTGCCCGCCAATTTGTTTTATTCCACCGGCATCCCAGTGTGCATTCTGGTGCTCAAAAAATGCAAGAAGCCGGATGATGTGCTCTTCATCAACGCCAGCGAGCACTTCGAGAAAGGCAAACGCCAGAACCGCCTGCGGGACGAAGACATCGACAAAATTGTTGAGACCTACCAATTCCGTAAGGAAGAGGGGCGTTATTCAAAACGAATCCCGATGGAGCGGATTAAGGAGGAAGGTTACAACCTGAACATATCCCGCTACATCAGTACCGCAATAGCTGAATCAGAAATCGACCTAGCGGCGACTCATGGCGTATTGGAAATAATCGAGAACACAATCCAAGAGGCAACGATTAAACACAATGAATTTCTAGAAGAGCTTGGCTTGTCCCCATTGCCGTCGCCCGATTCTAATTCGTCGAGAGAGTAGGCGGACCCGAGAGGAGCGCTTTCTCAACAACGCCGTCATCGCACATCAGACTGAGCGCTCTACACATTTGTTGGAATGTTGAGATTGGCTCAAAAACATCTGTTTTTGAACCACGCACGCTTGTGCATTCCTGGAGACTGTAGGGGAGGCAGTTAGGCAACGATTCAACCGTTTTTGGGCAGCGCTTTCCACCCGAACTGGTGTCCCCCAGCGAAAGAGGCACACTGCCGACACACTTCGGCCAGCTAAGTGGTTGCTGTCTAAGGTGCTCGGATAGGTTTGCAGCTGATCGGCCGTCAGTCGCCACTGCCGGTGCCCACCCATTTCTGCGTTGCGCAAGTGACGAACTAGTTGGATGTCACGACCCGATAAGAGGTTCCCTCTGCGCCCACACCGCCTGTGCTTGGTCGGGGCTACTTCGTATACTTGAAGGTATGGCACTCCATGGCCGTGTTCCATCTGAGGTAGACGTAATCGTGATTGGCGCCGGGTTCGCGGGTGCCTCAGTTGCCGCAGCGCTGGCACGGGCCGGTGTGACGAGCGGCGTAGTTCTCGAACGGGAGCTCCTGCCCGGAAGCCACGCCTCTGGGCGCAACGCGGCGATGGCATGCCAAGTGGAGGCAGATCCTGTCCTTCGGAAGCTCGCCATTGAAGGCGTTCAGCGGCTCCGTGCCAAGACTGTTGCCGGATCTCCGGTCCTCCGCCAGAGCGGAGGCCTGTACTTGACTCACGGAGAGCCACACCCACCCGCCGAATGGTGTGCACAGCTGCACGAACACTGCGTGCCCTCCGAACTACTGCCGGCTGCCAAAGCCCGGCAACGCTTCCCGTTTCTGAGCCGGTTTGAGTTTGATCACGCGCTCTTCTGCCCCACCGACGGAATCGTTGATATCCATGCCCTGCTGAGTGATCTGCTGGCGGAGGCCAGGCACGCCGGCTTTGAGATCATCACCGACTGCGCCTGTGAATCCTTGATCGTTGACGGATCGGTGGTGCGTGGTGTCCGAACGCCACGTGGCGAAGTCGGTGCTCGCACCGTCGTCGACGGCGCAGGCGCATGGGCGGGGTGTCTTGGCCGCGAATCTGCTCCGCTCCCACTAAAACGCCTTCGTCGACACCTGTTCGTCTCGGGCGACTCGAGACTACTTCCCGATGATGCTCCGCTAGTGTGGGATCTCGATGTCGGATATTACGTGAGGCCGGAAGGAGCAGGCCTCCTTCTTTGTCCCTGCGATGAGACCGAGCATCCGCCTGGCATACCTGAGGTTGACCCCGAGGCCGACAATCTCCTTGTCGATAAGCTTTTGAAACATGCTCCCGGACTTGCGGACATCAGCTTGCGCCGCAGCTGGGCGTGCCTTCGGACCTTTGCGCCTGACCGGCTACCCATCATCGGATGGGATCCAGACATCGACGGGTTGTTCCACGTTTCGGGCCTCGGTGGTTTTGGAATGACCACGAGTCTAGCCGTCGGCGACATCGCATCTACACTGATCTGTGGTGGTGTGGTGGACTGGATCGAAGCTGGTTCCTTCAGCGCCCGCCGAGATGTCCTCAGGTCAATTCCGCAGTGCAATTGATCGGTGACTCCGGTCAGTCGGAACTAGGCTTGCTAAAGATGTGCCCGAGCGGTTTAGCTGGGCGCACCTCGGCCATAATGCGCGAATGCGGGGCTCAATCATCCATTCTGCTCGATCCTTTCTCTTCATTGCACCACCAGTGTGTTGCCTGAATATTGTCCTGATGGTCGTCTCTCCATGCTCCTCCCATCCCTTTCGGATCTTCCCCGCTGTAAAACCCGATGATTCGAGCGTTCACCACCATAGCTGGAACCTTGTGTCCGTGTGAATAGTACAACAGACTCTTCATCTCTTTACTGTCGGTTTCCTTATCGTTTCCAATTGCTGCCCTTCCAACAAGACCCCGCAAAAGTGCCATTACGGAAGAGCTATTGACGTCTTTCTCCGCCGAGGGCGACGATCATAGAGACATGACCCAAGACTCTGACAAGCCGAAACCACAGGCCAGCAAAGGCCCGGACATTCACAAAGCTGCGCGGGAGTATTTGAGAATACTGCGGAGCTCAAACCCCAACTACGATGCGAAAGCAGCAATGTCGGTCGTCGTCATGAAGCGGCCCAGTTGATGCATGCAGGAGTAATGCAGGGCCGGAGCATGCCCCCTTGTGGAGTGAATGTCGGCAACTCGCCCGCGCGCGAGGACAGATTGTTATTTCCAGGATGAAGACACCAGGGCTTATTCATAGTGGCCCGATCGGATCAGCAGACGCACTATCGAAGACCAGAAGTGGCTGACAGATTCATATGCCCGTTAACCGATCAAGTGGATTACTTCCTGTTTGCCCGTGATCCGTCCAGAATCGATTTCAAGCGCTGGGGTCACTTCCTACAAGCGGACTTCGGGCTCGGAATGATCTGGGAACAACGCTATGTGGACGTCATCCCAAACAAAACTGTCCAACAACTTGGGCTCATCCCTGAGCTGGCTTCGCTTCGAGAATCCCGACGTTCCGAACCATAAGAGTGTCGCCCCCGACCGGGCACACCCGGGTCAGAATGAATCCCGCTGCCTCAAGAAGTGAAAGAGCTCGGTTCAAATCACCTGCCGCTGGTCCTTCCTCCCAACAGCCGCTTTCTTTGGCCGTTTTCCATCCGTGACGGGCAATGGCGAGAGCATGGCGTAGGGGTTTGTCAGATGCTTCTGAGAAATCCGTTGCGATCAGGACCGACTTCAGGAGAATGTCCCCAGTCGCTGCAACCAGTGACATGCGACCCCCTTTCCTTGTTCCTGCACCGCTCTTCGCGGCCCTACTGTGCCGAGCACACTCCAAGCACCTCGCCTACTGGTTACCTTCCAGCGTGTTCTTGATGGCGGTGAGCCCGTTTTGAAGATTTGAAATCGACCTGCCCACCGCAGCCTTTCGGATGACCGCTCCCTTGGCGCCTGTCAAACCCGCCTGCTCGGAACCCATGGCCGTGATCAGATAGAAGCCGGGTTGCTTCGAGTGGTCCTGCCCGCGGATGCAAAAAGAGAGGTCCAGCGCAGTTTCGAAGTAGTGGCTCGAATAGAGCTGCTTTTCGGCGATAGCATAAGCTACCTGGTCGGCTGGGTCCCCGCGCATGGTCACGATTTGTACGACGCGTAGCGTCGGTTTCAATCCGAACTTCACCTTTGCCCAATAGAACGTGTCTTCAACGTTCGCGGGTTTCCCGTTGGGATACGAGAGAAGGTAAGTGTAGAAATCCGGCAGATGGGCTGGCAAAGCCTTGGTGTAGCTGAGCATATAGGCGAACTGCTCGGGTACCACGGTTGGATCATGCTTATCGTTATAAACTCCGAGGGCCTGATCGCCCTCGCGTTGGTAGGCGAGCAGACGCTGTAGTGCCGTTTTCTGCAGGAGGCGATTCACTTGTTCGTTCACGTCGGCAGCCGACCAATTGATGGCTCGGTGAAACTCTTCAATGGAGCTTGCGGGCATCTGAAACTGACAATCGCCGGGCGTGCACTTCTTCAAAGCCTGAATTTCATCGTTGTCGAACGAAAAATTCTTCAAGTCAGAAAGCTGCGGAGGATTGCCGAACACCCCGAGCGCCCAATAGGAGGAAAGGTCGCGACGCCGGTCGAAATCGCGGGCAGACTGCAGGTAGCTCTCAGGAGTGGCATGAATGTAGATGGCGCCGAACAAAAAGACCTCGGCCGGCGTGCGGGAGGGCAGGGTGATCGCGACCGCCTTTCCGCTTCGGATGGCGGCGACCTGATCCTCACTCAGTCCGATGTCCTGCCGAAAGAAGGTTTGCAGGTCAGGAGTCGACTGAGAAGAGCTGGGCACGCCCGCCGCAATAATCAAGACCAGCAATGCAGCCGCGGGCACGACACGTCTGATTCCTCTAAACTTACTTCGGGCACTTTCCGCCTTCTTCATGGCGTGTCCTTTCACCGTACATCTCCTCGACCAAACCTAGGCTGCGACCGCTACAGTATCTCCGGGCTTGGCTGAATTTGTCTTAGCGGCCCGGCGGAGAAGAAGCCGTTTGGCAGCCTCCACCAGCAAGAGATAGACTCCCGTCGCGACGGCAACAAAACCAAAGTAGGCCGCGGGCAGCGGCGTGAAGCCAAGCACGCCCGCCAGGGGGCTGAATGGCAAATAAGTCCCAACTGCCACAGCGGCAAGACAGGTTGCAATCAAGGGACTGCTAGGGCGACTGCGTAGTGGATTGTTCGCCGTACGGATGACGAACAGCACCAGCGTCTGTGTCGCCAGCGATTCCACAAACCAACCGGTATGAAATTGCGCTTCACTCGCGTGGAAGAAATGCAACAACACATAGAAGGTCAAAAAGTCGAAGATGGAACTGATCGGTCCGATGAACACCATGAAATTGCGAATCAGCCCAATATCCCAGCGCTGGGGTTTTTGCAGATAGGTCTCGTCAACATTGTCCGTCGGAATTGTGAGTTGGGATAAGTCGTAAAGAAGGTTGTTCAGCAGGATTTGCGTGGGAAGCATGGGCAAAAATGGCAGGAAGAGCGAAGCCCCCGCCATGCTGAACATATTCCCAAAGTTCGAACTTGTGCCCATCAACAAATACTTCATCACGTTACCAAAAGCTTTGCGTCCCTCGATGATGCCATCATGGAGGACGCGCAGGCCGGGCTCGACGAGAATCACGTCGGCAACCTCGCGAGCCACATCAACCGCACTTGATACGGAAATGCCAACATCGGCCGCGTGCAGCGATGGCGCATCGTTGACGCCGTCCCCCATGAATCCTACCGCGTGGCCGTTGTGCTTGAGAGCCAGGAGAATCCGGTTTTTCTGCGTCGGCGAAATACGGGCGAATACGCATGTCTCCTCGACGACATGCCCCAGCGCCGGGTCCGTCATCTTCTCCACGTCCTCGCCAGTGATGATTTTGCCGGGCTCGACCCCTACCTCCGTGCAGACGTGGCCGGTGACGCGGTCGTTGTCTCCGGAGATAACCTTGATCTCGACCCCATCCTGCTTTAATGAAGCCACAGCCTGGGCGGCGTCCGGCAAGGGCTCATCAGCAAAGCTCAAGAAACCGGCCAGAATCAGATTGCGCTCATCCTTCACGGAATAGTCCGGAAGCACAGGAACTTCGACGTAAGCCACGGCCAACGAGCGGAATCCCTGGTTATTCAGCTCATCGCTGGTCTGTTGCATGCGCTTGGTAGCATCCTCGCCGATGGGTACTGTTTTGCCTTCGATCTCGTAACTGGAGAGCAGCGGGAAAATCCCTTCCGGAGCACCTTTCGTGATGAGCAATCGCTGGGACTGCCGCTCCACCACAACTGAGAGCCGCCTCCGCTCGAAATCGAACGGAATCTCGTCGCATTTCGTGTAATCACCGATCTTCGGCGGAGACTGATGGAGGATCACATCATCAAGTGGGCTGCGGATACCTGTTTGGAACTTACTGTTGAAGTAGGCGAGCTCCAGCGCGCGCTGAGATATATTCCCAAAGGGATCGAGAGAGCGGTCAAGCGACATGGTTCCAGCCGTGAGCGTTCCCGTTTTATCGCTGCAAAGCACATCTAGACTACCGAGGTTCTCAATGGCGGAAAGATGCTTGACGATGACTTTCTTATGGGCCATCGCCACGGCGCCTTTCGAAAGCGTCACCGAGGTAATCATGGGCAGGAATTCGGGTGTCAAGCCCACCGCCAGCGCAACCGCAAACATCACAGACTGAAGCGGATCGCGATGGCGTGCAATGCTGACGACAATCAGGAAGAGAACAAGAAAAAAAACCGTTCGCGCCAGGAGCTGGCTGAAATTCCGCAAGCCCAGATCGAAAGCCGTCGCTTCCGGACGTGCGCCGAGGCGAGCCGCAATATCGCCGAAGGCAGTCTTGGCGCCTGTCGCCACGACCTCCGCAGTTGCCGTTCCGCTAACGACGGATGTGCCGAGAAAGACCATGTTGCGCGCATCCGCTTTGGTCGAGGCCGGCTCTCCGGTTGCTTCCTTGTCGGCGGGGAGCGATTCGCCGGTTAACGATGCCTGCAGAACAAAGAGATCGCGCGCAATCAGGAGTCGCGCGTCTGCGGGAACCAGATCTCCGGCTGAAAGGCGGACGATGTCTCCCGGCACAACGTCACGTCGCCGAAGTTCTTTCCAGTTCCCGTCGCGGAGGACGGTTGCCGTAGGGGCAACTTGTGCACGCAGTTTTTCGACTGCGCGTTGAGAACGGTAAGTCTGTCCGAAGTCAATCGCGGCGCTCAGCAGAACAATGACGCCGATGATTCCCGCATCTACCTTGTCGCCCAGAAATGCCGATGCGATCGCAGCAACCACCAGTATCAATACCAGCGGATTCCTGAACCCATGCAAGAGATCGGAAAGAACGGAATGGTGCTGTGTCGCGCCGGGCTCATTCGGTCCGAACTGGGCTAGCCGAACCTCGGCTTCCTGGGCGGTCAGGCCTGAGATCGCGACGGGGGTTCCATCAACATTTGATGACATAGGGTTAGGTACCCCATTCGGCGCTGCGCAGGAAACGCTCAAAGGGTCGTGCGGTAATCGCTCCAAAGATAAAGCCGCCAAGATGAGCCATATAAGCGACGCCACCCGTCTGTACATCCGCTACCGAGCCGACCTTACTGAAGAGCTGAATGACGAACCAGAGTCCAATCAAAAGAGCGGCGGGAATGAAGGTAATTCCTGCGAACCAGCCAAACAGGACCAGCGTCCGTATCCGATCGCGAGGGTAAGTGATCAGAAAAGCGCCCATCACTCCCGCAATCGCGCCGCTGGCGCCCAGGTTGGGAACGGTGGAACCGGGCATAGCTGCAATCTGCGCCGCTGAAGCCAACAGACCGCTGAGCAGGTAAAAAGCCAGGTAACGTAGCCGCCCCATCGCATCTTCGATCTCCGGGCCAAATGCCCATAGGAAAACCATGTTCCCTATAATGTGCATCCAGCCTGCGTGCATGAATAGCGCCGTCACCATGGTAATCCAGTGCCGGCCTGCAACAATATTGGCGGGGATCACCGACCACTGTCTTACGAACGTTTCACCACCCATCAATTCCAACAGAAAGACGAACGCGTTCAAGGCAATGATCGCGGTGGTAACCACGGGGGAGCGTCTGGGCTGTCGAGACGCGTCCGATAGCGGGATCATGCCCCCAAGCGGTCCTCCTCTCCTGAGTCAACTTAGCGACCACATTAGCGCACTCGCCCTAATCTCAAATGGTGTTGTAAACGACATGCCAGCTTTCGTCGCGCCCAATGAATCCGCGATTTGAACGCACCCACCGAGATGCCAAGAGCCTGGCTCGACTCCCTGGCGGAAAGGCCGTCCATCCCGGCGACTCGAAATGCAGCTCTCATTGCTGCCGGAAGTTGATCCACCTGCCCTTCGACCAGTGCATGGATCTGGATCGCCGCGCAGATTTTCTCGGGGTCGGGCCGTGCCTTGACGACTCCGCGGGCCAACCGTCCTGGTTGACTCTCCAGGATTTCGTCCAGAGAGGCTTCAGGGCGGACTCTTCTCCTTCGGAGGGTCATGAGAGCCGAGTTGATCACGATGCGGGTAAGCCACGTGGAAAACGACGACCGGCCCTGAAAGGAGCGCAGATTGGTGTATGCCTTGTACAGGCCGTCCTGTACGGCATCCTCTGCATCTTCTTTGTGGTGTAGCAGAGCGAATGCAGTCCGATAGAGCCTGCCCGTGTGACGGGCAAAAAGATGCTCTTGGGCGTGAGGATCCCCGGCGATGGCTTGCTGAACGACCGCCCACTCTTTGCCTAGGGCGCGTCGAGCGACAATCCCGCCGGAATTCGACTGCCTTGGGGCAGGCGAGTCACCCCTTTCTGCCTGAAGAGGCCCGACCGGGGGCACGTCAGATAAACATGTCTGTAACATTCCCATATCCGCGATCTCCACTTTCTTTCAGACTTTCATTTCGGAACTGGCGCTGAGCTTCCGCTCGGAACAGCCCTAAAGAATCCTCGCTCTCCTTCACATCTTGTGCAGGTTGAGAGCCATAGCGATCCAGGCGCAACCGTAAACAATCAGATCAATCCCAACGAACAGACCGATCACCCAAAGCCCCGAGACCGGCCATTGCGCCATGATGAGAATGCCCATGATCGATGCGATGGCTCCGTTGAGGGCTTGCCAACCCCAGCCCGGCAGATGAGTCCACGCTGAGACAACAAATTGATACACTCCGCCGAACAGAAAGAACACCGACATCACAAAGGTCAGAGCCTCGGCACTGATCACCGGTTTGATCAGTATCAGTGCGCCGGTTATGCCGAAAAGAATTGCGGCCAGCAGGTGCAGGAAGAACCCCGCCCACTTCCCGACCATAAACGCGGTGACAAACTCGGCGATGCCCGCAAACACAAGCAGCCATCCGAAGAACACCATCGAAACCACCGTCGCGGCGAATGACCGAACAATCGCGGCGATGCCCAGCAACAACAACACGATGCCAAACGCCAGGAACCATCCCCAGTTATGAATCATCTCCGGGGTGACTCCAACTACAACTTGGATTGGATCAAACATGGTCAGCTCTCCTTTCGCTTTCTAGTTATCGGCCAAGAAGCAAGCTGGCTCTTGGCCGAAGTTTCAACGAAATATCCACTTTTCATCAGGCCATTGACTTGAGTCTCTGGTGGGCCGTCCACGAATACATGAGCCGGGTAACACCGCTCACGACAAACTTGATGCCAACGAGAAATCCGATAGCCCACGTTGAACTGGACGGCCAAGAGCGCAAAATCAGGTATGCCAGAAAAAGGGTCGCGACCCCGTCACAGAGAATCCATCCGGAGCCTGGCTGGGGGCGAAGCTGGGAAAAGATGATTAGTTCCAGCAGGGCCTCGATGAAGACGATAGCTGCTGCCAGAAATGTTAGAGGCTTCAACGAGAGTTGCGGGCTAGCCAAAAGATAGAAACCGCCGAAGACGTAAAGAAACCCTATCAGGAAGCGCCATAGAACTTCTACGTCACTCGGTGCAGCGAAGGCATACGCGAAGTATGCGAAACCGCCGCCGACGAGGACCCCTCCGAGCAAGACCGAGACGCCGATGCCGGTCGTAAAAGACATAAACACAGCCAAGAGTCCCAGCACGATCATGACGACGGCGCCTCCGATGGCCATCGCTGTAGATCTTTTGAGTACGGCGGTGGTACTTTGTCCGGTCATGTTTCCTTCTCTTTGCAGATGTGCCGTGAAATGGGAGGAGGGTAGGTCCCTCCCATCTTCACTTGTCACGGTGCCTGATGCTCGGTACCAGTGGTTGCTGCATACCGGGTAACGGCCTGCGGAAACGCGGGGAGGCCGCCCGCTGTATCGGCGCTGGCTTGCCCATCGTCGCCCGGCAGCGCTCGCGCGCTCTTGTTGTAAACGGCCCGGTTCAGATCGTCTTCGGGCCGAATGACCACACCCTTCAAGTTGACCCCGGCAAACAACCCGCGGCTGCGTGAGTAAGACAGAATTTCTGCGTGCATCAGCGCGTCAGTGCCGGCGCTTGCTTCGCGCCCGACGGGACCAGCGGCGATACCGGCCTCCCCTCCTAGCTCGAACCTGTCCTTCATCAAAGAGCCAATGGCTTCGTCGTTCATAAACAGAAGAACGATATCGGTCGCCGATGCGCCGATCTGTGGCCCGACGCTGCCACCTCCAGCGCGAAAGAACACGGGATCGCTCCAGCCCGCACTGGTGCGCCGACTCACGACGCCGCGCCCGCCCTCGCCGCCAATCAAGAAGGCCGCCTTGATGACTTGCGGGAACACGGCGATTGCCTTCGCGTGCGCCAGCAGGTCCCGTGGAATAGCCTTGTCCGGGGTCTGCATAATCGCGTCGAACAGCTTTCCCGCTTTGACGGATTGCGCAGCCGCTGCCTTGACTTTCGCCGCATGGTCGTCGTCAGAACGTGCTGGCGATGTAATGGATGTAAACGCCGCAATCGCTGCGACCACCATCGCGAAGGCGTGGAACGGCTTCCGGTTTTCAAGAGTCATAACAACCTCCTCCTTGCCCTCTCCGCGTACGAAGGCAGTAGATTCTTCAATGAGGTTATGAACATCACGAGCACTTTCGCGCGTCAGCTTGCCTTCGCCTTCGACTCGATGCTCTTCACGGATTTCTCGAAGTCTGCGATCCGTCCCTCGAGATCGGCTTTCGCATGCTCCCACCGGTCGCCGCCCGACTTCTTCAGTTCCTGCAGCTTCTCCTGAATCACTTGCTTCTTGGGCAGCAGCGCTGCGATCGCTTTGATCTCGACGTTCGCTTTCGCGGTCTCAGCTCGTGCTTTCAGCGTGTCCAGCTTCGCCTCAGCGGTCTTGATCTGGGACTCTAGCTTGTCGTGGATTACTTGTTTTGCCATGTTCACGTCGTTGCTCATGCGCTTCTCCTCGCGTTCCGGTTTTGGTTTACTGCAGGTTTGCTTTGAAACCACATCCTGTCAGACAGCAACACGAAGACCACACCTAACCTCTTGAAAACGCGCGAGTAGGCGGATCGCAGGATCACCCATCATTCGTGAATTCGCGAACTTCGCGAAAAAGCCCCGTGACAATGAGAGGCAACGTGGTTCGGTGGTTTAGAGGAGTTTGAATCGATGCCGAGAAGAGTAAAGGTGTTACTTCGTCGCCTGCAGGTCGAGGCGCTTGAGAATGCCGCTGGCTGGGTCGAGCAGAATGACATAGGGCTGTGGCTGGTCGATCGTTTGGGGATAGAAAGCGATCAGGCCGCTTGCGATCCGTACCGCTTCCAGGGCTCCCCGGGTCGCGAGGCGAGTTTCGCCGCGTCGCATGTCGGCACGTGAAGTCTTGTTTGATCTCATAAGTCCTCTTCGATACTTGCCTTGCGGTCGCACTCTGAACGTCTGTGTTCGATCACAACGGCCAAGGCCAATCCATTGACGAAGTGCTGAAAGCAAAGCCGAGTGTTCGGCGGCGGAGAAGTTTGTCGCGTTCTTCATTGGGTGCTACAAATGCGAGACTCATTCCACCCCCAAAACCCACCAAGTTTCCAGATAGGGTTGAGCTCGGCGGACCTATTCGTCGGCGAGCAAAACTCGATAACCTTTCCGGGTTGCAGCTGAGGAGCCGACCTCAACGGTTTGCGAAAGTTCTTCGGTACGTAAAACTCAATCACTTTGCCATGACAATCCCCTTTGATCCTAATGAATCTCTGTGGGCGGGGCTACAATCACTTTCAAACTTCAATCGCCCTGCCATATCCATCCGCACTGACAGCACGCGGAATCGCGCAACCTGAGCTTGCGCGAAACTGCCTTGCAAAGAGCGCATGACCTCATCCACATGACTTTTCTCCTGCGAGCTGAATCTGCTAGCGTCGTTGCCACATCCTCGCACGCTGAAACGGCGTTTCGCTCTTTATTTGGTGTCCTCTTTCAACCCATATGAATGCAATGCAAGAACCAGTCGCTAAGTTCTTCAAAACGCTCCGGCTCGCGCATCCCAGAGTCACAATTTCTTCGCGGATTCGCGAAGGTTGCGAAAACTGAAGATGCGTGCCAGAAATGGAAGGTCTTGTCGACTTGGATCTGAGGTCAGGCGCTGCGCCCCACCGCCGGCGCCGCGACCGGGCGAGGACGCAGCGTGAGCTGCTCGGCGGGCGAAAATGCGCTGCCGCGAATCAACAGACTGCCGATCAGCGCCGTAAGCCCGGACGACGAAAAGATCATAGAGATAGTCACAAACTGGTAGACCGCGGCATAGATTGGACTCGCGCCAGACAAGAGCATCCCGGCCATCAGCCCCGGAATCCACACGATGCCGAGGGAACGAAGCGAATCGATCGCCGGAATCAAGCTCGAATGCACGGAGACCTGTACGTAGGGGGCGACGGTTTGTCTTGAATCGGCTCCAAGCGCCAAGCCGGTTTCGATCAAGCCGGCATGCGATTCCACTTCGGAGCGGAAGCGGTTCAGCACGAGCGAATTGGTATTCATGGCGTTGGCGATGAGCATGCTGCCAATCGGCACCAGGGACGTGATCCGTGTGTCGATAACTCCGGCAAAGGTCATCAGCGCGATTACCGAGCCGGCGCCCGCGCCGATGGCATAAAGCGAAACCTGGAAGCTCTTTGACAAGCCCTTCGACCGGCCCGCAGACATTGCGGCAGCAGCAACAATCATGGCGGCAAGCAGAACGACGCTGGTCCACGCTGGTCCTCGCAGCAGAAGCACCAGGATCGATCCGACCGCCGTGATCTGCACGATCCCGCGAACCAGCGCCACAATGGTCTCGCGTTCAAGGTGAATCTTCCGCTGCCGGGCCAACAGCATCACCGCCAACGCCAGCAGAGTCGCGACGGCCGCCTGGGCGCAGCCCAGAGTAAGCTGGTTAGCGAAAAGTACCTTCAGCATTGATCACCTCGCTCGCTGTTCCGATTTTTTCGAGCCTGCCCTTGCTCATCACCATAATCCGGTCGGCGACCCGGGCCGCTTGCGCCAGGTCGTGCGAGACCATCACATAGGTGAGCCCGTTTTGTTTCGCCACCATGAGGATCAGCTTCTCAACCTCGCCCTTGGCCTCCGCATCAAGCGACGACGTAGGTTCGTCCAGCAGCAAGACCTCCGGCTCAGTCGCCAGGGCGCGAGCCACGGACACTCGTTGCGCCTCGCCGCCAGAAAGATGCGCGACGTCCTCTTCAGCGCGGCCTGCGAGCCTTACCTGAATCAGAAGAGCATCGATCGTTTTTGCCGGCAGCTCAATCCCCTGCTGTAGCGGGCCGTAGCGAAGGTTGTCGGCAATGGTTCCTGGAAAGAGATACGCGGTCTGAGTGACCATGCCAACGCGCCGGCGCAGTTCCCGCGGCGGAATCTGCCGGTAGTCGATACCTTCAAGCCGCACCGTGCCGCCGGTGGGTTCGTCAAGACGATTGAGCAGGCGCAGGAACGAGGACTTCCCCGCGCCGCTCGGCCCAACAACCACCAGCACTTCCCCGGCGCGTATTTCGACCGTCACGTCATCGACGATGCTCGCGCCTCCAGCCTCCCGGCTGAGATGGTCAGTTTCGAGGATGACCGTCGCTCGCGTGAAACGCTCCTCCTGCGTTCTGGACCCAGAGCAAAGTTTTTCCTACGCCCGGTTCACCAGGACCACGACACTTCGGGCCTCGACCCGATGCGTATTCCCGGACACAGCTGGCTCAGAACCGGGGTCGGCCACGTCGTGAGGCGAAGGCTGGCCCGTGTCCACGGCCACGCACCAATGTCTGCCCGGCACACTGGGTAGTTCAAAATCCAGGCTGTCCCAGAACATGTTGAACATCACGTGTAAGTCGGGGTCCGCGCCGAAGCCTGCCAGCGTCATCGCTAGCGCACGCGCCCCTGGATCGTCCCATCCCGGACTGTTGAATTTCGTGCCATGCCACGAGATGTCCTTTAAGCCGCGTTCGTTCACCGAACCGTTGAAGAACTGATCGCGCCGGACTGCTGCGTGCATCTTCCGGAAACGAATTATGCTCTTACAGAAGCGGAGTAGCTCGGAGTTCTTGTTCACCAAAGTCCAGTCGAACCAGCTGATCTCGTTATCCTGGCAATACGCGTTGTTGTTGCCTTTCTGTGAACGACGTATCTCGTCGCCGCCCACAAACATTGGAACGCCACGCGAGAGCAGCAGGATTGCCATAAAGTTGCGAACCTGACGGTTTCGGAGCGAGTCGATGTTGGGATCGTTGGAATCACCCTCCGCGCCACAGTTCCAGCTGAGGTTGTCGTTGATGCCGTCATAGTTGGATTCGCCGTTCGCCTCATTGTGCTTCTGGTTGAAAGAGACCAAGTCGTTAAGGGTAAAACCGTCGTGACAGGTCACGAAATTAACGCTGTTCAACGGTGACCCGCCCCGTTCCTGATAAATGTCAGAGCTACCTCCCAGGCGCGACGCGATTGCGCCCACTATCCCGGGATCGCCCCGCACGAAGCGACGGACGTCGTCGCGATAGCGGCCATTCCATTCGGCCCAGCGGTCACCGGGGAAATGCCCGATCTGGTAGAGGCCGGCGGCATCCCAGGCTTCCGCAATCAGTTTCGTATCTGCCAGATCTTCGTCCAACTCGATTCCCCAAACCAAAGGGGGGTGAACCGCAGGCGTGCCATCCTCACCGCGCGAAAGGATGGAACCCTCGTCGAAGCGGAAGCCGTCCACGTGAGTTTCTCGAACCCAATATCGGAGACAATCCATGACTAGCTTACCGACCAGCGGGTGGTTGCAATTGAGGGTGTTCCCGCACCCGGAAAAATCCATGTAGTATTGCAGCGCCCAAGGCACCAGGAAATAGTAAGACCGGTTGTCGATGCCTTTGAAAGAATACGTCGGTCCCTGTTGGTTGCCTTCATCGGTGTGGTTGAAGACCACATCGAGAATAACTTCAATACCCGCCTGGTGCAGAGCTTTGACTAAATCGCGGAACTCGCGCAAGTGGCCGCCGGTTTCGGGCTCGAGGCAATATGAGGATTGGGGCGCAAAGTAGCCTAAGGTGCTGTATCCCCAATAATTGCGGAGGGGCTTCCCATCGACGACTCTGAGCACTGCGGTCTCATCGAAATCAAAGATAGGAAGCAACTCCACGGCGTTAATGCCGAGATCTTTGAGGTAAGGAATCTTTTCGGCGAGGCCGGCGAAAGTTCCCGGATGCCGCACGCCCGATGTCGGAGATTGCGTGAAGCCCCGGACATGCGCCTCATAGATGATGCTTTCCTCCATCGGACGGTTGAGGGGCTTGTCGCCTTCCCAATCATAGCCGGAGGCATCTATGACAACTGAGCGCATGGACGTCCTTAGGTTGTCCCCCGGCGTGCAGGCGCTGCCACGATCCCAAAGAGAATTAGAATTGCCGCGGGAGTAGGGGTCGATTAGGATCTTGTTTTTGTTGAACCGCTGTCCGGCGGAGTCAAGCGGGCCATCGACCCGGTATGCATAATGCACCCCTGGTTTCAGACCGCGCACAAAGGCGTGCCAGGAATGGAAGCTCTTGTTTACGTAAGGATCAAATCGAATCGTTTGGAACGGCTCCAGCGAGTCGTGCGCTGAGAATAGGAGCAGCTCGACGCCTGTCGCATTCGAGGAAGCGAGGGAGAAATTCACTCCCGAAGGTGAAGGCGTGGCCCCCAAGGGATGGGGAGATCCGGCCTCAACCGGGAATGGGCCCTCCCTAATCAGCGCAACAGAAAGCGGGCTGACCATCGTTTTCTCCATTCGGCTCCCTTGAGGCTAAGATTTCTATTTCTTCTGCAGCTTCTTCAACGCCTCCCGCAGGGCCTTGTTCTGTGGATCGAGAGTCAGAGCAGCCTTATATTGCTCCGCTGCCAACTCCGGCTTCTTTTCAACTTCGTAGAGCTTACCAAGCCACTCGTAGGCGGAGGAGTGCGCAGGGACTTCCGAATTGTCGGGTACGGTGTCGATATAGGTGTGAAGATTCTTCTCAGCGATGGCCGGATCCTTCTTTTCTAATACCAGCGCGACGCCGCGGTAATAGCTGAGCCAGGGATCGGAAGAGGAGATTTTGGCCGCGGCTTCGACGGCTTGCTCCATATGCTCGGCTTCGCCCCGATCGCGATAGTAATCCGCAGCCTCGAAATAGACGCCGATCCGGTTGGCCGCCGATTTGAGAATCTCTTGATATTCGTCGCTAGCCTGCTCAAACTTCTTCCGCACGGCATAGAGATCGGCTAAGGCCAACTCTCCTTCCACCGGATCCACGGCCGACAGGGCGTGAATCTGCTCCATGGCACGGTCTTCGCCGCCTCCGAGGTTGGCCGGCGCATTCGCCATAAAGGAAATCAGGTCCCGCTGGGCATTGATATTCGCAGCGTCCAACCGGACCGCCGCCTCGAATTCGTGGTGGGTCCGGCGCGCCAGGGAAAGAGCGGCAGCCATATTGGAGTGACTGCTCTCGTCGGCCTTGCGGCCACACGCCCGGCCGAGCCAATCATGGTACTCGGAGCGGCCGGAATCCAGGGCAACAGCGCGCTCCCAGGCCGAGATCGAGTGGTTGAAGTCGCGGATCTCAAAGTAGCAACGGCCGAGCCAATAATAAAGAGAGGCGTCCTTCGGACTTTGTGCGATGGCAGCTTCCAATGCCTCAGCAGCCCGGGCATATGAGCCCGCATTGTAAAGCGTCTCAATTCCCGGCGGGAGGGCCTCAAACTCCGTAGGCAAGGCCAGCACGGGGCGAGCCACCAACGTCGCGGCCAGCAACACGGCCACGACCATGAGAGGAGATTCTCGCAAACTGGCCAATCTGAACATAAATATTGCCGAACCGTGGGAAAGATCTGATCACTGTGACGTTGGCAAGCTGAAGGTAAAGACAGAACCTCGTCCCTCACGGCTGACGACACACATGGTTCCCCCATGTGCTTCGATGATCGCCTTCGCAATCGGCAAGCCCATGCCGGTGCCGAGGACGCGATACCGCTGTTTTTCCCTCGATATGACTTTTCGAAGATGTGGTCGATTTCCGCGTCTTCGATTCCCGGCCCCCTCGTCGGCAACACTGATGGTGTGGAATCGCCCGCGTTCCTGCGTCGCGATCCTAATGGGCTTGCCCGGCAAAGAGTATAGGTGCGCGTTGGTGATCAGGTGAACTAATACTCTCTTCGCCAACGATAAATCCACCAGAAGCCGCGACCCTTGATGCTTCACCTCGAGACAGATCGGCCGGCTTGAGGTGATGCTTTTGCAATCCGCGACCGCAGCTGACACCAATTCTCCGACCGAGTGTGACGCTAAGTCGAGTTTCACCTCACCGGATTCCAGGCGAGCGATCTCCGCTGTTTCGCTTACCAGTTTGTTGATCCGGTCGCATTCCTCATTGATGATCGACAGAAGCTCTTTCCGCTGTTCACGGTTGAATTCCAAATCGGCAAGCAAACCGGTCACCGATGCTTTGATCGAAGTAAGGGGAGTCCTGAAATCGTGCGTAATAGCGTCCAGTAAGACCGACTTCAAGCTCTCACTTTCGCACGTCGATTCGATCCTGCTTAGCTGCGTCCGCATTTTCGATCCTTTCTTAAGCTCCGTAGCTTTTCTAAGAGCACAACCGCCCGGGATCATCCACCCGCACGTGCGAATCATGGCGCAACGTGGACCCAGCCAGCTTCGACTTTCGTCTCATAGGTGCGGATGGATTCCGTTCGGACGTACTTCATCAGGATGCCGACCTGTTGCAGGAATGCAGCCACTCTAGGCGGAAGGGTTTCGTTGCCCAGGTCTCCCGGAACTGGGCCGGAGAGGGCTTGCCCGGTGGTGACGTCGAACTGGGCGCAGTGCATAGGACAGGTAACGAACTTACCGTCGAGCGTGCCCAATTCCAGCGGTGCGTTCATGTGTCCGCAGCGTCGCTGGATGGCGTAATAGGTTCCGCCGCAATTGCAGATGACGATCTCCTGTCCGTCGAGCTCGACGGTCTTCATCCCGCCAGGCGCGATTTCATCGGTGCTGATTGCGCGCATGAATTTATCATTCAAGGCCCACGTCCTTTGGCGGCAATTGGGGCAGGCTGTCCGGGTCGATGACATCTATGTGGACGAACAAGCCGCACCAGCAGCGTTTGATAGCGTCGAAGTGTTTCCGGTGGAAGGGAATGCAGGGGCAGACGATCTGCATGTCGCGCGCACGGTCGTGCCGCACCGGCTGGCAGGGGCAGAATGGGATGCCGTGCTTGGTCTCCAGCATCACCTCCTGTTCCAGCAGAAAATCCTTTAACTCCACGTCGGGCGTGAACTTGAAGCCCATCGGCTCGACGACTTTTTCGAAGAAATACTGCAGCGCTTCTTTCCTTGATTCAGTTTCCATCCCACCCCTCCTTACGATCTCAGCGCCTTGGAATAGAGTTCCGGCTGATAGCCTGCGATGACCGTGTCGCCGATCCTGACGAATGGGAAGCCTGTGGCGCCGGCGGCATCGAGCTCCTGCAAAATCCTTGCCTGGGTCGCCTCATCGGCCAGATCGTAGTCAATATATGTGAACGGGATACTGCGCTCGGTGAAAAACTGCTTTGCCTTGCGACACCAGGGGCAAGTTGAGAGAGTATACAAACTGACTTTTTTCATGCTTTTTCCTTTGAACCGAGGTTAACGAACAGTTTTCCCGCCTCCAGTTTTGTGGGGTACACAGTAAGACCAAGCTCCGGCGCATCGAGGAACCTGCCTGTTCGAACATCGAAACGCCAGTCATGACATGAGCAAACGATCGTGTATCCCTCCAACTTGCCCGTGAGCAGCGGACACGCCATGTGCGCACACTTGCCTGAAACGGCGTACACTGTGCCGCCGACGCGCGCTAGAAGGACATTCACTCCCAACGGATAGACGGGCGCAAAGCTGCCTTCTGGTAACGCAGCATCGTCCAATACGTACGTCCAGTTGAGCGCACTGATTGAAGTGGCTCCCGCCTTTCCTGGCGCTTCTGGTTCGTGGGTGAAGTTCATCCGTTGCCCTTGTGATCTAGATTTGAGGTTAGTCTGCGTCACTCATGTAACTTTCCTTCGCGAGCCTTCGCTAAAACGCACCGGCACACATATCAGTTCATGCCTTCACTTGCAGGGGCGGCTGATCAGAGAGGGCAGTCGAAGAGCTCCCGGTCGAGAAACATTCCAACCACACGATTCGGAGCACGGCCACGGCCGGCACCGAGAGGAACACGCCTGCAATGCCTCCCACTTGACCTCCTACCATCAGCGCAAATACGACGGTCAGGGGCTGTAGATCCAAGTTGTTACCCATGATGCGAGGCGAGTTCACATAATCCTGCACAAGCCTCCAGACCACCAACAATCCCGCCATCCAGATCCAGTGTGCGTGAGTCAGGAAGCCGATCGCCAGAATAGCCACAGCCGAAGTAATCCATCCGACCGCTGGGAGACATTCCAGAACACCGCCCAAAACGCCCAATGCGATCGCATACGGGAATCTCAGGACTAGCATCGAGACGCTATAGAAGACGAAGGAGAGGCCACACAGAGCGAACTGCGCGCGAATGTAC
Organism: Terriglobales bacterium; assembly: GCA_050012595.1. Lineage (GTDB taxonomy): Bacteria > Acidobacteriota > Terriglobia > Terriglobales > Acidobacteriaceae > Acidiflorens. The sequence goes on from JBEKGW010000033.1 coordinate 43,975, forward strand.
CTGGCGAGCATCGCATCAACCTGCCGCAGAATTCGCTGGGTCCCGGTTCGATTCCCACGTGATGCAACGGCTTCGATAAACGCATCCGCCATCGGACGTCCGTCTCGCAAGATAAAGATAGCCAGAATCGGGATGGCGAAAAGCCAGATCGCGCTCGCCGCGACATAGGCTGCCGATGCCGCACCGCACTCGAAAACACGGGCGATGACGTCATGGTTGCGAGCTAACCAGTCGTGTATCCGCTGCTGCTGAGCCGCGCTCAAGCCATGCTTGGCCTCCAGATCGGCGGCAGTCCTTCCACTGGAAAGACCTTGCAAGATCGCGGGCACAGCCGCCTTCAGGTTCTTTATTTGCGCTGCAACTCGCGGACCGAACTCGTACCCTAGGCTGCCCAGCACAAGTATCCCAATCAAGTACACCTGTGCAATCGCCCAAGTGCGATTCTTCTGACCCAGTCGAGAATGCTGTTGTACCAGCGTGACCGTGGGCTCGAGCAAGTAGGCAAACAGAACAGATAGCAGCAAAATGAAGAAGGCACCGCGCGCCAGGTAGAGGATCGTCGCCGCGGCCAGAAAGAGCGCCACGGTGGTGACCACATTCCCCGCACGATCGTCAATTGAGAACATGCTGCTCCACTCTCGATATTCGCCATCCGCGCCATTCAGCGCCTTGCAACGCTCGCACTCTCGAGGGCAACAGCCCTGGGGAGAGCTGGGTTGCTAAGCTGCACCGGCCTTTTCAGGCGATTCTTTGGCAACGACCAACGGCACGTTGACCAGATGTTCGCTTAAGAACCAAACCTGGAGTTCATTTGTGCGCAGCACATCACTGACCAGGAGGTCGTTGGTTCCAGCATCGCCCAATTCGTCGCTAAGTCGAGCGAACTCCCGCACCTCGCGAATGATGACCTGATGAGCGTCCAGCAGCCGCGAGAGCTGCACCGGCACTTCCTCCCGGCCGCGCGGCGGACGGTCAATGCGCGTGGTTTCCGCCACGTCATGCGCCATCGCAATGCTCAGTCCTCCCACAAGCTGGATGCGTTCCGCGATCGAGTCCACAAGCTCCGCCTGCTCGCCATAGTGCTTATCAAAGAGCAGATGGAGCTGGTAAAACGTCGGGCCAGCCGTCTGCCAATGAGACTTCTTGTACAGGTCGCGAAGAGTCATCGTATCGGCAAGTACTTGGTTGAGCTGCGCGGTGACTTCCAGACGGACGGGCTCCTCGAGATCCAACGGCAGCAAGTAGGTCACTGTCCCAAAGGACTGAATTTCTCGCGCATTCTGGTGGAGACGCGGCTGCGCGCTGACCGTGCTGGAGGTCCGACGCTGATGGTTATCTGTTTTCGCCATGATCGTTTTCCTCACTCTCATTGAAGGTTGATCGATAAACGTTTCGCAAACCGAAGCCGCGGAAGAGCTGCTCATGGCTCAGGCAGTATTTCGCCCGATTGCCTGGTTCCCGTTTCCGCCAAACTGGTGCGATCGTTCGTAAATACCGCTCATGATCAGGCTGATTCCGCGAGCCGCCGCCGCAATGCCAACCACTGCGCTAACCAGCACCGCACCGGCAAAGGCCCACTCCATCACACCGACGCCAATCACGATCGAGGCAATCGCTGCAATAATGACGAGTGCGCGATCCTTTGCGTCTACGCCGGAATATCTCGCGAAAAAGAGTTCCAGCACTCCAACCAGGATGGCCCACAATCCGATCAGCTCCACGGCAACGTAGACAGTCCTTCCGGGCCAAAAAACGGCAGCGACCTCCCCTGCCGGGTTCGGCGCGCGGGAATCAACGCGCCGAACTCTAGGGCTGGAGGCGCACTTTATCCCATTACCCTGACCGCTCGGAGGCCGAGTCCTGATATAAGAGCCAGGGCTCCGAGAATCCCGATCAGGGGTAGCTGACTGCCAGTCTTGGGCAGCGTCGCGGCAGCAACCTCCGCCGGAGCGGCCGCCGCCGGAGCCGATTCCTCGGGCTCGATGAGCACGACCAAGATCGGCAAATCCACAGGTGGATCCGGTGGCATACTGCCGGCCACTTGCTTCTGCTGTTCAACGACGATCTCCGGCACCTCGACGATTTTAGTTGCCGACACCGTCATCCCCTTTTTCAGACCCCACGCATCCACCATCTGGCCATCGATGTTGAACATCTGCCCATGCGGGATCTTGAACTGCTGATTAGTGCCGTCTTCCAGGGTCAGGATGACGGAATTCGGCGGATTCACGTACCACACCGTACCCGTGACACTCTTCACCGTGGTAATAGTCTGCGGAGTTGTGGTGGTCGTGATGGTACGCTCCAGCACCATACCCGGCTTCAAATCGTGAATTCCAAGTTGCTGGCCATCCACCGTGGCCCTGGCGCTTTCCGGGATGTTGGCGAAATGCCTGAGCCGTCCGTTCTCAGTCTTGACCACGAGGTCGTTCCCATCGACTAAGACCACGGTGCCGCGATCGACCTTAACCTCCGTCGTCGGCTGCTCGGTGGTCACAGTTGTTTGTGTCTGTACTTGAGCGCTGATAGTCAGGGTGAGGGCCATGCCAATGGCCCCAACCGCTAGCACCAGCCAAATCCGCTGCCATTTGTTGCTTGTGTTCATTGTGCTTTCTCCTTGTTAAGTTTTGGAAACTCTGGATTAAGTTCTGATACCGTGGGTTGCTCGGAATCCGCCAAAGAAGCCCGGACGATGTAACGTTGGGGTGCGTCTCCGACGAAATAGAATGGATAACAAGTCACCAAAGTCAGGGAGGGCTTAGGTTTTGTCTGGAGGACGCCTACGTCGCTGGGTTTTACGACCGCGACGTTGTCGACGGTGTAAACGAACGTGCGGCGTAGCACTGCAAGTTCGATCCGGTCGCCCATCTGGATATCCTTCAGCCCACGAAAGAAACCGTCTCTATGCCCGGCGACGCCGATATTTCCTTGCTCCCCAGGCCTCGCGGTTCCAGCGATTCGACCCACTCCCCGGTTGAGGGTAAGTTCATCGGTCCCCTCGAAGACGGGAACGCAAAGCCCTAGCTTGGGAATGGACAGGACCGCAAGCGGGGCCCCCAGCCTGGTGGCCAAGGCGTCGGTGTATGCCTTAACTCGCTTCCCTGACCACAGACTGAAATCAACGCCAGCCGCAGGTTGCCGCTCGCGCTCGTCTTTCGCAGCGGGCGGACTTGACTTCAATGCGGCAAAACTCCAGAGGCCCGCCCGGTACATAACCACGCCATGAAAGCGTGCAGAGAGGTATACCACTAGCAAAGCCAGCCCCGCAGCCAGCAGGAGGTGTTCAACCCCGCGCAGCACCTTTGAATGTTGACTCGACATTGGGAATGGCTCCTCCTACTACCTTGTCATCAAGCAGCTCTGTCAAACGCTTTGGGCGCTCTGGGCAAACTGCTAATCGCGCCTGCGAAACCTACCAGGGCCGTGCCGTCGAAGATGAGGTCGACGCCAATCGCAACGCCGACGAAGTAGGTGCCGGATATAGGCCAAGTGATCAGAAGGTAGACTCCGAGACCGACAGAGACTAGCCCCGCAAACACCGTCCATCCCCACCGCGGGAACTGAATAGCACTCGCCCCGACCATGCGGAACAGCCCTCCGACGATAAAGAGCGCGGCGAGCAGCATGGTCACACCTTCCGCGCCTGCGTCCGGGTGACGAATCAGGAGGTACCCAGTCACTCCGCGGATGATCGCGTTCAGCAGGTACAGGAAGAACCCGTGCCAGCTGAAGGCGTAAAACGAATTTACGAGCCACACTACTCCGCTGATCGCAAGGACCCAGCCCAACGCCAGAATCGAAAAAGTGGTTGCGGTCTGCGCCTTGCCGACGCACAGCACGCCAAGAATCATCAGCAGAACGCCGAAGACGAGGAACCAGCCCCACGATTTTCTGACTTGCTCGAGGCCAGCTGCAAAAACATCAGTAATATCACTCATTGTCATTCTCCTTTTTGCGCACTACCTATCCGGCAGTGCGGTTGAATCGATCTACCGCAAGAAAACCTCCGGAGCGTTGGCCGGAACGGTCAACGGCTTAGCCGATTTCGGGTCCGGGTTAAACTTGTTGAAGACCGACGGGTTCTTGCGGAAATGCTGCTCCAGCGCATCGACCCGATTTTGGTCGTTGGGATGATCGGATAAGAGCTGGGGCACTTCTTCCGCCCTGGCGCCCTTAAAATCCTGGAATAGCCATACCAGTCCCCAAGGGTTGTACCCGGTTGCGGCACATACGTCGGACCCAGTGATATCGGCGCGGGACTCCACATCTCGGGAATAGCTGAGGGAATGCAACTTCCCGAGAAGAGCGATCGCCAACACGTGCGCGGTAGTGGGGCCCAGAAGAATGGCAGCTCCGACTTCCCGCTTCGCGATCTTCTCCCGCTTCTCCATCAACTCCATGGTGTCGCGATGGATGGTGTGGGAGACCTCGTGGCACAAGGTGCCAGCGAGTTCGTCGGTATTCTTTACGAAATACAGAAGCGAATCGACAACATAGACGTTGCCGCCCGGTGTGGCGAACGCGTTTGGTTGAGCTTCATGGACCAGGTAAAACTTAAACGGGTGGTTGTATCGCGGTTGCGCTGACCGAGTGATCGCTTCTGCAATCGGTTTCAACACGTCGTACAGAGGGGACGATTCGACAATTTCTCCCTTGGCCTTGAGTTCGTTGAAAACTTCTTGACCCAATTGCAGCTCTTCGTCCTGATTTTGCGCTTGAGCGGCTAATGGAGCTGTTGCGGTCCCAACCCCCAAGAGGCACAAAGCCGCAGCGGTGGCATGAAGAAGCGCGCTTCGAACTATTCCGAATACATTCATTGTCCATCTCCCTCGATCAGCATTGGTCTCCGCTGGGAATGTCAGTCAAACGTGCGTTCATTCCAGCCGGCATGAAGGGTGCCCACAGCTACACTGGAGCTCGACTTCGGCCACGTCATCGGCGTCCGAACAGTAGTCGCTGCAATACTCCTCCGTGAGTGGAACCTGACACTGGCACTGCTCGTGAGCGCATTTGCGCCTGCTCTCAATGTCCGTGATGTATTCCATAATTCGCCTCATTCGTTCGGAGTTTGCAAAGCCGAGCGTCGACCTGAGATTTCCGCATCGCGGTCCGTCGACCGAACCGGTACTGGCCTCAGAGTCCTCGAGGATCCTGTCGTCGGAAAGCGCCCCAAGATAAATTCCATGAGAGCGACAACGGTTAAGACCCAACCGACTAGCGTTGTCCTGAGCGCTGCCGGAGTCAGAGGAAAGCCGAGGACCAGCAGACCCACTACCGCGGTCAAGCTCCCCATCAGAGCTATTGCCCTTCGACGTGTCTCAGTCTCGCCGGTCATGTTCAAGCACACCAGTTGGGCACAAGATCATGCGTGCATCCCGTGCTAAATGTATGTTTCTTCCGCCTTGGCCGTCGCAGCCGCCGCTTTTGCCTCGAGCACCTGAACTTTCGCCTGCGCCTGGCGTTCCGCGGCCGCTCGTCTGCCTTTGGCCCTTTGCAACTGCGCTTGGATCTTGGAGTCGAGCTGGTTGATCTTTTCCTGGAGCTTGGCTTTGCGGTCGGCGTGCGCCTTGGCGTGCTCGGCCTTCATTTGGGCGAGGTCGGCCTTCATGGCGTTGACGTTTTCCTCGTGGATCGTGTGTTTTACTTCCGAAAGAGCGCGCCGGAAGATGATTCCTCCGATCTGCTCCATGCGGATATCCACTGGAGTCGTCCACTCTTCGTCGACCTCCGCAACGACTGCGAACCTGTTCGGTAGCAGTTCGTTGGTCACGTCATCGATAAAGTCGTCACCAATCCTGACGTTGTTCAGGTCCGCCGTGCCGCCGGCAAGTAATCCCGTAGCGGCGCCAATCGCCAAGCCGGTCGGCCCACTTAATAGACCAATCAGGCTTCCGACCAAGGTGCCAACCAGAGTCCCGACCGGTCCGGGGTCAACCCCTTGCTCTACCGTCACCGAGCCATACGCATTTTTGGCAACCAATGCACAGGCGTAGATGCTGATGTTGCCTTCGTTTTCGAGCAGCAGAAGGGCGTTCTTTCCTTCGTACGCCTTGGTTTCAGTGTCAAAGACCACTACCAGCATTCTGTCCATGACGGGTTCGCTCCTTTTGCTTTGCCGCTTTCTTCCTGACCTTTGTGAATGCAAAACAAGCGCCATTGGTAAGTTCTTCAAAAGACTCGGGCTCGTGCATTACCGAGCGGCGATCTCTCCGTAAATTCGCGAAGTTCGCGAAAATCCAGGGTGGGTTGTAAAGGGAGCACACTTCCGCTAGAGGATCCTGAAACTGCACTTGTCGATGGTCACGAAGCATTCCGCAGACTCGAGACGTCGAGTCACGCACTTCTTCTCACTTCTCTACCGTTGCGTTGCTGTGCCGGACGATACGTGGCTGGGAGCTGCAGCACAGAGCGAACCTGGAGCAGCCGCACAAGCTGGGAACGAGAGACCATTCCCTGCAAAGTGCCATTCGCGACCACTGGCAGTTGATTGACATCGTTGCGCGCCATGAGTTTCAACGCGTCCAGAACCGGCGTGTCCGGAGTAATGATGTGCAACTCCTGCAGCGGACGCATGGCTTCGCGCACCGTGATCTTGTCCCAACGGTCGCGCGGGATCTTGCTAACATCGCGCGGGGTAATCAGGCCCACCAGGCGACCCTGGTCCTCCACAGCGAAACACCTCTGGCCGGTCGTCAGAAGATCGATATCCACAAACTCCTGCAAACTCATTCCGCGGTTCACGAGGACACAGTCGCGCGACATGACCTCGGAGACGCGTATGCCACGAAGCTCCTCCGTGGTCTTCACCTCGGCGTAGCTGGCCTTGGCCGCGTCCATCAGAAACCAGCCAATGAATGCGATCCACAGGCCGCCGAAGCCGGCGCCGGAAGAAAATTGCCATATCCCGTCGAGAATGAACAGAAAGGCCACGCCTTGGCCGACGCGAGCAGCGATGCGGGTGGAGCGATCTGCGTTCCTGGTAATCGCCCATACGATCGCCCGGAACACCCGGCCACCATCAAGGGGAAAGCCAGGAATCATATTAAAGACCGCGAGAGCAATGTTGATATACCCCAACCAGACCAGGACTCCAGTCACCGCCGTCTGCGGCTCGGTGGAACGGTGCCAGCCTAGGCCGAGCGCGATCGCGAGGCAGGCAAAACCGATAATCAGGCTGGCGATCGGCCCGGCGATCGCGACCCAGAATTCCGTTTTCGCGTCGGTGGCGTCATCCTGGATTTGGGAAACACCGCCGAGCGCGAACAGAGTAATCGAGGTGACTTTCAACCCACGGGCCTGGGCCACCAGGGAATGGGCGAGCTCATGCAACAGCAGAGTGACGAAGAACAGAGCTGCAGTGACCACCGCAGCGATCCAGATCTGGCCCGTGCCCCAATCCGGGTTCACTAGACGGAAGTGTTCGCCAAGGGAGAACACGATCAGGGCTGCAATGATGAACCAGCTGTAATGAAGCCCGATCTCAATTCCAGAGATTCTTCCCAGTTTGATGTTAGAGCGCATATGCGGCCTTCCTTTATAGAGAAGCCATGCAACTGTCGGACAATTGTTTTCTTAAATGCCGCGTAACGCCTACGCTGCTCGAGCAGCGCGGTCAACACTGCTGGCGCCGCTCCGTATCTTCGAGGCAATCATGGTTCTGGAGATCCCGCCCATCAGCACAGCAACGCCGACTAGCGTTCCGATCGCCCAAAGAGAACTGGAGGGCCATTTCACGAGAATCAGCATGCCCATGATGAGGCTAGCGGCAGCATCAAACAGAAACCATCCCAACCCTTCGAGCGGTCGAACCTGGAACGCCGACACGGTTGCCAGCCCTGCCTGGACTAACAGCAATACTGCAAGAAGCGCAGTCAAGGCTTCTACGCCTTCGAAGGGGAAGAATGCCAGGGCAACTCCAGTGACTCCATACAGAGCACCGAAAAGAACTTTCAAGAAGAAGTTCCCTACCGTTTGAGAGTGAAGCGCGAAGACGAACTGGGCAATGCCCACGAAGATTAATACCCAACCCAACAAGACAGTCGTGATCGTCGCGGTTGCCAACGGGTAAACAATGAGGAACACACCCAGCGCTGCGGTCAAAACCCCCATGAAAATGCTCCACGCGGAACGCATCTTCACTTCTTCAGTGAAGCTCTGTGCAGGCATTCGATACTCCTTCTTAAGACGCGTATTTTTGCTAAAGAGAGGCCTTTCGACCTCCCTTTGGACAAGTGCCGAACCGGGCTGAGGTGTCTCGCGTTTACGAGGCCTTGGCCTTCGCAGCCGCCGCTTTTGCCTTGAGCACCTGAACTTTCGCCTGCGCTTGACGCTCCGCGGCCTCGCGTCCCTCTTTGGCCCTTTGCAACTGCGCTTGGATCTTGGAGTCGAGCTGGTTGATCTTTTCCTGGAGCTTGGCTTTGCGGTCGGCGTGCGCCTTGGCGTGCTCGGCCTTCATTTGGGCGAGGTCGGCCTTCATGGCGTTGACGTTTTCCTCGTGGATCGTGTGTTTTACTTCCGAAAGAGCGCGTCGGAAAATGGTTCCGCCGATTGCTTCCATGCGGGTATCCACCGGTGTCGTCCAGTCCTCATCAATTTCGGCGACGACTGCGACTTTGTTCGGCGTCAAGACTTTGTCGACGTCGTCGATGAAATCTTCGCCGATGCGGGCATTGTTCAGGTCTACCGCTGCGCCGCCAACCACTCCCGTGGCCAACCCGATAGCAAACCCCACCGGTCCACCGAGCAACCCGATCAGACTTCCAAATGAGGTTCCGAGCAGAGTCCCGATCGGCCCGTAGTCGTCTTCCTGCTTCACAGTTGTAGTGCCATCAGGGTGTTTGGTAATCACCGCATAGGCATAGACGCTGATGCTGCCCTCAGCATCGAGTTGAGTAAGGGCTTTTTTCCCCTCGTAGGCTTTCGTTTCATTGTCAAAAACCACTACCAGCATTCTGTCCATGATGTTTCCGCTCCTTTTCGTTTGGTCTTTCTTGCTCAACCCTTTGAATGCAATGCGAGCGCCATTGGTAAGTTCTTCAAAACGCTCAGGCTCGTGCATCACAGAATCGCAACCTCTTCGCGAATTCGCGAAGTTCGTGAAATATCATTAATGCCCACAGAAGCAGTCCTCAATGCCCACAGAAGCAGTCCTCACCAACAGAACTTTTCGGGGAGGATCCGTGAAGCCTTCGGTGTCCGAACTTCCCAAAACTAAATCGCCTTCAAGGTTGTTTTGGGCGACCGGATTTCGCCACCCTGACGACCGTTGGCCAAGCTAATTAGTTGAACGCCGTCGTAACAACTCCGTAATCAACTGACAGCACTTGCCCTCTGAATCGGAAAAGGGAATGGCATCCCAACTGCATTGAAGAGCGGGTCTGCATTCGCGACCGTATGGCTCCAGGGAGACCTTTGTTAGAGAAGATCTCGGTACACGCGACGCGATAACACCAAAAAGGAGAACCATCATTCGGCACAGGCCGGTTTACAATATCCCGACCTTGGTCCAAGTTGGCGCGATTGAGACACTATAGGAGGCACATGCCAGACACAGGAGAAGATCGAGAAATCCAGCGACGTGTAAATGCAAACGAAGCAGAAGTAATCCGAGAATCGAAGAAGCTTGTGCAGAAAGCGAAATCAGACTTGAATACCACGAAGAAAGAACCACGTGCATGGTCGGCTCGCCGGCACTCCAGAGCCAAAAAATGACCGGATGGTGCGCGTGAGGTTTGACTACGAATGTGGGAAATCCACCGTATTTTCGCAGCCTGGCAGAGATGGCTTTATCGGCCACCCTGGTGATGGGCTGCATAGTCCAAGCCCAGGAATCCTCGCCTCCTCTGCAAGCCTTTTCCCTCACAACTGAGACTTACCAGGAGGAAACCCAGAGAAACCTGGCAGCGCCATGCCTGGAGCCGCCGCGACTGGTGCGCTGGGCGGATTATCAGGGAAAGTTCGGCAAGATCAGCGGGATGTTTGCTCGAAAATTGGAGCGCAAGTCTGTGCATGCGCCCCACTATAAGCCAGGGGCCGTTTTGTGCACGCTCGAACCAAAAGACAAGTTCCTTCTCTTTGTCCACGGCACGGTTGATCCCGCTACGTTCATCGTTGTCGCGTACAACGCGGGGATTGACCAGGCGGAAAATAGCGATCCTACTTTTGGGCAGGGGGCCGCGGGATATGGAAAGCGCTTCGGCGCCGGCCTCGCCGGTCAGGCATCATCTGAGTTTTTCAAAGACTTTGCTTACCCTACCCTGTTTTCGGAAGACCCTCGCTACTATCGCCTGGCTCGAGGGAGTAAAGGGAAGCGTCTGCTTCACGCAGCAGTCCATGTGTTGATCGCACATCGGGAGAATGACACGCATATGTTCAATTTCTCCGAATGGCTCGGAACGTCAAGCGCTATCGCGCTGAGCAATGTCTACCATCCAGGCAACAAGCGGGGCTTCTCTCCGGCAGCGCAGGGGGTCGGCTATTCGGTGCTCAGTGACTCCGGTTTCGACATACTCCGTGAATTTTGGCCCGAGATTGCCCGGAAACTCAAATTACCTTTCCGCGGTCGGCACGAGCCCTCAATTCAAGGTTCAGATTCATCGCCACATTTCGAGTCAGCAGGTTACGACGGGCGCCAGTCCGCAGCATGGGATTGGCCGTCTGGTAGTTTCGCCAGAGTGACGGAATAGTGCCGGAGGAGGCACTCTCAGCCAACTGCAAACGGCCCTGGGACTTCGCACTAACCTATCGCGTCTGTTGCAGTTGCTCGCGTGCAAGGCCTTCTGTCCTGATTCGGAAGGCCAAATGCATATGTCCTTCCCGGAATGCCATAGAAGAGAAGGAGAGGCAATATGAATCGCATGTTGGTGGTGATCTTTGGCGAGCTCAGCAAGGCTCTTGAGGGGCGTGAGGCATTAAAGAGTCTTGATCGCGACGACAGTATTACGGACTTCGCCTCGGCGGTAATTACAAAGAATGCTGACGGCACATGCGTTATCAATGAGGAGGACGACTCCGATGGGCTTCGAACCATGCTTGGAAGTTCCCTGGGGAGCCTGATCGGCCTTCTCGGTGGGCCCCCCGGAGTCGCCATCGGCCTGGCAGCCGGATCCCTGGTTGGAGCCACAGCCGATCTGGACAATGCGCGTATCGGGGCCGACTTTGTGGATGAGGTTTGGAGGCAACTGACTCCGGGGAAGTCCGCCCTGGTGGCCGAGATCGACGAGGAATGGACACCCTGGGTCAATCTGAGCATGGAGGAACTGGGGGGAGTGGTTTACCGCCGCGCTCTTTCCGACGCGAAGCACGAGGCGAACGCCGAAGATGTCGCTGCCATGAAGGCCGATCTTGCCCAGATGAAGGCCGAGCACGCCCAGGCAAAAGCAGGCCACAAAGCAAAATTGCTCGAAAAGATCAATCAACTCGATACGAAGATTCAGCAGCACCTGCAAAAGGTAAAGGAACGGCGCGAAATCGCCGAGGCTAAGGCTCACGCAAAGGCCAAGGTGCTTGAGGCGAAGGCGGCACGCGCCCGCGAAAAGTCAAATACTCAGGAGATAGCATAATGAATACAAAGAGCCAAAACAAATGCGCGTACTCGGAATGTGAGTGCGTGGTCGGGGATAACGAAAAATACTGCAGTGATTACTGCTCCGACGCGGATGACGAGAAGGAAATAGAACTTCAGTGCGACTGCAAGCATGCTCCCTGCGCGCTCGACTGAGCCGCGTGCTGTGGCTGCGTAGAATTGCATCGGCGCTGGCAATTATCAGCGCGCTCCTACTTACCGTCTGGGCGGCCGCTGCGGGTATTCCAATGGCGACATCAGGTCAAAACGACGACTCAGCTGAAAATAAATCACTCCGGGAAATTCGCAGTTTCCGCATTTTTGAGTTCAAGGTCGTGCGCTTCATCCCCAGCTTTCCCGCAGCAGTGGCGACTACGCCATTCGCCTCGCGAAGAGCGCGGAAGATAAGCTCCCTTTCCGAGGCCTCCAGCGTGGGAACCTTAGCAGTGGGGACAGTGAATGCGCTTCCCTTAAGTTCAGCGAGTGGCACATTGAGAACCGGTCCGTGCGAGAGAATCAGAGCACGCTCGACGACATTCTCCAACTCGCGGACGTTGCCCGGCCAATGCCAACGGGACAGAGTGCGCATCGTCTCTGTCGGAACTCTTTCAATTCGTTTGCCCATTCGCTTGGCGTGCTTGTTCACGAAGAAGCTAACCAGTAAAGGAATATCGCTGGCTCGCTCTCGCAATGGAGGAATCTGAATGGGGAAGACGTTAAGCCGGTAAAATAAGTCCTCGCGAAACTCACCTTGAGCAACCATCTGATCCAGGTTGCGATTGGTCGCTACGACCAGCCGTGCGTCCACTCGGATCGTGCGTGTGCCCCCCAGCCTTTCAAATTCTTGCTCCTGGAGAACGCGCAGCAGTTTGGGTTGCAGCTCCAGAGGAATATCACCAACTTCGTCCAGAAAGAGGGTACCCTTGTCTGCGAGCTCGACTCGTCCAACCTTCTGTGCGATTGCGCCGGTAAACGCTCCTCGTTCGTGGCCGAACAGTTCGCTTTCCAATAACCCGGTCGGGATTGCCGCACAGTTCAGTTTCACCAGCGCGCGTGTATTACGGTGACTAAGATGATGAATGGCGCGGGCAATCAGTTCCTTCCCCGTGCCAGTCTCTCCAAGAATCAAAACCGTCGAGTCCGTCCGAGCTACGGTCTCTACCTCCTGAAGCACCTGCCTCAGGGCGGGACTCTCCCCGACGATTTCCTCAAAATTGTGTTCGGTTTGGATCTCATCTTCCAGGTAGAACTTCTCCTCGGCCAGCTTGTCCTTCGGTGGTACAAGCGCTTCATAGCGCTTCAGCGCCGGCACCGCTTCCAGCTTGCCTGGTTGGGATGCTGCAGAAGAACCCATCTGAATCACCTTAGCCGCTTGACCTTTCGGTTCTCCACTCTTTCAAGACAGCTCGCCGTCGTCTTTCTGATCTATAACGCAATGCAGGAACCATTGCTAAGTTATTCAACATGCTGCGGCTCAGAACGTTCAGCATCGCAACGTCTCCGTGAATTCGCGAAGCTCGTGAAATATTGCGTAACTCCGATATAAGCGTCGTCACTCAACCAGCGGTCTTGAAGCTATATTTATTGATATTCATCGATCTGATCTTCGACTCAAGAGTCGACGGCGGGATGCCCAGCTTGGCGGCTGCACCTGCCGGTCCCGAGACCCGGCCTCTCGCTTCGGCCAGCGCAGCGCCAATTAATTCTCGATCGTCCATCGCAGACCTTCGGAACAGAGGTGGCGCTGCAGGTCCCGCCGGCGAAAAGTCGCGACAGAGCCAACTCTTTTTGACCGAGAGGTTCCCCTCTTGATAAATCACCACGGAGCGCTCGATCACATTCTGCAGCTCACGGATGTTGCCAGGCCATGGGTAACGAGTCAGCGCTTCCATGGTTTCCGGAGAAATCCCCCCAATCCTCTTGTTCATCCGGTGCGCGAAATGGCGAGCGAAATGCCGCACCAGCAGCGGAATGTCTTCCCGGCGCTCGCGCAACGGAGGAATGGAAATGGGGAAAATATTCAGCCGGTAGTAAAGGTCTTGGCGGAACTGCTTCTCCGCGATCATCTCTTCCAGGTTGCGATGGGTCGCAGCTACCACCCGAACGTTGACTTCCTTCGTCCGCGTACTGCCCAGGCGCTCGAACTCCCGCTCCTGTAAGACGCGCAGGAGTTTCGGTTGCAGTTCCAGTGGAATGTCTCCAATCTCATCGAGAAACAGTGAACCCTGATCCGCGAGCTCAATGCGGCCAGTTTTCTGTGTGATGGCACCGGTGAAGGCCCCGCGCTCGTGGCCAAACAGTTCGCTCTCCAGCAGACCGGTGGGAATGGCCGCGCAGTTGAGCTTCACAAACGGTCGGTTCCTGCGGCGGCTGCGGTCGTGAATGGCGTGCGCGATGAGCTCCTTGCCGGTGCCCGTCTCTCCCAACAGAAGCACAGTCGAATCGGTATCCGCGACCATTTCGACCAGTTGCAGGACCTCGCGGAGGGCTGCACTCTGCCCCACGATTCCCGCAAAGCCTGCCTCGGGATGGCTTTCTTCTACACAGAGGTTCTGGTTCATACTGAGAGCACTCGTAGGAACACTGGCAAACCTTTCGTCGCGTATGTCGAGATCTGAAATATCAGTTAAATGCATCGCGATCCTCCAATCTGCAAGCTAGGTTTCAAAATTGCGGCTCCGAACACTGAAGATGTTCATCCTCGCGATATACGATCTCCCGGCCGTCCTCGTCCCATTGCATCACCGTGATGTAGGTGTAACCCTCCTCGTCGATGCGAACGCGGATTGACGTGCCGTCTTCCGTCATAACGCTACCTCCGTCCCTTTGACCACTCACGCCAGCGCAATTTTTGCGTGGGACTTCTAATGCCCTTGCGGCGATCCTGACAATCGTTCTGTATATTGCTGCCATCCTGCCTCTCATTTTTGTCGGATCCTTGTGGCTTCTGGGCACGCATTGTGGAACCAATTTCATTTGCGCACAACCCCACATCGAGTCGCATATCCACTATTTGGAGACGTCTGGCGACCTCTCCTGGGGGCCAAGGAACTTCTTTAGGCGCATGTGAACTAACTCTAAAGGGGGATGAGGACTAACTCTTCCGAGGGGGAAGGTTAATGCGCTTCCAGCCAAAAAGGCGAGCATCGACCGACAACGCGCCAGGTCCGAGCATGGCCAGGGCGGCACCGAGGGTTCCCAACAGGATGTAAATCCATGGATCCCCAACGTGCAGAAAGATTTTCCACAGTTCAATGACGGCCACGAGCGTCCCCGCCACGGGCGTCCATAAACCTATGAGCAAAAGTAGTCCTGCACCGATCGTGAGCACGGACAGTACAGTTAACAGGATCGGAGGGTTGCTCCACAGACTGGTGACCCCACGATCAATCAATGTAATCCCAACAACCATGCGTATGAGGAGAAGGCCGACGCCAGGCCAGCCCCGGGCGAATGTGGAGAATAACCGTCGCAAAGGAAAACCTCGTCTAGAACTGTTTAGGTTAGGAAATTCCCGATGCGACCAGAACCCCAAAAAGAGTGGGGTAGTCACTCTTTCGAGTGAACTAGAGTTCGATGATGCCGCGCTGCACGCCGATCATGGCGGCGTGAGTTCGGTCGTTGGCGCCTAACTTGGAAAGGATGTTCTTAACCCGCCCCTTCACGGTTTCTTCGGTGATCGAAAGCTGATCCGCAATTTGTTTGTTGGCATTCCCGGCGGCAATCAGACGCAGCACACTGATTTCTCCTGGCGACAGGGCGTCATCGGTGGCGTGCTCGGCAAGTTGGAAGGATGCCTCAGGGGAAAGAGTCTTTTTCCCGGCATGGACGGCACGGATCGTTTCCAGCAGTTCCTTATGCAAGAGATTCTTCAGCAGGTAAGCCCGAGCGCCAGCTTGGAGAGCGCGCAGAATCTGCGCGTCGCCGGTATAGGTGGTCAGCACGATAATTCGCGCCTCGGGAAATTCGTTGCGAATCGCGATGATGGCATCGGCACCGTTCATTTCCGGCATCTGCAAGTCCATCAGGGTCACGTCCGGGCGGTGGGCACGGAACTGCTGGATCGCATCGCGGCCATTCGAGGCTTCGGCGACTAAAGTCATATCCGATTGAGCAGCGACCAACCCAACGATCCCTTGGCGGACGAGGGGATGGTCGTCAACCGCCAGAATCCGAATCGAACTGGCCCCAGCACTCATGACTTCATCTTAGTCTCTTTTCACATCGGTCTCTTTCATACCGGTTTCTTTTTCTGGAGAACTTCTCAAAACCAAGAACGGAGGCGAGCAGGAGTCGTGTAAGCAGTGGAGGCAGGAATGCTGAGCTCAATCTCCGTACCGGAACCGAGCTTACTCCAGACCACCAGCTCACCACCCACAAGTTTCGCGCGTTCGTGCATGCCATGCAAGCCGTAGTGTCCGGCGCGCGCTTCGCCACTAAGAAACTTCTGATCAATGCCCTTTCCGTCGTCCCGGACACGCAACTGAAGTTGCCGCTCGTCGTAGCAAACTTCCGCTTCGATCTGCCGCGCCTGTGCGTGCCGGAAGGCGTTGCGCAGGGCCTCGCCAGCAATCCGGTAGAGTTCCTCCCATAGGATCGGATGGAGGTTCCGCGGCTGGCCTTCCACTACAACTTGAAAGTCAGCAAAATTCTGGTTGGTTTTATCGGCCGCGAGTTCGTCTCCGAGAGTCTTTATGGCCAAAGCAAGATCCTGGGTCTCGACCGTCAACGAGCGCAGCCCTTGGATGGCATCTCGGCCCTCGGTGATCGCTTGAGCGGCCTGATCGATAGCGCTGTCAAGTCTTTCTTTGGCTTCTTCCGGACGCGCCGGTAGTAGATAAGAAACCGTTTGAAAGCGGAGCATCAGTCCATGAAAGCTTTGCAGCAGAGTATCGTGCAGCTCCCGCGCGATCCGCGTGCGCTCGTTGACGCGCCCTTCCAGCAGCGCTTCCTCGGCCCGCTTTCGGTCCTCGATATCGGTGCGGGTGCCATACCACCGCAGGATGCGTCCGTGCTCATCCCGCAACGGATTGTCTCGGATCAAGAACCAGCGATACTCCCCGTCTTTTCCCTGTATTCGTGCCTCCATCTCAATCGGTGCACCGTCGGAACGCGCCCTTTCACGAGCGACATCCAACTTCTTCAAATCCTCCGGATGAAAGATTCGGGCAACGGCGTCCTTTGACTGCATCTCTTGCGAAGTAAGACCGGTGTATTCCAGTTCTCGCCGGTTCGCAAAGAGTGGACTCCAGTCCGCGTCGAAAACGAAGACTTGCTGCGGAATCACATCGACGAGCTGTCGAAGCTCCTCTTCGCTCCGCCGAATCTTTTCTTCGGCCTGCTTTCGGTCCGTGATATCGCGAATGGTGCTGGAAATCAGCACGCCCTCCTCGGTTTCAAGCGGGCTGAGGCTGACCTCCACCGGAAACTCACGTCCATCCTTGTGCAGGCCGTACAATTCCAGCCCGGAGCCCATCGGCCGCGCGCGAGGGTCGGCAACAAAAGCCGTGCGGTGTTCCGGATGCTTGTTCCGGAACCGCTCCGGTATCAACATTTCGATTTCGTTCCCCAATACCTCTGATCGCTGATAGCCAAACAGATTCTCCAGTTGTGCATTCACCAAAACAATCTTGCCCTCACGATTCACCACCGCGATTGCATCTGGTGCCGATTCCAGCAAACCGCGGAATTTCTGCTGCGCCCGCTTAGCCACCGTAACGTCGGTCACGGCCCCGACAAACTCGAGTTCGCCGGACTTACCTCTTTGGGCATGAGCCACAACATGGAGATATTTGACGGCGCCATCCGGCATCAACAAACGATATTCATGACCAAAATCCTTCCCATCCTGCGACGCTCGCTCGACGGCCTGTTTCCACAGTGGCACATCTTCCGGATGAACCCGCTGGAGAACGAGTTCCACGGTCGGTTTCGTCGTCCGATCGTACTGAAAGATTCGAAAGGTTTCCTCTGACCAGTAGATTTCTCCACCGGAGACGCTCCAGCCGAAGCTGCCGGTGTGGCTCACGCGCTGCGCTTCCGATAAGTACGCTTCGCTCCGCCGCAGCTTCTCTGCAGCCAGCTCGAGTTCACGGTGGCGCTTCTCGATGCTCCGGACGCGGATGCGGTACACCCCCCAGAGCAAGCCCGCCAATGCCACGGCAACGATTGTTCGGAACCAAGTGGTCTGGTAATAGGCCGGGGCGATGGAGAAATCCAGGAATGTGCCGTCCTCGTTCCACACGCCGCTGTTATTGCTGGCTGTGGCGCGGAAGCGGTAGCTGCCCGGTGCAAGGTTCGAGTACTGCACGTGACGGTTGTTGACGACCGCTCTCCAGTCCTTGTCCTGGCCCTCCAGCTTGAAGCGAAAGTGCATTTTCTCCGGCGCGACAAGACTCAGCGCCGTGTAATCAATCGTCAGATCGTGGATCCGTGGAGGCAGGCGCAATCCGTTCGACGCAGTGTAAGTTTTGCCATCGGCGGTGATCTGCTCGATGTGTACAGGAGGAGGAATTTTATTGAACGGGAGATGTCGCGGATCGATGACGCTGACCCCGTCCGGGGGCGAGAACCATATCTTCCCATCTAACGACTTGGTCACCTTTCGTCCGTAGGGGCCGGGAAGGGCACGACTCCGCACTCCGTCGGAGCTGTCGAAGACCGTGGTCTGGACGCTCCGCCTCGAATCACTCACCCAGGCATCCAACTCGGAACGCGCAATCCGCACCAGGCCGCAGCCCATGTACAACCAGAAGGAATGATCGTTGTCTTCCATGACCCAGTTAACGGCATCGCAGGGCAGGCCGTTCCTGCTGGTAAGAGTCGTGACGCGGCCATCTTTCACTCGGCTTAAACCGCCCTGGGTCGCGGCCCACACGGCACCGTCCGAACCAAGTTGAAGGTCGCTCACTGCGCCACTGCCCATCCCGTCCGCGACATTGTAGGAAGCACGCACCTGGCTGTCCTTCAAGTAAGCGATTCCACCGCCAAGAAATCCGAGCCATAGGCCGCCCTGCAACCGATCAGGCAGCAGAGATACCGCCCCATGCTTGTGTCCGAATCGGCCCCAAGGAATGCGCTGAATGGCACCTTCTGGCGTCGAATAGACAAGGCCCTGGTCGAGGCTGCTGATCCAAACCTTCCCCTGTCCATCTTCGGCGATTGACGATATGTTTCCGCCTGGGACACCAGGAACCTGCACAAACCGGCCGCGGTCGAAGTAGAACACACCTTCGCCACCCCCGGCCCACAGTCGTCCCCGATCATCCTGCCCCAGTGAATAAACGGCGCCTCGAAGCCCGCTGCTCGCGATTTCGGTTACCCTCGCGTTGGTAATGGGCTTGCGCTCATCAATTCGGCTGTTTTGGCCCGGCACACTTGGCTTGCCGCCGTAAGCGGTCACATGCCCGTTTTGCCAGCGATTCAACCCATCCGCCGTGAGAATCCAGATACTTCCGTCCGGAGTCGCTTGCAGCACCGTAACTGCGGAAGTCGATAGACCCCCCTCGTTCTCCGAAATTGTCGGCACCGCGAATTCACGAAACCGGTCGAGACCGCCTTCCGTGCTGACCCAAACATTGCCTTCGCGATCTTCAAAAATATTCCTTATGAAATTGCCGGAGAGACCCTCGGTGACTGAGAATCTGTCGACCCTGCCCTGGTGCAGGTGCAACAAACGGTCCGCAGTGCCGACCCACAAACTGCCATCTCTGCTCCGGAACAGGCGAGTGGGCCTGAACTGCCCAGCGATCCCCGGAACTGCGTAGCTCCGAATTTTTCCGCCCACAAGCTGTTTCAGCCCTTCAATCGAACCAGTAACCGAACTCGCGAGCGGGCCGGATCTGCCGGTTGCCATCAGGAGTGCGCCGTTGTCGCCTTCGATCAAGTCCCTGGCCTCAACTGAACGATCGGGCAACCGGAAGTGCTCTGGAGGACCAGGCGCCCATCGCCACAGACCGGTTTGAGCCGAGGCCCACAGATTGCCTTTGTGGTCCTCGTATAAGGCAGTTACGGACCAGCCGAAACTCCCGGCTCCATAGCACTGCGTCTTGCCGGCTCGGACGGCGCAGAGCCTGCCGGGGTCCCTGACCCCAAACCAAAGCGTTCCTTCGGCATCTTGCAGCAGTGAAGAAACAGCTTGCCCAACAACTTCTGGATATTCAGTAAGCTTGCCGTCCTTCCAACTGGCAAGTCCCTTCTCGGTACCGATCCAAAGAGTGCCGTCGCGCGCAACCAAGAGGGACTTGATCCAAGTACTGGGCAGTTGCTCACCATCTGGTGGCTGCCACGGGATGGCTTGGACACCATCGAAGCGGACTAACCCGAATTCCGTGCCTAGGCATAGATAACCATCAGGCGTCTGCGCCATCGAAAAGATGGTGCCCTTGGTGAAGCCTTCGCGAATCTTCCACGCTGTGTGCGCGTACTGGCTAACATCGAGTGAGGGGTCTAACGCAAAAGCGCAAGCGCTGGATGCCAGCAGGATTGACAGCCAGACGACCGCTCTCGCTTGCGCGTTTCTCATACGAGGGATATATTCTAGTCCCCGCGGTCTTGTCCCGCGAAAAATTGACAATCGCCGTACTTCACTTGCTTCGCAGTCATAATTTTCGCCCGCTGGTCAGGGGGCCAACAAAGTGGATCGAAAAACGAACGAGGAGTTGAGGCTGTCGTCACGCGCGGCTCTCGGCCTTCTTTCCGTCGCGGTATTCGGCTTGGTGGCAGTTCCACTGTATGCGCAGGTCGCCGGTGCACGCATTGCCGGGACAGTCACTGACAGCACAGGCGCAGTCATCGCCGGCGCTCAAGTGACAATCAAGAATACGGCGACCAATCTCACGAGGGAGTTGGCTACAAATAAATCTGGCTTTTACAGCGCGCCGAATCTGTCGCCGGGCTTTTACAGGGTTACAGCGTTAGCAAAAGGCTTCAAATCCGAGGCTGTCATCGGTCTCACGCTCACGGTCGGTGCAGACATCGAAGTGAATCTGACCATGGCGATTGGCACCGCGAGCGAGAATGTTCAGGTGCAAGGCGCGGCGCCGACAGTAGAAACAAACGACGCGACACTAGGCGCGCTTGTAAACGGCCAGACCATTCGCGAATTGCCACTCAATGCCCGCGACTGGACTCAACTGGCAGCCCTCGAGCCAGGCGTGGCACAGATCCGCACCCAGACGACACCCGCTGACTTCCTGATTCGGGGAAATCGCGGGCTGGGAACGCAGATGACGGTTTCCGGAGGGCGCCAGCAGCAGAACAATTACCGCATCGATGGGGTCAGCATAAATGATTACTCGAATGGAGGCCCAGGCAGCGCGCTCGGCATCGATTTGGGAGTTGATGCCATTCAGGAGTTCTCAGTGGTCACGGCAAACGCGCAGGCGGATTACGGCAAAACTTCCGGAGGGGTGATCAATGCTGTTACCCGGCAGGGCACAAATACGCTGCACGGGTCCGCCTATGAATTCCTGCGCAACAGCGCGCTTGACGCACGGAATTATTTCGATCCGGCCACGATTCCGCCATTTCGGCGCAATCAATTCGGAGCTGCCTTGGGCGGGCCATTAAAGAAAGATCGCACCTTCTTCTTCGGAGATTACGAGGGGCTTCGGCAAGACCAGAGTGTCACTCAGCTTGCGGTTGTGCCGACACAGGCGGCGCGCAACGGCCAGCTGGTCGCGGGAACCGTGACGGTCAGCCCGCTCGTGGAACCATATCTGGCACTTTATCCGTTGCCGGCGAGCAACATTAAGGGGGACACCGGGACGTTCACCTCAATAACCCAGCAGATTGGAAACGAGAACTTCTTCACTACCCGAATCGATCACAATTTTTCTACTACGGATCTGGTGCACGCAACGTACATGTTCGACGACAGTACGCTCACGTCACCCGATCTCTTCCAAACCGTCGTGTCAGGCACACTCGCCCGGCGTCAGCTTGTAACAGCCGAATACACCAAAACCCTCACGCCGGCGCTCCTGAACAGTTTTCGGGTGGGCTCCAGCCGCGTGAGCGCCGATGTGATAAAGCCAATAAAGCTGCTGCTCCCTTTTGCAGGCGATCCGAGTAATGGATTTGTTCCCGGCATCCCTGTCGGATTTATTGGGGTAACTGGCATTTCCAATTACACGGGCGGACCCGGAGCGGGCGGAGAGGTCAAGTACGGCTTCAATTCCATCCAGGTGTACGACGATCTGTTCTGGACGAAGGGAATGCATTCCTTTAAGCTCGGCGCCAATGTCGAGCGCCTCCAGGACAATGAGCTTGGCACGTTAAAGCCGAATGGAGTCTTTAATTTCACGTCGCTCGCGAATTTTTTGATCGACCAGCCGGCCGCATTCAGCGCAGCGCTGACCCAAGAGGTGGCCCCATATAACATTCGTCAAACCATAGCCGGAACGTACTTCGAGGACGATGCTCATCTGGCCTCGAACTTCACAGTGAATTTGGGCCTGAGATATGAAATGGCGACGGTGCCGACAGAAGTGAACGGCCGGCTAACGAACCTGCGCAACATCACCGACGCTACGCCGCACTTGGGCTCTCCCTATTTCTATAATCCAACGTATCGAAATTTCGAGCCGAGAATTGGATTCTCGTGGGACCCCTTTCATACCGGCCGCACTGCCTTTCGAGGCGCTTTCGGCGTCTACGACGTTCTGCCGCTTACCTATGAATTCGGGAACGCCGCTTATAGTGCTGCCCCCTTCTTCCAGCTCGCAACGATCTCGTCAGGGCTGCCGCCAGGAAGCTTTCCGGCGACCGCATTCACGCTGCTGACACCGAATCAACTGCGCTACGAGTACATTGATTCACATCCTAGACGCAATTACGTGATGAACTGGAACCTCAACGTCCAGCAACAGTTTGGAAGCAATCTGGTTGCAACGGTTGCATACGTCGGTTCTCACGGAATCCATCAGCCATTTCAAGTTCAGGACATGGACATCGTTCTACCGACCTCCCACACTTCGGCTGGATACTTCTGGCCGATTCCTGCAGGGAGCGGTGCGCGCGTGAATCCCAGCGCTGGGCAGATCATCGGGCTTCTATGGAACGGCAGCAGCTTCTATGACGCACTGCAGACGCACATCGTTCGGCGTATGACGAAAAGCCTCCAGTTCGGTGCCTCGTACACTTGGGCCAAGAGCATCGATACGAGTTCCGCCTCTGTCGCTGGAAACCAGTTCCTCAATTCCATATTTAACTTACCCTGGTTCGATACGGGCGTGAACCGCGGACTGTCAGACTTCGATATTCGTCACAATGGCGTGTTCAACGCAATTTGGCAGGTTCCTACGCCCCGTGACGAGGGAGGCATGCGCTGGTTCGTGAGCGGCTGGCAAATTGGCGGGATTTACCAGGTCAGCAGCGGGCTTCCGTTTACGCCTATCATCGGAGGTGATCCTCTCGGCTTGCATACCGCGTATCCGTTTGACTTCCCTGACCGCATATTCGGGGCAGGCTGCGAGTCGGCCATCAATTCCGGCAATCCGGTGCATTACATCAAGACGCAGTGTTTCTCGTTCCCCACCCCTGCCACACGATTGGGAAACGCGGGCCGAAATAGCCTGATTGGGCCTGGCCTCTCGAATTTCGATCTTTCGCTGTTCAAGAACAATCACATCAAGCGGATTTCAGAAGACTTCAACATTCAGTTCCGGGCGGAATTCTTCAACGTGCTGAATCACACGAATCTCTCATCCCCCATCGTCAACAACAACTTGTACGCTGCCAGTGGCGCGGCCGTAACAACCGCTGGATTGATTACTACGACCTCGACATCATCCCGCCAGCTTCAATTCGCGTTGAAAATCGCATGGTGAATGAAATGCGCCAGCGATCAGTACGACCCATTTACGGCGAATCCGACTATCGCACTCCGCAAGACTCAGGCGGCGAACAGTTGTTCCGCGCGCTCAAGTATATGAAACGCCCAACCGCCATGGTTGTCTTTCCACGCGAGACGCACGAACTTTCGCGCTCGGGCGAACCCTGGCATCGCATCGAACGCCTTGAACACATCGTGGGTTGGTTCGACAAGTGGATGATGGGGGTACCTCATTCCGAGTTCGACATCAATCCTGGGGAGCCGGTAGCGACATCTGGGCCCTAACGTGCGCGGCCAATGCTACGGCTCACGCTGCTGGTAAACAGTCTCTGTGAAATTGACCATATAGATCCCCAGCGGCAGACAGCCTGTTTACTGGTCTTTGGTGAGTAGCCAGCAACCCGTAAGCTATCCAGAAATGGGATGAGCAGGTCTTCAAGATCGGAGAAACTGTTCCCCATGAAAAAGACAGCGCAGCACCTCATCGCAGAAGTTCCGGCCAGACATTCCCCAACCGAATTAACCATCGGCGTTGACC
>JBEKGW010000034.1:0-53315 GCA_050012595.1 Terriglobales bacterium
TCGGACCAACGCTCACGCAAGTAGGCTCGCGGCTGAATGCGGCGTGGGTTTACCACTGGCTGAAAGACCCGCAGACCATGCGGCCCGGCACCATCGAACCGAACCGCAATATGAACGACGAAGATGCCCGCGCTCTGACCGCATTTCTGATGACGCAAAAGGGCTCCAGCAAGAAGGAGACGAAGAAATGAAACGACAGTGGCGGACATTCTTCGCGGTCTCCCTCGCGCTCGTAATTGGGGGATGCACAGGCAAACCGGGACCAGGCTCTGCTCTGAAGCCCGCGGGGTTCGGAGCCGCACTGGTAGAGTCGAGCGGCGGCAAGCAGATCGGCTCGACCGGTACGGTGCTCGCTCAACCGCTGGTCGTGCAGGTCAACGATGAACAGGGAACAGCCGTCACCGGAGCACTGGTCGAGTTCGTTGGGCCTGCAGGCGTCAGCTTTGATCCTCCGAGTGGCCTGACCGATTCCAGCGGACAGCTCAGCACGAACGTTGCTCTGGGCAGCATGGCAGGCCGCTATCAACTCACCGCGCGCATCTCGACGAAAGCGCAGAAGTCCGTCGAACTGAAGATCGAAGAGATTGCGCTTGGATATCAGCAGCAGGTCGGATTTCAGCTCGATAACAAGTATTGCGCGCGCTGCCACAACCCGGAGTCTTCCCCGGAGCGGGTGTCCAATTACGACAATCTTGAGGTCAAGCCGCACCCGTTTACTGAAGGCGACACACTGAACAAAATGACCGATGCCGAACTGACCGCCATCATCAGCCACGGCGGCCCCGCGCTCAACAAGTCGGCGTTGATGCCCCCCTACGGCTATACTCTGAGCAAGACAGAGATCGAGGCGCTGATTTCATACATCCGCCTCATCTCCGATCCCCCCTATCATGCTTCCGGAACGGTCTATGCACAAAAGTAGGGCTCGTCGTTTCGGCCCTGTTCTGTTGGTCTCCAGTCTGATCGCTCCTGGTCTGATCGTCTTCAGTCTGATCGTCTTCAGTTTGATCCTTGCCAGCGCCTCGCTTGCTCAAGTTGTATCGCCGGCGGAAATCAAAGATCCGGCATTGCGCACTCTGCAGCAGCAATACATCGACGACCTGGGGCGGGTGGGCGAGGACATTCTGTCCAACCATTTCGACTATCCGTTTTACCTCAGCCGTAAACTCGACCTGGATCAGGCGCAGCAACAGATCGCGGATCAGTCCTCCATCCGCTTCGACAGCTATAAGGGGAAGACGGTGCTCGCGATCACGGGTAACTACTATGCCGCGTACTCCGCTAGAAGGATCAGTCCCGGAGAACGAGCTCGGAGTACGTTTCTCAACGTGGTGATGCCAATCCTGAAATCCGCAGTGCCGCGTTTTCAGAACAACGAGCATGTGCAAGGGTATGCGATCGAGATTTCGCATCACATCATGGGAAAGGTGATGGGAGTCTCCATGGAGCGCCCGGAAAACCTGATGGTGTTTCTGCCGCGGAGCAGCGCTCTCAAGCTGGTTGGCTCCAAGGATGAGACCGCACAGCAAGCGGCGCTGCTGCAGGGAGAGGTGTTTCTCAATGCGCAACCCATCTCAATTTGGCTCAACGATAAGGTGCTCCCGCCGGCTGCCAACGATCTCCCGGATGATACTTCCGCCAGCACCGCTTCTGGCCCGGCGCAAACGGGAGCCGAAGTCACCGCGACTCCTTCGCCGTTGAAGCCGAAAGAACCACCACCGTCCCCGCCGCGCGATATTTCGACCCAGGCGTTGGCTGCAGTGCAGCTCTCAAACCAGCCCATAGTCGATCAGATCGTAAAAGAACTGGAGCCACAAGCACAGTTTGTTTCCTACGCGCCGCCGAAATTCGTGGCCTTCCGGCAGGGCATCTATCTGGAGCTGTCACTAAATTCCAATCTACCGGCGTCGGCCGCGGGATCGCGGTACAAACTGGCCGCTACGGCGTTCGATGAACACATTGCTCACCTCATACGTCCGCTGCTGGGTTATTTCAAAGATGAGAAGGAGTTTGACGGGATCGGCTTCAGCACAAACATCCACCTCCCTGGCAAGTCAGCCGTCGGCGCATCCGAAGCCGCGGAATTCTTCTTTCCGCTTTCATCTCTACGCTGCTACGAGAAGTACGATTGCACCGGCCAGCAACTCTTGGATGCGGGAACGGTGCTAATCAACGGCGAACGCGTGGCCCTCGATCTGCAAATCGCCGAGGGAGGCTCCAACCACTGAACGGCTCTAGCTCAAATGGGGATAGCTGGACCATGCGGGACAGTTGGGTTAAAAAGGGTAATTCCGGTTGATTGATTCTGGAGGACTCCATGTCGCCACGCACAATTTTCCTGGGCAGGCTAATCGGGCTTTACAGCATTCTCTTTCCGCTCTCCATGTTCGCACACAAGCAAGCGACGATCGAGGCGGTGACATCGCTCCTTCAAAACGTCCCGCTGATGTTCATCGTCGGTCTGATAGGGCTGGTCACTGGGCTCGCCATGGTTCTCAGCCACAATGTCTGGTCCGGTGGCGCGCTGCCTGTCATCGTTACCCTCTTTGGCTGGTCGACGCTAATCAAATGCCTGCTTGTCTTGTTCCTGTCGCCGGAGGCGGAATCCAGGCTCTTCCTCGCGGGCCTTCATTACGAGCAGCTCTTTTATTTCTACGCTGCCTTTGCAATTCTTCTCGGCATCTATATGGTCTACGCGGCGAGCAGGTCAAAAGCGCGCCAGGCAACGTAGGCCCGGAATCTTGTATCCAGGGCGGCAGAAGAACTTCGGCCCAAACCTGCGGCTACGCCGAATAAACCGGATTAGACGAGGACGCGACCAGGCTGGTTCAAAAATCGGAAAGGAACTTGCTTATGCTGGAGATTCGGACCAAGGACTTGCAACCTGACATTGTTGTCTTGGAAGTAACGGGAAGAATCACGATCGGCAGGGATTGCAAGCAACTGGAATGGGCCGTCGAGAGCCTCGTGGGTGAAGGGCGAAAGAAAGTTATCTTTGACCTGACCGGCGTGACGCACATCGATAGCACAGGGATTGGGATCATTGTGATGTCTGCCGGCCACCTGAAGAAGGCAGGAGGCGAGTTGCGAGCAGCGGGCGCCACCGAGCATGTGGAACAAGTATTGAAGATGACGAAAGTAGATCAGATTGTCGGACTCCACCCCACGACCGTGGCAGCGGCGGCATGCTTCTGACGTGCGATCGCGCCCCCCTTTCAGGTTCGGGAAAGACGAAACGGAGCACTGAGCAAGCGCGCGGGGAGCATCACTGCGGCCCAGACCAGGGCGAGGGCGCCGTGGACGGCGATCCCAAGCAGTCGGAAGGGCAGCAACAGCAACCACACGAACGGATAGAGTATCAGCGCCAGCAGTGCCACGGGCCAGCACAGCACGAAAAGAAAGCACCAGAGCAGGAAGGCGATCATGAGTACACCTCCTCCTGAATATGATACGCAAGCAAGAGGGAAAAAGTTCGAGGGGGATGGGCGGCCTGGGGGGTGAGGTTGTGAAGCGCTGATTGCCGGGGCCTCTCCCGGTTGGACTCTCCCGGCTGGACCGAGCTGCGCTCGGTTGGACGGCCGGGGGCGGCCGTCCCTACGTGAGCTTGTCAGGGTTTGGGCGCGGCCAGGTGTTTCTGCAGAAATTGCAGGCTCCTTAGACCTGCATCGCGCCAAATCTCGGATTCGAATCCGTGGCCGGCTCCGGGATAGATTTTGATTTCGTACGGGATTCCCTTCTTCTCCAGCAACTTTTGTAGCTGGTAGGCTTCCTCGACCGGGACAGTCGGATCGGCCTCGCCGTGCAGGATGAGCACGGGGCAGAGGCGCCTCATGAAGAGGTTCATTTCTTTGGGCATGCCTCCAAAGAACTCGACGACGGCTTTCACGCGATGGTCGATGGCGGAGTTGGCGAGCGAAAGATAGGCTCCCAGCGAAAAGCCCAGGAGAGCAATGCGCTTGCCATCGACTTGCGGCTGCGTTTCGACAAAACTGATGGCGTCCCAGAGTGTTTTCATCCACAGCGGAAAATTACGCAAGATCGTCTGCTTGTCGGCGGATTCGGTGCCGGTGCGATCAAAGTAGTGAAGCAGGTACACAGCGAACCCCTGAGCCGCGAGCGTATCGGCGTAGAGATTCATGCCGGACACGCTGCCTCCAGCGCCGTAAAGCGCAATGACGGCAGGAAGAGGGCCGTCAGGCGTCTCCGGCAAGTAGGCATCGAGGCGGATGGGTTCGCCGCCGCTCTGGAAGATGACTTCGGATTGGGAAATGGTTGGCATCGAGGAGAGCTGCCGGGCTTCGCCCGGCTGGACGGCCGAGGGCGGCCGTCCCCACGTGAGCATCTTAGATGGCGGCGCTCCCTCCCTCGGCTGAGAGTTTCTGTAGAGACTCCGTGTAGGGGGCGCGGGCTATGCCTCGTTCGGTGATGATAGCCGCTACGTATTTTGCCGGCGTTACATCGAAGGCTGGGTTCTCGATCTGGACTCCGTCGGGGACCATCTGCTTGCCGGCGATGTGCGTGACTTCTCTTGCGTTGCGCTGCTCGATGGGTATTTTGCTGCCGTCGGGAGTACCCATATCGACAGTTGAAATCGGCGCCGCGACGTAGAACGGGATGCCGTGCTCTTTGGCGAGGACGGCGACGGTGTAGGTGCCGATTTTATTGGCCACGTCTCCGTTGGCGGCGATGCGGTCGGCGCCGACGATGATGGCTCCAATTTTGCCTTGCTGCATCATGGCTCCCGCCATGTTGTCGGAGATGACGGTGGTGGGGATGCCGTCTTTCATCAGTTCCCAGGCAGTGAGGCGCGAGCCTTGCAGAAAGGGACGCGTCTCGTCGGCGTAGACGTGAATCTTTTTGCCTTGTTCGACAGCAGCGCGGATGACGCCGAGCGCCGTGCCGTAGCCGGCGGTGGCGAGCGCTCCGGCATTGCAGTGAGTTAGCACGCCTCCGCTCGATGGCATGAGCGTGGCGCCGTGGCGTCCCATGGCTTGGTTGGCGGCGATGTCTTCGGCGTGCATGCGCTGGGCTTCTGCGATCAATGCCTGCTGGATTTGCGCGATGGGGCGAATGCGGAGGCTTTCAAATTTCTCCGTCATGCGGCGAATCGCCCAGAAGAGGTTGATGGCGGTGGGGCGCGTCTGGCGGATGATTTCGCAGATCTGGTCGAAATCTTTTTTGAGATCGGCGACATTCTCGGCTTTGGAATTTTCCACGCCGAGCGCAATGCCCATGGCAGCGGCAACGCCAATAGCGGGGGCTCCTCGGACAACCATGTTGCGGATCGCGTCGGCGACCTGCTGGTGCGTGGTACAGGTTACATACACCTCTTCGGTGGGCAGCTTCGTCTGATCGATGAAGACTACGCCGCGGGAGGTCCATTCGAGGGTTTGGATCATGGGTCGGTTCTCAGTTCCCGGTTCTCAGTTCTCAGTGGGCATTTAGCACTTAGCAATTAGCCAAGACCGTGACACGACGCTTCATGACTAGACTCTAAGTGCTAATTGCTAAATGCTGTTTTCGCACATCGGTTGCGGTGAAGATTGAGATGAATTTCGCGGGCGCGGCGGCTTTTTCCACGTTGGGACGGCCCTTCGCATCTTCGCGTTCGACCAGGCACATCGCGCCTACGACTTTGAAGCCGAATTCTCGCGCCGCTTCGATGGCTTGCACGGTGGAAGAGCCGGTGGTGCAAACGTCGTCCACGATCACCACGCGCGCGCCTTTTTCGCGGAAGCCTTCGATGCGCTGGCCCATGCCATGCTTCTTCTCGGCTTTGCGCACGAGGAAGCCGTGGAGAGTTCCGCTAGTGACAGCGACGGCCACGACGATGGGGTCGGCGCCCATGGTGAGTCCACCAATGGCGTCGGCGTGCCAGCCTTGGCCGCGCATTTCATCGAGGAAAACTTGGCCGACTAATTGCGCGCCGCGAGCGTCGAGCGTAGTGGTACGGCAGTCGATGTAATAGTCGCTGGTGCCGCCGGAGGACAACTGAAATTCGCCCAGGCGAAACGATTTGCGGGCCAGCAATTTCAAGAGCTCTTGTCGTGCAGTTGACATGAATTTCTACGATAGCAGAAAAGCGGTTGCCAGTACCCAGTTGCCAGTAAGGCAAACAAGACGACAGCTTGCAACTGGGTACTGGTTACTGAGTACTGGCTACTAGCTGTTGAGTTTCTCCAGATGCCGGAATCCATCAGTGGCGACGAACATCGCTACAGTGATAGTTCCGTTGTAGGCCATGTGGATGAGGACGCTGGCGGCGACGGAATTTTGTTTGCCTCGCACCATTGTCAGGACGATACCGACCAGGAAAATCACGAGCACCGGTCCCCACGCGAACCCCAGTTGCGCTCCGTGCAGCAGCGCGAAGCCTAGCGCGGTCAGGAAGACAGCAACCGGCAAACCCAGGCTGCGGGCTAGCACGGGATAAAGGAAGCCGCGGAAAAAAAGCTCTTCTACCAGGGGCGCGAGAGTGACGCTGAGAATACCGAGCGCCCAGGCTTCGGCGGGCGTGCGGAAAAAGCTGTCGATCGGCAGCTCTTTCGGCATCGGCAACAGATGAGCCAGACCTTGCAATGCGAGCGAAAGCGCGAAACCCACGAACACGTACACTGCGATGTTGGAGGGCCAGTTCCAGTGGATGGCGGCGAGGAAATCGGGGCGACGGCGCTCGCGCGTAACCAGAATATACATGTAGGCGAGGATGAGAAGGTATGCCACGGATTGTCCGGCAACGACGACTAACGGGACACGAGCGATTTCGCCGAGGGCCATATGTGGGTAAAACCACCAGCGGGCGATGAGCAGCACGGTAAACACACCGACGAAGAGCGCAACGATGGTGACGAATATGAGGCGGAGGACATCCCACCCATTCCACGCTGGATCGACCGGCGCAGCGGGGACGAGTTCGGCGGGTTGGCCGTCAGGAAGGTGATTGCCCAAAAGCAGACCGTCGGCAGAAGCGGGCGCCGCATCAGCGGGCTCCACCGTTGGCGCTGGACTCTCCGGGAGGTCCTCAGGAGAAAAGTTCACGCGCGTTCTCCGGTACCCGTGGGTGCGAGCACGCTTCTTGCTGAGCCATTTCTTGCTGAACCATTTGTGGCTGACCCGTTGAAATACGCGGTTAGCGCCTGGCCAGTGTAGGATTTCTTCACGCGCGCGACTTGTTCAGGTGTGCCCTGGGCCACGATGCGGCCGCCTTCCTCTCCGCCTTCGGGGCCCAGATCGAGAATCCAGTCGGCGTTGCGAATGACGTCCAGGTTGTGTTCGATGATGATGACCGTGTTTCCAAGATCGGTGAGACGGTGCAGGACGTCGAGCAACTTGCGCACATCGTCGAAGTGCAGTCCGGTGGTCGGCTCATCCAGCAGATAAAGGGTCTTTCCGGTCTGGCGCTTGCCGAGTTCGCGGGCGAGTTTGATGCGCTGGGCTTCGCCGCCGGAAAGGGTGACGGCAGATTGACCAAGGTGAATGTATCCGAGGCCAACGTCAACCAGGGTTTGCAGCTTTTGCTTGACCTGCGGAATATTTTCCAGAATCTGGAGCACGTCCGATACAGGCATTTCGAGCAGGTCGGCGATGGAATAACCGTTGTAATGAACCGACAAAGTTTCGTGGTTGTAGCGGCGTCCGCCGCAGAGTTCACACTGCACGTAAACGTCGGGCAGGAAGTTCATTTCGATGCGGCGCTGGCCTCCGCCCTGGCACGCCTCGCAGCGTCCGCCCGAAACGTTGAAGGAGAAGCGTCCGGCTTTGTATCCGCGCTCGCGCGATTCGGGCAGCATGGCGTAGAGTTCGCGAACCGCCGCGAAGATGCCGGTGTAAGTCGCGGGATTAGAGCGCGGTGTGCGGCCGATGGGAGACTGGTCGATGCGAATGACCTTGTCGATCAGGTCAGCGCCGGTGATGGCTTTGTGCGTGCCGGGTTCCTCGCGGGAACGATAGAGTCGCTTGGCGAGCGCGCGGTAGAGAATGTCATTGATCAGAGTCGATTTGCCGGAGCCGGACACGCCGGTCACAACCGTCATCACGCCGAGCGGAAACACGACGTCGAGATTCTTGAGGTTGTTCGCGCGCGCGCCAAGGACGGCGATGGCTTTCCCGTTCGGGCTGCGGCGCTGGGGAAGCATGGCGATCTGCTGGCGTCCGGCGATGTAGGCGCCGGTGAGGGAGGCGGACGAGTTCATGATCTCGACGGGCGTTCCGCTGGCAACCAACTCGCCGCCATGACGACCGGCGCCGGGGCCGAGGTCGATGACATAGTCGGCGCGCCGGATGGTTTCTTCATCGTGCTCGACGACAAGGACGGTGTTGCCGAGGTCGCGCAAGTTTTCTAGCGCGGCGAGCAGACGCCCGTTGTCGCGGTGGTGCAGGCCAATGGAAGGCTCGTCGAGTACGTAGAGGACGCCGCGGAGCTTGGATCCGATCTGGGTGGCGAGGCGGATGCGCTGGCCTTCTCCGCCGGAGAGTGTGGCAGCCGAGCGGCCGAGCGACAGGTAGCCGAGTCCAACGTCGTGCAGGAATTGCAGGCGTTCGGTGATTTCGTGGGTGATGCGTCCGGCGATAGTCAGTTCTCTGCCGGTCAGTTTGATCGTGCGCGCGGCTTCCAGAGCGCGCGCAATCGGAAGCCCGGTGAAATCGGCAATGGACATGCCGTTCACTTTCACTGCCAGGCTTTCCGGACGCAGACGCTTGCCGTGGCACACCGAACATTCGGTGGCCGACATGAAATCGAGCAGATAATCGCGATAGGTGTCGGAAGTGGAGGCTTCGAGATTCTGCTTGAGGTGGCCGAGAATCCCGAGAAAGCCGGTCTTATTTTCGCGCTGGCCTCCGCGCTGCGGCTCGCCGTAGAGCAGGAGGTTCTGAATCTTGTCGGGGAATTTCTCGAAGGGCGTCGTCAAGTCGAGGCCATAGGCTTGGGCAACCAACTGCAGGCCATGAATCAGGTTCTGCGACGACGAACCGGGGCCCAAGCCGCCATCGAGCAGCGGCTTCGACCAATCGACAATCACTTTGCCAGGATCTAAGTCATAGCGGCTTCCGAGTCCGTGGCACTCGGGACAGGCTCCATAGGAACTGTTGAACGAGAACGACCGCGGCTCCAGCTGCGGAACGCTGATGCCGCAGTCGGGGCAGGCGAGACGCGAGGAATAGAGGGTTTCGTCTCCGTTGACGACGGCGACCAGGACGAGACCGCCGCCCAGTTTCATGGCCAGCCCGACCGAGAGTTCCAGGCGGTGTTCGATTCCGGGCTTGACCAGCAGGCGATCCACGACGACTTCGATGGTGTGGTTCTTGCGCTTGTCGAGAGAGAGGTCGTCCTCAAGGTTTACTAGTTCGCCATCCACGCGGGCGCGGGAGAAACCGTGCTGGACAAGTTTCTCCATTTCTTTTTTGAATTCGCCTTTGCGGCCGCGGACGATGGGCGCCATGATCATGACGCGGTCATCGGGTGTGAGCGCCATGACGTGCTGCACGATCTGCTCGGCAGACTGGCGGGTGATGGGCTTACCGCAGTTCGGGCAATGAGGCACTCCGATTGAAGAGTAGAGCAGGCGCAGGTAATCGTAGATTTCGGTGATGGTGCCGACGGTCGAGCGCGGACTGCGGCTGGTGGTTTTCTGCTCGATGGAAATTGCCGGGCTGAGGCCGTC
Source organism: Terriglobales bacterium (assembly GCA_050012595.1). Taxonomy (GTDB): domain Bacteria; phylum Acidobacteriota; class Terriglobia; order Terriglobales; family Acidobacteriaceae; genus Acidiflorens. Next base: position 9,663 of record JBEKGW010000034.1, read on the forward strand.
GATCGAGTCGACGTCAGGGCGCTCCATCTGGTCGAGAAACTGGCGGGCATAGGCGGAAAGCGTTTCGACGTAGCGCCGCTGCCCTTCGGCGTAAATTGTATCGAAAGCGAGCGAGGATTTGCCGGAGCCGCTCAGGCCCGTTATGACCGTCAAAGTATTGCGAGGAATCTCGACGTCGATATTCTTCAGGTTGTGCTGGCGCGCGCCGCGCACCGAAATCCGGGTGATGGCCATTTAACACAAAGCTATATGGACTTCCGTAACGTGGACGGTGCCCAAGAAATGTTGGAGAGTGGAGATACGCAGTCCGATTCCCGTATCTTAGTTGTTAACAACGGCGGGGGTCAAATGCGGATAAAGTAAATTATTTGCAGCCGCGCGATTCACAGGGTGGCTGCCAGCAAGGGCCGGTAACGTGAGCGCGATTTTCGTAGCTTTCTTAATCAGCACCACCGCAATCTTGAGTGTGATTCTGGGTGTATTCGGCGCCTATTGCGCGATTAGCGGTGTCTTGGCGGCTGTCAACTCCTCTCGGCCATCCAACGTACTTGCGGCGTTGGTACCCCATCAGAGCCACTTAAGCGGCGACTAAGCGCGCCGCTCGCAATCTTTCCGTTGAGTCGTATGGAATAGTGTTTCCCCTGGACGCCCAGAAATACGGGGCTACTGCTGGGGCGGCTGCGGGGGAGGTACGACGGCGCCCGGCTGCTGTTGTCTTTGTCTTTGTAGCATGTCCAGAATCTGCTCGGGGGTCTTCGGCCCCGCGTTGGGCTGGTTTGGATCCGCTTGTTGCTGCTGGTTCTGGGCATTTGCGTCAGGCTGTGCGAGCTGTCCGGGTTGTCCGGGCTGGGGCTCGGTGTTGTCGTCGGCGCTATCCTGATCGTCATCTTTGCTATCGTCGGCTTCGGCATTCGCCGGTTGTCCGTTCCCCGGCTGCGGGACGATGAGCTGCTGGTTGGACGGCTGGGGAACGCGGTTCGGAGGCGTCGCCCCCGGATTGCTTACGTTCGCGGCGGTCTGGGTCGCTCCCGACGACGATGGATTTGCCGTAAGGATCACGCTGGTAATAGCCGCGGGATCCGAGCTTGAACCCAGCATCACGTAATTGAACGAGGAGCCGTTGAGCAGTCCCACCAGAACATCCCGTGGCGTCCCGGGGCCGAGGTGCGTGACCACTCGCTCGTTTGCGCCGGGAGGAATTTCGATTGAAGCACCCGTGAGCTTGCGCACATCGCGCAGGATGTCGCCTAAAGTCGAATTCTGAGCCGAGATTGTCAGCAACCCGCCTTGATAGATGACTTTCGCCGGGGTTGCCGGAATCTGGTCCATCGGCAACTGACTCAGCGGACCGCTCGCCAACGGCGGGAGCACGACTTGCTTCTGGGTCTTATGGGACTTGTGGTGCGGGGTGGTGGTCGGCGCGGGAGCCTGGGCAGCAGTCTGAGCAAGAAGGGTCTGCACAAGCAGGACTGAAGCTGCCAGCAAGATCCCCAAAGCCATCCATCTGCCTGTGCACGGCATTAGAATTTCCCCGTCCCGCGAGCGGCTAAGGGTTCCGCAGCCACTGCGTCCTGCCCGGATTTTATCACCGCTTGTAGAACGCTGGAGGGCCTTATTTCTTGTGTATTGATTACGAACGAGCCATTGCAGGTACAGCCTTTGCAGGTATTTAGACTGCCCTCGGTTCTGACAGCGCGTAAAATGCCAGCGGAGGCCTTCGCTTTGGCAATCGCTTCGGGTGTTCGTTCGGAATTCGCGCTCCGCAATCGACGGCGCGGCCGACGATGGCTGTGGCTTCTGCTGCTGGGAGCATCGGTCGGTGCTCCGTCGGTCCGTGCCCAGACCTGCCAGAGCGCCGCGGACATGGATGCCTCCATGCGAACCGCGCTTGAAACCGCGGCGAAGCGCTATTTCGACATGTCGGCGCAGGGCGATGTGGCTGGCCTTAAGCAGAACTCCATTGCCTCCGTGGCCACCAGCTTTGGCGGCATCGAAGCGGCGGTCAAAGAGAACCAGGCCGCGTTCGCCGGAGTAAACGCAACGGTTCGGGCGCCCTTTTTGCTGACCGCCGATGGCCCTGAACCGCTCGCACGCGCTGAATTTCTCTGCGGAGTATTTGGGAAGTCGGGCCAGACGAAGGACAGCGCGGTATTTGTCCTGAACAATCTCCCGCCCGGCAAGTACGCAGTAACCATTCTCGACGTAAACGGCGGCCAGGATCCGAAGACGCTGACTTTCGTCCTGCAGCAGGCAGGCGCCGACTGGAAACTGGCAGGTTTTTACGCGAGATCCTCGCAGGCCTCAGGACACGATGCCGCGTGGTTCACGCAGCGCGCCCACGATTTCAAGGCTAAGGCCCAGAATCACAACGCCTGGTTGTATTACCGCGAGGCGATCGCCCTGTCCGCTCCCGTGGACTTCATGAGCACACTCGTCACCGACAAACTTTACGACGAGACCCAGGCAGCGCAACCCGCCGATGTGCCGACGAGCGGAAACACCGTGGATATGAGCGCTGGTGGCAAGATCTATCGTTTGACCGAAATCTTTCTGCTGGCCGTCGGCGGCGATCTTGACGTGGTCGTAAAGTACCAGGCCGCCGACGTATCGAATACCGCGCGCACGTTTCAGGAAAATACGACCTTGATCAAGGCCCTGGTGGTGAAGTTCCCCGAATTTCGCGAAGCTTTTGCCGGAGTGGTAGCACGAGCCGTCGAACCCTCCGGCCGCGACTACGGTACGCTCGTGGCGATGAAGGACATCAAGTAGCCGGCTCGGCAGTTGCCTTCCCCGTCCCGCGGGACTAATATTTTTCAAGTTCATTTCACCGCAACGGACCTCTCTCACTCGATCTCGCTTAAGGAGGATGTATGGGCATTGCAATTTCTCCAATCCAGATTGATTCACGCGTCAGCGACTTCATCGGGAAGCCGCGCAAAATGCTGATCGACGGCAAGTGGGTGAATGCCGCCTCAGGCAAGACTTTCCCAACCTACAACCCGGCCACCGGCGAAGTTCTGGCGCAGGTAGCGGAAGGCGATCGGCAGGACATTGACGCCGCCGTGAAAGCAGCGCGCAAGGCGTTCGATAGCGGTCCCTGGTCGCGCCTGACTGCGTCCGAGCGTGGAAGGCTGGTGTGGAAACTGGCCGACTTGCTGGAAGAGCACATCGAAGAATTCGCGACGTTAGAAACACTTGACAACGGCAAGCCGCTCACCGTGGCGCGCGCCGCCGATGTTCCGCTCGCCGTCGAGATGTTCCGCTACATGGCGGGATGGGCGACCAAGCTCGAAGGCACAACCATTCCGCTCTCGGTGCCATATACGCCCGGCGTAAACTACCACGCCTACACGCTCCGCGAGCCGGTCGGCGTCGTGGGCCAGATTATCCCGTGGAATTTCCCGCTGCTGATGGCGGCGTGGAAGCTGGCGCCGGCGCTGGCTTCGGGATGTACGGTGGTGTTGAAGCCGGCCGAGCAGACGCCTCTTTCCGCGCTGCGTCTGGGCGACCTGATTATGGAAGCCGGATTTCCGGATGGCGTGGTCAACATCGTCCCGGGATACGGCGAGACAGCGGGCGCAGCTCTGGCAGCACACGATCTGGTCGATAAAATTGCGTTTACCGGGTCGACGGAAGTGGGCAAGCTGATTGTGCATGCGGCCACCGGAAATCTGAAAAAAGTTTCGCTCGAGCTTGGCGGCAAGTCGCCGAACGTTGTGTTCCAGGATGCGGATCTGGATGTGGCAATCGCCGGTTCCGCGAGTGCCATCTTCTTCAATCACGGACAATGCTGCTGCGCCGGTTCGCGTCTGTTTGTGGAGCGGCCAGTGTTTGATCGCGTGGTGGAAGGTGTGGCGGCGAAGGCCAAGAAGGTCCGGGTTGGATCGGGCATGGAACCGGACACGTCGATGGGACCGCTCGTCTCCGAGGAGCAGTTGCAGCGGGTGTGCAGCTACCTGGAGATTGGCTTGTCGGAAGGCGCGACCGCGCTGGCTGGAGGAAAGAAGCTGGGCGACAAGGGATATTTTGTCGAGCCGACCGTGCTGGTGAATACGAAAGACAACATGCGGGTGGTGCAGGAAGAAATTTTCGGGCCGGTGGTAGTGGCGACTCCATTCGACAATCCGGAAGAACTCATGCCACGCGCCAATGACACGGTGTACGGCTTGGCGGCCGGCATCTGGACGAGGGACATTTCGAAGGCGCACCGGGTAGCAGCCGCGCTGCGCGCCGGAACGGTCTGGATCAACTGCTACAACATCTTCGACGCGGCGCTGCCCTTCGGCGGCTACAAGCAGTCGGGTTGGGGACGCGAAATGGGCAAAGATGTTCTTGGACTCTACACGCAAACCAAGTCGGTGTGCGTGCGACTGTAGGCTAGTAGGCCCGTGGGGGACGGGTGCGCTCGCGAGCCTGCCCTGAGCGAAGTCAAAGGGTCCAAGCCGAGCGCAGCTCGGTTATTGCCTTTTTCCAGCTTGCAACAAAGGCCACGCTGCAGAATCAGCACGGCCTTTTCCTCTTGCATCGTTTATGAGCTTGATGCTTACGCGGCTGCTTGTTGTTGATAGGCAGGAACAAACGACTCGGCCACAAAGGTTTCGAACTTCGTGGGCGTCGTGTTGACTGCGGAACGAGGTTCCAGTGCGCGCATGTGTCCGGTGTTCAGCGCGCCTGCCATCTCCAGGATCAGGCCGGCAAAGTTGTCAGACATTCCCATCTGCACCATCGCGGCTCGAATCTGATCGTCGGGCGCATGGATGTACCCTAGATCGGGTTTACCTATGGCCTTGCCGATAATGGCGGCGGCTTCGGTGTAGTCGAGATCGCGCTGCCCTTGCAGCTCTTGCGTCTGCTTGCCCTGGAAGGCCAGCCGCAAGAGCGCGTCGGCGGCGGCTGCTCCTATGTCGCGGGTGGCGATCATGGGGAGCTTTAGATTCGGACTGAGCGGTCCGATCACACTGCCAGCCATGCGAATGGCTCCCACTTGCGGCAGCGTATTTTCCATGAAGTATCCGGCGCGCAGGTGGAGTATGTTTGCGCCGTCGATCTGGTTGAGCTTCTGTTCAAGTTCGCGGACGCCGACCACCGGGCCGGTTCCGCTGGGCTTGTCGGCTCCGATACTGCTGAGCGAAACAACATTCTTGACTTCCGCTTCTCTTACTGCCGCCGCGATCGCGTCGCTGACGCGGTCTTGAAAAGCGCGGACGTCGTTGCTGGTTAGGTTGGGTGGAATCATGACGTAGGCTGCATCGGCTTTGTGGAAGGCTTGGGTCAGGATGGTTGCGTCGAGGACATCGCCGATGAATATCTCCGCGCCTTGCGCCGCGAGAGGTTGCAAATGAGCCGCGTTTCTGCCGACGACACGAACCTTCTGCCCGGCGGCAAGAAGGTTCTTCGCCACTACGTGTCCGGTATTGCCGCTTGCTCCAAGAACGACGTGCATATTGGCCTCCATTCTCATTTTGGATTGGATGCTGCCGACTCCGGTTTGGCTCCACGCAGAAAAACCAGGGCACCGAGAGTAATGAGGAGGAGTTTATGCGGGAAAATGTTGGAGGCGCGGGTGAGAATCGAACTCACGATAGAGGTTTTGCAGACCTCGGCCTTACCACTTGGCTACCGCGCCGGATAGTTCACTAAAACGACACGCTAAAACGAAAAGCCCTCGCTGGTGCAGGGCTTCGAAAGCTGGAGCGGGAGACGGGATTTGAACCCGCGACTTCGACCTTGGCAAGGTCGCACTCTACCGCTGAGTTACTCCCGCTCAACTTCACGAGTATAAACGACCCCGTCCCAGGGGAGCAAACGTGGCGCTCAGGACTGCAAGTGTTCGGCGGGATGATGCGGCGACCACTGCGGATCTTCCTCGGGCGTTACGATCTGGCCGTCACGCATGTGGACGATGCGATCGCCATAGTCAGCGGCCTCGGGATTGTGCGTAATCATGAGCACGGTCTGGCCTAAATCCTTGTTCGACTGGCGCAGCATGTTGAGGACGATGCGCGAGTTTTCCGAATCCAGGTTGCCGGTGGGCTCGTCGGCGAGCACGATGGCGGGGCGGTTGATGAGAGCGCGGGCGAGCGCGACTCTCTGCTGCTCGCCGCCGGAAAGCTCGTTGGGCAAATGCTCCAGACGTTGCGCGATGCCGAGCATCTCGGTGATCTTCTTCAGGAATGCGGGATCGGGCATGCCCAAGCCGGCGATGTCAGCGGCAATCTCGATATTCGAGCGCGCGCTGAGCGTAGGCAGAAGATTGAATTTCTGGAAGATGAATCCGATCTTGCTCTTGCGCAACCGGGTGCGCTCGCCGTCGGAAAGCGCGGAAAAATCCACGCCGTCGATGATGACGCTTCCCGAGTCGGCGTGGGTCAGTCCGCCGAGAAGATAAAAAAGCGTGGACTTGCCGCTGCCCGAGGGGCCCACGACCGTGACAAACTCTCCCTTTTGCACGCTGAAGGAGACACCGCGCAGGGCGGACACATCCACTTTGCCAACCCGGTAGGTTTTGCGCAGGTCCTTGGCTTCGATAAAGGCCAGCATCCAGTGAAAACCATATCACACGCGGCGATCAAAGTTTCGGCAGCGGTCAATCCTCGTGCCTCATGCCTTACGCCACGGTCGCGTGCTCCTCATCCACCGCGCGGGCGCGAAGTTCAACCTGGCGCTTGGGACCGCGCTTGCGCACCAGCAACAGGCGAATGCGCTCCAGCAGGTCCGCCGGTTCGTACATTCCCTTGGACAGAAAGACATCGGCGAGGGTTTCGCGCTCGTAGATTTTGGTTCGGCCGGAGAGCAGCACGGCCGGAGTCTGCGGAGAAAGACTCTTGATTTCTTCGATCAGCCGCGAACCATCCACACCCGGCATGATCAGGTCGGTGAGCACCAGATCAACGCCGCCGCGGCGGAAGGTTTCGAGGGCCATTTCGCCGCTGTTGCATGCAAGCACGCGGTAGCCCCGCGTTTCCAACAGGATTTTGCGGATGGAGAGTGACTGTTCGTTATCGTCCACACAAAGGATTGTTTTCTTAGGCTTCATTGACCTAACCGGGAGACTGTCGTCACAAATGCTTTCTGAATTCGATACCTGATTTCTTTTTTTGAGAACCGGGAGCGAGGTGAATGCTAAATAGAATCGGAGCGCCGGTAAAGTAGCGCGCTCGCTAATGGCACTCCGGTGTGAGGGAAGGTCGTGCCATGGGGCTGAAAGCCGCGACTGTCACTGTGTTCCGATCCGCTAAATGGCGAGCGTGACTTCACCGCGAAGAACCTCCACGCAATTTCCACCGACACGCACATTGGCGACATGGTTATCCTGCCGGTTGTCCTGCCGATTATTCAGCTTTGTGGCGCGAACAAAAATGCGGCTGGGACGGTGCACTTCGAGGCCTTGCTCGATTAAAACCCGCTCATCGCTCGCGGCAACGGCGTGCGCGACCATCCAGGCGGAGCAGCATCCCGCGGCTGACCCGGTGGCCGGATCGTCTCCGTTGTAAAAGATCATGCGGGCGTGGAGACGGGCTTTGGGATCGACGGTCTCGCGGCAAACAAAATAAAAGAATTTTCCGCCGCTACGCGCCAGATATTCGGCCGAGCGGTTGAGATCAAGCCGGAGGTTCTGCAGCGTCTTCAGCGAACGCAGCGCGGCGATGGTGAAAGGAACGCCGGTAGAAACAGTTTGGATGGGTGCGGTGTCATCGAAGTCAGCCGCATTCAAGCCCGTGATACGCGCGACGTCCTCCACGTTGTGGATGGCGCCGAACTCTGGATTCTTCTGCGTCATCTCTCCGAAGACGGGATGCGCTGGTTCCTGGGTGAAGCGCACCGGCACGGTGCCGACGTCCAGATCGAGCCGAACTTCGTCTGGGTCGGCGGATGCGCCGGCCTGCCCATGCAGAACGAAAGCGGTACCGAGCGTAGGATGTCCTGCGAAAGGCAGTTCTTCCTGTACGGTGAAGATGCGCACGCGAACTCCGCGGGTTTTTTCCGCAGCGGCGTTCCCAGGAAGAATAAAGGTAGTTTCTGAGAGATTGGTTTCCCGCGCCAGGGCCTGCATTTGCTCGGTACTGAGACCGCGGCCGTCGCGGAAAACCGCCAGCGAGTTGCCGGTGAGGGCGCGGTCGGTAAACACATCGATCTGCACCATGGACAAATGGACAATGGAGAGCTTTCCTGCCGGAGCAGCCATGCCTGAGATCTTACCGCGCCTTACTTCGCAAGCCAAGATTTCGCGCGCCAAGTCGTAATAGCGGACCGATGCGGGAAACCGGGGCAGGACGTGATCATTCCAAACGTCGGTTTCAGAAAAGCAGGCCAAGCAAAATATCCCGCCGGCTGGAAGACTCGAAAGCCCTATCTGCGAGTAGTGGCGCAGCGAAGTAGTTCGTGTTACGTTCCAAACGAACTACGGAAGCGCATGCGGTCCGGTGATCGTCCCGGTCTTCAAAACCGGCGGGCGGCAGGTTTCCTGTCGCCGGTGTGTTCGACTCACACACGCTTCCGCCAATTTGTTCTCAATGATTTATGCGAACTCCCGCGCGTGTCAGAGTGAGAATTTGGGCGCTGAAACCGCCTTGCAGTGATAAAAACGTGATAAATACAACGGGAGCCACATCGACCTGCCGCTGGTGAAATCCGGGATTGCTGAGATGGCGATTTATCAACAACTATACGGATCGACGCCCTCCGAAGGTTTGAAATCTGGTCTTCTGGACGGTAGTATTTCCTTCGCCCTTAGGAGGGGGATTTCGATGCCGATCAAACAGCACAGTCACAAGCATTCCGAAGTCGAACACCGCGTGAGAGCACTCGAAGCGAAGACCAAAAAGTTGGAGAAGGCAGTTCGCGACCTTCAGCACAAGTTAAAGACGCACGGTCATCCCCACACCCACTGAGAATCAACCCGGGCTAAACAGAATGGGAGTATTCAGACGGGGAGACCTAGCGAAAGGTAGCGAGCGGCCAGTTCTGGCGGTACTGGATTGTAGAAGAATCCGGAAGCCCACTCGAATCCGGTAATACGAAACATCTGGGGTAGGATTTCGATATGCCAGTGGAAGTCCTCCTCGATTGTGTTCCAGTAGTCCCCTCTTGGACGCAGAAAGGGCCGGTCGTGGAGTGACAGGTTGTAGGCTGGCCCACCTATGTTTTGATCCAACTTCTGCAGTAGATCACGCAGTATCCGAGCCAAGTTGTCAATTTTGGTTGCATCGATTCGGCTGAACGCGCTGCTATGAAACTTCGGCAACACGGCCATCTCAAAGGGAAAGCGTGAGGCAAACGGAGCGAACGCGACATAATCTTCATTCTCAGTGATCAGTCGCTTTCGTCCCTTCAACTCTTGTTGGAGCACGTCGCAGTATACGCAGCGCTCCTTCAAAGCAAAGTAGTCACGAGCGATCAGGAGTTTTCCCTTAACTGCACGCGGCGTTACCGGGAGGGCGACCAGTTGCGAGATCGAATGACTGATGGTGTGCGCACCGGCTCCCTCACCGTGGTTCTTGAAGATCAGCACGTAGCGCACACGCTGATCGCCCTCAAGATCGAGAATGCGAGCTATGTAGGCTCGGATGACGTTCGAGATTTCCACGATTTCCAGCTCGTGCAGGCTACGGTCATGTCGCGCTGTCTCCGCAATGATCTCGTGCGCCCCCACACCGTTCATCAGATCGTGCAACGCTTCGGCACGTCGTCCCAATTGGCCTTCTATCCGCAGACGCGGGCGGGAATTAGGCACCACCCGTACCGACCATCCCGGCCCGTTAGGAGAAGAGCCCGAATTTCGGATAGCGAAGACTTCTGGCGGCGTCGCGGCCTCGTTGCTCTCGCAGAATGGGCAGAAGCCTGTGTCCCTTGCGAATTTCTTGAAGTGAAAATCCGTCGGCTGTAACCCTTCACCCTCTTCCACAATTACCCAGCGGTCAGTGAAGATGTCCTTGCGCATTTGGGACATAGGACCTTCCTGTCAGGAGTCGCGAACGCGTAGACCGGGATCCGCAAGCGAATCGGCGAATCCGGCGGCGGAGCAGCAACCACGGTGCGCACGATATTGCCGGAAGGTTGCCACCAGCCGTGGAAGACCCGACCTCCGGTATGATGATCGCCGGTATGACGCTCGCCGGTATAACGAACCCGTAGTTCGTTCCAGCAATTGATATCGAATGACGCGATGCAAGGAGTCACTATCACAGATCGGGTATCGAGTCGAAGCCCCGCACGCAGCGCTTTGAGCGTGCTCTCTTTCCCGCTCCAAAGCAGGGCCAGGAGCCGGGGTTGGTCCGCCGCGGACGCGTGCCCGACCAGCGCTTGTTCTTCGACGGTGAAATAGTCGGCGACAAAAGCATTGCTGCGCGGCTCGATCATTTCCAGATCGCAACCCATCTCGACGGCGGACATCGCCACGACACAAATCGCGGTACCGTTACGATGGCTGAGCGAGATGGTCACCGCCGCCGGTTGGTCGCAATAAAAAACCTCGGGCGTGCCGGACGGCGCCGCGCGTATCTCCATTTTCTTAAAGATCTGGGGATGAGCTGGCACATCCAGGCAAACGGACAGGGCGCGTTTGGTCGTCCAGCGTCCCAGTCGCCAGTCGGCGCGGCGCTTGGCAAAGCGCATGCCGTTCAGGCAGACGGCTTCGCTTGCGCTCAGCCAATCATTATCCGCCGGTACATCTGCTTCGCTTTGTTCCGACCAATACACGTTCATCAAACTCACCTTGGCCGAGATTAGGCCACTGCCGTTAGCCTGGTCTTGGACTTTGCGGATTCCGATTCCTCCTCTCTTTCAATGCCGCGTTCGACCGCATGGATGAGATAAGGACGCAGGTTTGCGGGCGGAATAATGTAATTGAGAGCGCCCACGTCAAGAGCCCGCTGCACGCTGTGCACGCGGTCAAACTCGGAGGCCATCTCGCCCAGCTTCTCGGAGTGTACGATTTTGAAGAGTTCGTCCCACTGCGCGCGCAACCGGCCTTTCTCCGCGCCCTCAGCTTGGGCCATCGCCTGGCTCAGCGGCTGCAGACGGGCATCTTTACGGGCCCTTGCTTCAACCTCACCGGCGAAAACCACGGCTGCCGCCGGAGCGCCGCCGATGACGGAGGCATACGTTCCCTCCAAGGCGGCCACTTCGAGGTTTTCATTCAGTGCCTGCGAGAAAACCACGTAAGCGCCTCCGTGATAGCGGGAGATCACACAAAAGACGATGGGGCCTTTGAAGTTCACCACCGCCCTCCCGATCTCGGCGCCGTACTCAAGCTGCAGCCTGCGCATCGACTCCGGCGAGCCATCAAATCCCGACAGGTTGGCCAGGATCACCACCGGTCGATTGTTGCTGGCCGCGTTGATCGCACGCGCCATTTTCTTGGAGGAGAGCGGAAAGAGCGTGCCGGCGCACCATTGATCCGGCCCGTCGGCGGGGACAAATCCTAACCGGGGCACTGGCCGGGATTCGATACCGATAAGACAAACGGGATAGCCTCCGAGATGGGCGTCCCACACTACCGCGGTCTCCGCCGCGCGCATTCCGGCCCAGCGCTCCAGCGGTGCATGGTCCTGGTCGATGGCTGCCATCATCACTTTGCGAATATCAAACGATTTCTTGCGCCCGGGGTTGGTCTCGTCCGACAAGATGTCGCCGATCAGTTCGAAGCCGTTCTCGGAATTGGAATTGGAATCGCCATTGCCGTTCCTGCCGTGCGGATAGACTCGCACATCCCGATCAAGGGGATCGGCAGTCGCGGCCCGCCGGGGGAAACGCTCGCCCGGGGCTACGTAGGTGTGCTCATAGTGGCGCAACAGAATGTCGCAGGCTTCATCGATGTCGCGTGCCCAGTACTGTGCCTGCCCGTTGAGACCCATGATGCGATCGTAACCACCGATGCCTTGATTGTCCTCGGCCGAGACGCTGCCGGAGTAGTCCAGCGCGCGCTTGCCGGTGAGCACCATCGCCGCTTTCGGCGTCATGACCAGAATGCCCCGAGTGTGCATAAGCATGGTGGCCTCAGCGTTCCAGTACGGCTGCGCGCCGACGTTGATTCCGTTCACCACCAGATTCACTTCGCCGCCCGCTTGCGTGAACTCCACCAGGCCCCGTAGGACGCGGGCAATCCAATCCATGTTTTCCACTCCGCTGTCCATCGAGATCTTGGCTCCGGCCGAAATGGGAAACCATTCCAGGGGAACACCCTTGGCCTGGGCCAGTTCCAAAGCTGCGAGAATGAGCCGGCATTCTGGTTCGGCTATAGCGCCGAGATCTTTGCTCGGATCTCCCAGCAGCAGAACCCGCGTCATGCCCTCGGGATACTTGGTGGTAAAGTTGCGGATGACGCCGACGATGATGTTGGCTTTGTTCTGCCCATAGGGACGATCGACGGCGACCAGACGGCCTTCCGAGTCAAGATCATGCTCGATAAAATCGCCAGCGGGAAATTCCGCCCGCGTGTGCTCCGGATCGGGCGTGAGCATTTTGATGATTTCGTAAGGGTAGATGAGCCCGCGCTGGCGCATGCGGACGACTTTCTGGTCGTATTCGGTCAGCGGTTTGATTGGTTGTAGTTGGCCGCCGGGCCGAAAAGTGATGAGCATGCCGCTGCCGCCCGGGCTCGAGATGCGCACCACCATATCGCGCAACTCTCCAGTCGCCGGACTGGGAATGCGGGCGCGCACTATCACTTGTTCCAACCCCAGGCCTTCGGTCGCGGGCGACAGTTTGCGCACAAGATCGCGCAATTCATCCCGCCCAAGATTGAGCGGTGGCCAGACGTTAAGCAGTATGCGATTCCAATGGAGGCGTTGATAGGTTGGCCGCCGCGACTGAAACAGCCGGATGCTGGCCATCGCTTCCATTAACATGCGCTCCAGATGCGGCAGTTGCACGACGCGCCCCGCCTCATCTCGTACTGGGGTTACGTCGCGCACTTCCGCGCACGCGAACAACCGCTCATCCTTCGGGTTATCGCGGGCCACGGCATGGATCAGGTATACATCTTCGACCGACGGCAGCCGTTCAATCTTGAAATTGGCTAGTCGCCAGAGATGCAGCCGTTTCCCCATCATGGGGTGGATTCCGCGGTAGAGTTTCTCCTCTTCATATGTATTCCCGCTGGCGGGGCGATAGGTGAAATGCATGCCGGCTATACCCAGGCCGTGACCGGTGCCGGCCGCTGTCGCTACGATGCGCCGGATGGAGCGCGGGAACCCAGCCTGGTTGAGCACCGAGCGCACTTCCTGCTCGGTAGCCTCCGCGTCGCCCAACTTGCCGGAATGGAAAACGTAAAAGTCGATGACGACGTCGTGGTCTGTCGGGACTTGCGCGATCATTGGAAACAGTGTCCGGGCCGCCTCCGCGAGCCGGGAGTACTCGGCGTGCGTCGTGAACACGTGGATGCGTTTCCCCTCATGATCGTACTCAGCCGATGCGCAGCACTGTCCGTTCACAGCCACGGAACGAAAGTTCGTGAGCTTGCGAATCCGGTAGTACCGCCAGGTCAGCGCCTCCAACATCAATTGGCGCATGGCCTGGCCGGCGGTTGCGAACCGGCTGGAGATCAGGTTGAACAGCGGCTGCGGACATTCGACCAACGCGCGGACTCTCTCGTGGCGGTCCGGGGCTTCGGGATTGGCAGCCATGTAGGCGAGGTGACCCTCCACCTCCTCGTACACTTGCTTGCGTGCCCGCTCAAACTGAGGTTGGTCGAAGTAGCGATAGCGCACTTCCCGTGCGAGGTCGGTGACCGCGGGAAAGAGCCCGTTGGTCAGGGAGGCCATACGGTCGAGAAGCGTCCGAAGAGATTCGGCATCGAGCCGTGATAGCGTCTGGACGCGTCGCAGACGCCGTTCGAGGATGCCCACGACGGGCGCGACTTGCTGTTCCGCGCGTTGATGCGATTTGTAGATCCAGAGCAAGCTCTCTTCCAGTTCAGGAGAGCGATCCAGCGTCTGCACACCATAGTGAGCCAGCGCGCGTTGGAGCGCGCCGACAAAGGCTGGTGGGAGTCCTTGACCGCGCGTCTCCAGCATACGCAAGTAAGAAAACAGATGAGCCTCGGCGCTGGGCTCTTCACCGCTGGCCCGATGATTTACCTCCGGCTCGCGTTGGAACAGGAAACATATGTCCACAAAAATGTTGAGGACCTCATCTTCGCGCTGTCTGATTTCGTCGCTGTACACGGGGCAATTCTGGCTCCATTCGGCGAGCAACCTTGCGGTGTGCTTCGGGTCCACGTCAAAGCCCAACATCAGTTGGCGGAGTTCCTCCAGGCTCTGACGGCATCTGGATTGGATGACTTCTCCGTTTCCTTCCGAGGTGAGTGACGCGCCAAAGACCACGCGCTCCGCGTCCTCCACGGTATCGCCACCGGAGTCAGGGTCGATCTGCAGAAGCGGAGATCCGGTGTCCACCTGCACGTTGGGTATGGCCATCACCTGCCGGACTTTTCCGGAAAATGGAGCCACGACCTGCGTCTCCATTTTCATAGCTTCGAGCACAGCCAGTCGGTCCCCAACCGCAACGGTGTCGCCCGCCTTGACCGCGACGGAGACCACCACGGCCGGCGCTGGCGCATGCACCATGCCCCCATCATCTCGATCAATCTGGTGCGAAACACCCTCCACCTCGATCCGGTAAGTTAGTCCTTGAACTACGGACAGGATGCGGAAGCGCCGCCCGAACACGGTGAGCCAACATTCGAACCGATCCAAACGGTCGATCTGGGCGTCGATACGCGCTTTATTCATCTCCACGCGGTATCGCTGAGGGCCGAGCCGATAAGTCTTAGGCGAGTAGGAACGGCCTCGATAGCGCAGCTCCGCAGGCAGGCCAACCTCGCTCCGCACCTGCGGCCGTCCGCGCACTGCCGAGGAATAAAACTGCTTCTGCTCCACAGCCAACTGGGCATCGTAGGCCTCGATCGCGGCCTGAATCAGAGCAACGTCGGCGTAGCGTCTAGAGAGGTGCTCACCGGTTGCCGCCAAGTGATCCAACCACCCGATATGCACTTCTCCACGCTGCACCTCGGGGCGGTTCAGCAATTCCAGCAGAAACGCTTTGTTGCTGGCTCCGCCCTTGATGACGACAACGCTCTCGCGCAGCGCCCGCTGCAGGCGGGAAAGCGCTTCTTTCCGGTTCTGACCGTAGGCGATGATCTTGGCGATCATCGAGTCGAAATCCGCCGGAATGGCATCTCCTTCCGCCACGCCGGTGTCGATACGCACTCCCGGCCCTGGCAGAATTCTGAACCGGTCAATCGCGCCCGGCGCCGGAGCAAAGCCGTTGTCCGGATCTTCCGCATTCAGCCGCACCTCAATGGCATGACCGGTGGTGCGGGGCGGGTTGCCTTCCAGGCGGCCGCCGCGCGCTACGTGAATCTGAAGTTTTACGAGATCGAGCCCGGTCGTGCATTCGGTCACCGGATGTTCAACCTGCAACCGGGTGTTCATCTCCATGAACGAGAAGCGGTTGATTTCCGGTTCGTACAGGAATTCGACAGTGCCCGCGTTGTAATAGCCGGTTGCTTGACTCAAGCGCACCGCCGCCTCGCGCAGCCTCTGATCCTGCTCCGGAGAAAGCGCCGGCGAAGGTGCTTCTTCGAGGACTTTCTGGTGGCGTCGCTGGATGGTGCAGTCGCGCACGCCAGCGGCCCATGTCGTCCCGTAGTGGTCGGCAATAATTTGGACCTCGACGTGGCGTGCGCATTGCACCTGATGCTCCAGGAAGACGGTTGGGTCCCCGAAGGCCTTGAACGCCTCGGCCCGGGCGCTGGCAAAGGCTTGCGGAAGCTGGGGCGCCGAACGTACCAGGCGAATCCCGTGACCGCCGCCTCCGGCGGTGGCCTTAATAAGGAGCGGATAACCCAGGCGCTCGGCATGGCCCAAGGCGTCAGCGAGCGTTTCCACCGGCCCATTGCTCCAGGGCGCTACCGGTATCTGTGCCTGCTCGGCAATTCGTTTGGAGGCGATCTTGTCGCCCACGCGCCGCATCACATCGCCATCCGGGCCGATGAACACGACGCCCATCTCGCGGCAAAGGTCGGCGAATGCGGCGTGCTCGGCCACAAAGCCCCATCCCACCCAGACCGCGTCCGCGCGCGCCACCGCCAGCGCGCGTTCGACCCGGCCATAGTCGACGTAACTGCTCTTGGGCTGCTGGGTGTTTGGGTCGGGGACCTGAGCTGGACCGAGACACACGGCCTCGTCGGCCTCACGCACAAACATGCTACGGCGGTCAGGCTCGGTGAAAAGTGCGATCGTGCGCAACGATGTGCCGTATTCTTGATTGAAATCGCGGGTAGCGTGGATGAAGCGCATGGCGGCTTCGCCGCGATTCACGATGGCCACTCGTTGAAATTCGTGCTCCATAAGTCCCCGATCAGCAGATCGTCAGGACAACATCGTCAGGGCAACCAGGTCATGTTCTTTTTCTTTATGCGGCGACGGTTTCCAGTAACATCGCTGCCTGTAGCGCCTTCAACCGCCCGGCATCCACGGCACTGGGAACCGCTACCGTGCGGTAGCCGCTAAGATGCAAGTAGCGGTTCCCTTTCGTATCCACAACCTCCGCATCGGAGCTGCCGCGATCCTGGTCGGGAGTGACGACGGCGTATAACCGTGTGTCAGCCGACTCCGGAGCCCGTAGCAGTGATGATGATGAAACGCAATCAATGTGCTGCGGCAGACCCATACGGCCCTGCGCGCCCATCTCCCAGAGCCCGGCAGTTTGGAAGCAAAGCTCAATCAGACGCGGCGCCATAAGTGTCTGCAGCTCGGACGGCAGATGGTTTGCCGTCAAGCCTTTGGCCATCAGCCCGATAATCCGGTGTCCGTCCCACCACGCCCGCTCCACAACCTGGTATGCGGGTCCGTGGAAGTAGAGGCGATAGACGTCGGCGGCTTCGATGATGTGTCCGTCGAGCTGTTGGCCCGGCGAGCCCAGCGCCGGCACGGTCACCGCTTGGGGCGTCTGTTTTGTGAGCCGCACCCGGGCGGTGAAGTGCGTTGTCACTTGTGGCTCGGCCTGGTTGGGGAGCGGTCGGCGGCCGGTCAAGCGGCAGTCTGCCAGCAAGGTCAAGGTGTCGAGTTGCGGATAGTTGTCGCGCTGCGGATGGATCGCGGCTTCGACCGTCACCACGCGCGGCTCGTTCCGATAGAACTTGAACGGCGCCAGGAAGTTCACGTCTTCGATCGCCGCGACATGCCAGCCGGGAAGCAGGCATAGTGCAGCTTCGGCAAACGCCTCGAGGCCCATGACCCCGGGCAGTACCGGTGTACCGTCGATTTGGTGATCGTGGAGAAACGGCTGAATCGCGGGGTCCAGCGTCGTCTCGATGATGAGGCCATTCTGCAGGCCCATGCTTGCTATCTTGCCGATCATTGGTCCTGGTGAGTTCTTCGAGGTTTCGGCCGCCGATTCATCCAGCCCGCCAGTGGTGTCCCACTCGTTCAGCAGAACACCGAGACGCTGGCCGATGACAATTTCGCCCTTGGTGCCGCCCGCAATTAATTCGCGGCGAATCAAAGGGGTCCCCGCCTCTGGTGGCAGCATATCGATACCTGCCAGTTCCATCATCTTAGGGATGGAGCCGCGCGTGGCCATACCGATGCCGCCCCATGCCGTCCAGTCGATAACGATGCCGCGTGTCGCCGGTCGGGTGGTGCGGAAGCTCGAGGTGATCTTGCACAACAGATCGTTGGCCGCGCTGTAATCCGTTTGGCCGGCGTTGCCGAAGCGCCCGGCAATCGAGCTGAACGCTACCGTCGCCCCGAGGGGCATGTCGCCGATGGCATGCAGAAGATTGAACCAGCCGTCGCTCTTGACGTCGAAGACCAGATCGAATTCACGCGCATCCTTGTCCGGCAGAAAGTGGCTGCGCTCCGTGCCGGCGGCGTGCAGCAGCACGTCGGTCCGCCCGCTGCGCTCGCGCACTTGTTTGATGACTTTGGCCACAGCGTCCGCATCGGTGAGGTTGACGCTGAAGTAATGCGCTGTACCGCCGGCGGCACGCACGGCAGCGATCGCGCTGTTTGCCGCTTGCGCTCGCTCCAGGGCTGCCAGCTCTTTTTCAACCAGGGCTGGCGTTGCGCGCTCGCCGCGCGCCTGGATGCGCGTGAACAGATCGCGCTTGAGGCCCTCCTTGTCGGTCACGAAGCGCTTGAGATCGGGATTCTTCGGATCAGGCTCGGGCACCAGATCGAGCAGGTAGAACGTGGCTCCGGAGGCCGTCGCCAAATCGGCGGTGATGGCCGATACGATGCTTCCGGCCGCGCCGGTGACGAGAAAGACGGTGTTGCTGTCCAATGTGACACCGGGATTGCCATCGGCGGCGAGCTGTTCCTGCAGCCCAACCGTCCAGCGCAGTCCTTGCTTGTAACCGATTTCGATTGCGCCAGGATCGCGCAGGGTTTCCTCAATCAGGATGTCGGCGACCTCGGACGGCTTTCGTTCCGCTTCAAAGTCGACCGCCTTGACCAGAGCGTCCATCCGCTCCCGCTTATATGTTTTGGTGAAGCCCACGACCGCGCCACCCAACGGCGCTGTCGCGCCGGCCGCATCGTAGCCATGCTGTCCACCAAGTCTCGTCGCCGACACGAGAAATGTGCCCGGCGCCGCAACCTGCTCGTACAGAATGCGCATGGTGGCATACAGCGATTTGACACGCACCCGCAGGGCTTCATGCCAGCCGGCGATGTCCATGTCACTGAGGTTTCCCTCGTTGTCCAGCGCGGGCAGCCAGTACACTCCATGCACCGGACCCGCGGCCAGCCAACTCTTGAGGCGGCCGGCCAGTGCGTCTGCATCCAGCGTCTCGTTTATGCGGAGAACTTCTACGCCCATCGTCTGTAGCCTCTGCGCCAGCGCGTCTCCTACACCGGATTTATCCGGCATAAGAACCACTCGGCGACCGGACCCGAGCGTCACACCGGTTGGCTTGCACAGAGCGAGCGGCGGGCGCAAGTTGGGAACAGGTACGCGGCGCGGAATACGATTGGCGGCGTCGAAACTGGCGGGGACCGGACGCGCAGTTGAAACCGGCTTCGAGACCGAAGATGCAGACACTGGCGGTTTTTTCTGCGCCGGCTCTTGTTTCTCTGGCGTGGCGGAAGCGCTTACGGCGGACGCTTTAGCCAAGCCGGGCTGCCGGTCATGAGCGAACTTGATCACGCTGGCCAGGGTAGGGAAGTCGCGCAGCTTGAGATTCTCATCGCGCGGAATGTTGTACGCCGCTCGCACGGCCGCGAACATTTCCGCTTGTTTGACGGTGTCGATACCGAGGTCCGCTTCGAGGTCCAGATCCAAGTCCAACATATCTTTCGGATAGCCGGTCTTCTCGGCCACGATCTCCAGCACCTTCTCCTTAATCGCATCGTCAGTTGCCGCTTGGGCCGCTGCTGGAGGCGCGGTGAGCACACTTGGCTCGCTGATGGTTGGTGAGGATGTTGCCGCAGGCAACCCAGCCAGGTCGGGGCGCTTCTCGAACACGAAACGGATGACGTGCGCCAACGTCGGATAGTCGCGCAGCTTGCGGTTTTCGTCGCGCGGAATGCTGTAGATCTCGCGGATGGCCGCAAACATTTCCGCCTGCTTGACGGTGTCGACGCCGAGGTCCGCTTCGAGGTCGAGATCCAAATCCAGCATGTCTTTCGGATAGCCGGTTTTCTCTACTACCAGCGCGAGAATGCGTTCCTTGACGGCATCGCCAGCGACGGCTTGCGCAGGTGTCGCAGTGGGTGCCGGTTTCTCAGCGACCACAGCAGGTTTCGGCGTGGTGAGTTTGACTTCTTCCTTCGCTGCTGCCGGGGCTGCCGCCAGGTCTGGGCGCTTCTCATACACGAAACGGATGACGTGCGCCAACGTCGGATAGTCGCGCAGGTTGCGGTTTTCGTCGCGCGCAATGTTGTAAGCCTCGCGGATCGTGGCAAAGACCTCCGCCTGCTTGACCGTGTCGACGCCCAGATCGGCTTCGAGATCGAGATCCAAATCGAGCATGTCAACCGGATAGCCGGTTTTCTCGGCCACGAGAGCCAGCACCCGCTCCTTCACCGGATTGGTCTTTGCATTAAACGTTGGATCGGATTCTGGATCACCCTTCGCCGCCGGTTTTGGCGGTGCGGAAGGGGCGGGAGCGGTGACCTGAACTTTGAGCGCCGGTTCAGCGACCGCGATGAGCGGCGGTGGCGCCGGTTTCGTGGTGACGACTGACGTCGGCGGCGGCGCTTGCGGCGGGCGGGTTGGCGCCGTCGTTTTTGCCGTTGCCGTCCGTGGCTCCTGAGCGGCTTCAGAGACCCGCGCTGCCGACCCTTGATCGCGCACGCGCAGCGTGCGGTGAACTACTTCCAGATCGGCGGCCGGACGGCCCGCGACGCCGCTCAGCCAGGCACTCCATGCGCTGGCATCGGCGATGCGGTAGGCATAGCCCAGAGCGTTCGGGCTGGGACGGATTCCGTCTTTCGTCTTGATCCAATGCAGGAGCATCATGCTGATCTGCGAACCGAACCCGGCTCCCAGGTGTATGGCGTACTCGACGGGATAGCTACCGCCTTTCGACAGGTTCAACTGTCCCAACTCCGGATCAACTTCCTTAAAGTTGGCGACCGGGGGCACGCAGCCGGTTTCGAGCGCCTTGACGGCGACGACATCTTCGATGCCTGTGCCCATTGCGTGACCAGTGAAGCCCTTGGTGTTGGCGATCACGATGCGATCCGCGACGTCGCCGAAGACGCGACGAAGTGCGTGGATCTCGGCGGAGGCACTGCCGCCGCGCGCCGGTGTATAGGTTTCATGGGAAACGAAGACTGTCTGTGGCGCTATCTGGTGACGCGAAATGCCGCTGTGCGCTTCAGCTTTGACCACCAGGGTTTCCATCACTTGGCCGATGTGCTGGACATCGAGACGAGTACCGTGGAACGCGCTGTTGCTCGTCATGGTAGACAGCACTTCGCAGATGGGCTGTATTCCTCGTTCACGCGCGGCGTCAGCGCTCTCCACCACCAGAGCTGCGGCACCCATGCCGATAAGCATGCCGTGCCGCCGGCGGTCGAAGGGAATAGCGGCATCCGCGACCACTTCGTCGGTGGCTGCCGCTCCACTGGCCAGGAAGCCAGCGCCCATCCAATCGATCAGATGGTCGGAGGTGACGTCGTCGGCCGAGACGACGATCACGCGACGGCACCGCCCGGCGTGGATCCAGTCCTGCGCCATCGATACCGCCTGCGTGGTGCTCGCGCAGGCAGAGTTGATTTGAGTGTTGGGACCGCGGGCACCGATGAATTCGGCGAATTGCGAATGTCCCATGGACAAGACCCGGAGCAAGAAGCGCCGGTTGAAGACATACGGGTCTTTGTCGATGGCGGCGCGCAATTCGTCGATGTGCCGGTTTATCTCCTGTACCAGATTGGAATGACCATTCGCCCCGACCGCGCGGGCGAACAGGCCTTCGAGCATGGCCAACTGCTCGCGACGTTCGTGGTCCGCGTAATAGCGCGCCATCTCATCGGCGAACGCGTCGTATCCGGGGAAGGCGGAAGCAAAAATCACAGCGGTGTCGTCGCGCAAAGCGTCGGGCAAACCCCAACGCTCCGGTAACTGCGTGCCTTTGGTCGTGGTTTTATAGCGCATGACCAGCGGGATGCCGGCGTCGCGCAATGCGTCGATGCCCGCGGCGATCGCCAGTTGAGTGACACGGTCGAGGGCGCCCACGCGTTCGGAGGAAATTCCGAATTCATCCTCAAGATTGAAAGCGCCTCCACGGCCCGCCAGCTTGATGACGTCCGCGACATCACTGAGGGTCTCAAACCTGGCTTCTCCGTTCTCGCTCTTCACCAGGCGCGTGATGTGCTTGTCGAGCATGGCGCGCCGGAAGCGCGCAGGGATCGAATCGATAAACTGATCGCCCCGCAGAATGCGGCCGATGTTGCCATCATCGAAGATGCGCTCGGTTCCGGGCAGACCTAGCGCCGCGCCTGTGATGACCACCGGGGCGGAGGTGGAGCGCCCATTCTGGCCGTGGTAGATCTCGTAGCCGCGATCGAGAACATCGGCGAACAAACGGCCGAGCTCGTTGTAGCGATCGCCGTTCGACGGCGCGGCTGGTGCGGAAGAGCTTGGTGCGTTAGAGGCGCCTGTGGCACGTGCTGCTACAGGGATTGGCTTAGAGGTTTCCGCCGGTGAGGGAATAGCGGTCCCGGTCGTTACCGAGGGCTCGCGCAAGGCCTCCGCGGTTCCGCGGCCCAGTCCCGCCGCATAAAGGCCGCACAGCGCCTGGTTGAACGCGACAATGTCCCCGATTTTCGGATGATTGGTAAACAACGAAACGACATCGCTGTGGCCGCCGAGCACATCCTCGGCAAATCCCTGCAATGCCTTCTTCGGTCCAACTTCAACAAACATGCGAGCGCCGGCATCGTACAGCGTGCGCAAGCCCTTAACAAATTGCACAGGAGAGGCGACCTGCTGCGTGAGAATGTCCAGCATCTTAGGCACGACGTCAGGCCCTGTGGGATAAAACTCGCCGTTTGTGTTCGCGACGATTGGCAAACGCGGCGATTCGAGATGCAGGCGCTCCAGAACTCGCCGCAACGGATCGCTGGCTCCTGCCACGATCGATGTGTGGAAGGCGTGGCTGACCGTTAGAGGGGCAACGTCATAGCCAGCCTTTTGGAAGGCTTCCATGGCTTGCTCGACTGCCTTGCTCGCGCCGCCGATAACCGCCTGACGGTTGCTGTTGACGTTGGCGATCACGACGTTGCCTTGACTACCGACCGTCTTCAGCGTTCGCTCGATCTCTTCCAGTGGAGCAAACACCGCGGCCATGCGGCCGTTGTCATCCATTGCCACCTGGGTCATTCCACGGCCGCGAGCGCTGACGGCTTCGAGCGACTCGGTAAAGGGGAGGGCACCGGCCGCGACCAGCGCTCCGTATTCGCCCAAGCTGTGGCCCATGGTAAAGTCCGGTTCGATGCCATAAGCCGTCAGGAGGCGGGTCAGCGCGAGGTCGGTTGCGAGCACGGCTGGCTGAGTAATCGCGGTTTGCCGCAGATCATCTTCGGCCTTGGCAACGGCCGTCGGGTCAGCCTGGTCAATGAAGATAAATTTGCTGAGCGGCTTGCCGAGCAAGGGCGTCATCACGCGATCGGCTTCGGCAAAGGTTTCGGCGACAATCGGCTCCGTTGCCCGAAGAAGTTGGAGCATGTTCACGTATTGCGAGCCTTGACCCGTATAGAGGAACGCCACCTTGGGAGCGGGACCATGACCGCGGAAGATGCCTTGCGCCCGCAGAGCTTTCCACACCGCCGGCTGATTGGCCGCCAGCGCTTTGAGCGCGTTGCCTGCTTTGTCCGCCAGTTCGGTGGCGTTGGCGTAATCGATGGCCACACGCTCGGGCGCGCGCAGGTCCGATTCAGTGGGAGCAGTTGGCGCCGGTGCCCGGCCCGCTTTCGCATCCTTTTCTACCGCGCGCAAACGCTCGACGAGCGCGGCTTCAGACCGAGTGCCGATTACCAGTGCTCCGCGTAACGGAGCTTTGCAATGAGAAGAGTCAGACTTGCGGGAAACATCTCCCACATGCATCATTGGAATTGGCTCGTTCCCTTTCGACGGTATCTCGGTGACCGCGACCGAGCGCTTGCCGTTTCCGTTCAGCCTGCCCGGAATGTATTCTTCGAGCACCGCATGGAAATTGGTGCCGCCAAAACCAAAAGCGCTCAGACCGGCTCGGCGCACGCCATCTTCCGGCATCGTCCATGGTTTCAGTTCGGTATTGACGTAGAGCGGAGAATGGGCAAAGTCGATGTTTGGATTGAGATGCTCGCAATGCACGCTCGGCGGTACTACCTTGTCCCGGAGCGCGAGTGTGGCTTTCAGCAGTCCGGCAGCGCCGGCTGCTCCTTTAAGGTGCCCGAAGTTCGACTTGACCGAACCAAGCGCCACTGAGTGCGAGGGAAGATGAGAACTGCTGAACACATCGATCATGCTTTGCACTTCGACGACGTCGCCCACAGCGGTGGATGTGCCATGGCCCTCGATCAACGTCACAGTAGCTGGCGACAATCCGGCATTCTGCCAGGCGCGCTCGATGGCGAATTTTTGCCCGATCGGGTTGGGCGCGGTGATGCCTTTTCCCTTGCCGTCGCTCGATCCGCCCACGCCGCGCAGCACAGCGTAGATCTTGTCCCCGTCGCGCTCGGCATCGGCCAGTCGCTTGAGCAGAAAGATCGCGGCGCCTTCGCCCATGACGAAGCCGTCGGCCCCTTCGGCATAGGGGCGAGTGCCGGTCGCCGAGAGCGCACCGATCTTGCAGAACTTGACGAAGGTCGAGGCGCCCATGTTGCGGTCAATGCCGCCGGTGACGACCACGTCGAAATCGTGTTGTACCAGTCCTTCTGCTGCGGAACTGATCGCTGCCATCGCCGATGCGCAGGCGGCGTCACAAACGTAGTTGGGGCCGTGGAAGTTGAAAACGTTCGCAATGCGGCCGGCAATGCAGTTGGCCAATTCGCCGGGCATGCTGTCTTCCGTAATTTCAGGAAGGAGCTTGCCCATTCGGTCGTGCAATTGGCGGGTAATGTCGCCGCGCACCGCTTCCGGCAGCGCGGAGAAACTGGCAGTTTCGGCCAGTTCGCGCGCGTATTCCGGGAAAAACACGCGCATCACGGTGGAATAGTGTTTTTCGCCGGCCATGGCATTGCCAAGGATCACAGCCGTGCGATCGTTGTCCAGCGGCCGGTTGGGATAGCCATAGTCTTCCAACGCTTCGCGGGTGCAGGCGATGGCCCATTTTTGCGACTCATCCATGGCATCGACCACGCGCGGCGGGATAGGCAGGCGCCACTTTATCGGATCCCACACATGCTCACGCACCCAGCCGCCGATCTTGGAGTAAGTCTTGTCCGGGGCGCTGTGATCGGGATCGTAGTACAGCGCCGGGTCCCAGCGGTTAGGCGTAACCTCACTGATACTGTAGCGGCCATCCTTCACGTTCTTCCAGAAAGCCGCTACATTCGGAG
This sequence comes from Terriglobales bacterium, assembly GCA_050012595.1. Lineage (GTDB taxonomy): Bacteria > Acidobacteriota > Terriglobia > Terriglobales > Acidobacteriaceae > Acidiflorens. Next base: position 34,655 of record JBEKGW010000034.1, read on the forward strand.
CATCCGGTAAAACGGCTCCAACTCCCACAATTGCTATGGCGCGATAAGAAGTGTTTTCCATGACGGGACTCCTGCAAAGGTCGATTCTTAAACGCTACGCGGCCCGTTCCGCGCGCCTGGCAGCGCGGCCGTACAGTACGTCTGCTACGTAATCCATGTCTGAAATAAGGCCCGACTGCGCACGATGAATGGCGGGCAATCCCAAACTTGTTTCAAATCCTGCTATCTCGGCATCGCTTATGCCCCCGGCTCCGACGACCCAGCGCAAGCCGTCTTCGGCCACCTTGAGCGCGGCATCGCGGGCAAAGATTCGGCTGATCGCCGCCAGCGCGGTGGCGTCGAAGCGCCGGTTCGCTTTTTCGTTGAGCTTGCCTTCAGCCAAAAGCGCGGCGCGACGGGACAAACTCCCCGCGCACTCGGCATAAGCGATCAACTCGCCCAGGCGCAAGAGAATATGTTGATAGCGGGTGAGGCGAGCCACCCGCGCCCTTTCCATGACCTCAGCCAACGCGTGCAAAGCCAATGCCGCTATATCAGCGCCCACGCTCGGATGGCGGGCGTGCAACGCTTCGAATTCTCGCGCTCGCTCGTGATAGTGCTGCCCGCGCGTTTTGAGATGAGACTGCCAACGGTCGCGGCTGATGGTCATCTCCATGATCTCGGAGGTGCCTTCGTAAATCGTGGTGATGCGAACGTCGCGGCTGATTTTTTCCACCATATATTCATGCGTGTAACCGTAGCCCCCGAGCGCTTGAATGCAGGCCTCGGCGGCCGCATTGCCGGCCTCCGTCGCTATGTACTTGGCGATGGCACCCTCGGTGTTCAGGCTGCCTTCGGCCCCGGCGTCGATGCGTTCCGCAGTTTCTTCGATGTAGGAGCGGGCTGCTTCCAGTCGCGCCACGTTGGGCACGATCAGCTTGTGGGTGTATCCCTGCTTTTCTGAGAGCGGCGCTCCAGCTTGGATACGCTTGGTGGAATAAGGAATGGCCCGGTCGAGAGCGGACCATCCTGCGCCCAGGCCGAACGCCGCGACCATCAGGCGCGTATAGCCGAACACGGCCTGCGCTTGATTCAAACCCTGGCCTTCGATGCCGCCAACGAGCCGGTCGGCGTCGACATAGACATCGCTGAATGCAAGGGCTGCCGTGTTGCTCAGCCGAATGCCATGCTTGTCTTCCGGTTCGTCGTGACTGAAGCCCTTCGCGCCCTTTTCCACGATGAACCAGCTCGGACCGCTGGGCGTGTTGGCCAAAACCGAGTAGGCATCAGCGATTCCACCGTTGCTGATCCACTGCTTGTTCCCGTTGATCTTGTAACCGACGACGCGGCCGTCCTTGGTGACCGGGTCCGCCGTAGTGCGAAGCGCCCCCAGATCGCTGCCCGCTTCCGGCTCCGTCGCGCCGTAGGCGAACAACAATCCCGCTTCTGCGATACGCGTCAACCAGGTTTTCTTTTGCTCGGGAGTGGCGCCAACCGTGATCGGATCGCTGCCCAGAAACGTGGCCAGCACGGCCGTAGCGACGCCCAGATCGATGCGTGCCATCTCTTCACAGACGCAATACACATCGAAGGCGCCGCCGCCCATGCCGCCGAACTCTTCGGGAATGAACAGGAGTTGAATGCCGAGCTGGTCCGGACTGCACATGTGGTGGACGATTTCGAGCGGGCATTCGTCGCGGTCATCGAGCTCGCGGAGCACTTCATCCGGCAGACGTTTCCTGGCGAAGTCCTTGAGCGACTTCAAACTCAATTTCAGGGTTTTATTTGCGATCATTGCGATTCCTCACTTTGCGGCGACCGTGTGCATTTCACGGACTTTATTGGTCAATTCCGGCAAGAACTCCAGGATGTCATCGACAATTCCGACGTCCGCCACCTGGAAGATCGGAGCCTTCGGGTTCTTGTTAATGGCGATCAGGAACGGACTACCTTTGATGCCGGCCAGATGCTGGAAAGAGCCACTGATGCCGCATGCCAGATAGACCTTGGGCCTGACGGTCTTTCCGGATGAGCCCACCTGACGTGACTTCTCCATCCACTTGGCGTCGACCACGGGTCTCGAGCAGCTCACCGCCGCGCCCAGGGCGTCCGCGAGTTCCTGCGCGATGGCGACATTGTCTTTTTCCTGAATGCCACGGCCGATAGAGACCAAAACGTTGAACTTGGTGATATCGACATCACCCGCCTCGGCGGCGACGGTCTCGAGATAGCGACGGCCCGCGGCCAGAGTGCCGACGGCATTGGACTTGTCAACGACGGATTTGTCGATGACCTGGCTGCTTCCGGGAGTAATCTCCACCGCCTTGAACGCGCCCGGACGTATCGTGACCACCGCGCCCGATGAAATGTCACAACGAACATGAGCGCTCACCTGTCCCCCAAATTCCTGACGGACCACTTTGAGGTTGGCGCCTTCAACCCCCGCGATGTCCAACACGTCGGAGACAAAAGCTGAATCCATCTTGATGGAAAGACCCGGCGCCAGATCGATTCCGAAATGCTCATGGGCGACTAACACAATGCTGTTGCTCGGCAGGACCTTCTGCAGGGCTTTGCGGACCAGTTCAGCATTGGGGTAGGCAAGAGCTTCGTTGGCGATTTTCCAAATCTCCGGGTAGGAAGCACCGACGGTATTGCACGCGGCATCGAGGTCCGCACCCCAACCGGTGAGAATGGCCGTAAGCGAGGCAGCGGGATCGATCTTTCGCGCGGCGGCCGCCAACTCGAACGCGGAATCGTCGGCTACGCCACGTTTGTGCACGATGTAAGCGAAGATGCGAGCCATTATTTCAACCCTCCTTTGGCTGCCACTAACTCCAGAACTTTGTCGATGTTCTCTTCCCGGGTGCCGTGCAGAATTTCGGCGCCCTTGCCCAGTGCGGGCACGAAGTAGTCCACCCGATTCACTTTGGCGGCAGCTTCTCCCACAGCACTTGTGCCGAGTCCTAGGTCCGATGCGCTGAAAGTCGGGATGGGCACAGACGCCACTTGCCGGATGCCGCGCATGCCGACATAGCGTGGTTCATTGATGCCGGTCTGAATCGAGAGCACACAGGGCAGATCAATCTCATTCATTTCCTTGTTGCCGCCCGCGATTTCCCGGCTCACTTTCAGTTTCTTGCCTTCGAGCACCTCAATGGAATTGACCAGAGAAGCAAACGGGTAATCGAGCAGCGCCGCCAGCATTCCGCCGACTTGGGCGCCACCGTCCTCGGCCTGAACCCCGGTCAGAATCAGGTCGTAATGACCTTTCTGCACGAAGGTTTTCAAGATGGTGGCGATGCCCCTGCCGTCCGACCCGCTGAAAGCCTCGTCTGAGATCATCACGCCATGGTTCGCGCCCATGGCCATCTCCCGGCGCAGGATCTCCTCGTCATCTTCGCCACCAACCGTGGCGACCGTGACGTTTCCACCGACTCGAGCGACGATCTGCAGGGCCTCTTCGACCGCATAGTTGTCCGGTTCGTTGATCGAATAGACCAACTCACCACGCTCGATGTCGTTCCCCGCGCTATTGAGTTCAATCTCGTTTTCCGAAGTGTCGGGCACTCTTCTTACGCAAACCAGAATCTCCACATTCACCTCCGCGAATTGCTTAGTTCCAACTTCATTCGAGTCTGTTGGACGAAGCCGTCACGCATTCCTGGATTTCGATAGCCTGCTCTTCTTTCAAATCCGGGCCTTCACGCGCCATTTGTTGGTCAACCAGTTCCGCCAGATCGATGGCGGTCATCTTTCCTTCCATGCCTGCGACCTTGATCGCATCTTCTATATTCACCATGCAGAACGGACAGGCCGTCACCATCACATTGGCTCCGGCTGCGGCGGCCATTTTGACTCTCTTTACGCCCATCCTCTGATCTTCTTTCGGCTCGTAGAACAGCATCAGTCCACCGCCGCCGCAACAGAATGATCGGTCCCGGGAGCGGCTCATTTCGACTCTCTTCAAACCGGGAATTGCATCCAGCACATGTCGAGGGTCGTCATAAATCTGGTTGTGGCGCCCCAGATAGCAGGGATCGTGGTAAGCGTACACATTGTTTTCGTTTTCTACGGGATTGAACCTGATCTTGCCGGCTTTCACTTCTCGGGCGATCACCTGGCTGATGTGCTCCACCGGCGGCACATCTTTGTAGTCGTTTTTCAGCGCGTTGTAGGCGTGCGGGTCGGCAGTAACGATTCGCCGGACTCCGGAGGTTTTGATGGCATCCACGTTGTGGTCGCGCAAGGCTATGAAAAGCGTTTCTTCACCGAACCGCCGGACTTCATGGCCGCTATCTCTTTCCGCCGCGCCCAGGATTCCGAAATTCTCTCCAACATGGTTGAGGATCTTCGCGGTTGCCCGTCCGATTGCCTGCATCCGATCGTCGTAGGAGGTGATGCTGTCGACAAAATACAGAGTGTCGGCGCCATTGCTCTCACCAACTGTTTTGATCGGGCAGGTTTTCTGAAACTCTTTAGAGTTTGCCCAGTCGGCTTTCTTCTTCTCCATCTTGCCGTAGGGATTGCCGCGGCTGTCCAGCGCCTTCAGAGGCTTTTGCAGGGACTGGGGCACATTTCCGTCATCGACCATTCCTCGCCGCAAATCGACGATCTTGTCGATATACTCGACGAGCAAGGGGCATTCTTCCTCACAAGCGCCGCAGGTCGTACACGACCAGATTTCGTCCTCGGAATAAATGCTGCCGGAATTTTTGCTGCCGATTAGTGCTGTGCCATGGTTTGCACGTCCCAGAACCGGATAGTGCTGGAAGCTGTAATCTCTCGCCTTGATGCCGATGAAACGTGGCGACAATGGCCTTCCCACTGCATTGGCTGGGCAATTGTCGGAGCACCGTCCGCAGTCGGCGCAGGAATAGAAATCGAGCATGTGTTTCCAGGTGAAGTCTTCGAACGTCTTTACCCCGAAAGACTTCACCTGGTCGAGATGCTCGTCCGCGACGCCCCATCGCACCGGCTTCAGAATCTCCCGGTCCAACTTTGCGAAGTAAATATTGAAGAGGGAGGTTTCCACGTGGAACTGAATTCCAAAAGGCCGATAGCAGAGCAAAAAGTAAAAGGTCAGTTCATGGACAAGATAAGCGCCGAAGTAAAGCCTTCCAAGAGTGGGCAAGGACGTTGAGGCGAGAGCCTTCTGCAGTATCCACGGGAGCGAAAATGCGGCCAGCGCCTCAATAGACTGGCCTGGCTGTGACTGGGCGGCGGCCTTAGCGGCCGCAAAGAGGCTGTCGGCGACCATCAGGATTGCGATCAGGGACAAAAGAAAGATAGCGTCGGCCGTGTGGGCTTTGCCGTACCTTGCCGGTACAGCGTACCGCGCAGGTTTGAAAACCAGGCGGCGAATCACAGCGATTACCATGCAGAGAAAAACAATGGTGGCGGCGTAATCCGTGATTGTGTCGTAGATAGGACCGGCCCTTCCCGAGAGGCCGGGCATGACGAAATTTTCTGAGACGCCGGCAATCAGCACCGAGAAGGCGCGAATTGCCAGGACTATGAAGCCCGCAAAAATGAAAATATGGAGGGTTCCTGCGAGCTTGTAACGCGGCTGCTTCCACTGGCCCAGCCAAAATTTCAGAACTCTTCCCAGCCGGACCCATGGCTGGTCAAACCGAAAATCGCGTTCGCCCCGAATGAGCGGGACCATGCGCATCGCCACAATGTAGAAGAAACACAAGACACCCAGAAGATGAATGGTTAGGAAGAGGATTCGGCCCGTGACCAACCATGAGGTCACTTGCGCAGTTGGCTGGATACCCACCACAGTACTACTCTCCTGCTTGACAACCCCTAGGCGATCAATTGAATCAAGACTTTTTCCTCCGTATCTGGGGGCCCTGGTGCTATTGCTGATTCGACCGAAGCGGGAGGCCGAAGCGGAATGGATGCATGAACTGACACCGGCGCGGGTACCGGTACCGATGCAAGCTTCGGCTTTGCTTTTGCCTTCGCGTGCACCCTCTTCTCTCTCTTCTCCTTCTTCTGTGGAGGTCTGACTCCGGCGGCTTCGCGCAGTTCCGCGAAACTCAACTGCAGAAGCGTTTCCAAACGCCGCAGATCCGGTGCTGCGTGCACATCTCCGCTGAACCCGAAATATGCCGTGCCGTTGTAGGTCAGGATGGCGCAGTTGAGTGCCATCTCGCCGCCGACCGGAACGTAGGGATAGCAGTGCATCATCTTGTGGCCGAGCAGATAGAGCGGATACTGCGGTCCGGGCACATTAGTGCAGACCATATTAAAAGGCGTCAACGGCAACCGGCTCAGGATGTGGCCGGCCAGCGCCTGCGCTGAGGTCGGGAACATGCCGATCAAGCCACCGGCCAAACTCACCAATTCGGCGGCATGCGCGCGTTTGATTAACTCCGTTCTCTTATGGACGGCCGCCAGCAACTTCCGAGGGTCGCGAATATCCAGCGGAACGGTGACCGGGACCAGGGAGATGCGGTTCCCCAATTCGCCCGGACTGTCGTTGCCGCGCAGATTGACCGGAACCATCATGCGGAGCAACCGCCCCTTGACGGGGTCGCCATGCAGTTGGAGGTAGCGCCGCATGGTCGCCGTCACCAGCGCGAGAATGACGTCATTCACGCTGGTCCCGCAGGTGCTCTTTATGGCTTTGACTTCTGCCAGTGGAACTTCGGCCCAGGCGACCTTTTGCGGTCCGCGGTAGGGAACGTTGAAGCGCAGCCGATCGGTGGCTATGGTGAGTTCCGGGAGTAGACTCGTGAATTCGTCCGTGGCCAGGTTTCCGCCATTCACGGCGAAGCGCTCCGCCATGCTCGATACGTCCGCCATTGCGGCGAGAATTCGTTTGACGAATTCAGCATAGGAATCGACGACTCCGTTGGTCAGCGAAGTCCAGGCGCCTCCAGGCGCTGGGACTCGGAGCCGAAGCCTTCGTTTGGGCAGACGAGGCGCCACCGGGCTCGCATCCATGATCACAGTCATGATCTCAACCCCGGCGATGCCATCGGCCAGGCAATGGTGCAGGCGGAAGACGAGCCCGCTGCGATTGCCTTTCGGCCCATGCACCAGGGTCAGGTCCCAGAGCGGGTGCTGCCGGTCCATCACTGTGCTCAGAATCTTCGCCGCCAGCGTCTTCAGCTCTGCGTCGGATCCGTGCTTGAGCGTCGCCTCGCGTAGGTGGCGGCGGATGTCGAAGGTTGGGTCGTATTCCCAGCTGGGAAGGCCAATGTCAAGCGGCGGGGCCACCAAACGCTTGAGGTAGCGGGGAATAAGTGGCAGCTTCGACTCGACAAACCGGACGAAAGCTTTGAAAGAGATCTCGCCGTCAAACACGCAGATACCGGCCACGTTGAGGGGCATGCCCTCGCGTTCCAGGTGCAGGAAAACGGTGTCCCCCCAGGAAAGGCGGTCACCTTGCTGCTTAACGGTCTGCTCATGGCTCGACATGGCAGGTCTCCTATTCAGTTGTCAAACTTCAGTTGCCGATCTTCAGCCGCCAAACCATCGCGCGTCTCAGCTCACGAAAGAAAATCGCGACCCGAGCTTCACCAACTTGAGCACTTTGTAGACACCGACGTTGACGCCGCGCAACACGACCTTGACGCCTTTGTCGTCCGCTATGCCCGCGAACTCTTCCAGCGCTCGGAGCGCACTCGGATCGATCCGGCGCACGGAAGATAGATCCAAAGCCACTTCGCCCTCGATGCTGCCCAGTTTTTCTCCGGCCTCTTGCAATGCTTGCACAATGCGTTCTTCATCAATCTTCCGCCACACGGCGATCATTGCCATATGCACCACCATCCGCTATGCGATTTGTTGCTCAGGTACACCGGCCACTTTCGCCAGGCCTCGCCCCTGATAAGCCTTCCAAAACAGCTCGGCCAATTCGCTCATCAGGGGCATACGAGGGTTCGACCGCCAGGACGGATCGTCAAAGGCAAGCTTGGTCAGTTCCGGCATTGCCCGCTTGAATTCTTCCTGCGAGATTCCCAGGTCGGCGATCGAACGCGGGAACCCCAATTGATCGAGTAACTGTTCTGTCGCCGCCACCAGGTTCTTCACCTTTTCCTCAATCGTGTGGCCGCCAAGACCCAGCAAATCCGCGATCGTAGCGTATTTCTTGTGGGCGATATACCCCTTCTGGTACGGCGACGGCAGGAACTTTGTGGGCACCGATGCGTTGTACGCAATCACGTGCGGCAGCATCAGCGCATTGGCCCGGCCGTGCGCCACGCCGAAGCGCGCTCCGAAGGCATGCGCCAGCGCGTGATTCACTCCCACCGACGCGTTGGAAAACGCCATGGCCGCAATGCACGCGGCATTGTGCATCATGCTGCGTGCCTCTTCATCGCGGGGATGCTCATAAGCGGTGGGCAGATACTTGAACACCATCCGGATCGCCTGCATAGCGTTGCAGTCCGTATAGGCCGAAGCGTAACTGGAAACGGCAGCTTCCAGCGCATGGGTCAGGCAGTCGATGCCGGTATCGGCGGTAAGGCCCTTCGGCATGGACATAACAAATTGCGGATCGACGATGGCCACATCCGGGCTCAGCGAGTAGTCGGCCAGGGTCACCTTGCGCCCGCGCTCTTTGTCGGTCAGGACGGCAAAGGGAGTAACTTCGCTCCCCGTTCCGCTGGTGGTGGAGATGGCAATCAGCCGCGCCCGGTTGATCTTCTCGGTCGGATACTGAATCACGCGCTTGCGCAGATCCAGAAAGGGCGCGGCCAGCTCTTCCAGATCCGCGGCCGGCGATTCATACTTGAGTTTCATGATCTTCGCCGCATCGATCACCGACCCGCCGCCTAGCGCGATGATCTGGTCCGCTTTGTAGAAATTCAGCGCCTCCACTCCTTGCATGACCACCTTGACCTCGGGCTCCGCGTCGGGAATGACCGAGACATGGACGTGAGTTTGCTTCGGAATGTAGCGCCGGACAATGTCCACGTGGCCGAACTTCTCTAGAGCCGGATTGGTAATGATGATGGTTGACTGCGATGGGAACTGGCGAATATTCTCCACCGCGTTCAGGTTGAAATAAATCTGATTGGGAACTCGGAACCACATATGGGCCTGTGTCCTCCGAGCCACACGCTTGATATTGAGGTAGTGATAGATGGTTACGTTATCGGTGGTGCTGTTGCCGCCGCCGGTGCCGCATCCGAAGGAGAAGGTTGGCGCCAGATCGTTGTAAACGCCGCCCACCGCTCCGACTGAGCCCGGCGAGTTCACCAGGATCCGCCCCGCGTTGATTACCTCACTGAACCTGCGGATGACTTCTTCGTTGCGCGAGAAAATGACCGCCGTATGTCCCAGTCCACCGGCATGATTCACCTCGACGCACACCTTGAGCGCCTCATCGACGGACTTCGCGCGATAGACCGCGAGCACGGGAAACAGCTTCTCCACCGACAGAGGATGTTCCCGGCCCACGCCTTGAATCGGAGCGATCAGGAGCTTGGTCCCCGGCTTCACGGAAAGACCGGCAAAGCGCGCGATATCGGCAGCCTTCTGCCCGACTGCCATGGGTTGCATAAACCCCGTCTTGGCGTCGATTACCGTGCGCGCCAGCAGTTCCGTCTCTTTCTCATTGCAGATGTGCGCGCCCAGGTCCGCAAATTTCTTCAGCACGACGTCATAAACCTCATCGTCGATCACCGCCGTTTGCTCGGAGGCACAGATAGTTCCGTTATCGAAGGTCTTGGACAGGACGATGTCGGTCACGGCCATACTCAGGTCGGCTGTTTTTTCCAGATAGACCGGAGTGTTGCCCGGCCCTACACCCAAGGCTGGTTTGCCGGAGCTATAGGCGGCTTTGACCGCACCCGGCCCGCCGGTGGCATCAATCAGGCCCACGTCTTTGTGCCGCATCAGGTAGGCGTTGTCCTGCAGGGTGTGCGATTCCAGGCAGGCAAAAACCCCTTCTGGCGCGCCATGCTTCAACGCGCTCTCATACATGATCTTCACTGCCTCGGAGCAGCAACGCCAGGCGTTTGGATGAGGGCTGAAAATGACCGCGTTGCGCGTCTTGATGGCCAGGATGCATTTGAACAGCACCGTGGAAGTCGGGTTCGTAATCGGCGTGATCGAGAAGATGACCCCGATCGGTTCCGCCATCTCCACCAGATTGCGCTCCGGAAACTCGCGAATGATACCGACGGTACGTTTATCCTTGATGTAGTTGTAGACGAACTCCGTGGCCACCATGTTCTTGATGACTTTGTCTTCCATGACTCCGATTCTGGTTTCCTCAACCGCCAGGCGAGCGAGATGTTGAGCTTGTTCAAGGCCAGCCTGGACCATTGGCTTGACGATGCGATCAACGTCCTCTTGGGTGAATTGGGTAAAGACGGCGGCGGCGGTTCTGGCTTGACTGACTAGTTTCTCGAGGTAAGCAATCCGTTCTTCACTGAGGCTTTCTGCGGCAAACGGGATCGGAACCCGCTCCTGTACTTCTTCGCAGGTGATCATTGCTACCTCCTGTAACTATCTGTCGGCGTCCCGTGCCGGTGTGGAGGAGCACCCGTATTCTTCTGTTCCCAGCTCTCGTGCCGTGAGGACAGTAGTCTGATCGCTGGTGGAACCTCGTTAGTTCTACGCGTAGTCGATTGGATGCCTGGTCAGCCAGTGCTCATCGCGTGCCCTGCCAATGTTCTTCAAAGCGCTGCCAGCGACGCTCGCAGTTAAGCGACGACTTTCCCAAGCGAGGCCTGCGCCCAGGCCGATTGCACCACCCAGCAAACCATACGTCAGCGCTCTCGTGATGGATTTCTGCCGATACCCTGGATAGCTGCCCAACACGCCAATGCACGCCCCAAGGGCGGCGGTCTTCAAGGCGCTGCGAACTGATTCGCTAAGAAACGGAGTAAGAGAGTCTCCGATCAGAAATGCTTCCCGGCCAGAACGCGCTCCCTCTATTCCCGAGTTCAAAAGCTTCCGGCCATAATCAGCGTTCGACTTCGACCACTCGCGTAATTCCATCGGGATCTCCTCACGGTTCTCGATCGGGGATACCGCGTCCATTACATCACCAGCGCTGGGCTGAGTCGGTAGCATCCGTCACACCTCGTTGTGACCGTTATTACACTTGGGCAGCGCTCGTCGGACGGAGCGCTTTGCGCGGCTCCGTGCGGGAACGGGTTTGGGTAGGGCGGTATGCCTCAGAGAGGTTTCTTGTGCGGCGTGTCACTCTCCGATCATTGGCCGGTTTGGATCCCCACGGCCCGTTCTTTTCCGGATGTGCAAGATCTGTTGTACTTCCGCGACCACAGCTCCGGTTTCATCCTTGACGTCCATGGCGAAAATGGGCTCGATCTTCTCTTGCGTTTTCAATTCCCGGCGGAATTTCCCGCAAATTCCAGAGCAATCCAGGCGGATTTCTCTGCACTTCAGACTGTATGGCGGGGAGGGAGGGATTCGAACCCTCGATACAGGTGTTAGCCCGTATAACGGTTTAGCAAATTCAACCCGTCCCCTACCTATTGCACGGAATCAATCAGTTACAGTCACCTCAGGTGCCCTTAGTCGGGCAGAAACAGGGTGTTCGGCTGACGTGTATGCACCTGAGTATGCACCTCGTGGAGCCGAGATCGAGCAACTCGGACTCGAACGCCCACCAAAGCTCGTTAGCCGCTGTCTCGACGAACTCCGCCAGCATCCCAGCTACGTCCGGCTTGCGCTTTCGCCTTCAGCGGCCCAATTTTCCGGACTGGCTGTCATCGGTGAGCTCGCGTTCCGTGAGCCAATTGTTATCACTTCGAACGGGCTAATTGTCGATGGCTATGCGCGATTTGAACTAGCTCAACGACAAGGGCGAGCGACCGTGCTGTGCCTCGAATACGAGTTGTCAGAGGAGGAAGCCCTCCGTTGGTTAATTCAGCGCCATCGTCCTTCTAAAGGCTTGAGCGCCTGCAATCGAGCGCTCCTGGCCCTGGATCTTGAGCCGTCCCTCCAAGAAACAGCTCGTGCAAACCAACAATGGGGCGGTCAGAACAAGGGTTCGTCAAGTTTGACAGAAGCTCAAACTCTCAATGTTCGTTCGGAAATCGCTGTCGCCGCCGGTGTATCTCCAGGAACTCTCGACAAAGTTAGAAAAGTGAAGTCTGCGGACCCCGAGATCCAGGAGGCCACTAGAGCTGAGGAATCTAGTATCCACATGGCGTCGCAGTGGTGCCGTCTATCAGCCCACCAACAATTGAAAAAGTTGGAGGAACACCGCGGTCGCAAGGGCACGAACTTGACGAGTCGCCGGCTCATCCAGAAACACGCGCGGAGACTAGCACCGACCCAACTAATTCCGTGGACTCTGGGCGATGTCCTGAGGCCATTCGTTCCGAATAGGTCACCAGCGCTAGATTTGATCGTTGTAGCGGAAATCGATGCACCGGGAAGTATTGCTTATTTCACCAAGAATGCCTTGCGAACCCTGAGTTCAATGGAGGAAACAAATGGGCGATCGGAACTTGCTAAAGCAAATCTTGGAGGCATCACGAGAGGTCTGGGATCGACCTGAGACTCGCTCGGCGGTACGTAAGAACTTTGCTAAGGTGCTTGATTGCGGAACGCCGGCTCTGGGCTGGGAAGTATACGCCTCCGATAATGCGGAAAAACGTTGCTACCATAGGTGCAAATCGCGATTCTGCGCCAGTTGCGGGTATCGGGCTACACTTCTCTGGCTGGAATATCAGGAAGCGGTGCTTCCCGACATTCCCTATACGGGAATCGTTTTTACGATGCCCAGAGAGCTTTGGAGCATCTTCAAAAGAAACCGCCATCTCCTCCACGACCTGCCAGTGCTTGGTGCTGGCGTAATTCAGCAATGGATAAATATGAAATATGGCGTTACCGTGCTCATCATTGTCGTTCCGCATACCTTTGGCGGCGACCTGAAATTCAATACTCACCTGCATATCCTGATCTCGGCTGGAGGTCTCTTAAAGTCGGGGAGGCGCTGGCTTCCGCGCATTGAGTTGCACAAAAACGCCCTCATGCGGATGTGGCGCTACGCAGTGATCACTCACCTCCGAGCTGCCCTCAAAGCCCAGATACTCAAGTCTCATCTCGCCGTGGAGGATCTCAAGAGAATTCTTACCATTGCGTACGAACGGCATCCCCAGTGGATCATTTTCATGGATAAAATCGCGTCGAAATCGCATTTTCTACTCTACGCAGCACGATACGTTCGCCGCCCGCCGATCGCGAACTGGCGTCTCTTAGAAGTCACGGACCGGGAAGTTGTGTTTGTGGCAAAGGACACGAAAACGAAACGTTTGGTCCCCACGCCACGTCAACTCTCGGACTTTGTGCGCCTTTTGGCGCCGCACGTACCGGACCCGTACTCCGTGGGGTTGTGCTGCCTCCAGCTTTAGGTACTTATGATAGGCGAATGTTCCGCGCAGGGCGTTCAAGTATACAACGGCGAAAAGGGTCTCCATTATGGGCAACCCGAACTTGCCAGCGGCAAGCCGCATTCCGATGTTGATCAGCGATCCCAGGACGTAGACCGAAAAACCAATGACAGCCCAGGCACGAGACAAGCGACCGATTTGCCAGCCGACGACTACAAAGAGACCGGCACCTAGCAAGGCCCAACCGTCCAGTCCGAGGATGGGCTTGCGGTAGGCGAGGCTCAGGAAGCCGATCAGTCCGATCGTTACGGCAATCAAGTAACTGATCCACACAGCCGTCGTCGTGGCATACTGGGCCGAGTACTTGTCGCCAATTTCATTCCAGTACCAGGACATGGTTGGTGCCTCCCCTGGCGGGCGCGGCTAAGTAGTGCGGATTTTGGCGATGCCGAAACGTGGCAGCACAAGGTCGTCAACGAACGCCGCTTCCATGGTCAGCACTTTACGCCTCGGCGTCCGCAGTTTCCAGACAACTGTTGTAATCAGGCGTTTACACTCAAAACCACTTCCGGCGGGTCAATGAGTGTAATCGGGATATTACGACAGCTATTGTTGTCCTGGAACAACGACGTTGACCGGGCCAAAGAGCTAGTGTTTTCCTCGGCTCGGTCTTTCGCTGCTGCCTGTTGCGGGGGTGCGTGCCAGGCAGCACGCTGCAAGTCCAAAGGTCGGCGTCGGGCCGAGCCCCAAGACTTGGGCAAGTACTGGTTCACGGCAATTGCGGATGGGCCTAAAGCCATCTGTAGAGATTTGTCAAAATGAGAACTTTTTCGCCTCAGTCTTGTTCTCACAAGCAGGGCGATTTATGGCGAAGATCATTGAATTCTTCGTACCTAGCAGCTTCAGAAAAGAGGCAACGAAATGGATACCGCCGGAAGAATATGGGAAGGTGATTCCGTTCAGCTTGCCACAAAAGAAGTCCAATGGACGCTGATTCTCTGGACGCACCTGACCGGACGGCTCCTCCTGGGCAGGCGAGCAAAATAGCGCGTCACTCTTGCAGCGTGGGTCGTGATTGTAATCGGGATATTTCACCAATTACGCAACGCCAACACTCTCAATCCCGATTTCTGCCGTGAGATGGATTTTGGGTTCTTAGGCGTCCGCTTGAGGATGAGATCCTTCCTCACTGCGTCGCTCTATTTCGGCGGTTCGGAAGGCTCTATCTGAATCTGAATGACGTGAATGTTGTCGGACTTTGCGGTGTCCACGGAGATTACTCCAAAACTGTCGTTCGCATCGCGCGCTTGAATGGTTCGCGTGGCCTGCGCTCCGGAAGCGCCGGGGCGCACCGTGTCGATCATGATAGTGGTCACTCGCAGGCCAGAGCCGGGATCGCCGGGGTTAGCTTGCTCGACTTCCTGGTCGGTGACTTGCTGACCTGTCGAGCTCGTCTGCTGGGCGGTGGTTGCGCGCATAACCAGGTGCAGGCTGCCGTCCCCGACCGACCCTGGGATACTGATGGAATAGGTTTCCACTGTGTTGCGCTTTTCTCCAGAAGCAGTCGCCGCTTCGTTGCTCACGGTACGAGACACTTCGCCGAGCTTGTCTTCAGAGTCGGGGAGGGAGACTTGCTCCTCGGTGCTACGGTGGTCACCTTCTTGCCGGGTGGTAGCTCGCCGTATTTCGCCCACCTGCCAGTTTCCGGCGCCATCGGGAAGCAGCGTAGTTTTTTGAGATTCAACCGTGCCATTCGCGCCTTGTTCGCGGCGCTCTTGCACCTTCACGGCTGGAGCCAGACCACCGTTGACGCTGGGGAGCATCACCATGGTCTTGGTCTCCTCCACATTCGGACTTGTCTTTTTTGTCTCCTCAATTTGGCGCTTAACCAATTGAAGATTGCCGTTGACGTCGGGATTGGAGGTCGAGCGTACTACGTTCCAGTCGCCTCCAGCGAGAGTGTGTTTTTCTTCTTCGATCACCTGCACCAGTATTTTCGCCCCATCGGCATCGCGACCGAACGTGCGGGTGGTGGTTCGCACGGTGGCAGCGTCCACTTGCACCGTTTCCTTTTCGATGTCCTGGTAAGGTTCGAAAAGTCCGTCAGACCCGCGGCGCTGGACCGATTGCTTGTCCAGGGAGCGATTGCCGCTCTGGGTGTGGCTTTTGATGGTGCGCAAGGAATCTGCATAATCGCTGCGCGACTCGGTTGTGGCCGTCCAGGAATTGTTTGCTTCGTCGCTTTGGGAACTGGATGTTTGCGCCCAAAGCGCGAGACTAGAAAATGCCGCGATCGCGAGCAGCATGAGCAGGCTCAAACGCATAGCACGGGAGGAGCAATAACAACCTCTGACGATGGTTGCTGATCGGCTAGGCTCATAGCATTCTTCATACCGCGCGGAAGTATTTGTGGTTAGCACGTCTATTATTCTCTCTCTGGCAGACATTCGTGGTCCAGCAAAAAGGCGTATCAGAATAGGAATGCGGAAACCATCCGCATGGCAAGGTATCTCTTGTGGGCACATCCCGGCAGTAGCTAATGCTCACGGAGGGAGGTTCGTTGCTGACGCAAACAGGCGTTAACGCTCATTGACGCGTGAGTGAGTGATAAGGCGATGTTATGACAACAATCTGAAAATACGCCGCAAACCCTCCGAGACCATTGCGTCAGTTGCTGGTTTGTTGGCCGGCGCTGGTTATCGATTCCATAACACGGTCAAGGTTGAAGCTGCCAGGCTTCTGTCTCGGCGGAAATTCGCGGAAGCTCTGTAGCCACTGGGCAACGTAAAACCCCGCCGGACCGAACACGAAGGCGTGATCCACAAACCATCGGCCGTAATCCATGCCCTCATACTCGCCACGTTCGAAGGGATCGCTACGCAGGTTGGCGATCAATGGAGCGCGCAGTGGCATAAAGGGCTCCTGCCAGACTTGCAGCCCGTGGGCGTTCTGTTTCAGGAAGGTAATCTTCCAGTTATCGTAACGCAGCGCTGCGACGTTGCCATCGTCGGTCCAATAAAAGAACTCATGCCGCGGCCACGCGCCGCCGCCTTTCAACGCGGGAAGCAGATTGCAGCCGTCGATGTGAACCTTGAACGTGGTGTCGCCGACTCTCTTGCCTTTTACCAAGTCCTCCTTCACGGTGGTATCGCCTGCTGCCGCCATCAGCGTCGGAAGCATGTCCTCGTGCGAAGCGACGTCGTTGATGATCGTGCCGGGCTTGATCACCCCAGGCCAGCGGATCACGCATGGAACGCGATATCCGCCCTCCCAGTTGGTGTTCTTCTCACCACGGAATACGGTGGTGCCACCATCGGGCCAGCTCATGACCTCGGCGCCGTTGTCGGTGGAATACATAACGATGGTGTTGTCTGCGATCCCCAGGTCATCGAGCTTCTTGAGCAACTCGCCGACCATTGCGTCGTGTTCGACCATGCCATCGGGATAAATGCCAAGCCCGGTCTTGCCCTGGCTTTCGGGCTTGAGATGTGTCCAGATGTGCATGCGGGTGGTGTTCCACCAGATAAAGGATGGTTTGCCGTCCCGGTGTGCCTTGTCCATAAAGTCCATGGCGCCCTTAGTGATCTCCTCGTCCACCGTCTCCATGCGCTTAATTGTGAGCGGACCGGTGTCTTCGCATGTCTGTTTGCCCCACGGACCGAAGCGTGGGTCAGGCGGTGCGGGATTGTCCGTGACTGTAGCTTTGCATTTAAGAACACCGCGAGGACCGAACCTCGCTTTGAAGTTAGGGTACGGTGCTTCCTTTGGATAGTCGGGGTCCTCCGGTTCCTGCTCCGCATTCAGGTGGTAGAGGTTGCCGAAGAATACGTCGAAGCCGTGAACCGTGGGCATATACTCGTTACGATCACCAAGATGGTTTTTCCCAAATTGTCCAGTAGCATAGCCGAGCGGCTTGAGCAATTCGGCGAGCGTGGTGTCTTCCTTTTTCAGCCCTTCCGGTGCGCCCGGCAGGCCGACCTTGGTTAGTCCGGTTCGGATGGGTGATTGTCCAGTTATGAAGGCCGAGCGGCCGGCGGTGCAACTCTGCTGGCCGTACCAGTCGGTGAACAACGCCCCTTCGTGAGCGATGCGGTCAATGTTTGGCGTCTTGTAGCCCATCATGCCCTGGTTGTAGGCGCTGACATTCCAGTAGCCGATGTCATCGCCCCAAAGAATCAGAATGTTTGGTTTCTTCTCCTGGGCTGCGGCAGCGGGTGCTCCTGCCATTCCGAAAAATGTGGCAACAGTCGCCAACGCGAGGCTTATTCGCCCAAACCGTTTCATATGTGTCCTCCCTTTGTTTTCTTGTACAACTGGTCGTGCCTGGCAGATCCTGCCTGTGAAGGTAATTCTCCTGGTCACTCTCATCGCTAATGTTCTTCTGCTGCGAAAGAGCGTAACCTGCCGATTACCGGTCCCGCCGCTGTTCGCGAGGCCGCTGGCAGAAGAGAACGCAAATAGAGTCCGCCCTTCTTACTGGCACGAACCGTCATCCTGAAACGTGGCGCTCCCCAGCATCTGGGTTACGAAGTGTCCACAGGTAATGAGCTTCTGCGACAGCGGATCTTCGCGCAAAGCGTTCGGAGATGTCGTGTATTTGGCCGTGTCCATCGATTTCTTCGCGGCCACTAGCCTGTCGCTCCACTGCTGAACCAAGTCAAATACGTGATGGAGCAACTGCGCCGCATTTCGGTCGCCGTCGGTCGAGGACGCAGCTGCCGCAACCTGCAGACTCTGCGACGCCTGATCGCGATAGCCGTTGACCCACTGGTCTGTGACACCGTATCCGCCGCGAATGGCCGAAGCTAGCGTTGTTGCCCACTCCCGCAGACTCGCGATTTCTTCGATGCCCGCCTTCATAAATTCCCGTGACAACGCGGAACTGTTCGCTGGCTGCGAAGTGGCTGATGAGGGCTCCGTAATATCAGCCATCGTCGCGCCGCCTGCCGCAGGAAGCGTGAGCACGATCCCT
The DNA here is from genome assembly GCA_050012595.1 of Terriglobales bacterium. GTDB lineage: Bacteria > Acidobacteriota > Terriglobia > Terriglobales > Acidobacteriaceae > Acidiflorens. Next base: position 52,940 of record JBEKGW010000034.1, read on the forward strand.
GGCCCGTTGAAACTCACCGAACCCTTCCCGATGCGGGCCAGGGCCGACACGTCCACGAACAACTGACCATTCTGGTCGATCACTTCGGCTTTTCCGTTCTGGCCATTGACCGCTACGTTTTGTTGCTGCTTCGTTTGCCCGAAGGTAGCGCCGCTCAGCATGGCCGTGAAAACCAGAAGAACAATGGTTCGAGAATCTCGTTTCATAAGGCTCATCCTCTCAAACAGTCGAACCCTCTTCGCAGAGTACTGACGAGGAGAGCAGTACGCTCCTGTCAGGCTTGCCAGTAGTAGCGAGGTTTTCCCGCTGATAGCTTTATCGTGTACATTCGCAGGGAGAAAATACTATGCCCATAAAGGGTCACGTTTCCCACGCC
>JBEKGW010000035.1:0-43758 GCA_050012595.1 Terriglobales bacterium
TCTGCACCAGCCTGGCCTGATGGAATTGCGAACGGCGCGCAATCAATGTGGTGACTAGCGACGTTCCCACGCTGCTTCCCATATTGCGCATGAAATTGACGATTCCGGCGACCGAGTTGTTCTTCTCCGGCGAAATTCCGACATAGGCCACCAGCGTAATCGGCACGAACAGGAATCCCAAACCAATCACCTGGGCGATGCGCAGCCACGTGGCGGCACTGAAACTGATCTGCAAGTCAATCCGCTTTGTGGAATAGAACATGGCGATGGACAGGGCCAGCCAGCCGAAGGCAATGAGGTAGCGCGCCTGGACTTTCGTTGTCAGTTGGCCCATGATGGGCATCTCAATCAGCAAAACAAGGCCTCCCGCCGAAAGAGCAAGCCCAGCCAGTTCGGAGGTGTACCCCACGAGCGTCTGGAGAAACTGCGGCATCAGGACCAGGCTGCTGAACAGCAGGATGCCCAGGGTGAACATCATCAGGCTCGAACTCGCGAAGTTAAAGCTCTTGAACATGCGGACATCGATGATTGGCGCCTTCTGATACCACTCCCAGATCACCAGCGAGATCAGGCACACAGTCGCGGTGACGACTAAAGTCGTGATGAAGCGCGACCCGAACCAATCATCTTCCTGGCCCTTGTCGAGCAGCACCTGTAATGCCCCGATACCCAGAGTCAACAGGGCGATGCCAATGTAGTCCAACTTGACCCCAGCCGCCTTGAGCTTGCTTAAATAAGGAGGATCCTCGACAAAGCGCCGCACCAGAAACCATGTGGCCAAGCCGACCGGGAGATTGATAAAAAAAATCCACCGCCAGGAATAGTTGAACGTGATCCACCCGCCCAGGGTTGGCCCGATCGTGGGTGCCATGATGGCCGTAATGCCATACAGCGCAAATGCCAAGCCTCGCTGTTGCGGTGGAAAGGTGTCGGCAAGAATGGCCTGCGCCATCGGCTGCAGCCCGCCTCCGCCCGCGCCTTGGAGCACCCGGAAGAGAAGAAGAAAGCCGAGACTCGGCGCCACACCGCAGAGCAGAGAACTCACAGTAAAGACACTCAAACAGGTCATGAAAAACCGCTTCCGTCCGAAGGCGCCCGCGAGCCAGCCGCTGATCGGCAGGATGATGGCATTCGAGACCAGATACGAAGTCAACACCCACGTACTCTGGTCGTTGCTCGCGCCCAGATTCCCGGCCATATATGGCAGGGCCACGTTGGCGATGCTGGTGTCGAGCACCTCCATGAAGGCCGCCAGCGCCACGACAACAGCAATCAGCCAGGGATTGTACTTGGGCCGCCAAACCTCCTGGTCGATTGTGAGAGCAGCGGAACTCATTGAATGGAACTCATTTGAGGTACACGTCCGGCACCACGTTCATGCCTGGTCGAAGCCGACGATCCCGGTTCTCCCCCGGATCGAGAACGATCTTTACCGGAATCCTCTGGACAATTTTCACGTAGTTTCCGGTGGCATTCTCCGGCGGAAGTAAACTGAACAGCGGGCCCGTTGCCCCCGCGATGCTGTCCACATGGCCTTTAAACGTCCGGCCGCTCGAATCCACGTGGATTTCCGCTCTCTGTCCGACCCGCATGTGCCTAAGCTGGGTCTCTTTGAAGTTGGCGGTGACCCACACTTCATCGAGAGGCACCACGGTCAGCAGTTGCTGCCCGTCTTGAACGTTCATCCCAACCACCACCGTCTTATTCACTTCACCGGCGACCGGAGCAACGATTTTCGTGTATCCGAGATTCAGTTGGGCCTGTTCGAGCAGCGCGCGCTTTTGCTCAACATCCGCGATCGCGGCCCGCACCCGAGCCTGGGTCGACGATACTTGCTGTGGCCCGGTCTCGGCGTATTGGTGGTTCGCGTCAGCTTGCGCCAGGTGGCTTCTGGCCTGTTGGACAAATTGCTGCGCGGCGGACTCAGTGGCCCGGGCTGCCTCTACCGCCGCAGTGCTGGATTTAGCCGCGGCCAACGCTTGATCGTAAACTTGCCTCGCCACTTCCCGCTTGTCGACCAGTAACTTGTAGCGCTGCAGATCGTCTTGCACCCTCACATCGTTCGCCTCGGCCTCTACAAGCTGGGCATGGGCCGCGGCCACCTGCCTCTCGGCGGCGATGACTCCGGCGTTAGCGTCTTCGATGCCGAACGCAGTGACCTTCAATTGGCTTGAACTGTTCACCGAAGTAATCGGAACCGTGATATTCAGCGATTGGGCCGTCGCTTCGGCGTTGGCGAGATTCGCTTGCGCTTGCGTGACCGCAACCTCATAGTCTTTCGGGTCGACCTCCACCAGCACCGTGCCTTTCTCCACCCACTGGTTGTCGTCTACGTTGACCCGCACCACGTAGCCGGAAACACGCGCGCTGACGGGATAGAGATGAACATCGGCCTGAGCGTCGTCGGTCGATTCGTAGCTGCTCAAGTAGCGCCACAAGAACACGCCCGCGACAACCACCACCGCGATGACGACCAGAATCACGATGTTTCTGCGGCGATTGGGATTCAGGCGTACCGGCGGCGTATGCGCCCTGTCCGTCAAGGGCGACGGATCGACCGGGGATGCGTTGCCTGTCTCAGGCAGTGAACGGGGTGGGTTCTCTTCCGCCATGTTCATTTCCCTCTGAAATATTCCTTGACGCCCTCCTCAGCGATGCCGAGAGCGCGAACCAGAGAAATTTTTGCATAATTATAGTTGTAGAGACTCGAGATGTACTGCTCGTGCGCGCTCGCAACCAGCTCTTGCGATTGCACCACTTCCACGGTATCGGTGACACCCGCGCTGAAACGATCGCGCGACTGAACCAGCGTCTGTTCCGCCAAATCAATGTTGCTGCGCGCCACATTCACCAGATCCGCCGACGATTGCAGGTTCAGCAATGCCGCGCGCACGTCGGAGTCGATCTGCGCTCGCAGATTGTCCAGGCGCTCGCGGCTCTGCTCGAGTCTCGCATCGGCCTGCAAAACATCACCGTGAACGCTGCCGCCCTGAAAGATCGGAATCGACAGCGTTCCGCGTACGTCGGCTACCGGCGTTGCCGTGGAGGGATGCGACCCTCCCAGCCCGTAATCCGCGTTAACGGAAAGCGACGGGAAATAGCCGGCCACCGCGGCCTTCCGGGAGAATTCCGCTGCGCGTACGTCGCTCATCGCCGCCTGGTAATCGGAACGCGAAGCGTATGCGCGTTTCAGAGCCTCATCAACCGTGATGCCTTCGAACGGCTCGTACGGCGACTTGTCCGTGAATTCGAATTCCTGCCCGGGAGCCAAGCCGATCACACGCGCCATGGTCAGCTTCTGGATGGCGAAGTTGTTCCTCGCTTGGATCAACTGTTGTTGCCGCGTCTGGAGCTCGACCTTGGCACGCAGGCCGTCGATGTCCGGCGAAGTGCCGGCATTCACCTGATCCGTTGCCTGATCGTAGACAGTCTGTGCCGTCTTGACCTGCGCTTCTGCCGTTTCGATGCGGGCTTCGTCGGCGATGGCCTGCAGGTAGGTATAGCCCACGGCTAGCACAACCAGATCGCGGGCGTCCTTGAAGGTATAGCCGGCGGATTTCAAGCTCTGGCTAGCCGCGCGAGCAGCGTTGATCGACTTCCAATCGAACAGGGATTGGGTCGCATTGGCACGTGCGTCAAAGTAAGAGAAAGGGCCAACCGATGGCGAGATATGCAAGAGGCTAGCGAGACCGGAAAAGCCGAGTTCATCGACATTGAGTTTCGACTCCGCCAAGTAAGGCGCCGCTGTCACATGCGGCAGGAGAGCGCTTAGTTGCTCCCAGCGCTGTCCTCGGGCCGAGCGAACGTCCGCATGCGAAAGCAGCAGTCCGAGATTTTGCTTCAATCCACGGTCGATGGCGTCGCGCAACGAAAGCGGCATAATTCCTGGAACAAGCTTTGCCGGCACGCTGCCTGCGAACGAGCTCACTCCAGTTGTTCCCGGGATGGCTTGGCCCGGAGTGCTCGAACCCGGTGTTGCCTCGGTTTGCGCACGCGATGTTGCTGCTCCACAAATCAAGACTCCGGCCAACAGGAAAACGCGGCGGCGTTCGTAATTGAGTCTCAAGGGAGTCTCCTGGCCTCGAATTTTCAGGCGTCGGTATCGAGGGGCAATATCCTAGATGAATTTCGTAGCCCGCACAATGAAGCAGTCAAAATCCCCCTCGGTTCCCTGAAGGATTTCGGTCCCAATGAGGTTTGAGGCTGCTGCATCATAGACCTCAATCAGAATGTTCCGCCGCTCGGGAGCCTGGTTCGGCCGTTAGCTCAATCCCTCCTCCGAAAAGGTGTGCTCGGCGACCCCGGCACATCCAGCCGCAGCAATCCTTCGTTGCTGCCCGTCCGCCCCGAGACGGCTGCAAACCCTTGCACATGGCCGCTTTTGGCCTCAAAAAAATATGCTTTTATTCTCAAAAAATATATTGACTATAGACCCGTAAGCGCATAACATCGCGGACGGCCTGTTCACCCCCGGAACAGGAATGGTACGTGGGGTACCGTCTCAGGTTTCTGATTTCCAGTTTTTTGTTTCGAGTAAGCGGAGAATTCCCCAGGTAGGGAATACGCCATGACTGCAAATCTTGTCGCCCTGACGAGAGAAAAGAGAGAGCTTCCAATGAAAAGATTTTTGCTGCCAGCAACTACTCCGACGCCCTTGACGAAGCTAGCCTTTACGCTCCTCTGCTGCACCGTGCTCATGGTGTTCGCCGCCCCCGCCCAGACAATCCAGCAGATGAAAGCTGATCCTTACCCCGTAAACGATGGTCCGCCTGCAGGTGCAATTCTGGACCTGAGCGGTACAGCGATACCCAGCGGCGGCAATGAAACCTACCAGCACTACATGGTGAATTTCACCGCGAGCGCCGCCAACACGGTCTGCTCCGACGGCTGCTTCACTCAGATCACGTTCGCCTTTCGTGATGACCCGGCCCAAATCTCGTTCGCCAACGCGTCGGTGGTTGACACGGCGGATGAAACCGAAACCAACTTGTTGACCAATGGCAATTTTTCGGGAGGTGTCTACCCCAACAATGGAAACAATTACACGCCGATCGGCTGGACCTATGTCAATACATACGGCGCCGCGGTCGAACCGGGGCCGTCGGGGTATGTGACCAGTAACTCCGGCTATTGCTACTCTATTGGCGATTCGACTGTTAGCAACTGCTGGTTTGACGGCACTGTGCAGGCTTACGACGCCATCAGCCAGGCGATTCCCACCACCGTGGGGCACATTTACCAGATCAACTTCTACGTGGCCGAAGACAGCGCCATCTTTGCGACTCCCTCCGTAGCGGGCAGCGACGGTTTCCCCGCCGGTTACCTTGGAAGCAATTGCTGGCTTGCAGCCCAGGAAAGTTACAGTGGTCCGCCATGTACGTTTTCCGACCTCAGCACAAACGGCGACACAATTGACCCGGGAGGAAACGGAATCAACGTTACCGTCTATGCTCAGGCGGGCTTGCCCTCGCCAAACCAACAGCTGACCTTGACACTAGCGGGATTGGGCACTGGCACTGTGACAGATAATCAGGGCGCAAGCGGAATCGGAACTTGCAGCGAAGCAAGCGGAGTCGTAACACAGACACCGGTTGCTACGCCTCCGGCGGCAACAGGAACGTGTTCGGCGAGCTATCCGATAGGGACAGTGGTGACACTAACGGCGAGCGCGACTTCACCGTCCACATTCGTGGGCTGGAGTAGCACGACTGGCGCGTGCTCTGGATCGAGCGCGATGTGCACTTTTACGATCAACTCGGCGCAAAAAGTGACCGCGAATTTTATGCTGCCTAGCACTTCATTCACTTATTCGCTCAGCGCGGGCACGAATGTGACGGCCATAGCCGCGGTTGCCTGCCCCAGCAATCCCAACCCCACTCCGGGAAATCCTTGCCTGGACTCGAATGGGCTCGGGGCGCAATTGACGATCCCGCAGCTGCCTCAGTCGCTCGAGGCCATGCTCACTTTTACGGAAATTGACCCTGACGGGCTTTGCCCGGCGGCCGACTTTACGGCCAACGGATCGAGTGGCGACTTCGATTGCCGCTTTTTGTATTACAGTATGCAGCAGGGCTACGGGACAGACTCGAACGGCAATTACATCACGCCGTTCTGCGTCCCCTCTGCGAATGGGAATTGCCCCGTGTGGTCGCTGACCGACCAGAACGGGAATGAGCTGCCCGTGAATTCGTTCGGTCCACAGGGCGCTTTCTTGGATTTTACATGGAACAACGACACATATACCCCCACGGGCTATTGGTTGGGCAGTACGCCCCGTGTGTTCATCGCCCCGGGTTGGGATGAGGTTACCCCATTAGTGCCTTGGGGCACCAATTGCTCCACGCCTATGGTTACGGAAGCCACGTCGACTTCGGGAACTGCTGACCCCAGTAGTTTGACCGGGTACTCGACGCCGGTATTGCCTTCGATCTACTGCCAGTTCGATGCTGACGTCACCACGTACTACAACCCGTTGGAACCGGTAGACAACGGGGGCGGCGCAAAAATCCCAGCAACAGGCACCGATTTTGTGGTGGTGTTCAAACCGACCAACGTAGTGACCCCCGCGAGCCTGGACCATGCTCCGATGTTCACTAGTCCCAACACCGCTGCATTTACCGAGGGCACCGTTGGAGTTTTCTCAGTCACGACGACGGGCGGTTACCCGGCCCCAACTCTGAGTATTGCGGCAGCTCCGGCCTGGCTGACGCTTAGTCCAGTTGGATTGCTTAGCGGCACGCCTCCGGCCGGCGCAGTTGGCTCTTACTCCTTTACAATCACTGCCACCAGCAACGACCCGGCGACCGGTTATAACGTCTCAATCCCGCAAAGCTTCACGCTAACGGTGGGCACGGTAGTGCCCAGCGTGGTTGGAGAGACGCAAGCGGCGGCGACGTCGGCCATCACCGGCGTGTGTTTGGCGGTAACGGTGACCACCGCATCCAGCAGCACCGTGCCTATCGGCGATGTGATCAGCCAGAACCCGGCAGGCGGGATACTGGTCAGTTGCGGAACCGGCGTTAGCCTGGTCGTCTCAACCGGCGTGGCCGTGCCCAACGTGGTTGGAATGACGCAATCGGCAGCGACGTCGGCCATCACCGGCGCGGGTTTGAAGCTGGGGACGGTGACAACCGCATCCAGCAGCACCGTGCCTTCCGGCAGTGTGATCAGCGAGAGTCCGGCCGCCGGGACGCTAGTCAATGGCGGAACCGCCGTCAACCTGGTCGTCTCAATCGGCGTCTTCACCATCACCCCAATTCCCTCGTCTGAAACCGTTAACCCGGGTGCGATCGGAGGGGTAATTCTGGTCCTCCGGTCCGTAGAGGGATTCGACGCCACCGTGACGCTGTCCTGCGGGGGTGGTCCGGCAGGCTTCCTCTGCGCGGACCTGCCGATGTCGGTCAAGCTTGACGGAACGGCATTGGCCGTGTCCGGAGTCCTGTTCGCCAAGACCACCCCAGCGGGCAAGTACACCATCACCTTTACCGGCACTTCCGGGTCGATAAAGAACAGCGCGACCGTGCAGTTCACGGTCAAGTAGCCAAGCATGTCGAACCTTGGTTCTGTGGCGGGGGTAGGAGTTTTCCCCGTGCCTATAGCTATCCCCGTCAGCAGCTTGTGGCAGGGCGGCTTAGATAGGAAGCTTTCGCGAGATCTAGCTGACGGAGTGAGTGTAGATGGGGCTGAGATCGCTTCGTTTCACGATGCTGTCGGTCTTCGCTTCCTTTTGAATCTCATCCAGAATTTTGCGGGCTTGCTTATAGTGTTCCGGAGCGTCAGCCGCTCTGCCGGCGAGTTCAAGATCACGCGCCAGCAGGTAATGGCTTTGGGCGAGCGAAGCTTTCAGGCCGAGCTTCTCGCTTTTGCTCAGGGCGCTCTCCAGCTCTTTTCTTGCCGGCTCGTAGCTCTTCAGGTTCATGAGAGCTTCTGCGTGGTAGATTGAACATTCCACAGATACATGCTTCACTCCCAGGCTGTCCGCTTCTTCCGACAGTTTGCTGAGTGAGCTTGCGGCCGCCTGAAAGCGGCCCTGCCGGACCGCGACTTTTGCGACATTGAACTTCGACACCAGAATCAGACCCAAGTCGCTGGTGTGTGATGCCGTCTTCATCGCCTCATCGTAAAGGGTAGCGGCGGCTTTGTAGTCTCCACGATAGAAGGCGTTGTCGCCTTGGTAGCCCTGAATTTCGGCAGTCGTGTCTTGATTCTTCAGCTCGCGCGCCAGATTCATTGCTTCCTCGAGACTCTTTTGCGCGTCATCGCTTCGGCCGACCTGGGCAAGGGCGTTGCCGTAGTAGCCGAGGATTTCTGGCAGCCACGAGCTGCGCTCCTGCAATTCCCGGAATGTCCTGAGGGCGTCCTCCTCTGAGCTGAGAGCGGCGCCATAGCGGCCCTGATAACCGAACAATGTGCCCAGGCTGGAGGACTCGATGGCCGCACCACGCTTATCTCCGGTGCTGCGGTACAAATCCAGCGCGCGCAAATACTGCTCCGCCGCCAGGTCATACTGACCCATTTGGCGCGAAGTCTCGCCCAGATTGTGAAGAGTTAGGGCAATGTCACTGGGGACGTTGAGTTTCTCGCGAAGTTGCAGGGCTTGCTCGAAATAGGTGCGCGCGTTCTGGTAATCGGCCTTGGATAAGTATGCGTTGCCGATATTGTTCAAAACATATCCCTGGTTGCTCTGGTTTCCTACGTCGATTTCTGTTTGGAGCGATTCCTTAAACAACTTCAACCCCTCATCATAATGGCCATGATCGACATAAAACTGAGCAAGGTTGTTCAGGACGTCGCCGGTTCCCGCTTTGTCGCCCAATTCCTGCCACACAGCGAGTGCCTCCTTGTAGTCCTTGAGCGCTTGGTCCGGCTTGCCTAGAACATCTTCGGAGGATGCCATCGCGTCCAGGCTCAGGGCGATGCCCTTCTTTAGTCCCAGCTTGCGCTTAATTTCGAGCGAATCCCGAAAATTGCGAAGAGCGTCTTCGTGTTTGTTTAGACCGGCATAGGCCACGCCCATCGCCTGCAGAATCATGGATCTCTCTTCGTCGTTACCGAATTCGACTGCCAGGGCCTGGGCGCGCGTCAAGTATTCGATGGCTTTCTGAAAGTTGCCACTATTATCCTCGACCCGTCCTATCTCGAGTAGAGCGTCCACGCGCTTCGGATCGAGCGTCAGCACCTTCGTGTACTCCTCTCGGGCGTTGTCGTACGCGCCCGATTTCTTATAGAGCCCGGCGAGTTCAAAGAGTACGTCAGCATTGTCGGGTGCGGCTTTCGCGAGATTTTCGTAGGCTTCGATTGCTTTGGGATAATCCCGCTGGATCTGTTCGTGGCTTGCCTGAATCAGATATTTTTCCGCCGGGGGAAGCTGGTCGCTCAAATCGACTGCCTTCCGAGAAGCGTGCTCCGCATCGTCGTCCTGGCCGAGGTTGGCGTAGGTTTTCGCGAGTTCCGAGTAAGCCAGCGCGAATTGGGGGTCCTCTTTTGTGGCGGCTTCAAATCGCTTGGCCGCATCGAGAAACTTTCCCAGACGCGCGAACTGCAGCCCGTCGTCGTAATCGTGCATGGCCGGAAGAGAGTTGGTCGAGGGTTTGAAGGACTGCCCCTGGAGTTCCTTGATTGTGCTGCGTGAGAGGGCCAGGTTCGAACGGATGTCGCCGGCAAGGAGGTCGATCGCACTGAGAATGTTGTTCTCGGTCGCGGACTCCGACAGTGGAGTGGCGTGGCCGTGTTTCATGTCCTGGATCGTCGCGTCAATGCGAATTTGATCTCCAAATCGAGTGTACCGCCCCCAGACGATGTTGTCGGCGTTGCTGAATTCAGCAAGCCGCTGCACCGTGGCAGAATCGAGCGATGCGTCGGGCGAAATCCGCAAATCGCGCAGGACCTGGCTCACGCGTTCGGGCGAGACAATACGGAGGTGTGACGACTGCCCGACGTCTGTACTCAGCGTTTCCGCCACGCTCGATCCGAGCCAGTTGAGACTCTGGTCAGCGGATGCATTGCGGAACGGCAGAATGGCCAGCGAGACCGCCGGCGCGGTCGCCGTCTTCGTGCTCGGGCCAAACAACTTCCCTCGCAGCAGGTACCCGCTGATCGCCAGCACCAGCAGGGTCAAAATCCCGGTAATCAGGGGCCACGGAATAGTCCGACCCAACGGTTTGACGGCGGCATCGAACTTGATTGTGCCGGCGGCTCTCTTGTCTTTCCACGTGTTCAGGTCCACAAGAATGGCCGAGACATTCTGGTATCTCTGGTCCAAATCGCGTTCCAGACACTTGCTCACGATCCCGCTCAACGCCCCAGGAATCTGAGCGTCAACATCCGACACTGGAATCGCACGCTCCTGAGTTCGTTTGATGAGGCTGGCTAAAGCGCTCTCGGCCACAAAGGGTTGTTTGCCCGTCAGCATTTCGTACAAGATCAGTCCGAGAGCGAAGATGTCGGAACGCTGATCGAGTTCTTTGCCCAGAGCCTGCTCCGGCGACATGTACTCCATGGTGCCGACAATCGCACCCGTCTGCGTCATCCCGTCGCCTTCCACCGTGCGGGCCAAGCCGAAATCCATCACCAGCATTCGGCCCGTGCCGTCCTGCATGATGTTTTGCGGTTTGAGGTCCCGGTGAATCACCCCGACGCTGTGCGCCGCGTCCAGAGCCTGGCACACCTGCTGAATCACCTCCACCGCTTCTTCGGGACGAAACTTGTTCTTCTCGCGGATCACCGAGCGTAGATCTTTACCCTCGATGAACTCCATCGTGATGAACTTCACGCCCTCGGCTTCACCGAGGTCATAAATGCGGATCACGTTGCGGTGCGTGACCTGGTGGGCTAGCAGCAGCTCTTGCTTAAAACGTGCCAGGATCGCGGGGTTCGAAGCCAGCTCAGGCCGAATGACTTTCAATGCGACGAATCGATCGAGTTCGCGGTCGCGGGCCTTGTACACCGCGCCCATGCCGCCCTCTCCGAGCAGTTGCAGAATTTCGTATCGCCCGCCCAGCAGGTCGCCGATCTGCAATACGGCTGCGCTGTCCTGCGTACCCGAAATCCGGCTGGATGGCGGCGGCGCCGCCGGAGTCCGCCGAAACGAAGTTCCCGGCGCGATCGTAGCGTCGGAGTCTACCAGCGTGGCGTCGGGATCGTGTCGGGACGGCCCCGCATCGACGATCGTGGCGTCGTCCTGAGGAGGAACTGAGACATTGCCGGCGGAACTCTCCCCGGCAAACGGAGTCCTGGTACCGGGACCTGCGGGCTTCTTAGAGACAGACTTTGCGTCCGGTCGTGAGCTGGAATCATCCATGATGCAATTTAGGGACGGCCCGGAAGCCGACGAAACCGAGACCCATCGAATACCCCGAGCGCGCGCTGCGGGCGCTTCGTAGTGCAGGCAGTATATACGATTTTCGGGCCGCTTTTGCCTCTCACCAATTAATCTTGCATTCCATGGGTTGAGTGGTAGGCCCGGCAGGAATCGAACCTGCAACCGTCGGATTAGAAATCCGATGCTCTATCCGCTTGAGCTACGGGCCCCCGCCAAAACGGGATTCTGACTACCGATTATAGGGGAAGCGCGTGGCGCATACATTGTGTCAAACTTTGTCCCGCCCTGACTCCTGAAAGATTTGAAAAAAACCTGTTACCGGCAGGGAAAACGGAGGAACTGCGGGGCGCTACAGGCGGGGCGCTATGACGGGGCGCCATAAAATGATCGGCGTTGTCGGCAAGTCAAGCGACTTGCGGATATCGCTTGTCTAATCTTTCAGCGGCACCATGGTTCGATCGCCACGGCAAAAAGTTGCAACCTTCAACAGCCCTCCTTGCGCCCGGAGCAGGGTCATCACCGGCCCGTAGCAATACACTGCATGCCCGGTTGCGGCGAAGTACCATTGCCCTCCCTTTCTCTTTGCCGGCTGCTCGCTGGGGGTAGGGGAGGACTGCACCGGTGGCGCCAACCTGGGGACGGGGAGAGAAAGTACTAGAGCTAGGGCCAGGGTCTTCATGATTGTGCCTCGCTTGCATCGCGGCCCCCACATGAGGCCGCGCTTCACAGAACCGCTTCGCTTTTTCTCTTTTCTCTTTTAACGTATCGCTTTCGCCGATCTACTACTCACGCCCGCTAGATCACTCGGGTGGAGCGCCGCACATCCTCTAAATCCGCAGCCGGCTTCCTGGGAACTTCCTTCATGGATTGGGTCGATTTACCGGGTCGTTTTGTTTCTTTATCCGATCCTTTTCCGCCCGCCGCAGGATTGCCGGAATCCGCGTCCTTGGGATCCGCCTGCACCGACGCTTTGTCGTGGAGCTGCTTGCTTTCGTCACGCGCCAGCTTGCCTTTCAGCGCCGACAGTTGGGTACTGTCCTTCAACATCTCGCGGATCAAAGTGCGCTGCGATTCGATGGTCTGGCCTTGCTCGAAAACCAGCATGGTCAAAATGCCGTAGGAGACGATGAACAAAATCACCAGCAGCGGCAGCATGGTTATTGGGCGCGTCGTCGTTTTAGGAGCTGCGCCGTCAGCGCTATAAATGACGTACAAAGTTGCCTCCAACTCGCCCTATACGTTCCTGGCTTCATGAAGGGATAGTGCACCCGTCAAACCATATGAAAGGGAAGGCATAAGTATTTGTTGCAAATGGAGTTAGCAAACGGAGACGGGATCGGGCTGAACCGGGGGATGCAAGCATCTGCACATTATAGGTAACGATCCCAGCGTTACCACGGTGGGATATGAGGTGCCCCAGGTTCGCCGCCACCGAAAAATCGTTTGACCGCAACATTCGGATAGTCCACGCGGCGCGACTGCCCTATGTTATCTGCATGGCCACCAATGCGATACTTTCAGAAGAAGAAGCGATGAAACCAACTCCAGAATCGACCGACGAGCAAACCGCAGTTCAAACCGCGGTTCAAATCGCGGTTCAAATCGCCGTTCAAATAAACGACCGCCGCTGGCAAGCCGTCGTCGATCGCGACGGCTCACTCGACGGCACGTTCGTTTTTGCCGTGTCGAGCACAGGCATATTCTGCCGCCCTTCGTGTCCCGCCAAACGTCCGCGCCGCCAGAACGTGAGCTTTTTCGATCGCGCGCTCGAAGCCGAACAGGCTGGCTATCGAGCCTGCCTGCGCTGCCGTCCGAAGGCGGTGGACGGAAATCCGCAATCCGCGCTGGTTCGGTCGATCTGCCGCTACATCGAGCAGCACGTCGGCGATCAACATATCGAAGAGCGCCTGACGCTCGGCCTGCTGGCCAAACAATTCCGCCGCAGTCCCTTCCACTTGCAGCGGACTTTCAAGGCAGTGCTCGGTGTGTCGCCCAAAGCCTACATGGACGCATGCCGCCTGCGCCAAGTGAAACAGAATCTACAGGCTGGACACTCCGTGACCACTGCGATCTATGGCGCCGGATACGGCTCCAGCAGCCGCCTCTACGAGCGCACCGCCACGCAACTCGGCATGACCCCGGAGAAGTACCGGCGCGGCGCCGTAGCCGCCGTCGTTCGCTATACCATCGTTGGCGATACCAACGTCCGCGATACCAGCGTCGGCGATACCAACGTCCGCTACACCCTCGCCGGCTCGCCTCTCGGACGCATGCTGATCGCCGCCACCGACAAGGGCATCTGCGCCATTAACTTCGCCAACTCCGATCAACAGCTCGTGCAAGGCTTGATCCGCGAGTTTCCCTTCGCGGTTCGCCGCCGCGACGATGCCGCCATGTCCCAATGGCGAGAGAACCTCACCCGCCTCATTCAAGGACAAGAGCCCAATCCCTCGCTTCCGCTCGACATCCGCGCCACCGCTTTTCAGCGGCGAGTCTGGGAAGCTCTGCAAAGAATCCCCCGAGGAGAAACGCGCTCCTACAGCGCCGTAGCAAAGAAGATAGGCATGCCGAAAGCCACGCGAGCCGTAGCCCGAGCCTGCGCCACCAACCCGGTAGCCGTCGCCATCCCCTGCCATCGCGTAGTGCGCCAGGATGGCGAATTAGGCGGCTATCGTTGGGGGATGGAGCGAAAAGAGCGGCTACTCGCGCTGGAGAAAGAGGCAGGAGCTTAACCGTCCGCATAAAAACTCGATGCGCACTTGGTGAGATGGCGATTTATCAGCGCCGACATTGTTAGAGACGCGATTTAACGCCAACTATGCGAATGGGGAGATAATCAGGAGTGGAAACAAAGCGCACGACGTTCGATCTTCAACCCACTCTCAAGGGCAGCCTGCTGGAACTCAGACCGCTTCGCGCCAGCGATTTCCAACTTTTGTATGCGGTGGCTTCGGATCCATTGATATGGGAGCAGCACCCTGCCAAAGACCGCTGGAAGGAGGATGTATTCCGAACATTCTTTCAGGAGTCTCTGGATTCGGGCGGGGCACTGATGGCCGTTGACTGCAAACTCGGCAAAGTAATCGGATCGTCACGGTTTCACGGATACGACGAACAAAGAACCGAAATCGAGATTGGATGGACGTTTTTGGCGCGCTCGCACTGGGGCGGGACCTACAATCGGGAGATGAAAGAACTCATGTTGCGACATGCCTTCGCTTTCGTGGATCGCGTTGTCTTTCTTGTCGGCCCGAACAACCTGCGTTCGCAGCGGGCAGTAGAGAAAATCGGGGGCACTGCCGTCGGTTCAAGGCGCGACGGAGGTGGTCGGGACAGCATTGTTTATGAGATCACCATATCTTCGTTCAGGGAGAAGTTCCCTATGCAATAGGTGTCGGGCCGAACTGGGCATTCAAGGTCAATGAGCGTAATCGAGATTTTACGCCAACTATCGGAGGGGATTACGCGCAGTATCAGCCTGGAAATCTACTGTCCAGCAACTGCGTTCCGCACTCTTGCATTCTGGTCTGTGGAGTTCGCGTCGGACACGTAATTCTGCGTTACCCGCACTAAGAGATACGGCAGAAAAATTCCGGACACCATGGCCAGGTGCGTGTAGACGAGCAGTTCCTCGGAACTGATTCTATCCCGAACCAGGTTAGAGGTCGAAGAGAAGCTGAGGTGAGAAAACTGCGCTTGCGCGTACGCAGCATACACGAGCAACCGGAAAAATAATACGACCCCAATGGTCAGAAAAGCGATGTACCCGGGCGTGAACAGGCCCGGTCTTTGAGCCCGTCGCCTGGAGATAACCACAAAAAGAATTTCATTGGTGGCCACCAGCAGCACCGTAAGCGCAGGAAAGAAACGCCCCCCCTCGAAAATACGCTCCAGCAGCTCTGGGAAAGCGCGAGGACAAATAATGAGGGCGAACGCATAAAGCAGTGAGACTACTCCGGCTAGCACCGCTGAATCGCTTAATCTGACCTTTACGGCGTTCAAGCTGACCTTGAGGGCGTTCATGCGATTCATCGCTGCCACACCTCCGCGGAATGTTCCAGCAGAACTTCGGTCGTGAAGGCGACGCTGAGGACGAGGAATAGGAGCTTGCCCGAGTCCACCCAAGTCCGATGGTCTGGGTTCGCCAGTCCCTGCGAAACCCTGGAATAGTCCTCGAGCCACGCTGAGGCGGCCATCAGCCCGCTAAAAATGAGGATCACGGCGTTAGTCAGGATGAGTTGAGTTGGCAAGTCGGACCGGCGCAGGTCGAGCACGACCGAGATGGCCAGCAAAAGTCCGAACAGTCCGAGTTCACCTCGCCGGAACAGCTTGCGAGGGCTAATATCGAGCCCACTCCGGCCCTTTCGCGTCCAGCGCAGCAACCAGGGCGCGAGCACGCCGAAGGCTGCATACAACCCCAACCACCAAAGAGCTCCGATCGGAATCCATACTCGCATAGTTAGTCCCGTTTCGGCACCAGGAACAATTATGGGCGAGTGCGGTCGCTCCACTCAATAAAATTGCTGTATATTCAATGACTTAGGTAACCGTGGCGAGTGTAGAGTAGGAGCGACTGTAGATGTTGAATTCTGAACATAGTTAATGTTAATTGCCGAAATCAGGCGATTTCACGCAGAACCCCCACCGGGGCTAGGTTGCGACGCGCCGAAAACGACGCCCCGCCGTTCTGGTCCGAGCCAGGTCACCACTGCGGTCAAAACTAGCAGCACTGCCATGGAAACACCCATCGCCGCGGCATAACTGAAATGTTCACCCACTAGCGCTTCGAAGTAGGCAATCCCCGAGGCGCACAGCACCCCGAGTTGGTAGGCAAATCCCGGAAAGAACCCTCGCAGGCGGTCGGGAGATAGTTCGTTGATATGTGCGGGGATAACTCCCCACGCGCTCTGCACCATGAACTGCATCAGAAATGCTCCGACAATGATCAAGGGCAACTGGCGCACCGTTATCCAAAGCGGGATCAGCGCGGCCGCAATCAGCACCGAAGCAACGACGGCACGGCGCCGCCCACGTTGCGAGAACATCCCGCCCACCATCCCGCCCACGAGCGCACCCACCATGGACATGGCCGTCACCACCGAGGCGAGGCGCACGGAAAAATGGAGGTCACGCTTCAGGAAGGTAGGATACATATCCTGTGTCCCGTGCGAAATGGAGCTCATACATGCCAACAGCAGCACGATGTATAAGAAGCGGCGCCAATTCGCCAGAATTTCACGCCGGTAGGTGCGCCAGTCGGTGCGTGACCGGTGCCAGGCTTCCGGCTCCTTCACCTTGGCTCGAATAAATAATGAAAGCAATGCGGGGAGTCCGCCGATGAAGAACAGAGGCCGCCAGCCCCAGCGAGGAAAGATTGTGTAAGTAACCAGAGTCGCGAGCAGAAATCCGCAAGCGTACCCCTCCTGAAGCAACCCGGAAATAAAGCCGCGCCACTTCGCGGGAACGGATTCGATGGTGAGCGAGGCGCCAACCCCCCACTCGCCTCCCATGCCGATGCCATAGAGCAGACGGAGTGCCATGAATACGGCGTAACTGGGCGCCAGACCAGAGAGAAACTCGACGATGGCGTAGAAGACAATGTCGATCATGAGGGCGATTCGACGGCCTTGGCGGTCGGCCATCATGCCGAACAGCAGCGCGCCCACTGGGCGCATCGCGAGGCTGGCGAACAGGGTCAGCGCAATGGCGGGAATGGAGCGATGGAAATCGCGTGCGACTGCATCGAGAACCATCACCAGAATGAAGAAATCGAAGGCGTCGAGCGTCCACCCGAGAAAGCCGGCGACCACGGCGTTACGGGCATTGGTTCGTTCAGCACCGGGAGGGACCATGAGGCCTCGGCGAGCGCATCTTAGTCGGAATTTTCTATTTGGCTTCGAAAACGGCGGCCAGTATACACCCATTTCGGCTGCTCGCGACGTTGTGAAATCATTCGGTAGTGGGTCCGTTTGATTTCCACAGCGTACGCGATACTGTTCTATGCGGTATTTGATGGAGCAACCCGCACCTTACGCTATGTGAATGCGGGCCGCAATCCGCCGCTGGTTATTCGAGAAAGCGATTCGAGAAAGCGGATCGATTACTTGCCTTGAGGCTGCAGGGGCACCCGTTGGAATGTTTCCTGATTCGATCTACGAAGAGAGTGCGGAGCGCGAGACACGGCATTACCGAGACTGTTGTAAACAGGTGTTACAGGCGTGCCATAATTGACTAAATCAGCCATTTGCACTCATTGAGAATTGGCCGAGTCCGGGTCAATGAGTGTAATCGCGATTTATCAACAGTTACCAGAAGTACTTTCTGTGAGGTGGAATTTGGGGCTGTACAATAGCAGCGGTTCTTTGGAGTCAAATGTTGGGGCCAAGAGATGACTTCCCTGAGGAGGCAATTTGCGTAAAAATCTGGGCGTTGGCAAAAATCGGCAGTTGTTCTCGCCCAGAGTTCCGTCAGGCCTCGCTGCGGTTGTCGGCGCGGCTGCGTTCTTTTTTTTCACAATTCCAGGGCAAGCCCAACAGGCACTCCAGGTATTGCACAAGCACGTTCGCTCCGCAGTTATCAGCGGGCATGCAGCGCCGGTGGGCTTTCTTCCATCCACTCAGCGCTTAAACCTCGTCATCCACATGCCAGTGCGCAACCAAGACGAACTGACCAGTTTGATAGATCGGCTCTCCGACCCAACCAGCCCCGACTACCGCCGATGGCTCAGCGTGGCTGAGTTCACCGAAAGGTTCGGCCGCACGGAAGCGGAATACCAGAAAGTTGCCGATTTTGCCGAAGCCAATGGTTTTGCCGTGACCTATAAGTCTCCGAATCGCCTGATGGTGGTTGTCCGCGGCTCGGTGGCGCAAATCGAAAAGGCTTTCAATGTCACGATGCGAACCTATCAGCATCCGACGGAAAACCGCATCTTTTATTCACCGGATCGTGAGCCTTCATTCGCTCTGGATGTGCCCGTATCGCACATCTCCGGTCTGAACAATTACTCCTACCCGCATCCCGGGGGAGGGCCACGTCCAGCGGAAATGGGCGCGCGCAATCACACCGGAGGTCCGGCCGCCACGGGCACGGGCTCCGGTCCAGGCGGGACGTTTCTCGGCAGCGACATGCGAGCGGCCTACAACATGGGGTCCAACACCGGCGCCGGACAAACGGTCGGGCTCGCGGAGTTTGCAGGCTACGCCGCGAGCGATGTTAGCTTGTACTTCTCGAACATCCATCAGACCAACAACGTCCCGATCGACAACATAGTTGTGGATGGCGGCTCCGCTACGACATGGAACAACGCCAATGACGAAGGCGAAGTCTGCCTGGATATAGAACAAGCGGTTTCGGTGGCTCCCGGCCTCAGTCAACTCCGCGTCTATATTGGGCCGGAAAGCTTCGGGGTTGGCGTCGACGGTTACATATTCAGTCAAATGGCCACGGATAATGTTGCCAAGCAACTGAGCAACTCTTGGTGGTGGTCTCCCGATGATCCTGCGACCGACGATCCCTATTTCGAGGAAATGGCGACACAGGGTCAAACTTTTTTTACTCTTTCCGGGGACTACGGAGCCTATGCCGGTAATAACCTCGACGATATGGGCTATCCGGCGGAGGACGTTCATGTCACGGTTGTTGGCGGAACCGCGTTAACCACCGCTGGCGCTGGTGGCGCGTGGCAGTCGGAAGTGGTGTGGAATGACCAGGGCGAGGGTAGCGGTGGCGGCCCGGCTGACGATGGCACGACATACTTCGCTATCCAGAGCTGGCAATCCCCGGTCATCAACTCGTCCAATGGGGGTTCGACCACCTTACGCAATTCACCGGACGTCGCCCTGCAAGCGGACTTCGACAATTACATCTGTTACGACCGTGGTAGCTGCGCGGAAGATTGGGGCGGCACCAGCTTTGCCACACCGCGCTGGGCTGCATGGCTTGCGCTGGTCAACCAGCAGATAGTGGCCAATGGCCAGACGGCCGGTCTGGGTTTTATCAACCCAACCCTCTACTCGATCGGCCAGGGTTCCAGCTACAATAGCGACTTCCACGACATCACCAGCGGGAATAACGATACCAATGGACAATCGACTTTCTATTACGCCGTGATTGGCTATGACCTGACGACCGGATGGGGCAGTATGAATGGGCAGCCCCTGATGGCCGCCCTATCTCCCGATTTTTCTGTTTCCACATCAACGCTTTCGCCCGATACAGTAAGTCCAGGACAATCGGCCACCTCCAACATTGATGTGGCTACTGTCGGCGGCTTCAACAATTCCGTTTCGTTCACCTGTTCTGTGTCGCCATCGCCGCAGTTGGCGCCACAGTGCTCCGTCACTCCAAGTTCTGTGCCCCCTGGAACTCCGACGACACTTACCGTCACGACCACTGCGCCTACGATGGCACTGGCAACACCATTAGGGCGATCCTGCATGTTTTATGCGTTTTCGCTTCCCCTATTTGGAGTAACGTTGATCAAAATCAAATTCGGCTCGACGCGAGCAAGGAACAGAAAGTTGCTGGTTCTTCTATTTGCCGCTCTGCTCATCACCGGTTTAGTGTTTCAAGCTGCTTGTGGTGGGGGCAGCAGTGGAGGTTCGCACGGAGGGAGCATCGGAACTCCTGCTGGGAATTACACCATAACGGTCACGGGAACGTCCGGCTCACTTCATCACACTGCAAGCGAATCGCTCACGGTGCAGTAAATCCAGGCAAGATTGGTGAATACGCGGCCAGACCCATGCCGGGACGCCGTTCATGTCGAAGTGCGCCATGCGCGGAGCGGGTGGAAGGCAGCACCAGAAACAGTGCCAGAATTGGAGGTGCATCGGAGTGACCACCACCGAACTTCCTTCGGATTGAAATATCTGAGCCTGTTTCCAGCGTTCTAGGTTGGCGGCTGGTTGGTTCGACTGCGGATGCCCAGCAGTTGCGGAAACCGTCCCAACATTTTTCACCAATCCAATGTCGAATATAGCCCAAAAACCAAGGGCATTCCCGTAACTGTTGCAACCAGGCATTTGCACTCATTGAGAATTGGCCGAGTCCGGGTCAATGAGTGTAATAAGGATATTTCAACAGTCGACCGCAGAAGCACTGCGTTCGCTAATTCGTAGGCCGATTTGCGAACTGTCCTTCCCGGGACTAGAGTTGGCACAGCCACGGGAAACTTTGACAGCTTACACATTGAGAATGACGGTGTATTCTTGTTGAACGTAGCCCCCTCATCTCAGCGACAGAGGCTGGTGTATATGTTCGCCGAAACAAGGAACCGTCCGGACGCAGAAGTTCTTCCTCTCTGGAATGCGGTCTTCTGCCTGGATTGCGAGGTCATCAGTAGCAGTCGAGGTGACGAATGCCCTGCGTGCAAGAGCCGTTCGCTCGTGAGCCTCGCTCGGATGCTCGGCGGCAGTTTAGTCGCGCATAGAGCACAACACTCTCATGAAGGCGAAAGTGGGTTGTTCGATATCACAATTGCGGTTGAATTGCAGCAGATGCACGCCAAAGACTTGAGCACCACCGTTGAGAGGTTGACCAGTGTGATTGGCCCCAAGCTCGCACGCGACCGAGCGTCATTCCGCATCAATGTGAAGCCGGCAGCAGACAGACTCGACCTGCAGCCCTCACTTTGCTTCCTGGAACGCGATGCCGCATAGAGCATTGCTATTCCCTGGGGTCCAGCGTCAATGAGTGATATCGGGGAGTGATATCGGGACGTTTCGCCAACTGAGGCGTGTCAGTTCTTCGGTCGAAATGTCCGGTCCCGAAACTTCCGGCACGGCGTGCAAGGTGTCAGCGTGCGCGTCGGAGCGGGGAATTGTGCATGTTTGATGCTTCGGGGCGCGCAGACCCAACTGGCCCGATCAGAACACTAACACCTTCGTTGCTTCCTCTGTCCAATTGCGAAGGTCGTCCAAGGTGCGGCGGTTGATGCCGGCGACGAGCGCGGCATCATCAATCCCACGCGCCTCCAAACAAGTGCGGCAGGCGCCGATTGAGACACCTTGCGCCGCCAAAAGCCGCAGCATTTCCTGAACGTTATAGGACGCATCCGCCGGGGATTGCATCCGCAATCCGCTGACCACCCCGTCGCCCAACAAGAAAATGGAGACTTCCATGGTTGCGCCCTTCGCCAGCGCGCCGGCCAAGCGGAGTGCGTTGTAGGTACGCTGACTTCCGTATGGTGAATCGTTCAGGACAAGTAGATACTCCATCACTCCTCCGATGCAGCGGTGCCAGGGTCTTGCCGTGAAGTATACGAGAAAGAATTGTTGTGAGTGATATCGACGACAAGAACAACTAGGATGATCTCCGCCGTTGCTGTGGGACTTAACACATCAGACCGCTACGGCACCGAACCATGCGCGAGCAGGTAATCTATGATGGGCTGAAATGATTGTGCGGTATCCGGCGTAGTCCGATATTCCTTTTGCTGTTGCTTGGCAACCGATAGAGCAGTCTCGCCGCGCTTATTCCGCACGTTCACATCTGCGCCACTCTCAACCAGCAGCTTTACACTTGCAAGATTCGCCATGGATGCAGCACTCATCAGCATCGTATGCCCCTCGTCGCTGACGGCGTTGGAATCCGCACCTTTTTCAAGAAACAGCTTCACAATTGCGGGATCGTGCCAGGCAGATGCGACGGCGATGTTATTAGCGGGTTCATCGGACTCGACTCGCCAGTCCGCCCCCAAATCCAGCAGGGCCCGCGTAGCCTTGACCCTTCCGAGAGCGACGGCCCGCATAAGGAAATGGTCGTTCGAGCCACCGAGTCCGTTCACATCGGCGCCGTTGCAGGCAAGAATACGGATGATCTCGTCAGCGTCCCAGGTGATCGCATCCTCCATTAACCTCGGCATATGATCGGAAGCCTTCCAGCCATGAGCGATGTCGGAGCGCAACTCGTTGGGATCGTAAACGACCCAGCGCCAAACCTGGGCCAGCGATTCGACCTCCTCCATCAACCGCTCCACCGCCGGTGGCGCACCACAAGTACCGACCGACTTCTCGCGGCCATCAAGCCGAACCCGCACGCCGCCCTCGGAATTATCGAGGGTCAGGCAAGGCCCGTTGTCGTAAGGGCCCGGCAAATCGAGAAATCCTGATGCACGCATATCGGCGGCGAGTTGCTCCACTGCAGCGCGGGATACTCTGCCGCGCCGTTTGCCCATCGCATGAACGTTGGCGTAACCGCGATAAGTGATCCGTCCGCTGCCCGTGATCTTGACCGTATACCCCGGGCTGTTGAAAAAGCCGGTCCTGCTTGCAACTTCGATTTCGAACGAGCGGTCTCCCTTGCGATCTGCCGCCAGAGTTGGCGCGAATGACATCGTTACGGCGGCGCAAAGGAAAAGGAGCTTCCACATCTGGCTCCTGCCGGTGATAGTTCGGGGTGCAGCCCAGGGCATTAGACAATTATCCGTTGTTAGAACTACGGCGCGTAGTCCAGAAATCACACACGCCGATAACTGTCGTAACATCCCGATTACGCTCAAAACCCCTCAATGAGCGAAATCGCCTGTGGCTGTTGAAAAACTCGATCTCTCGAAAGTAGTCAAAAAAAAATTTCTAGGAAGCCCTACAAACGACTTTCTTGGTTTTCCTGGACATTTTCTATCCCCCAAATTTTCGCTGCTTTTCGAAAAATCGAGTTCTTCAACAGCCACGCCTGTTATCAACAGTAATCTGGTCAGGAAGTCCAGCTCCGCGCATACCAGGTGTTTCGGACAGGAAAGATGGGAACCTTGCGGAGACTCGGCACTTCATTCGTGGCGCTAGCTTTCATCACGTGGGCGAGTTGGACGCTCTAGGTGAACAGCCACACATGGTGCCCGATTCACGCTCCGCTGTCATTGTCTGAAAACAGAGCACCACGACCCACGATTTCAAAGTCAATGTTTCCGGCCATTACGACATCGGGGTCGAAGCAACCGCGAGCAATGCTGTTCCTTTGAAAGAACTCACGTGCCAGCTCGGCACGGGGCCGCTGTGGCCAGAAAAGACATGCTCGACAACGGGCGCCCTACGGGCCTCGTGGAAGGTGATAAATCCCCAATTACACTCATTGGCCCAGACGGGGGACTACCCGAACCCGACATTTTGACTCTTGACCCTCGTCGCAGGCACATGATTTTGTCAAGGCTTAGGGCCGCAATCAGCCCCTGGTGTGAGGAACATATCAAACCCTACGCCGCGAATGTGCGAGCACTGGCTAATAGCCGAAAGTCAGTGAAGGAGAATTGCGACCCAGTAGATTCCAGTTGGGTAGGCGGCATTGCGGACGTAGCAGGAGCCCACGGCGAACTGGCGGAGGTTGGGATCATCGAGGAGACGCAAGGCGCCAGACAGCAGAACTTCGGGCCGGCTTTGAGTGTAGGCGATGATTTTTCGATCGGTGTAGAAGGCGGCGATGAGGCGCGCGTTTGGATGATCCTCTTTGGCGAGAGCACAGGCAGCCTCGTCTAGATGCGGGGGGATGAATTCGACGAGATGGGGTAGGTGCACTTCGAGGCGCGCTTGGTCAATGGACTGACCGACCAGTTCGGCGATATGGTTCACCGAGTACGACGGCATGGAGTGCGCGAAATCCTGGACTACATAGAGACGACCGTGGCTCCAGAGGGCGCTGATGCCGACTAGATTGAATCGGGAATCGAGCAGGTTCTTGCGGTGAGGGGGAGAGCGCGTCAAGACTTCGAAGGCGCCCCTGACGCAGGTCGCTTGGGCGATATTTTCTCCGGCGCGGTCGAGGGGCAGCGAGCTCACATCGGCGATCCTTTGAAGAAGGGAGGGCTCGCCCACAAACTGATGTTCGAGGCGCCGATTGGCGACCATGCGGCGAGCATGCAAGCGCGCCGCCTGGAGCAGGCTTTCATCCATGAGCAAAGGCGAAACGCCGGCCTGCTCGCGGCGGTGGTTAATCGATTCGAGGAGCGTGGCTTCGGCTGCGGCGTCTTCATCGGGCCAAGACGCCGCGCTTGGGTTGCATGTGGGCTCGGCGGCACCTGCCTGAGAGAACGCTGTACTTCTTAGAAGAAATGAACAGGCCAACATGAGGCTACCGACGACTAGATTATTTCTGTTAATGAAATTCATGGGGGTTCAGACTGTTGGGCCCTCTATCTGAGCCCTTGGACTACACCTACTCGTCACTGGGGCAGGTGTTTGTTAAGGACCCAACCGGATCGATAGATCGGCAGCGCCTTAAACTCAGATCATCGTCTTTGTAGTACTTCGTGCTCTTGGCCGTGATATCTGCGGCCAGACCCTTGTCCGGCATCTGATACATCCAGAGTCCATCCGAGACCGAGTGCACCGGCCATGGGTCTCGATGGCTGAACGAGGTCTCATTGAGAATTTGCCTGATCCCGGGTCAATGGTGATATGGCGATTTATCAACAACGATCCAGTGTCCCTCAGCTTTCGGTGACGAACAAACGCCCCGACCAAAAGGGTCTTGGACGGGGCGTTTGGCTTGGAGAGACGTTATTCCCCTATGTCTGATCGCCAGACTAAGGGGTGTTTGGTGTATTGGAAACTGTCAAAAGTTATAGGGAACAACGGAAATGTTGATGACCTGCAACCTTTCCTGCCAGCTGTCAGTTTTGCCAGTTCCTCCCAAGAGGCATCGGGCATAGAAGAAGCTTGGGCGCTTCGGCGCTGGGGAGCGCATTCCGCATCCGTCCCGACGGCAAGTAAGCAGCTGCTGAAGGGTGTGGATTTGAGGGGTTCGTCGTCATGCGTAGAATCGGATTCAGCAACTGCCCCTATTGTGGCAGGGATGAAATACACGCCTCGCGACCGTCGAGCTGGCGGGACGAACTTTGTGGGTTCTTGCTCCTGCAGGTTGTGAGATGCCATGCCTGCATGCGCCGTCACTACCGTCCGCTGTTCTTGCCGCCCATGCCTTCGCGGTCTGCTCGAAGACCCGTCCAGAGTATCGCCGGTGACGAACAACAGAGGCGCTCGGCATAAGCGGACTGGGCGGGCTCACCATTCCGGAGTCCGCTTCGGGGACGCCCTTGACGACTCCAATCGCTTTCTTTGCACCCGGCACGAGTTTCTTCATAACTTGAAAGAGCAGGTAGGCTTGAATCAGCGCCCGTACCGTCAGGCCGTCTGGCTTTCTGGTTTATGTCCTCGATTTCCATTGTCTCTCCCCTTCCAACTCGCGAACGCGTTCAGCGACTAACTGTCGCAAACAGCCGATTACACTCACAACCCAGTCAATGAGCGCAATCGGGATGTTACGCCAACCATCCTCACACACCAACGATGTCGTACAATTCGGTCCCGGAGAACATCCATGCTTCGACGCTTCCCTCGCCGCTGGCTGCTCGCCTCGGCAGCCGTGCTTCTCGTCGTTCCGGCATGCGCGCAGCAGCCCCCCGCGCCTGCTGCGGACATCACCTTCTCCCTCCGCGACGCCGACCGCATCGCCACCTGGCCGGTCGCGGTCCGTGAGGTTGCCATCGACGGCAAGCCCATCCGACTCGACCACCCCGTCCATGTTCAAGGCTCATGGCTCCGCACCGTGACCATTACCCTGCGCAACGTCTCGCCTAAAACCATCGTCCGCGGCGGCATCGGCCTCGTCTTCCCCGAGTCGGGCGACGGCAGCTCCGCCCACCCCTACGAGGCCTGTTGGTCCGAGCAGGGCCAGGTGCCCAAAATCGTTTTCCTCGCGCATGACGGATACCACCTGCCCCCCGGCTACGACCTCCAGAAGCCGCTCCACCTCGCCCCCGGAGCCGACCTCCGCCTGACCCTCTCCACCTGTGGCGACTCTGTCCAGGCCACGCTCGCTGGCAAGCTCATCCACCAGGCCTCGCTCTTTCTCTTAACCTTCTACTTTGCCGACAGCTCCCGCTGGTCCACCCAGCAATACCTCCTGCCGCCACTCCCCGGCACCCGCCAATGGAGAATGGTCACCCCCAACGAATTCCTCCGCTCCGCGCATGCTGGAAACTCGCAGTAGTCTGTAAGAAATTAGAACATCTCTAGAGTCCGCAGCTTACAACGATAACTAGCGCTAACAGGCGATAGCACTCATTGAGAATTGGCCGATCCCGTCAATGAGTGTTATCGCGATGTAACGACAGTTGGCTTTCAGGCCGATCCTGTCCTAAACTGCTAGGCGTTCGCAGTCCGTGCCAGGGCCAGCCAATGGCAGAATTGAAGGATGCAATAAAAATCATATTGGTACTGATTGCAGTGGCGGGCGGTCTCTGGGCCTATCTGCATTTGCTCGCGTTTCTGAAAGAGCGCTGGATACGCCTCGGTCGCTATGATGCCAGCCACGAGCCTGCGAAGGTGGAAACTCAAGCCCTCTTTCACGGAAACACAAAAGACTAAGAACAGATTTAGGTCGGACGGGCTCGTGGCGAGGAAATATGTTTGAGTTTGATACGGGGGTCATATGGGGAATGTCGGCTAACTTAGCGGACGCCGCCGATGCGAGTCGCATTGGGAGATACGCAATGAAAACCGATTCATCGCCAGCATTAGCCTTGGGCATGCGGGACCGAAACGAAACTCCGACGCGGGAGATCGCGCTGTGGCGAATTTATCTTCTGAGGGCCGGATACCTCTTGATTGCTGTCGGGATGGGAATGCAGAAGGTTCCTGCCTTCCTTCATCACAGGCCTTGGGAGCTGATGCATGGCGTGGTCAATTCCATGCTGCTCGCGCTAGTGCTGCTGGCGGTCCTAGGGCTACGCTATCCCTTGAAAATGCTGCCGCTTCTGTTCTGGGAAATAGCATGGAAGGCCACATGGCTTCTCGCGGTGGCGCTGCCTGCCTGGCAGAACCACACCATGGACGCAGACACCTGGGACACAACTTTTGCCTGCCTGATGAGCGTGATCTTCCTGTTCGTCGTGCCGTGGGACTATGTCTGGCGGAATTTTGTCGCCGCGCGCGGTGACCGCTGGTGGTGAACGTGTCAATGAGTGCTATCGGGATTTTGCCAGCCCCGCTCAGGACCCTGTCAATGAGTGAAATGGCGATTTTCCGCCAACGATCCGCCACAATCCCATTGACGGCTTCCAAACATCACTTCTTATCAAAATGGAGAAACTCGACTGGGGCTCCATTCTCGACAATAAAAGCGACGGTCACGCCCGGTGAGGGTGAGTTGGGCGCAATAAGTATCTCTTTTCCGGCGATTTCAGCGGAGAGATCGTCCACTTCGAAGGCGACATGCGGAACAGTACGCACAAGTTCAGGGACCGGCGCTTCAGGTTCGAACCGCATCCACTCGATTCCGTAGGCGCTCGTTTCATATCCAGACACGAACGTCGCATAGTGCGCGATCAGGCGTTCACCTTCTCGACGCTCGGTAGTGGGAATTCCGATGTGATGGTACCGCCTCGTGGAAGCAACTGGTGACTTTTTCACGTGAATGAGTTTAGCTCATACGATGTTTCGCCAACCATCGCTTCGCCAACAATCTGCCGGTATCGCTGGGAATGCGGCCCCAGCCGCGTTAGTTCTTCGATTTGTTCTTGGGAGACTTCTTGTCCAGCGTAGCCAGCAACAAATGTGCGGACGGAGGCGCCGCCCCGCCTTTGAACACAATGTCCTTCGCGCTCACCTCTTTTCCGTACAGGTGCTCGTTGGCATCGTTGTCCGGACGGAGGGTCGAGCCGACCAGAGAGAGTCCGGCAAACAGTCCCCGAGCACGAGAATAGGAAAGAATCTCGGCCCGCATTGTTGCGTCGGTTTCGGCGGAGGCGTCCCGGCCGACTGGACCTGCCGCGGCCGAGGCATCCCCTCCCAGCTTGACTTTGCTGGTGAGGATGTTATCGGCCGATCGAGGGGTCATCAGCAGCAAGACGAAGTCGGTCGCCTGGCCGCCCAACTGCAAGCCAAAGCTGCCGCCCTCGAGCGCCATCATGGTTGGAGCACCCCAAGAGCCCTGGAACTCCTTGCCGCCGCGGCAGGTCATCACGCCCCGGCCGTAACTCCCGCCAATTCCGATGGCGAATTTGACCACGGAAGGCAAAACTACAACACAGTCCGCCCTGTCGATTACACTTTGCGGAATGTTGTCGGGAATATTCATAATTTCCTGCATTACCCTCCCGGCATTCTCGACGCGCTCCTGTTCTTTCTTCTGCCCAAAAGCGGGCAACGCAATCACGGCAAGCAAAATTACTCCTAACCAAACGCTCTTCATATGGTCTCCTCCATAAAATCTCGCGCTTACTCCACCTGCTTCGTGATATTCAGCAGCACGCCAACGCACATCAGGGTCACAAACAGCGACGACCCTCCATAGGAAACAAACGGCAGCGGAATCCCTTTGGTAGGCATCAGCCCCAGTACGACGCTGATGTTGATGAAAGCCTGCAGCACGATCATGCTGGTGATTCCAACCGCGAGAAACCGGCCGAAGTGATCGTTCGTACGCAGCGCCGCGCGCGTGCCGCGCCAGAGGAAAATCGCGAACAGAATAATGACGGCAAGCGCTCCCACCAGCCCCAACTCTTCGGCGGTGACGGCAAAAATAAAATCCGTGTGCGGTTCGGGGAGATAAAACAATTTCTGTTTCCCTTCCATCAGCCCAAGTCCGGTAACGCCGCCGGTCGAGACCGCAATCAGCGACTGGATAATGTGAAAGCCAAATCCCTTCGGGTCGGCGTAGGGGTTGAGGAATGCGAGAATGCGGTCTTTTCGGTACGACACGTGAAAGATCAGGAAATAAAGCGGCAGCAGCGAGGCCGCGAAGGCGTATCCAAAGTAGCGCAGACGCATGCCGGCGACGAACAGTATGCAAGCAGTAATGCCCGCGCAGGCGATGGCGGTGCCAAGGTCCGGCTGAAAAACAATCAGTCCGAGAAAAACCGCAGTGGGCGCCGCAGCCGGGATCAGCGTATTGCGCCAGTCGTCCATGGCCCGGGTCTTCTTATCAAAAGCCTTGTTTTCGAGAAACCATGCCAGAAACAGGATGAGCGCGGGCTTGGCCAGTTCCGAAGGCTGCAACGAAACCGGACCCACGTGAAACCAGCGGTGCGTGCCATGGGCGCGGTCAAGAAAAAAAACCGAGATCAGCAGAAGCGTGGTAAAGCCGAGAAGCGAGAAAACCAGCGCCGGATGTTGCAGGCGCTTGTAGTCCACCTTCATAGCGAGCATCATCACGGCGAGTCCCGCGACCGCCCATACCAGTTGCTTCAGCAGGAATTCGTAGGCCGACCCGTACCGCTCCTTGGCCATCACCGCCGAGGCGCTGAAGATCATGACCAGCCCGACAAAAACCAGGATCGCAGTCACAGTAAACATCCAGCGATCGACGCTAACCCGCTTAGCCATAAAGAATATTTCACCACGGAGAAGCAGGGACATGGAGGAGTTTCGGCCGTAGATTTAGGGCAGGGGATAACTGACTTGGTTCCAGAGAGATTAGTCAGTGGAGCGCCAGGCGTCCCCGCCCGGCCGGAGAGAGACAAGCCAGTGGAGTGCCGGACCTCCCCGCCCGGCCGCTGAGCTGCCTGGACGGGCAAGACGCCCGTCGCCCCAGTTCCTAAGTCGATCGCGACAACGCCAAAGAGTGCACAACCTCTTTGAACACACGCCCGCGATGTTCATAGCTCTGGAACTGATCAAAGCTGGCGCAGGCCGGAGCCAGAAGAACGACATCGCCCGGCAAGGCAGATTCGCTGGCGCGCCGGACAGCGTTTTCCAGAGTTTCCGCATGTTCGATTTCTGCCGCACCCTGAATCTGCGATTCGATCTTGGCGGCCGCGGCCCCGATGGTGTACATGCGCTTCACGCGCTGTCGCAATAAATCGGCGAGCACGGTATAGTCGCTGCCCTTATCCTTGCCCCCGAGAATCAGGTGCAAGTGCGGAGGAATGTCTGCCGGGAAAGATTCCAGCGCCTTGATGGTGGCATCTACGTTCGTGGCCTTGGAGTCGTTGTAGTAATCCACGCCTGCGAACTTGGCCACGAACTCCAGCCGGTGCTCGACGGCCTTGAAGTTTCGGACGGCCAGCCGAATCTGTTCGGGCTGGCAACCGACCAGGGCGCCGATAGAAATTCCTGCCAGCACATTTTCCAGGTTGTGCGCGCCTCTCAGCGGCACTTCCGCCAGCGGCATGATCTCGCGTTCGCTATGCCCGTCGCGGAAATAGATGTGCGTGCCGCGTACAAAGGCTCCTTTTTCAATCTCCTTCTTTCGGCTGAACCAGAACAACTGCGCGCGCGTACGATCCGATAATCCAGCAGCGGAGGGATCATCGGCATTGAGGACGGTGAAATCATCCGCACCTTGGTTCTCAAAGACGCGCGCTTTGGCATTGACGTAATTCGCAAAGGTCTTGTGGCGATCGAGATGGTCGGGCGTGATATTCAGAATCACCGCGATCCGAGGTCGAAATTCAACGATCGTTTCCAGCTGAAAGCTTGATATTTCCAGCACGATCCAGGTCGCGGGCCCGGCCTGATCCACAAAACTGATGGCCGGCGTGCCGATATTCCCGCCAACCAGGGTGGAGAATTTTCCGGCGGCAATAATCTCGCCGGCCAACGAGGTGGTGGTGGTTTTGCCGTTGGCTCCGGTAATGGCTACGATCGGACCGGCCAGAAATTGCGCAGCAAGCTCGATCTCGCCGATGACCGGCTCTCCCAGCGCGCGAGCCTGCGCCAGTTGTGGCGCATCGACCGGCACACCCGGACTCACAACGATCAGGTCTTGCCCGCGGAAGGTGCGGTCGCCGTGGCCACCGGTTTCGACCGTGATCCCCTGCTCCAGCAGGAGCAGAATTTCGTCGCGAAGCTCGGCTTCAGGCTTGGAGTCCGACACCGTGACGCGAGCGCCGCGCGACTTAAGAAACAGCGCGGAAGCCACCCCAGATTTGCCAAGACCGACGACCAGCACGCGTTTGTTGTTGAGATCCATCAAAATCATTGCACCACAGAGCCACGGAGAAAACCTGAAGCCCGCTTTTGGCTTTTAGCTCTTAGCCTTTGGCCAAAAGCCAAGAGCTAAAAGCCAAGAGCCGATTTCGCCATTCTCCTATCTCAGTTTGAGTGTCGTCAGCGCAAACAGCGCAAACACCAGCGACGCAATCCAGAAGCGCACAATCACCTTCGACTCCGACCAGCCCAGCAGTTCGAAGTGATGGTGGATCGGTGCCATCTTGAAAATACGCTTCTTGCGCAGCTTGTAGGAACCAACCTGCAGGATCACCGAAAGCGCCTCGATGACAAAGATACCGCCGATGAACGGCAGCAAAAGCTCCTGTTTGATCATGACGGCTACGGTGCCGATCGCCCCGCCCAGCGCCAGCGAGCCGACATCGCCCATAAACACTTCCGCCGGATGCGCGTTGTACCAGAGAAATCCAATGGCGGAACCGACCATCGCTCCGCAAAAAATAGTGAGCTCGCCGATCTGCGGCATGCGCTGCAATTCGAGATAGGTGGCAAACGTGGCGTGGCCGCTGACGTAGGTGAGAACCGCGAGCGCTCCGGCCGCGATCACCGTACAGCCGATGGCAAGCCCGTCCAGGCCGTCGGTAAGATTCACGGCGTTGGTGGATGCGACAATCACAAACACAACGAAACCCACGAACGGCAGGAAGGCCAGCGGCCAGACGTGGGGATGAGCCCATCTCTGGATCACCAGGTCCGGGTGGAACTGCTTGAGGAATGGGACCATCAGCCTGGTCGAGTACTCTCCGCGGTGCTGCAAAACGATCAGCATGATCGCAATCAGGATGCTGGCCGCGACCTGATAGCCCAGCTTGGCGCGCGCAGTAAGGCCGAGATTGCGGTGATGAACGACTTTAAGGTAGTCGTCGGTGAAACCG
The DNA here is from genome assembly GCA_050012595.1 of Terriglobales bacterium. GTDB lineage: Bacteria > Acidobacteriota > Terriglobia > Terriglobales > Acidobacteriaceae > Acidiflorens. The sequence goes on from JBEKGW010000035.1 coordinate 32,139, forward strand.
ATCGCACCGAAGGCCACCGTGGAAAACACAGCGATCCAGACGAACGGATTGCTCAGGTCCGCCCAAAGCACTGTAGGCACCAGGATGGCGATGGCGATCAGCAAACCGCCCATGGTCGGCGTGCCCGCTTTTTTCTGATGAGCCTGCGGCCCCTCTTCGCGTATGTACTGCCGGATCTGGAAATCGCGCAGGCGCCGAATCACCACGGGCCCAACGATCAGGCCGGTGAAAAGCGCGGTCAAGCTGGCAAAGGCGGTGCGGAAAGTCAGGTAACGAAAAATGCGGAACGGTGGAAAATAATGAAAGAGCTTCAGGTAGAGCAGCCAGTAGAGCAATCCGCCTCCAACATCAGTTTATCAGGCCCGTGGAGGGACGGGCGTCTCGCCCGTCCAAGCCGAGCGTAGCTCGGCAGCCTGTCTGTGACCACGGCAATCCCGTACTCGCTCTAGTTCCCCGCGCCTGAGGAGTTGGGAAGACCGTTGGAAATGCCGCTTCTCAGCCTCCACGTCTCCAGCGCCTTTTCCAGTTTCACGCCGCGCGACGCTTTCAGCAACACAACATCGCCCTCCCGAGTCTCGCGCGCCAGCCACTCGCCGGCTTCTTCTGGCGTTGCCACGAATTCCGCTTCCAACCCCGCTTCGCCGGCCGCTTCCACCATCGGCTTCGCTAACCCCCGCACGCCGAGCAGAAAATGAAGTTTACTTCCGGCCGCATTTCCGGCAATGTACCGCCCGCACTCGCGATGCAGTTGCTCGCCGGTCGGGCCGAGTTCCAGCATCTCACCGGCAACCACAATCCGGCGGCGGGCAGGCATGGCGGCCAGAGTATCCACCGCAGCCATAAGCGCCTTCGGACTTGAATTGTAGCAATCGTACAGCACGGTAATGTTACCCAGTTGGACGACCTGTCCGCGCTTGTCGGCGGCCTGAAGCGACGGCAGAGCCGCGGCGATCTCTGACGGCGTAATGCCGTGCTCCAGCGCAATCGCGGCTGCGGCGAGCACGTTGTAAACGTTGTGCCTGCCAAGCAACGGACTGCACACCGGCTGGCGCATTTCGCGACTGACCAGATCGAAGCGCGTGCCCTCCGATCCAAGCACCTCGATGTTTTCCGCCCGGACATCTGCCGTCGGTTTCACACCAAACATGACGACCTTGCCCTTGAAGTCGCGGCCGAACTGGCAGACATATTCATCGTCGGCATTCAACACCGCCGTGCCGCCGTATGGAAGAGCTTCGATCAGTTCATATTTCGAGCGCGCGATTTCAGCGATGGAGCCGAAGCTCTCCAGATGCACCGGAGCAACGTTGGTGACCACGGCTTGATTCGGCAGTGCGATGCGAGCCAGCGCGGCGATTTCCCCAGGGTGGGACATCCCCATCTCGACCACCGCGAGATCGTATTCCGGCTCAAGCGTCAGCAGCCCCAGCGGCAGGCCAAAATGATTATTGAAATTTCCCTGGGTGCGATGCACGCGGTATTTGATCGCGAACAAATGTGCCATCGCGTCTTTCGTGGTCGTCTTCCCCATCGAGCCAGTAACGCCGATGGCAGTCTTGCCCCATATTTTTCGCACCGCCGTAGCCAGCGTCTGCAGCGCGACCAGCGTGTCGTCAACGGCAAGCAGTCCGGCAGCACTGGAATAGCGCGCCAACTGATCTTTCCGGACCACCGCGGCAATCGCGCCTCGGCTCAGTGCTTGTTCCACGAAGTCGTGCCCATCAAGCCGTTCACCTTTAACCGCAAAGAAAAGTTCGCCGGGTTGCACGGTGCGCGAATCGATGGAATATCCCTGAGCCGCTTCGCTGGAGAGCGCTTCAGTGGAGCGACGGGCGCCCTCGCCCGTCCCCCCCGCACCGGAGTATCGACCACCCGCACCGTCGCCAGCGCCAATGAATTCGGCGATGCGCCAGAGAGGAAGCTTCATGCCGTCTTCCCCGCGCTACCCGCCTTCGCGGCGCTCTTGCAGTCGTAGCCCATGGCCTTCAGATTCTCACGCGCGACGTCCACATCGTCGAACGGAATCCTTCCCTCTTTTGTGATCTGCACTTTCTCGTGTCCCTTGCCCGCAAGAAGCACGATGTCGCCGGGGGCTGCCTGCTGCAAAGCGAAAGCGATGGCCTTGCGGCGGTCAGGCTCAATGGAATATTTTGCGCCGGATTTCTGCAACCCGACCAGCGCATCGTTCATAATCGCCAGCGGATCTTCCGAGCGCGGATTGTCGGAAGTGAGAACGACCAAGTCGCTGCCCTTGCCCGCAGCCTCGCCCATCAGCGGGCGCTTGGCGCGATCGCGATCTCCACCGCAGCCGAAAAGCGTGATGACCTTGCCCCTAACCCTATCAACGACGCCGGCGCGGGCAACAAAATCGCGAGCCAGCGCGGTCAGGTTGCGGAGCGCGTCGTCCGTGTGCGCATAATCCACGACCACCGTGAAGGGCTGGCCGCAATCCACGCGCTCGAAGCGGCCGGGAACGCGAGTGAGGTCGAAGATTCCTTTTGCGATCGCCTCGGTGGAACAATCGCGCGCATATCCGGCGGCAGAAGCTGCGAGCACGTTGTACACATTCACATTGCCGATCAGCGCAGACCACATGGCGACCTTCCCCGAGGGCGTCACCATTTCAAAACGCGTTCCCCGCGGCGTGATTTCGACGGACTCGGCACGAAAGTCGCAGTCGCCAGCGGTCAGGCCGCCAGAGGTTAGACCGTAGGAGAGCACCAACGCGCTCTTCTTTTTGGCAAGCTTCCATAGCTCGCGCCCGTATTCATCGTCAAGGTTAAGAACGGCCGCGCGCGGCGGGTCCGTGCCACAGCCTTCGAAAAGCACCTGTTTGGCGCGGAAGTAATCTTCCATCGTGCCGTGGTAATCGAGATGGTCGCGCGTGAGATTCGTGAATACGGCCACATCAAAAGGAATCCCGAAAACACGCTGCTGTTCCAGCGCATGCGATGACACTTCCATCACCGCCTCGGTGACTCCCTGGCCCAGGCCCTCCGACAAAAGCCGGTTCAACTCCAGCGCCTCCGGCGTGGTGTGCGGAGCTGGAAGAATCTTCCCGGCCACATGATATTCGACGGTTCCGATCAGCGCGGTCTTGCGCCCGGCCGCCTGGAATATGGATTCGATCAGGAAGGCGGTCGTGCTTTTTCCGTTCGTGCCAGTAATTCCAGTATTCGACATTCGCTCGGCAGGACGCTTGTAGAAATTTGCGCTCAGGCGGGCAAGCGCACGGCGCCCGTTCACGACTTGCGCCCAGGCGAGCGCAGGACGCGGCACTTCGGATGGAGAATCGGTGACGATGGCAACCGCTCCGGCAGCAATGGCTTGGTCAATGAACCGATTGCCGTCGCTGGTCTCACCCTTCATGGCGACAAAAACAGTTCCAGGGCGCACTCGCCGGGAATCGTATTCCACCCCGGCAACGGCCGCGTTCCCGCTCTGAGAGAGGACCTCGGCGCCCTGCAGGAGCTGTTGGAAGGTCATTGGAATGATTATAAACAGGGTTGCTGGAGGTCAGAGGCTAGAGGTTAGATTGCAGAGGTTAACCCCCTCGTCGGATAGAATTTCCCGGGCGACCGTCAAATGAGTGTAATCGGGATTTTTCGCCAACTACAAACTCTCAATCGGAGAAGAGGCACCAGTAATACTCTGGACTGCTCACCGGTTCCGCGCTTCGCCCCTCGTGGGGCACAACGTCTATCACATCACTCTGACCCTTCCCCTCTGGGTAGCGAATGAAATCAACAGCGTTGCCTGTACCGTAAGCTTGACGGGACCCATCCGAAAAAACAACAGTGAAGATGGTGTAGCCCATACCAGATTCACCGTTCTTGTACAGTTTGTTCGCAAACTGCGCCGGGAGACGCCTCGGACTTTCGGTAAGCGCGTCCACATCCGAAAGTGAAATGTAACTCTTTCCACGATCATGCTGCGGATAAACGCCCCAGTGCTTGATGTAAGGCCCCTCTGGCACGACGTAGACGCAGACGAGAACGGTCCCATCCTTCATGCGTGCTGCACAAGGCCAGTAGGTAAGGTCACCATCCATGCTCGGAGTAATAGTCCTGAGGTCTTCACGGAGTTTGTCCGGCAGCGTTGGGAAGTGCGGCTTGCCGAATGAACGAATGGAACGGTTCATCCGCTCAGTATAGTTGACGAAATCAGACGTTTACACTCAGAACCCCCACAGGGGCGGGTTGTGAGTGAAATCGCGATTTAACGCCAACTACGGATTTTCGACGGAGTGTACAGGCCTTGATTTCGACAGTCATCTTGAGTCTTCACCCGGATAACTCGTTCGGGAAATATCCACTCCAATATTAAAGCGATTGATGGACTTCTTTAGCCAGCTTTGGGAAGGGCGCTCACACCGATCCCTGTCCCTGTTGTTTAAAACATTGCTTTCGCGCAACGAGCGAAACGATTCTGTTATGCGATCCTTTTATGTTTTTGGATTCAGCGACCTTCTGCTGACTTCGCGGTTGCATTACACGGAGGCTGCTTGGCTACATCGTCAATCCGCGTTCTGGTAATAGATGATTTTGAGCCGTGGCGTCGGCAAATCTGCTCCGTGCTCCAAACACAGATTATTTGGGGCCTGCTCGCTCTCCTGTGTATTTGTGCGCTTGCTCGGCCAGTACATGCGGCGAGTGGTCGCTGCCGGACTTCTTCAGCATCATCGGCTTTTTTGCCTTCGACTCAAACTAAACTCCCAGACGTGGTAGTGGGCTTTCTAGGCGGCTTTGTCCGTCACGATGAGCCGCACCACCCCGAAGTTCAGCTGATCCAGGACCTACGTCAAGAGTATCCCAAGGAGGTTTATATCGGCCTGTTTGAAAACCGCAAGGTCGGAGTAGCCTACAACACCATCCTGAAGCTACTGGGCACCAAGGAGGGCGATGCACTATCGGACGACAAAAAGCGGCAAGCGCGCATCGTATTGTTCGGGCACAGTTGGGGTGCTTCGGCTGTGGTGAGCCTGTCCCGGAAATTAGAACAGGCAGGTATCCCGGTGACGCTAACGATACAGATAGATAGCGTCGCAAAGCCTTTTCAGAATGATTGGCTAATTCCGGCTAACGTCCTCGAAGCGGTGAATTTCTACCAGACACATGGTCTGATTCAAGGGCGCCGAAAAATCGTGGCCTCCGATCCGGCGCACACGACAATCCTTGGCAATTTCCTTTGGGAGTACAAAGGGGAGCCCGCAGAATGTCACGGGTTCTCCTGGCGTGGTCGTCTTTTGAGCAAAGGCCACACTCAGATCGAGTGTGATCACGAAGTGTGGTTGCAAGTAAAGGCCTTGCTGCGTCGACACTTGCCGAACCCGGTGGTTACTCAGACTGACGCCGGCGAGCCAGCCTTTCTACCCTCGCGCTACGACTGCGATGGATCTCAGCAAAGGTAGTAGTGCTATCCGACGCGCGAGTTCGGTTAGTGTTTCGACAGGCTCGTTCCTGTACTTCCTATCAGTTATGCGTCTTGCCCGGTTGGCCTAGCCTCATTTTACGAGAGCGACATCCAGAGCAAAGTGCTCTTCTCAGTAGAGACGGGCGCAGGCGGATTGGTGGCTGTCTTGAGACTAGGGAAACTGAGTGCAATTCTGCTTTTCTGCCTGTGTTCGATTCCTCGCGCGCCGGCTGGGGTAACCTTGTTCTTGGGAGAGCCCTACGGGTACGATGGCGCTCTCGCCGGGACCGGCCATGCTGCCGTCTACCTCACCCGCGTCTGCGCTACGACCCCAGTTTTGTTGCGTCTGTGTGAGCCCGGTGAAACCGGGATCGTTCTCAGCCGCTATCGCAGTATCGGGGGATACGACTGGATCGCAATTCCGCGCATTCCTTACCTGTATGCCGTAGAAAGACCGGAAGACATTCCGCTTTTCGCCAACACGAAGCTAGCCTCGTTTCTACGCGACCGCTACCGCCGCAATCACCTGGAGTCGCTGATTCCCGATCTTCCTGGTGGCGGGACACCGGATGGCGCCTGGTACCAGTTGATCGGAGCGTCGTACCTGCGCACAATTTACGCCTTTGAGATCGAGACTAGCCCGGGACAGGATGCGAAGCTGATCCTAATGCTCAACGACCGGTCTAACCGGCAACGCTGGAATCTGATCACGGCAAACTGTGCAGACTTCACGCGTCAGATCATCAGTTTCTACTACCCACATTCCGTGCATCGCGACATCATCGGCGATCTCGGTGTCACCACGCCGAAACAGTTGGCAAGAACGCTTTCAGAGTACGGCCGCCATCATCCTGAATTGCACTCATCGAGTTTCGTGATTCCACAAGTTCCGGGGACGATTGCGCGCTCCAAGCGCGTGAAGGGTGTTTTGGAAGTCATGCTAACCTCGAAGAAATATATGCTGCCGATATTCCTGTTCCACCCCTACGCCGTGGCCGGCGTGGTCGCTGTGTATGTGCAACACTGGCATTTCGACCCGGGAAAGAACGCGCTGATCCTCGATTCAAAGCATCAGTTGGACGCAGCCCTGACGCGGACTGATCGGCGCGTCGTTCAGGATCAACTGCAGGAACTGGCGCGAGTCTATTCAACGGACACCGATGCAGACGAGCGCCACCGGACGTCTTTACAGGCTGCGGCCGAGCCAGACCTTGATTCGTCTGGAGGACCCACCCTGCAGGTGCGCGTGAATGGTGAAGTTACGCCCGTAGGCATCGCGCGATCCAATGTTCTGAACGTTCCGGCCGGTTCCGAATTTGCCTCGGGCCTAATGAAGGCACGCCTTCGCGAAGAATTGAAATCTGCCGCTGCTCGAAAGACAGCGCACTCCGATGTCGAAAGCGATCTGGTGCTGCTCCGGGAACTGCTGGCGCTACAGTCGAAGGAATTGGCGAGCGTCATCGGTTTGGCCGCTGAGCGCCGCATTCTGTCCTCAGAAGCTGACCACTGACCCTGCCACGGTAAGCAGACAGAGCCTTGCCGACAATCCCAAAATCCAAGCCTTCCATTCCATCATGAATACCCACTAGGCAGCGGTAATTCGGCGCAAATTGCCGCTCCAGTCAAACTCTTTGGGGATATCAAACTGCACCACTCTTCAAAGAAGAAATCCTTGTGTTCCGAACAGGAACCCATACGGGTTCAGTGTGCCCTCAATTGTTGAAACCAGGCGATTACACTCATTGAGAACTGGCCGATCTGGGTCAATGAGTGTAATCGGGATTTTACGCCAGTAATGTGGGACGAGAACTTCCATTAGAGATTGCAAGGATGGACAGCGACAAACCTATGGCGCCTTTGCGGCAGCCTCTACTTTGGTACGCAGTTCTTGTACTAGCCGCATCTCCGGCGGCACCAGTCCGTCAGTTTGACGACCTCGCCAGAGTGGAGGGGAGTCTACACCGTGGGGCCCGTCGTAAACAGCAATCATGTCCTGAGGATCACCGCCATCGGCGTAGACGTTGGGCCCAACCGAAGGATTCGGTGTGTTTGACCCCGCGTGGATTCGCACTCCCGGTCGCACTTCCGCGACCCCGCCTTTACGAACCAGTAATATGAGGTCGGCTTCTTTGGCTCGATAGACGACGGTATAGCGACCCCACTTCTTAATTGCATCCTGGACATCGATTACGGCCCGCCGATCGTCGGGCGTGATCTGTGGATTGGCGGGTTCGTCGCCGAAAGACGTTGTAACGAGCACGTACCTGGCATTCACGACCAGTTTTGGCAACTGGGACTTGTCTTTTGCAAGAGTCAAGGGAACGAAGAACAACAACATAGCGAGGAAGCAGAGATTGCACCTGCGCATGTGGTTCCCTCCGCGCATCAGGCTTGCGTCCAAATTATACAGCGGTGGATGGGGACCTGAACATCATTTGATGTCATCCATTGACGAAACCAGGCGTTATCACTCGCTACCCGGCTGGTAGTGCGCGCTTGAGGGTGGGGTCTGACAAATCATCGCGCGAACCTTACCACCACGCGCGATCCCGCCGCGACGCGCGCACCGGGCAGAGGCGACTGTTCGCGAGCAACGCCGCTGCCGACAGCGTCAAGGTCGAGACCGGCATCCTGCGCGGCTTCAATGGCGACGCGCAGGCTTTTCCCGAGGAACGACGGCACCTCGATCCCTCCCTCCTCCACATCGAGAACCACCGTTCCGCTGGCCGGCAATTTCTGCGGAGGTGGATTCTCGGATTGTGTAGCCGGTAAACTTGCAGCAGGCGAACTCGCTGCCGATGTCATCAAGCCAGTCTGCGCGGCAACGACCTGCGCAGCGGGAACGACCTGCGCGCCAATTGTGCCGGGCTTAACCGCCGCTGGCATGGCGGGCGTTTCACTGCCTTCGGACATATCCAGGCTGGCGCCCAGGTGATCGGGCGAGCTTTCTTCCAGACTCGCGTCAGGAACATCGCGGCGAGCCAGGAGAACTTGGCGGCTGGCCGGAAGCTGAACGTCATGCGGCACATGCAGATACTCCAGTACCTGCTGTGTGATCCGTTGGAAGACCGGCGCCGAGACCTGACCTCCCTGGTGCAGTCCGACGGCCGAGTCGAGGATCACCACCACCGCTATTTGCGGATCATTGATGGGAGCAAACCCGGCAAAAGACGCTACATACTTCGTCTTCGAGTAAGCACCGGTGGCGGGATCCACCTTCTGAGCCGTCCCGGTCTTGCCCGCTGAACTATAGCCCTCAAGCAGAGCTTTGCGTCCCGTGCCGTGGAGCACCACTCCCTGCAGCATCTGCCGCATCTCGGCCGCGGTCAGAGAAGAAATCACACGCGTCCCCACGGCGGGCTGGAAGGCGATCGTCTGCGGAGTATTTTGCAGCGCAATTGTCCCAGCCCCGATTGTCCCGGCAACGATGCGCGGCGCGACGTGCACGCCGTCGTTGGCAATCGTCGCGATCAATGAAGCAAGCTGCAGCGGCGAAATGCCAATCTCCTGGCCCATGGAGATCGCGCCAAGCGAAACCTTCGACCAGCGCTCCACCGGCTTCGTCAAGCCGCGCGTTTCACCGGGAAGTTCGATCCCGGTTTGCTGGCCGAATCCGAAAGCGCGGATGTACTTGTACAAGCGCTCGTCGCCGAGTCGCAGCGCGACTTTAATGGCGCCGACGTCGCTCGACTCCGCAATAATGTCGGCGACCGAGAGCATGCCGTGCGGCCTGCTGTCGCGGATGCGCATGCCATTAATGACAATCGATCCCATCTGGCAGTCAAACATTTCGTCGGGGCGCGTGATCTTCTCTTCCAGGCCGGCGGAGATCGTCACCATCTTGAAAGTCGAGCCGGGCTCGTAAACGTCGCTCACCGCGCGGTTTTTCAAAGCATCGTTCTTAATTTCCTTCCGGCTATTGGGATTGAATGTGGGCCGGTTGGTGAGCGCCAGAATCTCGCCGGTGTGCGGATTTTCCACGATCACCGTGCCGGCGATGGCGTGCGTCTCTTCCATCCCGCGCTCCAGTTCCCGTTCGGCGATGTACTGGATGTTCTGATCAATGGTGAGGACGACGCTGTTGCCGGATTCGGGCTCCTTTTCAACGCTGGCAAACCAGCGCTTGCGCGCGTCCACGGAAATCATCAGCTTGCCGGGTTTGCCCTGCAGTTGCTGATTGAATTGCCGCTCCAGCCCGCTCAGGCCCTGATCGTCGGTGCCCACGTACCCTAGAATCTGCGCCGCCAGTTCGCGTTTTGGATAAAAGCGCTTGGGTTCCTTTTGGAAGTGGATGCCCTGCAGATTCAGCGCGCGGATGCGCTCAATCACTTCCGCGTCCGCCTTGCGCGCCACCCAGCAGAAAGTCTTGTGGGCGCGGCAATCGGCAAGCACGACGCGGGGATCGTCATTAGTGATGCGGGCAATCAGGCTGATGGTGTTGGCGAGATCGGGAGCTTCCGAGGGCACCACGAACGCCGAGTCCACCTGGATGGACATCGCCAGTTCCCGCCCATGCCGGTCATAGATGACGCCGCGTTTCGGCGAAAGATCGAAGCTGCGTTGCTGCTGGTGCTGGGCGCGGCGCTCGAAATCGCCGTAGCAAAAAATTTGGAGATAGACGAGCCGCAGGCAGATCACCAGCAGCCAGAGGCAAAGCAATCCAGACAAGGTGTACAGCCTGAATCTTGCGCCGTCCGAAGAGGTACTCGCCGCCATGTCAGTTCCCAGTTCTCAGTTCTCAATTCTCAGTGACAAGCTCACGGCTACTTACTGAGAACTGAGAACTGGGAACTGAGAACTGACTTACCGCGCCGAAACCACCGCAACCGGAGTCACGCTGGCCATGACCGGCGTGGCGGCATCGCTGGCGGCGTCCATGCGAACCACCTGCCCAGGTTGCGGCGATTGCATGCCCAGCTTCCGCGCCATCACATCAATTCGTTCCGGATCGCGCAGCGACGCCTCTTCCAGGCGCAGGGCCCGGTTCATTTCCGTAAGACCATCGCGCTCGGACCGCAGCGTCTCGATCTTGTACCCGTATTCAATGGCGCGGAAATGCTGCAGCGCGTATCCCATGACCAGCAGGAACAGGCAACACAGAGCAAAACCGAAGTATTTCATCTCGCGCGTGCGGCGCGGGTCTTCGACCTTCACCAGGCGCGAGTTATCGATAGTCTTGCGGAAATAAATTTCCGGGGTCCCCAGCCAGCAGGACTTGCGCCGGCTGGAAAGAATTGCGGGTCGCATTGCCACGGCGCTCATGATTTATGCCACTCCAGAAATCTTGGAATCGTAGTCCGCGTTTTCCTGAACCGAAGCGAACACGGGTTCGACGAACATCGGTTGAACGAACATGCGTTCGACGAACATGGGTTCGACGAACATGGGCTCGACGGCCGAGCCTTCCGCGAGCAAAGGTTCGACCAGCAAAGGTTCGACGAGCAAAGGTTCGACCAGTAAGGCTCCGTCCGATTGCGCCCTCTGTTCCGCGCGCTCGACCGTTGCCATCAGATCTTCAATAAGGGTGCCGGTAAATGTCATTGCGAATCTTCCAGTTTTTCTTCTCCGGACGCGGCCTTGTTTTATTTCTTCTTGGCCGCTCCGGAAAAACTCCACCACAGAGTTTGCTTCAAAGCTTGCTTCAAACTTTTTACCCGGCACGCCTTACCATCACCGCACCGGGGGCCCGGCAGTTTCTCCGGGCGAACCTAAACTTGGACTAACTCAAACTTTTTCCGCCGCCCGCATCTTCGCGCTGCGCGACCGCGGATTGCGATAACTCTCTTCGTCGCTCGCCGTAACCGGCTTCTTAGTCAGCAACCGGTACCAACCGCGCTGAGCACCGTCGCGAAGCGCATCCTTGACGATTCTGTCTTCGAGCGAATGAAAGCTGATCACCACCAGCCTTCCGCCCGGCTTCAGCACCCTGGGCGCCGCCTCCAGCAGTGCTTTCAGATCGTCCAGTTCACGGTTTACGAAGATTCGGAGAGCCTGAAAGGTTCGCGTCGCCGGATGAATCCGCCCATGTTTCCAATTCAGATTCATTGACCGGGTCGCGGCTGATATCACTTCGACAAGTTCCTTCGTCGTGCGTATCGGCCGCGACCGGACAATGGCTCTGGCGATTCTCCGCGACCTCCTTTCCTCACCGAATTCGTAAATCACATCGGCTAGCTCGCGCTCGTCGATGTGGTTTACCACTTGTTCG
>JBEKGW010000036.1:0-42583 GCA_050012595.1 Terriglobales bacterium
TGCCGGATGTGCTGGATGCCTATGGCATCGACCGCATCGGCTCACAGTAGCGGGAGACGGCGCAGCATAGCACTTTGTGATTGAGCCTTTCGGATGAGATCTTCACGCCAGGGAATCCGCAACTTGGTATCATTCGGAACCGCGACCAATGCTCTCTGCAGTGCCCTCTATGGTTTGAGGACTCCGTGCTGGTTGATATAGCCGCCTCGAAAGAAGCGGTGATGCGCCATGCTTAGGCCAAGCAGAAAAACGGCGACTGCCAAGACAACAACAAACAGGAACTTTCCAATTCGAAACCAGAGCGACCGTCGTCCTGAAGGGATTGGCGTATTCGAGTTGGTTGTCATCTGAGCTACCTCTTCGCCAAGCCATGCGACCGTCGTTAATGATGCCATTCGTGCGCCTGGACGGACACAATCGTCTGTACTATTTTGCTCAATATCGAGAATTGTCGAAAAGGCCCACCCGGATGATTGCGCATCTCAGCTCAATCTGAAATCTCCTCTTGCAGTACTAAGCCACTAAAATGATGCCGCCATTGAGCGGCACCGCAAGATGCGGGCCGCCGTTGTGGCCATTCGAGCGCCTTAGTGCCGTGAGCTCTGCAGCGGCTTTGCGGTTTGTCTTGGGGAATCGTGGGGGCACCGGTCGTTGCACTCGTCGTTGGGGTCTGTGCCGCTGCCTTTGCTACCACCATTCCGTTGAGCGGTCTGACAAATTCCTCACGCCAGTCTCTGGCTTGGCTGAACGAAGAAACAAGAGTGGACATTTCGTAATGAAGCCGGATGTAAAGCTGTAAGAAGTTGGCGATGTATCGCGCGAATGACTTATTAACGGGCAGTGCTGACCGGGAATGTTATCGCGGCAACCAGGTGGAGGAACTTCGTTCGTTTCCGAGTCTCCTCCCCCTCTTCAGGGGACCACGAAAGGTCGCAATCCCTCAACTTCAAAAACGGCTTGGTTTTTGGGTTTTGGGTCAAGGTCAGTTTTGGCCTGAGGCAGCGCGCTATCATGTATGCAATTAAAGAGAGTCTCTCCATATTTGCATAGTGCGATGGTAAGATGAAAAGATTCTGGGGCTTAAGGTACATGCAACTCTCTGTGAGAGTTCGTTTCAGGGCGGCCACTCGACCAGAGCAAAGAAGCTTCCGTCTACAGCTTGAAAGGGATGAGGTGGTGAAGTTCTCCATGTCGGAAGATCCGTCTACGCACCTGCAGTCGAACGGTGTCACTGGAGAATGGCGCGAGCCTGAATTCGGTCATGGGCTGTCACGACAGAGGTCGCGGGTTGGAATCCGTCTTGGTCCTCCCTGTCCTCTTCAAATGGTCTAGTGGCACTGTGCCCATTTTTGTGCCCACCCTCCTTCAAAATGAGGCATAATCGAAGCGATATGGATAGCAATTAGGTGGGAGGAGGGAGCGGGTAAAGTGCACAAAGGATAGGAGCTTATAGCAACCGGTAGCAGCAGGAGCGAGAATAGATCGAACGGCTGTTAACCGAAGGGTTGTAGGTTCGAGTCCTACCTGAGGAGCCAAATTATCTATAACTTAGCTCTCGCTGCGCCCTGCTTGCGCTCCGCCTCCCTGAAAAGTAAGCCTCGCAACTTTGATTCCCGCAGTAATCATCTCATCCATTACAACATCCCCGTAAATGTTCTTCGTGGCTCTGATGTCCGCATGGCGCATCATCTTTTGCTGGACTGCCACGGAGTACCCACGGCATCAAGCCATGAGCGATGAGTGTGATCGGCCCCGGGTATTTTGAACCACGGTAAATGTTAGTCTTCGGCCAGAACTGAGCCCACTGAGGGCTGACGAAGAATCCCTGCAGAATTTCAGAGAACACGCTGCGGCAATCAAGGCTTTCCCCGCGCTGTTTTCGGCGGATCGCAATCGGATGAAGTGTAATCCGGGTGAAGCTGTCTTTCTCCTCGGCGTCCTGATCTCGGACAACGGGGTGCTGCACGAGGGGAATTTAGACATGGATTTGGAACTGATGCAGCCAAAGGACCAGCGAAATGAAGGCTGGATGAGTTTCGCTCCTAGCAGCGTCATAAGAGCCCCGGACTCACAGAGGCTGGTTTCCTCGAACCCGAAGGAACACAGTCGAAGTGTGGCGATCAGGCTGTTCAATCACGTGGCCGACGTACTCGGCTTCTATAAGAGTATGTAATTCCCCACGGAATTGGCAGCTCGGAGTGGTTGACCTGCTATCCGGACAGAACCCGAAAATGGGGTAAGGTCAGGATAGGCGACCAAACAGGAGTTGCGACTTTGAAGAACAGCGAGGCAATTCTCGCTTGGGATCCGGAGACGAGGGCACGGCTCGTCCGCCGCCTCCTTGCGCGTCTTTGTTATGCGAAGGCGATTTGCCAACCGTTGATCAGAATAGGGTGCAATCTTCCTCGCTTTTTCCGGATCAGCAGGCTATTTGGAGAGGCCAACGCGCCGCATGAGATTGTCAAAGCGCTGATCGGAACGCAATGGGTCAAGACAAGGATCTATCTTCAGATATAAAAGGCCGACGTCATGCGCGTCATAAGCCTCTTCAAGCCATTTAAAAGCCTCCTGTTTCCTGCCCAATCCGGCATAGACAAGAGCTATCTCATACCTCCCCACGCCATTTTTCTGCACGTGCTCTTGCAATTGCGCAATGGTCTTTCGGGCCGCGGCCACTTGACCCGCGCGGGCATAGGCGTTGCCCAAATGACCCAGGGAATCCGGCCCGTTCCCCGACTTCAGAAATTCGCCGATCGATTCACCGTATCTGCCCTTTTCAGCGTAGACATCACCCAAGAGAAAGCTCCAATCAGGGGGATTGATGTCGAGCGCGCGGACTCTGAGGATTAGCGAAAGTGCCTGGTCGTATTGGTGGGAGAAGTAATAGATGAACCCCTCGGCGTGGAACGAATGCCAGGAAACAGGATCGAGGTCGACGCCTCGCTGTACTTCAGCAAGGGCCTCAGGCTGCCGGCCGGTCCGCACGAGGTAAAACGCGTATTTCTCATGAATGGATGCGGAATTCGGATTGAGTTCAAGAGCCCGGTGAAATTCCGTCGCTGCGGTTGCCCAATCCCAATCCAAAGTCATCGCGGTATTGGCGAGTTCGGCATGGCCTTCGGGCAGCGAGTCATCCAGTTCGATGGCTCTGGTTGCCTCAGCCCGCTGCTTGGAAAACGCCTCCTTGTATGCCATGCGGCCCGATTCGCCCATGCGGCCGTAACAATTCGCCAATGCCGCATGCGCCTGCGCATAGTTTGGGTTCTTGTCGACCGCCTTCTGGAAATAATCGACCGCAATCTTGCAATCGTCGGCATCCAATTGCAGAATGCCTCGCAGGTACAAGTCCTGGGCTACGGGGTCGATGGGCCGGCTACGTGCGAGGCGCGCCTGCTCCTGGGGTGTCACGTTGATGCTGATCTGGTCCGCGATCGCCTGTGCGACCTCTCCTTGCCACGCAAGAACGCTGGTAAGGTCCCGGACATAGGTGTGTGCCCAGATGGGACGATCCTTCCTGGCATCGATTAGCTGCACGCTGATGCGCACTTCGTTACCGTCGCGCAGCACTCCCCCCTCGACCACACCGTCCACCGACAATTCATGAGCAATTTCGGGCAGATTCTTCGTTGTGCCTTTGTAGCTCATGGCCGAGGTGAGAGAAATGACGCGCAGCGTAGAAACCTGGCCCAAGTCGTTGATCAACTCTTCCGTCATTCCGTCGGCGAAATATTCCTGCTCGGGATCCGCAGAGAGGTTTTTGAGCGGAAGGATGGCCACGGAGCGAATCTCCGCCTGCGCATTTGAATCGCCATACCACCTCTTGAAGCCGAGGTAGCCGATCGCCGCGATGAGAGCTAATCCAAGTCCAACGCCGGCCAGAACGCGAGCCAATCGGCGCAATTTCCGCGAGGATCGAGGGGGCTCGGCTGCTCGCGCCGCAGCACTCTCAGTGGACAGCTTTTTGCCTTGGGCAGCGGTCTGCACCACAGGGGGCAGTGAGTCGGCTTTGGTTTGCTGCTGAGCCGTGGTCTCCGACGGCTCGAAGATGAACCTTGGCACGTAGGATCCGCGCGGAAGTTCGAAGCGCACAGCCGACTTTTTGTCCGTCTCAAGGTAGTACTCTGCCAGCTTCTTGCGGAGCTCAGTGGCTTTGACGCGTACCACGGAGTCATTTCCCGTGTCGTAGCCGATCGGGCGCCCGAACATCTCAGCCCCGATCATCCGCTCTCGCAGGCCATCGACGTCGCCTTTCAGAGCGTGCTCAACGATAAGGTGGAGAAAATCCTGGGTCCGCTTACTTCCCGCGAATGCACGGCTTGCTATGACTTCCTTGAGATGGTGGCGAACCAAACCGATTTGCTCTGAACTGAGCACTTCCGGATCGCAGGAAGAATCGGTTGTGGGCATGACACACTCAGTTTCCCTTTGGTACATCACTATACCACCACATCGAACCGCTCCTCGGAGGGGTAAAGAGCCTGACAGTCTCTCAGTATAAAGTTATGTAAAATAACCCCTTATATGCAACAAACGTCCCAGCTAACCGTTAATAGCATTCCACTTCCACCGTTCCGGTGCTGGAATGGGCACGCTCTTCAACCGGGCGACGCTTGGTTGGATATAGCGGCTCTCCAGGTTGCCCGTTCCGAATCACGTTGAGCCTCGGTCACCCGTTGAGCAAACGTTTACCAGCCTAGATGCTGGACGAAAACATGGATTCTCCAAGAGCCCAGACTCGGCAGTTGGCCCGGCTACGCGCGGCGCAAAGCGCTTTTCGAGCTTGTCTCTGGGGCCGGATGGTCTGGTGTGGGCTATGTTCTCTCATTCTGGGTGGGCTGCAGGCACAGGCGCAAACGCCCGCGACAACCGCGACAGTACGGGAAGAGATGCGGCAGGGGGCCGAAGCAATGACCTCGGGCAACTTCAGCGCCGCGATATCGGAGTACACAGCGGTCACGCGGGAAATGCCTGCTTTTGCCGAGGGGTACTTCAATCTTGGTTTGGCTCTGCACCAGGCGGGCCAGTTGGACGACGCACGAGCCGCGCTCGAAAAGGCGCTGCGTCTCAAGCCCGACCTGCGCGGCGCCAACCTGTTTCTAGGCATCATCGCCTATCGCGAGAATCGTTTCAAGGAAGCCAGTGACGATCTGCTGCGTGAAACGCGTCTGGATCCGCGCAGCGCCAAGGCTTTCATGTGGCTGGGTCTTTGCCGCCTGGCTCAGGACGATGCGCAAGGCGCGATCGCTCCACTCGATAAAGCCTACGCGCTGGATCCTTCCGATGCGGACATTCTCTATCATCGCGGGCGCGCCTATTTTCTGGTAGCCAACGCCTCTTACGCCGCCATGTTCAAGCTCAATTACGATTCCGTGCGCGTGCATCAGGTTCTGGCCGAAGCTTATGCGCAAGCCTATCGCAACCAGGAGGCGATTTTCGAGTTCGGAGTTGCGGTGAAGATGGCGCCCCATCAGCCGGGACTGCATGAAGAACTGGCCGATCAGTACTGGGTCATGGGGCAACTCGACAAGGCCGCCGACAGCTACCGGGAGGAGCTGCGGATCGACCCGTATGCCGATTCCTCCATGTACAAACTGGGCAGTTTGCTGGTCCTCAACCAGAACCCCGAGGAGGGCGTCAAGCTTCTGCGCGGCGCACTGCGGGCCGACCCTTCACTGAGCGACGCGCATTATTACCTCGCCAGCGGATTGATGAGTCTGGGCCAGGATCCGGATGCGATTCACGAATTCGAACTGGCGATTGCCGCCGATCCCGCCAACAACCGCGCCATGAGCGCCTATTACAAGTTGGCGCAGCTCTATCGCAAGCTGCATGACACGCCGAATGCGCAAGCTGCGATGCAGAACTTCCTGCGCATGAAAGCCCAGAGTAAGGCGCAGCAGGACCGCTACGATGCACAGGTTGTCCGCAAGCGAACAGAGCTCCCGGTGCCGGACCCGGAAAAGATTGCGATGTCTGATGAACCGGGGACCCAATGAATCAATTGCCAGGTGCGGCAGCCGCCTGCGCCGGGTTCAAGCCGCTCCGTTGGCGGGCGGCAAAAGAGCGGCCATGAAGTGAGGCATGTTCAAGAAACGCGGGAAACAAGAAACCGTTTGCTAAGGAGGCAGAAATGACGACAACTTCGATGCGCATTACAGCGGAGTACCCTTGGACAGTGAAGCGCGGATCCGCGTCGTTGGGAGCATGGCTGGCGGGCCTTGTCATGCTTCTTGGATTCACCGCTCCCGCCCTGGCCCAGCTCGATACGGGCGCCATCGCCGGAACCATCCTCGATCCAGCCGGCAGGGTGGTTGCGGGGGCAAGGGTGAGCATAAGCGGCGTAGATACGGGAACCGCCTACTCGACGCTCAGCTCATCCACTGGCTATTACACCTTCCCCTCCGTTCACACCGGAAGGTACGATCTTTCGGTAGCCGCGGCAGGGTTCAAGACGGCAGTTCGCCACGGAGTTGTGGTCTCGGTCGGCGCCAACACCGCGCAGGACATCACCCTCGCAATCGGTGCGGCATCTGAAACTGTGAGCGTGGCGGCCGACGCCCAAACCCTCGAAGCAGATACGTCGACTATCGATGATTCCATTCAGCCCGAGCAGGTGAATCAGCTCCCCTTGACGGTGGCCGGTTGGCGTTCGCTGGAAACCCTGGAAACCCTGGTGCCGGGCATTGTGTCCGTGGGCGTTGCCACCTCCGGCACTGATCCGATCAAGATTGATGGCGGTCAGGAGATGGGAACCGACTTCCTGGTCGACGGCATTACCACCAACCGCCAGGAGAACGGCTCGGGCAGCTTCGGCATTCTGTCGCCGTCTGTGGATGCGGTGAATGAATTCCAAGTGAGCATCGCCAGCCTGCCCATTGATGAAGGCAGGACCACCGGCGGCCTGGCTAACTTCAACACCAAGGGCGGCACCAACGACTACCACGGCACGGTTTACGAGTTCTACAAGAATGCTGGATTCGACGCCAACAGTTGGTTCAACAACGGCTTTATCGCCCAGCAGGGAAACACAAAAGCCGCACGACAACAATATAAGCGTCCGGCCGACACCAGGAACGACTACGGCGGCAACCTCGGCGGTCCCATTCGCATTCCGGGCCTTTATAACGGCAGGAAAAAGAGCTTCTTCTTCTTCAACTGGGAGCAGTGGCGCCAAACCTACGGCGGCACGATCACCAGCCAGTTGCCGACTCCAGCCGAGCTGGGAGCCGACGGCAAGGATTTCGACTTCTCGGCTCTGCTGGGAACAACCCCGCTCGGGACCTCCCCTTGCGGGGAAACCGTGTATCCGGGCGAAATCATGGACCCGCAGTATGACAACACAACCGTTCCCTGCCGTTACGCCGGGTTTGGGCAAACCGTGACCGGCAGCCCAGGAAGCTATGTGGTCTCAGGCGCCCCTACCAACAAGATTCCCATCAGCCGCGCCAGCTCGGTCGCCAAGAACATCGTGAGCACATATCTGATGCCGCTGGCGACGCAGGAGGTATCGGGAAGCAGCTCCTACAACTATGCCTATCGCAGCATAGGCACCATCGCCAACACCGCATACAGTATCCGCCTCGACCAGAATTTCGGCGTCAAGCACAAGATCTGGGCATTCTTCAATTCGCGCGAAAATACAGACTCGGGCGGCAACTCCAATATGCCGGTGCCGATTCAGACCTGCTGCGGGACGATCAATCAGTTAGGGAAACTCTCCCGCGGGGGCTGGGACTGGATTATCACCCCGACGTTGGTCAATTCGCTGACTGTGGGCGGAAACCGCTCCAATAACATCAATAAATCCAAAGCCTCGCAAATGGGAACGGATTGGGATCAGAAGCTGGGCATCGTCAACGGCTTCAGCAACGACTTCCCGGTCTTCGAGTTCTACAGCAATACATTCCCCCAGCTGGGGCAACAGGAAGACTCGACCGACGTCGACAATGTAGTCGCGCTCAACGACATTGTGCACTGGCAGCGCGGCGCGCACAGCTTCACGTTCGGCGGCGAAGGGCAGTATCACCAGTATTCGTGGGTCAGCAGAATCGGTGGCACCTGCGAAGGCAACGCCGGCTGCCTGCAATTCTGGCCCAACCAGACGGCCTCGGACGAAGACTTCTGGGGACAGGACGGCAACGCCTTCGGCGCCTTCCTGATCGGCGAGACCGGGGCGGCGAGCAACCTCAACGACCTGCATGCCCCACGCTGGATCACCCACTATGGGGCGATCTTTGCTGGAGACACGTGGAAAATCAAGCCGAACCTGACGGCGAATATCGGCTTGCGCTGGAGCTACGACACACCGCGTCGTGAAGCGGCCGGCGATACCGCGGTTTGGGATCCCACACTGCCTGACGCGGCGACCCAGGCCGGCACATATCCTCAGGCGTTGGGCGCGCTCGTCTTCGCCGGCAAGGGCTCGGGGCGCAACGGAAGCCGGAACGAAACCTGGGGCACGGTCTACAAGAAGGACTTTGAACCGCGTGTTGGCTTTGCCTGGGAGCCCGGCATCTTTTCCAGCAAGTTGGTGATTCGCGGCAGCAGCGGAATCTACTACGGTCCGCTGGTTTATGCCGACTACGGTCAGGGAACAGTGCAGGGATTCACCGTCCAGGGAAACCTGTTCACGGCCGATCCGTTGGACGGTGTTCCGCTCGACAGTGGCCTGGCAGCATTGGCCACGACCCCCGACCTCAACCCCAATCAACTGGATGGCACCACCATCAGTGCCGATTACGTGGCCAAAAGCAACGGACGTCCCGGAATGGTCGAGAACTGGGCGCTTGAAACCCAATATCAAATCGACCCCAATCTCTTTGTCACGCTGGGCTATCTAGGCATGCACGCCACCCACCTGCACGCAATGCTCAACTTCATGAATGACATGCCGGACAAGGACATGGCTCTGGGCGATTGGCTCAACTGGTGGGCTTATTACCCGCCCAACGCAGAAGGCGGATTCGGCGTCAACTCCGTTGAGCCCTACGCCAACTTCAGTTGCGCCGCGGGCTGCACATGGCCTATCAACGAACCAATATCGCAAGCCCTGCGCCCGTTCCCGCAGATTCAATACATCAACATGGACAGCTACCTGCAGAACCTGGGTCAGTCCACCTACGAGGCGCTCGAAGCTAAGGTGGAGCGGCGCTTCCACAACGGCCTGAACATTCTGGCCTCGTACACCTTCTCCAAGACGCTCACCGATGCTGACGTGATCCAGCCTTACTGGAGCACGCTGCAGAACGGTGGTGCCGTGCAGGATCCTGAAAACCTCCGAGCTGAAAAAGCCGTCAGCAGTGAGGACGTTCCCAATAACTTCGTCGTCAGCTACATCTATGAGCTACCTGTCGGCAGTGGCAAGCACTTCCTCGGCGACACACACGGCGTTGCGAGTGCATTGATTTCGCACTGGAGCGTAAGCGGCATTCAGCACTACCAGGGCGGCCAGCCCATCAGCATCTTCGGCGCCACCGGCATTCCCGGCAAGAACTCCAGCGTTCGCTTCGATCGCGTCGCGGGGCAGCCGGTGAAGAACAAGAACTACACCAACCCGCTGAACTTCAACTCAACCTCCAACGCTACGGCCTGCGCGACGGGCTACTTCAACTGCGCTGCGTTCTACGATCCCAACCTGTTCACCAACCGCGATCCCAGCGGAGTCGGGGCCTCGGGCGAAGGCAATCCGTGGCAATTCGGCACCATGCCTCGCAATTCGGCCGACATCCGATGGTCCGGCTACAACGACGAAGACTTCGGCATCTCAAAGCTGTTTCCCATCAACGAGCGAATTAAAGTGGATTTCCGCGGCCAGATGTTCGATGCCTTCAACCGCCATATCTTCACCCGGCCAGTCTCCAATCTCAACTCCGGCACGAACAACGTCGGCCAGATCGGCGGTTTGCAACTCGGGCCGAGAAATGTGCAGTTCGAGTTGAGGGTCACTTATTAACTTCGGCTCTTCGGGCGCGCTTTTATCGTCCGAAGACCTATTTGATATGGCGCGGCTTCCGGCAGCATTTCGGGCGCCGCGCCTTTCCGGTCCATCGCACCAAATTCATCGATCCGGGGCATAAGTCCCCTTCACCATAGAGGAGAGTTGTCGTGCGTTCTACCTTCCTGCTACTCGCCGCGCTTACCACGATCCTCGCGTCGCAGCTCAATTGCCAGGAGCCCCACGCGCTGCCTCTTCGCGGAGACTATCCCATCACTCACGATCCCTCCATAGCTCACGAGGGCAATACTTACTACGTTTTCGCCACAACCTCGAACGCGGCCGAAGGCCAGATGCCCATACGCTGCTCTCACGATCTGCTGGAGTGGAAGCGGTGCGGCTATGTATTCCCAAGCATTCCTGCCTGGATCCATGAGGCGAGCCCCGCCACAAGGGAGCTGTGGGCGCCCGACATTTCCTACTTTCAGGGAAAATATCACCTGTACTACGCCTACTCGGCCTTCGGTGTAAATACCTCCGGCATTGCTTTGGCAACCAATGAGACGCTGGACCCCCAGAGCCCGAAATACCGCTGGCAGGACGAAGGCCTGGTCCTCAAGTCGACCCGCGATGACAACTTCAACGCTATCGATCCCAATATCGTTTTCGACAAGAAAGGCCAGCCCTGGCTGAGTTTCGGCAGCTTCTGGGGGGGCATCAAGATGCGCCGGATCGATCCTGTGACCGGCAAGCCGTCAGACGCCGATCCCAAGCTTTACTCTCTCGCGGCCCGCGCCATGCCTGCGGTGCCCGACCCGCCCAAGCCCGGTCTGCCGGCTGACTGGCAGGCCATCGAGGCGCCGTTTGTCGTGCACCATGGGGACTTCTACTATCTATTCGTGTCCTTCGATCTGTGTTGCCGCGGCACGAAAAGCAGCTATCGAACCATGGTCGGACGGTCGCACCAGGTCACTGGACCTTATGTGGATGCCGACGGAAAGCCCATGCTCGAAGGGGGCGGCACGCAACTGCTGATGGCCAACAGCCGGTGGCTCGGTCCCGGTGGAGAGTCGATCCTGCAGCGGCCCGAAGGAGATGTTATCGTTTTCCACGCCTACGACGCCGTCACCGGCAAGCCGGCACTACAAATCTCAACTCTGACCTGGCAGAACGGCTGGCCACATGCGGCGCTCGGAACCACAGGGGAATCCAGATGATGTGTAACATCAACCGGCCGCGTCGCACTCTTGAGCGGGTGACGGCACTGCGTGGCCGTGCCTGGCTGGGATTTGCGCTCGCGGCAGGAGTCGGGTTCAGCGGCTGTGGAGGCGGCGGATCAAATTCCGGCGGCGGTGGTGGGGGAAACACAACAACGCCCGACATGGGCACGCTGACTGCGGTGAGCGACACCAACCAGTACACGCTGACCAATGACGCCAGCGGTATGGTGCTGGGCATCTCCGGGCAAAACCAGACCGCTGGCACGTATGTTGTGCAGGAGTCCGCCAGCACGACTACGGCCGACATCGACTGGCACTTCATGCCCATGAACAACGACGAGTACAACGTGGAGAACATGCTCACCCATCAAGTACTGGGCGTGAGCAATGCGTCTGCCTCCGCAGGCGCGCAGGTTCTGCAATGGGCCGACAATGGCACCAACGACCACTTGTGGGAGTTCTATTTGCTCGGCGATGGCAACTATCTCATCAAGAACGTCAACAGCGGCTATTACCTTGAAGATGCCAACTCCGGCACATCGGATCCGGCCACCATCGACCAGGGCATGCGGGCCACAACCGGAACCGGTTGCACTTGTCAGGAATGGAAGCTGACCTCGACCGGCACAGCGGCCTACCCTGCGCCCATGCCGGTCTCCGGAACCGGGATCTACGTGCACGATCCTTTCATGCTGCAGGATCCATCGACACACATCTACTGGCTCTATGGCACGCACCAGACGTTGGCCTATTCAACCGACCTCAGCACCTTCACCTACACCACCCTTTCCACCGCCTACGGGGCCTGCACTCAGGCCGAAGGAACCTACTGGCTGACCGACGACAATCATTGCCCCATCATCGGCCCTGACTTCTCTTCCTGGACCGGCCTGCAAACCCCGCCCTCTGACAATAACGGTAAAAATATTGACGTTTGGGCGCCCAGCTTGCTCTTCGCGAACGGCACGTATTACCAGTACTACGCAATTCCTTACGAGCCCTCCACCGGAGCCGAAGCGGTGATCGGCCTGGCCGCAAGCAATTCTCCCAATGGCCCTTGGACCGATAACGGCTACGTTGTAACTTCATGGACTGCAGCCACCAGTTCCGTCCCGTCACCCAACCCCTGGGGCTTCAGCGCAAGCACCACCTGGAACGCCATCGACCCGGCTTCCTTCGTGGATGCGGGCGGCAACTGGTGGCTCGTCTTCGGCTCCTGGTCTGACGGCATTCGCGTGCTGCAGCTTCAGACACCGTCAACCGCAACTTCCAATGCGACCATCGGCTTTCCAGTCTCCAGCAACACCAGCACCTGGACCAAGGTCGCTTATCGTTCGGTCGGCGAAGAGGGTCCCTACATCTATCCCTGGGTCGTCAATGGCACGCAGTACTACTACTATTTTGCGCCCATCAACGTGTGCTGCGCGGGAACCGCCAGCACCTATCGCGAAATTGTCGGCCGCTCCACCGCGCCGGTTGGACCTTTTGTCGACCGCGGCGGCATAGCGCTGACCTCTGGTGGAGGCACCATTCTGCTCAGCTCGCACAGCAACGTGTATGGGCCCGGGGGAGCCAGTGTCTTTACAGACACAGGCAGCGATGGCTCCAAGTCCCTGCCCACGATCGTCTACCACTACTACGACGGCAACAACAATGGAACGCCCACTCTGGGCATCAATCGCCTGGCATTTACCTCCGATGGCTGGCCATATGTGCAAGAAAAAGTATCATTCTGTATGATTGTTCTTTTTTTTGTTCTGGTCTTGACGGCGGCATCCGGATTATGTGCGCAAGAGCCGCCAGTCACGGGGAATGCGTCCTCGCAATCGAGCGCTGCGCTCCCGCAGAACCAGATGCAGCGCTCCTCAGGTGGGATGGCGAATGCCGGCCCTGAAGCAGCCGAATTCGACAGCCAGCACCGGCCAATCACTGCCGGCGGTTTCGTCAAGACAGGCCCCATCGTGTTTCACGATATTGCTGCGGCTGCCGGGCTTACCGCCTGGCATCACCAGGCAGGCACGCCCGCAAAGCGCCTGATTCTCGAGGTCAAGGGGCCGGGCGTGTGCCTGCTTGACTACGACAACGACGGTTGGCTCGACATTTATCTCGTGAACGGCTCTACCTATGACGCTCTCGACGGCAAAGCCACGCCGCCGCACGCGGCCCTCTTTCACAACAATCACGACGGTACCTTCACTGACGTGACGCGATCGGCTGGCATAGCCAACGACCGCTGGGGCTACGGCTGCGCAGTCGGCGATTACGATAATGACGGTTGGCCGGATCTTTACGTCACCAACTACGGCAAAAACCGCCTCTACCATAACAATCACGACGGCACATTTTCCGATGGTGCAGAGAAGGCCGGCGTTGCAGTCGGCACATGGTCAACAGGCGCCGCCTTCGGTGACTATGACGGCGATGGGCGCCTGGACCTCTTCGTCGCCGGGTACGTCCAGATCGATCTTGCCAATCCCCCGCTTTCCGGCACCAAAGCAGCCGGTTACACCTTCTGCCAATTTCGCGGCGTCCCTGTCATGTGCGGACCGCGTGGCCTTGAAGGCGAGCATGACCATCTCTTTCACAACAACGGCGACGGCACTTTCACCGACGCGAGCAAGAAACTCGGTGTGGACGATCCCAACGGATACTACGGCCTCGGCGCTCTGTTTGCCGACGTCAACAACGACGGCAAGCCCGACCTGCTCGTAGCCAACGACTCCACGCCCAACTACCTCTACATCAACAAGGGCGATGGCACGTTCGAGGACGACAGTTACATGAGCGGTTATGCTGTCAATGCGGACGGCCGGGAAGTGTCCAATATGGGCATCGCGGTTGGAGACTATGAGAACAATGGACACCTTTCGGTCGTGAATACCGATTTTGCCGACGATTACAATGTGCTATTCCAAAACGACGGGACCGGATTATTCACTGACGTCAGTTATCTTGCCGGGATCGCCGAGTCTTCCATACCGTTTGTCGGTTTCGCCGACGGATTTCTCGATT
Organism: Terriglobales bacterium; assembly: GCA_050012595.1. Classification (GTDB taxonomy): domain Bacteria; phylum Acidobacteriota; class Terriglobia; order Terriglobales; family Acidobacteriaceae; genus Acidiflorens. The sequence continues at coordinate 14,167 of JBEKGW010000036.1, forward strand.
TCGACAACGACGGGTGGAAGGATCTGCTCATTATCAATGGCCACGTCTATCCCCAAGTGGACCAGCACCCGGAGTGGGGGCAAAGCTATGCTCAACGCCCGCTGCTCTACCACAACATGAAGAACGGAAAATTCGAACTGGTCCCAGCGGTGGAAGGGACCGGGCTCGCCAAGGTGATGGTGGGCCGCGGCGCCGCCTTCGGCGATCTCTTCAACGACGGCAAGATCGACGTGATCATCAACAACATGGACGGAGTCCCAGTGCTGCTGCGCAATGTGAATCCAGACCGCCACCACTGGGTCGAGCTAAAACTGATCGGCGGGCCCAAAAGCCCTCGCGATGCGGTAGGAGCGACGGTCTACCTCACCGCCGGCGGAATCCGCCAGCGCGGAGACGTACTGAGCGGCGGCAGCTATCTCTCCTCCAACGACATGCGCGTCCACTTCGGTCTGGCAGATGCAGCCAACGTCGACGCGGTAGAGATTCACTGGCCCTCCGGCGCAATGGAGAAGATACGGATTCCTGCCGTGGATCGGATTTACACCATTACTGAAGCCAAGGGCATTACCGGCGCGCTGTGCGGGGGCACGGTGTGCGAAGCGAGTCTCGCTGGCAGTGATCGGTGATGATCCTCGAATTGAATGACATTGCAAATCGCCGAAGACATCAATGCTGAGGATCCGACCGATTCTGACCTGCCCCCGATTTCTCAACCATTGATAACTGGAGTTTCCCGGTATTTGACCCGCCCCGAAAAACTGGGCCGAAGTAGGGTGGAGATTCCGGGCGACAGGCGAAGATTCGGCATACCGATTGCTGAACCGCGAACAGTTAAATCCCGAGGAGAGTACGCAGAAATCCTGTGCTCTAGGCGGGGTCTTGTTCTTGGGCTTCCTTGCCGGGCCGCCGCCAGCACAGTTTAGTCATCTCAATCCCCAAGGCACGTTCCCACCCGGCGGGCTGACTCCACCCATGAATGGTTGGGCGGAACGGACTTTCGTTTGCCTGCCACTTCATCCAGCGGCACCGGCTCCGTGTTGTCGCCGCGGGCGGCCACCATCACGCCAAACCTCCCCTCGTTGATCAAATCGGCGCAGGCGGTGCCGAGGCGCGTGGCGAGCATGCGATCCGCCGCACACGGCGTGCCGCCGCGCTGGACATGGCCAAGGATCGTCACACGGGATTCGAGGTGCGTGAGCTCCTCGAGCTGCCCGGCGAGGCGCATCGTGTTGCCCTGATGCCGAACATCAAGCGCGGCGATCTTGCGCTTGGCCTCGATCTTATCGTTTAAGGTTTTCGCGCGTTCCAGTTTCTTCTCGGCGCTGTCATAGATGCGCGCGTCGTCGCGGCTCATCGCGCCCTCGGCTACGGCCACAATGCTGAAGTTGCTCCCCCGCTTGCTCCGTTGGCGAATAGCATCGGCGATCTTCTCCGCGTCGTAAGGGATTTCGGGAATGAGGATCACGTCAGCGCCCCCCGCCAGTCCGGCGCCGAGCGTAAGCCAGCCGGCGCGATGACCCATGATCTCGGCCACGATGATGCGGTGGTGGCTGTGAGCGGTACTGTGCAGACGATCAATCGCCTCGGTAGCAATGTCCAAAGCGGTGGCGTAGCCAAAAGTGGCGTCGGTCATGACCACGTCGTTGTCAATGGTCTTGGGCAACGTAATGATATTGATGCCGGCCCGGTGCAGGCGCAGGGCGCTTTTCGCTGTGCCGCCTCCGCCAAGGCATACGACGCAATCGATTCCCCACTTCTTGAGATTGTCCCGGATAACGCCAGTCATGTCCTTCGTTTGTCCGTTAATCACCATGCGATGTGGCTTGTCGCGGCTGGTGCCGAGAATCGTGCCACCGATGGTGAGAATGCCGGAAAGAGCGGATCGATTCAGGTTGATCCGTTGGTTCTCGACCAAACCGCGAAAACCGTCGCGAAAACCTACGATCTCCCAGCCGTAGTATCCAAGCGCGGCTTTGCCGACGCCGCGGATGGCTGCGTTCAGGCCGGGGCTGTCGCCGCCAGCCGTGAGAATGCCGATGCGCTTAATTTTTGTGGCCATTAGAAACAAATATGGGCCACGGTGGAGCATTTGTCGAGCCAGGCCACTCACGTCGAAGGCACAGTTGCCTTCAAATGGATCTTTTCTCCATCCAGATCAACCTGTTCGACGGCGGCGCCGAGATCCGCAAACCCTTCGATGGTCGAGATCACCCCAGCGTATTTCTGTTTCAGTTGCTCCAAATCAGCTATTTCCTGTCTTCTTTTAGTCCACCTGGGCCACCCGCCCTCGGGATGACAAATGTTTCTTCAAGAAACTTCGGACACTAGAGCGGGTGGTGCTCGAGGTCGAGGGCGAGCTCGTGGCCGATGCCGGAGAAGTCCTGCTGGATTTCGCGGGCGCGGGCGAGGGCTACCTGCACGTTGGGCAGAACATTTTCAGGGCCAACGCGCTCGAGAAAGTCGGATCGGGCGAGGAGCTGAGAAGGTTGATCGCGTGCACCACACATGAGGAGCACTTTGCCGGCCTTGTGCAGACGCTCAGAGAAGCCTTCCAGAGCGTGGATGCCGGTGGCGTCGAGCGCCGTCATGTTGCGGAGGCGAAGAATGACGACGTCACCAAACTGGCCGAGGTGGCGGGTAGCTTCGGCAAGCTTTTCTGTGGTTCCGAAAAGGAAGGGCCCGTGGATGCGGAGGATGGTGACATTGGGGGGGATGTCCTTGTCCTGAAGGATGTGGGCCTGCCCGTCGCGGAGGTAGTCGCGCGTTACCGGAGCGACCGTAGTGGTTTCAGCGATGCGGTAGATGTAGAGCAGCGCGGCGAGCGCCATGCCCACGCCGACGGCGACGGTGAGATCGGCGAGGACGGTGAGAGCAAACGTCGCGAGCCAGACAGCGATGTCGGTGGCTGAGAGACGGAGAATGGAGCCGATTTCGCGCCACTCACCCATGTTGTAGGAAACGACGAACAGAACCGCAGCCAAGGTGGCGAGGGGCACGAAGCGAGCCAGAGGCGCGGCGACGATGAGAATCGTGAGCAACGTAAGCGCGTGTGTCATTCCGGCGATGGGGGTGAGTGCGCCGGAACGAATGTTGGTGGCGGTGCGGGCAATGGCGCCCGTGGCAGGGATTCCGCCGAAGAGGGGCGACGCGATGTTGGCGACGCCCTGGGCAACGAGCTCGACGTTGGAATCGTGGCGGTCGCCGCTCATGCCATCAGCAACGACGGCGGACAGCAGGCTTTCAACGGCCGCCAGCAGCGCCACCGTGAAAGCGGAGGGGAGCAGGGGAAGGATGTGCTCGGAGTGAAACGCGGGGAATGCGAAGTGCGGAAGACCTTGCGGAATGCCGCCGAAGCGGCTGCCGATGGTTTCGACAGGTAAATGGAAGAGAGCCGCAGCAGCGGTTGTGATCACAAGCGCAACGATGGAGCCGGGAACGCGGCGAGTGACGCGCGGCCAGAAGAGAATGATGGCGAGCGACGCAGCGGCGGCAGCGACAGTTCGCCAGTGGAGGGTTCCGGCGTAGCGGACGAGCATCTCGATACGGGGGAGGAATTCGCTGGGAACGGGCGGCGTGGTTAGCCCGAGGAAGTCCTTGATCTGGGTGGAAGCGATGAGGAGCGCGATGCCGTTGGTGAAGCCGATGGTGACGGGTCGGGGAATATATTTAACGGCCGCGCCGAGGCCGGTGAAGCCCATGATGAGCAGGAGTAGACCGGCCATGAGGCTGACGAGCGCGAGGCCCGAGACGCCGAACTTTGCGACAATGCCGGCGACGATGACCACAAAGGCACCTGTGGGGCCACCGATCTGGGTGCGCGAGCCACCGAGCGCGGAGATGAGGAATCCGGCGACGACAGCGGTGTAGAGGCCGGCCTGCGGAGAGACGCCGGAGGCAATGGCGAAGGCCATGGCCAAAGGCAACGCGACCAGACCTACTGTTACGCCGGCAACGAGGTCGTGCGAAAGCTGCGTTCCTGTATAACCTTGCAGACACTGAAGCGAGCGGGGAAGCCGCTTAAAAGAAGGATTCAAGGAAGAAGCCGCCTTTCAGAGAGGTTCAATGAGGGGTTTCGAGGGGTTTTTCCATTTCTTCCAACATTCCCTGAGATTCTTTGAGATGGGAATGGAAGTAGGCGCGCATCAGATTCAAGACCTCGACGATGGTGCGGTCACGGACGGAATAGAAGACCTGGTTACCCGCGCGGCGGTTCACGAGGATCTGCTTGGTGCGAAGGACGCCGAGGTGCTGCGAGACGTTGGCCTGCTCCATACCGAGCTTTTCGATGAGAGTCCCGGCGGAGAGCTCGCCCTCGCTCAAGAGTTCCAGAATGGCGATGCGGGTTGGATGGCCGAGGGCCTGGAAGATGTCAGCTTTGAAGCGGCGGAGTGAGTCCGGCATGATTGAATATTAGCATATTCGAATATTATAGGATGTAGGAACGCTGTCCTCGCCATTGAAGAGGAACTCTGGAAAGTCAAGGAAAAGATCTTCCGGCAACAAGGAACCACCTCGCGGCTTAAACGTAAGCCAGTGGTCTGTTTTGGTTTTATGCGTGCCGGGACTTTTTCAGCTTTGACTTGCCCGGCCATTCGCAGGTCGTATCGATCCCGCAAGAAGGCGAAGCAGCAATTCACTGCATTACGTTCGCCAATTGTGCTGAGTGCCGCTACCGTCGGCATGGCGTGTTTCTGTGAAGGATTGACGGAATCTAGATGGACAAGAGACTCCCCTGTGGGCTAGAAACTGGCGCACCTTCACCAACAAGTCCAGTCAAACCGGCTCAGCGTGTAGCTTCAAAAAGGAACCACGCTCGCCGTTCGGCCTCGTCGATCCAAACTTCGATAAGGCTCGTGCTGGCATAGTCATTGGCTTTATCAGTCACTTCATGCGCGGCGCGTAAGCTCGTAACCAAAGCTTTGTTATCCGCTTGAAGTTCGAGAAGCATTTCCTTTGGGCCAACGTATTCCTGATCATTATCAGCCAGCCGTTGCAGCCGGGCAATGTGTCCAATTGAGCGGATCGTAGTGCCGCCAATCTTACGCACGCGCTCGGCGATCACGTCGCTCATCTCGAATATCTGGGCAGCCTGCTCATCCAACAACAGGTGATGATCACGGAAGTGTGGACCGCTCATATGCCAGTGAAAATTCTTGGTCTTCAGATAAAGGGCAAAAACATCAGCCAGCAACGCGTTCAGAACGCTGGAAAGATTCTTGACTGTTTCAGGAGTAAAACCGTCGGGAGTGCAAAGTCTAGCAACTCCCAAATCAGATTCGTGAGTGTGTGTAGGCATCGAAGCACCTCTGCCGGGGAGAGGCCGCTGGGCGTCCGGAATGGAGTCGTCTGTGCTTCGTCCCCGTGCTGTCTTGGGACAGTTTCATTATAGTTCCGTTCGGAACCATTGAATCAATCGAACAAGTTGCTTTCGCTCCATTCAATCCGTCGATGTGAGAACCGGCTACCGGCGAGCCGGGCGGCTATGCCGCTGCCGCTTCATCCCCGTCATGCTTGTTCGACTTTCGTCTGAGGCAAAGAAAGTGCAAACAGAGCGCTTCATTCAGAGACTTCTTATCAGCGATCCCTGGCATTACCGGAGAGAAGCGCATAACAGTGGGCTTCCCAGCATAGGCATTTGACGTCCCTTTGAGCCAAGCCGACAACTGCATACAGGCTGGTCCAGCCTGCACGCCAGTAAAGTCAATGACTTTGATTCCTTGAGCGGCAGCTCCCTGATCGAATTCTCCTCAGTTATTGCTCGCAATCAACGATGCGATGAGCCGATTGCATTCATTGCGTTTCTGAATGATGGATGCACTTCGTTCATTCATTGAAAAGGTGAAGCCCCAGCTGATCGTCTTTCAGGAACTCTTTGACAAGAGGCTCAGAGGATCGCTCCATTTCCCCGGCTGTGCCGAAGAACAGAATCTTGCCTTGGTCCAGAAAGAGAACCTGATCGGCAAGTCTTTCCGCAAGTCGCGTGTCGTGGGTGACTACGATGCTGGTCAACTTCAATTGAGCCTTGAAGCGCGCAATCAGGTTGCCCAACCGCCGTGTCATCAGCGGATCTACCATCGTGGTGGGTTCATCGTAGAGCACTGCCTTCGGGTTCTCCGCGAGCGCTCTGGCAATCGCGACCGATCGTCTCATCCCGGTTGAAATATCCGCAGGAAACTGATTCCGGATCTCGCCTATCCCAACCATCCCCAAAAGAGAAGCCACCCTTTCGTTAATCTGCATCTCACTGAGCTCACCGCGTTCGCGCAACGCGAATGCAACATTTTCGCCAACCGAGAGCGAGTCAAAAAGTGCGCCGCTTTGAAATACCATTGTGACCTTCTTGCGAATGCGATCGAGCTGCTCTTCGGAAAAGTCAGTGATGTCCTCGCCTGCGACGATTACCCTTCCGGAGTCTGGCTTCAGAAATCCCATAAGGATTCGCAGACATACCGATTTACCGACCCCGCTGCGTCCCATAATGCATAGGGTCTCCCCACTCATGGCGGTAAAGCTCACACGGTCGAGTACCACGTTCGAGCCAAAGGATATCGATACTTGCTTGAATCCTAAGTAGGGCTGGAAACTCTCGCTGTTTCCGGATATGATCGCCTGCGATTCCTTATTGACCACACTGTTTCCCACAGAGTTCACCGCACGCTTCTGTGCCTCTCCTACATGTTTGCAGAAACCGGTGCCGATGGCACTCAATCCGGCGGCCACCACTGCTCCTTCCCGACCGGTGATGATCCATCCTACCAACGGGTAGCCACACAGAACAGCGGCCCTACGCCAGGCACCCCAAAGGAATGTTGCGCTGACCGACAAGCCCAACTATCCACCGAAGAAGGCGCGCAACCCGCTCCAATACCTCCCGCGCTCTTTCGAGTCGCAGTAACCCTCAACCTGCTCGCCGGAGAGAAAGTCTTTCGCCGTAATCGATAGCCTCTTCCCATCGCAGTCTGCCTTCTCAGGCTCCTTTATGGCGTCCTCTGCTAACCGAATCGGTGTCGTAAACTGCACCCACAGCGTTAGTACGGGCCTCTTCCTTGTTCATGAGCCCGTACTCACATGCTGTGCATCGGTTAGTGGTTCTTTACGCTGTCTCGAAAAGGCGAAGACAGTGTCGGGTAAGTCGCTTTGCATCGTCAGCCGCCCGTGCTTTTCGTGAGGTTCCCACGTCGCTTCCGGCATATCTTCTCTCGTCCTTTCGCTAAGCTCTCGGCCAAGGGAGGGACCGCGCTACCGAACGCTGATGTTTGGCGTTTGGCTAATTACAGCCGAGCAGACAGGTACTTGAGATGACACAGTATGGTCTGCCGGCGACGCGTATCCCTCCCGAATGAAGAACAACCCCGAGGTACTGGTCGCACTTCCCGCTTAGGCCGCGATCACGAGTTGGTCGTCGACACTCCACACGCCCGGGGCAGACCAGGCCGCTCTCTCAGCCTCATCGCGCTCCGCCCAGGAGCTGACGTTGCCTTTTTAGAGTCACTTTGTTGCCGCTGACTTCGTCATTGATGTGCTCGCCGTCCAGTTCTGCGGCGCGGCTCAGTGCGTTCTCGATGTTTCAATTCTCCTTTTTCGCCGAGGCCGAGGTCGCTCGAAACTGTCTTGGCGATCACGCACTCTTTGTCGGCGCGAACAATGCGGACCCGGACCCGCCTTTCCTTTCCGTCAGCGGATCATCGCTGCCACAGAATTCGTGCGCCTTCCAGTGGGATTGCAACACCATCGCAGCGCGGTATCACTCGCGCTGTATAGTCAGAAACCGGACGTGTCGCGGGCACCTGGGCGATATAAGCATAGCCGCTGTCAGCACCTGTCAATTGGCGGACGCGCGTCATCTCCTCTCGGATCGGGCTACCGCCGTTGATCGCGTTGGCATACAACTCGACACGCACAGCATTCGGGTCGAGGCCATTGAGAAACACTTCGGCCTCAAAAATGTGCTGGACCCCATTGGTCTGTACCTTCACATCGCCAAAGCGAAGAGTGGCCCATTTCTCTTTCAGAGCATGTTCCCAATCGGCGATGTTCTTGCCGGCTATGCCTTTGCCGGCAGCGCGCTTGCGGTACGCGGCTGCAGCCGGGAGGTAGTGTTGCTCGGTGTATTCGCCCACAGCGCGATTTGCGGAAAAGCGCGGCGTCAAGCTCGCCATGCTATTCCGCATCCGCGCTACCCAGGCTGCAGGGATACCTTGCGCGTCGCGGGCATAAAACTCGGGAATCACTTCTCGTTCGAGCAGGTCATAGAGTCCTTCGGCTTCGGCTCTGTCCCAGGCTGGATCGTCACCATGCTCCCGGCCGTCTCCCAACGCCCAGCCAACTTCGGGCGTGTAGGCCTCCGCCCACCAGCCATCCAACTCCGAGAGATTGATGCCGCCATTGACCAGCACCTTCATGCCGCTCGTACCGCACGCTTCCCAAGGCCGCCGCGGCGTGTTGATCCAGACGTCCACGCCCTGTACCAGTTGCTCGGTCAAGAGCATGTCATAGTCGCTGAGGAAGATCACATGGGGACGGGCCTCGGGCTGCCAAATGAAATGCATCCATTCCCGAATCATGTCCTGTCCAGCCTGGTCCGCAGGATGTGCCTTGCCAGCGATGATGAGTTGCACCGGCCGCTGCGGATCGGTCAAGAGGCGGAGCAGCCGTGCCGGATCGTGCAGCAGTAAGTTCGGTCGCTTGTAGGTTGCAAAGCGGCGTGCAAAGCCCAGCGTCAGGGCATTGGGATCAAAAAGATGCTTCGCCGCTTCGACCTCCTCGGACGGAGCGTGTCTTATCTCCATATCCAGCGTCAATCGATCTCGGACGTAGTCCACAAATGACTTGGTGGCGGCAGTCCGAAATTGCCAGAGCGTGGCATCAGAAATCTGTCGAATGTCCTTTTCCAGGTCCTTCGCCGTCCCCAGCCAGCGTTCCTTTCCACAGGCTGCAGTCCAAAGATCATCGGCAAGGGCCGAGTCCCAGGTGGGCACGTGGACTCCGTTGGTCACGTGTCCGATGGGGACTTCGTCCGCCGGCCAGCGCGGAAACAGCGGCTGAAAGAGGCGCCGGCTGACCTCCCCGTGCAAGCGGCTTACGCCATTCACCGCGCCACTCCCGCGGATGGCCAAATGCGCCATGTTAAAAGGCTCTGACGAGTCGGCCGGGTTCTGGCGGCCCAGTGCCAGCAAATCGTAAAACGCAATGCCGAGCTCCTTTTCGGCATACCCCCTCAAGTGTTGCTCGATGAGCGAAGGATCGAAACGGTCAAAGCCGACGGCCATGGCTGTGTGGGTGGTGAAGAGATTACCCGCCCGGGTAACCGCCAGCGCCACTTCGAAGGGCTGACCGGTCTCTTCCATGAAGTTGCGGGCACGTTCCAGAACGGCGAACGCCGCGTGCCCTTCATTCAGGTGGCAGACCTCCGGTTTGATGCCGAGAGCGCGGAGCAGCCGCCATCCGCCGATCCCGAGGAGCAACTCCTGTTCGAGGCGCAAATCCTGCCCGCCCCCGTACAGCTCGCTAGTAATCCCCCGGTCAACGGGGAGGTTCGCCGCGTCATTGCTGTCCAAAAGGTAAAGCTTCATCCTTCCCACCTGGACCTGCCAGGCGCGCAGCCAGACCGAGTATCCCGGCAACGCGATCTCCAGCCGTAACCACTCCCCGTTGGGTTGTCGCAACGGTGTGATCGGCAGCTGTCCTGGATCGTTATAGGGATAGAGGGCCTGTTGCGCTCCGTCCTTGTCGATCTCCTGGCGAAAATAACCCTGCTGGTAGAGCAGGCCCACTCCGACAACCGGCACACCCATATCGCTGGCGGCTTTAAGCTGATCGCCGGCCACATTACCGAGCCCGCCCGAGTAGATGGGCAAGGCTTCGCTCACCATGAATTCCAAGCTGAAATATGCGACGCAGGTCAGGGAACTCTGCGCATGATTCTCCTGAAACCACGCCGGCGCCGACAGCGCGTTCCGCCTGGCCTGCACCCAAGCCTCGAGGTTTTTGCGAAAAGCGGGGTCGGCCAACACACGCTCGATCCGGTCGCGGGAGACCGTTTGCAGGACCACCCAGGGGTTATGTGTGATCTCCCAGAGTTTGGGATCAAGCTGCCGCCACACTTCGTCGGTGGCGTGATTCCACGACCAGCGCAAATTCAGGGCAAGCTCTGCAAGGGATTCGAACCCCTCGATTTCCGTGGGTAGAAGATTGTACAACGGGTGGCTGACAGGAGTCTTTTCGCTCATGGTTTCTCCTTTGGTTTTGCTGCGGCCGTCAAAGTATCGTTAACAATCGCCTGCGCTTCCTCCAAAATGAGGCGCAGATGATCGGCGCCACGGAAGCTTTCCGCATAAATCTTGTAGATATTTTCAGTTCCTGACGGACGCGCTGCGAACCACCCGCTCGGCGCAATCACCTTCAAGCCGCCGATGGGAGCCCCGTTGCCCGGCGCGCAAGTAAGGACGGTCTGGATCTTCTCGCCGGCCAGATCCGTGGATCGGACCTGTTGTGGCGATAGTTTCGCCAGTACGGCTTTTTGCTCCGGGGTGGCAGGCGCCTCAACCCGGTCATATACAGGCTCACCGAACTGGCTGGTGAGTTCGCTGTAGATTTCGCCGGGATCACGGCCCATTCGCGCCGTGATTTCCGCCGCCAGCAAAGCCGGGGTGATGCCATCCTTGTCCGTCGTCCACACGCTGCCATCGAGACGAACGAAAGACGCGCCCGCGCTCTCCTCGCCGCCAAAACCCAGCGAGCCATCGAACAAGCCATCAACGAACCACTTGAATCCAACCGGAACTTCGTAGAGTTTGCGGCCAAGCTTCGCGGTGACCCGGTCAATCATCTGGCTGCTCACCACGGTTTTGCCCACCGCCGCCGCCTTGCGCCAATTTGGGCGGCGCTGGAAGAGGTAGTCGATTGCGACCGCAAGGTAGTGGTTAGGGGGCATTAGCCCCGCGCTTCTGGTGACAATTCCGTGCCGATCATGGTCCGTGTCGCACGCGAAGGCGATCTCGAAGCGATCTTTCAGGCCTATCAGCCGCTGCATCGCGTAGGGCGAGGATGGGTCCATTCGGATCTGGCCATCCCAATCGACTGTCATAAAGCGGAACGTCGGATCGACGGCATCATTTACGACCGTCAGATTCAATCCGTAGCGCTCGGCAATCGGGCCCCAGTAGTGGACCCCTGCACCGCCGAGAGGATCGACTCCCATGCTGATCTTCGCGTCGCGAATCACTTCCATGTCGATCACACTCCCGAGGTCACTGGTGTAAGCATCGAGGTAGTTATGCCGGTGTGTCGTAGAAGCACGAAGAGCTTTCTCCAGGGGAAACCTGTTCACGCCCCGAAGGCCAGTCTCGAGAAATTCGTTAGCCTTCGCCTCGATCCAGCTGGTGACGGCGAATTCGGCCGGCCCGCCGTTGACGGGGTTGTATTTGAAGCCACCGTCATGAGGCGGATTGTGGGAGGGCGTAATCACAATACCGTCAGCGAGTCTTGTCGTGCGTCCCCGGTTGTAAGTGAGAATCGCGTGAGAAATAGCCGGGGTCGGGGTGTATTCATCGGCCTCCGCGATCATGACCTCCACCCCGTTGGCTGCCAGCACCTCAAGCGCGCTAGCGTGTGCTGGCACGGAGAGCGCATGTGTGTCCATCCCAAGAAACAACGGACCATCGACTTTTTGTTGCGCTCGATACAGGCAAATGGCCTGACTGATGGCGAGGATATGCCATTCATTGAAGGCTTTGTCGAATGCGGAACCACGATGCCCCGAGGTGCCGAAGGCAACCCGCTGTTCCGGCACGGAAGGGTCAGGAATCTCCGTGTAATAGGCCGTTACAAGTCTCGGTACATTCACCAGCATCGAGGGTTCGGCCGGCTTTCCTGCGAACATCGCTCCCATAATGGCTCCCTGGATCACAAATTCTGGCAACCAACTGTCAAAGCTATCACCGAAAAGGATGGCAGACGATCAATTTCTGACTCGACGGATGGGAGCGGGGGGGACGCCCTCAAGTCGCGGGGAGGTCCGGTCTCGTCTCAGGCATTTTTGGGGCTCAGATCGCGTCACCCGATACGACGAGCTCGTGGGTCGGCTGCGTTTCCGCCTCGCTCTGTGCAAATAGGCCTGTCGCCCCGGCGAAAAAGACTAACAAAATCCCGAAATATCGTTTTTTGAAGATCATCTCCTTTGATTCATTCATGACCAGACTGGCCGTGCCTCGACCATGGCTTCAATGTCTGCGGGTTGGTTCCCCGACAATCCCTCAGCGAGATCCATGCAAGGCAAGGGCCAATTGCAATCTCTTCAAAATGCTTGAGTTCGCGCACATACACGTTGCGATCCGTTCGCGAATTCGTGAGGCTCGCGAAAAACCTGGTGGTCAGTTGAAGAAATAATCCCTATCGTTCGTTCGCTATCGGAGCTGAATGATCTCGGGAGGTTCAACCGGATACCAAAAGAGCGCTTCGATGGCCAGTCAAACGCCAGTATTCACTTGCTTTTCCCCAGATGCGAAGTACATTATCGTTCCAACCGGCATCCCGTGGCCTTTCGTTTCACGAACAGCGGATGGCTAACATCCGCTCACTATTCCGTCTTCAACGCGAATTGAAGCTGGCGTGATGACGTCGAAGTCGTGGTAATCCGGCCCGCGGTAGTTACAGCTGCTCCGTTCGCACTGTTTAATGTGTTGTTTGCGCCGGAGAGGCGAGGGATTCGTGCGATTCAGCACGCTAAAGAATTCCGCCCCGGACTGTCAACGCCAGGAAGCACTCGGGCCAATGGCTTGCAGAGGGAGCAACAACCCCTGATGGGTCCCTCAACCCCGCGCTACACTAACAATCCAACTGGTTCAAAAGATCGGGCAGACCAAAAAAGGAAATGTGGGGTAATGACAAAGTATCGCTACGCGTTCCGTGCAGCACACAATGAAGCCGTGAGCCACTGAGGTTAATGACGCTGGCACAAGCCGACTCGTCACAGCTTATTCAGCAAGGCCGTTGCCCGCTTCAGAGATTGGCGGGATTGAAAGAACTCCTCCCACGGGTCCGGGCGTTCAAGGCGTTGGTGGAAATTTCCAAGATTGAAGTTAAAAGGGAGGAGTGTGGGTTTCACCTCAAACCAGTCCAGTGGAGCCGATACCGGCGCGTGCTCCCGCCGCCTGACGGAGTAGGGCGCGACAACCGTTTGCCCAAAAGCATTGCGAAACGGGTCTAGGTACACGCGGCCACGCCGCGCTGCGACCGAATGTTCGACGGTCAGCTCCTCAGAGTGCGCAGCCGCAACGCGCGCGACAAACGATTCGGCAAACGCAAGAACCTCGTCCGCATCTGGTCCGGCTCGGATTGGCACCAGGACATGCATTCCCCGGCTGCCCGAAGTCTTGGCGAAGAACACCAGCCCCAGAGTGTCGAGAGCTGCCTTCACATGCAGTGCTGCCCGAGCGGCATCGGCAAACTTCCCCGACTCTGGATCGATGTCGATCGTGATCCAGTCTGGCTTGCGAGGCGAAGCCGCTCGGCTGGCCATCACATGCACGGCGATGCAACCGAGGTTTACAAGCGCGAGTTGCGTGATGAGAGAGCCGCCGACTACGTAATCGGTAAACTTGCCGCTGTCGTCCACGTGTGCCAGACGCTTCGTTGGCGTCCGAGGAGGCATTCCTTTCGGGATCTCTTTTTGGAAGAAACATTCTCCGCGCATGCCGTCGGGACAGCGCTCAAGAGTGAGTATGCGATTCCGCACGTAGGGTAAGAGCTTGGGGAAAATCACTTCGTAATACCGGATGAGATCCTGCTTTGTGTAGCCTTCTTCGGGCCAGAAGACCTTGCCCGGATGCGACACCTCGATCGGCAGCCGGAGGGAAGTCATGGGATCCAGTCTTCGGCTTTTCATTCGGTTTCTCCGGGAAGGAAACACTGATCTGCGCTCTTATCGTTTCGCAGTCCGAGAAATACCGGCTGGCGCAGCTTTTGTTCGGCCGTCAGTTCCTGATATGCGATTTGGGCAACAAGCCGCGGTGCCAAATAGGTCACTCCCTTTTCTCGGGGTGGATCAATGAGAACGGGTTTTTTACGGACCAGCGGCTGGAACTTCTGAAAAAGCGAGGCAAGGAGCTCTCGATTGAACCCGGTGCCTACCTTACCGACGTACTGCAAGTGCCCTCGATGATAGGCGCCAAGCAGGAGGGCGCCGAAATGCACCCGCGAGCCCTCGGGCTGGGTATAGCCGGCAATCACAAACTCATCCTCTTGATGTACCTTGAACTTCAGCCATCGCCTAGTGCGCCCTTCGATGTATAGCGACCCAAGGTCTTTTGCTACGACTCCCTCATAGCCTTTGGCTTTCGCTTCACGGAACGCCAGAAGACCATTCGAGTTCATACGGTGAGATGGGAAAAGGCGTTTGCTTCCGCGAATCGCCTCTTCCATCACGCCGCGACGAACCGAAAGCGGCATCGCGCGCAAATCACGCCGGTCTCGGTACAGGCAATCAAACACGGCGTAAAGCGGCGCAACCTTTCCCTCCTGAAGGAGCTGAAACTTTGAGACTCGGCGTTTGTCGAAAGCGATGACCTCGCCGTCGAGGAGAAGAGTGCGATCGGGAAGCATTGCGACTGCAGCCGCAAGATCGGGGTATGTTTCCGTGCGGTCCTTTCCGTTTCGCGATAGAAGTGTGGCCTTGCTCCCTTCCTTGTAGGCAAGGATCCGGTAACCGTCGTATTTCTCTTCGTAGATCCAACCTGGTTTGTCGAACGGCTTGCTCACCAGCGTGGGCAACATTGGCTCAACGCGGAATGGAATCTTGTCGGTCATGTTCGCTGCCCACTCTTGCCGCGTTCTCGCGCCGGCTTCACCTTCGTTGTACGCTTCACTTTGGCCGGCGTGTCGCCCGTGGAGGCTTTTGCGACGTCGCCTCCCTCATCCCGCGCGATTTCCGCGAGAAGACGCCGGCTCACCACCGACCGCGGCTTTTCCAGGGTTACATCTTCGGTAGATGCATACTGATCGCGATGTTTAATCAGGAGCCACGTGGATCGATGTCCGCTTCCCTTCATGCCGCGCGTGTGAACCAGGACCCAGGAACCTTTGAGTTTCTTCCCGCGAAGCGTGAACTTGATCTCCCGCTCCGGTAACGAGCCATCCGCGTTCAAGCTTTCTGGCCGCCAGACTCCATGGTCCCAAAGCAACACGGTTCCAGCTCCATATTCTCCGGCTGGAATCACTCCTTCGAAATCGCCATACTCCAACGGATGATCCTCCGTTTGGACTGCGAGGCGCTTTACCGTCGGATCAAGAGAGGGGCCCCGGGGAATAGCCCAAGAGAGGAGAACGCCGCGCCATTCCAGGCGAAAATCATAGTGCAGGCGGGAAGCCATGTGCTTTTGCATCGCATAAACGAGTGAATCGCCGCCCCTCGCCGCGGAACCCGCTCGACCTTTCGGTTCCGGTGTCGCGTCGAAGTTGCGCTTCTTTCGGTATGCACTGAGTTTCATGCGAACCTCAAACTATTTCTCCGGGCGTCTTACAAGCCCTTGATCTTACACCTGCAAGCGGGGCTCTCAGCCCGTGATTATTCGGCGCCTCAAGAAGATTGGAGCATTTTGCGTACCATTTTGTGTTCCCGGCAACGCCAAGTCGAAGCAATGGAACAGTCCGGCGCAATCGCCTCTATATTCCCGCGATTGATTGAGACCGAAGCCAAGAGTTTAACGCATTAGATTTCCAGCCGTTTCCGGCAACGTGTTTTGCGCTGTGGGAACAATCTAACCCTGAGAGAACTTGAACGCCAGCGCCTGGTACGGAGAAGCCACGCCACATAAATTTGTGGTCGCGCACTTCGCGAAATCGCGAACAGGCCGCAAATTTGTGATGTGTCCGTCTCAGTGTTTTCATACATTTACTGGTTGGCGACTGAAGGGCAAAGAAGGACTGCAAAGGCGCGGCATACGAGCCGATCTCGAACAGCGACAGCGCCGGAAATCGGAGTGTACTATACGGTGGTTGTCAGCAAAGACGCTGACGGACATGTGAGGATCCATGCGACCGAAAAACCAACTGAATATGGGGCGTTGCCTCCCAAAAGCGATTCGCTGAGATGTCTAACTTGCAACCGCCACTGGATGTGCATGCTTCAGTGCGTTGTTTAGCACTACACGGCGGAGCAGAATCCTCTTCGCGACCTCCACGAGCAGAAGGTAGGCCAAGGTTGCAACGGCCACAAAGATGAAATAGCTGAATGGCAGAGGAGTAAATCCCAGCACGCTGGCAAAGAAACTGAACGGCAAGAGCGTCCCGATGGTCACGATTCCAAGACACGTTACAAGCAAAGGGGTGCTGGGCCGGCTTCGCAGCGGATTTTTTGACGTGCGGATGACGAAGATGACCAGTGTTTGCGTAGCAAGAGATTCGACGAACCAGCCGGTATGAAACTGTACTTCCGTCGCATGGAAAAAATGCAGGAGTACATAGAAGGTCAGGAAATCAAAGATAGAGCTGATAGGTCCGACGAAGATCATGAAATTGCGAATCAGGTCGATATCCCATCGCTGGGGCTTAATCAAGAATGTTTCGTCGACGTTGTCGGTGGGAATCGTGATCTGGGACAGGTCGTAAAGAAAGTTGTTCAACAGGATCTGCGTGGGAAGCATGGGCAGAAAGCGCAGAAAAATTGACGCTCCAGCCATGCTGAAGACGTTGCCGAAGTTCGAACTTGTGCCCATAAACAGATACTTCATCACGTTCCCGAAGGCTTTTCGGCCTTCGATGATGCCGTCGTGGAGGACGCGCAGGCCAGGCTCGACAAGAATCACGTCGGCGGCTTCACGGGCCACATCGGCTGCACTCGATACGGAAATGCCGACATCGGCAGCGTGCAGCGAAGGCGCATCGTTGATACCGTCGCCCATGAAGCCGACGGCATGCCCAGCGTGTTTGAGAGCCAGGAGAATCCGGCTCTTTTGTGCAGGAGCAATTCGGGCGAAGACATGCGCTTCCTCCGCGTCATGAGCCAGCGCTAGCTCCGTCATATTGGCCATTTCGTCGCCCGTGATAAGGCGGTCGGTGTTGAGGCCAACCTGCGAACACACGCGGGCGGTAACAAGGTCATTGTCGCCAGAGATGACCTTGACTTCGACGCCATCCAGTCTGAGCGAATCCAGGACCTGGGCTGCGTCCGGCAACGGTGGATCGGAAAAAGTAAGGAAACCTGCCAGAATGAGGTTACGTTCGTCCATCACGGAATAGTCGGTGCGCGCAGCAACGTCGACATACGCTACGGCAAGGGACCGATATCCCTGGCCATTCAGGCCATCGCTGGCCTGACGGATGCGCCTGATGGCCTCTTCGCTAATGGGTTCTACCTCGCCGTTGGCCAGGTACCCGGCAAGAAGCAGGAAGATCCCTTCCGGAGCACCCTTCGTTATAAGAACCCGCTGGGACTGACGCTCGACGACGACTGAAAGACGCTTTCGTTCGAAGTCGAATGGAATCTCGTCACACTTGGTATATCCCTCGACGTTTTGGGGGCTCTGTCGAGCGATAGCATCGTCGAGAGGACTGCGAATACCGGTTTCAAACTTGCTGTTCAAGTATCCGAGCTCCAGTGCGCGGCTGAATGGGTCTCCGAATGCATCGAGAGATCGATCGAACGACATGATTCCCGTGGTGAGCGTCCCCGTCTTATCGCTGCAAAGCACATCCAGGCTGCCGAGGTTCTGAATGGCCGAGAGATGCTTGACGATGACTTTTCTGCGTGCCATGGCGACGGCGCCCTTTGAAAGTGTCACCGCGGTGATCATGGGCAGGAATTCCGGGGTCAGGCCAACGGCCAGTGCAACCGCAAAGAGCAAGGATTGGAGCGGATCGCGATGGCGCAAAACGCCAACGGCTATGATAAAGAGAACGAGGAAAAAGACTGTTGCCGCGAGCATTCGGCTGAAATCCCGCAGGCCTCTGTCGAAGGCAGTCTCTTCGGGTCGTGCTGCCAGCCGGGCTGCAATGTCGCCAAAGGCTGTCTGCGCGCCCGTCGCGACAACCTCCGCGGTTGCCGTTCCACTCACGACCGAAGTGCCAAGAAAGACCATGTTGGCCGCATCCGCTTTGGGCGATGCGGGCTCTTCAGTGGCCGCCTTGGCGCTGGGAAACGACTCGCCCGTCAATGCCGCCTGTTGTACGTAGAGATCGCGTGCGGCTAGCAGACGCGCGTCCGCGGGGATCATATCCCCGGCGGAGAGCCGGGCAATGTCTCCGGGCACGACGTCGCGGCACGGAATCTCTTTCCATGCTCCATCCCGCAGAATGGTTGCGGTGGGTGCTACTTGATCGTGCAGCCGCTCAACTGCCTTATGAGATCGATAGGTTTGATTGAAATCCATCACGGCGCTTAACAGAACGATCGCGCAAATGATCCCCGCATCGACCTTGTCACCCAGAAATGCGGATGCCCCGGCAGCAATGAGAAGGATAAGTGTCAGTGGACTCAGGAACATGTGCAGGAGATCGGCCAGAGGAGAGTAGTGTCGTGTCGCGGCAGGCTCATTGGGCCCGAATCGGTCGAGCCGCGCCTGAGCCTCTTCTGCACTCAGTCCGGAAGTCGTATGTGAACTTTCATCACTGTTGGACGTCATGGATCGCTTTCTCCATGGGCGACGCAATACGAGCCTTGTTTGGCAAATGGTGAGTTCCTTGAGCCAGCCTCCGGCGTGTGCGAAGGATTCGTGACTTGAATGTAGCCATTGGAACACCAAACGTCAAAGCAGATTCTTTCGTCGAATGGCCGTCAATGACGACGTGCCGAAATGCGGCTTGGTGAGAAGCTGGAAGTTTCAGCAGCTGGTGTTCCATCATCTCCATTTGCTCGACAACTGTGCAGATTTTCTCCAGGTCAGGCCGATTCTCCGCGGCGCGGAACGCAAGCGTTTCCGGCCGATTCTCCATCAGTTCATCCAAAGAGAATTCCGGATAAGATTTCTTCCGGCGAAGAGTCATGAGCGCCGAATTGATGATGATTCGCGTTACCCACGTTGAAAGCGACGACCGGCCTTCAAAAGAAGGCAAGCGGTAGAATGCCTTCCAGAGACCCTCCTGCATCGCGTCTTCCGCATCCTTATGGTTGTGAAGCAAGGTGAATGCGATGCGATAAAGCTTGCCTAGATCGTGAGCCAAGAGACTTTCAAAGGCGGCTGTATTTGGTCCGGATGTCTCTCGGACGTGAACCCACCCGGCCCCGGCGGGAGGCGGAGCAATCGTCATCTCGGATTCAAGCTGCCCCATTGTGCTCGTGCTCATTTGTCGTTCCTTTCAGAGACCTCGCCACCAAGGATCCGGTGACTACAACTGCTGGCGAGGCCGAACCGCGCCCGTCCTCGTATCACGTGCAACAACGGTTGCCGGCTGCGCCCATTTGATGCGGCCGAAGGTCACGACGACCACCGCGCAAAGTTGCAGACCAATTGTCAAACCTGCAGTTTCTGCGCTCATGAGTTCAATACCGCCAAAGTTCTACGGACGACCAACGAATACATCAGCACGGTGACGCCGCTAAAGATCAGATTGATTCCCAATATGATTCCGATTGCCCAAGTTGAACTGGAGGGCCATAGAAGCACAATCAGATAGGCAAGCAGTAGCGTGATGAGAGCATGAAACAATACCCAGCCGGATCCCGGGTAGCTGCGGAACAGGAAAAAGTTTGTCAACTCAAGCAGGCCCTCCAGCACAAAGATCACAGCGAGAACGATCGTGAGGGATTCCAGCGCAATTCCAGGATGCAAAGCCAGATAGCCGCCACCGAGGATGTACACCACCCCGATCAACATTCTCCAGATGAATGTTCCCGCGCTCCGAACGGCGAATGCCGTTGCCAGATGCGAGAGTCCACTGAGAACGATAAGCCACGAAACCAGAACTGAGATAGCAATCCCCGATGCACGGGGAAGAATCACTGCCAGGAATCCCAGCAGGATCATGACGACTGCCCATCCGATGGATACCCCAGTAACTTCCTTGAGAGTCCTCCTTAGGCTTTCCATGATGTCATCTCCTTTTCAGCGTTCCCTCGCGAGAGGGTTTGAATCCTCCATGCTTGCCGATTCGCTCAGGCGGCTGGACGGGTAGAGAGTTGTTTGGCGCTTTGTGAGTCCACAATGCATTCGTTCGCACTCTTCCTGCCTAGCAGGGTGGTCGCTTTTGCTCTGGCACCGAAAGCTGAGAGCGCGCCAGCATGTCGACCGGACTTGAATTCGACAATCTGATCGATTCTTCCAAGGCCGCAATTCTTGTTTCAAGATCGAAGTTCGCCTGCCGCCAGCAGCCATCTGATTACTTCAGCTCTTGCAGTTTTTGATGGATTTCCTGTCTCAGGGCGGCCCAATCGGCGATCATCATGAATTCCATACCAGCCATCGCAACTTCGACTTAGTTCTTCAACGCCTTAAGCTTCGTTCCAACATGTTTCGGCGAGGGCCCGGGTTTGTCCTGAATCGAGTGCTGCGCCGCACTTATCGGCGATCGCAACAACAAGGAGCGCCCCGATTACAGTGGCTCGTCCAGCATTTGTAGCGGTAAGGCCAACGAGTAGCGCCATGCTCGTCACAATTCCTGCTGTTGCGCCAAAGCTGATTCTCGTAGGCTTCAACACGCAGCTAAAGTTGACTGATTATGCAGCTTCGGAGCTTGCTTTCACGGCGCCATCCTGGGCGGATTTCTGGCCCGGATTCTTCGCCAGCGCCTCTTTCACGTCGCTGCCACTTACGGTCTCCTGCTTCAGCAGTTGCTTGGCAAGCGTCTCGTGGGCCGCATGATGATCTCTCAGAAGCGCCTGGGCGCGCCCGTATTGCTCAGTCACGATGCGCTGGATTTCCGAGTCGATCAGTTGACGAGTCTCCGGACTAATCTGGCTATTGTCCTCGACCGAACCCCCAAGGTATTGCAACTGCTGGCCCGCGTAGCGCACAGAGCCGAGCTTTTCGCTCATACCAAATTCCGTGACCATGCGACGCGCGAGTTCGGTCGCCCGCTGAATGTCGTCACTTGCACCCGTGGTGATGGTCCCGAACTCTACGCGTTCGCCTGCCCGGCCCCCCAACATGACAGCGATCCTGTCCTGCAGTTCGTCTATCGAGAGCAGATAGCGGTCTTCGGTTGGCGTCTGGATCGTGTAGCCCAAGGCACCACGGCTGTGCGGGACGATGCTGATTTTGGTGACCGGTTCACCATGTGGCAGCAGTTCGGCCACCAGAGCATGCCCAGCCTCATGGTACGCAACCGTAGTTCGTTCCTGCTCGTTCATGACGTGGCTCTTCTTCTCGGATCCGGCGACGACCCGCTCGATAGCGGCCTCAAAATCACTCAACGTAACTGCCGCAGCCTTGCGCCGGGCAGCCAGCAATGCCGCCTCGTTCATGGCATTCGCCAGATCGGCGCCGCTGAATCCGGCCGTCATCCGGGCGGCCTGCTCCACATCAAAATCTCCTGCCAGCGTCACATTCCTGGAGTGGATCTTCAGGATTTGCCGCCGCCCAAGGAGATCCGGATTGCCAATGGCGATCTGGCGATCAAACCGCCCGGCGCGCAGCAGCGCAGGATCAAGCACTTCGGGGCGATTGGTGGCGGCCATGATGATTACCGGCGCTGAGGCGTCGGATTTGAAGCCGTCAATCTCGGCCAACAACTGATTAAGGGTCTGTTCGCGCTCATCATTGGTGCCGATGCGCATCACGCCCCCCCGGCTCTGGCCAATGGCGTCGATCTCATCAATAAAGATGATCGCGGGAGCCGCTTTGCGCGCCTGATCGAACAAGTCGCGCACGCGCGCGGCGCCCACACCTACGAACATCTCCACAAACTCGGAGCCGCTTGTCTCGAAGAAGGCAACGCCAGCCTCTCCGGCCGTCGCTTTAGCAAGCAGTGTCTTGCCAGTTCCGGGAGGGCCTACTAGAAGCACGCCCTTCGGGATGCGGCCGCCGAGTTGAGTGAAGTCCTTTGGCGCTTTCAGAAACTGAATGATTTCCTGGAGTTCGGCGATGGCCTCATCGGCTCCGCCAACGTCTTTGAAAGTGACCGTTACATCCTCGGGCTTAACCTCGATCGCCTTGCTCTTGCCCACACCAAATACGCCTCCGAAGCCGGTGCCGCCGCCTGCCCGGCGATAGAACATGTACCAGAAACCGCCAAGCAGGATGAGCGGCAGTATGTACTGCAGCAAAGCGCCAGTGAGGGGATTAGGCGGTCGTTCGAAGCTGTATGTGACATTTGCGCTTTGCAGTTGTGCAATCAAATTGGGATCGCCGGTGGGCGAAGGGATAGTGCTGAACGGGACGACCGGCTGAGATTTGTCCGCGTTCGGACTCTTCATCTCACCCACAATGGTCCCTTCGCCGATGGTGACATTCACGATTTGACCGCTGGCCAGCTTGGTTTTGAAGTCGCTGTACGGAATTTCTGACTGCCTGGCCTCATGAGCGAAGAAGAGGCTCTGAAACAGCCACAGCATAATCAGGCTTGTGATGAAATAGGTAAAGCTGAAATGAAGACGCCGCCGCTGCTGTTCTTCGCGCTTTTTTTTGTCGTCGCGATTGGGTTGTTCTGGTGCAGATCTCGATTCGTTCATAGACCACCTTGCTGGCTCAGCTCTTTGCCTTGCTGAGCGTCCGTCGTCTCTGCTTCACTTCCTGAAATGAGGACTTCCGGACAAGATTTTACATCCGGAACGTCGTTGTCGTTTCGATCGCGAAAGTTTCTCGGGTCTCTGAATCGCCGTCTGACGCGCAGGCGCGGGATGATCCTGGATTTGCCGTTTCTGGGCGATAGAACGGCACGAGTGGCAACACGGCATGGAAACGAGCGCTCGGCGATAAAGAGTTCGTCGACGGAGAGGCGAGCATCGCCCTCCAGATCGAGGAAGCCGGCGCTGGCGTCTTTACAGGCGATCTGTGCCGCAGGCGACAGATAAGGCGCGAAAATGACCGGTGTTGCGCTTTCGGTAACATGTGGGTCACGGTTGAGGAAATCGCACAGCGCAGCGTGGATGTGAGCAGGCTCTCCATCGCGCTCCACTGCACAGGCCAGAGTGTGGCTGTGACCAAACATGCCTATGTGCGCGAGGATTCCGCTGGGCCGGTCGCTTTTCGCACATGCGCGCTGCATGTCCTTGAAGTCGACTCCGAACATCCGCCCGAGCGTCTCCGTCAATGCTTTCTTCGCGCGCGTCTCCAGCTCAGAAGTCGTCATGTAGATTCTCATGGGGACGTCCCTCTACGCCTTGCCAGTATTTCTTGCCCTTCTTGCCCTTCTTGTTGACCAGATCAAGGATGAAGGTATTCTTTCCCGACCGGTTCATCGCCAGAGGCACCGACGCGTTGGCCTTTTCGTTCCGCTGCTTCGATTCGAGCCAGATGCACAATCTTGGGTCGTGGATTTCCGGCTGGTCTTGCCAGAAATCCGGAGACAGCCCACATTGGATACGCAGCTGATCGAGTTGCAACTCAATCTCGGTAACGCTCTTGGGAAAATAGCGGTGCATGTTTCTTGCCCCCACGTAGAGTCCGGTTACATGGTGTCCGATGCATACTGAAGTGACGACCATCGAACTCCTCTCGAATCGCCACGGCCTACACCTGTCTGCGGTTTGAATCTTCGATGACACTCACCAGCGCGACTCCGTCAGGCAAGAGTCTGGCCGGGCGGAGAATGCCCCAAGATCATCCTGTCCATGGCCGCACAATTCCCGGCGTTCTTGTCCCCGAACACCTTCAAAGCACTTCTATCGCCAATTGGTAAACGTCTCAAAACACTGGGCAAAACGGATCGTGAATTCGAGGTCTTCTCGTGATTTCGCGAAGTACACGATGAAATGGTGTCACTTCCATCGTCGAATCGGCAAGACAGGGCACGGTGCACCAGCCATGATTTCCAGGAGGGTATGACCAAAAAGGAATTCGCCAAGCGCTGTATGTCGCTCTACACCAACTGCGATGAGGTCCACGCCCATCTTTGCTGATGCTCTGCACAATTCCCGGCCGACACCGCCTCGAAACACCTGAACTTCCTCATCGCCAAAGGCTAGCCGTTGGAGTTTATCCAGTACCCTTTGGCCTCTTTCCGGCTTGGTCCCGAGGGCAACACATGCGCGAGGGTGAGCTTAGCCGAAAATCTCCGCCGAACTGAACGGGCATACGCGAGACTTCGGAATGACGCGTCGCTCAAATCGGTGGCATAAAGAATGCGATTAGGACCTTCGGCGGGCCAGTCCCTGAGGGCGCGGCAGGTTGCGTAAACTTCTGAAAACATGTGGGAACGCCAGCAGCAGGATCAAGATCTGGTCGCGAATTCGCGAATTGGTCGCCGGTTTGTTGACAGTAATTCGGAGCGTTTTCAAGAACTTAAGATTGGCAAACCATTGTGCATCCTGGAATGCGACGGATAATAGGACAGCTGGTTTCACAAGGAAAGAGGGAGAAGAATGACCGATCATCTTCAACACAAACAGGAGATGCTTTTGGCGAGCCTGCTGGCTGGTAAGCTCCCGCGCAATCTGAGCTGGAGCGAAGTCGTCGAACTGATGGGGAAGTTGGGTGAAGTCCAGCCGCACGAGGGCAACGAGGTTGAGTTTGTGATCGGTTCGCAGCGTGCGTTTTTCAAACGCCCGCATACCCATAGCCTGGAAATCGATGAAGTGTCACGCCTGCGGCGGTTTCTGCATGAAGCCGGAATCGGCTCCGCTCTGAAGAAATTGGCGCCTGCCGGGCGCATTGTTGTGGTGGTCGATCATCACATGGCGCGGATCTACCAGGACCTGAGCGGCAGCCAGCCTGAACGCGAGGATGCCATGAGACCATACGATCCGCATGGATTTCATCGCCACTTGATCCACCGCAAGGAAGCACATTACGAGGGACAACGTGTTCCCGAGGAAACTTCCTTTTATGAAGAGATCGCAGAGGATCTGGAACCCGCGAAGGAAATCGTTCTCATCGGGCATGGGACGGGCAAGAGCAGCGCTTTGGACTTCCTGGTGGAGTACCTGAAGACCCATCATTCAACGATCTTCCCGAGGATCATTGCAACCAAGGTCATGGACCTCTCAGCGCTGACCGAGCCGGAGATCGAAGCGATCGTGAAGCAACACCTGTAGCGGGTAGATCGCGTAGGTTTCTCTCGCGCACAGGGGCCGGCGCGCGGTCAACCGGTGTCGATGTTTGGGCGTGCTGCCTGCGGCGCTCGTTACCAGTGGCGGACGCGGCCCACGTCGACATGAACAAAGTCGGAGACCGGGTAGTAACCAACGCCGCCGCGGTGCAGCTCAAGAGCGGCGTCTCGAAGGCGGGCCGTCGAAAGACCGGGAAGGCGAATGTCGATGGCTTCGGCTTGCATGTGGAGGCTGTGCACGGCGACACCAGTGTGAGCATGACGGGTGCGCAGGAATTCGTTAGTCTGCGGTGTGCGATAGCCGCAGATCACATTGATTTCGCCGTCAGGCCTGCCAATCGAAGCAAGCAGATCGTGCAGCAGGTCGAAGACGCGAGGGTCGTAGTGATGAACCTGGCCGGTGCGCCAGTCGCGCAGGAAAAGGTCGAGCCTATTGAGAGCGCCTGGCAAGTAGGTGTTACCGTGGCGATAAACAATGTCGATGTGCTCGTTGGTATGCGTATGGAAGAGACGAAGCCCGTACTGAAGATCGGATTGGTTATCCGTCGATTTGGTGATCGGCTGGCATATCGCGAACGGAACGAACAGGGCAGAAAGGAGTGCGAAACGCAAAAACGATCTCATTTGTATTCTTCTTATCGCGGTCTCGAAAAATGATCTACGGGAATTCACCTGTAATGATTGTACTGGGAGACGCAGATGACTTTACCTTCCTGCTTTGTTTCGGCGCAGACGAGGGTGAACCAGGGGAGGATTTCACTGAAATTAACAATCTTACTAAGCCTCGTGGTATTGGTGGTGGGAATCGGCTGCCGGGGTAGAGATCGTGCCGCGATGGGACAGACCGGGACTGTTGCAAATGGCGGGGCAGCACACTTCAATGCCGAAGGGCAAGCTACGCTGCGCACGATCGTCGGTTCAGGGCGTGATGTCGATCTTCGATGGGCGGATTTTCATCCGTACCAGGCTGATGTGGAGGCCTTTTATGAGCCATCGGACTACGCGCCAGCCTGGACGAGGAATGGGCGACCCACCTCGCAGGCATTGGCCTATATCGGGATGTTTCAGCAGGCCACCGACAAGGGCCTGGTCCCTGAGGATTACGATGCGCCGCGCTGGGGTGAGCGGCTAAGCGAGCTGGAAAAATCACCCGGCAGCGCGGATCTGGCAAAGTTCGACGTCGCGCTGACTGTATCGCTGATGCGATACGTGCGGGCGCTCAATGTGGGCCGGGTGAATCCGAAGACATTGGGCTACGGACTCGATGCTGATAGCGGGAAGCTCGAGCTGGCGCAGTTTCTGCATGAAAAGCTCGAAAATGCAGCCGATCCGGCGGCAGAGATAAGAACGGCGGAACCACCGTGGCCCGGGTATTGGAGGACGCTGGACGCTCTGCATCGGGTGAGCGCGAGGGTGAAGGAGGATAGCGGAGAGCTTTTGCCCGTGTCGCGGAAGCCCGTCCTGCCGGGGCAGGCATACCAGAGTCTTTCCCGGCTTGCGGCATTGTTGCGACTGATCGGTGACCTGCCTGCCGACACGCAGGTAGACACAACCTCCGGGATATATCAGGGGGCGCTGGTCGAGGCTGTGAAGCAATACCAGTTGCGCCATGGCCTCACCGCAGACGGCAAGTTGAGCGCGGCGGTGGTCAACGATTTGAACACCCCACCAAACCACCGTGTGCGCCAGATCGAGCTGACTCTGGAAAGATGGCGCTGGGTATCGCATTCCTTTTCGCAGCCGCCAATCGTAATCAATCTGCCCGAGTTCAAGCTGCGGGCTTATGACAACACCGGCCATGTTGTGCTGCTCAAAAACATTATTGTGGGCAAAGCCTACCATCATCGCACTCCGGTGTTCCAGAACGAAATCAAATATGTCGTCTTTCGTCCCTACTGGGAGGTGCCACCTTCAATTCAAAGAGCAGAGACAGTGCCGCATATCGAACGCGACCAAAACTACATTGCGAAGAACCACTTCGAAGTTGTTGCCGGCGACGGCCACGTGGTAACGGATGGCGCGGTCTCGGACGAGGTGCTTGCAGGGTTACGAACAGGCCGTTACCGAGTTCGCCAGAAGCCGGGGCCGAAGAATGCGCTGGGTCTGGTGAAGATCATGTTTCCCAACCCGGACAACGTGTATCTGCACGGCACGGATGCTCCTCAGCTCTTCGCACTCTCGCGGCGCGATCTGAGTCATGGTTGCATGCGCGTCCAGGATCCGGCTGATCTGGTGGTGTGGGTGCTCCGCAACAACCCTGGCTGGACCCTCGAGCGGGTGAAGGCCGCGATGAACGGGAAGAACGACAACGTCACCGTCTATCTGGCGAAGCCGATACCAGTGTTGATCGTGTATGGCACTGTGGCGACCGACGAGAGCGGACGAACCTACTTCTTTGACGACATCTATGGATTCGATGCGGAACTGGAAGCGGCCCTGGCGAAGGTTTCCTCTTATCGAAGCGAATGAGCCGAGTTGTTCCGCAGTGCGATCTTCGCAATGGCGTCTCTGGGCGCGATCCGATCATCCGGATTTGACCGTGAACCTTGGGTGACACTGTGAAAAACTCTCAATTACTTTTCTTTCCGCTCTTTTGTATAGAACCTGTTTTTCGGCTCATCTGGCTTCCATGTCC
The DNA here is from genome assembly GCA_050012595.1 of Terriglobales bacterium. Taxonomy (GTDB): domain Bacteria; phylum Acidobacteriota; class Terriglobia; order Terriglobales; family Acidobacteriaceae; genus Acidiflorens. Next base: position 41,939 of record JBEKGW010000036.1, read on the forward strand.
TGCCTCAGCTGGACATGGAGAAAGCGTTCTTCCGCTAAGATAACGGAGCGAACAGATGAAGAAGCAAAAGAAGCACTACACGCCGGTAGAGAAGGTCGCCATCCTGAGGAGGCATTTGGTGGAAGGAGTGCCGATCTCGGATATTCGGATCTCGGGTATGACGCACGTCCGGACTTCGCCGTATTACCCGTAATCGAACGGCAAAATCGAGCGTTGGCACAAATCACTGAAAGGGGAGTGCATCCGCCCTGGCACACCACTGTCGCTGGAAGATGCTCGGCGTTTGGTTAAGGGCTACGTGGAGCGTTACAACGACGTGCGTTTGAACAGCGCCATCGGCTACGTCACGCCGAAGGACATGCTCGCCGGGCATCAGCAGGAGATGCAGGACGGGTGGGACCGGAAATTGGAGGCGGCGAGGGAACAGCGAAAGAATCGCCGCCAGCGAGCCGCGTGACGGATGAAACGGATTACTTCCGCATTGCCGGCGATCCGGGAGTTGATCGGTTCGGTCAACACTAGGTCTGTGACTGTATAAAGATGTATCTTTGCAGTCACTTTCCCGGCCACAGGAAAGGCCGCATAGTTGGGGTATGCAAAGCTACCATCGAGTGCATGGTCGGTTGGGGAAGAAGGATCGGCGGC
>JBEKGW010000037.1:0-41037 GCA_050012595.1 Terriglobales bacterium
CCTCGCCTTCGTCGTAGGCAGATAGAAACTTACGACGCAAATCATCCCCATAGGGTCGCCCCATATCTTCTGCGCCGCGGAGTGTCGCCAATTACCAGTCTATACTATTTCCTAAAATGCTCTAGCCGCACGATAGTTTGGTGTGCTTGTATAGTGTGAATTTTGACTTCGCCATTCTGAAATCTCCCAAAGTCCAATACTCGGTTTTGGGATTTTTCAGTGCGATGTCTTAGAAGGAACCTTAGAACGATGTTTAAGTTGTTGATTCTAAAGTGCTGGCGGTGGATGGAATCTCCAGCGAACCGTTCTCTGGGCCGAATTCCCTGCTAACAGGGAAAAATACAGGGAAATTCGCGAATTTTGCTCCAAAGTCTTGTCGGCCGAGTGCTCTATGACTCTGAATCCACGCAAGTTCCTACCCAGCAATCCCAATATTTGAGCCGCACCGAACAGGGAATTATCACCCGCGTATCAGGGAATTGCAATTCCCTGATACCGCCTCTCCCTTTATCCGCACCGCTCTGTCGCTTTCCATTCCAGTTTCTCTTACGGCAACTGGTGCAAGACATCGGGCAGACCCGTTCGCCAACTGCTCGTTTACTGACTTGCAGGTTTGCTGGCTCGCCACCGCTTATGCCAACGCCTCGCCAGCCTTCGGCTCGGCGAACAGCCACGCATACACGGCCACGCAGATGTAGCAGACGAGAGGAACCAGGTAGGCGGCCTGCAATCCACTGCGATCTGCCACGATGCCCATCAGCTTGGTCAGCGCTGCACCACCCAGAATTGCCATCACCAGCCCCGATCCCGCAGTCTTGGTCTTATCGCCCATGCCCTTCAAGCCAAGCGCAAAGATGGTCGGGAACATGATCGACATGAACAGGCTCGTCGTAAGCAAACAGCCCACGCCGAACCAGCTTGGATACACGACGGCAATCAGGCACAGCGCCACGTTGACCGCGGCGTAGAACGCCAGCATCTGCCGCGCGTGGAAGCGGCGCATCAGCCATGCGGAGCTGAATCGACCCACGGCAAAGGCCGCCAGCGTTCCCGTCAGCATGTAGCCCGCCGCCTTGTCTCCAACTCCAGTGGCAGATCGCACATAGAGGATGAAATAACTCCAGGTGCCGACCTGCGCGCCCACGTAAAGAAACTGCGCCAGAACGGCAAACACATAATGCCGCTGGAATAACCGCACGTGCATCTGGCCGCTCGACGAGCTCTCCGAAGTATCTTCGCTGCTCAAGTCCGGGAACTTTGTGAGCAGGATCAGGACCGCCCACACGAGCGCTATCAAACCAAGCGCCAAATAGGTGGGAACCACACGCATGGTCTCAGAATGCAGATACATTTGATAGGTTCCAGCGGCCTGCCGGGCAGCCTTCTGCGCGGCGTTCAGCTCCACTCCAGAAAAGATGAAGATGGTCCCGATAAAGCCCGCGGAGATTGACCCCAGCGGATTAAACGCCTGAGAGAAATTCAGGCGCCGCTCGCTTGAGGCCGACGATCCCAACTGGGCGATGAAGGGATTTGCCCCGGTCTCAAGAAACGAAAGGCCGCACCCGATCACCCCTTGTGCAGCGATGAAAAAGGGATAGCTTTCCGCACGAGCCGCCGGCCAGAAGAGCCAGCACCCCGTAAACAGCAGAAGCAAGCCAATCACCAAGCCAAGCTTATAGCCAAGCCGCCGCATCACCCATCCCGCCGGGATCGCCATCGCAAAATAACCGACGAAGTTCGCGATCTGGATTTCCGCGGCGCCCGACCGGTTGATCTCAAACGACTTCATGAACTGCCGAATCAGAAAATCGGTCAGGTTATTGGGAATTGCCCACAGAAAGAAAAGCGGCGTGACCACCAGAAACGGCAACAGCCGTCCTGCTGGAATCAACTGGGCTTCAATGTCTTCGTTCTTGTTCAGCGAGTGCGAGTTGCCTGGCCCGACGGAGTTGCTCAAGGTGAATTTCTCCTCCTGGAACGAGAGATGGAACGAGGCGCCGGAGCCGATGCTCCCTCTACGCCAAATAGATCTTCAGTGTGATGCCGATATCGGAGATCTTTTCTGCAGGCATCTGGACCTTTAACCCGGTGTCGTCCTGCTTCCAATTGAGATCGCCCTTGTTCCCAAGCAGTTCCACTTTGAGGATCTTGCCTGGCTGCTGCGGGCTGGCGAGGCCTAGAGCCTTCACCACAGCTTCCTTCTCAGGCCAGCCCATGACGAATGCGTAAAGCGTGCTGCCCTTCCCCGTGAAGCGCACATCCTCGGCGGTGAGATCGTTCTGCTGGTCTTCGTTGAAGTTTCCAGTGACGATCTTCACTTGCGTGGAGGGGCCTTCGCCGTAGATCTTCCAGGGGCGCGTTGCATAAATGCCTTCGCTGTTGATTTGCATCCACTCGGTGATGCCTTCCAGCACCTCCATCTCCTCGAAGTCGAGTTGGCCTGAGTTGGGCAGCGGGAAATTCAGCAGCAGGTTGCCATTCTTGCTCACGATGTCGGTGAGCAGATCGATCACTTTTTTGGCGGTCTTGTATTTCTGACCTCGCTTATAGTGCCATTGTCCGATGCAGGTATCGGTTTGCCAGGGGTTTTCCGCGATGCCATCCGCAACGCCGCGCTCATGATCGAGAGCGCAGGTACCCACTGCGCAATCCGTCGCCTCTTTGCTGGTGTAGACCGCTTCGACTGTGCCTCCATTCAACCGGGCGCTTTCGTTGTAAAGGTGGGCCACCATTTTCAGGCCGTATTCCTCGAAAGGAAGGTGGCCGTCAGTGTAGAGAATGTCGGGGTGATACTTGTCGATCAGATCGGTCATGCGGTTGAGATAGTGCTGCCGCCAGGAATCAGGAATGCCGTCATCGTTCCAGTCCAGCTTGTCAATGAACGGCACGCAGCCGGCATCGTGATAGAGGTCAGCGTACTTCGGATCGATGCCGTCGTAGGGAACGCCGGCAAGTGGCCCGGTCTTGTCGGCGCTATGGCTCACGGCGAACCATTTGTAGCTGATCCACAAGTGCTCGCTTACGCCGAAGCGCAGGCCGTGATTGCGCGCAGCTTTTTGCCACAGACCCACCACGTCCTTCTTGGGCCCCATGTTTACCGCGTTCCAGCGTGTGTATTTGGAATTCCACAGGTCAAAGTTGTCGTGATGCACACCCATCGAGAAGAAGTACTTTGCGCCGGCCTTCTTATAGAGATCCATCAGATGATCCGGATCCCATTTTTCGGCCTTCCATAAATTGACCAGATCCTTGTATCCGACCTTGGAAGGATGACCATACGTTTCGCAGTGGTACAAGTATTGCGGCTGGCCCTGCACGTACATGTTGCGCGCGTACCAGTCGCCGTCTTCAATCGCAGACTGCGGTCCCCAGTGCGCCCAGATGCCGAACTTGGCGTCGCGGAACCAGTCCGGAATTTTGTAGGCTTGCAGCGATTCCCTGGTTGGCTGGAAGGGACCGCTCTGCGCCGCCTGTTGCGAGCGCGCAAACTTCGACAGAGCCAGAGCGGAACACGCGCCGCCCAACGATTGAAGCACTTCCCGGCGATTCATTTTCATAGGGTCCCTTTCATTCTGTGCGCTCGGCCTCTGTGTTCGGCACCCGGGCCGGCTAGCGATGCGCAGTTGCGCAGAGCCTGGTTGCGCTCACTGCTTCTTAGCTGATGCAGCCATCGCGCGACGTAGGCGTTGTTCCGCCTCGGCGCACCAATAGCCGCAGTCGAGCTCGAAAAAGATTGAGGTGTAAGGAATCGTGAGTTCGGTCTTGATGATAAGCACGCGAAACAGTTGAGCTGCCTGGTCGAGCCTGGCAATGATCTGCTCGTGGGGCAGAGTGGTTGCCTTTGCGGACTTGAGCAACTCCGCGAGTTGAGTGCGGTAGCGCGAAACGCCGGGCGCATCGGCCTCGGCGACGAATTCGAGTTCCTGGTCGAGATAAATTCTGGCGCGAACGTGTTTGCTGGCCGCAATGGCGTCGAGCACCCTGCGAGCCGCCTCAATCTGGCCGACGCCGGAGACAATCGTGTCGATGCCGGGCCTGGACTGCGCCGGGTATGCCGAGTCGGCAACCACGATCCAGTTGCGATGACCGAAGAGCGGCAGCAATGCTTTCAATTCGCGTTTCCAGTCCGGTTTCGTGATCCCCGGTGCGACGGTCATGGTTGCTGTCCTCGATCCCGGTTCATTTCAATTCTTCGTCGGCGCACACCGCCACCTTGCCGCATTTCCCTGAGGCCATCAGCGCGTAGGCTTCGCCGGCGCGCTCCAGCGGAAAGCGGTGCGTGATGATGTCGGCCGGATGCAGATTCCAGCGCACCAGCCGCTCCACGAGCTCCTCCATCAGCCACGTCGAGGTGACCCACGAGCCATAGAGCGTCTTTTGATCGTGAATTAGATCGGGCGAGGGATTGATCTCGACGCGCCCGCCTTCGCCAAGAAAGACAATCCTGCCCCACTTGCGCGTGGCGCGAATCGCGGTGGCCCGTGCGGCGTCGTTCGCCGAGCAATCCACGGCGCGCTCCACACCCATGCCCCCAGTGAGCTGCTTGACCTCGGCGACGTTGCCGGCGCTGGAGGCAAGAACCGCGTCGCAGAGGCCAAGGTCGAGCGCGATCTTCATTCGCTCCGGCAGCACGTCGATGCCGATGATCTTTTGCGCGCCGAGCTTGCGGCAGAGCGCACCGGTGGCCAGGCCGACAGGTCCCAGGCCGGTGATGAGCACAGCGTGATTGCCGTTAATGCCGATCTTTTCCAGGCCCTCGTAGACGGTGCCGAATCCGCACGCAACCTGCGCGCCATCGCCGTAAGTGAGTTCATCGGGCAGGGCGATGAGGTCTTTTTCCTCGGCTACCATGTACTCCGCCATGCCGCCGTCGCGCTGCCATCCGTAGGCGCGCCGGTATTTTTCGCTGGTGCACGAGATCATGTAGCCGCGCCGGCAGTCGTTGCAGACTCCGCAACCGGAAATGTGATAGACAATCACCCGGTCGCCGGATTTGAAGCGGCGGCAGCCCGGGCCCGTGGCGACGATCTGGCCCGCGGGCTCATGCCCCGCAATCACGCCCTGGTAGCCTTCAGGGCCTTTGCCCAGGTGCTCGTGATAAATGCAGCGAATGTCGGAGCCGCAGATCGTGGACGCCTTCACACGCAACAGCACTTCTCCGTGGCCCGGCTCCGGCACAGGCACCGTGCGCATCTCAACCGTCGCGTCACCCGGTAAGAACGCTGCGGTCATCGTGGCTTTCATTTGGCTTGCTCCCAATCAATGTTAGGCGCTGCTCGAAAAGCCTCACGCGGTTCAGGGTGGCGTGATCTCTCCGTTTATGTCCCAAAGATCTTCCCAGGTCTGGCCCTCCTTCCACAGGAAGACCTGGCCTTTGATCAAGCGGCAGTTGCTATCGATGGCGGCGATGGAGCGCATCTCCTCGTCGGTGAGCGGGTCTCCAACAACGCCCTCGAGATTAGCGTGGTAATGGTGAACGGAAAAGGGAATCGGCGTTTGCCCGCGCTGCACCGCCCACTTGATGCACACCACCGCCGGGTGAATGCCGTGGCGCTCGGCGATGCGCACGATGACCGGGTCCTCGGTGGGCGCGGTGTCCTCGGGGGTGCGGTCGCGCTCCGGCCGTCCCGGCGACCCGATGGGGCAGTAACCGACCGGCTGCACGCCATTGTCGAGCACGAATCGGAAGAGCTCGGGCTGCTGGAAGTGCGGGTGCAGTTCCATCTCATTCACCGCGGGCTTGATGCGAGCATCGCGCAGCACGAGCTTGAGCTTTGGGACGGTCATGTTCGAGGTGCCGATATGCCGCACCAATCCCATGTCCACCAGTTCTTCCATCTTGCGCCAGGTCTTCATATAGTCTTCGTGGATGTAGGGCTTGGCGTCTGGTGAGCGGGATTGAACGTCGCAGCCCGGCGGATGAAAATTCGGGAACGGCCAATGCACCAGGTAAAGATCAAGGTAGTCGAGGTGCAGGTCGGCGAGCGACTTGCGGCAGGAGGCGATCACGTCGTCCTCGCCATGCTTGTCGTTCCACAATTTTGAGGTGATCCAAAGGTCTTCGCGCCTGATTCCGCCGCGGAGAATTTCCTGCAACGATGCGCCGATCTCGGCCTCGTTGCCGTAAACCGAAGCGCAATCGAAGTGCCGGTAGCCTGCCGCCGCAGCGCCCTTCACCACCTCGGCGATCTCGGTCGCGGAGACGCGGTCGGAGCCAAAGGTGCCCAGGCCGATGGCCGGCATGGTCGCCCCACTGGAAAGAGTTCTTTGAGGCACCAGAGTTGGATCAACAGAATCTCCTGCCGAGATCCCGGGACCGCCTTGCTTTTGCATTTCTTACTCCTCTCGGTCACCACGCCTGCGCTTCAGGCAAAGACAGACAAAGTGATCAGGTTGCAAACCGGACCCTGGGTCTGTACGAGATCTAAGGGCGTTGTCCGCTCTTTGCAACGAGGAGTATACGATAAAGGTATCGTTATTGTAAACGCATTTATGAGAATCCGTAGACAAGCCTAACCGGACTCCAGAACAAGGTTCGCATACTGAATCGTGTCCCCAGTCCGTATGATCCCGATGGCGTGCGGCACTCGTTTCTTGAAGTCGATGTGTGGCTCGAATTCGAGTGCAACGCCGGCTAACGAGGACTTGAATTGCAGGATCGTTTCAGCGCTGTTTGTCGCGTTAAACTCCTCCGCCATGAATGCCCGGACCACATTGAAGTTGCTGCGAATGGCTGCCAATACATCGAGAACTCGAGGGATGTCATCCACCAGGGAAATATCGACTGTCTCGACCTCCTTCCAATAGGGAAACCCCCGGTCTGCAATTACCAGCGTATTGGTATGGCGGACAAGGCTAAGCAACATGTTGATTTTCGGGTTTAAGATTCCTGATTTCACCATACTGCGCAATCTCCCGAAGTCATTTTTCGCCTCGAGTTCCAGCGGCTGAAACCTCGTCCCGGCTGAGGATCTTACACGCCTTTGCACCGGCCCAAAGAACGGGCTGCCTTCTCAGGCCTCCGCTGAATGCTCCGGCTGCGGCGCGATGCGTTGACGGCAGTTCAGGCAGTCCGGTAATGGCCGGCAGGAGCCCGAGAATCATGCCTGCCTGTTCGTGTCCGGCGTCGCATTCGATGGCACGGCTATCTGTTCGATCCCCGCTTTCTTATCCGTCGAAGCCCGAACCACAAGTTGGGGCTGAATGATGATGGTCTTGTTGCGCGGATGAGTCTTTGATTCCAGTAACGACAAGGTCAAACGCCCAGCGCGCTCGCCGATCATGTCGGTCTGTTGGTCGATGCTCGATAGAGGGATGCGGAGTTCCGTATCGTAATGCAGGTTCCCGGATCCGATGACTGCGATGTCCGCCGGCACTCTTAAACCTGCATCGAGAATGGCATGAATGGCTCCAATTGCCATCGGATCGTTATAGCAAAATACTCCATCGGGACGGGGATTCAGGGCCAGCAGTTGCCGCATCAGTTCCGCACCGCTTTCCCTGCTTTGCACATCCACAAGCCGCGGCATCGTCACATAATCCGGAAGGGACTTCATGTCGTGTTTGGCCAGGGCATTTTGATAGCCCTTCAGTCGTCCTGCGCCGGGGCTATTGTCAGGCCCGCGTAAGTGAGCGATCCTCTTGCACCCAACTTCAATGAGATGTTCCGTAGCCAATAACCCAATCGCCTCGTCGTCGGTGCCCACGTAGTTAGCATCCAGCTCCGTGAGATTGCGGTCGATCAAAACCAACGGCAACCCTTGCTTTTGGATCCGCTCGAATACCGATGGGTCAGTAGACGAGGATGCGATGACCAGAGCATCCAGCCGGCGGGCCAGCAGCCGGTTGATCTCGTGCTTTTCCAGCTCGGCATCCTCTTCCGAGGTCGAAATGGTAAGGCAGTAACCCTTCTTCAGAAGCGACCTTGAAAGGGATTTTGCTACTTGCGCAAAGAACGGGTGCAAAAGGTCGGGCACCACAAGGCCAACCAGATAGGTCTTTCCGGTGACCAAACCACGTGCCGCTAGGTTTGGGGTGTAGTCAAGCTCCTTCACACGATCCAGAACTCGCTTCCGCGTGGCTTCGCTGATGTCCTCGTGGTTTCGGAGCACCTTTGAAACCGTGACCACCGAAACACCGAGGTCACGCGCGATATCTTTCATCGTAGTTGGCACAACTTCTTATACCACAGTTGCTTTAAAGTATGCGATAACTGTATCGTTACCTTTCTCAAATTCTGAGACTGGCGAACACGAGACCCCTGAGTGTCATTTATCGGCACAAATATAGTTGGCGCACCAAGGCTTTGGTGTGCGTGGTGGGTGAGGTCTGAATTTCGGTGATATTCATGGGAAAATGGCATCCTGCGCTCAAATCAGGCCCAACCTCCCGTTCACTGAGATAATCGAAGACATTCTTCCGCTCTTGGACGATGTACTGCCTTCGAGCGGTGGCCTACTCGCGATGTTCAAAGCCTACATGGATCGCGCAGCGAAGCGCGGCGATAAAGACGAGGTGATGTGCGTCGCCTGCGTTATTTTCAAGCCTGTTGCCTACAGGCAATTTGTGAGGGATTGGAACCGAATGTTGGCGGCGTGGGGCGCTGATGCGTTCCACGCTAAAGAGTTCTTCCCCGGAGCCGGATCGTTCAAGAGAGATACTCCGCATCGAGAGTTCCTGTATGAGCAAGACTCAAGGCGTATCCCTCAAATGATCGCGCAGAGTATTTCGCGGATCATGGTTATCTCTTTCCGCCCGGAAGAATTTCTCGCGATGGCATCGAGCGAATGGAAAGAGCAAATCGGCACTTGCCTCCACTCTCAGGCCACTCAGATTTGTCTCTTGATAAACGGGGATTGGTTATTGGAAGACGGTCTGAAGAATGAATCATTCGCCTACTTCATGGAATCAGGCGACGAAGATGAGGCTGAAGTTGTGCGGGCGGTATCGCACATGAGGGCGCATGAAAAGACTGCTCGGCTTATCAGGGCCAAATCTTTCACTATTGTGGATAAGGGCCAAGCGCGAGGACTTGAGGCGGCTGATTACGTCGCTTGGCAATGGAACAAATATTACATCGAGAGCGATAGTTGGACTGATCGAAGCAGATGGCCCAGGAAAGACTTTTTGTCTCTTATTGATGGTGTTGCGAGGAACAAATGCAAACTAATATTTGGTACCGGAGAAGACTTGAAATATTACTTCAATCTTTTCGATCCCGAAGACCTGAAAGTGCGCTATCATAAACGCCATGATTAGCGAATCGCGTCACTTTATCGATCTCAAGGAGATACTCGGGATTGAGTACGATTGTCCGAAGTGTCACGTTCGCGTCTACTACGACTTGGATACGGTTCCGATACATCAGGCGTTTATGTGCAATGGATGCAGGTCGGCTGTGATTGACGAGTCGGACAGTCAATACATGGAACAGCTCGTCAAAACAATAAGGCATCTCCAATCAAGAGGCGACAAGCTGAGCGCATTTCGCCTCCAAATAGCCGGAGAAACGCGATGAAACGACCGCCGAACAATCCTGAATTTGAGCGTTTCACCTCCGCCATGCGAACCATTGCAAAAGTGTCTAAGGCGGATATAAACAGGGGCACAGAAACAGAAAAGCAGAAGCCTAGCGCCTCCGCTTCCCACGTTTCGGTAACTTCGCCCAAATCGGCAAATTAGAGCGCTTCCGGCTCCGTTTGTCCCACCTTGCCGGTCAACTCTGCAAAGGTGATTCGCTTATCCCAAATTTGCGAGATTGCCAGCATGAAGCGGTCCCTGTCATCCAGTGGATTGTCTTTGGTGGTCCGGTTGTTGTAGCGGAACATCTGCTCATCCAGATAGCGGTCCAAGTGGAATGGTTCTACGGCCACGTAGGTGCCGCGCAATGACCTCTTGAGCAGGGACCAGAAATTCTCCAGCCCATTGGTATGCACGTCGCCGCGCACGTATTCCTTGACGTGGTTGACGGCCTCATGCACAAAGTCCAGTTTCGGCAAGCTGGTATAGCCGTGATTCTCGTCAGTCAGAATCCGGCTTCCCTTTGACACGTTGTTGAGAATTGCATCTTGCAGGACTTCGCGGCTGACTCGCGGAATCACTCCAGCGCGAACCTGACGCGCTTCGCGGTCTAGCAATCCCATGACTGGAGTCTTTTTAGTCCCTCTGCCTTGCTCGGCTCGCCACTTCGGATTCTCGATTACGGTGTCCCATGCGGTAAGCATGAATCGCGGCTCCCGGTTGCTCTTGTGCTTATTCCGTGGCGCTCCGCCGATCCAGCTTTCATCGGCTTCCACGTTTCCAGTTCCATCGGTTCCCATCAGTTCCCAGTTGCCGCGCCGTAGAGCCAGTCGGATGCGATGCAGCATGAACCAAGCAGTCTTTTGGGTCACTTTGTTAATGCGAGCGATTTCATAGGAACTGACACCATTCCGGCAATTCACTACCATCCAAACCGCAACCATCCACTTATCGAGCGGAACGGGCGAATCCTCGAAAACCGATTGAGTCTTGACACTGAATTGCTTGTAGCAATCGCGATTCAAACACTTCCAAATGCGACGGCTCTTGAGATAGGAAACCCGCTCACTGGCGCAATGAGGGCATACAACGCCGTTCGGCCAGCGCATCGATGACATAAAGTCAACGCACACATCGGGATCAGCGAAGTAACGAATCGCACCAAGCAGGTTCTTTGGTAGGTTGGTAGTGGCAAAGTCACTCATAAACTAACTATGCCACCGAGCGCTTGGTGTGTCAAGTATATTCTTGCCCATTTATCAGTCAAATGCGTTTCATTCGCGCCAAGGCCAGAGTGTTTCGCGCGAAACGCGAGCAGGACAATTCCGCAGGCTTCAGTCGAGGAGAAGTGTGTGAGAAGGCGCAATTCCAGGCAACGTCGAGAGGCGGTGAAGTTGACTGAGTGGCCCTGTGCGGCGGTTATCGACGGCCGGGTATGCGGAACTGCCCAGGTGCGATTGGTCGTTTCTAAAACTGCTTACACCTTTTCAATTCCGATCAGCTTTGCGTCGACGATAGGGAGTGAGAGTTTCAGGACATCTGAGACCAGCTTGCGGTCCACCGAACCTCCATACCGAATCAGATAATCTCCTATTTCCAAGCCCTTGATTTCCAACTCAGCCCTTTTCACCACGCCTGTCGAATCGCTGAGACGGAGCTCCCACTGCTTTCCGCCATCGCTCATGGTTACTTGGTCGACCTCTCCCTGTGCGGCTTCCACGTCGACCCTCTGTGGCACGAATCTCAGCCGCTTTTTCAAGCCATCCCGGGGATAGACGCGAATCTCACTTCCTGAAGATTCCACGCGGCAGCCGCAACCGATCAGGCCAAAGGAATCATCCTGCATGACGTAGGACTTCACGGCCCTGAGAAATCCAAACTGCGCGATCCCGCCATCGAGTGTCCTGGGAGGGGTGAAATCGAAGATGCCCGGCGTCGAGATGAAATGAGCAAAGCACATTCCGTCGGGAAGCAGATCGACCTCCACGCTCATCACGCCCGCGTATCCTTTGATGAATGTGTCCAGGTCGCCGGTGTCCTCAAACGCGCGAAGCAAAGCCCAGCCATTGGTCGACTCGGTGTACCAGCAGGTCAGATCGCCCTTGTTGTCATTGCCATATTGAAACCAGACGGGCTGGTTCCCGCCTCGGAGCGCTTTGATAATTTGCAGCGTCTTGAGGTTCTTCTCGGTATTGCCGAAGTAGCGTGTGAAGAAATAGACCTGTTCCTGAGCGGTTGTGTCCGCGGGGTACTCGGAGGAGTAGGGATAGGGGTCTCTGAGAAAGACCTCGTTACACTTCCTGATTTGCTCCAATAGGTTGCGATATTCTTCCTGCCAGCCTTCCTTCCAGAGGTCGTCGAGAATGTTCAGAGCGTTCGAGCCTCCCATCACCCCAATGTGCCCCCACGGTACGGTCTGGAACATGTATAGGCAGGTACGGCACGACATCCTCAGATAATCCTCCGGGCGCTTCCGTGTCAGCAACCCATATCGTCTGCCGATGCGGTACATGGCGTGATAAATGTTCATCACGTGAGCATAGTTGTACGATCGATAGGTCGCCTCGGCTCGTTCCACCGTCCAATGGCTCCACGGGCTCGACGGATATCTGAGTTTCCAGTAAAGAGAGGCAATCACCTCGAATGTTTCGGGATCCTGAATGTACTTGAACAGGCAATCGCCGATGTAGGCTTCCAGGGTTGCCACTTCTTTCGGGGAAGGATAGTAGACGTTCTTCTCGGCCAGGAACAAGGGCTCTGAAAATCCGAATTCGGCGTCGCTTCCGCCCACTTCTGATACTTCATCCGAGTCGAGAAACGTGCTTCCTGTGCGATGGTCGAAGGGCAGGAACATGTGGTGACGGTGATAGGGATCGTTGGGGTTCTCGTAGAATTCCCGATCTACGATGAATTGTCCCCGGGCCTTGAGCAGTTGCGCGATGTCCTCAATGCAGTGAAAGTGCAGGCTGGTCCAGCGGCCGGCATAGTGCAGTTTGAGGCTTTTCTGGCCCCGGCCCTTGAAGGTCAGCGTCAACAAGGTCTTGTCGTCGACGCGCTTCCTTTCCTTGACCGTAATGTTGTCGGAAAGGAAATCGATCCTGTCGAGCTCGGACTTCGATCGTAACTCCACGTAAGCATCGGTATTCTCCTGAACCACCATGGCGGGCAGAATGCGGATGCCGAGGTTACCCGCTTCGTAAAGCTCCTCGCGAATCGCGTCATAACTCTCCACAAAGACGAAGCGCAGTTGGCAGGACCAATTCTCTCCCGGCTGCAGGACCAGTGAGGTATGCCCGTTGATCCAGGGATTCTTATTCCATCCCCGAAGGTTCCTTGTGGCCCAGGAATGGACTGCCAGGATATTTGGCTTGTCCCACCAGTACACCTTTTCTCCGAACGAACTGTCGTCACGATAGACGCACTCGAATGCCGTGTCTTGCAGGGTATGGAGAAGAAGAAACGGCACATCGCCCAAAGGGCGCTGGATGAGCACATACGAGCTGTGCCCGCCTATGTAGTGGTGAGCCACGACCTTTTGCTCGTGGTACTGTTTCTGAATCCGAGGGTATTGCTCGAGATAGACGGAGAACGGATCGGCAGGATCTCTCAGCGGGTGCTCCGTCTCGTCAGGAGGAATTGGCTGGCCGGTTTTGGGATCCCGGTAGAATTCGCCGAGGTCATCATTCACCATCAAAGGGAATCCAAGGTCGCCGAGCTCAATGATGTGATCCGTGACGTTGCGAAGTTCGACATCCCAGAGCAGAGAACGCCCTTCTCCCCTGCGGTATTTCATAGCGAGACGGAAACTCCGGATGCCATCCTGATTCGTCGACGTTCCCTCATAGTTCACGGCAAACGTCCCGGCGTCGAAGCTCACCTGACGGATATCGCCGGACCTTCCGGTCAGCTCCGGCCTCCACTTTCCCTTCAGGACAAAGCTCGAACGAGGGGACCAATTGCGATGGGCCGGGTTGGTATCGGTGACATCCCAGACATGCGTCACCATATCTCCGGTCCAACGGGAGTTCGAGACATCGACACCGGGCGTGTTTTGTTCGTTCCCGATAAAGTTCGTCCCCAGCGGGTCGCCTTTTCTGGTGATCGAAGAGATCGAGCCGTACCTTCGATCGAACGCGACGATCATGTCCCCTGCGGTCAGTTCCACCAGAGGATTCTCCTGCGCGCCCAGGGGTGCCTGAGATTTGCGGGAAACTGACTTCCCGTCGCCGGGCAACTGCGGTGATTGAGGAGCGGGTGATTCCGCTCTCGCTGCCTGGTCCAACGGATTCGCGGGGGGCATTGCCTTTCCTGAACCAACGGCCAATAGAGTCGTAGCTCCCGCCGCTCCAACATCTTTAATGAGCTCTCGGCGAGTCATTCGTTTACTCATGGATGTCTCACAGATCAGGAATGATCTGGCCCCCGGCAATGCCCGCGGATGTCCGGGCATCGGATTTGGAGCATCTACTCAGGCAGCACGAAAGAGCCTTCCACCTCGAACGTCCCTTCCACCGTTGGAGCGCCGGTATTGGGCTGTCCGCCGCCGATCGACACAGAGTACTTGCCCCCCGGGATGATCGGCTCGCCCGCTTCGGTAACCATGCTCAAGTCGCGTGGCTTCAGGTCGAAGTGCACTCTTTCCGACTGGCCAGGATCGAGGTGCAGGCGCTTGAACCCGCGAAGTGCGCGGATCGGCGCGCCCGCAACATCCGGGAAGCCGAGATAGAGTTGCGCCACTTCGTCGCCGGCCACTTTGCCCGTGTTCGTCACCTTGACTTCAGCGGTCATAGGTTGCCCGGCAGCAATGGGATTGGATGGAAGTGACAGATCGCTGTAAGAAAACGTGGTGTAACTAAGGCCATAGCCAAAGGGGTAAAGCGGCGTACCTTGGAAGTAGCGATATGTGCGGTTCCTTATCGAGTAATCCTCGAAGGACGGAAGTTGATCGACGCCGGTGTAGAAGGTTACGGGGAGGCGGCCGGCAGGATTGTTCTTTCCAGAGAGCGTTTCCGCCACGGCGGTCCCGCCTTCTTCGCCGGGATACCACGCATCGACAATGGCATTGACGTGACCTTCGGCCCAATTCACTGCCAGTGCGCTCCCGTTGGTGAGAACCAGCACGACGGGCTTGCCGGTCGCCACGACCGCGTCGAGTAAATCCTCCTCGGACCTGGGCAGATCCAGGCTGGTGCGATCGCCATCATTGAAACCAGGTTCGCTCACCAGCATCTCCTCCCCTTCAAGCTCGCTGGTGATGCCGAGAACTGCGATCACCGCGTCGGCATTCTTCGCGGCTGCAATGGCTTCGGACTGTGCCTTGAGATCGACCTTCGACCAGACCAGCCGCGCATTGAGCGGTTCATTTCGCGGGGAGTAGTCGATGCGCAATAAGGCGAGCTTACCGGCCTCAAGATGCACCCGTCCCAGCCTGGCCTCATTGGGATCGCCGCTAAAGGATGAAGTCACGTTCTGGCCATCGAGCTGGACGCGGAAGAAGCCGTTGGCCTTGAGGCCGAGGTTGTAGTCGCCGGTCTCAGACGCGGAAAGCTCACCCTCCCAGCGAATCGCGAGCGGGCTCAGGTTGGCGACCTCGGCGGGCAATTGCAGTCCAGAGGCATCCACCGTGGGCTCCACGAGCTCCGCCAGCGGCTTCATAACCTCAGGGTGGTTGATGTCGGTGATGTCGAGTTTGGAGTAGCTCACTCTGATGCCGGGCTTGCCGTTCACCGTCAGCGCCGAATCGGGGACAGGATCCGCGTCATGGCTCAGGAACTGTGTTCCAGGCTCGTACCGGATGTCGGCGCCCGCAAACTCCTTGCGCAGCCCTTCGAGAATAGAAACAGTGTGCGTCGGAGTACCGTTGTAATTGCCGAGCAGGACCTTGGTCTGATTCGCAAGAGGCCCGATTACGGCGATCCTGATGCCGCTGGTCTTCAGCGGAAGCGTGCCATCGTTTTTCAAGAGCACTATGGACTCATCAGCCAGCTTGCGGGCCAGGTCGCGGTGCTCGGGGCTGTCGAGTTCCTTCTCATCGATCTTGGTATAGGGAACCTTCTCCGGTGGATCGAACATGCCGAGTTTAATCCGCCCAGTGAAAAGGCGGATGAGCGCCGTGTCCATCGCGCTCTCGCTGAGGTAGCCCTGCTGCACTGCGTCGATGTACGGTTTGTAGTCATGGTTATCCGTTAACTTCGCATAATCGGCACACTCGTTGTCCATGCCGCGCTCCATCGAGATGGCTGTGGCCTGGGCCTGCGTCGGCCGATAATGGTGCCCGGTGAAGATGTCCACGACCGCGCCGCAGTCTGAGACCACATATCCCTGGAATCCCCACTTTCCTCGCAGCTGATCCTGCAGCAGGAATTCGTTGGCGCACGCCGGCTGGCCGTTAATGGCATTGTATGCGCACATCACCGATCCGGCTTTGCCTTCTACCACTGCGGCACGGAAACCCGGCAAATACGTGTCGAGCTCGTCGTGCTTGCTCACGTCAACGTCCGCGAAGTGGCGCGTCGGCTCCGGACCGCTGTGCACCGCGAAGTGTTTGGGCGTCGAAATCACACGGTAGTACTTCGGGTCATCTCCCTGCATGCCGGTCACGAATGCGACACCCATCCGGCCGATGAGGAATGGGTCCTCACCGTAGGTCTCCTGGCCGCGCCCCCACCGCGGATCGCGGAAGAGGTTCAGGTTTGGCGCCCAGAAATCGAGCCCCTGGAAGATATTGCTGTACCCTCCATTCGCTTGCAGGGCCTGCGCGTGTTTGATGCGCGCCTCGATGCTGATGTCCACGGCCATCGCATGAATCCCCGGCGCGTCGAACGTCGCGCCGAGTCCGATGGGTTCCGGAAACTCCGTCGTGCCACTCACGGCAACTCCGTGCAGCGCCTCGCTCCACCAATCGTAGGAGGGCACACCGAGTCTCGGAATCGCGCGCGCTTGATTGACCAGTTGGCACGCCTTTTCCTCAAGCGTCATGCGGCTCACAAGGTCGGCTGCGCGCTGCTCAGGCGACAGGCTCGGATCAAGAAACGCCGGTTTCTGCTGGGCCAGGCCACTCCAGCTGCAGCACAACATCGCGGCAATTCCCAAATGTAGACTGAAACATTTCATGATTTCCTCGTTGAAACCTGAAGTCGATCCATTCCTCGCCGAGACCTAGTACTCGGAGCACAAACTGAAGGTTGCCAGCCCTATCCGATAAGCGGCTGGCTAAAGATGGAGCAGTCTGCCCGCACTACCGTTCACCGCAGGTTGTGTCAATGCAGATACGAACTGATTTCTGCATGGCCACCAGGCTATTTGAATCGCCCGGCCATGGTTCGCCCGCTGTGATCATCTTCCGTATCACCGAAGCGGTTGCCCGAAGTTGTGCGATCCGTTTTTCCGCCTCGGCAATCTGCGCCTCGGCTTCAATTAAGGCGGCCTCCCATCCAGAGCCCTTTTCAACAACTTCTCTCAACATTTCGGTTGATAAGATCATTGAAACCTCCTATGCTGCTGATGTTGGAAAAAACGATATGGAAACCGCATATCAAAGGGCGCTTGAGGGTGCCTCAAAAGAGCTCGAATCGCTTGATGAGATGGTCTACGATTTGGAGTGCCAGCGTGCAAAGCTTAGGCAAGCCATCGCTATTCTTCAAACTCTTTTGGGGCAACCCATTTCCCAAAACCAAACTCTGACCGATGCCATTATTGACTTTGTCAGGGCGAAAGACGGTTATGCGGCGACCACCGACGTGATGGATGGATTGATTTCCAGAGGCTATTCCGCCCCAACTCGAAGTGTGGCCACGATTTTGAGCAAGCTTGTCAGAGAAAGACAGCTTAGGAAAGGGCCTAAGGGCGGCTATAAATGGGCTGGAATTCCGAATTCGGCAGAAGAGATAAGCCTCGGACCAGCCAGGTCGAAGTTGCACTTGACAGCGAAGCCGGGCGCCTATTCCCCGCCTTCCAGACCTCCTTCTCGGCCTGTGAAGACCAAGAGTTGATTCTTGTTGCAAATGGGATACACTTCGCTCGCGCGCATCTGTGTGCAAACGAGGGATCGAATTGGAGTTTACGCAACCTCGCATGCGAAGATTGGGACCTTCGTCTTTCGGCATATTCTTCACCGCTTGCGGAGAACGATTGTCATCCGATGTCCTGCGTAAGTTGCAGTACGATCCAGCCCTGACTCCGAACCCATTCCGATACCGTGCTCCTCTTTCACCAGCACAATACAGAACGTTTGCTTGCCTGGCATGCCCGGGAACGCGCCAGCGCGATCCCCAATCGAGAGCATATTGCGACGATCATCCCAGTGCAGGTGAATTGTTGCTCTGGCGCCATGCTCGTATGCATAGCTGTCCCCGCTGTCTTCGTACAGCAGGAAGTCGGCATCTTTCCCACCATAAACACGAATCTCAAGTGGGTCTTGCGCCTCTGCTGAGGATTGCACGACAGGACCCATGGGAACAATGCTGCCTACCTTCACCAATATTGGAATCTGCTCTAATCGGGCATCAGCCACAATCGTTTGTCCACCGTGATAGGTTCTTCCAGTCCAGAAGTCTATCCAGTCGTTGCCCGCCGGCAAGACCACGCTGCGACTCGCTGCATTCGGCTGCGTCACGGGATTCACCAGCAGTGAATTGCCAAACAGAAATTCATCATCGACATCTCTCAGTGCAAGGTCATTCGGGTAGACAAATGGTAATGCCTGCATGACAGTTTCTCCGCGGCTGGTGACTCCCCACGCAGTGGAGTAAATGTAAGGCATGAGACGATAGCGAAGTTCATCATATTGAGTCAGGATCTTCTCTACGTCAGGACCGTAGTTCCACATCTCAGTCTTCGATTGATATCCGTGAATTCGGAAAATGGGACAGAAGGCGCCGAACTGGAACCATCGAATCAGCAGTTCGTGGTAGGCTGCCGATGTATATTGGTCGGCTGGACGGAAGAAACCGCCGATATCTGTCGTCCAATAGGGAAAGCCCGACATTGCGAAGCTGAGGCCGGCTGGGATTTGCCGCCGTAGGGTCTCCCAGTTCGCCGAAATATCGCCTGACCATGAGATGGCAGCATTGCGCTGCTGACCGGCAAATGCGGACCTCGTCAGAATCACGACGCGCTTCTGGTTAGTTGCGGCGCGTTGTCCCTGATAGACAGCACTCGTTTCGTAAAGCGGAAACGCGTTGCGTACAAGTTCTCCCGGGCCGAGATTCGTCATCACACCTTTGAGCGCATCGCCCTCGGGCTCGGAAGCATCCAACCACCACCCGTCAAGGCCGTCGTGAAACATCTCGCGATTCATCTCCGACCAAAACAGCTCCTGCGTCTTTGGATTGAATAAATCCGCCCAGTCCTCCTTTGCCTGTGTCTCTCCGGGTTCCCTATGGTCCGGCTCGGACGTCAAGAGCAGGTGTTCTTTCTTCATATCTTGATCAACAGCAGTTTCTGCCCCAAACTTCGCCCACACCGACGCCACCAAATGAAGATCCTCTTGGTGCAGCTGCGTCATCATTCGCGCCGGATCGGGATAATCATGCTCATCGAAGCGCATGGCATTCCAGCCATACCTGCCCCAGTACTGCCAATCCTGGACAATCACATCGACCGGAATCTTGCGCTCACGAAATTCTGCGGCCGTGTCCAGAATCTGCTGCTGACTTGAATACCGCTCCCTGCACTGCCAAAAGCCGTAGGCCCACATTGGAAGCAGAGGAGCAGCGCCCGTGAATTCTCTGTACTCGGCGATTACCCGGCTCGGCTCAGGTCCATAGATGAAGTAATAATCAATCGCCTTGCCCACTTCCGAGCGAAAGGCCATTGTGTTCGACGGTGCGCGCACGGAGAGTTCAGTATGGCCCCTCGATTCCGCGATCACCCTATATGTTGTATTCGCTGCCAAATGCATCTTCCCGCCCGCGAATCCAGGAAGCCACATATTCGTGAGGTCAATCACCTTCTCGTCATTGACGGTGAGTCGGAGCTTACCCCTTCCATTGCCGCTCAGCAAAAATCCGTATTCTCCTTCTCGCCCTGTCTGGAACGTACCCACGCCGTTTTCGTCCAGATGAATCACCTCTGTTGTCGGATTGAAATCCGTCAGCGCCGCGTTGTTCCACAGCAGGCCATATCCATTCGTCGAAATAAGAAATGGGATCGAGATATTTGTATTTGCCTGCAATAGCCGGATCGGTATGTCGCGTAAGTTGAGAAATCCCTCCTGGTGCTGCCCCAAACCGTAGAGAGCTTCATCGGGTGACAAGAGAAAGTCCTGACGAATCTCATGGGTCTGCGTTCCGTCGACATCGACTGGGGTAATCGTTCGACCACCGTTGGGTTGCTCGCTCAGCAAGGGCTGCCCAGCAGCCGTCAGAAACCGCACAGAATCTCTTGCGCGGTCAATCTCGACCCTCAACGCACCAGTCTTGATCGATACAGTCGTGGCATTGGAGGAAACTGTGAACGGGGCTCCTCCGCACGGACGAATCACGGTGGGCACGATAGGCTTTGGAAATTCATCCGTTGGACTCGCTTCGACTCGGATGACCCGCTCAGAGCAGACAGCTACGTGAAGAGCGCCACCCGAATAATGAAGTGTTACGCCATTTGCGCTTTGCTCGATCGCCTGGGCATTTGCATGCGACGGCGAAGCAAGGGTGCAACTGCACGCAGCCACATTGAAAGAAACAAAAAGGGCTCGCAAGGTGGAAGAAGACATGAGGTGTCGCTCCTTGAATGATTGCCAAAAGATATGCAGGAACCCGATGAATCTCGGCTTGAAAATGCCTGATAAGCTGTCCCATCGCGCCTGAGCGCGATTACAAATTGATCAGGCGAGTTGGATCCCGTAGGGCTCATGCGATGGTCTACTGCCGGCTCGTATCTGTTGGAAGTTGTTCAATGGCTGTGTGTGCTTGATCATCCCAGCGCCTGCGCAGCTGCTGCGATGTTCGAATCGCTTCTGCAGCAGCGTCCTTGTCGCCGGACTTTTCATACAGCCGGGCCAGTTGATAGTGAATGCTGCCATCCTCATCGCTCACCAATCCCTGTTTGTATTCCGAGATGGCCGCTGGAATTCGGTTCGTTGCCGCATATACCTGTCCGAGAAGGACGTGAAGACGGGGGACGAGGTCCGGATCGAGGTTCTGGCACCTGGAGAGATAAGGCTCGGCCTCTTCAAATTTGTGTTCCTGCACCAGGATCTCGCCCGCCAGCAGATTCGCTTCAGAGTCTTCCGGCGCCTCCGCCAGGAGAGATTTAGTAATCTCGAATGCTTCATCTGTTTTCAGTTCGGTGAACAAAACAATCGCCAGGCTGAGGCGCGCTCCGTGGCTCGCCGGATCGATGTCTAGGGCCTTGCGATACTCTGCCTCTGCCTCGCTCCAGCGCCGTTTTTGGCGAAACACATCGCCGGTTAGGATATGCATCCGGGAAGAGTTTGGATCGATCTCGCTGGCCCGCGTCAGCGTGGCAATCGCCAGTTTTTCGTCGGCCTTCGTTTCCCAGTACAAACCACGCACTAAAGTCGCAGGATTCGCTTTTTGGCGCTCGGCCACCTTGGAAGTGGTCAGGAAATCGCCTGTGTAAAACGAGCAGGAAGCGAGGATCTGCTGTTGCGCGCTGTCCAGCTTTTCCAGCGCCGGCTTCAGGACCTGATTGCAAGCGGCATACTTCCCCGCCGCATAAAGCGCTTCGGCATCTGTCAGCAGCGATCCTCGCGTCGCTTGAGACGTTCCCGTCTCGTCGATTCCTGGCGCGGGCAAGGTATCGGAAAGGAGCGCCTGTTCAACGATCGAGCCAAGATCGATTGAAAGATCTCCGGCGCTCTGGTGCTCTCGTGCCAGATCGGCCAGCGATCTCGCCTGGTCGGCCGATAGAGCGTCGTGGAAGAGATGCAGGTTCGACTGAATAAATCCAGGATCGACCGCCGCAATCGAAGTAAGCGCTTTGAGTGCAACATCCGGATGTCCTTCAGCAGCTTTCGCGACAGCGATACTAAGCGTCGCTAATCCGCAATGGCTTTCGGTCCGAGTCTCTGTTTCAAATTGCTCACGCGCTTCAGCGATCTTCTTCTCGCGAAGCAGCGTAATCCCGAACTCAGCGTGAGAGCACGGTGCCGGTGAAGCAGATGAGATCGCGGCCTTGTATGCGTTCTCGGCTTCAACCAACTTGCCCTCCTCGGCAAATGTCTCCGCGGCCCGCAGGCTGACGAACGGCGAATGGTTGTAAGTCGAAGTCATGAGACGCGCATCGTTATCCACCTGCTGCAAATAGACAGTCCCGAGGCCGAGCCATGCGTTTCCGTCGTTCGGAGCCAACCGTATTGCTCTCCAGAAAGCGTCGGCGGCGCGGTCACCACGGTTCAGCATCGCGTAAGCCTTCCCCAGCGAGAGTTCCGCCAGCGGATCCTTGGGATTTAGCCCGGTGGCAGTTTCGAGCAATGGCAGGGCCGCGTCTGGTTTCTGGGTTTTGAGGTATTCGATGCCCAGAAACAATTGCGGAACATAGAGCGCTGGGTTCAGGCGTATTGCCTGCTTAAAGCTCTGAATGGCGTCGGCAGATCTTCCCGCTTCGTGATACATGAGCCCTAAATTGGCCCAGAATTCCGGAACGGCGGGTTCGAGTTCGGTAGCTTTGCGATACGACTCCGCCGCAGCACTAAAATCTCCCCTGGACTGTGCCGCAGCGGCATCGGCCAGAAGAGATTGAAGAGCTTGCTCGTGATCTTGCGCCACAGCCGTTCCATTCACATTGGAATTTGTGAATAGAATGGCCAAGCACAGCGCCAAAAAGAGCGTGGTCGGAAATCTGACGAAGCGCAACATTTTTCTGAAGCCCCTTGCTTCGTTGTGAAACATTGACTTTATTGCGCCAATCACAGTTCAGCAAATTTCAATCTCCCTCGGGTGAAGCTTCCCGACTGCAAGCTGCACCAGAGCGCATAGTTGACACGCACTGCGAGTAAGCGATAACTTTATGGTTATTGGCAAGGTGCAGCACGGTACTGTTCGGGTGCGTTCTCGAACGAAATATGGACCTTGTCATCGTCAATCTGCAGGAGTACAGTACCGCGCATATGGGAACCGTCGGGGGTCAAATGGAACACGCCGTTGAATCCAACGATTCCCGGCAGCGAGAGACTGCTCCCCGCGATCTCCCTGCGGCACGGATTCAGGAGGCGCTCGCAGAAATCCTGGTCAGTGTTCCCTTTCGCTCGAGTAAGCAATCTCAGCACCTCCTGCGATACATTGTTGACCAGACACTCTCCGGGCACGGACAACTCTTGAAGGAAAGAGTGATCGGGGCAGACGTCTTTGGCAGGCGTCCCGACTACGATACAAATTCTGACCCGATCGTCCGCGCACGGGCGGCGGAACTCAGAAAAAGGCTTGCCCAATTCTACGTTGGACCGGGCGCCAACAGTGGCGTCCGAATCGAAATCAGTCCGGGTTCCTATCACGCTTCGTTTTCAACTTTGTCCAGGCCGCCGGCTACAGCATTCGAGAGCGGCAACGTCGAAACCGACCATCATTTGGCGCCAGAGCCTGGGCCGGTTCCCGTCGCCGTCCCCCAAATCGCCTTCCCCGCCGCGGCAACCAGTTCAGACATCAAACGTCGGCAAAACTGGCCATTTTGGGTTATCTCGATACTTTGTGTCCTTGTATTGGCATCATCTTTGTTTCTGTTTTGGTCCAAGAGTCCGGTTGAACAATTCTGGGAACCTATTTTGTCGACAAGGAAACCGGTGTTGATTTACACCGGGTCAAACCCGGTCTACCTGCCCAGCGTCGAGCTCCTTGAAAGATACAGGTCTACCCACCAGCTTGATGAATTGGATGCACAGGGGCATGAATTTCTGATTCCGCTTACTCCCGATCAAAAATTCAGTGCGGGAGATCTTGCCGCCGTAAGAGATACCTATGTAACCCTCGGAGACGTGTCAGCCAATGTCGCCGTGGCTACTTTCCTGACGCGTAACAAGCGGAGCTTCGATCTTCGCTCCGGGGAGGACGTCGTATTTGGAGATCTTCTCCAGTCTCCGTGCGTTTTGATCGGCGCATTCAATAACGGATGGACGATGCAAATGACCGGTGATCTCGGATTCGTGCTCGGTCCTGGGTTAACGATCCGGGATCGATCCGACGCAAAGCGTAGCTGGGTACCGGTCTATTCTTCAGAAAGCAAATTGCTGGTCGATTACGCCATAGTGGCACGAATTCCTCACTCGAAGACCGGCGAACCCCTTTTGGCCATTGCCGGAATCACTCAAAGCGGCACTCGTGCGGCTGCTGAATTTATCACCAGTCCGCAGGAGATTAAAGAGTTGATCAAATCTGCGCCAAGAACATGGGCGAGTGAGAACGTGGAATTTGTCCTGCAGACAAAGGTCGTCAACGATATTCCTACAACGCCTACTGTTGTAGCCGTGCGCTATTGGTAGGCGTCAGGCTTCAAAATCCAAAAACTAAGCCGGGGACAAGAAAGGGCCATGCTACCGGCTGTGCCGAGGATATCCCACGACACCTTCGTCAGCATGGCCTTATCAAGCTTCCGGTGCCAGGCTTGTAGATTCAACTAACCGAGTATCCGGAACGAAACAGCATACTGACACGGCGGCTCGTCGGGCAACTGAATCTCGAGACCCTGTGCTGTTCGAGTCCATCTCAACTCAGTTTTCACCCCAAGTAGCTCAACCTTTCGGATCTCGCGACGGTAGTTTGCGGAGTTTTCAGCAAGCGACTTGATAACGATTCTTCCATCGGACGGCCAGCCCAGGGCGATGGCGTATAGGACATCGCCCTTTGTCGTGAATCGTATGTCTGTGCGCTGGAACTTAAGTCTGGACAATTGATACATGGGCAATTCGCTGGCCGCTTCTGTAGCGGGACCTTCCCCGTAGACGGTCCAAGGGCGCGTACCTTTAATTGCCTCGGAATTGACCTGTTGCCAATCGGCAAGTTCTTCCAGGAATGCGATCTCATCGCTGTCCGGCTCTCCATGCCCGGGTAGGGGAATGCTAAGAAGAAGATTGCCATTTTTGCTGACCACGTCCACCATGAGAGGAATCATCAATGACGCCTTTTGGTAAGTGTGGTTCTCAAAGACCTCCCGATCATAGTGCCAATGTCCGATGCAAGCCTCCGTTTGCCACGGCTTTTCCTGCAGCGTATCTGCCAAAGTCATTTCAAAATCGCGGGTAAGTGTTCCCCACACGGGCTCAGGGACCTCTTTCAGGTCGAGAACTCCCTCAAGACGGCCACCATGCGCCTGCACATTCTTGTTGTAGTAATAGGCCATGATTTCCGGCGCCAGATCTGGGATTCCCAGCCAGACACCTAAATCCGGGGCTGCGCGGCCGCCGCGATCGAAGTTGAACTGTGCCCCATCGTCAAAGGTCAGGATGTCGGGAGCATAGCTGTCAATAACGTCCTGTACGCGCAGTAGAAACTGCTGGACAAACTCTGGGCATGGGGTGTTCTTTGCGTGGGGCTTCCCGTTGATCATCTGGGGATCCCTGCCCTGCCACCACTTGCCCTTTCCGTCGGCCACTGTCTGCATGCCATCGTAAGAAACTCCCGCGAGCAGCCCGGTCGTGTCGCTCTTGTAGCGAACCGGAAGAAACTCGTCCCATACCCGATGCGGAGTCCCATGATAGCTCACGCCGAATCGCAATCCGTGGGAGCGCGCGACCTTGGCCCAGGTACCCACGATGTCCTTCTTTGGACCTATGTTGACGCAGTTCCATGGCTGATGTTTTGAATTCCAACAATCGAAATTATCGTGGTGAGTGGCTAAAGCTACGAGGTACTCAGCTCCCGCGCGCTTGTACAACTTGATAAGTGCCTCTGGGTCCCATTTTTCTGCTTTCCAGAGATGGCAAATATCTTTGTATCCGAACTGCGATGGGTGTCCATAGGTCTTTACATGGTACTCATATTGAGCTGACCCCTGGATGTACATATTTCTCGCATACCAATCCCCCTGCTCAGGTACACACTGCGGGCTCCAATGGGCCCAGATTCCGAACTTTGCGTCCCGAAACCACTCAGGGCAACGATAGGACTTCAAAGACTCCCAAAACGGAAGGAACGGACCATTCGGAATAACTCCCTGAAAAAACGGCGAGTTTCCAAGTGCCTTCGCCATCCGAGTCAGCGCGATCATGGATATCGCGCTCGTTAGAAACAGCCTGCGGTTCATCGATTCAAACCCTCCATAAACCGGATGTACATCCTTTGGACCACCCCGACTTTCCGCCGCCCAGTCCCGTGGTCTTTCCATACGAAATTGCCTCACCGCCACTGGCGCAAATTCCGCCGGGCTGATCACAATCAGCCTGCCCGAGGTCTTCTGCCAACGATTCTTCGCCTGGATTAGATCGCAATCAATTCGCGGTGTTCAACTCATTCACACCTTCTCAGTTCTCGCGTCTGCCCACATGGACGGTCTCTGGATTTCCCGCGTAGGAAACGATTCGGTCCGGTTGAAGCGTCGTATCCAATCCCGCACCATGGCCCGGCCTTACAACCACGACCATAAACGTCCGGTCTTTGCGAATACCCGGAAAATCGCCGCTACGCGGTCCAATTGTCAATGTTTGGGAAGCATCGTTCCAAGTAATTGGGATCGTGGCATACAGGCCCTTCTCGTAGTCGTAGTTGTCGTTTTCATCCTCATAAAGAACAAACGATCCGTTCGCTCCGGGATACACTCTTAATTCAATCGGATCTTCAGGCTTCTGAGTCGCATATTCCATCGTTGGCCCAAGAGGCAGAATAGCTCCGGCGCGCACAAACAGAGGAATCCGCTGCAAAGGAGCGACGACATCGAGATGCTGGCTCCCGGCAAATCGCTGACCTGTCCAGAAGTTGGTCCATCTTATTGCCACTGGTAAATAGACTGACCGCCGATCAACGGAGCTGGTGATGGGGGCGACCAGAAGAGCAGAGCCAAACATGTATTGATCGCCAATGTTATCGACATTTCGGTCACTCGGAAAATCCATAACTAGCGGACGCATCAATGTGTCGCTTCCATCAGTGACTCGCCACGCCTCCGAATAAATATAGGGCAACATGCGGTAACGGAAGTTGTCGTACATAAGCAGGTACTTGTACGCCAGCGGCCATTTCCACATCTCCGTTTCCGTTTTGTAGCCATGAATGCGTAGGATGGGACAAAAGGTGGAATACTCGAACCAGCGAACCAGCAGGCGATTATAGTCTGGCGAGCTATATTGATCTTTTGGGCGGAAGAATCCGCCCGTGTCCGTGGTCCAGTAAGGCATACCCCCAACAGAGAGATTCAAACCGGCTGGTATCTGCTCGCTGAATGCTTGCCAACTACCGTGGACATCTCCCGACCACGTCACTGCGGCATACCGCTGAAATCCAAGTGTAGCGGTTTTACCCAGTTGCACCACCCGCTTCGTAGAATCGGCTGATCGCTGACCTTCGTAGATGGACTCATTGGCGGCCTGGGGATAGTAGTAGGTATAGTCGTTTCCCGAGACATAACCGAGGTTGTCAACATACACCTTATGGTTCCTTACCTGTCCATTTGCCTCTTCACCGTCCTGCCACCACGCATCGACACCGATATCAAACATGTACCGTTTGAGATACTGCCAGCGGACGCTGCGCGCTTGAGAATAAAACTCATTTACATAGCCGGTGTCATCGATTACACCATGATGCTTGGCAAGCTCATCAAGAACCTCGCCTTTGGGATCCGCCCACACTGAAATCATGTAGTGGAAGTCCAGCTGATGGAGTTTCTTAATCATCTCGGCGGGATCTGGGTAAGCCGTAGGATCGAACTGATAGGCTCCCCAGCCCCATTTCCCCCAATATTGCCAATCCTGAATGATTAGATCCACTGGAATATGGCGACTGCGGAACCCCTCAGCAGCATCGAGTGTTTCCTCTTGACTCGAATAATGCTCGCGGCATTGCCACAATCCATACGCCCATTTAGGAAATAGCGGCGCAGTTCCTGTAAGCAATCGGTAGCCGGCCACGACTTTATCGATATTCGGACCATAAATGAAGTAGTAGCTGATATCCTTGCCGGCTTCCGATCTGAACACCGTAGTGTTCCCCAGCGGCCGGCCATAAAGCTTCGCCGTCTTACCGCCGCCGAGCAACCTCACGGGGTAGCTTTCCCCTGCGGTCAAATGTACCTTAACCACAGACGTATATGGCACCCACATATTTTTATCATCGTGGATGACCCGGCCGCCAACAGCGATGCCAATTTCACGGGCTCCATCCCCACCTCTTGCAAAAAACACATAGTCTCCGGTTCTTCGAGGGGTATACACCCCCGTTCGGCTTGAAGGATTCAGGGAAATCTCTTCATTCGAACTCACTGGGTTAAACTCCGTTAGCGACTCGTTGTCCCACAGTAGTCCATAACCCCGGCTGGAAACCATGATGGGAAAAGCACCAATAATATTCTGACTAATCAGGTCGATGGGCATTCCCCGCCAGTTCCAAACTCCATCCTGCCCTTCTGCCAAACCATAAAGTGCTTCATCAGGCGGGGAAAGAAACTCCTGCTGCAGATGGTAAGTGTCTTCCTGATTCACCGTTGCCTTCTGCATCGCTTTCCCGCCGTTTTGCGGTTCCGTCAAAATCTTGTTGTCCGCTGGAGTCAGAAATGTCAGCGCTCCCGTGTATCGATTCAGGAACACCGATAACTTATCTCCGGCAAGGCTTATAGTTTCCGAGGTCTCAACAAGCTTTAGAGGGGGATCGTATTGCTCCTGACATCCGATTACAGCAAGACTCTTGTCCGTAGGAGGTTCATCGCCTGGAGCATAGGATACATGGACAATGTTGTCGTTACAAAAGTGAACTGTCATCACTCCAGGCTGCATCTTAAATACGGCTCCTCCTTCTATCTTGTGAACCGATAAGATCGCGATGGGAGCTGCTGGCGTCATCGGTATAAGGTTGGTCTCTTTGTAATCTATATCGACCTGCTCCTCTGGGTTTTTCGTCCCGGGAGTATTTGCAGGTGTTCTTTGATTGGATCCGGCGGAGGTTTGCCCTTCGCTTCTTAAACCTAGCCAGTTAGTGCAAGAAACTGCTGTGGCTAACACGAAGCAAAGCTTGTGCAGTCGCGCTGAAGAGATTTGATTGTTGGTTTTGCATTCGAGACCGATTTTGGACATGGTGACTCCTGAAAAGTGAAAAAGAGAATACTTCGGTAAATCTCATTCAGGATTTGAACCTTTCGCAGTATCTGGCGAAAACCCGCGCGATGTTTTGCAACAATGTTTCGGCGAATAAGCGCCTGGTCGGCGACGATCCGCTGACTTGGGACTTGTCGTAATTCAGGTCCTCTTATGTGCTCATCATGACTCGATGGTCAGAGTCCCCTTGCGACAGATAAGCCGGCCAACCCAAGCCAGGCATTCCCATCATTTGGAGTGATCTTCGTCGCCCTCAAATGGAAGTCGGCAGCGTGATCGCCCTGGCTCTTCATGGCGAACGCCCTCGCCAACGATCACTTCAAAGCGCCCACCTACCGCGTGGTACATAAGCCCTGGGCGCGCCCACAGTTCCGGGATCGATGGTTCGAGTTCAGTAGCCTTGCGATACGCTTCCGCCGTGGAACGAAAATCCCCCCTGGCTTGAGCCGCAGCAGCCTCGGCCAAGAGGGATTGAATGGTTTCTGCGGGCGCATCCGCGAAGACGATCGCGTTCACATTCAGATTTGTGAACGCGATCGTCAGGCAGAGAGCAAGTACGGTCCTCTGCATAGATGGGCTCTAATAAGTTATCTTCAGCACACCCTGCATTTCTCTTGCTCCCTGGGTGCCCGAGGCCTCGCCCATGGTCGTATCGCCCGCGCCAGAGTCCGGTATATCGAAATTGGGGTGATTGAAAGCGTTGAACATCTGCACAGCGAACTGCAGACGCAGTTTCTCCGTGAACTTGAACCACTTGCCCAACGTCAAATCTTCATCCACGTATCCGGGAGCCCGCAGATTGGAATAGTAGCGAGGGCCAGTGCCGAACGTGTAAGCAGGCGGCGGGGTAAAGGCCAATGGGTTGAAGAAGCAGTATTTCGTTCCCACGGGGATGACGGGAGGGTGTGTGACGGAGCCGCAGTTGCCGGTCTTAAAACCTTGCCCGGTCAGGTCTGCATGCTGACTCCCGCCATAAACGGTTGAGGCGTTCCCGTTGGGGCCGATTGACATCGGGAAACCGCTCTGGACGGTGGTAATACCCGCTACCTCCCATCCGCCGGCAACGGCGTCCTCTACACGGTTCATGCCGCTGCCGAACTTTTTACCGCGGCCGAACGGCAGGTCATACACATAGTTCAAAACCACAGATTGAGGAATATCGTCACCGTCAACCGTCCAATCCGCCTGCAGGTCATAGTAGTTGCGGATACCCGAGCCTCCGGTGTCGCCATTGATGGAACCCCATTCCTCCGGCCCAGCCACATCGGAGAGGAACTTCGAGTAGGTGTAGGAGGCGGTAAAGATCAGGCCCGCGCCAAAACGGTGCTTGAAGCTAGCCTGCAATGCGTTGTAGTTGTTGGTTCCGACCGGGGGTTCCGAGTCTGAGACGCTTCCGCAGAATTCCGGATACGGCGACAAGGATTGCGCCACAGTCCACGGGCAAGCCATAGGAGTAAGTCCAAGGTTGGCCAGCGCCACGGCAAACGGATTGGTGCCCGCCGAGTTCCCCAGTGCCGAGCCCATGGAAAGATATTTTGGGTCGAGCTGGTCGTAGTTCATGCCGCCGGCATTGGTAATGCGCCTTCCACGGCTGCCTACGTAGTTGACATCCAGCACGTCGTTGGTAGTGAAGGCGTATTGGAATCCAAACATGAACTGTTGGGTGAAAGGATCGGGACGGTACGGACTCACCACGGCGGGGGTCTGGCCTACGCCCGTCAGGCCTGCCAGCGCGTTCCCGGTAACCGGCACAAGTCCCGATTGGAATGCCTGTGCAAGGGGCGTCGTCACCTTGATCCCATCAATCGATGAAGTCCACGCTGTCGATGTCGAATACCCCGGGTCCGGTCCATTGCCGCCATAGAAGTTTCTCGCGTAATAAATGCCGTAGCCACCTCGCATCACCAGCTTCGGCACCAGGGCCCACTCGAAGCCGAGGCGGGGCGCCAAATCATCCAGATTCTTCTGGTACAGACCGCGATTTGCCGGCGTGTTGTAGACGGTCTCTCCGTAAACCGGGATTCCCGCCGCCGCGCTGATCGGATTAAGGGCATGCAAATCGAAATACGCCTGCTGGTTATGCCGGGCTGTTGGCGGCATCTGAAGCTCATAGCGGAAGCCCAGATTCAAGGTGAGATTCTTACCCGCCTTCCAATCATCCTGAGCGTACATCCCATGCAGGTAGTACGTTGGCGCGGGATATGCGTTAAATCCCGTGCTGCCAGCCGAGCCGTTCCCGGAATTGCCCGCGCCCGCCATAAAGGAGGCAAACGGGTCCCCGTTTGTGTTTACCGCCGGGTTCAGTGGGTCGGGACCTGCCGTCATGGCAACTGAGAAGTTGAATACTGTCGGTACCAGTCTGCCGCCGTCGTCTGTCTGCCAAACGCCCAGATACCCGAGCGAGACGGAATGTGCTTTGAAAGCCTTGTTCACGTCTATGCTCAGGCTGCCGTTATTCTGCGGGAAGTCGGCTTCGCCGGAGTTTTGTGTCGCTCCCAGGGGAGCATCGGGACTCCCGGCAAAGGTGTTCCCAAACTGAACCTGTGGAAATTGCGGCGTCCACCCATCGAGCTGGGCCGGCAGCCCGAGCGTGGACGGTTGGAACGGAAATCCCTGGACCCTGTTCCCCCCGGGATTGCGAATGAAAAACAGGCTGCTGGTCAGGACAAATGTTGGCGTGAACACGTGAGAATAGCCCAAAACCCCAAACATGCGGTTGTTGGGGTCGTAGTTGTAGGGCCCCGCAATATCGTTCGGTCCGTAAAAGGCCCCCGTTTGGACCTTTCCCTCGTGCTTGTTCGAGAATTGCCCGTAGATTCGGTCATTCGCACTGATGTTTTGGTCGATGCGAATTCCCCACTCGTTCGAAGTCGTCGGCGCACTCACCGAGGAGTAGAAGTTGTAGCCAGCGCCCCCATTCTGTGGGGCCGGCCAGTACTTTCCCGTGGCAAATTTGTTCGCCAAAGCGTCGATCGCCCCCACGCCGGTTGTGGGTATTATGTTTCCCGGATAGGGGTCGCGGATGGAAACGGTTTGTCCGACGGTGTTATGGGCCGTAGCGCAGGTAGCCGTGACCGATCTGGAGGTATAAGGGTTGTAGATCGCCCCGGCGTAGACGGGCCGGCACAACGCATCTGTTGTAAATCCCCCAGAATCTTTCGCTAGGTTTGTAGTCAGTTCCGACGAGAAGTCGGCCCCGGTCCCGCTCAGCCCCAATTCGGCAGTGGTAGGCACATTTGCGCTGTAGCTTAGGGCGCCGTTGAGCCGCAAGCCCTCATAGTTGGCGAAAAAGAAGGTTTTGTTCCGCTGCTTATAGATGCCGGGGATATACAACGGCCCGCCGCCGGCGATTCCGAATTGATTGCGATGGTCGTCAGGCCTGGGCTGGCCGTGCAGTTTCTGGAAGTAAAGGTTGGAGTCCAGGTCCTGGTTGCGCATGTACTCGTCAGCAAGGAAATGGTAGTCGTGGGTACCAGCCTTGGTGGTAATGCTGATCGCATTGCCGGTGCTGAATCCGTATTCGGCTGAAAACGAGTAGCTGGTTTCCTTGACTTCGGCCGTGTCCTCCGGGGCAGGCACATACAAGATTCCTCCCCAGCCTTGGGCTACATCGTATCCGCCTTCAAGGAGGAAGAGGTTGGTCCCGAAATAGCCACCTCCAAAATTCAGAAAGGAGTAATCCTGGTCGGCCGTATCTTCACTCCCACCCGCCGCCAACAACTGCCGGTCGCCCTGCACGTTCACGGCGGAATCCAATGTCGCGAAGGCGAGGTCATTTCGGAGGTTGAGTGGAAGTTCCTGAATTTGCGCGGTGGAGAGTTCGGTGTTGACGTTCGCGTCCTGTGTTTGCAGCAGCGGCCCGCTTGTATTGACGGTCACCTGCTCGGTCGTGCCGATCGTCAGGTTGATCGTCAGAGTCACAGTATCGCCGGCGGTGAGGACGATCCCGTTCTGCTTGGTTGTCTTAAATCCCGGAGCGCTCACCTCAAGGGTGTAGGTGCCCTCCGGCAGAAAGGAAAACGAAAACTCTCCGACTGCAGTTGTGGTGTCAATTCGGTTGATTCCATTTTCTGGATTGGTGAGCCTCACCGTCGCTTTCGGGACTCTGGCCCCGGACGGATCGGAAACAGTACCCGACAGTGAGGCTGTAATACTCTTTCCCTGCGCGTTGAGCTTCGAAAGGAACGTCAGTCCGATGGCAGTCATCAGGACCGCCAAAACTGCGAAACGTAACCTGGTCATTCTGCCTCCTAAGATTCTTCTCTGTTGATATCGCTTCCGATTGGCCTCAGGTCTCCGAAGAAAGATTCAGAGCCTCCGCAGACCGATTGATGTGGTGATCTCTCCGAAACAGACCCCCAAGGACACACCTTTTTCAAGCACGCATGAAGTAAGCGCTAACTTTATGGTTATTGGCAAGGTACAGTACGGTACTGTTCGAGAGCGTTCTCGAACGAAATGTGGACTTTGTCTTCCTCAATTCGTTGCAACACCGTACTGCGAAGCCGGGAGCTAGAGTCGGGTTTCCGGTGCAACACACCCCTGAATCCAATTAGACTCTGCTCATGCAAAGCAGAAATGAGCCCCGCATCACCCCTTGGCATGCAAAAAATCTGCTCGGCTAATGATGCCATTCTCAAATCCGATGGAACGGACAATGGTCTTCTAGAGCAACGCAGAATGCCGGGAAGCAATCGCTAACTTTAGCTTTATTTTGCAGCGTATAATCGGCGTGGCCCGGATGTCAAAAACTCAGAAAACAAGACTTTCAATCGTGCGCTATGCCTGACCGGGCGAAATGAGCGCGCGGTTGCGGGATTGGAGGCATCGCTCGCCAGATTCACAGAAAGGTCTTTGTGCTTGCACTCGTTGTCCATCTTCACCGCATCCGCGAGGGTGTCCTCGTCTTGCGCAGCACATGGATCCATTGCGCTATGAGGAGCAGCCGCAAGCCGGCGGCGTCGCTGGTTATGCTGTTTTACGTTACGGTACGGGCGTTCCATAGGATTCCTATGATCCTTCTTCTTCTCGCTCCTGTCTTGATAGGGGCATCCGGATTATCCGCCCAAGAATTGCCGTCCGCGGACAACGCGACCTCGCAATCGAGCGCAGGGAGCGCCGGGAATCAAGTGCAACAATCCCAAGGCGGTATGGCGACTGCTGGTCCGCACGAGGGCATTTTCGACAGTCAGCACCGTCCCATCACTGCCGGAGGGTTCGTCAAGAGTGGTCCGATCGTGTTCCAGAATGTCGCGGCAGCGGCTGGCCTCACGCGGTGGCATCATACGGCCGGCACTCCCGAGAAGCGATTGATCGTGGAGGCCAAGGGCCCCGGTGTTTGCCTGCTGGATTATGACAACGACGGCTGGCTCGATATTTACCTTGTGAATGGCTCGACCTACGATGCTCTGGCGGGCAAAGCCGTTCCTCCGCATGCAGCTCTCTTTCGCAACAATCACGACGGAACTTTCACCGATGTGACGCAAAAGGCGGGTGTGGCCAATGACCGCTGGGGATACGGGTGTGCGGTTGCAGACTACGACAACGACGGCTGGCCCGATCTTTACGTGACCAACTACGGAAAAAACCGGCTTTACCACAACAATCACAACGGAACTTTTACAGATGTTGCCGAGCATGCGGGGGTGGCGCTCGGAACATGGTCAACAGGCGCAACCTTCGGCGACTACGACGGTGATGGCCGTCTTGACCTGTTTGTAGCCGGCTACTTGCAACTCGATCTTGCCGATTCAATCCAATCGGGAGGGAAGGCAGGCTCTTTGGTCTGTCAATTTCGCGGAGCGCCTGTGATGTGCGGCCCGCGCGGGCTGAATGGGGAGCATGACCATTTGTTTCACAACAATGGCGACGGCACCTTTACCGACGTGAGCAAGAAGCTTGGCGTCGACGATCCCAATGGCTATTACGGGCTGGGTGCCCTGTTTGCAGACGTCAACAACGACGGAAAGCCGGACCTGCTGGTAGCCAATGACTCCACACCAAACTATCTCTACATCAACAAAGGCAATGGAACATTCGAAGACGACGCTTACCTGAACGGCTATGCGCTGAATGGGGACGGGCGCGAGGTCGCCAATATGGGCATCGCGGTCGGAGACTATGAAAACAACGGGCACCTGTCGGTGGTGAATACGACCTTTGCCGACGACTTTGACGTGCTCTTCCGGAATGATGGAACCGGTCTCTTCGACGATGTCAGCTATCAGGCCGGAATCGCACAGCCAAGCATTCCGTTTGTCGGATTCGGAGATGGATTCCTCGATTACGACAACGACGGCTGGAAGGATCTGCTCATCATCAATGGCCACGTTTATCCGCAGGCGGACCAGCACCCGGATTGGGGTCAAAGCTATGCCCAGCGCCCCCTGCTCTTTCACAACCTGAAGAACGGCAAATTCGAAGTGGTCCCACCGGTTGAAGGCACCGGACTCGCGGAGGTAATGGTGGGCCGCGGCGCGGCGTTCGGCGACATCTTCAATGATGGCAAGATCGACGTCATCGTCAACAATATGGACGGAGTCCCGGTGCTGCTGCGCAATGTGAACCCCGATCGCCACCACTGGGTCGAGCTGAAGCTGATCGGAGGACCTAAGAGCCCACGCGATGCGGTTGGAGCGACTGTATACCTCAACGCTGACGAAATCCGCCAGCGCGAGGATGTTCTGAGTGGCGGCAGCTATCTTTCTTCGAACGACATGCGTGTTCACTTCGGCCTGGGAGACGCCACCGACGCCGGAACGGCGGAGATTCACTGGCCTTCAGGCAATCGAGAAACGATCAAGCTTCCTGCTGTCGATCGCATTTATATCATCGCTGAGGGGCAGGGGATTACGGGCGCACTCTGCGGCGGGAACCCCTGCCACGAGTAGGGACGCGCCGATGACTGAGATCATTTCGTGCGGTTTGGCCTGGCGCGAAGAGGATAGACAAGACCAGATTCAGTTCGTGAGCCCGCGGCATTGATGCGAATTCGTTATGAAAACGATTTCTGGATTGGGGTTGAGAAAGAGGCTTTTCGTTGCATCGCCTTACCCAATACAATGCCTATGATTCAAAGGAGCGGTCTTATTTCGCTCGATCCAGTAAGCGCTTTCTTGCTAAACGCATTCCGGACAGCACCGGCAGCGCGGGAATTGCACGGGAGACGGACAGCGGATTTCAAGCGAAGCAAACACGAGAGACAGAGTCCGGTCGGGAAAAGAAAGAAATGAGCGAAAGAATCGGGAGGGGACGAATGAAAATGCGAATTGCCGTGCTCGCGGCGCCGGTGTTGTCGATGGGGTTTGCGGCCGCGGCCGCGGCGCAACAGGCCGGGCCGGCGGCTCCGGATAAGCTGGCGGTCACGATCGACACCCAAAAAATCGCGGCGCCGGTTTCGAAGTACGAGTTCGGCATGTTCATCGAGCACATCGGCCCGCTCATTTATCGCAGCCTGTGGGCCGAGATGCTCGATGACCGAAAGTTCTATTTCCCAATCACATCCAAAGAAGAGACGGCGCCGGCGCGGCAGGGCGGCGGTTTCCGCGGAATGCCGCTGCGCAAATGGCGTTCCGTGGGTCCGGACGCAGTTGTCATAATGGACAAGGACCAGCCTTTTGTCGGTGACCAGAGCCCTCGGATTGAACTCGACTCGAGCACGCCGCACGGAATCCGGCAATCGGGCCTGGCGCTGGTCAAAGGCAAAAAGTATACGGGACGGATTTATCTTCGCGGCACATCGGGCGCCGGGGTGAAGGTCGCGCTGATTTGGGGCGAGGGTGCGAACGACCGGCAGACCATCTCGATTGGCGCGCTCACCAGCGAATACAAGAAGTTCCCACTCAGCTTTACGGCGCATGCGGACACGAGCGATGCGGCCTTCGAGATCATCGGCACGGGCAGCGGGAATTTTCACATCGGCACTGTATCGCTGATGCCTGCCGACAATATCGAGGGATTTCGGCCGGACACGATTGCGCTTTTGCGCACGCTGCATTCCGGGATGTGGCGCCTGCCCGGCGGCAATTTCCTCTCTGACTGGAGCTGGTACAACGGCGTGGGCGACATCGACAAGCGCCCGCCGACGTTTGATTACGCCTGGAACGCCATGCAGCCGAACGACGTGGGCCTGGACGAATTCATGACGCTCTGCAAACTGATCGGCGTGGAACCGTATGTCACGGTGAACGCGGGATTCGGCGACGCGCACTCGGCAGCCGAAGAAGTGGAATACATGAACGGCGCCGTCACCACGCGGCTCGGCGCGATGCGCGCCAAGAACGGCCATCCCGAACCATACCACATCAAGTTCTGGAATATCGGCAACGAACCCTGGGGATCGTTTCAAATGGGCTACACCGACCTGAAGTATTACGTACTCAAGCACAATGAATTTGCCAAGGAGATGCGCAAGGTCGATCCGTCGATCACCCTCATCGCGTCAGGAAGGATGCTGGAGGCGACGGCCCTGACGGGTGAAGATCGCGCCAAGTACGTGGACAACATGCAACCGCTGTTCGGGTCGGATATCGACTGGACGGGCGGCTTTCTGAAGAACTGCTGGGGGAACTTCGACGGCATCGCCGAGCACTGGTATGAGTCGCCGGGCCGGCACTTCGATGTTGAAAAAGCCAAGAGGCTGCCGCAGGACGCGCCTTCAAACGACGCGTGGGTGACATATGACCCGACAACGCTCGAGTTTGCGCGCTATGCCGGCGACATCATCGAGCGCAAAGCCGAAGAATGGGAGGGATACCAGCAGCGCTTTCCGGCGATGATCGATAAGAAGATCTTCCTTTCAATCGACGAGTACGCGTACTTCGGCGGAGGCAGAATGATGGGGCCGAATCTTAAAGTGGCTTTTGCCTACGCAATGCTCTTCGACGAAATGATGCGGCACACCGATTTCCTGACCATGACGGCGCACACCATGGGCGTCTCGACGCTCGATATCAGCCCGACCTCTTCCGTGCTGAATACGACTGGTCTCCTGTTCAGGATGTACGGCAATCATTTTGTCGGAACCATTCCGGTTGCGATCGCGGGGAATTCGCCGCAACCGGAGACAGACAGCCAGCGCTATGCCGATGAGCCGAAGAAAAGCTCCGGCAGCCCGACCTATCCGCTCGACATGTTTGCGGCGCTCACGCCGGATCACAAGTATCTGAACCTCGCCGTCGTGAACGCGACGGAGTCAGAGCAGAAGTTCGATCTGAGCGTGATCGGCGAGCATGTCGCCGGGCCAGCGACACTGTGGCTCCTGACCGGGAAAAGCCTGGATGCCGCCAACCATGTGGGCCAGCCGCCACAGGTTGAAGTGAAGGAGATTTCGGCGGGCGATGCTTCTTGGACCATCACGGTTGCGCCAATCAGCGTGAACATCTATCGGTTCTCGGTCGCGCAGTGAGGGGGGTGAAAATGCAGGACATGAGGCAGTGCGGAGTCAATACGCGGAGATTGACCGGAGCAAGGATGATGCGATTCAAATTCGTTGGCTTGTTTGCAGTCCTGGTTTTACTTGCCGGTGCCAGCGCGAGTTTGTGTCTGGCACAGGTTCAAACCGAAGTGCCGCCAATGGTCCCGGGTGCAAAGCCCGTGACCGTGGAACACATTAAGATTCACGGCAAATCACTCGACGGCAATCTGGAAGGAGACGCCGTCGACCGCGACGTTTTTGTCTTCCTTCCACCCAGCTACAGCAAAGACAGGCATAGGCGTTATCCCGTCGTATACGCTCTGCATGGCTATTCCATCGGTGCCGAGCAGTGGACGCACGAGATCCATGTGCCTCAGACCATCGAGGGCGCCTTCGCGCAAGGCGCCAAAGAGATGATCGTCGTCCTGCCCGACTCCAAGACGGTACACAACGGCTCCATGTACTCGAATTCAGTCACGACGGGGGACTTTGAGGATTACATCGCCCAAGATGTCGTTTCCTACATCGATGCACATTACCGCACTATTCCCAATCGTTTGAGCCGCGGCCTCGTCGGCCACTCCATGGGCGGCTATGGCGCCTCCCGCATCGGCATGAAACACTCCGATGTTTTCGGCAGTCTTTACATCATGAGCCCCTGCTGCATGTCCGCTCGAACGGCTGGGCCCGCGAATCCCGAACTCGAAAAGTCGTTGGATGCAGTGAAGTCGCCCGAGGATTCTGCAAAGCTCCCCTTCTTCGCTCGCACCCAGCTTGCCTCTGCGGCGGCATGGTCGCCCGATCCAGAGAATCCTCCTCTCTATCTTGATCTGCCGACTAAAGATGGAGTAGTGCAACCGGAAATCGTTGCCAAATGGGCGGCCAACGCTCCGCTGGCTTTCATCGATCAGTACATTGGGAATCTGCGCCAGTACCGCGCCATCGCTATCGATGTCGGCGACCAGGATGGCCTACGCTTCGATACCACAAAGCTCCATGAAGTGCTCGACACCTACGGCATCGCAAACAGCTTCGAAATCTACCACGGCACGCATACCAGCGCCGTCGCCGACCGCTTCCAGAATCACGTGATGAAGTTCTTCAGCCAGAACCTCTGTTTTAAGGCTAGCTGCCAGTAATTCGGGCTCGGCGCGGCGTGGGATGTTCTGTTAGCTGCGACCCCGCGGGGCCACAGCGCGGGGCGAGTGTCGACGTGACTCCATGCGTTCGGCGCTGGACTGACCCCACAAAATGAGACATTTCTATTTGCGACACTTGGCAGGGAAAGGAACTGCAAGTGGCAAAGAAGCGAGTTGGGAAATACCCTCTGTCGTTCCGGCAGATGGCGATGGAGCGGATGAGGGACTGTCCCAGCGTTTCGGCGTTGGCTGATGAGCTGGGCGTCCACCGCACCATTCTGTATCAGTGGCAACGGCAGCTTGAGCATTCAGGTGAAGCCAGCGCCAGGGTCACGTCTCCGGTCCGGGAACTGCGCAAGCAGGTTCGGGATCTGAAGCGCGTGCTAGCGGAAAAGACGCTGGAGACAGATTTTTTCAAAGGTGCCTTGCAAAGAGTCGAGGCTCGGCGCCAGAGCAGCAAGGGCTCTGGCGGGACGGCATCTACGACCAGATCCGGGAGGTGATGCCGATGCAAGGCGGCCTGAGTATCGAGCGAATGTGCCTGTTGGTGAGGGTGAGCCGGGTGGGGTTCTACCGTTTCTTGCAAGAACGCCGACCTCACGAAGAGGAGACCGAGGTCAAGTCGACCATCCGGCAGATCGCACTCGAGCACAGGCGTCGCTATGGCTACCGGCGGGTGGCTGCGGAGCTGAAACGTCGCGGCATGCTGGTGAACCACAAGCGAGTGGCGCGGATGATGCGGGAAGATAACCTGCTCGCCGTCCAGCCCAAGGAGTTCGTGAGCACTACAGATTCCGATCATGGACTGGAGGTCTATCTGAATCTGGCGCGGCGCATGCAGCTCAACGGGATCGATCAGCTCTAGGTAGCCGACATCACTTACATCCGGCTGCAGGCCGAATTTGTCTATCTGGCGGTGATCCTGGACGGCTGCTCACGCAAGGTTGTGGGGTGGAAGCTGGATCGCACCCTTACGTCCCGCCTGGCCGTCGATGCGTTGCAGCGAGCAATCGAGCTACGACATCTGGCCTGCCCGATATTTTGTACCAGAGTGAGTGTTAGTGTAGCGCAGCGGTGATCGGACCAGGTTTTTTGCACCAAGCGGAATGTTAGTCTTCGGCGGTTTTAGGTTTCAGTCAGTACGCGGCTAGCCGCGTACTGACTGGCGAATTCACTCGGCGTCCTGTCCTCGAGAGCCCTGTGAGAACGACTGTCATTGTATTCCTGCCGCCAAGCTTCGATCAGTTGCTTGGCCTCGGCCAAGGTTTCGAACCAGTGGACATTCAGGCATTCATCGCGGAAGTGTACGCGCCGGAGCAAGAATAGACCACATCGCGCCGCGTTAGCGGCGTGATGTGGCGGAGTAAAAGTAGTCCACCGCCACATTCTGGTTTCACAGACCATGAGGGCTCTGGGGGTAACGGAACAGGTTCTTCGCAGCCCGGTTGCATACAACGTCATCAGCATGGTGCGATGCATCAGGTTACGAGCCGAGTCAATCAGGCGCGCGACCTCTTCCGGACTGAGTACGGTCGGCAGCTTCCTGGGGCGCTTGGGAAAAGGAATCTCGTCGAGCAGGTAGGGGCGTCGAAGGGTCTTGACGAAGAGAAACCGCAGAGCCGTACAACGGCTCTGGATGGTGCCAGGCGACAACTTCCGATCGCGGAACAGATGCACCTGGTACTCACGAATGTGGCTTGGACCAAGGCGCTCAGGCGAGCGGTGGAAGTATTTAGAGAAATCCGTCACCGCGTGGATGTAGCAACGGACAG
>JBEKGW010000038.1:0-39991 GCA_050012595.1 Terriglobales bacterium
GAGCCCAGGCTGAGAACGGCCTGAAAAACCTCACCTAGCCCTTGTCGCCGTCCACAAACAACCGCCGCACTTCCCGCAATCAACTCGTTACCGC
The DNA here is from genome assembly GCA_050012595.1 of Terriglobales bacterium. Lineage (GTDB taxonomy): Bacteria > Acidobacteriota > Terriglobia > Terriglobales > Acidobacteriaceae > Acidiflorens. Next base: position 95 of record JBEKGW010000038.1, read on the forward strand.
CAAAAAACAGGGCGTGTGAGAAATACAGGTTAGAGCGCTGCCTTCGCAATAATTTCCTATACTTTTCAACAACCTACCTCGCTTACTATCCATCTTACTGTCCATTTCTCATCAAGTTTTGGCCAGGATTTACTGTCCATTCTTGACTGGAGGCCGCGAAACGACTGCAGAGATCGGGCGTCGCCGCAGCTCATGCAAGGCTACTTGCGCGAGGGCGCGAACCACGTGATCTGGAAAGTTGCAACAGTATCGCTGTGCAGGCCTGTTTCGTATTTCGGAGCCTTCCACCTCTCGTATTGTACCCAGCCGCGCAGTTCAAAGTCGGTTCGCACGCGCTTTGTGGCTTGGACAGCGAAGTCATTTTGCGTGGTGCCGCCCGTGATAAACGCGCTGGCGGCCTTCGCGTTGCGGTACTGGAACTGCACTTCTTCCTGCGGCGAGAGGTGATAGGTGAGCCAAGCCTGCCCGCCTTTGCCTTGGCGTCCGACCCAATCGCCAGGTAGGAAGCCGTTGTTCGTAGGGCCCTGCCTCTGGATACCTTCCCAGTAGAGGAACTGACCGTACCGTCCGGACGAGCTGGGAGTGTCGGTGTTTGCTCCCTCCAGGCGCAGGTCTAGATGCTCAAAGCCCGGAAAGCGTGCGAGATAGATCCCAGGATGGACGCCGGAACGCCGTGGCGCGCTGATTGGACTCACATCATCGTGCACCAATGAGTCCGTGTAGAGCGTGATCCAGTGGCTGAGATAAGGAAGCCGCCAACTGAAATCGAAGGTGCCGAGGCGATCTCCGGGATCGTCCCTTCCGTTCTTTTCGCTAGCCCCGGTTTTTGGGTTACCAAGTACATTTTGGAAGCTGAAGAAGCTATGTAGAAAAGTGTGGATAGTGATCGGCGCGTGGCCTTCACCGCCCCAAACGGTGAGCCGGTCGAATCCGAATTCCAGATCGCGCGTGGGCTTCAAACTGATCTTCTCCATGTGCACCCAAGGGTTGCCGGGATTGATCACGTTCGGTGTGTCCGGCGAGGAAGTGGCTTCGGTGGGATCGGATGCAGCGGCGGGGTTCGGTACCAATGTGTGACCATGTAAGCCGCCCACGAAGAAGTCGTAGCGAAACGGACCAGTAATGCGTGAGAGCCCGGGAACGCGCAACGGTTCGATTCGGTTGATCTGGAACTCGTAGATGTTCTCGGCATTGTTGCCCCAGAGCATGGAAGCGCCCTTGTCGGGGCCAAGCCAATGATCGCTTTTGTCAAAGGAGATCTCATGCCCCAGGAGGTGATACGACAGCGCCGCTTCCATGACGTGAACTTTGCCCGTCGCCGCGATCGGGCCTTCGGGGATGGTGGCAAAGACAGAATTTCCGGCGTAGGCAATGCCGTCGATTGGATTCAAGAGATAGGCCGCGAGCGCCGGGGAGTATCCAGCCGCTGACGGCGCATACTGCGTTTCGCCGCGAAAATACAGCGAAAACCGTCCCGCTGAAGCGCGCGCACTGAAGCCGCTGTAGTTGTTGAAACCGCTTTCGTAGGGCCGTCCGTAGTCGTCGACGATCGACTGACCGAGGTGAAAACTGTCGCGCAATGGTGTGCCACCGATACCGCGGAACTGGGTATAGACACTCTCGAGCTGCGCCCGCCAAGGCGCGGCGCCGCTGCTGCTTCGATCGATATCGGGTCTGAACTCCCGCACCAGCGCGGCGAAGATCGATCGCGCCTCGTCGTTTTTTGCATCGGACTCGATGCGATCCGCGCTGAGTTCGAGCATGTGAGCGATGCTCGTGCGTGTCCACGGACGGAGCCCGAGGTACGCGGTGTCTACATAGCCGAGCGCATGCAGCCGGTCTAGGGTAGGGTAAACCCAATTGTCGAGCGGCACGTAGACCGACCCGTGTGAGTCCATTTCAGCCATGGAGGAGTCGAGCCGTAAATCGGAAGGAAGGGCATTTGCACCGGCGCTCTGCCCTTGCGCAAAGCACCAATCCGCATGCCACAAGAGGACTGCCAGAAGAATCCAACGGAGTCTCACACGCACCTCAGCATTCAACGGTGTAACAAAGTTGAGTTCAAAAGATCTGTATACTGCTCAATGATCGCTGGCCAGCTGTAGTGGTCAGCCGCACGCTGCCGGGTCTCCAACCGCATCTTCGGTGCGTCAAAGTTGCAACTCTCAATTCTTTCGACGATCTCTTTTAGATCCTCGACTCCTTCAAAAAAGAGAGCCGATGTTGCAAGAGTCTCTCGATTGAACGGATTGTCATGAGCCACAATGAGATTTCCGCATCCCATTGCTTCCAGCAAAGATGGGTTTGTGCCGCCGACACTATGGCCGTGAAAATATGCAAATGAGTGGTACCGCAGGCTTGCCAACTTCGCGTGGTCATAAACGGTTCCGATGAGCCGTATCCGGGAATCTTGAACGCCGCGAAGCTGTTCGACATAGCGCGTCCCGGCCAGATGATCCCCGACCACCACGAGCTTTTTCTTGCTGTTGGACAGCTGAAATGCGCGGAGAATCTCCATGATATGGTTCTCAGGCTCCAAGCGGCAGACGACTAGGTAATACCCCGCAGGGGCGAGATTCCACGCAGACAGGAGCTCAACATCTGGAGCCGCATGGATGACATCGCAGCCGTATGCGATCACGCTGCAGGCACGAAGTCTTCCGTGGCGGCTTGAAAGACTATCGGCAATTGCGCCGGAATCCGCAATCAAGCGGCTGGCAACGCGGGTTGAAACCCATTCCATCAACCGAAAATAGGCCCTTGCCGCAAAACTCCACTTTGCGCGCGCCCATTCAAGCCCGTCGGGATTGATCCATACCTCGCTGCCCCAGAACCGCGGGATCACGCAGAATGGCGCTGCGCCGTAACCAAGCATGTAGACCACGTCGTAAACCTTGCGAGCCGCCCACAGGCATTTCAAGTCGAAGAAGATGGTTCGCAGGGAGCCGAGCGCAGGAGCCGATTTATAGCGCAGTCGCACGCCTTTAAAAGCGCCAGGGGCAGGTGTCTCGTCCGCTTCGCAGAAGACGGTCACGTCAAATCCCCGGGCGGAGAGTCCAATTGCGAGCTTTTCCGCAAATGTCTCGAACCCGCCATATCTAGCCGGGATGCCCCGGGTGCCGAGGATGGCAATCTTCATTTTCCGATTCACTGTCGTCACACTTGAAGTCAAAGGCCTGAAACCGCATGGCTCTCGCCGATCGCTGCCAACCTTGATTGATGCGCGATCTCAAATTTGTGCAACCGTGCGGCGAGAAGACAACCGGCTGAGTATGATCTGGATCATTCCAGCATCCAAAAGCAGCAAAATCCAATCCATAGGTAGCCGGTATCGAATTCGCGAATAGAACATTGCCGCAAAGGGTGCGTTCACAAAGTAGAGGCCTACGAAAAGAACCTCCAGCTCAGAAAGCGGATACTTCCGGGCAATTGCTATTCTGCAAAGCAGAAGTAACAATAGCGGTTCGTACGTAAAGAGCATGATGGGCGTCCGCCAATGCGGCTGCTCGAGTTCGGTGGCCACATTTTGGGTCGCCGTTCTTTCTGTGAATGAAAAGTACTCCACGAGCTTCGCTGCATAAAGGCGAGCAGCTGCGCCCGGATGCTCCTTGGTCCATGCGAGCGCTGCTGCTCTGTAAAATCGATCGCTTTCAACTTCAGACATCCCGCTTGCAACGTGGGTATATTTACTAATGTCAGTGAGGGTGTCAGAATCCATGGACGAATTTTCCGAGTTGCCCTGTAGTAAGTTAATTCCACTGTTTGTCGCGACAAAAAAGAGTGAGTGAAATACCGCATAGTTTCTCGCTGTCCATACGCCCAGAACCAAAATCATGGGCAAAGCGAAAAGAAACACTTTCTTCCGGAAGCTGTGGCGTTTCCACAGCAGCCATAATACAAACCAGCAGAGAATAAAGAGGAATGTCGGGATGGCGAGAATGAGGAGTCCCCAGGCCAAGCCTCCCAGTAGAACGTTTCTCATTGATGGGTTCTCATCTCGAATCATGAGCCAGATCCCGAGTAGCAAAAGCATCGCGCCGAATGTCTGCGGTAGCAGGAGAGTGGCCGAATAAACAAGAACCGGATAAGCAAGCACAAGTAAAACTGAGATAGCGCCAGCACACTTAGAAAACAATTTGTGTGCCAGAAGGACGAGCAGCACTTCGGAAAGAAGAAATATGCCCAAATTGACGAAGCGCAATCCAACATTGCCGATCCCAACTGCAACCCACAAGCTCAAAAGAAAGGGAAAACCGGGCGGCCGAAATGCTGTTGGGTGGATCCCGTCAAGGGCATAGACATGTTTCGTGGCCAAGTTGGCTGCCAATGCGGTCCATTCCCGCTCGTCGGGGTAGCGCAGTAGCGGACCAGCATGAATGGCGACCACAGAGCCACAAAGAAAGGACAGGATGAGTCCGGCAAACAAGATGCTAGCGCTATTCCGCGTAATCCAGTTCATAGTGAAGATTCCCCTAATCCAGCAGCGCATTTAATCGCGCAGCGAGCCTCAAGGCGGCGTTATCTCGGTCTTCCGGTGTTGCAAAAAGTCGGCATGGTGATGCAGCCTTGCGGCGGGATGCATTAACCTTTGGGGTTACGAATGGCTCATCCCCCTCTGCCGGATTATTTCTCCTTAATTGGGCCGACACTGCCCCGGGCCCCGGCCGTCGCTGCGCCGACTAACTTGGCAAGAGTTTTCAGTCTCTGTTGCGAATACCAGGAATGAACCGTTATGTGCTTCGGAATCCTTAGAATCATCGCAGTTACCCATCTCCATCCCAGGTCCTTTGGACGCAGCATGTAAGTCGCATTGCGAACGATGTAACAGTTACGATTCAAGCTATGGAAATTGATTGTGTGACCGAGGACGCTTAAAGAGGCATCTCCAACACTGTGTTCCATGAGTGCACTTGCAGCAATGAAACTCTTGAAGCCCCTGCGGCGTGATCGCAGGCCCCACTCAGCATCCACCCAATCGATAAAAAGTTCATCTCGCATCAGTCCTACCTCTCGTAAGACTGACGCGCGAATCAAGGATCCGGATGTGATCAGCCAATCAGTCTCGACAGGCTCGGTCATGGCCGGGTCGACGCGAACCTTCTTGACGTGGAACCACCCATAACGGAGGGCATAGGAACGTGTTGCCGTTCTCTTCTCGATGTAAAGCGGACCAATCGCTGCGACTTTCACGCCTGCCTGAACAAGTGCAGCCTCCGCTGTGATAAGAGCATCTACCATGCCCGGCGAGACGATGCTGTCCTGATCCAATAAAAGCACATGCGAGGAGCCGGCATCCAGGCTTCTCCTTATACCGATATTCAGAGCGGTTGCGATGCCCCTATTCTCGCCGAGCGGAATATGGGTCGCTAAATCGCAGGTCTTGATCAGCTTCAAGACTTCAGGCGACGTGCCAGGAGTGTTATCAACGGCAAAAATGCGATCCACCTGGCCCACCAAACTCAATAGAACGCGCTTTATCATCTTGAGATCCGGATGAAAGAGAACAACAATCGCGGCGATCATATTTCTCCCCGGCGAGTTGGCCAGATACCCAAGTTAAACCGCGGCCAGCGTATTCCCAAATGTACTCGGTTGAGAAAGCAGAAATAGAGAACAGCAAGAACTGACGCCTTCAGCAATGAAAAAACAATCCCGGTGTATTGGTCGTCGAAGATGGACATCACGGTTGGGAAGGTCAGGAGTGCGCAAAGATATAATGAGATCTTCCCGCCTGCCACAGCCCTGCGATAGATAACGGATTGACAAAACCCAATGACTATAAAGGCGATGAACATGCCGAGAAATCCAAAATCAGTAAAGAAGAACTTGTACACGGTATAGACATTAGTCGGCCATGGGACGGAAATAGGAATATCGAGCGCCGGTGAGAGTTTGACTTCGTATCCAAGCTGGTAGGCAATATACGTGAAGAGTGAAAATGTGTGGTTGGCTGCATGGGCATACTCCGAAGGATGTGTAAGTACATAATCCAACGCAGGAATTGGAGTGACGATGTATGCCAGGGTAAAATTCTGCACGACCGCCTCATTGTTTCCTCGGAAATTTGAAACATCTTTATTCGAGAAGATAAGGCCAATAAAGAGAACAACGAAAAACAGGAACGGTATAAGGCCGTACTTGAAAATCCCCGTAATGTTATCTTTCTTGTTCTTAAGCATCGATACGACGGCGACTGCGGCGAGCAGCATCAGAATCCAGGTCCTGCCGGTCGTGAGAACGCAGCACACCATAGAGACCAGAAATGCCGCCCAGAACACTTTGTCTCTCTTCTCGATCAGGCAGATGATGGTCACGCAAATCGAGAATAGGGGGAGCTTGCTATCGACCGTGTCTGCCGCTTTTCCTTCGCTCGCCAATTCGACGTATTCGGTGCGCGCGGCCGCTAAGGTACTGCCCGTCCCGCCTGAACCTTGCTGAGCTACATCGCGCAGCATGAAGGGAACCGCCAGGATGCATATACTCAATAGAATGACGCGACCGAGATTGGCTGCCGACGGACGCGAAAACTCGGTCACCCGAGTAACAATTACGGCGCGTGGGACAAAGCGAGTCAGCCAGCCCCCAATGCTGAATACGAGGGCTCCGGCAGTGATGACCCACCAGGTAATTGGATGAACCTCGTTGAGTTCTAATGGAGAGACCTTGAAAATCACGAGGTCGAGCGCCCAGATTGCCGAGTAGATGAACGGCGGGTATAAAACCCGCCGTCTCCCCAAGAAATAATTGGCGATCGTCAATAGCCCAAGAAATGTGAGTGCCAACCCAGAAGTCATAGAATCGATCACCAAGCCGCGGAATCAGCATGATCCAGGCTCATTTTGCAGCGTCCCGCATGGGTGACGCACTACCCGTAAAGCTCTTCGACGGAAACGCAAGCGCTTCTTAGATCATATCGCGGATGCAAGAGGGAATACCGGCCATATTCTTCACGAGCCGCCTCGGATCGAGGCCAAAGAAAGTGAAACACCTCAGGACTCGCCGCGCATTACGAAACCAGGCTGGCGCCCGTGTTTCCTTCGAGTTTGGCGAGTTTTCGTTCATTCCGAGCAAAGAGGTCATATGCCGTACTACCGGTTCGAGCGTCAAACTGGTATGAACACGGTGAAGATGTTCCAAACCGGAAAAGTGGGATTTCGTCCACGAAGTTCCAGACGCTATGAACTAATCTTGCGGGCCAGGAAGCACAAGTTGAACGGAAGCCGAAAGGCGAAGGACAGAACCTCAAATCCAGATCTGGACAATAGTTCACGGCTGTTGTGCTCATCAAATACATGGTGATGTAAGCATCTATTTAACTTATTATCCAAAGATCGCTTGTGAAATTGATTGAGATTTCCAGCGGCTGGATCCATGCTGAGGTCGTGTTTATCGAGGATTTCGGGAAGATGCGTCAGGTCGTCTTCACCGATATTCTTGTCCCAATCACTGAACATATGGTCAACGCTCGTCGGTAGTCTGCGGCGATCAAAGGTTCCAAGGTAGTATGGAAGTACTAGAATTAGAGCGCCATCTGATTTCAAAACCCTGTGCCATTCTCTAAGAGCCTTGACAGGATTCGCAAAGTGCTCCAGATTATGCGAAGAAAGCAAGAAATCATAGGTCTGGTCGGGTATATCTGCCAACGCAGATCCGTCACAGAATAGAGTTTTACCAGGAGCCTTTCTTGGATTGAACACAAAACTCTGGGTGTGTTTCGCCCATACCGTTGAGGGAGAAAAGTCGCAATTATCCAGCTTTTCGACCTGCTCGTAAACTGGGAGTGCCCTTCTCTTACGAAATATCGCGCTTGGACCACCGATTTCCAATCCACTCTTTCCGTGAAGATAAGGCAAGTACATATCAAAATTCTTGACCTGACCTTGGAGCCGCACTCTTAGGGGCATAATGGGGTTCTGTAAAAACGAGATGATACGTTGCAGGGGGAGATGCATGTGAAAATCCTTTCAAACCGGAATTTCTATTTTGCTTTCACTGCAACGGACCAATATACTTCCAGTTGCCTCCGCTTGCGATCTTTTCCGCAATCATTCCAGAGCCAAAGAACCGGACGTGCCCAGCAGGGCCTTCAAACATAATCGAATTCACGCGATCAAGCGCCAGCTCTTAATTCTTCGCGACAAAAACATCATGCTCAATGTGCTACTGCAGGTTGTTATCTTTAGCCCAGTTCACCAGGAAGTCCAAAAGGGGGATAGCCTGAATTCTCATTTGAAGTGAAAAAGACGAAATCAACCCCGGTTCGCTTTGTGGCGGCGTATGACCATATCCGGCCCACGTATCGTTTCTTTGTTGAGCGGTCCTTAAGGTCAATTTCGAGATCTTCCCACGATCCACAATCGATGCACGGGCCATCCTCCGAATCCAAGCATCGCGCCTGGCTTCCATCCACTGGCGCCGATATTGCCGCTTTTTCTCGCCTCCATAGCCCACTGCTCGTTAGCTCTAGAAGCATCCTCCCGTTCCCATCGTCTTCTTTGCTCTCTGCCTTTGAAAAAGCTATCCAAAGGCAGATTCTCGCAACGCGCCAAAGTGGACGATCCGGCGAAATCACTGTGCCCAATCAAGCAAAAGCCTTGAATGTGACGCCGCGCCCGCCGGGTTGCGTGCGCTATTACTGCTTCGTAAAGACGAGAATATCCTGAGGACCCGTTTCCGATCTACCACCGTGTAGGGATCCCCACAAAGGACCGGCTGAACAGCTCATTCCATTCTCGGCGAATGTGGATAACAGAAAGTCAGAGTAATATGCCAAACAAATCTCAGGACTCCCACTTTTCATGTAACTGTGCTCCTGCGATCTGAAAGGAAATTTAAAAGACGAGTCTCGGTCGAGAAGAAAGGCCGTGAAAAAACAGCGCCCGCCGGGCTTAAGAATCCGCGTAATCTGTCTTGCATAATTTATGACTTCGTCCGTAAGCATGTGGGTGAAGACTGAAATTAAAAACACAACATCGAAAGTTTCGTTCGGGTATGGAAAAACATACTCCGTAGCAAGATTTTGGCCCTTGGGATTGTATTCGTTGTTTCGAATGTCGAGCAATTCGAATTGGAAGCATTTGCGTCTCAGTCGCGAATTACCCCTCGCGGCCTCAAGTGAAACGTGATGAATATCCATGCCAACATAGTTGCCATCGTCAAGTATCTCGGCAACCGCGAATGCGTTCGTACCACAGCCGCACCCGATCTCCAGAACTTTGGAGTCTGGCGCCAACTTTGCGTATGTCCGAAGCAAGTCTGCGAAATGTTTCCCATGCTGCAGGAATGAGGAGCCACCTAGATCTAGGGTGATGCCCACGGACCGCACTCGGATCGACAATCGAGGAATATGCCGATTTCCATTCATCAGACGGACCATGTAGTCAACTGGGTCCGCGACTTTGACGGCAAGGTTTACAACGGGGTAGTTCCAGCCAATTCTGTGGATTTGACGGCCAATAAATGAACGAATAGACATTGATCCGGGATTTCCAATTTGCTTTCCCATCGACGGCAGTATACCGCCAATTGCCGCTGCTGCGATCTTTTTCTGCATTCGTTCCAGAGCCAAAGAACCGGACGTGCCCAGCAGGGCCTTCAGAAGTCATAGAATCGATCACTAAGCCGCCGAATCCGCATGATCCAAATTCATTTTGCAGCGTCCTGCACAGGGGATGCACTACCCATCAAGCGCCTCAACAGAAATGCGCGTTCTTCTTTTCCAAGCAGCGCAAACCAAGTGATGATAATGTACAAAATCAACTGAATTGCTGAAATGATGAGTTTGAGCGGCAGGCTCACGTTTGCCATGCTCACAGCGAACACCACACCAATTGCAGCCGCCCCGCCAAGCATCGTCCGCACGGGGAACATATTGCCCAGCAACCGCTCAACTGCCCAAAACAAAAGTGCGCAGTCGATGACTACGCGAATCATCCATGCGATGGCGGTGCCTTGAATACCAAAGTGCTTCGTCAGGGCCCATACAGTCACCAGGTAAAAAGGCAACTCGAGAAGGTGGAGCTTGCCCGTGATGTCGGCGCGTCCTGCACCTTGTACCAACGCAAAGGGTAAGGTCGCAAGTCCGTTGGCAAATACCCCAATCGCCAGCCACTGCAGAACGCGGGTGCTGTGGCTCGCAAATGCAGGTCCCAGCCAAAGATTCAAGCCGCTTTGCGCGAACAGCACGATCAACAACGTCAGCGGAAACTGCGCGATGGCGACATACTTTACCGTGCGCCGAAAGAGCTTTGCTGCATGCTCGGGGTCTGCCACCAGCGCGGTCGAAAACGCCGGAAACAGCACGCCGACAATCGCCGCAGGAAGAATCAGAAACTTCGTAACGATTTCGAAAGGAGTGGCATAGTAAGCCACGGCTGTGAGCGACAACAGCATGCCGATCAGAAAGCGATCCAAATACGCCATTAGTGGGGAAACGATATTGGAGACCGTCATCCACGCACCGAAGCTAAAGAGCATCGGCAACAGACGCCTATCAATTTCGAATTTGTGCAGCAGGAGTGGCATATCGTGGAGCGCCAGAACCGCGTAAATCAGCCAGAAGAGCGCTCGCGCAACAACCAGAATGCCAACTACGGCGGGCAAAGTCTTCGACCAGGGAAGCACCAGAAGCGGCGCCGCGAAGGTTGCGATTCCCATCGGGATCCGAACGAGATTGATCATTCCGAATCGCTGTCTGGCCTCGAGGACGCCTCGGAATCCAGTGGTGCTGATTACAAACGGTACCGAAGCGCTCAATATGTAAAAAGCTCTTGTAGTCTCTGACTGAAGCGCGAGCGGGGTCTTCAGGAGGTCATGAACCAGGATTGGAGACAGCATTGCAAGAACTATCGCGCCAATGATCCCCATGGCGCCCATGAGCATATTTGCGGTCCAAACGATTGCCGGCAATTCACGATCGCTGTTGGTTGCAAGTGTCTGCGCGACAAGATTTGTCATGGCTCTTCCGAGCCCGAGATCGAAAAAGCTGAAATATCCTACGACCATCCAGGCGATCAGTAATACGCCGAACCGGTCAGTTCCGAGAGAACTGATCAGTCGGGGGATGGCGAAGAGACCCACTGCCATTGGGGTGATTTGTCCAACGAGGTTCCAAACCGTATTGCGCGCGAGCAACGATCCGCTCGTCAGTTTCGCGACCTCGGTGTCTTTGATCGCTCCCGCGGGGACGACGGGCCTCTCGTTAGACGTGTCTAGCACATTGCCGCCCTCCCATTTTCCAAAATGCGTTCTATATCTATCATCGTTCCTCGGAAGACCATGACATCGTCAGGACGTACTCCGTTGCGTCACAGTTATGGCTCGCTTAAGCAATGCAATCTTTCCCCTGGCCTCGGGATCCTTCTTTATGCGACGGAGGCCGGCTTGGAGCAACGCCACGAAAACTCCGGCAAAAAAGCCCACGAAGGTGGCCCCAATGACGATAAGTCCACGTTTCGGAAACGAGCGCCTGTCCGGCGGAATAGCGGGATCGACAACCTGGATGATCGCGCCTTCCCTGGCTTCGTCGAGCTTGGCCAGCTCGAACTGACGGGCAAGAGCCTCGAAGATGGTTTCGTAGTATTTCACGTCGCGCACCCTGCGAATGTATTCCATGCCGGCTTCGGTCATCTGACCTTTGGGAACGATGATGCTGTCGGGGTTATCGGCGCTTCCGCCCAGTCTGGCAAGTTGCGCGCGCAGACTGGCCAATTCCTGCTCGGCCTCGTTCAGCGGCGCGTTCTCCCCGTTGGCGTAGGTTTGCATTCCCTGGATTTGCATTTCCTTGGTTGCGATCTGGGCGCGCAAAGCCGCGGCCGATTCGATGAGCGCTCGCGCTTGGCTGTCGAGCTGGATGACTCCAGTCTTCTGTTCGGTTGCCTTCAGAGCTTCTTCAGCGTCACCAAGGTCCTGGTTGGCCTGCTTCAACTGATTTTCAAAAAATAGCCGCCGTCGCTGAGATTCAGTGATGGCGAGGTTCTGAGACAGCGCCCGGAACTGGTCCACGTAGCCATTGGCCAGAGCCGCTGCGCGCACCGGCTCTTTGTCGTCCACCGAAATATGGATTAATCCGTCTTTGCTGCTTCCGTCCACGGTTGCATGTTTTTCAAACGCTTTGCGCGCGTCGGAGAGATACTTCGTGTGATACTCCTGCATCAGGCCGAAATGCTCGACCATCGCGTCTTCGACTGTTTGGCTTCTCAGCATTCCGACGTAGATATCATTGGGATTCTTCAGCAAGCTTCCACCTCCGCCTGAGGCCAATGCGGCCACCGACCCCAACGCCCCGAGTTGCGAAGCCAGTTGAGCGCTTAACGAGGAGTTCTGCTGTGGGGTAAGGAGTGAAGCAGTTGCCGTGTAGCGCATGGGCAGAAGCAGTGAAACGATCACCGCCGCGATGGCAAAACCCGCGGTAATCCAAAAAATAAGGAGCTTCCGCTCGGCAAGCACGATGAGCAGGTCGAGCAGGGAAATCTGGTCGTCATCGTTTTGTGACGCGCCGCCGGCAAGAGGCTCGCCGGGGAGGGCGCCAACCTGCTCTCTCACATCGTGGACTGGAGTTTGCGTGGCCATGAACTCCTGCTGGATCGAAAGACCGAAGTAATGGAATGCGAACCTGAATGCATTTTACTAGAGGCAAGGTCTCAGGTTCGCTACTGAATAATGGACAGGGACGCGGCCCCCAGCGCCAATTGCGAGAACATCTGCGACCAGTTCATGATGCCGTAAAGCGGCGATAGTTTGGGAACCTTTTCGGGCACAACGATCGTGTCACCAGGGTTGACGCGCAGATTGTTAAATTCCGGTCCCCAGGGGCCCATGGTCGCATCGCGGCTCTCCACTTCTCCGTCTGCGCGGATGACGAACTCGTGCCGCCTGTCGGCATCATTGCTGACGCCTCCCGCTTTCCGCAAATACGTACCGACCCGCGATGAGTCGGCAAACAGGAACGAATTCTGGTCGTAAACCGCGCCAATCACATTCACGAGCGATGGGCGATGCGGGACGACAAATCGGTCGCCATCTTCGAGAGCAACGTCCGGAATGCTGTCAACGCCGGTGCTCGCAGGCTTGAACGGCAGCACGATTCGCCCGGTAGCGCGAATCTGTTGCAAGCTGGCCAGGAAACTTTGTTCGCCGCCTTGATACGCAGCGCCGCCGGTCTGACCTTGCGATGAAAATGCTGCCGCGGAGGCTCCGATCTTCACCAGGCTGCGTTGGATCGCCAGACTCAGGCTGCGCACGTAATCGTCTATTCTGGCCTGCTGTATGGCGCGGGCTGAGCCCCGCGTGAACTCCGAGCCATACAGGTACGCGTTGGGCGTCAGGCCTCCGGCACGCTCGGCAAGTTGGCGCAAGGTTTCGCCGGCGTGGACGGAATATACCCCGGCGTGGACAAATTCGCCTTCCAGTCGAACCAGCTTAGTCTGTTCCGCAATGGGCACCTGGATGTCGGCGGCAGAAAAGATCGTGACAATGTCTCCCGCTTCGAGTTCCAGATCCTGAGAAGAGTCGTGCTGCATCACAAGCTTGCCCAGGTCAAAGGAAATCAGGTTTGTCTTCAATGTTTCCGGATTGAGCCGCTCGATCACCGCGTAATCCCAATCGATATCGGGAGCGGGCAGGCGCACGTTGATGCGTTGCGCCGGAGCCTGCATCTGGGAGGGAGCAGAGGTTTGTGCCGCCGCCAGCGGCGCACTGCCTGGGCGTTGCTGAGCGCTCGGAGGCTGGTTCTCTCCCAAGCCGGACTGCGCTTGCTGGAAAGCATTCGGATTCTGCAACGTCGATTGGTCCGAAAGAACCTCTGCGCCTTGCCCTCCGTATTGATCTTGCGCGTTCCCGGTCTGGCCCGGCCCAACGCCCGGGCCTTGCAGAAGCGTGATCGGGTGATTGTCCGCGGGCTGAAGCATATTTGCAAAGCCTGGAATGGGCTCGAACTCGGGGGCCGGCAGCCCCATCTGTGCCCGCCGCCACCAGTAATTGCGCGTGAGCAGCGAATCCTTGTCGGGAATCAAATCGCTCAGGCGCATGCCCTGATGCCATGCAAAGTGGCCCGGATTCGCGATGTTGCCGCGCAGAGTCACAGTTTTCTGGTATCTCGGCACAATCGAGTACACGCGAATCACGTCGCCATCGGCCAATGCCGTGGCCATGCCTGAGGCGTCGTAGGCAACCTCCATCGCGCGCCGGTCGCTGTGCTCGTCGATACGCTCGATTGAGATTCGCGCCTCCGCAGCCACCGCGGAAGCTCCGCCGGCATCAGCCAGGACGCCGGAGAGCGATTCCTGCGGCAGGAGTTCGTAAATAGCCGGGTTTCGCACGCTGCCGAAAACCGCAGCTTGCGGACCAACCGGCGGAATGTAGATCACATCGCCCGAAAGCAGCTTGGCGTCCTTCGTTTTGTCGCCCCGGATCAGTAGATCGTAAAGATCAAAGCGCGTGACTGTGGCGCCATTGCGGCGGAGCTCAATGGCGCGCATCGAACCCTCTACCGAAGGCCCGCCGCTCGCGAACAGCGCATCCACCAGCGTGCTCAATGAACTGATGGTGTATACGCCCGGGCGCCGGGCTTCGCCGGAAACATACACCTGGATGGCGCGAATCTGGCCCAGATCTACGGTGAGACTGAAGTTGTGGTAGACGCGGCCCACCGCTTCGCGTACGTGCGCCTCCAGGTCGCCGAATTGCAAGCCCGACACATGCACCGGGCCTACATCCGGAAGGTAAATTTCGCCGGAGCGGTCCACGCGCACATTCGCCTGCCGGCTCACTTGCCCCCAGATGCGAATACGCAACTCGTCGCCTGGGCCGACAACATAATCGGGCGGTACGGGCACCATGTCCAAAGGAGCAAAGGTCGAAGGAATGCGCCGGAACAGGTCGGCGCCATAGACGGAAAGTATTAGTCCCGTGCCCGAAGCCACAAACTTCTGAAACTCAGTGAGCGGCTCAGGTTGAAGCAGAGCTGGCTGTGCAGGCGTCTGGCGCGAAAGCTGTTCAACATCCGCATAACTTGACGGAAGATTGCCCTGGGGGTTGGGATTCGCAGGGTTATTGGGAAACCCCGGAGAAATAGTAGCATTCCCCGAAGGGGATCCGAGCTGCATTTGAGTCTGGTTCGAACACGCCGATGTCCCTGCGAGCATGGGATCTGCGCAGTCCAAAGTGCTCGTACCCTGCGCCCATATCGCGCTTGCAGGCAAAGAGGAGAAACCAAGGACAAAGGCGAAACGAATGATGGCAGCGCGGACCTGGAGACGAAGGCAGACAGGCTGGCGTCTGCCGCCTTTGTCTCTTCTTCCAAACTGTGCGAAGCGCATATGCAACGAGTCTATCGCAAAACCAAGGCAGGTATGTCCCGCCGCCACTAGGTTAATGGCTTCCTCACTTCCGCTCAGTCCATGCCGCGTAATTCATCAGAAGGCTGAAACCTCCTCGGCCTGGGCCAGCTCGTTTGCGCAGGCTTTTACAGGTCCCGGAGCCGTATCGAACCCCTGGACGGAAGTCTTCCCGCGTTGTCCGGCTGCCGGCGGCATGGAGATGAGAGCTTCAAGAGCAGCATTATCCCAGCGTCGGAGCACACTTTTGACGAGAATCTGAAGGTCAGAGAGAACAGTGGCGCGCGCCATGTACCGCGCATCCAGCTGCCGCTTCACTGGCAGTACAACTGTGAGATAGAAGGCATCCAGTTGATCAGGCGCCACGCGGGCGAGAACGACTTCCTCATCTGCGAACACAATCGTTGCCAATCCCGTGATCCCAGGACGGCAAGAGAGCCGGGAGATCACATGTTCCGGGATTCTGGGACGCGAGCCGACCAGGCTCATTTGCCCCAGCAGCACGTTCAGTAGCTGGGGGAGCTCGTCGAGCTTCCAGCGCCGCAGGAATCGGCCAATTGGGGTAAAGAGCTGGTTGTCAGCCGTAGTCACGGGATGATGAGTCTTGTCGGCAAGGTGAACCATGGTGCGGAACTTGAAGATCGTAAAGATTCGACCGTGGCGGCCCATCCGTTCCTGCAGAAACAAAGCGGGCCCATGCGACGTCAAGCGCACTGCGGCAGCGATAGCCAGACAAAGTGGAGCGACCACGGGCAGCGCGAGGAGAACCCAAGCGCAGTCGAAAACTCGCCTCGCCACTGAATTTGACCAGGGGCTCGGCCTAATCCCCATCTCGTCGTCACTTGAATCGGCGTTGGCAGAAAATACACCGGCCTCCGATGGGCGGCAATCATCATGCCGCCATGACTCCGATCGGTAGTGTGGCAAGAAGGAAGATGAATGTGCAGAATCAAGAACACTATCGTCGAACGGTTTCGTGCTCAACTTGACCTCCCGAATCAACAGCAGCGAACTTCAATTTGCAGGCTGAAACGGCCTGGATACGGAACCGTCTGTTGAATTGCCGTGTGCCCTGCGGACGCGTCGTCTTTTAAGCGTCCGAGCATATGGAATGAGGAAACTTGCTTTGGTTCCTGTTCGGCATGCATTGTCGATGCCACCCCATGTGCGCGTGTACAGCGGCGATTTCCACGAAAGTCCCCCTCGGCATTGCAGCGCCTCCGTCCTTAAAAAGCATTCTGGCACACCATCGCACCTCCCCCAGAGAGGGAGCATTACAGCATGACTCCCGGTGCAACGGTCCACTATAGCCGGTATTCCATCGATTTACTAGGAAAGAATTGGAACACGGCCTACTTTTTTCCACAGGGGCAGTGAGATGGATCCTAAGAGCCTGTGGTGAAAGTCGAGATTTCAAGAAAACCATCCTCAGCCGCTAAGGCCATCCGCCAAGGTGTCTCGTCCTGCTGTCCGAAAACACGAACTACCACTAAGTACCTGATTACAAGCGCGATAACTTGGAATCCCAGGCAAAAAACCCCTTTGGCATGAAAAAGTCCGCTGACCTCGGACAGTACAGTGCTGACCTCGGACAGTACAGTTTAGGTGGCCAGGATGAATCCCCGTTACTATAATCGATTTACCCGAAAATTTGTTATTTGCAAAATGCGTCTTTGTGTGTATGTATGAGGGCGCGCTGCGATCTGCGATTTTCCCAGGTGCCAGACACTCAGTTGGGGTCGCGACGGGTAGCAATTCGCAAAAGTTGGGAGAATCCATGAAATCTCAACTGTGTGGGCAATCTCTCAAAATTGCGGCCTGGGCGATAACCTCGGCATTGGCCGTTGCGAGTCTTGCGGGAGGTGGCGCAAGTGGCAACTTCGTACGAGGTGTCGAACCTGACACGAACGTTTCAGCTCTTAGCGGAAAAGTGCATGGAGGTCCGAATGCGGTCACGAATGCGACCGTACTGGCTATCCAATTCATTCAGGTAAGCACAACATGTAGGGTCTGTTCGGCCGCCAACTACCCCTGATATTGCGGTCGCCTGAGTCAAATGGATACCCACTTGCGACCGTTACTCTCTATGCGACATCGACAGTTTCGTCTCTCTCCTCTTCCAACAGTTACGGCTATGGCCAGCCGGGAACAGTGCTGGCTACGACTACCACGGACGGTAGCGGGAACTATACCTTTACGAGCCCCGCAACCTGCCCGGCTGGGCAGCAGGCCTAGGTCGTCGCTTCTGGCGGATATACAGGTTCTTTTTCATCGTCCAACTCCGCGGCCCTGCTGATGGCCGCAATTGGTCCCTGCTCCGCGCTTTCGTCGAGCATGTACGTTTTCATCAATGAGGCCAGCACCATTGCCGCGGCCTACGCGATTGGCCAATTCATGACCGTCGACGGCACCACGGTGAACATCAGCGCGCCGGCCAACATCAATGCCGCCACTTCGAGCTGCACGCTCACGAGCGGACAAACGACGAGCTGCAACGCCGCCGGCTTGGCGCACGCCTTCCTCAATGCGGCCAACCTGGTCAATGCAGTGGGAACGTCAGGAGCGCCGCCCACGGGCTTCCCCTATTCCGCTCTACCGAACAACTCCTCGGCAGTCGTGCCGCAGGCGCTCATCAACACGCTGGCCAACTCGGTTGAGGCGTGCGTCAACTCCTCAGGGAGCAGCAGCACGCCCTGTACTAACCTGATGACCGACACTACGCCTCCAACGGCGTTGCTGGCATCGCCGAACGCGCCCACCAACACGCTGCAGGCCCTGATTGACCTGGCCCAGTATCCGGGTGATGGCGACGCAGCCCCCCGCGACGTCCACCAACACGACGGCCCTCTATGCCATCGGATCATCGATTGGCTGCTATCAGCCCAGCCTCAGCGCCGCGCCGACGGACTTCACCATCGCCATCAACTACATCGGCACGAACGGCGCCTCATTCACCGCGCCGTGGAACGTTACCACGGACATTAAGGACAATATTTACGTGATGGATGCGGTCGGCGGGTCGACCGGCGTAAGAGTCGAAAGCGTCACTTCCAATGGATCGCCGAACTGGATATTCACCAGCAACGACGGCGGTTCAGCTGGTTGCGGTAGCGGCACCCAGCGATGCGGCATGGCGACCGACACCCTGGGTCATTTGTGTGTTGCGGCGGGGCCCGAAATTTACCAGATCAGCACCGCAAGCGGCACTTCGATCAGTGTGACCGCTGCCACGCCGGGCGGCCTCACTGCGTCCGCTGTGGCCGTGGACCAGCTCAACGATACCTCCGTCACGATTGAGGGCGGCACGCTAGGCAGCAACAGCACCATTCAGGAACTCCTCTCGGGCGGAACTGCGTTTGCCAACCTTATGATGGAGAGTGCGCCTTTTACGACGGATGTTCAATAACCCACCATTGACAACCTCGGCGATCTTTACGTGGGTACCCAAGGGTGCTCACCCTGCAACGTGCTATATTTGGGTGATCGGACCAGGTTTTTTGCACGATGCGGAATGTTAGTCTTCGACGGGTTTAGGTTGCAGTGAGTACGCGGCTAGCCGCGTACCCACTGGCGAATTCGCTTGGCGTCCTGTCATTGAGAGCCCTGTGAGGACGACTCTCATTGTATTCCTGCCGCCATGCCTCGATAAGCTGTTTTGCTTCGGCCAGCGTTGCGAACCAGTGCACGTTGAGGCATTCATCGCGGAACGTCCCATTGAACGATTCAACGAATGCGTTGTCGGTTGGCTTGCCCGCGATAGGACGACCGTCCGGGAGAGTCTCAAACGAAAATCCGGCCCTGAAGTTTGGCAACTGCTGATCATCCATTTCTGAGTCCAATCGTATTCATCGATCGCCGTAAACCGGAACAGCGGCTCCGTGAACGACCTTTGCGTCCTCGCTGCATAGGAACAGAATGACACGCGCGATATCGTCAGGCTTTGGCCACTTGTCGAAATCTGCGCCGGGCATTTCTTTGCGGTTCGCTTCAGTATCAATGATGCTCGGTAGAATCGAATTGGCCCGAACGTCTGTGCCTCTAAGATCCTCCGCCAATGAGTCCATCATGGCCAGCGCCGCGGCCTTCGAAGCCGCATAGGCGGCAGCTCCGGCCGCATGATCGAACGCCGCTTTCGCGATGACATTGAGAATCGCGCCACTTTTCCTCTTGAGCATTTCGGGAGCGACGGCCCGGCACAGGAGGTAATTCGAACGCAGGTTGAGAGCAAAGAGCCGGTCCCAGACGACGTTGTCGAGTTCCCAGAGCCTTGTGCCTCCGGCAAATCCGCCAACTGTGCTGACCAGGCAATCTAGTCTGCCATGCTCCTGAACGATTTGCTCAATCATGCGCTTCACCGCGGTCTCGTCTGTGACGTCCACTTCAAGACCGGTGAGCGATCCTTCGATCGTTTCTGCTGATCGCTGGAGCGATGAGAATTCCTCTTTTCTTTTATAGGAGACAAAGACTTTGGCGCCTTCCCTCAGAAAGGCGAGGCTGACCGACGTTCCAAGGCCACCTGTGCCGCCTGCTACCAGAACCAATTTTGTCACGGAATTGTTGATTCACGATTTGTCCCCTTTTCACCTCGCACCGTTTGGATGTGCGCTAAAGTCATCCGCGGGCATAAGCAGGCATGTTAGGACGACTCTGTCAAAATATGCCCCAAGGCTCCTCAGTCGGACCGTTCTCGCTGTGCTCTGAGAATCATCCGAGCGACGACTTCGAAGTGACGATTATCCGATCTTGGCCGTAAGCATTGATATGGAACCTCCATCCACTCCTTCAACCGGGAAGGACACGCTCTCACCCGCCTGACTGGTCCCAAGAACATACAGCAGAGGCAAATAGTGATCCGGCGTCGGAATCGAAAGCTTTGCCGAGGGCCCGAGCATCTCGTATTCGATTAGCGCCTTGTGCTCACCTGCGAGCATCATTTGTTTCGCCTCTGTCTCGAATCGAATCGCCCAATCGTAAGGATCGGGCATGTGCCTTCCCCACGCGTAGGTATGAAGATTGTGAACGAGGTTGCCACTACCCATGATGAGGATGCCTTCATCCCGTAAGGGCGCTAATTTCCTGCCGATCTCGAAATGAAATTTCGCGGGCCTGCTTTCGTCAATGCTAAGCTGCACGACAGGAATATCGGCATCGGGATACACGTGCCGAAGCACGGACCATGTGCCGTGATCGAGGCCCCATGTGTCATCAAGTTCAACATGCAAAGGAGCAAGCATTCTTTGAACCCGCCGGGCGAGATCGGGATCACCCATCGCTGGGTATTGCACACGGAATAGCTCGCGTGGAAAGCCACCGAAATCGTGAATGGTCCGGGGTGCCGAACTGACAGTAAGTCCTGTTCCAGGTACAAACCAGTGCGCAGAGATCGAAAGAACCGCGGATGGTTTCGGAATCTGTCTTCCTAACTCTCGCCATGCTTCGGTGTAGCGATTGTTTTGAAGCGCATTCATGGGATTACCGTGTCCAAAAAAGATTGCGGGGAACACATTAGCCATGTCAGAACCTCCTTTTCTAAAAGCGGCTTCACAATCATCAGTTAATGCGAAGAAGCATCCGCAGGAGTCAGCAAATCCTTGGGCTTGTTGCCCGCCAAGGCGGCATCGAGGTTATCGAGCGCCCGCATGCCTATCCGTATCCGCGTTTCGATAGTCGCCGTGCCCAGATGAGGAAGCAAAAAAACATTGGGGAGAGTTCGGTATTCAGGGTTAATATGAGGTTCTCCGTTGTATACGTCAAGCCCCGCGGCGGCGATCCGGCCAGAACGAAGAGCTCGGATCAGCGCGTCATCATCGACTAGGCTGCCTCGTGCCGCATTCACAACGACCGCACCATGAGGCAGCAGTTCGATCGTTTTTTCATTCAGGAAATGAGCGGTTTCCTTCGTTCCCGGTGCATGCAAAGTGAGAAACGGGCTATTGGCAAGAAGATCGCGCGCATCGGCATGAAACACAGCTCCACGCTCCAACTCGAAACTTAGCCGGTGCAAATTCGTGTAGTGGATGCTCATTCCCAAAGCGCGGGCCCTCTCGGCTACTGCGGAACCAATGCGCCCCATTCCATAGATGCCAAGGACCTTGCCGCTCAGCTGCCAACCCAATAATTCGGTGGGCCTCGGGTCACGCCAGTTGCCACTCCGTACGAGCGCTTCGCCTTCACTTGCTCGCCGGGAGGCAGCCAGCAGAAGAAGGATCGTGATATCGGCAGTCGCTTCGGTCACCACGCCCGGAGTATTCGTGACCTCAATTCCGCGGACAGCCGCGGCCGCGAGATCAATGTGATCGAATCCCGCTGAGAGAGTCGCGATCATGCGCACCGAACTTGCTAGATGGGAGAGTACCCGTGCGTCGATCACATCCTGTTGCGTTATGAGCAGTGCGTCTGCTCCGGCGGAAACATGGATTAACTCGTCACTCGAATAAAGCCGGTCTTCAACGTTGAATCGAGCGATGTAGTCGCGGGTAATCCTCGACTCCACCTCGTGGGGCAATCGACGAGTCACGACGAGAGTCTTCCTGGGCATGAGGTCATTACCCCGGGATTGAATTGTAGTACGTCAGCAATCCGGAGAGTTGTCTTTCCGGTTCACGATGCACTCGGGCCTAGAAATCCGAAAGCAACAATTGCCACTACTGAGCATTCAATGCCCAGAGGAGTCCGCATGACGGCTAACCTCGAACAGGAACCAAGTGCGCCGCTCGGTCTCGTCGATCCAAGTCTCGATGAGACTGGCGCTCGCAATGTCGTTATGGCCGTCGCAGACTCCATGTACTTCTCGGAGACGAGCCGTCAAGGCTTTGCTGTCTTCGCGCAACTCTGAAAGCATGTCTTCCGGTTCGACAAATTCGGCGTCATTGTCCAAAACGCGCTGCGTCCGGGATATGTGTCCAATGGAGCGAAGCGTCGTTCCTCCCACCTTGCGAACGCGTTCCGCAATCGGGTCGGTCATGGCAAACAGCTGATCTGCCTGTTCGTCGAGAAGCAAATGGTAATCGCGAAAGTGCGGCCCGCTCATATGCCAATGGAAGTTCTTGGTCTTCAAATAAAGCGCGAACACGTCCGCCAGGATCGCATTCATCGCTCCTGAAATATCCTTAGTTGCCTTCGGTTTGAGGTCGGTGGGCGTGATTAAAGGAGCCTCTTGCTTACGCTCCAAGTTTTCTGTAATCGCAGTCGATTTCGTCATAGATTTCCTCCATGCTTATTTGGCTCTTTTCAATAAGGGCTTGGCCGCCAGGCCTCAGGGGCGATTTGGCTCGAAGACCGTAAGAAGAGAGCGGTACATACGTTATTCTCAATGGTGAATGAGTTTCGTCGCGAGCCCCGATCAGTATCCAACCGTGAAGCGTTGTCGGAGATGCTTAGGCTGCTCCATCTCATCAACCATTGCAATGGCATAGTCCTCGATAGAGATCCAACTTCTGCCGTGTGAATCGGTAAGCAATTCGTCCACTCCCAAGCGAAATTTCCCCGTGCGTTCGCCAGGAATGAATTCTGCCGAAGGGGACAGAAATGTCCATTCAAGGTCTTTCTCGTGATAAAGTTCATCAAGGAAACGAATGCCGGCGAATGCTTCAGTCTTGTAAGCATCGGGAAACTCGGGTGTGTCTATCAACCGTTTCCCGGGAACAACTTGCAGACTGGCAGCTCCCCCAACCACCAGAAGGCGGCTGACTTTGGCTTCTTTGACGGCGTGAATCAAACTCTTTGGGTCCGATGTCTGGAATCGCGAGGCGCTAATGACCACGTCGTGATTGACAAGCAGCGAAGCCAGCATCGACGGTATCGTGGCATCTCCCTGTCGAATCTCCAGACCGGCCTGCATCGTCCCTTTCTCAGGATGGCGTGCTATGCCCGTGACCTTGTGGCCACGCCGAAGAAGTTCTGCAGCAAGTCTTGATCCCACGTTTCCGGTGATCCCAATCAATGCAACCTTCATGAGACGTCCTTTCGATGTACTCGTCATCCTTCACGTACTCGGATTCTTCTAGGTTGTCGGAAACACAACGAAACTCTACCGGAATAGGCTTCGAGATCATCTCCATGTGGATTAAAGGAGCGCGTTGCGGCCCGTATTCGCGGACTACCGGTTCCATTGATGATCACCTCCATCCAAGGAGTCTGTTCAATATTGAACAGACCAAAGACTTTAGACCGGGGTCCGTGTCATCCTGCGCTACCGAGCGCGATGTATATGGAGATCACTCCTGCAAAAGAACGTTGATAAGGGCGCTGCGAACGCGCAGGCCACTGCTGCCTCATTCAACATCGGGTATGAGGCAAGATGATTCAATCTTCTTTACAAGTTTTGATTGGTATTCACCAGATGTCGCACCGACGGCGCCTTTTGCACGAGGCTGTGAACGCGTTCCTCTATCGCGCGATCAGCCAGAGTAACGCGTTCGTGTTGGCGTAAATGCTCAGCCCAGGAATCCACCAGAAACGTTTCAAGAAAATGGTCAGGGGTCTCAAGGTCCCGAAAGACGCCCCAACTATACGCGCCGTCGCGACGCCGGATGCGACCGAATTTGACAATGGCCTTGAGGAATTCTGCCTGCTGCCTTGGATCCACTGAGTACTCAATGGTCACAAGAATGGGACCCGCATCTGATATGGCCGCATTCTGAGGCAATACTACGGGCACTCGCCAATGAACCCACGGACTTAGATCAATCGTCGTTTCAGGAAGCTTAAGGAATAGAGCTAACGCCAGGCTGGCAATTGTTCCCAATCCAGCATCAACGAGAGCAGCATGGATGCCCGCCTTAGCAGCGATGGCGCCCCACGTGGCGCTGCCAGCTGCCATGGCTCCTTGAAAGACGAGCATCGAAACTGCAAGTACACGAGACCGTACCCAGTCTGGTGTGTGAGTCAGGACGACCACATTGAACAGTGATACGAACACGATCCATGCGCCTCCTGCCACGAGAACGCCGACGGCGAGGGCTGGCAAATAGCGAGTCGTACCCGCTGCAACGCACGACAATCCAAAGATTAAGATTCCACTGGAGACCACAACCTCGGCCGACCAATGTGCCCGAACCTTCTCCATTCCGAGTGCTCCTAGAACTGCGCCGGCGCCAAAGCAACCCAGCAAGAATCCATAGGCTGTTGGACTTGGGTTTGCATAGTGAGCGATGGAGGGCAGTAAGGCCAAGAACCCGCTCGCAAAGAACATCACAATTCCCGAGCGAATCAAGAGATCTCGAAGTGCTGGAGAATAGCGCACGTAACGAAGACCTGCAACAGTCGCACCGCTTAGCGTCTCAAGTGGGGCCGTGCGTTTCCTTGCGTGCCGCTTCCATCTCGCGATTACCGCGATGACCCCGAGCGTCGAGATGGCATTGATGAGGAATACGGTAGTGACACCGGCAATCGCAATGACTATGCCACCCAACGCCGGCCCAACCGCTCGAGCGAAATTGAACTCGATACCGTTAAGCGTCGCCGCTGGCGCAACATCTTCCTTGGGAACCAGTTCTGGTAAGGCAGCCCTCCAGGCCGGACTTTCCAGGGCATCTCCTGCGGATAGAGCGAACGTCAGGACCAGAAGCAACAGTGGTGAGACTCGCCCGGCCAAGGTCAGGCCGGTGAGCATAATCGCAGTTACACACATCCAAATCTCAGCCAGTAAAATCAGCTTTCTGCGATCGACGATGTCTCCTAGTGCGCCGGCCGGAAGCGCGAAGATGAAGAACGGTAGAGCGGATGCCGTCTGAATCAGGGCAATGTAGAAAGGTCCCGCGTTGAGAGACACCATCATCCACACAGCGCCCACGCTCTGCATAAAGGTGCCAACGTCTGAGACGGCGTCTGCGATCAGCAGATTCCGGAACGTTGTCGTTCTTAACGGATTCAAAAGGCGCGATGGATTCACTGATCTGGACACAGTACATCCCTGGAAACTCAGAATGTGCTTTCGATTATGGCATTCCTGTCTCCCGGCTCGCCGGCACGTTGCCTCAAAGCCAAATCGCTCTTGGGGAACAAGGTCCGTCAGACCAAAGTCGTCGCGGGTCGAAGCCATGCGCGAAACGCGATTGGTAATTCCTGATGCTGGAGACGAAACAGTTCAACGACTACGTTGAGTTTTCGTCGTCGGGGACAAGCGTGCAGCAGGTAAGGTCTTGTACCTACGACGCGGACGCTAAGTGTGACTCCGCGCATCACGAGGATTGTGGAATTTCCGGGAAGCCACGCCACTGATACTGGATCTTCTTTGAAAGAAGTGGCAGCGTTCGGCTTGACTCATGTTCATCCATTCGGACGTCGCGGAGAT
Organism: Terriglobales bacterium; assembly: GCA_050012595.1. Lineage (GTDB taxonomy): Bacteria > Acidobacteriota > Terriglobia > Terriglobales > Acidobacteriaceae > Acidiflorens. The sequence continues at coordinate 25,724 of JBEKGW010000038.1, forward strand.
ATGTTCGGTGCTGCGTTCAACTACAGCGAGCCGAGCGCTGGCAAACACCATGAAAGCGTATTCGAGTCGTTCTATCGTCCGCGTCTGACGCAAAGCATGGACCTCGGCCCGGATATAGAAGTGTCCATCCATCCTACCTACGCTGCGAGGCCTTATAGCACCACTCTCCTCGGTGCTAGGACGCGGATCATCTTCTGAGGAACGAACACGCGTCTGCCCAATGAGGCCTCCGCGAACAGTTGATCCATCACTTCGATCGAGGTCCCGTCCCTGCGACCGGCAGATGCCAACCGTGGAATATGGCCATGACTCTGAGCCAGAAGCATAGAAGTGCGCCTGCAGTCATGAACGCAAATGACGGGTAGTGCAGCACATGTCCGATCACCACCACGAAGCCCGCAGCAAGCGCGGCGACGGCGTAAAGATCAGCCCGGAGCACCGTAGGAGTCTCATTCACCAGAACATCACGCAGCATTCCGCCGCCAATACCAGTCAACATCCCCATAATTGCAGCCATTACGGGATTGAGTCCGGCGACCAGCGCTTTTTGCGTACCCGTGACGGCGAACAGAGCCAGTCCCGCGCCATCGAATAAGAGCACGGGTCTGCGCTGCACGTCGATCTTCGGGTACCACAAGAACATCACCAAACCGGCCAGGACAGAGACTGCCAAATAACGCCAGTCGCGGATGGCTGCTGGGGGAGCGGCGCCGATCAGCAGGTCGCGTGTAATTCCGCCTGCATTTCCCGTTGCGAAGGCAAGCACCATCAAGCCGAACAAATCCAGCTTGCTCTTGACACCGGCTGCTGCACCGCTAAGTGCGAAGACGAACGTACCCAGCAGGTCGAGCACAACCAGAAAAGGGCCGGCCCAAAGTCGTCCTTCAATGAGGAGGTCGTTCATAACGCCAACCATGCATGAGCCGCGACCACCAAGGCCTTCACGCCTGTCTCCAGAGTTGGATGGATGACCGGTGCAAAGCGCGGATTGTGATTGGTCGGGAGCGAACTGATCGTCCCGTCTTTCTTGGCCTTGGCATATACCTCAGGATCGTCGCCTCCAAAGAACCAGTACACCGCTGGAACGTGCCACTCCGCACCAAAGCATCCGAAGTCCTCGCTCGCCATAGTGGGCTTCGTTTGTTCTACTGAGCCGTCAGGGAAGTTTTGCCGGAATGCTTCAACAACCTTCTCTGTTGTATCGGGATCGTTCGTTACCGATGAATATCGGTCCAGCGGTACGATCTCCGGCGGCTTCGGCGCGCCTGCCGCCGTTGCCTCTGCGTTCACGATCCGTTCAATGGCTGCAAGCACATGTTTGCGGACCCCCTCATCGAAGGTACGCACATTCAACTTGATGATTGCTTCGTCAGGAATGACGTTCTCTTTTGTGCCCGCTTGCAGGACCCCAACTGTCACCACGGCGGAATCCGTAGGCGCGACTTCCCGGGAAACGATCGTTTGTAGCCTAATCACGGTCGAGGCAGCCATGACGACGGGATCGATGCTGGCCTCGGGCATCGAGCCATGAGCGCCACGCCCGAACATTCGAATTTGCAGGCTGTCGGCAGAGGAAGTAACAACACCCTTCCGCCAATCGAGGTGCCCGGAAGGCAAGCTCATCACATGCTGGCCAAGCACGACATCGGGCTTCGGGAATCGCTCAAACAGCCCGTCGTCAATCATTGCCTGCGCGCCCTGCGCCGTCTCTTCCCCTGGTTGAAAGACTGCCATGAGCGTTCCGTGCCAGCTATCGCGGCTCTTGGCAAACAGCGAGGCGGCCCCTATCAGGCAGGCCACGTGCATGTCGTGCCCGCAGGAGTGCGCCACGGGCGTGGTTTTCCCATCTGGGCCTGTCGTTGTAACTGTACTGGCGTAGGAAAGTCCGGTCCCTTCCTTGATGGGCAACGCATCCATATCAGCGCGCAGCATTACGGTGGGACCATCTCCATTGCGCAAGATACCAACGACCCCCGTCTTGCCGATACCCGCGGTGATCTCAAAACCGTTGGCCTCGAGATGATTCGCCGCGATTCCAGCCGTTCGCGCCTCCTGCATCGACAACTCGGGGTGAGCGTGTATGTCTTTGTAAAGTGCTTCCAGTTGCGGAAGTATCCCGTCGAGACTTACAAGGATCTCGGTTGGCTGTTTTCCCGACGTCATGTGCGACTCCTTTGCGGCGATGCCGCATTTTCTCGGGGGCTACTTGGAATTGGAGAATGAGTTATCTTCGTACTCGCATGTCGGGACGGTGCAGGCAATCACATCCCATAACCCGAGCTTGCACCACGACACCGAGTCGATACTCCTGATTATGGAACATCGAGGGTCGGAATTTGCAAATACCTCAAGACAATGTTGAAAAAGAATGGTGGACTGATTCGGATTGTGCGGTTCTCCGGAGTGGTAGGCCGCCACGCCTTTCTGCTGTGCAATTCAATACCCGGCTGTCATTGATGGCCTCAGTGGCAAGCAGAATTGTTTGCGCTTGGAATCGCAAGAAATGTGATGCTGGCCGGCGTGAATATGAGATTTCCTGCAGCTGTCGGCGTTCCCGTCAGCTGCGGCAGGGCGTCGTCTGCGCCCAGGCTGAGTTCGTTCCCGTTCAACTGAACCTGTTTGCTCAACAAACTTCCCGCCGTGATGGTATAGCGTTCCGCGGCCAAGGGAACGTCAATCGACTGCGGTGCGGTGCGGTTCGCATTGATCACGAGAACTGTCACTCCGCCCGGCTTTTCTCGCAGACAATGGGCGTAGACATGCAGTCCTGCTGCAGAAAAGGCGCCAGGATTGAGCACTGTTGTTCCCATGAGTTTCCGCCACAGAAGCGCTCCCCAATAATCGGGTCGCGGTGCCAGCGTGTTCTCATCGAGCAAGCCGTAATCGCTTGCGTCAAGGGTGTTGTGCATCACCACCTGAACACCGCGCTGGGCCATGATTCCGAGCTGGTTCAGATAGCGAAAGGTGTCAAGAAAAGTGGACGCCCAGGGATTACCCCCGCACGCTGCATCCGCTGTCTCAGTGTTCCAGAGCGGCTTGCCCGGCTCAAAGCGGTCGCGGAGATTCGCATAGAAGGCTTCGACGGTGTCTGTTCGCGAAAGCCACTCATCGGAGAGGGCGGCATCCTCAGTGGTTAAGTCATTCGCGCCAAGGCTCGCACATCGGTTAGAGACCGCTCCATAAAAATGATAGGAGAAGGCATCGAAGACGGGACCGGCAGCTTTGAGCAGATCTTCCGACCTCAGCATACCCCCAGGCAGCACCATGGTGCCTCCCTCGCCCACTGAACCTGGGCCGAGGATCACCAGGTTCGGAGCGGTCTTCTTGACGAACGGTCGAAAGACAGAAAGATCGCGCCCATAGGCAGCGGCGTCATAACCTTTCGGTGCGCCCCCCATCGACGCGGCTGTCGGCTCGTTCATGAATTCCGCCGCGGCGATATCGCCGCCGATCGATCGCGTGTACGCAAGGACCTTAATTGCCTCTCGCGGCGTCCACACGCCGGCACTATCGCGCGTGCCCACACCGGTTGCAAACGATGTCACGACTTTTGCATTCACCGCACTGGCAAAGTCGATGACGCCCTTCCATTGCTGCCGCGTAAGCACGCCGTTGAAACCCTTTGGAGGCGATTTGGGCGCCGGGCCGTTCGCATCGTAGAAGTAGGTGGTGTTCGCCCACGTTCCACTCACGCGCACGTACGCCGGCCCCAGGGCGGCCGCCAATTTGCGTCGCTGGAGATTGGTCAGATCGATAGGCGGACGGTACTGAAACATGTCGGGATTCATCCCTGCAGGCACGTTCGAGCTTGGCTGAACCAGTTTGACTCCAGCATTTGATGGGTTGCCATAAGGCTTCCAGAAATTCCCGCCAGTCACTTCGAGCATTTCAATGTTGTAGGACTGGAAGCGCTCATCAACAGTGCCGACGCGAGCCATTGTTGCAGGTGCGAGAGAGGGCGATGGCGTACCACTCTGCGCCTTTGAACACGCCGTCACTCCAAGCACTGCCAGTGCTGTGATCACCAGAGATTCGCCGCTTTTGCGTCTTGACATGTCCCACCTGCCTCTCGTGTCACATCTGCTTCGCAGCGATCATACTCTTTGGCAATTACGAATGGCACGTGCGGATTGGGTCTTTCCCATAGCACCTCATCCGAACCTGTCCTCATTGACGTATCCCCGGCTGCCTAAAAACACGAGGTCGTGCGTTGCCCTAATCAGAAAGAACGAGTTTCAATGTGGGATACATGTAAAGCGGTCGGCAGTATCTATTTCAGAACAAACTTAAGAAACACAATGGCAAGTAAGGGCATCACGGCCATCGCGATCAGAACGATGATGAGGTATTTGCGGAACCCGCCGGATTTCTCACCGCCGCTGTTTAGTTCGTCCATAGATTCATCCACAATTGCTCGTGAGTTGAGTCGATTCGCAATCTCCTCGCGGCTTGCGGTTTACAGTGGGGTGTTGAACATCACGAGTCACAAGAGTGACGGGCGGCTGAAGAGGAGAAGCGGAACCTCCGGGCGGTCCACGATTTGCGAGCATACTCTCGCACGGAAGCCGCGTGGTGCTCGTCACTACAGGACTTCCAACCCTTACATAACGCCAATCTGTTTCAGCAATCCGACTAAATCGTAGAAGAGCTTTTCTTCCACGATCTCGCCGTTCTTCCAATGCGCCACTGTACAAAATTCAATATGAAATCTCTTGTTCGTCGGCGCGATCATCTTGCCATCGGCCCCCTTCATCGGACCGGTCATCGTGCCCGTAAAATCTGCGACGGTGCATGTCCAGTCGTCCTGAGAAATCTCGACCTTATAGGGATGATTGATCAGATGGTTATCGGGAAATGTCTTGAAAAACTCGACCGACTCCGCCTTATGATTGTGGCGCCCCCGGGTCGGTTTTGCCTGACCGGGCCAAAACACAACGGTGTCCGCGGTATGCCGTTTTTCAAACGTCTCCCAGTCCTGTGCGTTCCACGAGTCGTCGAGTGTCCGCATGAGCTCAATATTGCTCAACCTGTTCGTTTCTGGCATGTGACCCTCCACAAGCAACGCAGATCGCGCTCACTATAGCGTATGACGAGCGGTTCCCGTTCTATGTCCTCGGACAACTATTGGCAGCCGCTACCATGCCGCTGTCATATTTCGTGCGCGGATGCTGCAACGCAAATATACGCTCTCATCGGGACGCAAGGAAGCCAGACGAACTCATTGGCCCCACCCGTGGCTAACCTCCGCTTCACCAACCGAGGGCAATTCTGGAGGAGACGAAGCTGTTAGAGTAGAAAAATTCTGCAAACGGCAAGTCTGCCAATTTCAAATGGTCTCAACCAAGCGGTTCACCCCATTCGACTGTGCCCGTTTTTGTGCCCGCTCTGCCTCAAAATCGGTCATGATTTGGCGTGTACGGATAGTAAAAGGCACAGAGCAGGGAACAGGTAAACTGAATAGACGATAGGACCTTATAGCAACCGGTAGCAGCAGGAGCGAGAGCGAAGCGCAGGCTGTTCACCGAAGGGTTGTAGGTTCGAGTCCTACCTGAGGAGCCAATCTTTTCCCCGCATAAACACTGCACTGTATTGACTTCCCCTCTGAACTGTACCTAAAATTGTCCTAAACCTGCTCTGAGGGTTCACCAGAACTCAACATTCGGCAGGGGAGGACAGACCCCATGACATTCACTGTCTGGCGGCGTCACAACCGGGACGTTTGCGACAGCACCAACCGATATGAACCTAGGTGTCGCTGCCCCTTGCACGTTCAATTCGTCTGGAAGGGTGCCCCTGGCGTATTTGAGGGCAAGAAGCTCCACTACCAGAACAAGTGGTCTTTGGAGACCCGTAGCTGGTCTGAAGCGCAGTCCAGAGTAAAGGGCTTGGAGAAGCGCCTGAAGGACTTTGCCGAGGGCAAAGTGGTGCCCAAAGGCATGACCGTCGAAGCAACATTGCAGGAGTGGTACAAGTTCCGTGACCAAGACGGATTGGACAACATCAAGGCGAAACAGATGGGCAGCAAGCTCGTGGAGTGGTGCGAGAAGAACAACATTCTGCTCCTTACCGCTTTCACCACCGACAAGGCCATAAAGTGGCGTCTGACACTGCCGCACCGTAGCGGCGACAGCGGCAGCTTGAGCGTTCACTGGTCTGTAATTAGTGGGTTCTTTTCGTGGGCTGCGGGAATGGGCTACATCGACAAAACTCCAATCCCGAACCCCAAGACGAATCCACAGTTTCGCATCCGATTCAAGAAGGCGGAAGTTAAGCCGCCAAGCAAAAAGCAAGTCGAGAAAATTCTGGCGACCACCACTGGGCAAACTCGACTCTTGTGCCAATTAATGCGTGAGACGGCGATGGCGCTGGTCGATGCCATGAAGTACGCCATGTCGCAGGAGGACGCTGAGAAATACAAGCTATCGAAACCGGAGCGGCGTCCCGTGATTCAGGGCAATCTCATTCGTGGCAACCGCACCAAGACCAATGAACGTTACCGGGTACGTATGAGTGAAACATTAGCGAAGCAGCTTGAGGCTCTGGGCGAACCTGCGTTCCCCGGCACATTATCGCAGTGGCGTGAGCGGGTCAACAAGGCCATCAGAGATGCTGGCGTCAAGACTACACCGCATGGCTTCAGGCATTTCAGAATCACTGAGTGGCTTTCGACTGGTGTGTCTGTTGATGACGTAGCCGTCATGGTGGGCACGTCGCCCAGCGAAATCCGCAAGACATACCGTCACTGGATTAAGGAAGCTGAGGACCGTTTGGACGATGTGCAGCGTGAGGCATGGTTGAAGATGGGACTGGACGAAAACGGCAATGAGGCCATCGTCCACTAAACACATTGCATATAGGAAGGTATCGCTGCGAGTCTCTTTCGTTCCACACGATCTCTATGCGCTTCAGGAAGCGATCCGAGGTCATCGTGCCATTAACTTCGCATCAAGGGCTTTTTGCGCGCCAGGGGGGAGATTCCGCAATCCTCGCTGATTGCGTCCATCGCAGAAGTGCAGTCTCGGGAGCCACCTCCGACGCCCATTACTATATCGCAACGCATAAAGTTCCGCTAAAATGCGAATTTCGTGTGTCATAATATAGCCGTGAAACGCGATATATCCCCTCCGCCTGCCTCCCGTGCGCGCCTCGCTTCCGTGCTCCGCGCAGCCAAGGAAGTTGTGTCTGTCGATGTCGCATCAGCCTCCCTCCGAATCGATCGGCGCGAAGCGGCAAAGCTTCTATCACGCTGGCAGGGGCAGGGCTGGCTCCGAAGGATCGGTCGTGGGCTCTATGTTCCTGTGCCCTTGGATCTTGCCGCAAGCGAACAGGTTGTCACTGATCCCTGGGTCCTAGTTCCCACACTCTTTGGTCAATGCTACATCGGCGGCTGGACAGCCGCTCACCACTGGGAACTCACCGAGCAGCTCTTCAATGAGACCTTCGTCTTTACCACGCGCCGCGTCACTGAAAAACACGTAGTTGCGCAGGGTGCTGGATTCTTACTGCACAGCGTAAATCCCAAACGCCTGTTTGGATTGAAAACTCTGTGGCGTGGCTCTACCAAAGTTGCAATCTCGGACCCTGCGCGCACCTTGGTCGATATGATCGCGGCGCCCGAAGTGGGGGGTGGAATCGATCACGTGGAGGAGTGTCTGGGAACGTACTTAAGAGGCAAAACAGCGGATCAAGACCTGCTCATTCGTCATGCAGAGGAGTTCGGCAACGGTGCCGTGTTCAAGCGACTTGGATTCCTTGCCGATGCGCGACTTGGTGACAAGCGACTCGCGGACGAATGCCGCGCGAGGCTCACGCACGGCTACGCCAAGCTCGATCCATCCCTTCGCACTAAAAAATTGATCACCGCCTGGCGCCTCTGGGTGCCGGAGACCTGGAAAGCCCGAGCGGCATGATCGATAAGCGCGAAATCCTCGAAGCCACGTCGTCGTTTTCGCTCGGGTTGCCCAGCGTTGTCGAAAAGGACTACGTCCTGGGCTGGATACTCGCCGGCATCAACGCCCATGAGGAACTCGCGGAAAGCTGGGTCTTCAAAGGCGGCACTTGCCTGAAGAAATGCTATTTTGAGACCTACCGCTTCTCCGAGGATCTGGATTTCACCTTACGCGATGAAATCCACCTCGATGAGGACTTTCTGCGTCCTGTCTTCGAGGAAGTTGTAGCCTGGGTTGCAGAGCAATCCGGTCTGAACATTCCCTCCGACCAGCTTGACTTCGACATTTACGACAATCCGCGCGGCGAGCCAAATTGCCAGGCAAAGATCGGATACCGCGGGCCAGTCTCGCCGACTTCGGGCGGCTGGCCGAAGATCAAACTCGACCTCACAGCCGATGAGAGACTGGTGCTCCCGCCTGTACGACGCGAGGTGTTTCATCCTTACAGTGACAGGCCAGAAGGAGGAATCTGGGCAAACTGTTACGCTTATGAGGAGGCGTTCGGCGAAAAACTCCGAGCGCTTGGAGAGAGGACTCGGCCCCGAGATCTGTACGATGTTGTCAATCTCTACAGGCACACCGATAGCCGGCCAACCGCTACGGTGCTTCTGGATGTGCTCCGTCAGAAGTGCGAACACAAGACCATCCCAGTCCCGACCTTCGCATCGCTCGTGCCTCATCGTCAGGCGCTTGATGCGATGTGGTCGGACATGCTTTCGCATCAGCTCCCAGTACTTCCTCCGCTCAATGATTTCTGGGATGCGCTTCCGGAAATCTTCACGTGGTTGGCTAGCGGCACTCAGGCCCCGCAGCGCGCGTTCATCCAGCGTGGTATCGGTGAAACGCCGGTGTACACGCGCACGCTGCCGATGCGTATTCCTCTGCCCTCACGCTCGAATCTGGAGATCATCCGCTTCGCGGCGGCGAATCATTTGTGTGTCGATCTCGCTTATGACAATGGTATCCGGCGCATAGAGCCATATTCACTGAGGGAAACAGCAGAGGGGAATTACGTGCTTGGTGTGATACGAAGTGATTCCGGGGAGTACAGGTCCTACCGGGTAGATCGGATGCAGGGAGCAACCGTAACATCCCAAGTGTTCAATCCGCGCTATGCGGTAGAGCTAACCGCCACGGGCGCACTGAATGTGGCACCTTCAACCGCCATGCCGAGAACGCCCCGGATACATCGAGTTGCAAGAGGCAGAGCTCAGGGACCGACGCATGTTTTTCGGTGTACAGCATGCGGCAAGACTTTTAACAAGAAGAAGATGGACTGGACACTAAACTCTCATAAAAACAAGCAGGGCAACCCGTGCTACGGGCGATATGGGGTATACGTTCGGACCAAGTATTAAGAGTAGCTCCAAAAAGGCGGCAGAAAGATGGGAACACATCACAGTTCCAGCCAAGCGAAAGCGCCGGCAGCGAACTCGCCACCAGCCACCAGACGGCTTCAAGGGCGTCTACTATCTCACTCCTGCTCAATTCGCAATCAGTAACATTGCGCTCCAACGTATTAAATTCGCTCGGTTCACGATCTGCTAAGAAGCTTGGCTGCGTCCGATAGTTTCTCAAACTCGGAGACCCCGCCCCCAATATAAACTTGACCCCATAGATTTGGACCCTCCACGGCCCCGTACCTCTCATCGAACGGTCCGCGGAACAAGCGCCGATCGAGAGGCACTTTGGCATGTGGATTCTCGTGAACTCGCACACGGACTCGATTCAATGAGAGGTCGCGTTCTGTTCCCGCTGACTGCTCCACTGCCTGCAGATATTCCTCGACGCCCAAGTCACGTCCTAGTTCCTGTTCCCGGTCGTGTACGGAAAGGCGGAATCGTTTTTCGCCAATCGTGTATCGCTCGACCACTATTATGGCGCTGATGATCACGTTTTCTGGCACCAGGTGTTTGAATGTCGTTTCTTCTCCCTGAGTACCCGCCAGAGTCCTTGAGGGATCAGCTGGACGGGCCTTGGGGCCCAGAGTGGGGAACCCGAGGTCGCCGAGCATCGCACCTACGACAATCTGCCAGGTGAGGTCAATCCGCGGCTTGTCTGGGTTCTGTAACACCAGGCAACAGCAGTGCCCCTCCAAATCCTTGAATCTCCTTCTTGCGGCGTTAAGTTTCTCGCGGATCGGACCACATGGATTGGGAGCACCGCCACGAATGCGACTATCCTCCAGCTTCGACGTGAAATCCTCCACGTCGAGCAGCACCTCCGCCCCGTCAGCGCGCAGGATGTAGTCCGGCCGGCTGCTGCTGTTCTCTATCACTGGCTCGACCTCGACGTCAGTGAGTCCATGCGACCGCAGGTATTCTTGCAGCAACGCATCCGATGGCGTTCTGACCGGCTCAGGTTTGTCTTTGGCTGAGTGGACTTCGAATCCGACGGCACCCAGAATGCGGGTCGCGTCCATGGTTGTGAAGTCGACGAGAGGAACCTTAAGAAGTTCCGAGACGACTTGCTTGGGCGAGAATCGGCGGCCCTGGATCTTCACCCAATACTTATCGATGGCCTTCGGTTCCAGGCGAGCAGCGACACGGGTGATTTTCTCCGAATCGATCTCGTAATTGACGCCGTTGAGGCGGACAGTCTTGCGCGAGCGCACCATGGATACTCCTGTGCATACTATAGACTATAGAGATGTAATATACAATAGAATATAACTTATTCATAATAAACAACTTATATATGCAGCAAAATATTTCTACCAATTAGTAGCTAAAATTGATCGCTCATCTGTATACTATGGGTGTAAGGAAAGAGGCGCATGAATCAGAAGCAAATCGCCAACGAGCAGATTAGCCGTACCTCCGGGGAGCCGAAACAAACTGCTCTGGAGGAACGGCAAATGCTCGAGAATTTTGGAGTTTAAGCGACTGCGAACGCAGTCGTAGAGGTGAGTCTGAAATAGGCTCTGAAAGCAAGCGCCCCCGCGTTGACGCGCGGGGGCAAACCATAAACCAGGCTGGTTGAGAGCCCGGAATACAGCTCTACGTTATTATCCGCCGATCGGCGGGTTCCGTGCAATAGCCAGCCCCAACCGAAGCCAAAGGAGGCTGTCATGTTGCACGAGATAACTGTCACCTGCCCAAGTTGTAATGTCGAGTTTCCTCTCACGGAGACTCTTGCCCAACCCATCGTTGCCGCTGAACGTGCAAAGATTCAGCGCGAGACGCAGGAACGCGTCGCCGCGCTGAAAGAGCACGAACAGGACCTATCCGAGCGCCAACAGGCGCTGGAGGGTCTCAAGCGGGAGCTCGATGTTCGCCAGGCTGATATTGATGCCGCGGTCGAACAGCGGCTCCTGGCTGAACGAGACGTTCTGGCAAAAGCTGCTGAAAAGAAGGCGGCCGATGCCTATAACGTCCGGCTGCTCGCTGTCGAAGAGGAGTTGGCTCAAAAGCAAGCCAAGCTCGCTTTGGCAGAAAGCGCCGAACTCGCCCTACGCAAGGAGCGCCGCATCCTCGAAGAGGAAAAGCAGCGCCTCGAGGTGGAGGTCGAGCGTCGTCTCGAAGCCGAACGCCTGCGCATCCGCGAAGCAACTCAAAAGGAAGAAGAGCAGAGCTACCTGCTGAAACTGGCGGAGAAGGACAAGCTCATCTCCGACATGAAGAAGCAGGTTGAGGAACTGCGCCGTAAAGGCGACCAGTCCTCTCAGCAGCTCCAGGGCGAGGTCCTGGAACTGGAGCTCGAAGCCATGCTGCGGACTGCGTTCCCGGCGGACCAGATTGAACCGGTCCCCAAGGGGCGCAACGGCGGCGACGTCGTGCACAAAGTCGTCGGTCCCAACGGCCTTCAGTGCGGCACGATTCTCTGGGAGAGCAAACGCACGCGCGCTTGGAGCAACGATTGGCTCACCAAGAACCGCGAAGACCAGCGGCTCGCGGGGGCCAGCGTCGGTGCCATCGTGACTACCAGTATGCCCAAGGGAGTCGACACCTTCGACCGCCTGGACGGCGTATGGGTGGCAGCGATGCGCTGCGCAATGCCCTTAGCCAAAGCGCTCCGTCATGCATTGATTGAGGCAGCGATGGCGAAGGTTCTCACCCAGGGTCGCGAGGGAAAGATGGACCGTATGTACGAGTACCTCACCGGTCCACTTTTCCGCGGGCGCGTGTCTGCCATCGTTGAGGCGTGCGTCACGATGCAGGAGGACCTCGAAGCTGAAAAGCGCGCCTTCACGAGGGCCTGGGCCAAGCGGCAGCGTCGCCTGGAACTGCTGATGACTGGAACCGCCGGGATGTATGGCGATTTTCAGGGAATCGTCGGACGTTCCATGCCGGAATTGCGGGGGTTGCAGGTACCGCAGCTGGACGACGGCATGGGTCTGGACCCGCCAGTCGGGGGCACAGGCCTGGACCCGTGGGACGGGCCGGAGAAAGAACCCGGCTAGACCGACGTATGAGCGGGATGGCGCCCGCGAGGGCGCCACCCCTGATCCATCGGAGGCAGGCGCAAAAGCATTCAACAGAATGAACAGAGAGGAAAGCGTTATGACGAGTCCTATCAATATTGATGGAGCGGCGAAGCGGTCCGGCCGGAGAACGCGTCGTATCGCGAAATCGAACAGAGATGAACGCTGGCAGTCTGCGGACGCAGCCCGCTTCCTTTACAAAGGGCAATGCTACGATGCCGGTTCAGCGATCTTCCGGGCCTGCGATCTTTGTGGCGAACCGATCCGCCTGGTCTATGTACTGAAGGTGGTCGAATCTGCCTCTCATCCCTTTTCTCCGGAAATTGCCAAGCTCGATGTCGGGGAATGCTGCTTCAGGAAGATTCAGGCCACAAATGAGAAGCTTTATGGCCAGCTACTGGCTGCAGCCATCAACCTCCGGACCTACATGGAGGCGATCGAGCGCGACCGGAGGATCTTCGCCGGCCGGCATGAAGCGGGAGAGTCAGAGAAGATCGAGTTCCCGCAACCGCAGGCGCCAGGCCTGGATGAGGGTTGGTTCCGTCAGCTGTTTGAGGAACTGGTAAGCGATGGAGGCAACCATGCGTAACTCCAATGGTGCCGAAATTCGTGAAGCGAAGAAGTTCCTGGCGCAGTGGAATGGCGGACATGTTCCAGGGGCATACCTGAACATGAGTTGTCTTCCCAGGGCACCCTGAGGTCGGCAGGTTGCCGGGCCCCTTCAGCTGCGGTCCGAAGTCAGAGTGCCGATCTCGAACAACCAATGTTCACGAAGAAAGGAAAAGTCGATGCCCAGCAACGAAAAAACGGTGAGCAATTCCGAACGAAATGTCAGGCGGTCGTCCCGGCTGCGGCCAGGGAGCTCTAAACAACATTCAGTGCCGGCTTCCTCTTCAGGCGGTGGTCCTCTTCGGCTGCCGCCGGGAGAAGCCGACATGGAAGCGCTGCGGTCCGTAACCCGCGAGTGGCTTGTTCCGCGACTCGTAGAGAAGTTCCTTCGTGTTCACGGTTTCGAGCTGAAGCACACGCGAAAGTTCGCGAATACTGCCAACCGACTACAGCCTTCTTTACCAGGAGAAGGTTCTTTGATGCATGCGGGCGCCGTCTCCAAAAAATCTAGATCGCAGGCGAAGAAGAAAAACCAATACCGGGAGCTTATGTAGAGGAGGTCACGGGTCGTTCACACCCCGTGCTCATCAAGATTATGGAAGAGCGGTCAGACCAATTCGCTGCTGCAAGTGAAAGCCCGAGAATACGGTGTGCTGTCTACACACGATATTCTTCGGACTTGCAGCGCCCTAGCTCGAGCGAAGACCAGATTCGCAACTGTCGTGCGGGCGCTCGGGAAAAGGGCTGGACTGTGCTCGATGACTTCATTCGCAGCGATGAGGAACAGACCGGACGCACGATGGTTGGGCGAGAGGGTTTAGCCGACCTCATGCGCCTCGCCAAGCAGCGCCCGAGACCATTCGACTGCATCATGATTGACGACACGTCACGACTGGGACGGTATCTGCCCGACGTCCTCAGAGAATGCGACACGCTCATGCTCCACGGCGTCTTCATCTATTTTGTCAGCGACCGTCTCGACTCGCGTGACGAAAGTTTCAGAATCATACATCTTTTCAAGGGCTACGGCGATGAGCGTTACTCGCGGGATTTGGCAAAGAAGATTCATCGCGGGCAGGAGGGCTGCATTCGGAAAGGCTATACGGCTGGCGGCTCCTACTACGGCTACAAGAACAAATACCTGCGCGACCCCAACCAGATGTCAAGGGCGGAGTAAAACCAGGCCACTGTGGCGGAGTAAAAGTAGGCCAGTAGTTGGGTATCAAGTTGTTGAGTGTTCGGGGGAGAAGGGGCGCTGGAGCGTAGCGGAAGCGGCCCTTCTCCCCC
>JBEKGW010000039.1:0-36184 GCA_050012595.1 Terriglobales bacterium
GGCCCGAACCCGGGAAACTCTCGAACAAGCCATTGCCGATGCCCTCAAAAGGATCACACCGGACAACGCCAGGGCGTGGTTCAGGCTCTGCAATGCAGTCTACAGCATTTCCTAAAATGCTCTAGAGTCCCTATTCCCGAGTCCCCAGTCCCGAGTCCCCTAGTCCCGATGTCCCTGCTTCTTCCCGCCCTGCTTTTTTGCTGCCGGCTTCTTCTCTCCCGGCTCGTGCGTGATGGGAATCGGCGCCATGTCCGGCCCGATGCGCTCAACCCGCGTGTCGATCATGTCGTAGTTGATCGTGCGCGCCGTCACCGGCCGTGTGATGCCCGTCGCGGGATCGGTCCTCACGTCGTTATTGCCCGCGATCTGAAAGCTGAACGCGGGAACGTTTCCCTTCGCCGTGTTCCTGGTAAACACGCGCACCGGCAAGTAGCCCTGAATCGGATGCAGCCGAAAGGCCGTCTCGTAGCGGTGGTGTTTGATGCTCCACGTGAACACGCGCACTTCGTCGAAGTCGAAAGGCAGCCCCGATTGCAGCGGGTCAAGCACGGTCAGGTATTCCGGAACCTGGTGGTCGGCCGTGTCGGACTCTGAGTCGGTCACCTTGGTCAGAACCCACGCGCCAACGATGCGCTTGTCCTCGGCGTACTGCGCAATCTCATCCGGCACGTCCACATCCAGCCGGCCGGCGAGCAGCCAGCCCACGCGGCCTTGCGCATCGCGTGCCAGCCACCAGTCTTCCATCACGGGCGGCGCGACTGGTTCCGCGCCCGCGGCATTCGGCGGCGCTGTTGTTTTCGGATTGGCGGCCGGCGGCGCCTTGCCGGCTTCCCCAGGTTTTGCCGCTTTGGCAGGCAAAGGCAGCGCAGATGCATCCGCCGCATTTTTCAGAGCCGACGCCCGCGCCAAGAGCTGCACCTTGGCGTTTGCGGCGAGCAGGTAGAAGCGCGGTGTCTCGCGCCCTGGAAGCAAGTGCATGGCGAGGTCGTCGCGCAAAGTCGCCGTGGCCTGTGCCGGATCGTCTTTGTGTTGGACGCCGAGCTGGACGAACCCGTCGTAGGTCTTTTCGTCGATTACGGCGCGCTCTTCAATCCAGCCGATCTCATTCTTGCCGGTCTTAACCTTCAGAAATCGTTTGCCACGCTCCAGCACCTCTAGCGGCTGCCCGTTCACCACCTCGCACACGCGGTTCGAGACCGGGGCCACACGGTCGTGCAGGTAGGTTGTGCGGATCGAAACGTACACCATTTCATGATGCTCGTGCCGGAATCGCGCGCACCCTGCGGCGAAAACAACACAGCACAGCGCCGCCAAAGGCAGCGCAAGAGCAACTTGTATGCGCCGAACGGAGCGAACAGGAAGGATTGGCAAACGAGTGAGCACAGCTCGTAGCGTTCAAGTTGAGAATAGCACCATTATGGACCACAGTTTATCGGTGACCATTGACCACTGATTCCCGGCCACTGTGAACTGCGAACTGTGAACTGATCACTGACCACTGTCCTTACGGCAGCGCCGCGATGGCCACCGCTCCCACTGGATCGGTTCCCGTCTTGGCGGTGATCGCAGCCGTCAGTGCGCCGGAGCTCATCGTGTAAGCCTCAAGGTCGGGATCGCCGCTTGACGTCGAACCGCCCGTTGCCACCGCGAGCACAAAGTTGTCGTCGCTGTCCTCCGCCAGCCCGATCGGCTGAATCCCGGACGCAATTGTGCTCCCCGCCGCCACTGTATAGGTTGTCCCCGAGGCCGTAATAGGAAACCACGCGACGTTGCCGGCCGATGTCGTGCCGGTTCCGTTGGCGACGTAAACGTACTCGCCGCCGGCAATGGGCAGAATGGCGTTCGGAGCCAGCCCGCCGCTTGCGATGGGAGAGCCTGTGGCCTGGGTCACTATGCCGCTGCCGAGCGAGCTGTAGTTGAAGACGCGCAGCCCTCCCGAATTCGCACCGGCGTTTGCCAACGTCTCGCCGATATAAAACAAGCGAGGCGTGGTGGTTGGATCGACGGCCACCGACAGGGCGTGGCCTCCGGAATTCGCTACTGGAATCGTCATCGTCGTCGATCCCAGAGGATTGGAGTTACTTGAGGCGAAGGGAACGACGATCGTTCCACCGGCGTCAAGCACGACAAAGAGATTGGCGCGATCGGGTGAAAGAACCATCTGCAGAACAGAAGCGTTGGCGATATTAAAGGTTTGGGTCGGCGGCGCGCCGCCAGGACCGGCATACACCCCTGTCGACGAGTTGACCTGGATAGCGTCCAACTGCACGCTGCCGTTTCCGTTGGTGAATGCATCCACCAGCCACGACCCGCTGACCACCATGGCATTGGGAATGTCACCGGAGATCGTAGCTCCGTTGTTGCCCACGGTCAGAGCGCCGCCCGATCCGATGGTATACAGATAAATTCCGTCCACGGTGCCGACGTAAAGGAATTGGCCTCCCGGCGCCACGGCGATCGAAGTCGGCGCGGCCGACAGCGTGAAAGGACTGCCTGTGACATTGTCAAGCGTGCCCGAGGAGATGGCATATGCCGCGATCTGCTTGGTGGTCTGATTCAGCACATAGAAGACGCCGCTGGAAAGCGTGGTCGGCGTGGTGCCGGTCCCGGTGCCAGTCGACGGCGGAAGGTCCCAAAAGCCCTTGCATCCGGCTAGGAGCGCGGCCAGAACTAGTCCAAGTGCTGTCCAATTCCCGCTCTTCATCTTCACTCCTCGCGCATTGCCATTCCAAAGCCAATTCGTGCCAACAGAATTCCAGAAACGATTCTGCTCAAAGGGTACTGCTTGATCGCGCCGTTTGTCTTGCCGACCGACTAAACACCCGCATACGCCGCGGCGCCGTCTGCATTCGTCAGTCAATAGACGCGATTTGGAGGGATTCCGCTCTGCGCCGAGGCCGTTACTCTGATGACTCACGCGGAGCCAAAAGCTCAGGATCGTTATTGCGCACATTTCCCACACGGTTGCTCACCGGCCATGCGGTCATTTGCTCCGCCGGAAAAGGCCGCAGCAGGTCCACCGGGAGCCGCTCCACGGTTCCAGGCTCCAGCCAGCGGCTGTAGTCCTTCGGCTCCAGAATCACAGGCATGCGATTGTGGATGGGCTCGAGGACCTCGTTGGCATCGGTGGTCAGAATGGTGAACGTCTCAAGCGCTTCGCCATTTTTGGGCCGCCATCTCTCCCAGAGCCCCGCGAAAGCGTAGGGTTCGCCGCTCTTCAACGCGATGGCGAACGGCTGTTTGGTCTTAGCGTCGACGCGCGCCCATTCGTAAAAGGCATCGGCGGGAACCAGGCAGCGCCGCTTGCGCAGTGCTTCGCGAAACGCGGGCTTTTCAGCCGCCTCCTCCGCCCGCGCATTGATCGTCGAATAACCGATCTTTGCGTCCTTGGCCCAGAAGGGGACCAGGCCCCAACGAAGCAACGCGAATTCTCTCGCTCCTGTTTCCTGGCCTTGTCGCACCACCGGTTGCACACTTTGCGGTGCAATGTTGTAACTGGCAGAGAAGGCCGGCAAGTCTTCCACGTCCACGCCGAACCATTCGGCAAGAACCTCTCGTGTAGACCTCCGCGCGAATCGTCCGCACATAAGGCCTATGATACGGCTACGTCGGCTGCGCTAGTTGGGCCGGCCGCCGGATGCGGCGCGGCGGCGGAAGCGCTCATCGACAGGCTGGCGGCCTTGAAAGCCCGCTTCAACCGTGTGCCAGTGTTCGATCGCCGGCTCACCCATGCGCCAGCAAAGCAGAACCACCTCGTCGTCGACGCGGCACGGAAAGTCGAGCAGGCCGGAATCGAGATCCTTCACCTGGACGCCGATCGCGTCGATCTCAGCAAGGCTCTCGCGAACCTGCTTCAGATACTCTTCCACTTCGGCGCGCTGCCTGGCAACGCTGGCGGAATCCACCCGCATGCCGCCCGATAGAAAGATCTGCTGCGCCAGACCGTTGAGCCTCGACTCGACAATCTCAGCGGATCGCCCGCCTTCCATCGCGCGCTTGAGCAGCGACTCAAGCACCGGGAGCAGCGATTGCGCTTCGTCGAGGGTGAAAGTCTTCATCGGCCCAATCCTTTTTGTTACAGCATACGACCATTTGCGCAACAACAGTGTGCCGGCGACAGTACGGAGGGCATCAATCCGGCCACCCGGCTTCTGTCTTCCGGGTCAGTCGGAGAATCTGTTCCAGTGCGGCTGGCGGTTCGGCGGAACTCAGTGGGTCTGCATGCCCGATCGAACGGGTCGCGAGGAGGGTACCAGCGCGTCAACCCTGTGGATAACGGCTGGTTTCTGTGGATAAATTCGTCGATTCATATTCGCCGCATCGATTCGAAGCCGGTGCGGTATATTTCATTCTGACGAAGTCGTCGCCGAATAACTCCCATCGATCGAAAGAGTCAATCAATAAAGGCCCCGAATTCTGCCGAGAACCCGTACTATCGAGAAAGTAAATCCCTCTGGTTACGTTCGCGTATTACCGGGGCGCACCAGTCATGACCATTGTTCCGTTGACACTGTCCGGCTTCTCTCATATCGTCATGCTACGAAAGTAAATTTCGAAATCGTTGGCGTCGTCAGTTCGAACCGCTTTTGGGGCCTTGTGCAACTCTCCTCGGATTCTTGAATGTGGTCCCTGCTTCCCGCGGAGGTTTCCATTAGGCAACGGACGAACCTGCTGTCGGACCAAGCTGCTGTAATGGATCGTTAGACGCTCCGATAAACAAAGATCCCTCAAACGGTTAGTAAAATAAGAGCCGCTCAAGAGGCTTAATCCCGCACTCACTGGCACATGGCTTCTGTACGGAAGAAACCGTTCAGTTGCCGTGTAGTTGTGTTTTTTCAGTTTAAGGGCCTTTGCACTCATCGTGTCCTGTTAGATGCCGAAGACTTCATGTCTTTCTCGTGGGTCATGAGCGTGTGAAGTTTCAAGCCGGATAGCTCTTGTATGCATCACTGTTCTTGCAGAAAGAGGCCTTGGTGAAACCGCTCCTCCTGGTTCTGACGAACATTCAGAACGCGAAAGCGCGCTCCACAGTCAAGATGGTTCTTGAGGGTGCTGGCCACAGAGTGATCGAGGCGGCCGGACTTGCTCAGGTCCACGCCCTTCTCAGCAATGGGCTTGATCCCGACCTGCTCCTTTGTGAGGCTTCGACAGTCAATCCGTCGAACCCATTTCAATTCCACCAGTACTTGAGGTTCGCTCCCGGAGAGAGAATTTGCCTGATTACGAAATTGAGCGAGCAAGGGCTGCGTAAAGAAGCCGCGGATCTCGGCATTGAGCGCACCCTGACCCTGCCGGTGACACGTGAAGATGTCGAGTCGGTCATCGAATCATTGACTTCCGCCAAGGGACAGATCTGTGAGGTTCGCGACCCCTCTTCCGATTGCGCGGATCTTGCAGTCGCGACGCGCGGTCCTGCGCATTCCGCGCATAATCCCGAAGACATGCCTGCCGTGCCCTACTTGGAAGAACTCGCTGGCAGCAATTTCTTTCTGGCAGCGTCGCCGCAGATGCTGGAAATCCATCGTCAGGTCAAGTTGCTTGCGGATATCGATGTCAACGTGTTGATCCTGGGCGAAAGCGGCACCGGTAAGGAAGTGATCGCACAACTGATTCATAAGCACTCTCGACGGTCCAGGGAGAAATTTCTTAAAGTGAATTGCGCGGCTCTGCCGGCAGAGTTACTGGAGAGTGAGCTATTCGGTCATCGGAAAGGCGCCTTCACCGGAGCCATCAACGACAGGGCAGGCAAGTTCGAACAGGCGAATCGCGGCACGCTGCTTCTTGACGAGATTGCGGAAATTGGCGTGCAGATGCAAGCGAAACTCCTCCATGTTCTCCAGGATGGGCAATTTGCTCGCCTTGGAGCCCAGGAAACCACCAAAGTCGACGTCAGAGTTCTTGCGGCGACGAATGTTCAGATGGAAGATGCGCTATTCACAAAGACATTTCGCGAGGATCTTTATTACCGCCTCAGCGTCTTCACGATCAAAGTTCCACCTCTGCGCGAGCGGCGCGAGGAGATTCCCTATCTAATTGAGGAGTTTATTCGCCGCTCACCTGCGGAATTGACGAGCGGATTTGGAACCAGCCTTCCCTCCCGGTTGATGGATGCGGCTCTCCTCTGCGATTGGAAGGGAAACCTGAGGGAGCTCCGGAATTTCGTTACACGCACCATCGTCATGCGCGACGCAGACGCCGCAACCAGGGAACTGGAAGCCAAAGTGGCCGCCTCTGGAACGGCTGATCCGCAGGATCAGTTCATGGATGCACCGGCTCCATGCGTGGGCATACGATCGATCGTTCGCGATGTGACGGCACGAACCGAATCGAAAATGATCCAGAGCGCGCTGGAGACTTTCGGCTGGAATCGCCGCCGCACCGCGCAGTACCTCAACATGAGCTACCGCGGCCTGCTGTACAAGATCCAGCAGCATCACCTTCGACCCTGGCCAGCCGGCGATCCCCAGCAACCGTTCCAGAAGATCCAATCAGCTCGGAACAATGTGGTCTAGGCGGCAAGCGGAGTGTTCAAAAGGAGAGATCGCAGTCGCGTTCGTTGGCCATTCCTGATGGTCAGCCGGCAGCCACTCTGATAGATCCTCCCTGTCGACCCATCCGCGTCGATTTCAACTTGCTCCGCGCGAATCTCCTGAACGGAGACGTCGATCAGTTCGAGCGAGCCCGCCAACTCATAAGTGAGAATGCCGCGTGACATCGGCGGCTCCTCTTCTTCTCGCACGATGTCGAAGACAACCCGTCGCCCTACGGGTGCATTCCTTCATTGTTGCGGCAAACGGTGCGGTTCGCGGTAGAACGCGGCGCGCGGGTGCTGACCGTCGCCGATGTTGTGAGGGTCCTGTCCCCAACTGCTTAAGTTCGCGGCATGCAAAGCCGCGCAGCGGGCAATTGTGGCTTCATTCAGTAGAAGCGAAGCGCTAAGAAGAAAGAACATTTTTTCATGAACGCTCTGCATGGAGTGGGCGCCAGGCCGAGTTTGATGAAAGCTGCCCCGGTAGTCGGAGATTGCAGATGCGGTTCAGGCAAGCAAGGAATGTACGCGCGACCAAACTGAGGAGAACGGGCCTTAATTGACGAGAGCACGTTTCGACGAGGCTTATGCGGAGAATAAAGCGCTAAACTGGTGGGGCGATATTCTGAGTGGATAACTTGCCTGATTTTGGTTCAGCCGCAAATCCGAAACAGACAAAGGAGTCAAGCTTTAAGAGAGGTTGGGGAGGCTATTGTGACGTCGAATTCTCCATTGGGCATGAAAGAACTGAAGCATCGCATCGAGACCCGTGAGGCGCGGATCGGGATCATCGGCATGGGTTACGTTGGGCTGCCTCTTGCGCTTATGTTTAGCGAAGAGCATTTCAAGGTGACCGGCTTCGATATCGATGCTCGCAAAGTGGAGATTCTCAACCACGGCGACTCGTACATTGTGCGAATTCCTGGGGACACGATTCAGATGGCGCGGGACAACGAATTCAGGGCCACTGCCGATTATGGCGAGATCGCCCAAATGGATGTTGTCATCTTGTGCGTACCGACACCACTCGACGAACACCACGAACCGGACCTCAGTTACATCCGTGACACTGTCGGCAGCATCGCGCCACACGTTCATGACCGGCAGCTCATCATTTTGGAAAGCACAACATATCCGGGCACTACAGAGGAAGTCGTTGTCCCTCTTCTTGAGAATGGGAATCAAGCCGATCTCCGCTTGGCGATGGACGATGTCAGCCGTGGCTTCTACGTGGCGTTCTCTCCGGAGCGGGAAGATCCAGGAAACGACTCGATCGCTCGGCGGGATATTCCAAAGGTTGTAGGCGGATGTGGTGCGGCGGCGGTTGAACTGGCCTCTGCCGTATACGCGTCGATCTTTAATCGCGTCGTCCCCGTCTCTTCGCCTGCGGCGGCCGAGATGACCAAGCTGTTGGAGAACATTTATCGCTGCGTAAATATCGCGCTGGTCAACGAGTTGAAGCAGCTTTGCATGCGCATGGGGATTGACATCTTCGAAGTGATAGAAGCGGCCAGGACGAAGCCCTTTGGATTCCAGGCGTTTTATCCCGGTCCGGGACTGGGCGGGCACTGCATTCCCATCGACCCGTTCTATCTCTCCTGGAAAGCCAAACAGTTCGACTTCCATACGAAGTTCATCGAGCTGGCCGGCGAAGTGAACATTGGCATGCCCTACTTCGTTGTCGACAACATTATCGAAGCCTTGAGCCAACGCCGCAAATCGCTCTTTGGTTCACGAGTGTTGGTTCTTGGACTGGCCTACAAGCGCGATATCGACGACCTCCGCGAGTCACCCTCCCTCACCATCATTGAATTACTGCAGAAGCGCGGCGCATATGTTGAATACAACGACCCCTTCATTCCTTCAGCAGGCCAGGGACGCAAGTATGCGCTCAATATGAAGAGCACCTCCCTGGACCGTATCCCGGATTTCGATTGCGTCATCATCGCTACGGATCACTCTCAGTATGACTATCCCGGCATAGTATCCAAGGCGCAGTTGGTCGTGGATACGCGCAACGCCACTCGAGGCCTGACGGCCGAAAATATCGTCAGATGCTAGCAACAAACGGCGCCGGAGGAAGATCTCGCCCAGGCACGACGCCGAGTGAGAATGCGCCGCCAATCCCGTGCGCTCAGCAAAGCGCGGTCCTCGCTGGTTCCTCGGTCGCCGCATTCAGACTTGGCTCGATGGGCGCGATTTGGCAAGCAACCTGCAAACAACTGGTAAGAAGTGTGCAAAGTTTTGCACTTCTACGGTAGCATCCACAGGGAACCTGCATCCAGACCTGTCGTAACTACTTATACAATCAGCTAAATACTCTGTTATCGAGCTTTTACAATTGAGTCGACTTTTGGTCACTCAAGTGCCCCTTGGGGGTCAGCGGTTCTCGCATGGTTTCCCAAGGTCTATGCCTTCAGATTTAGACGAGACGTTTCGAATCGATCCGGCGGATTTACCGGGTGAAGCCGTCATTTTTGGCTGCACACCGGCCATGCGCGAGATCTGGAGCAAGATCAATCATGTCCTTTCCAGCGATCTGCCTGTGCTGATTCAGGGAGAGAGTGGGACGGGCAAGGAGGTCATTGCAAGGTATCTGCATACGCGCTCAAGCCGGCGCGAGGCGCCGTTTGTGAAGCTCAACTGTGCAGCCATTCCGGCAAATCTGCTCCAAAGCGAATTATTTGGTTGCGACAAAGGTTCCTATGCGGGGACGAGCAATGATCGGCCAGGTTTGGTTGAGATCGCAGACGGCGGCACGCTCTTCCTTGATGAGATCGGCGACATGAGTTGGGGTCTGCAAGGCAAATTGATTCGCCTGCTGCAGGACGGCTCTTATACGAGAATTGGCGGCAGCGAGGAACGAATAGGGCGCATACGAGTCATCTGCGCCACCAACATCGACTTGAAGAAGGCTGTCGAATCTGGCGCTTTTCGCGAAGACCTGTTTTATCGCATTGAAGTGGTCACCTTGCACCTGCCGGCTCTGCGTGACCGCAAGAGCGATATCCCCCGGCTGTGTGAGTATTTTCTTCAGAAACTGTCTCGCCAGTTTCGAAGAGGCAGACCCCAGTTGAATCCAGCTACGCTGGACCTGCTGAAGCAATGGGACTGGCCTGGGAACTTGCGCGAATTGGAGAACTGGATTGCGCGCGCCATCATTCTGGGTGATGACGAAGCTTTGGGTGCGGAACTGAAACGGCAAATAGAGTCGGCAGGCAAGAATGACATCAGGCAATCCGATTGCGACCGATCAAAGGATCTCTCATCTCAAGCAGCCTCAACGGCGGCGGCGACCGCGATCTTGCAGGTTTTGCAGGCTAATAACTGGGATAAGCGCAAGACTGCCAAAGACTTGAAAGTGAGCTATCAAGCGCTGTTGGGTGAATTGCGTGACCTTGGAGGGGGCAGGCGGCGCAAGGGAAATCGAGGTTTACCGTACGTGCAATGATTTACGGGCCGAATTCGCGCCAGGAAGGCCATCCGGGGTGCGGCTGAACGATTTGAGCCGTGATTCGTGCCCAGCTTGGCGAATGAGTTCGGGGTTTGGCATGAGTCTTTCCGGGTTGTATTCAGCACGCTCTCCGGAGTTGTCAGCGCGGCAATGGGCCCGGAGAGGCTCCAGAATCGCACGTCGAGTGAAGTTGGGAATTCAGCACGCGGGGTTACTCGAGATCACGGGACTAGGTTACCGGGAGCTTAGGTGACTAGCACATTACGGGTATTGTCACTCAGATGACAACCCCCGATGATGAAGACACTTGCAACTCCTCTGTGCCGAAATCTTTAGCACGCAAGTCTCGTGAACAGACGTTGAGGATAAAGAACCCGCAGGGGAGCCAAGTGAGGGCCACGTAATGTGACTCACAGGGCGAAGCCACGTCTTAATGCACATATTTTGGGACTGCCGTTCACTGAAAGAATAGGAAGTCGAAATGCCGGCCGCTGAAGCCTTTGAATCCGGGATTCCTGATGCCTCATCCTGGTGGGCCGTCTACACTCGCCACCAACACGAGAAGGTCGTTGCGGATATGCTCGCCACTAAGGGCTTTGAGGTCTTTCTGCCGCTCTATGAATCAACCCGTCGCTGGAAAGACCGGAGGATGGTGCTTTCTCTGCCCTTGTTTCCTTGCTACCTTTTCGTTCGCGGCGGCCTCGATCGCAAACTGCAGGTCGTAACAACACCGGGGATCCACATGATCCTCTACCGCGGGAACCAAGTCGCAATCATTCCGGACCGGGAGATTGAGGCGATTCAAAGGGCAGTTGATGGGCCTTGCAGCGTCGAGCCTTATCCGTTTCTCAAGTGCGGCACACGAGTTCGTGTCATAAGGGGGGCGCTCGAGGGTGTCGAGGGAATTCTGATTCGCAAGAAGAATCTGTTTCGCCTGATTCTTTCCGTTGACATGCTCGCGCAGTCCGTATCCGTTGAGGTCCATGCCTCCGATGTTGAGCCGTGCGCGGCCGCTGGCCAGGAGGGGGACTTGCACTCTTCTCCTTTCCACAAGGGCCAGAACCGGATCCAAACCGGAAACCCACTGCGGGTGACTGCTTCTTAGGATCGGACGGACTCGATCCTGCAATCGCATCGGTCTCCCCACAAACGCCTGGGGATCGTCCGGGCTTCACTCTTGCAAAATCTGTGTAATTAGGAAATCTTCGATGGGAAATTCTGAAACATCAGTAAACCCACTTCGTTCAATGGGCTTGGGAATAGCTGTCGTGAAAAGTTGGCGGAAACTGGCGCTTCGTTCCTGCCTTCTAACCTGTCTGGCGTTCTCCCTCGCCTTATGGGGACAAGCCGCCGACTCGAACCAGTCCGGCGCTGCACCCGATAATGCTGCATCCACCACCCCGTCGCCGCAGCCTGATTTGCCCCCCCAAATCAATCATCCCGGCGATACCTATATCATCGGCGACGAAGACGTTCTGTCGATCAATGTATGGAAAGACCAGGACTTGACTAGAGTGGTTCCGGTGCGATCGGACGGAAGAATTTCGCTGCCGCTGGTGGGAGAAATGCAAGCGGCGGGACGAACCCCCGCTCAACTCGAGGCGGACCTCAAGGCCGCCCTCCGCGCATACATCTCTGATCCGCAAGTGACCGTGATCGTGCAGGAGATCAAGAGCCGGAGCTTTAACATCCTCGGGCAAGTAACAAAACCCGGCTCCTACGCGCTCACCGCCGATACAACGATCGTTGACGCGATTGCATTGGCCGGCGGATTCAAGGATTTCGCAAAAAAGAAGGGCGTTTACGTCATCCGCCAGGACGTCAATGGGAGGGAGACTCGGATCCCGTTCAACTATGAGAGTTTCATCAAGGGCAAAAACACTGTCCAAAATATCCAACTTAAGCCACATGACACGATCGTGGTGCCCTGAGAGACTGTGTGTATATGTTTGCAAGAGTGACTTTGCTTCTCGTGTTAGCGGCGGCCATGCCTGCATGGTCCCAGGTGGAACCGAGTGCAACTGGGGGCGCCACACCAACCCTGGACGACACTCAGATGATGACGCCGCCACCGGTGAGTGGAATGCCATATCCCAACTTTACCGGCACGGAAACGCGAAGCAATTATCTGGACGGGTCACTCAACGTAAATGCGGCTTATAGCGACAACGTTGCCCCGGGCATCGCCGCCCAAGCGGTCAGCGACGAAATCTATTGGATTCTCCCTAGCGTTACCCTCAGTAAATCCACACCGCGACAAAAAGTCACGTTGGGATATAGTCCGAGTTTCTCGTTCTACCAGCACACGAGCGTGCTCGACACAGTGGGCCAAAGCGCGTCCTTCGTCTTTCAGGATCGCCTGAGCCCTCATTTGTCCATCAGCCTGCAGGATTACTTCTTGAGGACATCTGATGTGTTCGACCAATCGTATCCGTTCGCAGGAGGAAATTTAACCGGTGTAGCACAGGCACCAGTTCCGGCCCTGATCGTTCCTTTTGTAGAGCAAATGTCCGATACAGCGAACGGTTCTATCGACTACCAATTCGGAAGAAACAGCATGGTTGGCGGCGGAGGCTCATACTCGACTTTCAGTTTTCCCAATCCCACGGCTGCGGGCAATCTTTCCAATTCGGACGGCGAGGGCGGTTCGGCATTTTATAGCCGCCGCTTGTCGGGTATGCAGTATACAGGCCTCTCCTACGTTTACTTCCGTGATGTGATTACCGACGCACAGTATGCACCCTTTGAGACTCAACTACACACTCTGCTCCCCTTTTATACGATCTATTTCAATCCTAAGCTTTCGCTATCCATTGCAGGCGGAGTACAGCGCGTAGGCGTCGCCCAGCTGTACACAGTGCAAGCATTCAGCTCATGGTCGCCCGCTGGTACCGTGAGCATCGGGTGGCAAGGCAATCGCGGATATTTCGCCCTCAGCTATCTCCATAGTGTCATCGCTGGCGAAGGCTTCAATGAAGCTCTCTATTCCGACAGTGAGAGCGCATCCGGCGGCTGGAAACTTACTCGTACATGGAATGCAGCATTTGAGGTCTCCTATGTAAACTCGTCGCCTGTGACCCAGCTAGTCAACGTGCTCTATGGGTATGAGGGGGGAGACGCTTTCACATTGGGGGCCTCGTTGAAGCACGCCATGGGCGAGCACTTCAGCGCAGCCTGCGGATATGACCGCCTTCAAGAAAATTACCCGGGAATCCCGTTCATCGCCCGCAATCCTGTTAGTGATCGCGAGTCTGTCACCATAACTTACGAGTTCAGAAAGCCCCTGGGGGAATGACCATGCCGGAAAATATCGAGGATCCGGAAACGGAACATTTTGACGTCAACCGTCTCGTTGACATCGTGCGCCGTCGCCACCTCCAATTCTTAATCCCATTACTGGTTGGCTGGTTGGTCGTTTGGGGCGCCAGCTGGATCGTGCCGCCGCGCTATAAGTCCAGCACGCTCATTCTGGTGGAGCAGCCCAGCATGCCGGAAAACTATGTCACGCCCAATATAAGCGACGATCTGCAAACCCGGTTGCAGAGCATCACCACACAGATATTGAGCCGCACCCGGCTGCTCCTGATTATCGATCGGCTTCACTTGTACAACGGGATGCAGAATACTGCCACTGCAGACGAAAAAGTCAATCGGATGCGCAAGGATGTCGACGTCGAGCTGGTGCGCGATCCACAGAAGCAAGATGTTTCGGCATTCAGAATCTCCTACACCTCCAAGGATCCTCACATTGCACAGGCAGTAACCGGCGAACTTACCGAGCTGTTCATTAACGAGAACTCGAAAGTACGCGAGCAGGAGTCTGAGAGCACGACGAGCTTCCTGGAGCAGCAACTGGAAGAAGCGCGGGCGAGCCTGGCTGACCAGGAGGCAAAAGTCAGGCAGTTCGAAGGCGAGCATGAGGGAGCTTTGCCGACGCAGCAGGCGAGCAACTTGCAAATCCTCGCGGGCCTGCAGCAACAACTTCAAAACGAGCAGGATGCCCTCAACACCGCAAAACAGCAGAGAGTCTACCTGCAGGCGCTGCTCGAACAAGAGCGCGCTGCCGCGACCAAGATTCGCCCGGCCGGACCGGGAGGTACGGGTGCGACGACCGATTTAGCGACCATCGACGATCTGCTCGAGAAAATGAGAGCTCAACTGGCGGACCTCAGCTCGCGCTATACGGATAATTATCCCGATGTTCAGAGTCTCAAGAAGCGGATCGCCGATACAGAAGCGATGCGAGCCAACCTCGTCGCAGCTCAGAAACTCAGAAGCCAGGAACCGAAGCCGGCAGATGGTGAACTCGATCCAACTTTGAGCGGGCCGGCGCTGCAAACACGAGGGAATCTGAAAGCCAATGAGCTCGAGATAGCGAATCGCGAGAGTGCCATTGAGAACCTGAAGTCCAGAATCAATGAGTACCAGGGCCGTCTGAATGCAGAACCGGGGACTGAGGAAGCGCTTGCCGATCTGAACCGCGGCTATGATCAATCCAAGGCCAATTACGATGACCTGCTAAAAAAGAAGGATCAATCCGAAATGGCAACGAGCATGGAACAGCTCCAGCAGGGCGAGCGGTTCACGATACTCGATCCCCCCAGTTTCCCGGCCAAACCGGATTTTCCCAACCGGCTCAAATTCTGCGGGATTGGCTTGGGGGTGGGCTTGGCCTTGGGTTTCCTTGTTGCTGGCAGCTTCGAGGTCATGGACGATCGCTTGCACAGTGAGCGTGAGATCAAGTCCCTTCTGCCCATGGCCGTTATCTCCGAGGTCCCGGAGGTCGTAAATCCGCTGGATGAAACCAAGGCGAAGCGGCGGATGGCACTGGGATGGGCCACAACCTTGGTCGTCTTTGTCACAATCCTCGCTGGCTCTGTATTCACGTACCTCCACCACTAAATTGTCTTGAACGATGTACAAAGCCTACTTTCATCTCAAACGTAATCCGTTCGATCTGACCCCGGATCCTCATTGCTTCGTGCCCACTCCGCGGCATAATGAGGCGCTAGCGGCGCTCTACTACGGGGTGCGGCGCCACAAGGGTTTCGTCGTTGTTACCGGCGAAGTGGGTACTGGGAAGACGTTGCTGCTTCGCTGCCTCCTTCGCCTCCTCGAGAACAGCAAGGATATTGCCTACGCATATTTGTTCAATAGCAGGCTGTCTCCCACCGACTTTCTGCAATATGTTCTCTCCGATTTCGGGCTGCCTGCTTCCGGAAAGAACAAATGCGAACTCCTGCTGGATCTAAGCAAGTTCCTTGTATCGCGTGGTTCCAAGCAATTGACAAGTGTTCTGATTGTCGACGAGGCGCACGACTTGTCTGCGGACACACTAGAGGAGCTCCGTCTGCTTTCTAACCTGGAGACAGCGGAAGACAAACTGGTGCAGATCATCCTGGCGGGACAGCCGGAGCTTGACCAAAAGCTGGATTCTGTCGAACTGAGACAGCTGAAACAGCGCATTGCTCTCAGGACGCAACTTGGAGCTCTCGACGCCAAGCAGACGCAGGAGTACATTGACCAGCGGCTGCGGATTGCTGGCGCGGATTCAAGCCAGCCGCCAATCTTTTCCGAGCAAGCGATTGATCAGGTGTTCTCTTATTCGCGCGGCTTTCCACGCCTCATCAACACCATTTGCGAAAACGCATTGATCAGTGCCTACGCCAGGCAGACGCCGACAGTAACGGCGCGAATTATTGAAGACGTAGCGGCCGAATTCCGACTTGATGCTTTTGTGCCTGTGCAGCAGAATTCATAGGCGGCTTGACCCACAGTACGACTGTGAAAGGGAACAATCGTGAGCCGAATTTTTGATGCATTACAGCGGCAGGAAAGTGAGCGGTCAGGGGACGATGCCTCTGCGCTGTCTCAGGGTCCTGAACTGTTGCGACGCGCAGAACGCCGGGCTGCGGCGAGATGGGAAGTATCCGGTTCCCGTTCGGAACTCGATGTGCCAAAGAGTACTGAAGAGGATGGGCTTGGTGAAATCGAAGTTGCGCCTCCGCCTGCGGCCGCCCAGTTGGCGAAGGGTATTTCTCAGGGCCCGTCCACGGCCAACCGCTCGGAGGTTCTGGAGAAACTTCCGTCGCTACAGATTTCGCTTTCCTTGCAAAGCCGGTTAGTGTGCCTCACCGATAAGGAAAATCCGACGGCCGAAGCGATTCGGCTCCTGGGAGTCCGCTTAAGAGATCTCCGCCGAAGCCGCCCCCTGAAGAAAGTGCTCATTACAAGCACCATTCCACAAGAAGGCAAGAGCACGATTTCTGCCAATCTTGCATGTGCCCTTGCCCAGTCATCCGACGAAAAGACATTGCTCATCGAAGGAGATTTGCGGCGCCCTTCGCTTCTGCAAATCTTTGGAATCGAAAAGGTCCGGGGTATCTCTGAATGCATCAGGGACGATGGGCGCAAGCTTGCCGGCATTTACCATCTCGAGAATGCAGGATGCTGGATCCTGCCTGCTGGACAATCTCCAAGCAACCCGCTCGAACTCCTGCAATCGCAAAGAATGCATGCGCTTATGGAGCAGCTTACTGAGTACTTTGATTGGATTATCATTGATTCGCCCCCTGTACTACCCTTGGCGGATACAAGCATCTGGATGCGCATGGCCGATGGAGTTCTTCTCGTTACACGCCAGGGGACGACACAGAAACGCCAGCTACAAAAGGGACTCGAAGCGCTGGATCAGCAAAAGCTGCTCGGTGCGCTTCTTAACGGCGCCATGGCATCAGCCTACAGCAGTTACTACGACAGCCCGTCGATTTCCACCTAGCAAACCCCTTTGAGTGCGAAGGGATCATTCAATTTGGTGGTCTCCACTTGCCCAATTCTTAAGTGTGGAACCGTCCCGGCAAGCGCCAAGCGCATTTGCAACCGGTTCGCCCGCACCTCGTTGGCATACGTTCCTTAACCGATATTTGGGGACGCGCAAGACGCGCTTGGATATTTCATCCGGCACACTGGCAACCACGAACACGCCTGTTAATGACACGAGAGGAGTCTGTCGTGACACGATTGCATCAAACCAAACCATCGAACTCCCCTGATCCGCTGCTGGAGGGTGCGCCGGCAGTGAATCGCACGCCTCTCGACGAGACGACTTTCCAGCGCATGATTGCGATCGAACGCAAGCGCACGGAACGCTCCAAGGCTCCATTTGTCCTCATGTTGCTCGAAGTGGTGAGCGATCACGGCCAGAAGACCAGCAGCGTTACACTCGGGCGCATTTCAACCGCTTTGCTTGCATCCAGCAGAGACACGGACTTGGTCGGCTGGTACAAGGACGACGCCATCGTCGGCACAATGTTCACCGGCCTCATCGTGAATGATAAGCGGGCCGTCCTCGACACATTTCTGGCCAAAGTCAGCGCCACGCTCCAGGAAGACCTGACCGCCGATGAGTTCAATGAGGTGCGCATATCCTTTCATCTGTTCCCGGATGATTGGGATCATGAAAAGCCGGGACGGCCCACCAATGCAGCCCTGTACCCCGACCTGGTGAGCGATGACAAAGGGCGCCGCACGGTGCTCATCGTCAAACGCGTATTTGACATTGTCGGAAGCGCAACGATGCTTATCTTGTTGGCGCCGCTCTTTCTCGTGATCGCTCTCGCTATCAAACTTACCTCCAGGGGCCCCGTGTTCTATCGCCAGCAAAGAGTCGGGCGCTACGGTCAGACCTTCACGTTCCT
Organism: Terriglobales bacterium; assembly: GCA_050012595.1. Taxonomy (GTDB): domain Bacteria; phylum Acidobacteriota; class Terriglobia; order Terriglobales; family Acidobacteriaceae; genus Acidiflorens. The sequence goes on from JBEKGW010000039.1 coordinate 17,681, forward strand.
CAAATTCCGCTCCATGTTTGCAAACAACAACAGCAACGTGCATAAGGAGTTTGTCACGCGGCTCATCGCCAGCAATCCTGGCGAAGCAAAACAAAGCGAAAGTGGCGATAGTGTCTACAAACTTACCAATGACAAAAGAATCACGCGCGTGGGCGGATTCTTGCGCAGAACAAGTCTCGACGAGCTTCCGCAGTTTCTCAATGTGCTCAAGGGAGAGATGTCGCTTGTCGGCCCGCGTCCTCCCATCCCCTATGAGCTGGCCGCTTATCAAACATGGCACCGGCAACGGCTGCTGGCGGTAAAGCCGGGAATTACCGGCCTTTGGCAGGTTATGGGCCGAAGCAGCGTCCGGTTCGACGAAATGGTGCGGCTCGACCTGCGTTACGCTTCCACGTGGACTCCATGGCTTGACCTGAAGATCCTGCTGCGCACTCCGGGAGCGGTCATTAAAGGTTCCGGAGCGTATTGAATTCTGAATCCTGCAATCTTCCCGGGCCGCGCGCTTCGGGAGTCAATACGGCGAGCTTTTGCAGCTGTTGCATCGGCGGGGCCCCATCTACGAGATGCTCTCGAGCACTCGTTCACTCACAAACAAGACCATTGCGACGCGATTCTGGTTGCACTCAGAGCGGGAACAACTCTTGTGCCCTTCGGGTGAATCTGGCAGCGCGAATCGCTTAGTCGGAGAGAAGGATCTATGGACTTCGGCGTAATCGGATACGGCTACTGGGGTCCGAACATTGTCAGAAATCTTGCCGGCCTTGAAGGCGCCGAGGTACGCGCCATCGCCGACATGAGCCCAGTGGCGCAGGCGCGCGCCCGCAAGGCCTATCCCGGTGTGACCGTGACAGCCAGCGCGATGGAGGTAATCACCTCGCCTCACATCGATGCTGTGGCAGTCGTTTCGCCTGTCTGGACTCATTACGAATTGACCAAAGCCGCGCTGGAAAATGGAAAACACGTCTTTGTCGAGAAGCCGTTTACCAGCACCGTCGCTCAAGGAGAGGAACTGGTCAACCTCGCGGAACAGAAGAATCTGAAAGTGATGGTCGACCATACCTTTCTTTTCACAGGCGCGGTGAAGAGGATTGGGCAGCTTATCAGCGAAGGCGCATTGGGGAGTCTCTACTACTACGACTCGACTCGCGTTAATCTTGGCCTCTTTCAGCACGACGTCAATGTGCTTTGGGACCTGGCGCCGCATGATCTTTCGATCATGGATCATCTCATCAAGGCCAGCCCTGAAGCGATCGTGGCCACCGGGCAAGGCCATTTGAACGGACATGAGGATGTAGCGTTCATGACGCTCTACTTTCCCGACAAGATCATCGCCCACATCAACGTGAACTGGCTTTCCCCGGTCAAGGTCAGGACGACGCTGATTGGCGGCGAAAAGCGAATGATCGTCTGGAACGATCTAGAGGCCGACGAAAAAGTGAAGGTCTATGACAAGGGAGTCAAGATTACCAGCCGAGAGGGCGTTTACGATCTCCTGGTCAGTTACCGCTCGGGAGATATGTGGTCGCCGCAGCTGGAGCAGGTTGAAGCTCTGCGCCAGGAGCTCAGCTATTTCGTGGAGTGCATTACCACCCGGCAGGAGCCATTCAACAATGGGCACGCTGGGCTGCGGGTCGTTCGGATGCTTGAAGCCGCCAGCGAGTCGTTGAGTAAGAAGGGGGCGTTTGTCCGCCTATGAGCGAGTTCAACTCTGTCGCGGCAGACGTGAAGCTCGGCGCCAACGTGAAGTTGTCGAAGTTTGTCAATCTCTACGGATGCGAAATCGGAGATGAGACCAAGATCGGGGCATTTGTCGAGATCCAGAAGAATGCCCGGATTGGGAAGCGTTGCAAGGTCTCGAGCCACTCGTTCATCTGCGAAGGCGTGGACATCGAGGACAACGTCTTCATTGGTCATGGAGTGACCTTTACCAATGACACCTACCCGCGCGCCACAAACGGCGATGGAACGCTGCAAACAGGCGCGGACTGGGCGGTCCGGCCTACCGTGGTGCACAGGGGCGCGTCGATCGGTTCCGGTGCAACTCTTCTCTGCAATCTAAGCGTAGGTGAAAACGCGATTGTCGGCGCCGGGAGCGTCGTGACCAAAGATGTTCCACCCAACACCATCGTGGCTGGAAATCCGGCCCGGGTGCTGCGGTCGATTGAAGCACAAACCGAGGAGTCCAATGTCAGAAACTAACAAAATACCGTTCCTTGATCTCATTGCGCCGCACGTCGAACTGGCCACGGAGCTAACCGCGGTCTTTGAGCGAGCTCTGTCAACCGCGGGGTTTGTCGGCGGCCCCATGGTGGAGGATTTTGAGAAAGCCTTTGGCGCATATTGCGGCACAAGGCACGCCCTCGGCGTAAACAGCGGCACGGATGCGTTGCGTTTTGCCATCCTCGCCTGCGGAATCGAAGCAGGCGATGTCGTTGTGACCGTGCCCAATACATTCATCGCTACGTCAGAGGCCATATCGCAGGCGCGTGCGATACCGGAATTTGTGGACGTCGATGAGCACACCTGCAACATGTCCGTGCCAATGCTCGAGCGATTTCTGGAAAAGCAGTGCGTCCGGAACAGTGCAGGGAAGCTCATCAGCCTTCGCAGCGGCCGGCCAGTCACCGCCGTGGTCCCCGTACATCTCTACGGCCAAATGGCAGATATGGATGCAATCCTCGACCTGGCGGACAAATACGATCTTACGGTGATCGAAGACGCGTGCCAGGCGCACGGCGCGGAATACTCTTCGAAGCGGAACAACCGCTGGATGAAGGCGGGATCCATGGGCCGCGCCGCTGCGTTCAGCTTTTACCCCGGCAAGAACCTCGGGGCGTGTGGCGAGGGCGGAGCGGTCACTACGGATGACAGCGAAGTGGCTGAAAAGGTCAGGATGCTGCGCGATCACGGTCAGGAAAGGAAATACATTCACGGTCTGGAGGGATACAACGGGCGCCTGGACGCGATCCAGGCAGGCATCTTGCACGTTAAACTCTCTCACCTCGATCGATGGAATTCCCAACGAAGAGAGCGGGCGCGGAATTATAACCGGCTTCTGGCGGATAACGATGCCGTGATTCGGCCGCAGGAGCCTTCCTCCTCCCGGGCCGTATATCACCTCTATGTTGTCCGCACCAGCGATCGCGATGGCTTGATCGAGTTCCTGAAGAGCAAGGGCATTGGCACCGGAATTCATTATCCGATTCCGTTGCATCTGCAGAAGCCCTACGCCTTTCTGAATTACACACGCGAAGATCTTCCGGTCGCCTCACGTCTGGCCACTGAGATCGTATCCCTGCCGATGTTCCCACAACTTTCAAGCGAACAACAAGCGCGCGTGGTTGATGAAACACTGCGCTTTGTACAGGACGCTTTGATCTCTCAATAGAGATTAGCGCCTGAAGTCATGTATGAGAGTGCCTCTTCCATCTTTGAGACCTTCACGATCCAAGCATGCCGTGCGCCCCAACCACGGCGAGCACCAATGACGTAACTTCGATGATCGACGGCGCTGCTACTCAAGAACGTTGAGCCGCACCTGCTAAAGGCCGAACATGAAACTTCTTGACCTATATTATTTCGTCAAACCCGCGATTCCGCATGGCTTGCGGTTGGCTCTTAGACGACTTATCGCCTCGCGCCGACGTGTCCGCAGCGCTAATGTTTGGCCGATCAACGAGGCTGCGTCGCAACGGCCGAAGTGGTGGTCCGGTTGGCCAAATAGAAAACAGTTTGCCTTTATACTGACGCATGACGTTGAAGGCGGGAAGGGATTGGATCAGTGCCAATTGCTTGCCCAGCTTGAAATGGATCTGGGCTTCCGGTCGTCCTTTAACTTCGTGCCTGAAGGTGAGTACGCCACGCCTGATTCGCTTCGGCACTTCCTTGTCGAGAATGGATTCGAAGTCGGGGTCCATGACCTGCACCACGACGGATCGCTCTATCGATCGAAAGCCGAGTTCACCGTTGGAGCTAGGCGAATTAACGCGCATTTGAAGGAATGGCAGGCGGTCGGGTTCAGATCGGCATTCATGTTTCACAATCTTGAATGGTTGAAGGAATTGGACCTGCTGTATGATGCTTCCACCTTCGACACTGACCCTTTCGAGCCGCAGCCCGACGGAGCGAATACGATCTTCCCCTTCTGGGTCGAAAGATCGGATGGAAGCGGATTTGTCGAGCTCCCATACACGCTGGCACAGGACTCAACTCTGTTCCTCGTCCTCGGCGAGAAGACGAATGACATCTGGAAACGAAAACTCGACTGGGTGGCACAACATGGCGGCATGGCACTCGTCAATGTGCATCCTGACTACATTGCATTTGGGAACAAGGCCGGTCGCACACAGTTCCCGGTGACCTTATACAAGGAGCTCTTGACCTACGTTTCTGCAAGATTCGGAGATGCCGCGTGGTATCCGCTGGCGAGAGAAGTGGCTGAGTTTGCAAGAGACTCAATCTTTTCAACAGCCGCAACCGGAATGGCAGTCAATGCTGGCGTGGAGAGCAAGCGATGACGGTCTACGCTCTTGACCCAATGAACGACACTAGGTGGGCAGAATTTGTCAACCGCCATGATTCCGCGTCTGTTTTCCACAGTGTGCCGTGGCTCGATGCGATCCGGCGAACCTACGGGTATAAGCCCGTGGTGTACACAACTTCACCGCCAGACTCGCCATTGTCGAACGGCATCGTGCTGTGCCAGGTGAAAAGCTGGCTGACAGGCCGACGCATGGTGTCCGTCCCATTCTCCGACCACTGTGAACCTCTGCTGGACAGTGCGAGTGCGACTGCAGAAATTGCGGAAACACTGAAGAAGAGCGTTGATTCAGGGAAGTGGAAATACATCGAGCTGCGGCCCGCAAGCGAGCCACCTGCTCTCGACGGCATCATAAAGGCCCCTGCTGCCTATCTGCACATGCTCGACCTTAGTCCGTCCGGCGACCAACTTCTGCGGCGCCTGCACAAGACATCCATCCAGCAGCCGATCAGACGCGCTGAGCGCGAGGGCGTTGAGTATGAATGCGGTAATTCCCTGCCTTTGCTGAATGCGTTTTATCGCCTAATGGTTCAAACGCGCCGCCGGCATAAACTGCCACCTCAGCCCATTCAGTGGTTTAGAAACTTGGCTGCCTGCATGGGTGACCGCCTTCAGATCCACGTTGCGTTCAAAGACGGAAAAGAGATTGCAAGTATCCTGACCCTGCAGCATAAGGATGTTCTCGTCTACAAGTATGGATGTTCGGGCACCCGCTTCAAGAATCTCGGCGCCACTCCATTTCTCATATGGAAGGCAATTACCAAGGCACAGGCAGATGGGATGAAATGCATGGATTTTGGCCGTTCAGATGCTGACAATCCGGGACTGATAACCTTCAAGAGCGGCTGGGGCGCAAAGTCCTCGCAACTTATCTATCTGCGCTGGTGCAAGAAGCGGAGTTCGGCCGCTGCTCAAGAGCATTCCTCTGGTTTCGCCAGGCACTTGTTCGCGATCATGCCGGATTCTCTTCTGGAAACGACCGGACGAATCCTGTATCGCCATATTGGTTGAGTGCCGCCCGGACAGAGGTTTTCTTCGAGACGAATTGGAGATACCCAAGATCTGATGTCGCGTCCAAGGATCGGCCATCGCAGAAGGTGAACCAATGAAAGTTTGCATGTTAGCGTACGCGCACTACCTCAACGATGCACGAATCAAGTGCTACGTGCGCACGCTTGAAGATCACGGTCACCGTGTTGATGTCATTGCTCTCAAATCCAACGGAGAGTCAGCACGCGAGGTACGGCCGACCGGAACTATTTTCCGCGCAATGAAGAAGTACCAGGGCCAGAGCACGCTGATGTACGCTTGGTCCTATCTGATTTTTTTCCTGAAAGCGCTTTTTATGCTTGCGCGAAGCTCGTTCCGAGACCGGTACGAGGCCGTTCATGTGCACAACATGCCTAACGCGCTGGTCTTCGCGGCCGTCATTCCAAAGTTGTTTGGTGCCAGGCTGATCCTGGATGTGCACGATCTTATGACAGTCAACTACATGGCAAAATTTGACGCCCGCGAAAGTGATCTGCCTGTGCGGATACTGAAGATCGAGCAGCGGCTGTCCTCGATGTTCGTCGATCACGTGTTCTGCGCAGACCACAACCAAAGAGACTATCTAGTTAATCACTGCGGAGTTTCGAGGAAGAAGATTACGGTTTTGATGAATCTCCCCAATGCTGAATTGTTTGGTTCAATAACAAGGGAGAAAGAGAAGAAAAGTGAGACATTCCGCATCGTCTATCACGGCACGATGGCACACCGCTTGGGCATCGATCTGATCCTGCAGGCGATGGCGCGAGTTGCCGCAAGAGTTCCCGCGGAGTTATGGATGTACGGCGCCGGCGACTACCTTCCCGAAGCGATTGCGTTGTCGTCAGAGTTGGGCCTCGGAGAAAGGGTTCATTTCAGTCGGGCGTTCTTTCCCGTCGAGCAAATACCTGAAATCGTTTGTGGCATGGATCTGGGAGTCATCGGCAACCGGCGCAACCTCGCTTGCGACAAATATATGCTTCCCGTTAAGTTACTCGAATATGTCTATTTGAATGTACCGGTCGTTGCACCGCGCCTCGACGTAATTGCTCGTTACTTTGACGATACAATGCTTCGGTATTATGAGCCGGAGAACGTGGAGCAGTTGGCCGACGCGATCGTAGAACTGTTCCATGACAGGAAAGAGCGCGAGCGCCTTGCGCAAGCAGCCCTTATGTTCTATGAGCAACACAACATCGAAGCACAAGCCAATCGCTATCTTGATCTTCTAACTGCGCGTAGTGTCAATCTGTGCGCCCTTCCCGAACATCACACGTGATCCAGTCGAACTCAGGTGCTGTACTTACCGCTCGACCAGTCGCGGGATCGGTCCCCAACTCCCGGCACTGGAAGCCGTCCTTGTGGATCTGGGTGCCGTTCGTTTGGTTGTTTTTCGCGAGCACGCGAACGCTTTCTAGTTGGATGTCGTGGAACCAGTGGGCCTCGGCGGCTAACGTGGGAGACTCCTCGGGCAGCCTGGTAGACCAACTGCTGATGGGGACCCTGATCGCGCTGGGTGTCTATGTTCTCGGTTCACGGGCAGGACAAGCCAGACAAATCCTCGCTCGCAATAAGTGGGTGGTGGTGTTGTTCGTCTACATGGCGTTCAGCATCATGTGGTCTAATTTCCCGGGTATCTCACTGCGGCGTTGTATCCGTTCCATGGGCGCGCTTGTGATGGTGCTTGTTGTACTCACGGAAAGCAGTCCTCTGGAGGCTGTGCGCGCTTTGCTTCAACGTCTGTATCTTGTGCATATTCCACTGTCCGCTGCCGCAATTAAGTATGTGAGGAATATCGGCGTCATCTATAACTGGAATGGGACAGAGGAAGAATGGACGGGCATTTCTGCAGACAAAAACAGTCTCGGGCAAGTTGCGATGTGCAGCGGACTGTTCCTGATATGGCAGCTTCTTCAGGATTGGCCTAAGAAGAACTTGAAGCGTAACTGGAAGAAACTGGGCCTGAATGTTCTGCTCCTGATCCTCACTCTCTGGTTATTGCGGGGATCAAAGACGATTCACAGCAGTGCCGCCATCCTTGGATTTGTCATGTGCGCTGTTCTTCTTCTTGGCTTGCAGTTCATAAAGAAGAGAGCAGCAAAGGCGAAGAGCTACGTCGTGGCAGGAATCATCGTGCTTAGTCTGCTCGCGCCTCTTGCTTACGCCGTGTTTGATGCCTTCAATACGACGCCGGCTGAGGTCGTGGTTCATGCCACGGGCCGCAACATGACGCTCACGGATCGCACGCTTCTTTGGACCGATCTGCTCGACAACGCCGCAAAGAACCCGGTGCTCGGCGTAGGAATCGGCGCCTTCTGGGTCGGGCCCATCGGTTATGAAATGTACCCGCTACCCAACTGGTCGCTAAAGACGCCTCAGTGGCGACCCGAGGAAGGACACAATGGTTTCCTCGATGTATACGTTGAACTCGGCGGGATAGGCGTCGTGTTGCTGCTTGGCGTCATCGGTGCTGGGCTTGCCGGTGCGATCTCCGACCTTCACAATGATTTCCAGCTTGGGAGCCTGCGCTTGGTGCTCCTCGTTGCCATTCTGACGAACAATGTTGCCGAGACCAGTTTCCTGAAGGGAACGCATGACCTCTGGTTCCTGTTTCTCCTTGCGGCGGTGAATCTTCCACGGCCAAAGAAAGGATTGGTCCCGAAAGGTGCGCCTCCGGTTCCCGAGTATGCAGGCCAGTTGAAGAGCAACAGCAATACATTGGTTAATTCCCGGGACTTTTCCAAGCTGACAGCCTTCAGTGGCGAGGTCATGTCTGAGCTTGCTTGAGTCTATTTCCAAAGGAAGCCACCGTACCAGATGATGCCCCCGAAAGAACACATAACCGTCTGCATCTGCACCTTTCGACGTCTCGAACTACTGCGATGCCTGCTCGAGGATCTCCGCGAGCAGGAGACCGAGGGCCTCTTCACCTATTCGGTGCTCGTCGTCGACAATGATCGTGAAGCTTCGGCGCGGTCAGCCGTGTCTGAGTTCGCGGTTCTGCAATCTTTCGCGGTTGGTTATTTCGTTGAGCCTGAACAGAATATTGCGCTGACTCGCAATAAAGCGATTGAAAATGCTACTGGAGACTACGTAGTGTTCATTGACGACGACGAATCACCGATTCGCTGCTGGCTCGTCACCCTGTTCAAAGCGTGCAAGAAATTCAATGCGTATGGAGCCCTGGGGCCGGTTCATCCCCGCTTTCCTGTGACGCCACCTGACTGGGTAGTGAAGGGAAAATTCTACGATCGCCCAACTTACCCTACCGGCTTTGTGATCGACTGGCGGAAGGGCCGTACTGGTAACACCCTATTGAAGCGGGAGATTTTCGTGGACGTCAGCCAACCTTTCAGGCCCGAGTTCCGCACCGGTGAGGACCAGGACTTCTTCCGCAGAATGATCGAAAGGGGATACTTTTTCATCTGGTGCGATGAAGCCGTCGCTTATGAAATTGTGCCACCGGAGCGCTGGAGCCGGAAGTTCCTGCTTAAGCGCGCTCTGCTCAGAGGGTACACATCCCTGGCGCATCCGTCATCCAGTGCACGCGGCATTTTGACCTCCGCCGTAGCGGCCCCAGTCTATACTCTCGCACTGCCGTTTGCTCTCGCGCTCGGTCAGGGCAAATTCATGAATGTTCTGGTCAGGCTGTTCGATCATTTAGGAAGACTGTTGGGTTTTGTCGGTATCAATCCAATAAAACAGCCCTATGTCACTACATAGGAAAGGCAAGAGACTGTAATGAACTTCATTCGGCCTGATTCTTTGATCATCCAAGAGGACGATTGCATACTCGTGACGGGAGCGGCTGGCTTTATCGGGTGTAGAGTCGTCGATGCTCTGCTAAAGTCGGGGTTCCAAAACCTCCGTTGCCTCACGAGACCATCAAGCAAAATGAACCGGCTCGAGAAGGTCCTCCGCGCCCATCAGGGCGGCGCACAAGTCATGATCATGACGGGTAACCTTCTTTCCACCCAGGATTGCGCAATCGCGGCGAAAGGGGCAGCGGTTGTTTTTCATCTCGCTGCAGGAAGGGGCGAAAAATCATTTCCCGATGCATTCATGAACTCGGTTGTCACGACGCGAAACCTTCTTGACGCATGTGTCGCTGAAGGCAGTCTGCGGCGATTCGTCAACATGAGCTCTTTCGCGGTCTACAGAAACTTCGGAAATCCCAAAGGCCGGGTACTGGACGAGTCGGCCCCCGTTGAGGAACATCCGGAATTGCGTGGCAATTCTTATTGTTTTGCTAAGACCGAGCAGGACAAGTTGGTCGAAGACTACGGGCGGCGCTTCAAGGTACCATATGTCATGGTGCGGCCCGGATGGGTATATGGGCCGGGTAATCCCGGCATCCATGGGCGAGTTGGAATTAGTACATTTGGAGTTTTTCTGCATCTCGGTGGTGGTAATCCTATGCCGCTGACATATGTGGACAATTGTGCTGATGCGATGGTATTAGCGGGGCTAACGAAGGGCGTCGATGGAGAAGTCTTTAATGTCGTTGATGACAATCTACCATCAAGCCGGAAATTCTTACGTCTCTATAAACACAACGTCAGACGATTCAAATCGATCTACGTGCCACACGCATTGACCTATTCTCTGTGCGGCATTTGGGAATGGTATTCAAACTGGTCGATGGGCCAGCTCCCGCCAGTGTTTAACCGCAAGATGTGGCATGCTACGTGGAAGAGAACTCGCTACAGCAACGCCAAGCTGAAGTCCCGAGTCGGGTGGCAACCCGCTGTAACAACAAGCGAAGGGCTCCGGCGTCACTTTGAAAGCTGCCGTGAAGGAGAAGCCCATGCTTAAGGCCGCAATCGTCGGATGCGGCAAGATCGCTGATGATCATGCCGAGCAGATTCAGCGGATCAAAGACTGTCATATCGTCGGCGTCTGCGATCGCGAGCCATTGATGGCCCGGCAGCTGTACCAGCGGTTTCCGATCAAGCAGTACTTCCAGAACCTGGATGATCTGCTCAATGAAGCGAAGCCGGATGTCGTGCACATCACCACGCCCCCACAGAGCCACTTCAGCATTGCAAAAGCCTGTCTTGAGGCCGGATGTCACGTGTACGTGGAGAAGCCCTTCACCCTTGACGAGGCCGATGCAAAAGAACTTCTGGCAATTGCAGATGCCAGAGGCTTGAAGGTCACTGCTGGTCATGATGACCAATTCCGGCACTCAGCGCGGCGTGTGCGGCAACTCATTCAAAGCGGCTACTTGGGCGGACCACCGATCCACCTTGAGAGTTATTTCTGCTATGAGCTCGGCCGCGGGGGATTCGCAGGGGCCCTGCTGAATGATAAAAACTACTGGGTACGCAGGCTCCCGGGCGGACTGCTTCATAACATTATCAGCCACGGCATCGCGCGAATCGCGGAACACCTTGTTAGCGATGCGCCGACGGTCATTGCGCATGGATTCATCAGCCCATTTCTGCGAGGCACCGGAGAAACCCAGCTTATTGACGAGCTGAGAGTGATCATCTCCGAGGAATGCGGCACTACCGCTTATTTCACATTCTCTTCGCAGATGCGCCCATCCTTGCATCAGTTTCATGTTTACGGAAGCAAGAACGGCCTCATTCTCGATCAGGACCAGGAAACAGTCATCAAGCTTAGCGGCCAAAGATATGTGAGCTATTTAGAAAAGTTCGTTCCACCTGTAAGCATGGCAAAACAGAATCTCTCAAACGCAATGACCAACGTGCGGCGCTTTTTGAAGAGAGACTTCCATATGAAGTCGGGCATGAAGTTCTTGATCGAGTCTTTTTACCGATCCATTGTCGAGGACACGCCCGTCCCTATCCCATATCGGGAGATCATTCTCACTGCCCACATTATGGATCAGATCTTCGGTCAATTAGGAGTGAGTTCTGAGCCGGAGCATGCAGCCCCTTCCCTCGAAACTGCAATCAGATGAAGTAAGTAATGTGCCCATGGGTAGCAGGCTGAGATTTCTGATACATATCTGTCTGAGTTCGCAAGTTCCGGCTCATTATAGTTAGGGAGCGCGAAGTAATGAAGGTATCGGTTTTTGGTCTCGGATATGTTGGTTCGGTAACCGCTGCATGTCTCGCTCAAATGGGCCATAGAGTCATCGGCGTTGACGCGAACCCATCAAAAGTGGACCTGATTCGTCGGGGCCTTCCTCCTGTGATTGAGGAGGGATTATCGGAACTGCTTGCAACGGTTATCCAATCAGGGGCATTCAGCGCAACCGAGTCGTGGCGCGACGCAATTGACGTAAGCGACGTGGCCCTCGTCTGTGTTGGCACTCCAAGTAATCATAACGGCAGTCTATCAACGGATCTCGTCAGAAGAGTAAGCGAGCAAATCGGCTCGGCGCTATCGGCGAAGAAAGAGTACTTTGTCGTTGCAATACGCAGCACGGTCCTACCTGGCACGGTTGAAGAGACTGTGATCCCCATCTTAGAAAGCCAATCCGGCAGGGTGGCCGGACGCGATTTTGGCGTCTGCATGGTGCCTGAGTTTTTGCGCGAGGGAACGTCTTTGAAAGACTTCTATCATCCCTCTCGCACGCTCATCGGTGAACTGGATCGCCAGGCCGGCGAGGTTGTCGCCGAATTATTTGATGGGATCGAGGCTCCCTTGGTCCGCACCCGCATTCGCGTAGCGGAAAGTCTGAAATACGCGGACAATGCATTTCACGCGCTAAAAGTAACCTTTGCGAATGAGATCGGAAACATCTGCAAGGCCGATGGTATCGACAGCCATGAAGTGATGAAGATCTTCTGTATGGATAGCAAGCTCAACTTATCGCCTTATTATCTGAAGCCTGGTTTTGCGTTTGGCGGCTCGTGCCTCCCGAAAGACTTGCGTGCAATAACTCATCACGCGCGGAACCTGGACGTCCCAACTCCGCTGCTCGACGCGATTCTGGTAAGTAATAGAAAGCACATCGAACGCGTGACGTCGCGACTGCAGGAATACAAGGGCTGCTCTCTCGGATTTCTTGGGTTGAGTTTCAAGCACGGCACCGATGATCTTCGAGAAAGCCCGATCCTCGAGGTGATTGAGACGATGATCGGAAAGGGATTTCGGGTCGGCATCTACGACGAATTTGTCTCAATTGCCAGGTTGGTTGGCGCAAATAAGGAATACATACAGAAAGAAATCCCGCACATTTCCTCATTGATGCGAACCTCGGCGGTCGAACTTGTGCGCGACTCGGACGTGATTATCGTGAGCAACGCGAGCGAGGAGTTTCGCGATGTCCTGGCCCATGCGGCACGTCCGGGTCAGGTGGTAATCGACCTCGTCCGGATTATTGAAGCTGGTGAAGTGAAGGGTCGATATGATGGCATCTGCTGGTAGCGCAACCGCGCCGCTCACGGCCGAGCCTGGAGACACCACGCCGCCAATAGCCCCCCGGAGACGGGTACTGTTGATTTCCAATCGGGTGATGCACTACCGCGTGTCAGTCTACAATTATTTCTGGCGGCACTTCCGAGAGCGTGGATGGGACTTTGCTGTCCTATCGAATGAGCTGCAGCGGCAGAATCAGAACGAGTGTCAGTTCGAGTTTATCGAGCGGCCATTTAGTTTCTTTGCCTACCGGGAGCAGATCCGTCGCTTTCATCCGGACGTCGTGATCCTCTTTTTGCATCTTAAGGATCGGATTCTCTGGCCGTTGATCCACTGGTTGAAGCTCTCCGGCATTCCAGTGGCTCTCTGGACTAAAACAAGGAATCTCGATGATCCGGACAATTCCATTCGCAACGCCTTTTTTGACTATTTGCATTTCATCAGCGATGGACTGATCCTCTACACTTCCTCACTGCGCCGGTTCATCCCGGAGCGGTACCATGGCAAAGTATTCGCGGCGAATAACACAATAAACTTCGAGGATTTCCCTCGCATATCGGAGTCGAGAGAGACCATCAGGCGGGAGCTTGGAATCCCCTTTCAGAAGGTAGTGCTTTTTGCTGGGCGAATCGGAGAAGAGAAGAATCGCAAGAAAGTCGATCATCTGATCGACATCTTTCGTGACCTTGATCGGAAAGATGTTGGACTCGTCATTGTCGGATCAGGACTCAATGAAGAATTGCGTGTGCGTATGAACCCCTCAAACACGATCTACTTAGGCGAGGTCCACGATCCTGAAAATCGCCAGATCAGCCGGATATTTAAAATGGCGGACATTTGCTCAATACCAGGACATGTTGGTTTGGGGCTCAATCAGGCGTTCTACTCGGGATTGCCAATGGTCACGGAGGATGGCAAACAACCGCCTGAAATTGAATATCTGCGGGATGGCGAGAACGGATTCATCGTACCGGAAGATGACCGCGCTGCGCTCCGCGATCGACTGTTGTTTCTTGTTGACAACGACGCGGAACGCGAACGAATGTCCGCAAACGCCCGGCGCGACATCGTTAGAGAAGCTTCGATTGAGACAATGTTCACCGGCTTTCTTTCGTGCGTAGAAGCCATTTCACGTTAATTAGCGGCTCAACTGGGCTAGGAAGAAATGAGTCTGATGATGCCAACGAATTCGGTCCCTGATACCGCTTCAACCGGGAATCCTGAAATGGCAGCGAAGACGGCGATAAAGTCGCCGGCGCTGCAGCAGCTTGTGACAAGTGCCGACGCGGTTCGACGCTGGGTTGAAGAGCACGAGTATCGGGGCTATGAGCCATTTGATGGCTTATCGAGCCCACTGCGTTCACTCACGTTCAAAAACCTCCTCGCCGAGCGGATCCTGCAGCAGGCTGTGCGGCAGTCGCCTATCAATCTTCGACCCCTCGTCGGCATTAAGCCCCTTGACTCCACAAAGGGGCGAGGAATGATGGCTTGGGGCTATCTCTTGCAGCATCGCGCCACAGGTGATGCGGAATACTGGACAAAGGCCGTAGCGTGCCTGAAGTGGCTCGATAAGCAAAAGTCGGCAAAGTTCGAGAAACATAGCTGGGCGAACTTTTTCGATTTCTCCAGTCGAGGCGGCGCTTACCACAAGGACGACAGCATCATTGTCTGGACAAGCTTGATTGCTCAGACGTATCTAGAAGCCTTCGAACAATCTCACGACCAGTGGTTCCTGGATATTGCATCGAGCGCATGCGATTGGATCATGTCGCTGCCGCGCGAACACACAGACCGCGGCGATTGCCTAAGTTATTTTGCTCACGGGCAGGAATCGATCCACAATGCGAACATGCTGGGCGCTGCGGCGCTCGCACGTGCAGCGCGGCACACAGGCCGCCAGGATTATCGAGATGTCGCCCGCAGCGCCATGAGTTATAGCTGCTTGAGTATGCTTCCAAGTGGCGCGTGGTGGTACGCGGAGGACGACCAGTATCACTGGATCGATAACTTCCATACAGGCTATAACCTCGATAGCTTAAAGTGCTACATCGAACAGACGGGAGACACAGAGTTTTCCGGCGAAGTCGCTAAAGGTCTTCAGTTTTTCAAGGATCATTTCTTTGGGGCGTCCGGCTGCCCGAAGTACTACCATGATCGCGCCTACCCGATCGACATTCAATGCGCATCGCAGGCGATCGATACGCTGTCGTATTTTGGCGCGGACGATTCCGAGTCGCTCTCATTGGCGGTCAAAGTTGCCGGCTGGACCATCCGCAATATGCAGGGCTCCTCCGGTTCCTTCTACTATCGTAAGTACCCGCTCGGAATAACGGCCCGAACGCCGATGCTTCACTGGGGACAAGCCACCATGTTTAAGGGCCTCTCCCATCTGATCCTTCGCTTGTCGCAACAAGAGGGCCGCGATCGCTCGCAGACTGGAATGCAAAGCAGCCGAGGCGGGCGGCAATAGCAATGGCTCTGAGTCTCTTGTTGAAGGGAACGGAATGGATTCCCATGGAGTGGGTACGCCCGCTCTCCGGAGTAGCGCTTGTAGTGCCCTTCTACCACATGGTGAGCGAGGCTCATGTCCCACACGTAAGCAATCTTTATCGCTTCAGAACCATCGCAGAGTTTAAGGCGGACCTGGAGTTCTTCACCCGCCACTTTGAACCGGTGACGCTCCAGGATATAGTTGATGCACTCGACGGCAATCGCTCCCTACCCTCGTCCTGCTTTCACCTCACATTCGACGATGGGTTCAGGGAAATGCACGACATCGTTGCGCCGATCTTGCAGCGTGCTGGCATTCCCGCAACGTTCTTTCTCGCCACCGCATTCCTCGATGGTGGCGGGCTACCACATTACAACGCACTCAGCGTTCTGCTCGACCGTGTTAATTTGGGCGCAGCCAATCGCAGCGGTGTACTGGCCCGCCTGGATTCTATTCTGCCCGCAGCAACCAGTCGCAACGCAACGCTTCGGGACAGGATTCTATCGATTGGATACGGACAAAGACAGCTGGTGCAACCCCTCGCCGACGCCCTGGAGATCGATCTTGACGAGTATGTTCGCGAAAGACGGCCGCACCTTACAACAGCTGAAATTGCAACGCTGGTGAATCTTGGATTCAGCATCGGATCGCACAGTCACGATCATCCGCTCTACGCTGATCTCGCGCTCTCGCAGCAACTCGCCCAAACTCGAGCGAGCATGCAGCTCCTTAACGCGAAATTCGGCGCAAGCCCGAAGGCATTTGCATTTCCGCACAATGACGGGGGAGTCAAAGGCGAGTTCTTTAAGACAGTCTTCTCGGAGTCATGGCTGGACGTTTCATTCGGGACTTCCGGTCTGGTGTCGCACTTTCACCCGAGAAATATTCAGCGTGTAAGCGTCGAGAAAACGGCGGCGCCGGTAAGCCGGATTTTGGCGCGCCAATTCACACGCGCCACATATTTCAGACTGCGTTCGACGGAACAGGTAGCAGCGCCATGAAGGAAGCATCAAATCGGAACACCGCCATGAAATACCGTCCAGATATAGATGGACTCCGATGCGTGGCGGTTCTGAGCGTCCTTGCCTTCCATTTGTCTCCTGCGCGGCTGCCCGGAGGATTTGTAGGCGTTGATATATTCTTTGTGATATCTGGTTATCTCATTAGCGCCATCATCTTCTCAGAGATAGCTGCTTCTCGTTTTTCAGTCCTCGCTTTTTATGAGCGGCGCGTGCGACGAATCTTCCCCGCACTATTCGGTATGCTGATTGCCGTAAGCATTGTGATCAGCTTCTTCCTGCTCCCGACTGAGTTCATTGATTATGCAAAATCTGTAATTGCGGCTACAACCTCTTCCTCCAACTTCTATTTCTGGCAGCATTCAGGCTATTTTGATTCGCCGACGTCCAACCCGTTGCTGCACACGTGGTCGCTTGCGGTCGAGGAGCAGTTTTACATTTTGTTCCCGATTTTTCTTGTCATAATGCGCCGGCTCTTTCCGCAGCGGCTAAAGCTTGGAGTTGTTGCTCTTTTTCTTGTATCGCTCGGGGCAAGCGAAGTAACGGTACATTACAACACGACGACTGCGTTCTATATGCCGTACACGCGGGCGTGGGAACTGCTCTTGGGAACGCTCATCTCTATTGGTTATTTCCCGCGCCTACGAACGAAGCTGTCGAGAAATACCGCCTCCTTACTAGGCATTGGGATGGTCGTCTTCTCAGCAGCGAGGTACAGTCCCCAGACACTGTTCCCGGGATTAGCCGCCTTGGTTCCCTGTTTCGGATCAGCACTGATCATTGGTGCCGGTGAATCAGGGTCATCTTTGGTTGGCAAGGTACTCTCGTGGCGGCCTGTCGTTTTTGTTGGACTGATTTCATATTCTCTCTATCTTTGGCATTGGCCTGTCATTGTTTTAAATGGCCTGGGGTTTTTGCCGAATTTCAGCAATGTCGTACCGCACAAATGGGCGTTGCTTCTGCTATCGCAGGTAAGCAATAAGGCAATGGAGCTTTTGCTCTCGTTTGTGCTGGCAATCCTCTCTTGGAGGTTTGTCGAGCGTCCGTTCCGCAGCTATCCGCGGCGAATTGAGCGGCGGCCTCTCTTTGCTTTCTCTGCAGCGACCATGGTCGTGCTGATTCTGTCTTCAGGGTCGGTAATTTATGCGAGGGGCTTCCAAGGACGCTTCCCACTCCGCGCGGTGCAAGTTGCATCGTTCCTCACGCCTCCCGGTGCTTCAACGCTGGGACAATTGGGCGATTGTGCGATTACTGAGGGCAATCGGAGCACAGTCTTTGACAATAGCCATTGTTTGCAGACGTCACCCGGGAAAGAGACCTACTTGCTGCTCGGCGACAGTCATGCGGGAGCGCTGTTGGACGGTCTGAAGACGTCGTTGCCTGGATCTGATGTTCTCCTGGCGGCCGTGTGGGGCTGCAGGCCTTCGATTCACTCCGACGATAGCCCGCTGTGCAAGCAGATGATGGATTTCATATTTGAGAAGTACCTGCCGTCCCATCCGAGTGAGGGGCTGCTTCTTGAAGCGCGCTGGTATTCCAAGAGCCTGGATGGAGTAGCCGATATTGCCGCTTGGGCCAAGGCGCGGGGCGTTAGGGTTATCGTCTTCGGCCCGGTGGCTGAGTACGATGCACCTTTACCCAGGCTGTTGGCGTATTCAATAGCTTGGAATAGGCCAAACCTGGCCCAGGAGCATCGCCTGGCGTATTCGCCCCTCATGGATGCGCAGATGCAGAACTTGGCCGCGAATAGGTGGCATGTTTCCTATGTATCACTCTATCAAACGACATGTGACAGCAATCGTTGCCTTGAGTATGCCGACGAAACGAGTGCAGTTCCGTTATTGACTGATACGGACCATTTGAGCGAAGCCGGTTCGAGACTTCTCGTCCGCCGATTGTTTCATTTTGGCGAACTTGATTGTTTAAAAGACAAGCCCCCTCTGAGCTAGGAAGTATCTTTGTGTGCCCGGCAAATTCACTACCAGCGGCAATGCGGCACATGGTGTCGAAGAGGCTTGGTGTTGCGCGAGACAGTGGGCATAAGTCGGATAAAGTTGCTGGCGTGCTGCGCCGGATTAATCCGGCGCAGCACG
>JBEKGW010000040.1:0-35181 GCA_050012595.1 Terriglobales bacterium
GGAGCCGGTATATTCAATGACACGATCCGGCGACGATTCCACCGCTTCTCCGGTTCCATGGCCCTCTCGTACCCAGACGATGTGGAACGTAATCGAGCTTGGCATGCCAGGGTAGCTACCGACACGGGCGCCTATAAACAGGGTCTTGTCCGCTTGGGACCACGTAATCGGGATGAGTGAATGTTCGCTTTTCTCGTAGTCGTAGTTGTCCCCTTCATCTCCATAAAGTTGAAATCGCCCATCCGCCCCGGGGTAAATGCGGAGCTCGATTGGATCCTCCGGCTTCTGCTCTGCATACTCGATTTCCGGGCCAAGCGGGAGAATCGATCCTGCGCGGATATAAAGCGGCATTCGATCCAGCGGAGCATCCGCCTGGAACTCCCGACTTCCCTGAACGGAAGCCCCCGTCCAGAAGTCGTACCAATCAGGTGAGTCGGGCAAGTAGACTGTGCGTTGTCTCGCCCCTTGTTCTAAGACAGGATTAACAAGGATGGCGGGACCGAACATAAACTCGTCTCCGCTATTCCAGGTCTTTGGGTCGTCGCGCCAATCCATCACGAGGGGTCTTTGGATCGTGTAGTCGTCGTCGTGGACGCGCCAGGCAAGCGAATAGATGTAGGGCATCAATCGATAGCGCAGCTTGTCGTAAGTCAATAGAACGGGTTCGACCTTGTCGTAGGTCCACAGCTCGTTATGATCCCTGTGGCCGTGGGTCCTGAAGATCGGGCAAAATGTTCCGTACTCAAACCAGCGAGCGTAGAGCTCCTGATAATCAGGATCGTCCAGGATTTTCATGTTGGGAGGCCAGTAGCCGCCAATGTCGGTTGTCCAGTAGGGATAACCGGACAATGCAAAATTCAGTCCTGCCGGAACCTGGTGACTCAGCGCCCAATAGGTAGTGTAGACATCTCCCGACCACACGGCCGCGCCGACGCGTTGTTGGCCGAGAAATGCCGACCGCGTCAGCAGGAAGACGCGCTTGCGATCGGTTGTATTCCTCCAATGTTCCTGCACTCCAAGTGTATGCAAAAAGGGAAACACGTTTGTGTATTCCGCGCCGTTGCCGATCGCGAGACTTTTGTTACGCAAAATCGCATCGCCCATGTGCGGCCAATACTCTTCCGGCTCCGCACTATCGAGCCAAAATGCATCCCATCCTTCTTTCAGGAGCTTGCCTGGCAAGCGCTTCCAGTAGATGTCGCGTGCGACAGGATTACTTGCATCGTAGACGTGCGCGTTCGGAACCAGCAGATTTCTTGCTTCAAGCTCCTTGTACGTTTCGGATGCGGGATCAAGCAAACCCCAGACGGAGATCATGGCGTGTACGTTCTCGTTGTGTAGAGTTTCGAGATCCTTCGCCACGTCATGATAATTCGCATTGAACTCTGGATCGCCCTCCGTCTTCCACCAAAACCAATCCTGCACCACTGCATCCATCGGGATGTGTTCCTCACGGTACCGTTGCGCGATGTTCTGAATCTCATCGAGCGACATGTAACGGTCTTTCGACTGGAAGAATCCATACGCCCACTTCGGCAACATGGGAACATGGCCGGTCATAGTGCGGTACTTGCGAATGATTGTGTCCATCTCCGGACCGTAGATCAGGAAGTAATCGATCGAATTGCCGGCGATGGAACTGAACTTGAGCTCGCTTGGAAAACGATTATCGACGTAGGTCAAAGCGGCCGTGTTCCACATCAGCGCGTATCCCTTATTCGAAACCAGGAGTGGAATCGCTACATCCGTGTTGTTCTGTCCGAGCTCTACGGTGGCGCCCCTGTAGTTGAACATTCCGCTCTGGTGCTGGCCTAGCCCGTAAAAAGCATCGGTAACCGATGGAGAAAAGCGGTCCGTAATCTGGAATGTGTGATCGCCGTTCTGCTCCACAGGCTCATAAGTGCGCGGCACGCTCCCACCCTCATTCAGCAGGACGCTTCCCGCAGCGGTACGAAACGAAAGATTGCCGCGCTCAACATTAAAATGCACTTCGAGTTCCGCCGTCTTGACGCTTGCTGATCTTGCATCCTCTGCAAACACGAATGGAGCACCAGGGCACGATTGACTTGCATCGAGCATCCACGGGTGCTGCTCAGGTGCAGTAGTTTCAGCATTCGGCTTCACCACGACGTGAATCACCGCATCGGTGCATACAGTAATCTGGATGACTTCATTGCCAACGGTGGCATGGATGCCATGCGCCGTTTGCTGAGCCGCAACCGGCGGCAACTGAGGCATATTTTGGCCTGGCATCTGTGACCAGCCGCTCTGCGCCCCTGAGAACAGGATGAAAATCAACAGAAGTCGAGACCTAACATCTGGCAGAATACGCAACAGATTATCTGCAGCGAGCCGAAACATATTTGATTTCACCTTTCTCCTCGCCCTTTTGTTCCTTCTCTTTCATTTGCGGCACCAGTCTCCACATGTGATGCCCTGCAAGTTATCATCCGGCCGATGGCAGTTGTTGCGCCTTCGTGATCCATGGACAGGACAACAAGAGTCTTCAACATCGGTCCTGAGGCACGTGCTATGAAGCCCTACCGGTCTTCTTTCTCGCCTGGACTACGTCAGAAGCAAGCAGCCCATCCTTGTCCGGGGAAAATCGACAACCAGTTGATGTTCCTCCTGTGTCAGATTGATCCCAAGCTCAGTCGGGAAGAGGATTCGCGGCTGCTTCAAAACGATCGGGATTGTCACACGAGAGGGTCCATCCAGCCGCCACACTGCAATCCAGGTCAATTCGGGGGCCCGCATTCCCAGTGAAATTGGAGAGTTCGAATCCGTAACATCCGGCATTCCCAGTGGGTAAAAAGGCATAGCCTTAGGAACGTGCTTGCGCAGTATGTTCTTATACAGCTCAATTCCCGTGCGAACCTGCTGGAATGCATCACTTGATATCTCGTCCAATCTTCCACTTTGGTGAATCCGGCATACCATGCCGGTTACCATGTTGAAGCTCGCGCTGTCAGAGTCGCCGTTCGCGGTTGGATAAGACCAAATGGCCGCCTGTTCCGGCAAGATACCCGCTGAAGCCCCAGTCAGGATCGCCGGCATCCTGAGGTAGTCCTCCTGATCGGTGACGGACTGAATCTGAAAATGGGAAAGCTGGGCATAGTCCATCCGCCCTCCGCCGCTCCCGCAATTCTCCAGAATCAGGTCGGGATACCGTTCGAGAATTCGATCAATCCACGCTAGATAGGCTCGGTCATGCTCCAGTAATCCTTGCCCGACACTGTCTGCGTGAAGGTCAGTTCCCAGGAGCGAGTCCGTGTTGTAATCCATCTTGATGTAGCCCACGCCGTAATCATGTACGACTCGCTCAATGACCTGATCGAGGTAGGATCGAACATCCGGATTCCGAAAATCCAGCAGATACCGCGAGTTCTTCAAAACCCTTTTGCCGTGCCGCATGAAGAACCAGTCGTCGGGCTTCGATGCCAAGGTTGAGCGAGCCCCCGCCACCTCAGGTTCCAGCCAGAGTCCTGGCGTCATCCCGGAATCCCTGATTTTATCGAGCACATACTTGAGCCCATGCGACCAGCGCGTTTGAGAAGGCTCCCAGGCGCCAGTGGTCTGGCTCCAATCCTCATTGAGCTCGGCGTACCAGCCTGCATCGATCACGTAGTACTCGCAACCCGCTGAGGCTGCCGCCTCGATCATCGGCAGTTCTTTGGCTTCAGTAGGATCGCCCCAAAGGCAATTCATGTAATCGTTAAAGATGACCGGGCACCGATCGCCGTCCTTGCGAGAGCGCTTGCAGGCAAGCCTGCGATAAATTGTGAGGGCATCCACCGCATCCGTGAAGTCCCCCTTAACGCATCCAATGGCAACCGGTACGGTTTCATAGCTCTGCCCAGGTTGCAGGTTCTTCCAGGCATCTGCATGCAAGTCGTCGGGACCGCCAAGATAGGCATATACATCGTTGGCACTATTTCCACGTGCAGACACATTCGAGATTTCCCAATACCAAGACCCATCGTGTTCGATCTGCCAGAACCAGACCAGTCCGAGATGCGTGTTTTCCACGATGGCCATCGGCAAGTACTTCTCCGTCGACCAGGATCCAACACTGTCTGCCGACGCTTCAGACCAACTCGTCCGCTCATTCTCAACAAAGCCCAGTTCCGACGGCCTGAACGTATGCCACTGCCCTTCGGCCATCCAACTGTTCACTGCCAGATGGATTCTTAGCTCGCTATCGAAATGCTGAGGATCCGCCAGCCCATGCAGCATCGCCGAACTCAAAAAGTCAATGCCGACGGGAGCCTTCCCGTCGTTGGTAATCTTCGTTTGGCGCCGCACCATGGGCGCATTCGTAAATGCCTCGTAGACCGACTCAACACGGAGAGAGAGAGTAGAGTCTTTGTGTGAGAGAGTCAAACGCTGACCGTTCGGTGTGGGTTCCTCCCGTTTGCCGACGAATTGTAAACGGATGCCCGGCATTCCCACGGCTGATTTCATGCCCGGGTCTGGCCAACTCTCCCCGGTACACTGGAGCGCCACCTCAACTCCGTTGGAAGCGCTCGCGCCCTGCCCAAGTGGAATGCCCATCGGCACACAACGTCCTTGGCGCAGCCGGCCAGCCGACGGCGTAAACGAGAACTTCAGGAACTCCGTTGACCAGTCAAATGGACTGTATGGAGCGAGTTCGGCGGCCTCAGCGATACTGCTAATGCCGGGCAGAAATGAGCCCAGCATGACCCCGCCGGCGTGCAAAAACCTGCGACGGTCCATAATCCCATTCTCAAATCTGATTGAACGGACAATTGTCTTCTTGACTCACACAGCATGCCCGAAAGCAATCGCTAACTTTATCGTGCAGCGTATAATCGAGGTGGCCAAGATGTCAAGAACACAGGACACTAGACTTGCCGAGACCCCCGATGTTCTGGTGGACGCGCGGCGCCAGCGGACGTGTGTGCCGGTGCTCGATTTTGTCGTCGGCGGCGTAGAGTTCGTCACCATGGCGGGGCCGTGTTCGGTGGAAACCGAGTCTCAGCTCATGGCCACGGCCCATCATGTTCGCCGCGCCGGAGCGCGCATTCTGCGCGGAGGCGCCTTCAAGCCGCGTAGTTCTCCCTATGCGTTTCAAGGTCTGGGCCTGGAAGGCCTGAAGCTGCTTGCCGCGGCGCGCGAAGAGACCGGTCTTGCCGTCGTCACTGAGGTGATGTCGGAGTGCGACGTTCCGCTGGTCGCCGAGTATGCCGACATTTTGCAGATCGGCTCGCGCAGCATGGAGAATTACACGCTGCTGGAAGCGGCGGCACGATCGGGTAAGCCGATCCTCCTGAAGCGCGGTATGGTGGCCACCATCGCCGACTTGCTGCGCTCGGCGCAGTTGATCCTAGGCAACGGCAACCCCAACGTCATCCTGTGCGAGCGCGGCATCCGCACCTTTGAAACAACCATGCGCAATACCTTCGATGCCGCCGCCATTGCGTTCCTCAAGCAGGTTACTCACCTGCCGGTGATCGCCGATCCCAGCCACGCGGCGGGATATCGCGACCTGGTTCCAGGGCTGGCGCGGATCGCCATCGCCGCCGGCGCAGACGGCCTTCTCGTCGAGGTGCACCCCAATCCCGACCAGGCATGGAGCGATGGCGAGCAGTCGCTGGACTTCGCGGAATTCGACGCCATGATGACCGCGCTTCAGCCCTGGATCGAACTGCGCGCAATGGCGTCGGGCGAAGAGGGGCTGGAACAGGGTGAATTTGCTTTGAAACGCACTGGCGATGGCGCGATTTAAATGCAGCAGACCGTTACTTTACCCGCAAATATTGCACACTCGCCAATCCGGCGAAATTGGCTGCAGACAACGATTCAGATATCGCATACTTCACATTAACCATGATATAAGGAGCTATGCCCACGAGGATGAAGGACATCGCGCGTGACCTCGGGGTGTCCGTGGTCACAGTTTCGAAGGTGCTACGGAACCACGAAGACATTAGCGAAGCGACCCGGAAGCGAGTTCTGGACCGTGTTAAGGAACTTGACTACACCCCGAATCTAACTGCACGTGGCTTGGTCACCGGAAAGACATATCTGGTTGGTCTTGTGGTGCCCGACCTGTTGCACCCGTTCTTTGCCCAAGTAGCAAAATCACTTTCGAGGGCGCTTCTAAAGAAGGGTTACTGCCTCACAATTTCGACCTCGGAAGAGGATGCCGAGCTGGAAAAGCATGAGATCAACCGACTCTTGGGCCGCCGGTTGGATGCTCTCGTCATCGCATCCTCATCCACCGACCCATCTGTATTCGAGCGTATCCAAAGGCAAGGGCTGCCATTGGTTTTGATAGACCGCAATCTTCCGGAGCTGAACGCCAACTATGTTGGTAACGACGACGAGGCGATCGGGTTATTGGCCACAGAACATCTCATTGAAATGGGGTGCAAGAGGATTGCTCACTTACGTGGGCCTGACAATAGCCCAGGCGCCGGGCGTCTCAAGGGATATCAAAATGCCCTGGCCAAACACAAGTTGAAGTCCCTTTCAGGTTATGTGTCCATGCCGAGGCTGGTGGACGTGCAAAGCAGGGAAAGCGGAGCGGAATTGATGCGGCAGCTGCTGGCCCTGAATCCTCGTCCCGATGGAGTATTTTGCTATAACGATCCCATGGCAATTGGAGCAATTCATGCCATTCTCGATGCAGGCTTAAGAGTGCCGGGGGACATCGCTGTCATAGGATCTGGGAATCTCCATTATGATACTGAACTCCGCATCCCTCTATCGAGCATCGATCAACAGACCGACATGATCGGCGAGCGCGCTGGGCGTTTGACCTTGTCGTTACTGGAATCAAAGACTCGTCCACGCAACAAGACCATCATCATACAACCTCAACTTGTGGTTCGGGCTTCGACAGATAAGAATGCGGTGATCGAGCAGGTAGCCTTGCCATTGAATGCGACGCCGGGCACGAACAGGCATGCATGAATCTCGGGCTCCTGCCGGCCAATGCCAGACTGCCTGGACTGCCGTCAACGTATCGCGCCGTAGCCGGGGCATTCAGCGAAGGCCGGAGGCGGCAGGTCGTTCTTTGGACCGGTGCAAGGGCGCGCAAGATCATCGGGCTGGATAAGCGATCCACCGCTGGAACTCCGGGCGAAACTGGAGTGATTCTTCTTAGCGTGCCGGACGCAGCGAGGCGGGCAAAGCCGGGTTTCTTGCTGGCAATGTGATCCCGGCTATCGATAGCAAGCCGGTCAGGGACACCCAGGTTTTGATGCGGAATTCGGGGCAAGTCCATTCCGGTGGGAGGGAGAGCGTGACGATCATCCGCTTTCAGCAAGAGTCCACGGCTAAAATTCAATGGAAATCACTTCGGGAGATAGCGCTGCATGGTGAATTCAGGAATCCTAAACCCGAAAATCAACTTGTTGCTTAGCCTTGTCCGGCATACCAATACCCTGGTCATTGCTGACCGGGGGTTTCCTTTTTGGAAGGAAGTTGAGACGGTAGATATTTCCTTGGTCGATGACATGCCTCGAGTTCTCGATGTGTTGGCAGCCATTCGCAGCAACTTCAGTGTGGCCCGAGCTTTCATGGCTCAGGAGTTTAACGAGGCAAATAGCCCTGAGACGATCCTGAAATTTAAGCGCGCGTTGGATGGTATTGCACTTGAATTCGAGCCTCACATCAACCTCAAGAAACGAGTGCCGCATGCCATCGGGATCATTCGCACCGGTGACACGATTCAGTATGCAAACCTAGTGCTGGAGTCCGGCTAGGCTTCTCTCCGAATACTCTCGCACAGCAAGGCTGGCTTTGTTGCAGAGGGTTGGATCACGCAATTCGATCACGTACAGGCTCAGAGTCCGGCTTGCAAACTACCCTCGCCCGCGCCTGCGACAAGCCCCGGCCCGCCAGTCGCCAGGGTAGGCCCCTTCAGCCAGTATCCAATCGGCCAAAAGAAGAAGGCAGGTTGACACTCGATCATTGCAGGTGTATTCTCCCGTAAAGTTAGCGGTAACTCTATTCTGGCGCAAAGGCAGATCGCATGTCCAATCCCGCCGCAACCGTTCCCGTCAATCCGGCGGGAATCCCGCAACGTACTCTCTATACTGGGGCAATCATGCCGGCCATCGGCCTGGGCACCTTTGGATCCGACCACGTCTCCGCGGCCGAGATCGCCGAGGTGGTGAAGGGCGCTGCCGCGGCAGGCTACCGGCACTTCGACTGCGCTTCGGTTTACGGCAACGAGGCCGAGATCGGCGCGTCGATTGAGGAAATTCTCCGCGGCGGAATCCGGCGCGAAGATCTTTGGATCACCTCGAAGCTTTGGAACGACAAGCATGGCGAGGACGATGTGATCGCCTCCTGCCGCCAGTCGCTTTCCGATCTGCGCCTCGACTACCTTGATCTTTACCTGGTGCATTGGCCGTTCCCGAATTTTCATCCTCCAGGCTGCGACGTCACCTCGCGCTCTCCTGACGCCAAGCCCTATATCCACGCGAACTACATGAAGACCTGGCGCAAGATGGAAGAACTGGTGGACATGGGCCTGGTGCGGCACATTGGCACCTCGAACATGACCATCCCAAAACTGAAGCTAGTTCTGCGCGACGCCCGCATCAAGCCCGTGGTGAACGAAATGGAGCTGCACCCGCATTTTCAGCAGCCGAAGCTGTTCAAATTCGTGGTCGTGAACGGCATAAAGCCCGTCGGTTACTGCCCCATCGGCTCGCCGGGACGGCCGGAGCGCGACCGCACCCCGGAGGACACCGCGCCCACCGAGGATCCCGTGGTCCTTCGCATCGCCGAGCGCCATGGGATTCATCCCGCGGTGGTATGCATCAAGTGGGCGGTGCAGCGCGGGCAAACACCCATTCCTTTTTCTGTCCATCATTACCGCGCCAATCTCGAGGGCGTCGTGGGAGATCCGCTGACCGACGAGGAGATGCGCTCCATCGCCGGCCTCGATCGCAACTGCCGCTTGATCAAAGGCCAGGTCTTCCTGTGGAAAGAGGGCCAGACCTGGGAAGATCTTTGGGACGTAAACGGAGAGATCACGCCGCCGTAAACCGCGTGAGGCTTTTCGAGCACCGCTTAAGATCGATCGGGAGCGATCCAGATGAAAGCCACGATGACCGCAGCGTTCCTTCCGGGCGACTCAACCGTTGAGATGCGCACGGTGCCTGTTCCGGAGCCGGGCCACGGTGAAGCTCTATTGCGCGTGAAGGCGTCGACGATCTGCGGCTCCGATATTCGCTGCATTTACCACGAGCACCTGGGCAAAGGCCCGGAAGGCTACCAGGGCGTGATTGCCGGGCATGAGCCCGCGGGCCAGATCGTCGCCACGGGCCCGGGCTGCCGCCGCTTCAAATCCGGCGACCGGGTGATTGTCTATCACATCTCGGGCTGCGGCGTCTGCAACGACTGCCGGCGCGGCTACATGATCTCCTGCACCAGCGAAAAATATCGCCGCGCCTACGGCTGGCAGCGCGACGGAGGCATGGCCGAGTACATGGTGGCCGAGGCAAAAGACCTCATCGCCCTGCCCGACGAACTCTCTTACGGCGATGGCGCGCAGGTTGCGTGCGGATTCGGCACCGTCTACGAGGGACTGGAAAAGATCGGCATTAACGGCAATCACGCTGTGCTCATTACTGGCCTGGGCCCTGTAGGTCTGGCCACCGGCGCGCTTTGCCGCAAGCTCGGCGCGCAGAAAATCATCGGCATCGACGTGGTGCTCGAGCGCATGGAGATCGCGCTCAATCTCGGCCTCTGCGACGTGGTTCTCGCGTCCGGCCCCGACAATGTCGCCGAAGTCAGGCGTCTCACCGGAGGCATGGGCGTGGAGCGCGCCGTCGACTGCTCGGCGAATGACGCCGCGCGGGCCACGGCGATTCGCGCCACCCGCAAGTGGGGCCGGATTGTTTTTCTCGGCGAAGGTGGGCGCGTCGAATTCAATCCCTCACCCGACATGATTCATGACCAAAAGACGCTCTACGGCTCGTGGGTTACATCCACCTGGCTGATGGAAGAGCTTGTGGAGCGGCTCGTGCGCTGGAACCTGCATCCGGCTGAAATCATCACGCATCGCTTTCCGCTGGAGCGCGCCGCCGAGGCGTATGCGCTGATGGCCTCAGGGAAATGCGGCAAAGTCGCCGTTTGCGCGGACGAAGAACTGAAGTAAACCGGGATCGAGGACAGAAACCATGACCGTCGCGCCGGGGATCACGAAACCGGACTGGAAACGCCAACTGAAAGCGTTTTTGCCGCTCTTCGGCCATCGCAATTGGATCGTGGTTGCGGATTCGGCTTATCCGGCGCAGTCCAGGGCCGGCATCGATACCTTCGTCTCCGGCGCCGGCCAGGTTGAAGTCGCTCGCACCGTGCTCAGCGCCATCGCGGCCAGCAAACACGTCCGCGCCAACATTTATCTCGACCAGGAATTGCAATTCATCCCGGAAAGTGATGCGCCGGGCGTTTCCCGCTACCGCACCCAACTTGCGGAGCTGCTTAAGTCCGCAAAGACAACCACTCTGCCCCACGAGCAGATCATTGCCAAGCTCGACCAGACCGCTCAAACATTCCGCGTCTTCATCATCAAGACCGAACTCGCGATTCCTTACACCTCAATCTTTTTCGAACTCGACTGTGGTTATTGGAGCACCGACGCGGAACAGCGCCTCCGTCGGGCGATGGCTGCTTCTGCCGCAAAGTAGGAAGGGCACTTGTGGCTGGTGTCGTGCGGAACTCAATTTGCTTGCTCGAACCAACGCAGGAAAGGAATGTCTTCTCATGAAAGTGAATCGCAGGGAAATGCTGCAATGGATGGGCGGCGCATGCTCCGCCCTGGCTTTGTCGAAGTTTGCGCGTTCGCAACAGGCGGCGCCGAGCGGCCCCTTCCTGCCAACCAGAGAATCTCTACAGGCGTACAGGATTCCTGACTGGTTTCGCGATGCCAAATTCGGCATCTGGGCGCACTGGGGGCCGCAGTCGGCGATTGAAGATGGCGACTGGTACGCCCGCAACATGTACGTGCAGGGCCAGCCGCAGTATTTGTACCACTGCGAAACGTATGGCCATCCTTCCAAGGTTGGTTACAAAGACCTGGTGAACATCTGGAAAGCGGAGAAATGGGATCCGGATCATCTGATGGGCCTCTACAAAAAGGCAGGTGCAAAGTACTTCTTCTCGATGGGCGTGCATCACGACAACTTCGACCTGTGGAACTCGAAGTACACGCGCTGGAACGCGGTGAACATGGGGCCGAAGAAGGACGTGGTGGGTCTGTGGCAGAAAGCTGCGCGCAATCACGGCCTGCGCTTCGGCGTAAGCGAGCACTTGTGGATCAGCTACAAATGGTTCGCCGTGAGCCATGGCGCCGACAAGACCGGGCCACTTGCCGGCGTTCCCTACGATGGCGTCGATTCGCACTACGCCGACTTGTATCACGACGCGGGCTGCGTTCCGTTCATCGACAAGCTGGACTGGAACGACGACGGCATTCCCGATTCGTGGCGGCAGGAATATCTCAATCGCATGACCGATCTCATCGACAAGTATCACCCCGACATTCTCTACACCGACGGCCACCTTCCCTTCGAGGAATATGGCCTGAAGATGGTGTCGCACCTTTACAACGAAAGCGCGCGGTTGAATGGAGGCACTGTCGAAGCGGTCTACACCAGCAAAGAGGCGACGGATTGCGCAGTCGGTACCTGTGCTCTCGACCACGAGCGCGGCGTGGCGGATGGCATCGCGGAAAATCCCTGGCAAACCGATACATGCATCGGACAGTGGCACTATAAACGTGGGATCAAGTACAAAACGCCCAAGAAGGTGATCGATCTGCTGACCGATATCGTGAGCAAGAACGGCAACCTGCTGCTGAACTTCCCGTTGCCCAGCTCGGGCCAACTGGACTTTGAGGAGATGGAGGTGCTGGAAGGCGTCACCGATTGGATGCAGATCAACAGCGAAGGCATCTACGCGACGCGCCCCTGGAAGATCTACGGCGAAGGTCCCTCTACGCAAGTGAAAATCGTCACCGGGAATTTCAACGAAGATAAGCAGAACGACCTCACCGCCGAGGATGTGCGCTTCACAACGAAGGGCAGCACGCTTTACGCCTTCGTCATGGGATGGCCTGAGAAGGAAGCCAAAGTGCAGGCTCTTGGCCTCGCAAGCTCACAGCAGCCGGGCAAGATTCTCAAGGTGGAACTGCTAGGGTATACAGGCAATCTGAATTGGAAGCAGGACGATACTGCGTTAAAGGTCCAGATGCCTGCAGAAAAGATCTCCGATATCGGCATCACGCTGAAAATCGTTTTGGCGTAAAGGGAGCATCCGCTCCAGCGCATCGTTCACCCCTCGTTCCAGGAGGAAGAAATCACCGTGAGCAACTCCGTCGGGCCAGGCAACTCGCCCTCGCTGAACAAGAACGAAGACATTGAGGCCCCATTAATTCCCGCAGGGAGGCTGTTGCCGTTTCTCGTGATCACGCCCCTATTCTTTTTGTGGGCAATTCCCAATAACCTGACCGATTTTCTGATTCGGCAGTTCATGAAGTCATTTGAGATCAACCGATCGGGAGCTGCGGAAATCCAGATCGCGAATTTCGTCGGTTATTTTTTGATGGCAATCCCGGCGGGATTCGTTATGCGGCGCCTTGGCTATAAGCTTGGCCTCGTGATTGGCCTGCTTCTGCTGTTTGCGGGGTGCTGGCTCTTCTGGCCGGCGGCTCGTGCGGAAAGCTATCCCTTTTTCATCGCTGCACAAGGAGTAATTGGGTGCGGCCTTTCGTTCCTTGAGACCGGGGCAAATCCCTTCATCGCCCAGTTGGGATCGTCGGCCTCAAGCGAGCGGCGGCTGAATTTCTCACAGGCGTTTAATCCGCTGGGGTCAATCTCTGCGGGCTTTATCGGGACCATCTTCATCTTTTCCGGAGTGGAGCTGAACGCCGGGCAGAAGGCTGTCCAGCAGGCCGCTGGAACCTATCAAATGTATCTGCATTCTGAGACCATGCGTGTGGTTCCCACATATTTGGCGCTTGGATCGGTAGCGCTCGTGTGGGCGGTCCTGATCCTGCTCATAAAGTTCCCGGACCTGAGCAGCGAAGATACTTCGGAGAGCTCGCCGAGCGGCCAGATGCACGTGCGGTTATTTCAGAGGCATTATGTGTGCGCCATCGTGGCGCAGTTCCTTTACGTGGGCGCGCAGGTGGGAACATGGAGCTACTTCATCCTCTACGTACGTTCCGCGACGGGAGTGGGTGACAAGTCCGCCGGCTACATGCTCACCGGAACGCTTGCGGCGTTTGCCGTGGGGCGATTCAGCTCCGCGTGGCTGATGCGCCGCTTCCACGCGCGGCAGATGCTGGCGTTATACTCGGCCGCGAATGTGGCGCTGTGCCTGATTGCCGTCGTGTATCCAAGCTGGTTCGGCGTGGGCTGCCTGCTTACGACGAGCCTGTTCATGTCGATCATGTTCCCGACCATCTTCGCCCTTGGTTTGAAAGGGATGGGCGATAAGACCAAGACTGCGGGATCCGGGCTGGTGATGGCAATTCTGGGGGGTGCAGCGCTGACCAAGCTGATGGGCATCGTGGCAGATCGCAGTGGATTGCAGGCAGCCTACGTGGTTCCTCTCGTCTGCTACATCTGCGTGGCCGTGTATGCGTGGCTGTTCGCCGAGGCGAAGGTCGGCGAGGCGTTGGGATAAGGGTAGAGAGTCTGATCGGCCCCGGCTATTTGAACCGCCTCGAACGTTATTCTTCGACCAGACGGCGCACGGGTGGTCCTACGACATTTTGACCGGGCGCATTGAGGAGCACGACGAGCACCAACGGAAGTTCTTGCCTCTGGTGCGATGAGTGCCCGTCCGTCAATGCGAAACTTCGTCACTTACAGGCACTGTACTCCGCGCCGTTTTGTCCCCGGCCGCGAGGCGGTCACGCTCCGTTTTCACGAAAGCGTGGACCAACTCGATGTGCGCTTCCTGCGCCGATAGAATCTCGCGAATGGACGTAGGGAGGTAGGTCTCCAAGGCTTTGATGTAGACTTCGTTGACGGCTTCTTCGCCCTGCTCGGCCGTGATCAGCAGCGTGTGATCGCCGCCCATGAACCTGGACTTGATGCGAGCCCATGTGCGATGAAGGGCCGCTACCGCGCTGCCCTTCTCTCGGAATCGGCTCACGCCTCGCTGGCGGAGGGTCGTCTCCAGTTGGTCGATAAATTGCGCGCGCAGCAGTGACTCAGTGAAGAAATATCGCGTGAGGGTTTGATCCTGAAGCCTTTCGCCCACAGTGGCAAGCGCGCACTGGAAGATTTCGCCTATTTCGCAGGTTTCACCTGTTTCGCATTTTCTTGGGACAGATTTAGGGACAGCGGGTATTAAATAACATGAGCATCTTCAGCCCGGACAAGATTCTTAACCTGCATTCGATACCCCTCAGCATTGATTACCATCAAGGTCGCAAGCCCGACCTCCGCAAGGTGGGCAGAGACATCTACGAAGTGCTCACGAACACTGGACGCCATGGATACAAGCAGCGGATGCGCAAGCGGACGATCAAGATTGAGCCAGAGCAAAACTACGCGCCCAGCGAGGTCGCAGCGATCCTGAACGTGAGCTACGATGCTGCATTGCGGCTCATGCAGAAGATGAAGGGCGTGGTCGATTTGGGGACGCCGGCGCGACGATACAAGCGGGGCAAGAAGAAGCTGCGCATCAGCGGCAAGAATCTGTTGGCGTTCCTCAGACGTAAGACGAGAGACTAAGGTCTGCCCCTCCTTTACTTCCGTAATGCGAGGCGGCTTCTTTACCTAATTCTGTAAGTCTCGCTGTACGCCGAGCAGCGCAAACTGCGGAGCTCTAGAGTCAATGTCGTACTCAAGGACCACCAAAAACCACGTGGCACTGTACGCGCCCGTCGCTCCTTCGAGGCGTCGGGGAACGTTCTTGCTGAACTCGCATCCCAAGTGGCTGGGGACAGTTGGTCAACTACGGAACTAAAGGACAAATTAGAGTCGTTCCACGTGAACCATCCGCGCCTCTACAGGCTCCTTGAGCAAAAGCTCACCGAACTGCATAGGTTCGCCGCCAGATAGACTCTGGCTTTCAATGACAGGTAGAGAGGGTTTGAACCTCCGACCCCCTGGTCCCGAACTGGCGATGTCTTGTATAATCAACAACTTATGAATCTAGAGTATGGTGCTTCAGTCGCAAAAGCCATTCAGATTCCTTTAGGTAGCTTTCACTCATTTTCAATTGGGAACCCCAGTGTGGGAACCCCCTCCGATGATGTGTCGGAGAGATTCTCATCAGTTGGGAGACCGGTGGATTTTGAGCAGACCCTTGTCTACGGCGGACCTAAGGACACAAAGGGCTATTCGGCGAGGGCCCCAACATGGTGACAGCCGGCAAGTTTCAGGGAAATAGCACTGCCAAGCTCGGGGCCAAAGACATTCGATTCACGCGGACAAAAAATAATAAAGTCGTCTACGCGATTATCATTGGACTTCCGAACGAAGAGATGACCATCGAAGCTCTTGGGCTCTCGAGCTCGAACGCTCCTGGCAGAATTGCCAAAGTCGACGTGCTGGGATCGAACCAAACCCCAGTGTGGAGACAATCCAATGATGGCCTGACGATCAAACTGCCCGAAGGGATTGTTGGAATTCCTGAGTGCGCGGTCACGGTAAAGACCTACTTGTCCTGAGCTTCTGTTCGCCGCATGAATCTTCCGATCAGGATCGGGCTTCACCAAATTCGCTGAAGAGGTTCAGGGAAGAAGAATACGGTAAAGGGAGGTGCGCGTGCTAAACTCACTTTCCTTATTGCGTTTGCTTGCTACAATTTGTGCGCGAGCTTCTCGCAGTTGCAAACATATGAAAACGCGAATCAGTTTTGCACTTATGCTCCCACTGGCGCTCACTGCTGTGGGTACCACGTTGACCATGGCGCAACAGGCACCCAATATTCCTCCGCCCAGACCGCAAGGTCCATGTGACATCTATGCCGCCGCCGGCGACCCCTGCGTGGCCGCCCACAGCACCACACGCGCGCTGTATGCCTCCTACAACGGCCCGCTCTACCAAGTCCTGCGCCAGTCGGATGGGAGGACCCTCGACATCGGTGTTGTCCAGCCCTCCGCATCGTCGATCCAGCACCCAGGCGGATACGCCGACGCGGCCGCACAGGATGCGTTTTGCGCGAACACCTACTGCTGGATCGTCAAGATCTACGATCAGTCCGGGAAGCACAACGACCTCACACAGGCGCCTCGCGGCGGATTCAGCGGCCCGGCCATGGGTGGGTTCAACAACGTCCCGGTCGCCGACATGGCGCCGATTACGATCATGGGCCACAAGGTTTACGGCGTCTTCATCGAGCCGGGCATGGGCCTCCGCGAGGACGACGCGAAGGGCACCGCAGTGGACGACCAGGCGGAGGGGCAGTACTGGGTCATCAACGGCCGGCACTTCAACTCCGGCTGCTGCTTCGACTATGGCAACGCCGAGATCGACAGCCGCGACGACGACAACGGCACGATGGAGACCGCCTACTTCGGCGACGCCCCCTGGTGGTATCTCGGGAACCCTCCCGGCCCATGGGTCATGACCGACCAGGAGAACAATCTCGTCGGCTGCGTGAATCCGGACGGATCCAAGCTCTGCGCAAGTTTGCCGGACATCGACTGGCGGTTCGTGACCGCGATGGCCAAGGGCGAACCGCACTATTGGACCAGCATGGGCGGCGACGCGCAGCGGGGCGCGCTGTCGGTCATGTTCGACGGGCCGCGGGTCAACGGCACCTACGACCCGATGCGCAAGCAGGGCGCCATCCTCCTGGGCAACGGCGGCGATAACAGCAACAGTTCGCAGGGCACCTTCTATGAAGGCGCGATGACGGCAGCGGGCACCTTCCCGACGGACGAAACCGACCAGCTGGTGCAGGCCAACATCGTGGCTGCCAGGTACGACGTGCAGCGGCTGAGCTTGGCGCCGGCTTCGGCAACGGCCACTCCGCCAGGACTCCAGACGTTCTCACCGCGGTCCTCGCAGGACACCACCGTGAGGTTCACGAATACCACGGGGGTGCCCGTCGTGGGCGTCATGTTGAGCATTTCCATGCCGAACAAGCAGTGGACCTCCTTTGTTCAGGGCGCCACTGAGACCTCGAAGACGTTCGCTGACCCGGTGGCGCCGGGTACGAGCGTGAGCGCAACCTTCAAGGTCACCTCGGGCCGGGAAGCCTTCAGTGGAGACTTGGTCGCGAATGCCTCGTGGACGAACCAGACCAGCGGCGCGAAGCAATCCGAGACCACGGCCGAGAAGGTGCGCAACGTCAGCCCGGTCAAGATTAACGAGTTCCGCATTAGCAGCGGTTCTCCCGCCAACTCGACGGATTCGTTCATCGAGCTCTACAACGCCGGCGCCAGTGACGCCTACATATCCAACTGGACATTGACCGAGCACACGGCCCAGCAGGCCATCTTCTCGACGATCAACGTCCCCGCCGGAACGAAGCTCGCGGCCGGCGGCTTCTACCTGCTCGGCCTCTCCAACTCCGGTCTGGCGGTCTCGGTGCGCGCGGGCGAAACCACCCTCTACGTCAGGAGCACGGCCGGCATGACGGCTGGCGATACGATCGGCATCGACACGGGCTCCAACTTGGAGACCCACAAGATCGTGAGCATCGGGGCGGCGGCCAGCAGCAGTACGACGCTGTGGCAGCCTCTCCCCGAGGGTCCGGTGATTACGATTCCCGTCGGCTCAACCAACGTGCCTATCACGAGCACGGCAGGCTTTGCAGTCGGCGGGAAAATCGCCCTCGGCTATGGCGCCGCCTACCCGGCCGTCGCAAGGGCCATCGAGCAGTACGAAGTGGCCACAGTCACCGCGGTCGGCAAGCCGGGTACACAAGCCTACCTGGCGACGGATGCGCCAGCCGGCTCGACGAACATCAAGGTGACGTCCATCGCCAACATCTCGGCCGGTGACAAGATCAGATTAGATATCGACAGTGTCGCTCATGGGATCGAGATCGTCACGGTCGCGAACGTCGGCACGCAGGCAAACCAAACGAATCTCTCGGCGGATGCGAGCGCCGGCGCGACCCATATCGATGTCCGCAGCGTGAACGGTCTCGCAGTGGGCGACAAGATCACCGTTGGCACCCCCGCCAACAAGGAAGCGGTGACCGTCACCGCGGTCAGCGCCGCAGGTCCAACTGGCGCCAGCGTGAACTTTACGCCGGCACTCGCCAAGGCGCACATACGCAACGAGGGGCTGGTAGCTCCCGGCACAGGCCTCGATCTGGCCGCCCCGCTCAAGTTCAACCATTCGGCCAACCTCCCCTTCAGCGATCGGGGCACGGGAATCAGCTTCGAGCCGGCGACGGCCTTTGCCCATTCGAGCAACGAGCCCCTCCAGGCGCTCGGCACCGGCATAACGCTCGACCAACCGCTGACCAAGGAGCACGCGGTCAACGCGGTGGTGCGCGACGCCGCGGCCACAGCCGCGGGCTACCAGGGGACGCCGGCGCCCAACCAGTGGTTCGGTGGTCCCGAGCTCAGCGCTAACGTTCCCTACTTCGGCCGCACCATCTCAGTCAAGCAGGGCAGCATGGTGCTGCGTGACGCCTCGGGCCTGGTTGTCGACAGCCTCAACTACGGCGGGCTTGTCGACCCATGGGCCGCCGAAGGGTACCAAGCCGCCTCCGGACTAGAGAAGAGTGGCTGCTACGTGCCTGTGCCCGGTTCGGTCGGTGACTTCGGGCTGTTCGCTCCGACCGGCGGCACCAATACGAGCGCGGGGCGTTTCCCCGACGGCGTCGACAGCGACAGCAACTGCAACGATTTCCTGTTGCAGGCCGCTACCACCCTATCGGCGCCCTCGGCCAACAGAGCCACCAACATCAAGGTCGCCAGCGTGGCAGGCTTTGGCGCCGGCCAGACGATCATGATCGATACAGGTGCGAACCTCGAGACCGCCGTCATCGCGACGGTGGGCACGGCAGGGGCCACCACCGTGCGTGCCGCCACCGCCGCCGGCGCCACCGTAATCCCCGTCGCCAGCACGGCGGGCTTTAGTCCCGGCCTGACCATCACCATAGGCAGCGGCGCGGACTATGAGACGGCGGTTGTCGCCTCCGCCACCTTCAGAGGCGGAGCCACAATCACCGTCGCTGCGCCGCTCACGCTTGCGCACGCAGCCGGTGCACAGATCTGCGGCACCGGCATCACCCTTAACTCTGCATTGACCCGGGCGCATGCCAGCGGGGCACAGGTCACCGACAACGTTCCCACGCCCAGTGCGCCCAACAAGTACTTCAGGAAGCCTCGTTGAACGTGCCTGTGGAGCTGAAATGAACTTGAGTGAACTTTCGGTGAGCCTGCGTAATTAAGGATGGGTCCTATTGTTTCCGCGCGAACTGGCCAGGATACGGCGCACCGAGGTGCGGCCGATGCTGAGTTGGCGGGCGATGGCGGATTTGCTGACTCCCGAGCGCTGCAGTTTGCGTAACGACTCTTCGATGGGAGTGGTATTGATCAGCACCGCTTCCGGCCGGGATCTCTGCACCAGCGGATTATGCAGTACATGACTGACCGGCGACTGCGTGAACCGAACTCGTAGCGTAAAGAGTACCCCCCTCGAGCAACTCAATCGCCTGAGCCTTTTCATCGTGTCTAGCTGCCGCGCCGTGTGTTGCCGCAAAGGATCGAAGGCGATCGTTTTTCGACAAACACGGACGCGGCGATGCAGTTTGCGTCAGGCCGAAGCCACATGATCGACCCACTCATTCGGCTTGTGAGAGCCCAGCTTGAGATGGATGGTCACGGGATTTCCATCGCGCAGGTGCAGGTCGCAGTTGGCGGTGCCCGGTTTGATCGGCGCAGCCAGCACGCCCGCGGACGCGGTGATGTTTTCGATGCCGTAGCGGGCGATCAAAGTGACGTCCTGCTCTCTGAACGAGGTCACCGTCAACTCTACGGTTCTGGTCTCCATGTTCCACGCTAGCTTGTTGACTCTGGCATAGGTACGGGCCAGCATTCCGTTGATCGAACCCTCGACGAGCGTCTCCGGAAGAGCGGGAAGCACTTCGATCACGCCGGGACGCGAGTACAGAAGCATCTCCATCATGATCGTGGGAATTCCGCCTTGCGCATCCGGCATGGGAAAGGCCCAGGGGTCGTGGGAACAGCGGAGCGTTGTGGCGATGTAGCCCTGCTCAATGAGTTGCCGCAGTTCGGTGTCGACCATGTAGCAGTCCTTGAGCCGCGCCCCAACCAAGGCGCGATGGCAACGGCCGTGAGCGGCCAGCCTCTCCGGCACTCGCCTCCGGTCGGCCATCATCGCGGCCAGAGCCAGTTTCGGCGTGCGATCCGGGTCGATCTCGTCACCCGGCCAGGCCCCATAAAGGTGTGAGATATGCCGATGGCTGTAACGCTCTTCGAGCGTGGGCCAGGCCCATTCCTTCAGCGTGCCGTCGGGCTCCATCAAGTACGGGGGTATCTTGGCCAGCATGGCCTTCCACTTCGGAATGATGCCGGCATCGGTTCCCAGTAGTTCGCACGCGTTGATCAGGTTGCTCAGGACTTCCCGGCAAACCGTGATGTCCATGGTGGCATTGATCGCTATCATGGCCCCTGGGCCGGTGTTCGCGGGGTTGTTCTCCGGCGAGAAGGATGGGGCGAAGATGTAATTCCCATCTTCGCTGGTGACTGTGAGGAAATCCTCATAAAAGAGTGCCAACTCTTTATATGCCGGCACTATGCGGTTGCGCAGGAACTCCACATCGCCGGTTACCAGATAGTGATCCCAGAACGGGCGGATGCACCATCCTCCGGCGGAGAGCCAATAGGGATGAGGCCAGATCTCTCCGGTCGATTCAGCCCAGGAGTAATGGAACGAGACACCGACTCCTTGTTGCGGGCAGAGGGAATAATGGGTGCCGCGCATCCCGAAGATATTCTTTGCGTTTACCCGGAAGTCCGGGACCAGGCTCTCCATCCAATTGAAGTAGGCATCCATGCCTTCGCGCAGATCAGCCTGTACACCGGGCGCAATTTGCAGGTTGATATTGGCATTGGTCTCGGCCAGCATCGTGGGATACTTGCCGCTGGTGTACAGGAACCAGTAGCGTCCCATCTGGAAGATCTTCTCCAGAAGTGCTGGCGAGTAGTCCCGCCGCGACCGCTGATCGGCCAGCAGTTCTTCTGAAGACATTCCATATTGGGAGGCGCCGCCGAAGTCCACTGTGACCCGGTTCATAGCTTCCGACTGGACTTTGCGGTGTCGCTCGAGGAGCGCGCCATAGTCCGGGCTCAACTGCTCGGCCGCCTGCCGCAGCGTTTCGACCTTGTCTTCGCTATAGTCGGCGAACCATTCGATGCGGGTCAGCAGCATCACGGAAGATGCGTTCTCGACAACCAGAGTGTCGCCATCCATGCGAGCCAAGCCGCCGTTGCGCACCACGCGCACCACCCCGGCGTAGCCGCTGTTATCCGCGGAGGGATCCAAGCGGCACTTGTAAATGAGCCGTTCTTCGTTGAAGTCGCAATGAACTTCGCTTTCTCCGATATTCCCCCCGAACAATCCGTTGGGCCGTCTTCCCCTGGAGTATTTCTGCACCGCGATCCGGACATTGACCGGTTGCCCTTTTGGGGCGGTGAGGTGTTGCACCACAACATCATCGGGCCGAGAAGTGAAGGTCTGACGAACCCAATCGCCACGCTCATCGTTCCAATGCACCTTTACTTCACTGCTCTCGAAATCGACGGTGCGCAGATAATCCTTGACCAACGAAATCTTGGGAAGATCGAGACGCATCAGGAATGCCGGGACTGTAGGGTGCGGCCCCGTGTTCTGCTTGATGGGGCCCTTGTTCATTTCCTTGAACGCGAGTTCAATCGCTTCCTGGTATCTCCCGTCCAACACCATTTGCCGCACTTGCGGAAATACGTCCGCGGCCTTGGGAGCCTCAAAGGGCCTCTTCCACGGCACGAGAAGGCTCTCGTGGTGGAAAAGGATCTGCTCCGAGTACGGATCGCACGTCGCCTCGATATACATGTGTCCATTGCCGGCAGTGAGCCCTTCGTTGACCGTCGTGCCAGGAATCGTGCTGCAGAAGCCTTGCCGCGGGACGATCCCGCGCCGCAGCCGATCCGAAAGCGGCATCGGCGAGACCTTCACTTCGGGCGAAAGGCGCGATGCTGCATACACCGGCGATTTGGGAGGGAATACGTTTTCTTGGGCAGCGCCAAGATGAGGAACAGACCTGCCCTGGTCAGAGACGCGCCCCGCTTTTGTCGCAGGCGGACCTGAGACCTGGGATGAGCTGCCTTGCCTACTTGCGCCAGCCGTAGCCGCTTGCAGCACCTGTTGAGAACCTGCCAAAGCAATCGCCGCGGCGGTACTCTTCTTCAAGAAATCTCGCCGTTTCAATCTGCACCTCTTTCTGTTCGATCCATTGCTTCATGCTTTCGTGTTGCTTTCCATGTGAGCAGGAAATCCGGCCATCCCGGCATCTCCTGCGCGCAACGCACCTGCTATTCGGGCAAGGCGATTTGGGTTTCGATATGGAAGTGCCCGCTCACGGTTGGCGCTCCCGCATCAGGCTGGCCTCCGCCAATGCTGATGGTGTAGTCGCCTGCGGCGATAATCGGGTTACCTGCCTCGGTGACCATACCAAGATCACGGTCCTTCAACTGGAAGTGGACCTTCTGACTCGCGCCCGGTTCCAGATGAATGCGCTGGAATCCGCGCAGAGCGATGAAGGGAGCGCCCTCGACGTCCGGGAACTTGAGGTAGACCTGGACGACCTCATCTCCCGCTACATTGCCGGTGTTGGTCACTGTCACGTCGGCGTCTACGGGCTGTCCCGCAGCCACAGCCTGCGCCGGGATACTCAGGTCGC
Source organism: Terriglobales bacterium (assembly GCA_050012595.1). Taxonomy (GTDB): domain Bacteria; phylum Acidobacteriota; class Terriglobia; order Terriglobales; family Acidobacteriaceae; genus Acidiflorens. The sequence continues at coordinate 22,876 of JBEKGW010000040.1, forward strand.
TGTACTTGAAGGTTGTGTAGCTGAGCCCATAACCGAACGGATAGAGTGGCTTTCCCCTGAAATACCTATAGGTCCGCCGCTCCATCGAGTAATCCTCAAAGTTGGGCAATTGGTTGACGCCGGTATAGAACGTGACCGGTAGCCGTCCCGCAGGATTGTTCTTGCCACTCAGTGTCTCGGCGACTGCCGCTCCGCCTTCCTCGCCGGGATACCATGCCTCAAGAACCGCGTTGGCATGCGCGTTGATCCAGTTGACGGCAAGCGCGCTGCCGTTCATCAGCACGACCACTACGGGCTTGCCGGTCGCGGCGACAGCTTCAACCAGATCTTCCTCCGGCTCGGGCAGATCGATGCTGGTGCGGTCTCCACCGAGAAATCCCGGCAGGTTGACCCGCATCTCTTCACCCTCCAATCGGCTAGTGATGCCGACCGCGGCAATCACTACGTCGGCCTTTCTGGCCGCGGCAATGGCTTCAGGTGACGGCGCATCGCTGTACCGCGCCCAGATGAGCTGGGCGGTGGGCTGGTCTGAGCCCGCAGTTCCATACTGCACGCTCAAAGCCACCTTCTGGCCCTTCTCGAGGTGCACGCGTCCGAGCCGCGCATCCACACCGTTCCTGCCGAATACAACCGCTATTTGATCTCCGTTGACCGTCACCATCGCAAAGCCGCCGGCGCGAATTCCGATCAGGTAATCCGCGGAATCCGGCGCGGTCAGGAAGCCCGTCCACTCGACGCCGATGGATTTCTTTCCGGCCGCCTCAGCAGGCAGATTGTTGCTGCCCAGGTCGATATTCGGCTCGACCCGGCTCGTGAACGGCTTGGCATTCGTGGTGGAACGGAATGAAAATCCCTCCCGCTCGCTGTAGTCCGCTTTGAGCCCGGGTTTGCCATCGGGAGTGGCGAGGAGACCGTTCGGCACCGGCTCGCCGTAATTGCGCAGAAATTGCGTTCCCGGAACATAGGTGATGTTTGCGTTCGGAAACTCCGCCTTGAGTCCTTCGAGCAGAGAGACGGTGTGGGTGGGCCTGCCGGCATAGTTGCCGAGCATCACGTCGGTTTGATCCGCCAGCGGGCCCACTACCGCGATGTTCCGGATCTCCGGCTTGAGGGGCAGCGTGCCGTCATTCTTCAGCAGGACCATCGACTCACCGGCCAGTTTGCGGGCAAGGGCGCGGTGCGCCGGACTGTTCAGCTCGCTCTCGTCGATGTTCGAGTAGGGGTCAGTGCCCGGAGGGTCGAACATGCCCAATTTAATACGAGCCGTAAACAGGCGAACCAGCGCGGTGTCCATCGCACTCTCGGGGAGATAACCCTGCTGCACGGCATCGAAAAAAGGCTTGTAGTCGTAATCGTTGGGGTTGGTACCGGAGCCGAAACATTCGTTGTCCATACCGCGCAAGAGCGAAATGGCCGAGGCCTGGGGTTGCGTCGGCCGGTAGTGGTGGCCGGAGAAAATATCCCGAACCGCGCCGCAGTCGGAGACGACATATCCCTGGAATCCCCACTTGCCGCGCAGTTGATCCTGAAGCAGAAACTCATTCGCGCAGGCGGGTTGGCCGTTGATCGCGTTGTAGGCGCACATCACCGATCCGGCTTTGCCTTCGACAACGGCGGCACGGAAACCGGGCTCATAGGTGTCAAGCTCGTCGTGCCTGCTGACATCCACGTCAGCGAAATGCCGCGTCGGCTCAGGGCCGCTGTGCACAACGAAGTGCTTGGGCGTGGCGATCACGCGGTAGTACTTCGGATCGTCACCCTGCATGCCGGTGACAAAGGCGACACCCATGCGGCCGATGAGGAACGGGTCCTCCCCGTAGGTCTCCTGGCCGCGGCCCCAACGCGGGTCGCGAAAGAGGTTTAGATTCGGGGCCCAGAAGTCGAGACCTCCCATGATGCCGACGTGCCCGGCGCGTACATCTTGTACATGTTTAATGCGGCCCTCAATGCCAATATCGGTGGCCATGGCATGAATCCCCGGCACGTCAAAAGTCGCGGCCAGGCCGATCGGCTCAGGAAATTCGGTTACGCCGGTGTCGATTACTCCGTGAAGCGCCTCGCTCCACCAGTTGTAGGCCGGAACCTCAAGGCGGGGAATGGCGCGGGCGCCATTTACCAACTGCGAGGCCTTCTCCTCGAGCGTCATACGCTGCGCCAGATCGGCCGCGCGCTGCTCGGGCGGCAGGCTCGGATCAAGGTATGCAGGTTTTTGTTGAGCCTGGATCGTCCAGTCGCAGCACATCAGAGCGACGACTGCCAAATACGTTCCCACATGTTTCATAGCTTCCTCGCTGCGGACCGAAATAGGTTCGGTGACTTCAATACAGAGCATTGCGCGCCCTCTCTCCAGGGCGCCAGCTCTGTCGTTGATGAGAGCGCTACCAAGAATACGTCGAGCGGCGCGCATTGAAAGAATCGGTTTACCTTAACAGAAATCGTCCTTTCCAGCACTTCACGAGAGAACTTCAGTCTTCCATGCCCGAGTCTTCCAGGAGCCGATTAACGCCATGCTGTGGAGCGTTATTGCGGCGCCAGCGCTACGGGAAACCGATAGATGTTGACGCTGGTGGGCGCAACCGTGATCGTCTCCGTAGCACCGCCCGCCGCAATTTCTTTCACCTCGACCTGCGGCGGCTGGCCGACATGGTTCTCGGCGTCCAGACTGTCCCCAGTCATCTGCCACAGCGTCGACTGCCGTGCCAGGCGCACGCCAGTGACATTCAGATTGAGTTTCTTCACCGTTTCCGTCGCGTTCACGACGGCGACGGTCAGGTACTTGTGGTCTTCAGTCAGCGCAGCCACCATGTCGAGCGGATAGGTTGGGCTGCCGGCGCTTGTCTCTGGCTGATCGCCGTAAGGCGGATACTTGGGCGCAGGCTGCGGCGAATTCCCTGAAACGGCAACCGGCAGGGTTCCAAAGTGGTCGCGATACATCTTGTAGAGGACTCCTCTCGAGTTGTAGACAGCGCCGGTGCTGTTATAGTCGAGCGTCGAGACCGCCATCGTGTACGCCGCCATCTTGAGGAATTCGGTGTGCCGGAACATCTCGTTCAAGACCATGCCATAGGCGAGGGACGCCTTAAGACTCCCGCCTCCGTAGCCGTACTCGTCGATGGATAGGAATATCTTCTTGTCGACCATCGCCGGGAAACGCCTCTCGTATTCCTGCCATTCTTCAGCCTTCTTGTGCACGCGATTCGAGGGATGACGCACCCACTCGAGGACAGTCTCGTCGACATTGACATACCCTCCCTCGATGGGCGCATCGAACGGGAGGCTCTTTGCATGTTCGTAATCGAAGCGCTTGCCCACCCGCGAATACCAGTGCTCGGTGAGGCCGTCAAAGTTGCCCCAGCAGTGTGCAAGCAGGCCACCGGTCCAGTCGGCTTCCGAGCCGAACTGCACCTGTGGATCCGCGAGGTGCATCGTGCGCGGCTGGCCTTCGACCGTCATTTCGTCAGGCATTGCACCCGACGCGAGAAGCGTGATCGACGGATCCACCTTGCGCATTGCCTTGGCGAATTCATTGTGTTTGAGAACGAAATACTTCAGATCGGTATGCCCGAGTTGCCACGATCCATAAGGCTCGTTGCCGATGTTCCAGAATTTGACGTGGTAGGGCTCACGATGGCCATTTCTCGCGCGCAATGCTCCCATAAGGGTGTTGACCGATCCATTCATGTACTCGACCTCTTCCGCCGCCGAGTGCGAGTCGCCGAAGCCCGCGTTCACGGTGATGTAGGGGTCCACGCCGATCAGTTTGCAGAGTGTCATCAACTCGTCCATACCGACATCGTTGGACTGAACGGCGTTCCATGCGTAGTCGAAGACGGGCGGGCGCTTGTCGATTTCGCCCACAGAGTCGTACCAGTTCCAGTCGGAAATAAAATTTCCGCCCGGCAGTCGCCACATGCCGGCGTGAAGATCGCGCAGCAGCGCAATGGTGCCGGGCCGGAATCCCTGCACGTTGTCCGTGGGCATCAGCGAAAGGGTGCCGATGTGGAGGTCCCCCGTGCCCGTGCCCGTGATCTCGATGGCGCCATCAGCAGCATCGGCCTGCGCGGTGAAGCTGAGGGGGAACTTCTTGTACTCATTGGTGAGTGCGGCAATCGTGATGGTCTGCCGGTCGTTTTCGCCCGTACCCCAGATCAGCGAGACCGTCACCTTGGAGCCCGGAGTTCCGCAAAGATAGATTCGGCCCGTGTAGTGCTTGCCTTTGACCAGTGCGATGCCGGATTGCCGGATACCGTGCGGCGTGGCGGAGTCCAGTTGTATGCGCGGGCTTTGGTCGCCGACAAAGGGCTGGTCCTTGTCCATCACCACAACTTCGTCAGGACCCACGGGGCGCCATCTACGAAGCTGCATGTCGCGGAACGCGCCACCCTGCCGCCGGGGCGGGGCTTCGGGCTCTTTGGACGAGATCGCATTGTAGAACTTGCGGTCGTCGATCATCTCAGACCAAAGACTGCGATAGATAAGCGTGCCACCCTGTTCGATGAATCCGCCGTAGATATACTTCGAGACAGGTACCCCGATTTGACTCGTGTCGATGTTGGCGGTAACGGCCACCCCAGCATCGCTGCCCGATTCCTGGGCCCTGACGAGATAGACATAGACTCCGAGCAGTGTCCAGACTGCCAGAATCGCGCCGCCACGCCTGCTGAAAAACGCTTTGCAAGACGATCTTTGGGCCATGGATTTTCTCCTTCTCGCTGAATCATCAATCTCTGGCGCCGCACTCGATATCCCCGGGAGTGACCCGGAATTGGCGAGCAACGGCCAAAGCCGTGCAAGTTGAATCACTGTCCATTCAGTTGCCGGCAGGCCTGAAAAGCCTGGGAGCAAAGTCGTTCAGGTCTCTTCGCCACGTAAGCCATTCGTGAGCCGTGCCCGGCGATGAAAAGTAGATGTACTTAATTCCTGCTTTGTCCAGCATTGCTCGAAAAGCTCCGATGGCTCCAGGGAAGGGATTGGGCTCCTGAGTGCCCATGCCGAGCCAGAGCAGCTTCACCTTTTCGTTGAATGCCGCTCCGTCCTTGAACATCCCATTGAACGCCGTGGCTGGATCCAGCGCATCGGTGCTCAAGCCGTTCATCGTGCCGCTGAATCCGGCCATGTAGGCAAAGGTGTCCAGATGGTCCGTCGCCAGGTGCAATGCCTGGTTGGCTCCCATGGAGAGGCCGGCCATTGCCCGATGGTCACGGTCAGGGATGGTGCGGAATGTGGAATCGATCATCGGAATCACGTCTTTGATGATCACGTCCTCAAAGGCGCTGAAATCCCCCGGCACTCTTGGGGCAGACGGCGTCATGGATTGCCCTGGCCGTGAAGCGTATCCGTTATCCATGACGATGATCATAGGAACGGCCTTCTTCTCGGCGATGAGGTTGTTGAGGATCAGATTGGCGTGTCCCTGGAAGATCCATCCGCTCTCGTCTTCTCCCATCCCATGCTGCAGGTAGAGCACCGGGTAGCGCGCACTGAGATTCGTGTCGTAATCCGGAGGGGTATACACAAAGCACCGGCGCCACTGGCCTGTGGTCTTCGAAAAGTAAGTCCGGATGCGCACATCGCCATGCGGCACGTCCCGCACCAGGTAGTAATCGACGCCATCTTCGGGTACTTCGATTCCGCTGGCGTCTTTTCCAGTGCCAAAAAATGCATGGCTGCCCGGGTCGTTTACAGCGACGCCGTCGAGAAGGAGCGAATAGTAATGGAAGCCCACGACCAAGGGTGGAGTCGTCACGCTCCACACTCCGTCGCGGCCACGGGTCATCGGATACTTTCCGCCGCCGACCTGCACTTCTACCTTTTGTGCATCCGGCGCCTTGATCTGGAAAACCACACTGTGGTCTGGAAGAACACGCGGATATTGGGCATCCATCACGTTGGTAATGGCGGGTGGGGCGTCCTCGACAGACGAAGCGATGACCCCCTCGGGCGAGCGACGCCACGCAAAATAGGCGTCCAGCGCATTGAGCCCTGCCTCGTTCGGAACAGTTCCGGTATGCGGCGTCCCGGAGAAGTCCATCACATCAGGATTCTCGTCGCTGAATGCTGGCCACTTGGGCACGCCCTTGCCGTTCGGATCCAGGTACTTCGCGAAATTCGTCCAGTAGGTGGCCATGGCGTCTGAGATCGCGAGGTCCGCCGCGGTGGGCTGCTCTTTGGGCCCGCCGGTCAAGTGCTCGAAGACATAGGGAACTTCCATGCCATGCGGCGAGCCATAGCCGGCCCGCGGCGAATCTGCCGGATAGTCCGGGTGCTGATCGAAATAGTAGTAGTAGACCTTGCCCTTTCCCAACCTTGATTGCAACCGCGCCCAGATCCAGGTATGCCAACCGAACGCGGTATCCCGGGTTAGGTCACGAGCGGTCTTTGGTACTGTGGTGCCGCCGGCTGGATACGCTTTGAGCAGGCTATCGGCGAAGCAGCCGTAGCGTTTCCGCACGCCGTCGATATATTCCTGCGTGGTATGGGCCGGCGAGAAGCTTGCGCCTTCATCCGAGTTGTATCCGATTAGGACGGGAGTATCGTTGAACTGTTTTGCTGCGTAGAGGGTGTATTGATCGGAAGGGATGACCCAGCCGTCGATGATTGGCCACGCCATGCCACGCCGGCTGCGCGTGGCTGCCAGCACTTTTTCAGCCGGCAGCTTCCGAAGTTCCTCTATCGAGGTGGCTCCGGCGTTCGTGGCAAACGTCAGGCCATCCCGTTCTGCATCGGCAAGACGCCGCATGTTCTCGCCCGGTTGGCCGGCAGGACGCGGAGGGCCGAACGAGCCGCCGCTTTCCGAAATTGCCCCCTGGAACAGGTCCTTTGCCAGCGGCGAAGCGCACAGCATACTCACCGCTATGCCTCCGGCCGACTCGCCAAAGATCGTAACCTTGTTGGGATCCCCACCGAATGCAGCAATATTCTTCTTTACCCATTGCAACGCAGCGATCATGTCGAGCAGACCGTAGTTTCCCGAGACGTGCTGGGGCGATTCTGCGCTCAACTCCGGATGCGCCAGGAAACCAATCGGTCCCACCCGATAAGCGATGCTGACCAGCACGACTCCTTTCTTGGCAAGCTTTTCTCCGCTGTAGGTCGGGATCGAGGTGGCTCCGGCGTTGAATCCACCACCATAGATCCAGACCAACACCGGGATGCGGTCGGAGGCCGCCTTCGCGGGTGTCCAGACGTTTAGATAAAGGCAATCTTCGCTCATCTGAGGGGGCTGCTGACCATCGGGCGTGGCGCCGAAGCCAGCCTGTACGCACTCCGGCCCAAACTTGTCGGCACTCCGCACGCCGTCCCAACTCGCCGCTGGTTGTGGAGGGCGCCAGCGCAGATCGCCTACCGGCGGCGCCGCGAAAGGAATGCCCTGGTAGACCGTCAGTCCTTCTTCGATTGTGCCTTTCAACAAGCCCTGCTCTACTCTTGCGGTAGGATCGGCGGCCAGACTCATGCACGGGACCGCCGCAATGGCGATTGCAAGCAGAACCTTTCTCATCTTCGATTCCCTTTCTTTTCCTTCACTCGAAGAATAGTGCAATACGGGTAGGTGAGCTGCGATTCGGACCTCGAGCGAAGAGCCACCGGAAGCGACTCTTGTGGCTGCCCTTGCCTTCCCGCAGTTACGCGTGAGCGGCGCGACGCGGTTTAGAGAGGGTAAACGCGTACTGATTCGGTGCAGACGAAATCCCATTCATGAAGACAGCGGCATCGTATCCAGAAAAATTGCGACTGAAAAGCCACATTTTTCGAAACGATTTCATCGAGAATTTCGATATTTAGGACTGCGTCGTTGCTCTCACGCAGGTTGCTCAAAGGTCTGCGGCTTCCTCCTGCAAATAGGACGGCGACCCATGCCGGATTTTGCCGCTCGTCGCTCTCGAAAGGCATCGGGGGCCGCGGCCGGATGCTGGGAGGCACGAATCCTTGACCACGAGCCGTCGCTCTGCGGCTTCGCACGCTTCAACATTGGCTGCAGCTCTGGCTCGCGCCATCCCGGCCGGCAATATCCGGCGCGGCTCGATCGTATCGACCGATTCTTCAAAACGCCAGAATTTCGATTTGGTGATTTCCTGCGCGAATTTCCTAAATAACACGCCGGAATCCAACGTCTGGTATGAGCTCAACCAACGAAGCAAACTGCGCTTCATGATGCCGCGCGAGATCTCTCCTTGATCATGTGACGGCTCGGTTTGGGAAATCGGTTGTTGTGCGCGAAGATACAGCTTGAAAACAGCGAAGCGTCGAGGCGCGGGGCGGTTTCCTGGTTTGACAGAAAGAATGCGCGTACTTTAATGTGCTCCACCGGAATGCGTTTTCTCACCTGGCAGCGTTTGCAGTCGTCTGTGAGGACAGTGCGAGAACCAACCTGCGGACCACCAACTGCCGATAACCAGAAGAGATAAACAACCGACGAAAGGATACATAATGAAATCAAATTCCAAAGATGCCACCCTTCTGAGCCGTCGTGAGGCGCTGCTCCTTTCGGCAACAGCCGGGGTGGGTGTGGCTCTCGGTCAGCCGGCCCGCGCAATGGACAGCACGAAGACCGCAGCCCACCAGGAGCCCGGAAACTGTTCTACGCCACGCACGGCAGTCGCGTACACGCAGTACGGCAAGGTGCGCGGCTTTCTCGATGGGGGCGTTTTCACCTTCAAGGGCGTTCCTTACGGCCAGAACACAGCCGGGGAAAACCGCTGGCTGCCAGCGAAGCCCCCGGTGCCCTGGAAGGATGAGTATCCTGCGCTGATCTACGGGGGGAACTGCCCTCAAAACCTGCATGACTGGACGGGGATCGAGCAATCATTCATCCAGGACTGGGATGACGGCTACCAGAGCGAGGACATGCTGAAGCTTAACATCTGGACACCGAGCCTGACGGGCAAGCGCCCGGTCATGTTCTACATCCATGGTGGAGGATACTCGTTCGGGTCATCTTATGAACTACCCTCTCACGAAGGTGCACAGATGGCGCGGCACCATGACGTCGTGCAGGTGTCTGTCAATCACCGCCTTAACATCCTCGGCTTCTTCGACGTTTCCGAAATCGGCGGTTCTGCTTATGAAGACTCAGTCAACGTTGGCATGACCGACCTGGTTGCGGCACTGCGCTGGGTCCATGAGAATATTGCGAACTTCGGCGGGGATCCCGGCAGGGTGATGATCTATGGCCAGTCGGGCGGCGGATCGAAGGTAACGACCCTGATGGGCATGCCCTCGGCCGTGGGCCTCTTCCATCGCGCCGCGGCACAGTCGGGCGGCGGCGGCAACATCCCTAGCAAGGAGCAGCAAAGAGAAGTCACCCGCCTGATGATGAAGGACCTGGGACTGCAACCGAATGACATCGCGTTGCTGCAAAAGATGGAATGGTCACAGCTGGTGGCTGCCGGCAACGCGGCCGTCGCCAAGATCAATCCCCCGGGGCGGGGCATGATGGGACCGTTTGCTCCCGGTCCGCCGCGCGTGGGCTGGTCGCCGTGCGTTGACGACAAGGTCATCAACCTTCGATCCTTCTTCGACGCCGCTCCTGAGATCTCGAAGAATGTGCCGATGCTGATCGGCTCCGTGAGCGAAGAGGGCAACCATATGCTCTCACGCCCCACCGAGGAAGAGTGGCGTGCCAGCCTCGCCAAAGCCTATGGCGAAGAGAAGGCAACCGCCATCGTGACCGCGTTGAAGAAGGCGTATCCGCAGAAGAAGATTCAGACGCTGTCTTATATGTGCAGTGGCAGCTTCGGATTGAATGGCCTCGCCATGCGGAACAACGTTGTGAAAATGGCCAGATTGAAGCATGAGCTGAAGGCGGCGCCTGCCTACACGTACTACTTCACCTGGCAGACTCCGATCCTCGACGGCGTTCCCGGCGCATGGCACACCGCCGAGCTCCAATTCTGCTTCGATAACACCAAGCGCTGCGAGCAGGGCACCGGCAACACACCGCGGGCGCTGGCGCTGGCGAAGAAGATGGCCACTGCCTGGGCAAACTTTGCTGCTACCGGCAATCCCAGCCAGCCAGGCTTGACCTGGACGCCGACTGACCCGGATAGCAACAAGACCATGATCTGGGACAACGAATGCCGCATGTTAGACGATCCTGAAGGCGAGGCGCGCAGGATTTTGCTGAGTTGAGAGGAATTGACGAAAACACAAACAGCGCATGAGCGGAATTCAAGAAGATCCTGAGTCCGGATTTAGATTGTTTCCACCTCACGGTCCGCTCCCAGAAGAGACGCGAGGTAATCTCTCTCAGCGCTGGCCGAATCTACATCTTTACAAATCAGGTAGAACCGCACTAACCTTTCGCCTCCCATCGTGAGCCGCAGGCTGGCCAATTCTCCCGAGTCGATGTAGGGTGCAATTCTGTAAACTGGCAGCCAGCCAAAGCAGAATCCGCTGCGCACGGCCTCAATCGCAGCATCAATCGTGTTCACCGCCAGATATCGCTGCAAGGGGCTGTGCGGCTGGTGCTTCGGTGTCGGTCCGACCGTCCGCTCGATGATCACCGCAAGACGCTGAATCAGATCCATGCGCTTGAGTTGCCGGGTTTCCCTGTTCAGGGGATGATCCGCGCGGGCAACTGCACGCATTCTGATATCGAGAATGGGCTTGGCAAAATACTCGCGCGTGGGTAGCCCCGAGATACACAAATCGGCGCCAGACGTTGCGAACTCGTGAACGGACGAAAGAAACATGGTCTGGCGAAGTTGCGGATGTACATGGGGGTACGAACGGTTCAGGTCCGCAAGAGCCGCGAACAGCCTGCTATCCGGGAAAATGCTGTCGACCGAAAGACGTATTTCTGTTTTGCCGCCGGCGCCCAGCGCCAAAGCTCTTTGCTCAAGCGCCCGGAACCCGGTAAGAATAGGCTCCACATCCGCCAGCAACGCCTTTCCTGCCTCGGTAAGTTGCGCCTTGCGGCCTTTCAGTTCAAGAAGAGGAATCTTGAATTGCTCCTGAAGGCGCGAAATTGCATAACTAATTGTCGATTGCGAGCGGTTCATCTTCGCTCCGGCAGCCGCAAAACTCCCCATCTGAATCACAGCTTCCAGCACTTCCCATTGGTCAAGCGTCGTATTCATCCTTCACCCTTTGAGCGCGCCGACTCGTCTCCGCATTCAACAGAACGCCGCAGCCGGCAGCGAGCGAATGAACTTACAATTCAACATGGTATCCAATTCGCGACTTCTGCGTGGTGTGCATAGAGCTTTCAAGGCCAAATGGCGCCCAATCGCTGTCACCACATCGATGCCGTGTTTGACCCGATCCCCTGCTCTGGCTAACCGGCAAGCGGGTCACTCATGATTGCCTGCCACTGCATTTCCGCGGATTCATACACGCAGCTTCTCATGGCGGACGGTGCGATCGCACTCGGCGCCTGCGCGCGACGCGGTTTCCGTTTTGCGTTGATCCCGTTAACGAAACTTCGCTCAGTCAACTTCACAATTTGCCCCGTTTCCGTGAAGTGGTGCTTCATGGCATGAGGCCAGGCGGTCGCGGCCGCCGTGGATCACCAGGGGGAAGCTCGTACGGCTCAAGTATTGCGGTGAACTTTTCAAGCAGTGCGCGCAAGGCGGGCATGTCGGGTTGACCATTGCGCAGGAGGATCACCTGCCGGGAAGGGAGAATGTGCATGGGCGTCAATTGGGCAGCCTCGAGAAGATTCGCCGAGACTTCGGCCATATCCAATCCCGTTTCCCAATCCGGGTTTGGGTCTGCCAGCCACCTCTTGTTTTTCGTCACTGCCTCCGTAAGATGGTTCTCGCGGTCAGGAACATCTTCCACAACATTTTTTCCTCGGTTGCGGAAGAAGCCGAAGAGCGCGGCGACGATGGAAGGATCGCGCACTGTGCCATCCGGATAGAACACGCCGTGCACATTGCCCCAACTGGGGGTGATCATCAACTCCCAGATGTACCATCCGACGTGGGCTTGCATGTGCTCTTCGAGCGCGACGTCATAGGGATTGGCGCGCGCAATGCATCCGATCTCGGTGCTGATGAGCGGCTTTCCGGTCTTTTCCGCGTATTGTTTCGCTTTTGCAATACTGGCGCGAACTTCCGCCCGCGTCGGGCTGTAGTTGTGGAACGAAAGCACATCCACAACGTCGCCCATGGCGATCATGTTCTCTGCAAACGTCGCGCCGATCGTTACCGGTGTCACGGGATCGAGTTCGTGGAACATATGAGCGCCGGAGCAAAAATAGGCCACAGAGCGCCGCGCGAGCGGCGCTTTGCGGCGGAGTAAAAGTAGTCCACCGCCGGATCTTGGTTTCGTGAGCAGTTGCCTGGTCGGCATGGTTCATGGAAC
>JBEKGW010000041.1:0-34985 GCA_050012595.1 Terriglobales bacterium
CTTGCCAGTACCCGTCTTCGCGAAACTCCTTGTTTCCAGCATCTTACTGATCAGCTTAGGCCCATACGGTTTTTCCCACATGGTCACAATGTGCGTACAGAAATCGAAATATCTCTGCTCACCGGTATACCGGTACAAGAAAACCATGGGTTCCAGAACACTGGTAGGCGCCATGCCCATGTGGAATCCCGTTTTGATGATATTCAGCTTGCCGGGCTCTTCCCCAAATGTCACGCAAAGCAAATCGCCAATCTTTCTGGCCGCCGCCAATGCAGGTTGATATCCGGTAAGGCTGTAATAGTAAAGAAGCCCATACAGAACATACTTTTGTTCCCATACATCCCAGTTCAGCCAGCGCACCGGAAAGATCTCGCTCGCCGCATAACCGTCAGGATCGACAGATGCGATCAGAATGTCAATAGTCTTGTCCAGGCGTTGCTCTAAGCTCTGGTCGTAGTGATATTGAAGGTCTCGCACCATGCCGTGAATGTACTTACCGATGTGTTGTCCTTGGTCGAGATCCTTCGCCGGCCTGTCGTAATGCCCTTCCAGCAAATTAATCTCAAACTCCTCTACGAAACCCCATAGGGCCTTCTCGCTGTTCAACTTCATTCGCTGGCCCAGTATGCCCGCAATCGCTTGTCCTCCGGGATGGATCGCAGCCAAACGATCCGTCACCTTGTTCTCGACGACGAACTTCACATTGGCTTTGTCGTACGGCGTATGATCCCAGTGGCTGGGCTGTCTAGTGAAACGAAGCTCCTCCCCAGGTTGCTTATAACCAAGCAATCGCTCGCGAGCATAGTTATCCCCACTCTCTTTCTCCGTAACCTTGTACCATAAGAGATAGTCGGTATTCGCGAGCGGAAGAAATCTGTACCGGTATGTATTCGCCCGGTCGTTATAAATATCGATCTCCACTGCGTTCGTATCGGCCGCCTCATGTGTCTGCCGGTCTAAGACCTTGTATTCCAGTGTTGCCGAGATTGCCCGTTTGCACGAGTAACTGGTCGCGGTGAAGTCAATGTAAATAGGGGTTCTTGCCTGAATCTCGTAGGGAAGCCGGTTGAATCCGAACTTCACAAGATCGAAGAAGTTGGCGACAAACAACTGCCCGCCATGGAAGCCATCTCCCCACCAATCGTGGTTGTTGTATACCCTCGCCGCAATGACGTTTTCGCCGTCCCATTGAATGCAGGGTGCACTCACTGGGACATAGTAAACACATTCCAAGGCATAGGGGTAATACTTGACGATATCGCGACTTGGAATTCTATACTCCTCCAGGGAGTGGCCGTTCAAGTACACATCAACTTTGTCAAAGAGCCGTCCGAAATCAAAGACGAGCTCATCCTTGAAATAAGGATCGCTCCTCAAGCGTGAAGAAATGACCAACTGCTTCCGGAACCAGGCCACTTCATCACGATGGCGGCTCCGGCCAACCTTAACAGTGTCCCAATTTCCGTCATCGAAATGCACATCCTTCCACTGAGGATCATCCCCAACCTTGACTTTCCAGCTATCTCCCAACTCCATCTGGGTCTCTATGCTCCGCGGAACTGGATAATCCTCGTGCCACCCGGCAATATATGTTTTAAGAGGATCGTCCATGCTGGCCAGCCTGTTTCCTCGGCCAAATCCACCATTTTCTTTTTCCGCAAATATCCGGATGGCCAAAACATTCCGTGCATCCCACTTTATTCTTCCATCGCCAACGGAGAGAACATATTGTCTAACAACCGATGCTTTGTCTTTCACACCGGCAAATCCATTCAAGGGCTTCGTGTCCGGCTTCGCGAGTTCACCGTTCTCGCCGAGCAGCTGGCCGTTCAGGAAGGTCTGGTCCGTATCGTTGATTGGACCCAGATAAAGGTAGACCTTGTCGGACTTGCTTTTCCACTCCGAAGGGAGAGTAAACACGATGCGATGCCAGGCGTATCCGTGACAGTCGATGTTCTGCAGATCCCAGGAATAGTAAGGCCAAATTCCTATCCAGTCTTTGTCGTCTAAATCTGGGTGTGCCCAACTCAGGTCGTCGCCGCGTTTAAATTTCCAACCGGAATCGAGCCGTATTAGCGACCCGTCAACTGCAAGCGCGTCCGCATCAGGAAGAGATGCGGGTGAAAATGGGCTGACAAACATTGCGTGAGCATCGGGCAAAGCACTCATGATCAGCGCTGCGCCGCTCAACGACCAGCCAAGAAACTCTCTGCGCGAGACCTCTCTGTTCATTAACAATCTCCTGTTTCAGCACTGATTCCCGTGAATTGCGCCGTTCGTGAACCGGGTTCAAAAGATTCGAACGCATCTCTTACACTAGGTGTTGCGCACCAGAAGCGCCTTCGGAAGCAGATGAGACATGAACCTTACAGAATCAAGCCTTGCGTTGCTCTGTCACTCTTTCCGTGTAGCCGCTCCTACGAAAAGCTATGAGTGGATCGGGCTCAAGACCCATTTCCACTCGCACATCTCTTAGTAAAGGACGTACGTCGGTATTGAATGCATCCTTGATGCATTCTTCAGCCATCACGATGTCGGCCGCTGCGCGAGCTTCTTCGAGCGATTTATAGTCCACCATCAGGGCTTTGGCATAGGCAGTCTGGAGCGCAGTTACGGATTGAATCGTACCCTCGATTTGATTCTGCAAATTGTGATTCTGATCGATCATCAGAGCCACTTCTCTTACCCGGTCCGCAAGAATACGGTCGAGCTCACCCGACACCAGTTCGCAATAAATGAGGAACAACTGATAGGGTTGAATCGAACCCACCGTCAGGTCATCATCACCATATTTCTTGTCGTTGAAGTGAAAACCGCCAAGCTTATCCTCATGCAACAAGAGGGCGACAATATGTTCGATATTGGTCCCGTTCGCATGGTGTCCCAAATCGACAAGCACCTTGGCTTTAGGGCCAAGTTTGCTGGCAAGGAGGTAAGCACTGCCCCAGTCCGCCAAGTCCATATGATAGAAAGAAGGTTCGAAAAACTTATACTCAATAACCATTCGGACATCTTCTGGCATTGCAGCATACACCTTCCGCATCGCCTGCTCTAGGCGGCTTCGACGGAGGCGAAAATTATCCTGTCCGGGTACGTTCGTGCCATCGGCAAACCACGTGCTGATAACTTTGGCTCCTACGGCTTTGGCAATCTCCACACCCTCCAGGAGCTTGTCCAGGGATTTCTGGCGGACCCGCTCCAAAGGATGGCACACCGTACCGAGTACATAATCGTTATCCGCGAATAAGTGAGGGTTGACTGCCCCGATCTTCAATCCCATTCCTTCCGCATACGCGCGCGTCGCCTTCCAGTCAGAACTCTGGTCCCACGCCGTATGCAAATCGAAGAGAGAACAAACCCCGGTGTATTTCTGAACCTGCGCGGCGTCATCAATGCGCTCATTCAGGTTTCTTGCTGTCCAAGGTCTGCGCAGTACGTGGAAGCGCGTCCCGGAATCTCCGTAACCCCAGGAAGGGGTACCAATCAGTTGTTGTTTCAATCTAGTCTTTACCTCGGATTGGCTCAGATTCATGACTTCTCCTTTCGAGCGTGTGCTACGGAAAAACAAAGAATGCTACGATCATGGCAAAGTCCGCTGGGACGCCATAGTTATAGACTCCCGCCGTGGGTTCCGTGTTGAATCGATGGCGAACAGGCATTTCTGTTGACATTTCAAAGTGGGTTGAACATGGTCATTGCTCCCATGGAAAGGAAGATTGTGGTCCGCGAAGCCTATTCGCCACATACGCTCCAAAAGCTGCTTGAGTAAGATTGAAGATTGCGAAAGACGCAATCCACGTGGCGATGCCAGCCAATGACCATCCGGTCACCTGCCTCTCTCATTTCATAGCATTGAAAGAACCAGCAAAGCTAAGCCTGAAATAAACAGGCAAAACATGACAGCAATCATTACGTATGTGCCCCTTGAGGCACCCTTGAATTCCTTCCAAACAAATACTCCCCAGATAGCGGCAACCATCGTCCCACCCTGTCCTAGTCCATACGCAATTGCAGGGCTGGCTGTCTTTGAAGCAACAATATTGGACAGCATTCCCGTGGCGTTTATCAGACCGCCCAGGACGCCAATCAAATGAAGCTTCGACATCCCTTTTGTAAAGAAGCCGGAGTACTTGACAGCAGATCCACTCAATGGGTGTGCCATCAGATAGCTGTTATAGACGAAGTTCGAGGCAAAGAGACCGAGGGAGAATATCAGTACGGCGGCATAGGGGCCGAATCTACCAGGATCAAGTTTTTTAAAATCGAGTGAAAGGGAGCGCTGCACGAGGTAATAGAACGACCCCATCAGCATACCCGACACAGCTGCCAGGATCACACCCAGTTTCAACTCCCTTGCGTCACGCTTTTGTTTTATTGATTTGTAGGCAAATGCATCGAATACAATGGCCACGGTGATAAGCGCAGCTCCGCCGAAGATCAACAAGGCGTTCCCCTTGGGCTCTGCAATGTAATTAATCACAATGCCCTCAACAACTGCAATTCCCAGGCCGATAGGGAACGCAACCGCAATGCCTGCAATACTCGTCGCAGAAATGAGGAGAATATTGGCCAGATTGAAGACAACGCCACCTAGAATTGCCATTCCGTAGCTATGCAAGCTACCCTGTCCGAGGTCTGAAAGTAGATCTCGTCCGGTGCTACCAAAGGAGCCAAGCGTGAGGCCAACTATTAGAGACAATAGTAAATAGCCGATAGCGTGATCCCAATAGTAGTAAGAGAACGCATAGGACCGTGGTAGCATTTTAAGGGCGTTGACGTGTGAGCCCCAGCACATCATGGTAACGATGCACAATACGACCGCAACACCAAACGACTGAACGATCAGCATATCTGCGGCATACTCCTGGCTGCTCGATTTTTTTCTCGCACTAATCGGATCACTGAGATATCCGGATAGTCGTTAAAACCAGCGACTCCCTCGTTCTTGGCTAGACGACCGGCAGAGGGCGGTCGCGGAAAATCCGTAGCTTCACGCTACTACTGTTTTCAGCGATCACTCGATATCACCTCCGTCTGCACTCGTGAGGGCGGTCGAATTGATTCCGCCAGCATGGCCAGACGGCTGAAAGTGGCCTCATCGAGCTGGATATCCAACACTTGCGCAATCACCTGTGTCCAGCCGTGCAGGAAGTACACCCAACCGTCTTCGACGGTTAGGTTCTGCTCCTCGCGCTGCGCCAGTGCCTGGTTCAGGAACTGGAGGTCGCCGCGGTAGTTCAGCTCCCAAGCTACTCCATTGATCGGGAAGCGGCCGGCATCGGTGATCGGCGATCCGGGCAGGTCCTTGCCCATGCCCGTCGCGTTGATCACCACCGATCCTGGCGGGAGCGTCTCCATCAGGTGATCGCTTTGCCGCGGATCCCGCTGGCAGTAGTACTCAAACCGAATCTCCGGCGCCACGGCATCAGCCATCCGGCGGAGTGCCTCGATCCGGCGCGGCGACCGATTGACGATCACCATGCGGGCTGGCCGGTCGCCAGCCTGCTGCTTGCGGCTGAAATGCAGCACCAGCGCTGTCGTTGAACCTCCCGCGCCGAGCGAGAGCACGTGGCCGCCCGTTCGCCCGAAATAGCCGGGCCCGAGTAGCGTGTCCAGGCTCATCCCGCCTGCTATAGGATCTTTTGCGTACCCTTCCAAGCGGACACCCCGCTTGGAGATGCAGGAGATCTCTTCTGTAAGTTGAGCAAGCGGATCCAGGTAATCGAACAGGTCGCGGGCGGCTTTCAGCAAATTAATCTTATGCGCGGTGACCAGACTTCCCAGGCAACGCGGGTCCTCTTTGATCTGCGTCACAGCGCGCCGGTAGTTTGCTGGATCGTCGTTCAGTTTGAGATCCATCCCCTCCAGCGAGAGGTAAGGCATCCCGAGTTCTTTCATCCACAAGGGAAAAACCTTCATTATGGAAGACTGTCGCGTGCTGACGCCAATAAAGTACATGTGCTTCCGCATGTTCAGATTCTCAGATGTCATCCCTTCACTCCTTGGGTCAGCACCGGATGAAGCGGAGACTCTCCCCGGAGCACGGCAATGCAGTCCCGCAGCGACTCTCTCCCCATGCCATTGGCGGCGCCGTCCGTGTGGGCCCCGCAGTGTGGTGTAGTGATCAGATGCGGATGCCGCCGGAGCCGACTATCTGGAGCAGGCGGCTCCTGAGCGTATACATCCAACGCGGCGCCTCCCAGTTGCCCGGAGTCGAGCGCAGCCAGCAGCGCCTCCTCGTCCACCAATTCGCCTCGGGCCGTGTTTACGAGGTATGCACCTCGTTTCATTCGTGAGAGGAAATCAGCATTTACGATACGCCGCGTCTCAGCGGTCAGCGGCACATGCAACGACAGGAAATCCGCTTCACGAATTACCTCTTCCAACCCCACTAGCCGAACATTCAATGAGCGCGCCAGGACTTCATCTCCGAACGGATCGTATGCCAGAAGCGCCGATTGCCACGACTGCAGCCTGCGCGCCACTTCCCGCCCCACGGAGCCGAAGCCAACGAGGCCGATAACCTTGCCTTCCAGGCTCTTGCCGCACAGCCGCGGCCATTTCCCATCGCGGACCAATGCGTCCGCCTCCGGAATCGAGCGCGCCAATGCAATCAGCAGTCCGATCGTGAGCTCCGCCACTGAAACCGCGTTCGCATGTGGAGTATTGGTTACCGTGACCCCCCTCTTCGCCGCTGTTTCCAGATCCACGTTATCTACGCCCACCCCATAGCGGGCGATCACTTCGAGCCGGTCCGCCGACTCGAGCGCCGCACCATCCACACGGTCCAATCCCGCGATAAATCCATCGCAGCCGGGCAGTAATTCCTTCAGTTCCTCAGACGTGAGTGGACGTCCGCGATCGTTGTAGATCACCTCGCCAACAGCCGCTTCCAACTCCAGACAGAGCTGCTTGTCATAGGATCCGAAAGTCGTAGGCGTCACGAGAACGCGACATTTCTTAAGCTCCGGCTCCATGGAACGACACCTCCGTGTGCGGAAGATTGTTCTTCGGGTTGTCGACAATCGTCACAGCACCGTTCTGTTCAACAACACACTTGCGGAAGCCGGTGGTATCAATCGTGGAGTAGTCATGTCCGGCATTCCCGGGATACACAAAGAACGTGACCAGATCTTCTTTACCGGTGTTGATGGAACGATGCGCCCATCGCGGGAGAACGTAAACCACACGGCCAGGACTGAATTCTTCCACTGCAGTTTCTCCGGCTTCGTTCTCCATCAAGAGAAGCCCCTCACCCTGCATGCAGTAGTAGATTTCCGCGGTGTCGCGCACGGAGTGGTAGTGCCCCTTGGTCATGAAATATTCGCTGCCCACACGTCCTGGATGGACGATGGAGAGACCACTTAATAACTCGCCAGCTACTTCTGGGCGCCTGTTCTCGTATACCTCGTAGATCAAGGCATCGCCTGAATCGAGCATGGCCTTGTACGCTTCACGGTCCGCGAAGCTGTTCTTCATGGCGGAGAGCCGGCGCTGGATGTGATTGTCGAAAGACGACATCCTGTCATCCGGCCGTGAAATTGGATATCCATACGGTCGTGTTTTCACGATTTCCCCTTGTTAGTAGTGAGCTCCAATACGACTTTGAGGGCATTGCCCTCGCGCACGGCGGCAAACGCTTCCATCGCACGATCCAAGCCGAATCGTCTGCTTACCAGAGGTCCAAGATCAACTTTTCCTGAACTGATCAGTTCCATCGAGTGCCGGCAATCGCGGGTGCTGCACCCCGTCGTGCCGGTCACGATCAGTTCCTTGTAGTGGATCAGGTTGGAATCCAGCGCTATCCGGGCGTTACCGGCTGGGAGACCCGCAAACAGGTTGATGCGCCCTCCGATAGCCGCCAGTTCCAGAGAATCTTCTATTGCTTTGTGGACTCCAGCCGCGACGATGATTACGTCGGCTCCGCGTCCGTCGGTCTCCTTGGCTACGACGTCCGCCAGCGACTCCTCGCGAAAATTCACAGCCCGGTTCGCACCTGCCTCCGCTGCCGTCCGCAGACGTTCTGGCGATTGTTCGCTCACCAGGATCTTTCTTGCTCCGGCCGCGCGCGCCGCCAACACGTGCATGACTCCGATCGGGCCGGCGCCCAGTATCAACACTACGTCGTCGCTGCCGAGCCCGAGCGCCTGCTGACCGTGGAGCACGCAGGCAAACGGCTCGGCCAGTGCGACTGCCGCACCGTCCAACGCGTCGTTGAACGGAATTACGTTGCCTTGCTCGACAAACGGCGCGGGCACCAGCATAAACTCGGCGAACGCGCCATCCAGGGTGATGCCAAGGGCGTCGTAATTCGCGCACAGGTTGTTCTGGCCGCGCTCGCACTGCCGGCAGTGGCCGCACCCTACATTCGGCGCCACGAACACACGCTGCCCCACACGATAGCCGCGACCCACGCCGCTACCCAGCTCGGCGATCGTCCCTACTACTTCGTGGCCCGGCACCCGCACTGTCCCCGGGCCATATTTGCGGTGGGCGCCTTTCAAAATGCGGAGGTCGGTCGCGCAGATGCTGGCGTAATCCACCCGCAGCACCAATTCGCCCTCGCCCACCGACGGCCTGGGGCGCTCTTCCACTCGCAGATCCTCCGGGCCGTAATACACGGCTGCGTTCATCGACCAACCCCCACGCGTGTATCTTGGTTCTGTTTTCCCAACACCTCGATCAGACGCACGCTGCGCTCTTCGAGAAACGAGGTTGTGGCAGCTCGCACACCCGCTACTGCCCAGCGGCCGTCGTGTCCGCTGACGCGCGGCTGCGATGCGGTGCGGATGCACTCCAGGAAATGCCTCATTTCGCGCACGTACGCGGATGCGAAACGATCCGGCCAGGTGCGAAAGATCGGCGTGACCAGCCCATGGTCCCGGTCGGTGCAGATCACTACCGATTGCCCGCGAACATCGCCGATCTGCAACAGGCCCTTCTCGCCGATGATCTCGACGCGAGCGTCGTATCCGTAGTCGCACGGGCAAATTCCTGAGATTGCTGCCAGCGTACCGCTTTCGAAGCGTACGTTTACCAAAGCGGTATCGTAATAGTGCGGTGTATCCACGCCATGCTTTTCGCCCTTGAAATTCGACACTTCCGCGTAGACGCGCTCCGGGTTGGAGTGGGCCAGCCACCGGATGCTGTCCCAGTCGTGGCTGTTCACTTCCGCGAGCATGCCGTTCGAGATGTTCAGATCGCGGGCCCAGGCCGGGGGAAGCCCCGGCCCATGCGTCAGTGACTTGATAAGCATGGGCCGCCCGATCTCGCCTGCCTCGATACGGGCAGCCGCAGCCTCGAAATCGGGATCGAAACGGCGCATGAAGCCAATCTGCAGCAGCACGCCATGCTGTCCGGCCGCCGCAATCATCTCATCGCATTCCGTGAGCGTCAGCGCCATAGGCTTTTCACACAGGATGTGCTTGCCACGTGCCGCCGCAGCCTTGGCAAGTTCGCAATGCGTGAAAGTCGGAGTCGTGATTACCACGGCTTCGAATTCAACACTTTCAGCAGCCTCGTCGAGCGAGCTAAATCGCGCCTCAACTCCGAACCGACTGCCAGCTTCTTCCAGCGCGGCGGCATTTTGGTCGACCAGCGCCACCAGCTTACCCTGGGGAATGTGCCGCACCAGGGATTCCGCATGCACTTGACCGGCGCGGCCTGCGCCCACTAGGCAGACTCTGGTTGGATTGGTCATAAGTCTCCGCTTAATTGGATTGGCATTGTTGTCTCGAATCCTTCCTTCAGCCTTTGTTGCCAGTGCAAATACCGTTCCAGCGCGGTGCCGTAAGCAATCTGTAACTCCGGATTCGGCGCGGCCACCTTTCCAGCCAGCGGGGCCAGGGCTGTTGCCGCTTCAGCTAAGTCGATGATCAGCCCCACAGCTTTCCCGGCGACCAGGGCGCTTCCCCATGTCGCGCATTCCTTGCGCGTCAGTTGCCGATATGGGACCGAAAGAATATCCGCCTTGATCTGGTTCCAGGCCTCGCTTTTGGCTCCTCCGCCGATGACCCGAGCTTCGATCAATTGAAGTTCCGGAGCGAGCGAGCGCAGAATGCGGAGGTACCATGCATACTCGTAACCGATGCTTTCGGCAATCGCCCGAAAGAAATGTTTCCCTGTGTGCCCCCAAGAGAACCCGATCCAAGCTCCACGCATCTCAGGGGCCGCTGGGCAGATGCGACCGCCCAAGTGGGGCGAAAACAGCAAACCGTCACAACCGGGAGGCACCCCCATGGCGCTCGCAAACAGGTCGTCATACGATCCGTCCGAACCATGGTCGCGCCCCGCTGGATCCGAAAAGTTTTGTCCGTACCACTTGAGCGCCAGCCCGCCACCGCCGACGTACGCAAGTGGGTTCCAGATTCCCGGAACGACGGAACGCATCACGATCAAAGCTCGATTACGAGTGTCAGCCACGAACCGGTCTGTGCAGCATGCCAGCACCGATGCCGTGCCCGCCGTGTCCAGCAGCAATTCCGGCGTCACCACGCCAGCGCCCAGCGCACCCGCTGCCGTATCTCCGCAGCCTGCCGCCACGGGAGTGCCCGATTTGAGTCCAAACTCGCGAGCCGTTTCCGGGCGCAGTTCACCCACTATCGTCCAAGGCGCAACAATGCGAGGAAGCCGGCATGGGTCGATTCCCAGTGTGTCGCACAACTCCCCCGACCAAGTGCCGGCGAGGGCATCGTTTACTGCCGTAAAATGCAGGAACGTATAATCGATGAACGCCTCATCCGCACGCAAGCCCACGGCCCGACCCGCCACGTAGCAACTCGGTGTTACGAACTTCGCGACCCGCGCGTAGTCCGCCGGCCGCTCGTGCGCCCACCACAGCATCTTGGGGCCGTGATTACAGGTCGGCGGGCAGCCAGTCAACGCTGTCACTCGGTCGGCGCACTTGCGGTCAATCTCTTCGATGTAGGGTCGGCAGCGTGAATCAAGCCACGAATCAAACCGAGTCACAGGTTGGAAATTCTCGTCGATCGCCCCAATCCCAGCCATCTGGCTGTCGAAAGCCAGTCCGGCCACCTGCGCGGGATCCACTCGGCTGGAATCCATGCATTGGCGAATAGCCACTGTGGCGGACTGATAGAAATCTCTCAAATCCTGCTCTACTGAACCCGGCTGTGGGTGGTAAAGTGGAACTTCCGCCCGGCCCTCAGAGATGAGCCGCGCGCTCGTATCGTAGAGTGCGGCTTTAGTGCCAGTGGTTCCCAGGTCGACGCCCAGGAGGAAGCACTCCCTGTCTTCTCGGCCTGTCATGCTATGATGACAGCACACTATAATGCCGACGTCAAGGAATGGTCTGTTCGCGACTCAGCGTGGAAATTCGTGCACGCAGATCCGGGTTAACCCAACCTACCCGGGGGCCTGCGCGACACCTTACGGCGGAGATAGGACTTTACGATCCGGCAAGACAGGCATTGGAATTCCAGCAGCTTGAAATCGCATCCGCGATTGCTGGTCTTTCCAATACTGATCTATGTCCTCCCGATGCTGGCCTGGAAGGCGGAAGACCGATATTGCCAGGTGGCCAAGTTTGACAAGTTCCGCTTGGGAATGAAGTTGAAGGAGAACATCCTAGAATGATATCCTTACAACCACGCAGCTAGATGGGTTTCTATCGACGAAATGCGGTAAACAGTCTGGATAGCGATCCGCTGCACAGACGGGTGAAGGCTTGCCCTGCATTTTGTTTTATTGACCTCTACAGCTAGCTAGGTCTTGGGGTGAGTTTTCCCATGATGGCGTCTACAACCATCCGGCTTTCGCAGGCGGCTGAGAACAAAAGCAAACTTTCCGGCGCAACAGCGGCAACCGTGAGCCTTGACTCTGCTAAGATTGTCGATCACAGTAGCCCCATTCCATTTTATGCCCAGCTCAGCGGGTACATTGAGCAGCAGGTTCGGAGTTATAAATGGGTAGCGGGGCAATTGCTTCCGAGCGAGCATGAATTATGTGCAGTCGCAGGCGTAAGCCGGACCGTGGTTCGCCAGGCAATCAACGAACTCGAACGCAAAGGGCTGGTCACAAAGCAGAGCGGAAAGCGCAGTAGTATTGCGTTTCCGATTTACCAAGGCAGCCTGATGCAGAACCTCAGCGGTTTCTACGATGACGCGATAGCCAAGGGGCGGCAGCCATACACAAAAGTCCTTGGGCTGCAGGTCATCCCGGCGGCACCGGAGATCGGCGCGGCGCTGCAAATCGAAGAGGGATCTCCTGTCATCGAATTGAATCGCCTGCGGTTTCTCGACGGGGAGCCCGAAGTGCTGGTGGTGACCTACCTGCCGCAGTCGATGTGTCCGGGACTGCTTAACGAGGATTTTTCGAACGAGTCGTTATATCGACTCCTCGCGCAGAAGTACGGTCTGCGCATCACGCAAGGCATTCGCACCATCAAAGCGATTGCTCTTGATCGCAAATCGGCGGGGCTCCTGGGCGTGAGAACGGGCAGCCCCGCGCTACTATTGAAAAGTAGAGGACAGCTTGCGGATGGAAGGCCGCTCGAGTACTTCATCGCCCTGCATCGCGGCGATCGGGCACAATTCGAGGTGAAGCTGGTCAGTGCCTAAGACTCTCGTATCGGCCGCCGACAGGGAGGATGACGCACGGCTGCCCGCAGGCCGCCGCGGCCAAGCAAAACTCGGAAGGATCGGCTGTATTGAATTCGAACATGTCGTAGTGACAGGGGATAGCTAGGCGCGCCCCCATGCGCCATGCAAGTTGCGCGGCTTCCGTCCCGTTTAGGTTTCCCGGCACGCCCCGGCCTCGCCCATTGATCGGCAGCAACGCCACATCCACGCTGAATTTCCGCAGTTTCTCAGCAAGGCCAGGATAATCGACCGTGTCACCCGCATGGTAGATCGTCCACCCCCCGAAGCGGAGCAGGTACCCAAGAAAACGGCAGTTACCCTTATCGTCGTATTCCAGCTTTTCGTGCGCCGAGGCCACGCCTGTGATGGCGAACGCGCCCATCTCGAGGGTCAGTCCCTCGTCGATTGGGCTGAGCCGGCTCATTGGAACGCCGACGCGTTCAGCACACAAGGCCACCGTCGCAGCTGGAACAAGTAGCGACATCCCCGGATTGGCATACAGAAGGGCGCACAACGTCTCGGGGTCCTGATGGTCGGTGTGGCTGTGGCTTGACATGGTGAAATCGATAAAGTCGAGCGCAGATGGATCCACCACGCGTTCGGTGATCCTCACATGCGGTTGGTTCGTGCCCGCGTACTTTTTCGTGAGCGAATCTGACAGGTAAGGATCAAGCAGGATGAACGAATCCTTCCAGGAAAGTAGGAACCCGCTCTGGCCCAGCCACCACAACCGGAAGTGTCCGTCATTCCTCGAGCCGGCCTTGACGTCGGCAAGGAATGCCGCATCCTGAAGAACGGGCTTAGACAGTTGTGCGGGCCGGACCTCATTGGACCCGAGAACGCTCATTATCCTTCAGGCTCCTTCTCCTGCTTTCCGGCATAACTTTGCGAATGAACAATGGTTGTAACACAAGCACCAAAGCAAAGATTGAGAAGCTTCCGGGCGCGCTGAGCGAATCTTGCGGGACCGAGAACGATAGGTTCCCTGCGACTAGATCGTCATCAAAATATTGGCGTCTCTGTCGCAAGGTGTGAGAATACTGACCTTTGGTTTACGCAGAGAACGCCCTCTACGCCTGCTGGTAATGCTTTTGCTCGAGTCCTCGCAGGAAGGCCAACCCCCGGCAGAGAAGCTCGTCGCTCGATGTTGCCAGCCGACGCCAGATGCAAGTGGCCGCGGCCATCGCACCTGACATCTCGGAGAAGCTCTCCATCCCCACCATCCCGGTATAGCCGGTTTTGGCCATGGCGCGATAAATGCCTTCCCAATCGACCGTGCCGGTACCTGGCGTACCGCGATGACTCTCGCTCAGATGATAGTGGCAAAGGTAGGGCGCGGCCTTGACGGTGGGCTCGTAGAAGCTGTTCTCTTCGATGTTCATGTGATATGCATCCAGATGAATGGAGATGTTGGGGGCATCAATGCGCGCTTTCAACTGAAGCGCCTGATCGCAAGTATTCACCAGAAAGCTCTCGTACCTATTGATGGGTTCAATGCCGACGGTCACGCCGAGATCGCGGGCATAGGATGCAGCTTCACG
Source organism: Terriglobales bacterium (assembly GCA_050012595.1). GTDB lineage: Bacteria > Acidobacteriota > Terriglobia > Terriglobales > Acidobacteriaceae > Acidiflorens. Next base: position 14,141 of record JBEKGW010000041.1, read on the forward strand.
TAGCGCAACAGCGGCCCGCTCCCGGTACTCTTCTCCCGGCATCGTGGAAATGCGTCGGCCCATGGCCGAATACGTCACGCCCGTGAAGACGGTGGCGCCCATAGCCGCCGTAGCCTTCACACATTTCTTCAGATACTCGACGCCTCTCCTACGAGTCACTTCGTCCTCGCCGGTGGGATCGGTGGCTTCTGAACAGGCGGTGGAGGTGCACAACCCGATGCCGGCATATTGAGCCCGTGCCCGAATGGCATCCGGATCCACCAAATCGATCTCCATCAACGGAATCTCGATCACGTCGAATCCCAAGCCTTTCGCCCGGTCAATCAGATCAAGGCATTTGTTACTCCAACTCGGAGTCCACGCGTAGGCGTGGACGGCATACTGTAGTGTGGACATTGTTTCTCCTCCTTCGCCGATTCACGTTCTGAGTTCACGCACAATTGAACATGCCGCCCGGCAGCGCTCGCGAATCAGCTCCCAACGGCCTTCGGCGACATCATCGCGGGTGGCGATCCAAGTGCCGCCAGCGGCAATCACGGTGCTGACTCGTTCCGGCGCGCCGCCCTTCTTTCTGACGATCCTCCGATCTCCAAAACTACGCTCCTGCTAAATTATTCGAACTATTGAGCATGGGTGACGGCACACGAACTTGTCTGTCGCAATCCAATTTTCAAATCCTCCGATCCGGGACTGTATTTGAGCGCAGTCTCGATCGTGTTGCGGGCGTCTGCCCGGTCGCCCAAGATACATTCGATAGCGGCTAAATTCCTTGCTATTGCTATTGAATCCTGATTGCGGTTGAAGACAGGCTGCAGGAGTGTGAGTGCGTCTTGTAGATTTCCTCCCTTGGCCTGCAGCACCGCTAGATTGGAGGCAGCCTTCAGGTCTTCCGGCGCCAATTTCAGCACATCTCGGAAGAGCGACGCCGCCAGCTGAGAATTACCTCTGGTCTCCGCAAGCAAACCCAGAGCTCCCAAAACCTTCGGGTCATTGGGATTGTTCTGATACGCAGCAGTCAACATCGTAAATGCCTTTTCGCGATCAAATATATTGCCATTCATTGCTGCGATGTAATAGGCCAACGCCAGGTCTCGCGGAGAGACAGATGGCGAAAAAATCGGTACCAGGGTATCGCGTCGGTCTGGGTTGTCGTCCGGTACATCCGCCTCAGGCTGCCGCAGAATACGATGGTCGGTCCATGCCACGTGCGGAATATTCTTCGCATTGCTGCGCGGCATATGACAACTGGTGCAATCCGGATTTTCCGGATGATGCGTTGTGACGAGTCCAGGATCGCTGTGGCAAGCAAGACATTTGCCCCGATAGAATGTAACACGCTCAGCGGACGGTGGCGTATAGTGCGGGTTATGGCAGCTCGTGCAAGACATCTTGTCGCCTTTGGCGCGTTTGCACATGCTGGCGCTAAACTGCTCCACCTCGCTTACGCCTCGAGCGGTTGCGGCCGCCCTCGCATAGACAAAGTACGAGAGGTAGTCCGAAATAGCATCGCCCGGTTTGAAGTCGACTGCAGAGTGCCCATCTTTTTCGACGGAGATATCGCCTTCTAGATGGCAGCTTATACATACGGAATCACGGCGCTCAGGATCGAGCTTGGCCGGGTTTACTACAGATGCCTTGCCTCTAGTCAACACGTGGGTCCTAGTATCTCCATGGCAGGCCTCGCAGGTAATTCCGCCATAGAGGAATGGCACACCGGAATAGTGGTTGATGGTACCGAGATCGCTGTGCTTGACGCCGCTCATGTGGCAACGCAAGCAATCCGCTTCCGTAGGTAGCGCCGTTGGCATTTCGCGCAAGTCGCCAAGGCCTGGTCCCATATCATAGCCTTTCGTGCTGGAGTAGTATGCCACTGGCGATTCCAATAGATAGCCATCAACAGAGTAGAGGTAAGTAATTCCTAAGTGGCCTGAGCCCAAAAAATAATCCAGTCTCCTGCGGTCATGTTCCGGAAGATTGTCCGGACCATCGTAACTTAGCCATGCTGCACCGCCTTCTTCGAAGACGCGGTACTTTACGCCAGAGGCCGAATGGATGAAGACGCCGGGGATAAGATGATCTGTCGCTAACCCGCTTGCGTTTGCCATCGGCGTACTCAGATATTCATTGAATATCTTCGCGTGGCATGAGGTGCAAACCGCATCGGCCTGCTTCACCGGAATTGTTGCTTGCTGCGATTGAGCATGAGCTCCTCCGGCCAGAAAAATCAGCGATAGACATCTGGTCCAGGAAAGAGACGAATATTTCACAGCACATGGCGCTCGCAGCCTGTCTCTCATGCGATTCTCCTCCAAACCATATTGCCCGTCCGCGTTAACCGAAATTTCAATTTGCCTTCCGGCTAGGAATTAATATACGTCTAGGTCTCTGACCGTGTGAATTTGTTTCTGTTGTAGCCGAACTTCTGGCGTGCCTTTGAGCGCGTAAACTGCCAGTTGATGGTGACTTGGTCGCGGTTCATTCTCCGGTTCCAGGCTTGTGCTTGTCGGCTCAGTTGTCCGAGTGATGGGATTCTCCGCCGCCCCAGGCATTGACGGGAGAACAGGCTGATCTCGATCTCGGCCTGGTTCAGCCAGCTGCCGTGTTTGGGGGTGTAATGCACCGTGAAACGCTCCCACAACAGGCCACCGATCTTCTCGCCGAACCGATCCACCAACGCCTTGCGGTTGTGCGAACTCAGGTTGTCCATCACCAGATGGATGGTGTCGGCCTCCGGGTAGCTGGCCACGATCTCCACCAGGTAATCGGCGAACGCCGGCGAGGAGCGGTTCGGAGTCGGTTTGGTAAAGTGCCGCCCCGCCTTCGGCTGGACGCCGCAGAAGACGTTGGCCGTGCCCCGCCGCTGGTACTCGGAATCGCGCCGGGCAATCCGTCCCGGCCGCATGGGCCGCGGCGGGCGGACATCGGCGTGCAGAACCACCGGCTTCTCATCCACACAGACCACAGGCTCCCTTTCCGATAGCGGCTTTTCGTACAGGGCCAGCACGTCTTCCATGCGGGCGATGTACTCCTCATTCAGTTCCGTGATGCACCAGCTTTTTTTCCCGCCACGGCTTCAGTTCGTGGCTCTCGAGCAGGATGCGGATCGTCTCCCGGCCCACCTGCGGCGCCAGCTTCCACTTGACTGCTTCGCTGGCGATCAGCCGCACGCTCCACCGCGCCATTCCCTTGGGCGGTGAACCGCACACCATGGCGATGATCCGCTGGCTCTGGCCTACGTCCAGCGCTCGCTGTTTGCCAGGTCTCGGCTTTTCGCGCAGTGCCAACTCCAGCCCTTGCTCTTCATAACGCCGCGCCACCGCTCGCACCGTTTTCGCAGCCACGCCCACACTGGCTGCCACCTGTGCCGCCTTTTGCCCACGGTCGAGCTCACGCAGGATCGAAGCACGCCGCAACACACGCGCCGATTCCCGCCCCTTGGTCAGCATCCCTGCAAGCTGCTGCCGATCCCTCTTCCCCAACCGAACATGCACCCGATGGTAGCTTTGCATGTCCCCACTATGTGGCCTTTCCTGGGGCTGGAAAAGTGACTGCAAAGGTACATCTTTATACGGTCATAGAGCTAGTGTGCTGTCTCATGAATAGCTTGTACAAGTAATGGGTTTACAGTGGGCTTGGGTATGTCCCCGGGACGTCCTAAAGTTACGCTGGAACTGATCTCGGAGAAGCAGGAGGAACTGGACGGATTTGCCACGTCGCGCAGCCTTCCGCATGCGCTGGTGGAGCGGGCGAGGCTGGTGCTGTGGTCCGCCGAAGGCCGCAGCAATTCCGAGATTGCCACGCGCCTGCAATGGTCCAAACCCACCGTCGGCAGGTGGCGGTAACGTTTCATTGATCGCCGCATCCGGGTGCTGCATGCTGACCCTCGCCCGGGTCGCCAGCACTCAATTTCCGATGAGAAAGTGGCCAAGCTGTTGCGTCGCACACTGAAGACAAAGCCGCCTGCCGGAACTCACTGGAGTGTCCGCCAGACTGTGCAACAGATCAGGCTGTCGAAGTCCACTGTACACCAGGTCTGTTAAACCATTGCCGTACAACCGCATCGCAGCAAAACTTTCAAATTCTCCAGCGATCCCTTCTTCGTGGAGAAGGTGGGGGACATCGTAAGCCTGTACATGAACCCCCTGTTCGTGCCATCGTGATGGCCGTGGACGAGAAATCGCAGATTCAGGCGTTGAGCCGGACTCAGCCGGTGCTGCCCACGGACGGGGTTATTAGGAGGGTGTTAGGCAGGACCGCAAAAGCGTAATCATTGCCGGTGTGCGCAACACAGATATTCGACCACCACAGCAAGGGTGCCTTGGACGAATTGCGTGGCACGATTGCGAGCACAAAAGCCGCGATACGGCCAACATGTTCTGCCGCCTTAAGCTCAGGGCGGGATGGCGCTTTATCAAAACAAGAGCGGACAGTCGCTCGCCGCCTTCCACTGATTTCCTACTGAAGACTGCGGCCAGGTATCTGGAGGCGGACACTTTCCATAAGGTGATGGGTAACCTCTGTTCGGACACTCGCTGGACGGTGGTGGAGTGGTACGTAGAAAAAATCGGCGGCGGGCTGTAAAACCAGTTTACGGCGCACACCTAAACACACACTGGCTGAAGCAAGCCGAGATTGAGATCCGTTTGTTATCCTGCCAGTGCTCGGGCCAGCGCAGGATCCCCTCTTTTCGAAACCTGCAGCGGCAAACCAGGGCCTGGGACAGGAAGATGAATCAGGACTGAACCGCCATCGACTGGAAACATACACACAGAGGCACGCTGGAAGTTCTAAATGAATCGGATGCAGTTCAGGCGCAGCATCTTTCCAGTGACTCAGGAGGTGCTGATGTCGATAACGTCCCGATTCAGAGGCAGACAGGGCGAGCTATTTGCTCCGACGATGCCACAGCCGCAGGTGCCGCAGGAAGCCTATCAGCGGATGCTTCGCCTGTTGACCCGGATGATGAACGAACACCTCGAGAAGGATCTTCGTCCCCGCGTGCAAACGGAGGTGGGCGATGAGTGAGAAGGTTCGCACACAGCATCTGGAATGCAAGGCGATTCTTTACGTTCGTCAGTCGTCGCCATATCAAGTGATTCATAACCTGGAGAGCCAGAAGTTGCAGTATGCGATGGAAGCACGGCTGCGACAACTGGGGTCGCGTGAGATCGAGGTCATCGACGAGGACTTTGGACGGTCCGCGGCTGGGGCGGTGACGCGTGCAGGCTTTGAGCGCATGGTTGCCGAAGTCTGCCTGGGTCAGGTGGGCGCGGTCGCAGCCGGCGAAGCGGCAGCACTTGTGCCCGGTTTCAGAGCCGCGATGCAAAGAACTAATCCGACGCATGCCGTAAGGGTGAGCGCGCGAGCAGCGAATCGGTCCAGTCGTTCTTGTGCACGATGTTTTTTCTCCATCAGACTCAGGCCGGCGTGGTCCCGCGGAAGTATATCGAAAACGCATCGACAGCCGCAGTGAGTGGGGTGATTGAAGGGAGCGCATTCGCCGTGAGAGCGCTGAATGGCTCACGTTGAGAAGCCGAGGGAGGCAAGAGCGAAGCATAATTGCTCGTTCCTTCATAGATCATGCCGGAGCAATGTCCTACAATGCAGTGGGGGTTGATCCGCCTTGAATCGGTCATTGAAAGCGCATTGCCGTGCATTCCTGATCCTGCTTCTTTTTTGGGGAGTGTTTTTGAGTGTGCGAGCACAAACGGACAACGCAGCACTTTCGTTTCCGGCGGCAGCTTCGCGCCGGGTCGCAGAACAACCCGCTCCTCCTCCGCCCTCGGCAAACTACCGCGCGGTGCAGCAGCGCCTGGCGCAAGGCTGGAACACCTGGGACACGAACAGTGTGACCACCCAGGTCCTGCTCCCTGAGGGGCTGGCCATTCACGTCGGCCTCAAGCACAACACCACCGAGTTCGGCGATTCGTTTCTCGGCGATGCGCTCATCGGCCGCCTGCAACTTGGTGCCGAGGAGGTGATGCCCGGCCCGCACTCCTGGGACGGCAGCTACACCGATCTGCGCGTCGCGTGGAAGGGCCACAGTTGGCGTATCCAGAGCGCGCATGATGAGGGGAACTTGGTTCTGCTGGCCACGCCGCTGCCTTCCACGCCAATCTCTGTTCTGCCTCCCACGCTGGTGGTCTCCGTCGATTTCCTCTGGAACCGGCCGGGCACAACGGTTCGCCGCGCGGATTTCATTAAGACCCGCGGTGTCTCGGGCTCGGTGCCCGTGTATTGCACATGCGAACCGCCCTCCGCCCAGGCACAGAGCAGCGACTACGCCGATGTTCCCGTTGCGGCGCCGTACTTTTCTGTGGACTTCACGGCGCCTGTGGGCATTGGCACCGGACGGCGCCGCACCCTGGCCCAGATTGAGGCCATCGTCGAGCGCCAGCGCCGGGCTTACGAGCAGTCCATCGCCTCCGCCGGCGCTGCGGCGCCCATCCGCGACGCCATTGAAACCACGCTCGGCTGGGACACCATCTACGAGCCCAACCAGCGCCGCATCATCTCTCCGGTCAGCCGCGTCTGGTGCCAGGACTGGGGCGGCTACGTGCTCTTCGACTGGGACACCTTCTTCGCCGCTACGCTGGCCTCCATCGGCGATCGCGACCTGGCCTACGCCAACGCCATGGAGATCCTGCGCGAGGAGACGCCGCAGGGCTTCGTTCCTAACTTCGCCCGTCCCGGCGGCTGGAAGAGCTTCGGCCGCTCCGAGCCGCCGGTCGGCGCCATTTCGGTGCTGGGCCTCTACCGGCAGTTCCGCGACCGGTGGTTTCTTGAGGACACCTTCGACCCGCTGCTGCGCTGGAACCGCTGGTGGGACCAGTATCGCATGATGCAGGGCTACCTGTGCTGGGGCAGCGACGGCGACACTCATCCCGCCAATCTCGACGACCGCTGGCGCGGAATTCGCCCGGGCGCCATCGACGAGTCCGGCCTGGACAACAGTCCCATGTACGACGGTGCGGTCTACGACCCACAGTCGCACCTTCTGGAAGTTGCCGACGTAGGTCTCATGAGCCTCTACATCGCCGACTGCGACGCGCTGGCCCAGATCGCCGACCTGCTAGCCCGTTCCACCGAGGCCCGGGAACTGCGCGCGCGCTCCGACCGTTACCGTGCCCGGCTAGCCACGCTGTGGAGCGAGCAGGATGGTATCTTTCTCAACAAGGATCTGCACACCGGCCAGTTCAGCCGCCGTCTTTCGCCCACCAACTTCTATCCGCTGCTGGCGCGCGCGGCCACGCCCGCTCAGGCACAGGCCATGATCCAGAAGCACCTGCTCAACCCCCGCGAGTTCTGGGACCAGTGGATTATTCCATCCATAAGTCGCGACGATTCCGCCTTTCCAGATCAGAACTACTGGCGCGGCCGCATCTGGGGCCCCATGAACTATCTCGTCTATCTCGGTCTGCGCAACTACGATGACCTGAAGGTGCGCCGCGACTTCGCGCAGAAGAGCTACGAGCTATTCCTGAAGGAGTGGAAGGAGAACGGCCACGTGCACGAGAACTACAACGCCATAACCGGCACCGGCGACGATGTGAACAACAGCGACCGCTTCTACCACTGGGGCGCCCTACTTGGCTACGTGGAGTACTTGGAACAGACCCAGCCTCCGTCAGCCCTGCCGCCCGCGCGCTGAAAGGTGGCGCTGCGGCCGGAGACGCCGCGCCTTTTCCACCCGCCAGCGCGGGCTGTGTCCTACAATGGGCGGTTTGATCCGCCATGAATTCCTCTTTGAACGTGCGTTGCCGCAATCTCTTCGTCATTCTTCTTCTTGGGGCATCGTTCGCCGTTGCCCGGCCCGCTGCGGGTCTGGCCGGCAACGAGGCTGAACGGGCTGCGGCGCTCTTGCCGGCTTAGTCTCGCGCAGTTGTGGGGCGGCTGTTGAGCTTGGCACAACTGCCCGCTGGCACGTGGAAGATGCACAACGGAGACCTGACCCACGGCGAGGCGGTGATCCTGGACGACAGCATTCGGCTGAACATGGCTGTGGGCGCTCTGCCGCCGACTGACGCCGTCTGGTTCCGGCAGACATTTCAAGTCCCCGACACACTGCACGGCTACAACCTGACCGGCGCGCGCATCTGGTTCCAGTTCCACGCCAACGCCAACGGGTCCATGCCGAAGCTTCTCCAGTACTCTGACCACCCGCAGCGCCGGCAATGAGGTGTCGACCTCGATGGCCAGTATCTCCCGTGTGTAGGCGTCTTCGATCGACAGGGTACGAACCTTGCGCCCAGTTGCCAATGCATCCTGTAGAAAATCTCTAAAACAACAGAAACCACACCAAACGGGCAGAGGGCTAGTGAAAGGAATGCCACAAAAGTGCGTCCCGCTGGGGCACGTCGAGCAAAGCATCGTTCGAATAATAATGATCGACGTTCTTTCTCGTAATCATCACATGCTTGACGTATACAGCAGGCGGTACGGCCCTGCCGGCCAGCATATCGCGTGCCAGTTTTACGAGATGCAGTCCGTAGGTCTCCGGGAAGAACGCTACGGAGCCGATTAACCGACTCCCCGTCTTTCGCAGTTCGGCCCTCGCCGCTGATGAAGCATTCTGCCCAACGATGGCTACGTCGACCTCCCGAGGCTGCTCATCAAACGCGTCGATCGCACCCAATGCGCTGGCGTCATTTTGCGCGCCCACGAGAATTCTTTTGCCATGGAACTTGGGTATGAACGAGCGAACCGCCTGCATGCTCTCTACATAGCCGCCATTACCATCAAGCGTAACGACTTGATCGCTCTTCAACGAGGGCAGAATCTCTTTCACCCCCATTGCCATTCCCGTTATCCGAGCAAGGGGGATGGCTCCAGCTGCCTTCAAACTCAGCAGCAACACGACATCAGGCTTTCCGTTCCAATTCTCGAGAGCGAAGCGGCCTAATTCTCGTCCCCCGATCCGCCCCGCCTGGTAGTTGTCCCCTCCAAAGAACACCGCACCAGGGTGGGGAATGTCGACAGCGATTAGAGGAATATTCGCCTCTCTAAATATGCTCGCAATCACAGGCGCAACGTCTTCATGAATCTGCACCTCAATTGCTAAGGCTACTCCCGCATTTACCATGTGCTTGGCATTTTGCACCGCAACTTTCGCGCTATAACGATTGTCAAACTCTTCGAGTTCGAACTCTGTATCCTTGACGGCCGTTCGCAAGCCGCTCGTCACGTCAATGGAAAAAACCGAGTCTCGTGCCATCTCTGCGTAGCCGATTCTTAACTTCTGATCTTTCACTGTGCGGAATTGGCATCGGTATTGGTCCAGACCAACGCGGCGCAGCATTCCGCCTGCAACAAGGCTCTGTAAAGTCCGAAACGCAGTTGCCTTATGAAGATTCGTTCTCTCGACGACCTCGCGTAGTCGGAGCGCTTCTTCATCAAACCGGAACGCCTGCAGCACCGAGCAAGCGCGAATGATGGCGCCGACCGCATATCCGCCGTCTGGGGCGTCGAGGGGGCGGCGCTTGCCCTCATCGGCGGCGTCTCGTTCAGTGATACGCTGGGTCTTCTTTTCCATCCAGCTTCAAAGGCTATATTAGGTGCTTTTCCTTCGTCAATTGACGGCTAAAGTATCGCCTAGTGATACGTACTTGAACGCTCGATCAAAAGGTTGACTCCCCCTAAGCGGACTGCATACCCTTCGATCCGTGTCAGATTGGGAGGGCGTGCTCAGTTGATTTGAAACGATTCACTCAATAGGACGCCGGCGACATTTATTACTTGTTGAGGTTTGAAAGTGGCCAACTCGAAATATTCAGTTGTTTTGGGCAATCTGGGTAACACGCGCGACCGGTTCTGCACCGGTTATAAGGAGAATCCAACAACTCTCGAAATGCTTAAGCGTGCTGCCCAAATTCCCCATGTCAGCGGCATTGAACTTGTGGGGACTTGGGACATCCGGCCTGACAACGTGCGAGAGATGCGAACGGCATTAGAAGACTGCGGACTGCAATGCGTTTCAATTATTCCGGACTTGTTTGCTAACAGACTCTTTTGGAAAGGCAGTTACAGCAGCAAAAATGCGAAGATTCGCCGGGAAGCGATTCAGTACACGACGAAGATGTGTGATATTGCCCGCGAACTCAACTGCCCGCTCATGAACCTTTGGCCAGGACAGGACGGATATGACTACCTTCTCTCCGCCGACTACGAAAACGAAATCGGGTGGCTCTGCGAGAGTATCGCTGAGCTGGCTTCCTCGCACCAAGACCTGCGCTTCTCTCTGGAGTACAAACCCAAAGAACCTCGCACTCATTCCTATATGGCGCGGACGGGGGATACGCTGCTGCTGGCAAGAGAAACTGGCTGCACGAACGTAGGCGTGACGATCGACACGGGCCACGCGTTTATCGGAGGAGAAGTAGTCGGAGAAGCAATCGTCCTCGCAAAGAGAACTGGCAATCGCCTCTTTCATACGCATTTCAACGACAATCACATGACCACAGACGATGACATGATTGTGGGCATGGTGCACTCCATTTGCTATATCGAAATGATCTACTGGCTACGTCGTTGTGGATACACCGGTTGGCTGTCCATGGATCAGTATCCATATCGTGAAGATGGTGCCAATGCGATCGGGGAAAGCATCCTGTGGTTGGAGCAGTTTGCAGCGATCGTTGACAACAGGGCCGACGAAATCACTGACCTGCTTCGGAATCAGGATCCGATCGCCACTTCACGCTTCCTGAGAAGAGTGCTGGCGCCGGGTGGGGTCGTTTCTGAAAAGATAGTGGATGAAATTGAGGCGGACTAGAATGCGGCGCTGTCTGTCACTGCCGCGAAGGAGACATGCTTCAGCCGGTTTTGAACCTTGGGCTCGCGCAGGCTTGAGCTGTGGACGTGAACCAAACGATAACAGGTCACAAATCCAATTTGGGAGGCAAGAAAATGAAGTCACTTTTGATTAAGGTCAACTGGATTACCCTCCTGCTGACGTTCGTATTCCTCTTTGCCTCGAGCAGTTTGCTCTGTGCGCAGACTGTTGGAGGAATGAAGGGCGGGGAAATACACGGCACAGTAACGGATAGCACTGGAGCAGTTATTCCCGGTACTGTCGTACACGCGACGAATTTAGCTACTGGAGTGTCCACGAGTGGGGTCACTTCATCGGCCGGAACGTATTTCATCACCCCGCTGATCCCAGGTCAGTACAAGGTTGCCGTCGAAGCCCGGGGATTTGAACGGTACGAACAGACAGGCGTAACCGTCGATATCGCGAGCCAGGCGACGGTCGATTGCCGACTTACTCCCGGTGCAGTCACCCAGACAGTGCAGGTCAACGCCAGCGCAAGTTCACTCAATACGGAAGAACCCTCACTCGGAACTACCATAGAGCCGGAGCTGGTGACATCGTCTCCGCTTGAGATCAGCAGCGTGGCTCGCCAGATCGACTCCTTCATCTTTCTTGCTCCCGGAGTCCAAGGGAATTCATCTTTTAGTCACAATATCAACGGCGGTGTCCTTTTTGAGAGTGAAGTCCAGTTCAACGGAATTCCAGTCACACAGGCCGAAACTCAGGGTTTTCAGACCAACATCAATCCTCCATACGAGATGGTGAACGAATTCCACGTGGATAGTTCGAGCTTTTCCGCGCAGTTTGGACTGGCTCAAGGGGCGGTCACTTATAATATGGCGTCAGGTACCGACCGGCTCCATGCGGACGCCTTCGAGATTTTGCGCAACAGCCTCTTCGACTCCGATGGATTCTTCCCTTCCAACTTCAACGCAGCTGGAAAGCCTGCCCCACCGGTAGATCATGAGAACAACTATGGGTTTACCGTTAGTGGTCCTATCATTCTTCCCAAAGTGTATAACGGGAAAGGAAAGACATTTTTCCTGTTCAGTTGGGACTATTACAAAGAAAATTTCGCCGAGAATAAAGGTGCCTCCGCCATCGGGACGGTTCCTACTACGGCCATGAAAGGCGGCGATTTCAGCAGCTTTGTGAATGCGAGTGGCACACAAATTCCGATTTATGACCCCCAGACCGGCCAGCAATTCATTTACAACGGCAAGCCCAATGTGATTCCGCCGTCGCGCTTTAGCACCGTATCCAACACGGTCCTTCCGATGATCCCAAGTCCTGACCTACCGGGTACAAATTTTGGACTTCTCAATAACAAAAAACCTGCCGTGGCATCGGTGCCCACGACACAGGATCTTTGGGGCTACACGATCGACCATTCCTTCAGCGAAAAACAAAGCATTCATTGGACCGAATGGCGGGACAAGCGCCAAAGTGAGGCTTTTACTTGGTCTCCAATTGTGCCTCCCACGAATTGGTTGATGAGCGAGCAGACCACGCCTTACCTAGGGACCGGATTCTTGCTGAACTACGCGAAAACTGTCAGGCCGAACCTGGTTGCAACGGCGGGAGCTGACTGGATTGGAGAAATTAACGACAAGCATTCTCCCCTCACCGGCGTTAATTTTTCAGGTGTACAGGGCAGCGCAATTTTCCCCAGCGTAAACTTTGATGGGCAAAACGCCATTACGCCTTGGGGAATCAGCGGGGGGGAGACCGAATCGATCTACCACAAGCTTGGCATAACGATCGTCAATAACTGGCTCTGGAATAAGGGCCGCAACACATTCAACATAGGTGGCGAGTATCGGCGTGCATATCAGGATACCGTTGAATGCATTTCGTGTGGTGGCGATATTAACTTTAGCCAGCGCACCACCTCAACCCCTAATACGAGTGATCCCAATTTCGGGAGCTATGGAAGCTCGTTTGCCAGCTTCCTTCTCGGGGAGGTCGACTCAGGCTATCGCGTCCTGGCAAACGAGTTATACCCGCGCAACAGGGACATTTCCTTTTATCTTCAGGACGATATGAAGGTTAACCGGCGGCTGACGGTGAACGCTGGCATTCGCTGGGACCTCATGTTTCCGTTCACTGAAGAACACAACAACATCATCTATCTGAATCCTACGGCGCCCGATCCCGGCGCTGGCAATCTGGCGGGCGCCGCAACTAAGTTCGGTAGCTGCACTGGCTGTGCCGGAGTGGACCGTGCCATTCTCCACAAAGGGCATGTCGCACCTCGGCTGGGCTTTTCCTACATGGTGACCCCGAAGACGGTAATCCAGGCCGGTTTCTACTTGGCGTTTCTGGATGGGGGCGCCTATGAGTATGGAAACAGTAAAGTTGCGGTGAGCTACGGCAATTTACTGGCTGGGGAGTTTTTCCGCAACAGTACGGGGACCAGCGCTCCCGGCTTCGGCGACTGGGATACGAGCCCCATGCCACTCCCTGCACAAACGCCATTTAGCACGTCAATGGCAAACGGGCTGCTCATCCAAACGTTCGACACCAACAAAGATGGCTTGGCTCCATACAGCCAAGCTTGGAATGTCAGTGTCCAGAGACAGCTTCCCTGGAATATGTTTCTCACCGTAGCATACGTTGGCAATCGGGAGATCCATCTTCCATCGCAACTCAATCCACCCAACCAGCTTAATCCATCTGATTTGCAGTACGGGTCACTTCTAGGCGCTCAGGTTAATTCGCCAGCCGCCCAGGCTGCAGGAATAAAGATCCCTTATCCCGAGTTCCTCAGTCAATTCGGGTCGTCTGCGACCGTGCAACAGGCCTTGCTCCCATTCCCCCAGTACTCGGGTGTCGGGCATCTCTTCGACCAGGCTGGAACCACCTTCTATAATGCGGCTCAGTTCCAGGCAGAGAAGCGTTTCTCCAACGGGCTCAGCTACCTGGCGGCCGTAACCATAGGGAAAAACCTTTCCAATGTCGAAGAAGGTTTCTCCTCATTCGAGTCGGCACCCGAAAACAAGTACAACCAGAAGGACTTTTGGGTTGTCTCTGGTCTCGATCAAAAATATCTCACGAAGGTAGTCACTACATATGAACTTCCGATTGGACCGGGGAAACCCTTTCTCAATTCAAAGCGAGGGCTTGTGGGTCAACTTGCCGGAGGATGGCAGATCAGCGCCATTCTCGACTACGAAGGAGGAACTCCCTTTGGGCCAGGCGAAAACTATTCTCCGTTGGGAGGGCCAGACTTTCCTAACACAGTCTCTGGTGTAAGCATAAAGACTTTCAGCTACCAACGGACGATTGACTATTTCACGGGAAAGACAAAAACGCCGCCCGTGCAGTTCACTACGAATGCGTTTGCACTAACTACTCCTTACGCTCTCGGCGACGGCATGCGCCACTACCCTGGCTTGCGCAACCCGCCGTACAGGAACGAAAATTTTAATGCGATGAAGCACTTTACTTTCGGCGAGAGAGTGACGGGTACCCTGCGAGTGGATTATTTCAATGCATTCAACAGAACCGTTCTCCAGGCCCCAGATGCAGATGCTAATGATTCGACATTTGGGGAAATCACAAATACGAGTCAGTCGAACGCTAATCGACACGGACAAGCGACCTTCCGATTAGAATTCTAGAATGCTCACCGCTTTGACTTCCCAAGGGACGACGCCCGCCCTTGGGAAGTCATTTCGCTATAAGGGCAAGATGTGAAGGCCAATGATCGACTTGTCGATCCGATTCTTCCGGATTCATTGCAACGCCAGCAAAGTAGAGGTGGTACTACACACACGCATTGAATAGGCAGTGGGATAACCGAGCTATGGATGCCAAACCATTCAACGTGGGTGTTGACGTGGGAGGAACGAATATCAAGTTCTGTCTCACCAATGAAGAAGGTACGATACTTTCGCGACACAGTATTAGGACTGCGGCCAAAGCTGGGAGCTTCGCACTGATTCAGTCCATCCTTGACAACATCGAGCTAGTCCTTCAGCGCGCGGACACGACGTTATCCATGGTCAATAGCATAGGCGTCGGCGTACCCGGCACCACCGATGCTCGGCGAGGTATCGTCGTATTCGCGCCTAACATCCATATGGTGAATTGTGAAATCGTCAAGGCAATCCGGGCGGTTTACGAGGTGCCAGTATATGTCGCGCAAGATACGCGGGCGGCTGCCTGGGGGGAGTACATGGCAGGTGCCGGCAGAGGGCTCGCAAGTATTGCAATCGTGACTTTGGGTACCGGAATTGGGTGTGGAATGGTGATCGACGGGAAGATCTTCCATGGGGCACTAAATTCTGCAGGAGAGTTTGGACACCAGATCGTCGCAATCGACGGTAACCAGTGCAATTGTGGAAGGCGAGGCTGCTTGGAAGCACATGCAGGCGGCCCCGCGATCGTACGAGAGGCCATCGAGTCGATTCCTGGAATTATCGACTTGCTGGGAAAAAGTGCCGATGCTGTTTCCGTGGAAGACGTCTTCGAGCTTGCGAGATGCGGCAATCGAGAAGCGAGGCGAATCGCCGATGACGTCGTTAAGTACGTAGGCGTTGGCCTAGTGAATCTGATCAACATCGTGAGCCCCGAACTAGTGAGCCTCGGAGGTGGAATCTGTAATGCTCCACCCGAATTGCTCCTCAAGCCGCTTGTTGAGTTTGTAAGAAGCAGAGCATATCCCCCGATTTCAGAGACAATTCAGGTCTGCAGGTCGCCTCTGCGCGACGATGCTCCCCTCATCGGCGCTGCATTGCTACACAAAGAGAGATCAACCTATGCGGCAATGGAGAGAAATTGACGGTCGTAAATGTTTCGAAAATCAGTAATCCCAATGGGCAATTGATGACTTTCTTAAGCTTTCCAATAACCGTATGTTAGGTGCGATATCGTAGATGACGCTGCAGGTAAGGAGGCGCCAAAGGGTAAGGACGCACTTGGAAGAGGAGAGCATTTTTTGCCGTTTCACCATTCCCAGCTTCCCAACAAGGACGAGTGGGCGCAGGGTGAGTGCCCGCAATGCGATCGAGATTGATACTGCGAATGCATTTAGGGAATTGGCAAAAGAAGGGGAACTTGCCTGAGTTGAGGCTGGCAATGAACCGGTTCGGGGTGAATCAGAAACGAGTTGCATGGCCATCAAGTCACACAGTGAGACCCAGCAGTCCTCAATTTCGAATCAGCCTGCAGTGTCTTCAAAGCTAGTAGAACGACTGAAGACCAAGAGTGCTGCGATTTGTAAGAAGTCTGGGCTATTTGGGGAACTATTTCACCCAGAGCTTCACTTCTGCTCGTGCCGAACAAAAATTGAACACCTTAGACCACGGCAGGTAGTTATTGAGAGATGAGCTGGTCGTTTACACCGACCGTGGGCGTGTGTACTTTGAAAGTGCCTGCGTATTGTCGTGATTCGAACGGACAGAAATGAACTGCAAAGAAGACCGACCCGGCGCTAAGGATACGGAGCGCTCGGCAGGAATGAAAAGTGAGAGGGAAAGAGTAGAATGGCCAAGCCGGTCAAAATCGAGGCCTCGCTGGTTTGCGCCAATTTCCAGAAACTGGAAGACGATATTCGGGCACTCACCGAAGGAGGAATCGACTACCTGCATATTGACATTATGGATGGAAGGTTTGTCCCAAACTTTGCTCTGGACTTCACGATTATGGATACCGTCAGGCAACTCACGACTATACCTCTGGATTGCCATCTGATGGTCGAAGAGCCCGAACGGTATGTCGACAGAGCGGCTGCATCGGGCGCAGCATACATAGCGATTCACTTCGAAGCGACTCGCCATGTACAAGGAGTCTTGCAACAGATTCGGGACTCCGGAGCAAAGTCTAGCATCGTTCTAAATCCCGCCACACCGATCACAAACCTGGACTATATTCTGGATGACCTTGACATGATTACGATCATGACCGTGAATCCCGGCTTTGCCGGTCAGAAGCTAATCCCAGCTATGCTTAGGAAGATAAGAGACGTGAGCGCGTTGCTCGACGCCAGGGGACATCGTTTCATCGACATTCAGGTGGACGGGAACGTGAGCTTTCAACACATACCTGCAATGGTGGCAGCAGGCGCGACGATGTTAGTAGGCGGGTCATCCAGTATTTTCCACATGGACCATTCAATCAAGGAGGCCATAGCGGCAATGAGAGAGATCGCGGAAGGTGTAGAGAAAGCTCAATGATTATTGTGCATTCGTACCCAATTGCCGTAGCACTATGCGTGCTGACGATGATGTGCTGGGGCTCCCATGCGAATACCCTCAAGATGGAGCCCAGCTCCTATGCATTCCCGTTGTACTACTGGGATCAGGCAATTGGCTATCTGCTGCTGCCTCTGATCGTCGGCCTAACGTTTGGTTCATTTGGCGCTGGGGGGCGAAGCCTTCTGGCTGATCTCGGGCAGGGTAGCGGCAGCAGCTTCGAATGGGCTATCTTGGGAGGTTTTGTCTTCAATCTAGCTAACATCCTCTTTGTTTCCGCAATCGATGTGGCGGGAATGGCGGTAGCCTTTCCGATCGGTATCGGAATCGCCCTCGTGGAGGGCGTAGTTATCAACTACGTCGCCGAGCCCAAGGGTCATCCGGCGCAGATCTTCGGCGGTGTAGCACTGATAACGCTAGCTATCATCTTTGATGCACTGGCCTATCGCAACCAGCAAAGCGAGGGAAGCGAACCGGGCGAGCTGAGAAAGGGAGTGTCGCTGGCTTCAGCGGGCGGTATCCTGATGGGATTGTTTTACTACCTGGTGCAGAGGTCGGTGTCTCCAGACTTTACCCACCTCGATCCGGGCAAGTTCGGACCCTACGCCGCGGTCTTGGTATTCTCCGCGGGATGCTTCGTCTCGAACCTTATCTTTAACAGTTATCTGATGTTCCATCCCTTCAAGGGGGCTAAGGTCAAGTACTCCGACTACTTTAGCAAGGGTACGCTTAAGTTTCACTTAATTGGCATTCTGGGGGGACTGATCAACTGTACGGGTACAACCTCCAACTTTATCGCTTCGAAGACAGCGAGCCCCGCAATTGCGTACGGCCTGGGACAGGGTGGCACGATGGTCGCGGCAATCTGGGGAGTCTTTGTCTGGAAGGAATTCAAGGGATCATCGAAGCGGACAAAGGCCATGATCGCGGCTATGTTCGTCTTCTTTCTTGCCGGATTAGCCATGCTAGTTACGGCAATGCTGTAGCGCCTGACGAGTTGGTACATTAGGACGGAGGCCAAGAATGATTGCTATCGGCTCAGATCATGTGGCGTTTAATTTCAAGAAAGAAATAATCGACTATCTGCTCGAGGGTGGCTACAAAATCAAGGATTTTGGTACGTTCAGCCTGGAACGTGTCGACTATTGCGACTTTGGATTTAAGGTTGGCGAGGCCGTCGCCCGTGGTGACTGCGATAAAGGGCTGCTCTTTTGTGGGACCGGAGTTGGCGTATCCATCAGCGCGAATAAGGTGAAAGGTATACGTGCGGTCGTCTGTAGCGAGCCATACTCGGCAAAACTGTCACGAGAGCACAACGATACGAATATTCTCGCTCTTGGATCGCGTGTGGTCGGTATTGACTTAGCCAAAATGATCATTGATATCTGGCTTAGGACGACGTTCGATGGTGGCAGACACTGCGGCAGAATCGAGAAGATTACCCAATACGAGCAATGATGGTTCGTCACTTGTGACAGCGGTAAGGAGACACGCTTGAACCATAACCTGCGTGGGAAACGATCTAAGGATTTGATGACGTCTGCTCAATTACGTCTTCGCCTACGCCAACTATGGATTTGCTGCAGGATGCATTAAGGAGAGAGTTATGAACACTGACGTTTCGCGGAGGGAATTCCTTAAATGGTCAATGGGCGGCACAATGTCCATAGCGGGTACTCTGCCCAATGCCCGAGGAATGCTTATCAGCATTCTTGGACCTGAATCTGTAGTCAAATTCGAAGGGCTTTCAATTGACGGCTCAACCTTATCACTGGAGTCGGGCTGGAAGTTTAGAAGTGGAGACGACTTGGGCTGGGCCAAACCAGATTTGGATGACCAAGACTGGACAGGCATTTGGCCCTACTATCCCCTGTATATTCAGAATATTGACTATCAGGGCTACGCCTGGTATCGTGTCGCCTTCGCCGTGCCTCCGGAGTGGAAAGGTAAATCTGACAAGCTCTATCTCTACTTGGGCCGAATGACTGATACGGACCAACTCTATTTGAACGGGCAGTTACTTGGCCAAACCGGTGAACTCCGGACGCCGGAAACCATGCCTCCAAATGCATTGGCCGATAGCAATGCTAGTGCATTTAACGTGAGAGCCTATGTCTTCTCAACTGACGATCGAAGGATAAAGTGGAGTGGGAAGAATGTTTTGGCGATTCGCTCGTCGAGCAAAGGGGATAAGGAGCAGATCAGCACCGGGAATAAAGTCGCCAGCATTAACGACGTCCTCAAAACGTATATTGCCGGATGGCGCGAAGATTATCCCATCCCGCGGAACAAGGACACTCAGTTACAAATGGGCGACCAGTGGAAGTTCAATGTGGGTGATGATCCTCTCTGGAAGAATGCGGATTTTGATGACAGCAAGTGGAATACTGTTACGGTTGGCGATATGCACTACCGAGACGAAGTAGCGTGGTTTCGCACGCAACTGGTAGTTCCTTCCAGCCTGAAGAAAGGTTCCTATTTCAACGATGTGCTGGTGCTCGATTTGGGCCGGCTGTTTGACAAGGTGACTTTGTACCTGAATGGAATATCTCTGGAGGAGTATCGAATTCCGAGCCGCGATATCGTCAAGTATTACCCCTATGCCTTGGAATGTGTTTACTATATCCCAGTGAGTGCACCCTGCATTCAATGGGACGGCGAAAACGTCATTGCGGCGAGGGTGTACAACAATCACGATTGGTGGGGGAATTCCTTCCGTGGCGGGAGCTTGTTTGTGCCGAATTTCTTCGATCTTGTGAAGTTCGGCTTCAACCGGCTTCCCTATGAAATACAGGCGCGAACTCCGATTGACATTGAGTTCACCGCGAGCAGTTACTCGCAAAAGCGAGTGATCTCGGCAACATTGGAATACAAAGTCGTTGACCGGAAGACACGTGAGGTGGCCGATACGAACGCAGTCGAGATCGACATTTATGACGACCGGGTAAATACATACCGGTACAGATTTCTTCCGCTCGCGAATACCGACTATCTCTTATGGTACAAGGTTACAGAGAAGGAGAGTGGAGATAACTATGTTCGCGAGCGATTGCTCGGCTATAAGCAACCTGGGGAGGAGCTTCGCTTTACTAGACAACCGAGCCACTGGGACCATACGCCATACGATAAATCTGACGTGAAGTGGGCGGTTGAGAACAAAGTGAAGGATTATATGGTCCCGATTCACCCTGGAGGCCAAGCGATAGGAGGCGTGCTGGGCGAGCGGATGAGGTTAAATAGCGAAATGGCTCTTTGGGGTTTTGTGGAGAATTTTGAAGTCGAATTACTGGAAGGATTCTATGATAGACCGAAGAAGGATCTCGCGCAAGGAGAATTTATCGGCAAGTACATTCACGGGATGGTGCGGGATCTGCAGTATCAAGACGATGAAAGCTTGAGGCGCCGTCTCGATAAGGTGATGGATATTCTTATTGCATGCATTGATCCAGACGGCTATGCGGGAACGAGTATTTTCCCAGTTCGTTGGCTCGGCCTGGATGTCTGGGAACACAAATACGTTCTGTACGGGCTCTTGTACTACTACAGCCTGACCGGCTATGAGCCGGCTTTGGCGGGAGCGAGGAAGATCGGTGACTTGCTTTGTACAACCTTTGGTGAGGAGCCAGGGAAGCTGAATATCATCAGAACGGGATACCAGATGGGTATGCAGTCTGGCAGTATTCTTGAACCCATGGTTTTTCTGTATCGATACACAGGAGAGCAGAAATATCTCGATTTCTGCACGTATATTGTGAAAATGTGGGAGAAACCATATGGCCCCAGGCTGGTGAGCGAAATGCTGAAAACAAAGAGCTTTGCAGAAACGGGCAATGGCAAA
>JBEKGW010000042.1:0-33094 GCA_050012595.1 Terriglobales bacterium
CCACACCTGCATCTCCTCCGCTGGGAACGGTCTGAGCAAATCAACAGGCAAATGCAATGGCTCAGCCGAAGCCCTTGATTGTCTTCTTGAGGACGTAATCAAAGAAACGCTCGGTCGTGTCGCCGGAGGTCCATTCCGCACGCAGCGTTGTTCTCTTCTCCACCTTTCTCAAGGCGGAGAGCAGTGTGCGGTTCAGTTCCTTCGCGCTGGTTCCTTCCATTTCGGCTTCGACAACGAACTCGTCACCCTCTTTCTTGACCGAACCCTGCGCAGAAAGTTGCTCAAGGGCGTGCCGGATCGTCCGGGCATCCGAGCGGTTGACGCGTGCCTTGAGCTTGAGTTTCATCTGGTTTGCCTACCATCACCGCCGCATGGGGAAACAAGAACGCAGCGAATGGATGTTGGTATCGTAAACTGTCGCTGCGAACTTTTGGATATACCATGAGAACCTTCACCCAGAACGAGCCTCTAACGGACGCTGAGCTTGACCGCCTCGGCGGCTTCCTCAAGAACTGCAAGGGCGGTAGGGCGATGAACGTCGAGGCACTCGACGGGTTCTTCGCCGCCCTCATTGCGGGACCGGAGGCCGTGATGCCGAGCGTATATTACCGGGAAGTCTTCGGCGGCGAGATAGCGGACACTTGCGTGTTCGCCAGCATCGATGAGGCGAACGAGATCTTCAGGCTCCTGATGCGGCATTGGAACGACATCGCCGGGACGCTGTTCAAAGGTGAGATCTACGTGCCGCTGCTGCTTGAAGACAAGGATCGCATGGTGCAGGGCAACGACTGGGCTCGCGGCTTCATGCGCGGCACAGGCCTGTGCCACGACGGCTGGGCAGAGTTGGTCGATGATGAAAAGCGCGGAGGATGCCTGATCCCGATGATGATGCTCTGCCACGAGCACGACCCAGACCCGGAGATGCGCCCCGAGCCGATCAGCCCCGAGAAGCGCGAAGAAGTTATCGTGGAGATGGCGGCTGGGCTATTGGGGGCGTATCGGTATTTCCGGGAACAACGAGAAGCCTACGAAGGCACCACTTTCACGCCCGAATCACGGCGCAACGTTTCCAAGGTAGGGCGGAATGATCTGTGTCCCTGCGGCTCCGGGAAGAAGTACAAGCGGTGCTGCGGCGGGGCGACGGTGAACTGAACCTGTTGTGGTTGCCGTCCTGCTTGAAGTCTGTTGAACCGTCAGCACTGTGACGCTCAAGAGACACTGTCTTCTGTGTTGGGTATGCCCCCACAGACATTCCAGAGGTAAGGCATGGATTAGAATCCCTAGTTCAGTTCCCACCGCATAGACTTCGATCAGGATGAACGATTCCTCCCCTCAGATCCGGACCCCATCAGAAGAGATCGCCGGCCTCGTGGAGCGGGTCACCTTCTTTAATGAGGCGAGCGGATTCGCCGTGCTCCGCGTTAAGGTACCCCTTCAGGTGAAGGTACGGGTTTTATCCCGCCCGAAAACAATATAAGGCCACTGCTTAACTTACTGCAAACATTGTGAGATGGATCACCAATTGCGTCGCCCAAAGTCAAGTTCTGGCGTCGCGCAACCGCTGCCGGCGCGTTCGCGCCGACCGTTCACGTTCTCGTTGACGTTGCTGGTTACGTCCGTACAAACCAATACCAGAGAACTTTGAGACCTTGGCCCAGGGCCCATATTCTGGCTGGTGCACTTGCTCTTCGATTTCGACAGTTATCGTTGGATCATTCAATGACTGCACTAAGAGCCTTTTGAATTCCTCCAACGAAGCTTCCTTGCGGTCATACTCCATATAGTGGTCTACCTCTTCAATCCTGCGCCTTGTCGTCGATCGGGTATTTTGGTGCTCTTTTTCAATGTTCATCCATCGCTGGGATTTTTCAAAGATCCGCGTTCTTTTGGTCGGCGGGCACCTGCGGTCAGCTCCAACGTGACAACTGCATCCTCGGTAAATGAGGGTAGCTCAGACGGTTTGATGTCCTGCACCCAGCGCAATCCAGCCTTGTCATCGTATAGAGCAATGCGAGGGTCACGATCGGGATTGGGCGTGGAACTACTCTCGCCCCTCTCGCTCTCGCTTGCGTACAGACTCTTCCAAAACGTCTCGCCTGCCGTCGGAGCCGATGAGCGCATCGCACGGGCAGTCTGGATTGCCGCAGCGATATCTAGCCGTGCCAGCATTGAGGACAACGCGCCAAAGGTTGCCGATTTTCCGAGAAAGGAACGCCGCGACAGCGTCATGGGGTTCATTCTCCTTTGAGAATCCTTGAGGGATCGAATGAGACGAGTGTTAACATACGGACCTTCGGGTTGGGGGATGGAAAGTCTTATATCACGATTGCCGCCAGGCAATAAATGATTTTTCCGCCCTCCCGGTCGTCTCTATTGAGTTTGAGGTAGAATCCGGATCAGGTTTCCGCTCCTTCCCCCAAATCGGACTTTTCGCATGCCGCACTCATCGATCCTTTTGCAAGGGATGCCCGTGCCCAGACAAGCCACAGCGCTTACCACTCGCTCCACGCTTTCATTCGCTCGATCCACGATGACCGGTTTGTGCGCAAGCCTGTTGATTGCCTTCTCTTGCCTGGGCCAGTTTATTCATCCGCAAGCTCCTTCGCATACGCCATCGCCTGCAGCCGCTAACCTGGGTTCGATATTTACCCGAATCGTTCCCGATGATTGCCATGCAGCTTCTGACAGCAATCTAGCCGAATTGAAATCAGCATTGGCCGACTTTCGAATTCATAAAAATCGTGAAGGCGAGCTCCGGGCACTCACATTGCTCGGTCAACTATACGAGCAGTCCGGAGAGTACAAGGCGGCGCTTCCTTACTTGAAGAGCGCCTTAAGCCTTCTCGGTGATACCGAGGAAAAGACCCAGGTCCTCACGATGACTGCGGATGCTCTCACGCAAGTGGGACAACCCGATGCCGCGATGCGCGATGCGACGGAAGCGCTGAATGTCAGCACGAAACTCGGCAACGTAGCGGCTGAAGCATCAGCGTTGCGCGCCCAGGCAGAGGCCGTCGTTGTCTCCTCCCCTGAAAAAGCTATGCCTTACCTTCAAAAGGCCCTCCCGCTCAGTATTCAGGCGAACGATGTGCGGACAGAGGCGATGATTCTGAACGACGAAGGAGAGGCCATCCAGGATTCTGCTAGCCCATTCGACATTTTTCGCCAGGCTCTTTCGATCGAAGACCAGATTCACGACTGCCGAGACAAGATCGCCACCCTGACGAATCTTGCGACGCTGGAATTCGATCGAGGCCAGATCCGCAATGGGCTGGCGGATGGCGATAATGCCGCGATCCTCGAGCGCCAGGTTGGCGACCGCACCTCTGAGGCCATGACGCTCCACCAGTTGGGGTATTTCCACTGGGAACTTGGGGATCTCGGTGAGTCGCTCTCCGACTTCAATCAGGCTCTTCAACTCAAGCAAAATGCGGGCGATGTCACCTCGGAAGCGGCCACGCTGGGTGCGATTGCAGGCGTCTACCGTGACACCCAGTGGCCAGACGCGGCCCTCCGCGCATATCTGCAGGTCTTGCCTCTGCTCCAGCGCACGAACAACGTACCGTGGCAAGTGATGGTCTTGAATAACCTGGGCATGGTTGAAACGGACCTGCACCATCAAGCGCAAGCGCGAAGCTACTACAACAAGGCGATGCAATTGGCGCCGAGAGCCGGTGACCCTGTGACGCCGGCCTATTCTGCCTGGGGAATTGGAGAGCTCGAACAGGCCGATGCGCTCCCAAACTACTTTCAATCGCTTCGTTGCGCCCGGGAGTTTGAACAGGTCGATCTTGAAGGCGAAGTTGATTCCTCCTTGATGGATCATTTTCGCTTGCATCACCAGCCCAACACGGCCATCTTTTTCGGCAAGAGAGCCGTCGACCGGTTTCAGTCGCAGCGCAGGAATATGGGTAACTTGAGCAACGATATTACGAGTTCCTTTCTTCAAAGGAAATCCGCGACCTACCGGACCCTCGCGGAACTCCTGATTGACGAGGGACGGTTGGTAGAGGCGCAGCAGGTTCTCGATCTGCTCAAGATTCAGCAATACTCCGACTACGTCGGGGAACAGCCCAGCGACCTAAGCCAGTTCCTTGTCCGAAGCCCGCGCGAAGCGCCCTTGCAGGATGAATTTGAGACGCAGCTCGCACAATGGGTGAGCCTGGACAAGGCGCTGCGCGCGGCGGAAAGTACCGATCATCGGCAATCGTCTGCGATTCTCCAAGCCCGAGCGGCCCTCCGCGCCGAGCAGGTGAGATTTGATGCCTTCCTTCAGAATCTCTACAAGCAACTCGAAGGGCAAGCAGGTCCCGCAGTCGCCGTGCAAAGCGTCACGGGCGCAGAACTGCCTCTCGAGAAACTCCTTGCCAAGAGTCCGGACGCAGTCGCCCTCTATACGCTGGAAGGCACTGATCGCTATCGCGTGATGGTCATCAGCCATGCCGGCCGATTTGCTCGGTTTTATCCAATCGCGCAAACCGCGCTCGACGAAAAGTGCAAGCAATTTGTCGATCTAGTCAGTCGCCGGGATCCGGGTTCTACCGCTTCAGCCAACGATTTATTCCAGATACTGTTTGCACCGGTGCAAAAGGATTTGCAATTGCTAGGAGCAAGAACGCTTGTCTGGTTCCTGGACGGATCCCTGCGCTACATCCCTGTCGCAGCCTTATATAACTCAGAGACAAAGCGGTATCTCGTCGATGACTACAGTATCGTGAATTTCACGCCTCTGAGTCATTCGATCGAGGCGCCGCCGGAATTGAAAGACGCGCGGGCCATTGCAATGGGCATCAGCCGCAAATACTTCAATGACCTGGGCCCTCTATTGAATGTGAAAGAGGAATTGAACTCTGTTGTTTCCGACCCAGCCGTGCCCGACTCTCATGGTGTTCTACCTGGGACGATTTTGATCGACGGGCAATTCACCGAAAAAACCCTGGAAGAGTCTCTAAAATCGCAGGACGTTGTTCACATCGCGAGCCACTTTGTTTTGAAGCCTGGAAATGACGATCTCTCCTTCCTGCTTCTGGCTGGCAAGGACCAGGATCACTCCGGATACAAGTACTCCATGGCCGATTTCGAGAAAAGCAGTAACGTGCATATCAAAGGAACCAAGCTGGTCACGTTGTCGGCATGCCAGACCGGCGCAGCCAATGAACGTGACATCTGCTTTCAAAACGATGAATCTTCAGTGAAAACCGCGGAGTGCCGGGCAGGAGATGCCAAACAAAGAGAAAACGGTGTGGTGATGGAGAGCATGAGCGAAGTCGTGCTCGAGAAAGGCGCTGAAGCAGTCCTGTCTTCGCTGTGGAGCGTGGACGATGAAAGCACAAGCGCATTCATGGCGGACTTTTACCGGCGGTGGGCAGGTTCGGGCGGAATGGTTTCCAAAGCGGAGGCGCTTAGGCAAGCGGAACTGGACCTGCTGCACGGCAACGCCATGTCTCAGTCCGGCGCCGGCGGCCGCGGCGTTCAAGCCGTCGAGAACGAACCCGGCCAACTAGCCGCCCCTGCCAGATTTGCGCTTCCCTATTACTGGGCACCGTTTGTCCTCACCGGAAACTGGCAGTAACTGCCCTCAACTCGCCCCGCTTGTCACCGGGTATAAAGATCGAAAGGGGATTGCATAACCTCTTGCAACGCACATGACAATCTGCTAAATTCTGTTCAATTCGATCCCCCGGAACAAGCTTCCTCATATTGCATAGCCAGGCTTCATATCTCTCGTCAACCGGTGACTCATGAATCGGCTCGCAGTCAGTCTGTGTGTTGGCTTCACACTGCTTCTGTTGGGAGCATTGCCTTCCGAGACCCAAACTACCTCCGTGGTGCACTCCTTTACGGGCGCCGCGACCGATGGAGACGCGCCTAATTCCCTGATTGAAGCCCAGGATGGAAACTACTACGGGACGACCGCGTATGGCGGCAACGCAGGCAGTTGCACAGATACGAACGGGAATTCTGTTGGATGCGGGACCGTTTTTCGGATGGTTGTGAACGGATCGACGGCGACTGTCACATTGCTGTACAACTTCAGCGGCGGCGCTGACGGCGGATATCCAACAGGGCTGATTCAAGGGCCGAACGGGAATCTTTATGGCACGACGGCTTTTGGAGGAACATCGATCACTGCAAACACCGCTTGCACGGACAATAACGGTGGGAATAACGGAGCGGTTGACCCTAATAAGGGCAAACCGGAACCATGCTGCGTCGATGCGACGGGAACAAATAACATCGGATGCGGCACTCTCTTTATGATCTCTCCCTCGCAGCCGCCGCTAGCCGGGCAGTCTCCGACGCTGGTGAGCTTCGATGGCCCCACAAAAGGTGCATTTCCCAGCTCTCTCACGCTTGGGCTTGCAACGGATGGTGAGACATCGGTCCTCTACGGCATTTCCCAGTCTTGCAGCTACTGTGGAACAAGTGGATCTCTTTTTAGCTTCGATCCCACGTCAAGCACATTCGAGTCGCTTACTTTCGGCGCTTCTTCAGGTCTTTCCTATCCCAACTCCCTCGTTCAGGGTGAGTGCAGCAATGGAGCGAATTGCGACTTGAACCTTTATGGAACAGCACAGTTGGGAGGGGACCGCTGTTCAAGTTCAAATAGTTTCGGCTGCGGCGGGGTCTTTGAATACAGCGTTTCGACACAGAAAGATACTCTGCTTTGCACGTTTGGCGATAGTCAGGATCTGTCTGCCAGCGCCGTGTCTGTCTCAGATTTGGCACCCAATCACTTGTCGCCTAAGCCCGATACAGTGATTCGGCAATCGGGAACCCGATTTCCGTTCGATCTCGAGTGGTCATTCAATTCAGTTCCAATTGCACTCACCGAATCGAGCGACGGGAGCATTCTTGGTACGACGCCATGGGCGTGCTTTTCTGGCGATGGCGGCTACCTTGTCGGCGCCAGTTGCGGGACTGGAGCGGATGATGTCGCCACCGTTTTCCAGTGTCAGCCTCTCCCGAGCGGTTCAACACCTTCAACACCCTGGACACTCAACACGATTTATCCATTTACCGGCGAAAGCGTGCCGGACGGAAATGTCAGTGGTAATGAAACCGATGGCGGCGGATCGCTCGCGGGCATCACTCTGGCGAGCGACGGCAATTACTACGGATCGAGTGGTAATGGAATCTTCGAAATTCCCGCAGGCTCAATGAACGGCTTTTTAACCTCGTCTGCATCGAATCCGCCTACGCAACTTTCGAATTTAAATCCATTTGCATTGCTTCCGTCCGCAGATAGTTCAAGTTGGATGATTCAGGGGAGCAACGGCAACTTCTACGGAACATCGAGCACCGGCGGCCAGAACTCAGATGGAGTTATTTATGAAGTTGCGCCTTCAAGCTCGATTCCCGTCCCCGTGCAACTCACAGTAACTCCCTCGCTGATTGTGCTCGGCCTGCCTGCCACGCTCAACTGGTCGGTACCAAATGCATTCTCGCTGACCGCGCAACAGTGCTACGCGTTCGTGCAAGGAAGCGGCGTCACCGGTGCAGGTAGCTGGTCCGGGTTACAGACCGGCACAGTTTCGAATGGCGCATACGGCCACTCCGCGGCCATCACTCCAACTGCCCCCGGAAACTACACCTATGACCTCACCTGCGCCGGAACAATCTCTGGAACCGCGGCCCTTCAGGTGAATCCTCAGCTCGCGTTCACCGCGGCCACGCTGCCAAACGGCGCGCTGAACCAACCTTATTCCGCATCGATTGCCTCGCAAGCGAGTGGCGGAGAAACACCTTATACGTACAGTTACACGGGCAGTCTGCCAGAGGGCCTCTCGCTCAACCCAACCACCGGCGCCATTACGGGAACACCGACCACGGTGGGCCAATTCAACTTTTCCGTTACGGTCAAAGACGCGGAGAGCCCGGTGGCCTCCCAGACCGCATCGTTCAACATTACGGTCATGGGCCAAACGCCTCAGGTAACGCTAACGGTGCAGCCGAACACAAGCGTTACTTACGGTCAATCGATAACTCTGACAGCGACTGAGACACCCGTCGAAGGTGTCGCACAGGGCTACTCCTGGACCGTTTCTGAAGACGGTAATGCCTTGGTTGCTGGCGCAATTTCCAACGGGAACGGAAGCTACACCATGATGACTTCGCCAACTGCGGGTCAGCACAACTTCTCTGCGACGTACTCGAGTACACAGAACTTCTATCCGCCCGGCATGTCGAGTACGGTCCCACTGACTGTCGCCAAGGCAACTCCATCAGTGACGGCGTGGCCGACTGCGAGCGCGATCACGATTGGGCAAACGCTCGCCTCTTCGACGTTAAGTGGCGGCACGGCTTCAGCGGTGGGTATGTTCGCATGGACTACGCCGTCGGCGACACCAGCGGTAGGAACCGATTCAGAGAGCGTGACCTTCACGCCCACCGACACAACCGACTACAACACGGTAACCGGCAATGTCACGGTGACAGTGAACGTAGCGCCAGGCTTCACGCTTTCGACTTCGCCCATGTCCGTTTCGGTGGCGCAGGGCGGAAACGGCACCAGCACCATTACAGTGACCGACGTTGGAGGGTTCTCCGGCAACGTCACACTGGCCGCGACCGGCTTGCCAAGCGGCGTTACGTCATCTTTTGCCGCTGGTTCCGCGCCGGGAACCCAGGTGCTTACACTCACAGCCAGCACCTCGGCTCAGGTCACCTCCGCGCCAGTAACGGTGACCGTGACTGGAACCTCCGGGGCGTTGAGTGCGATGACAAGCATCTCCCTGTCCATTACCCCACAACCCAGCTTTACCCCTGGCAGTGGCGGAACCACTTCCATTTCCATCTCACCCGGAGCAACCACAGGGAACACTGGAACGATCAGCATCGTAGGGACAAACGGGTTTGCCGGAATGGTAAACCTGAGCTGCAATGTGACTACGTCGATGACAAATGTCAGCGACATGCCTTCATGCAGCCTGAATCCGCCTAGCGTAACCATCAGCGGCGCAACGGCTCAAACCTCAATATTGACCGTGACCACTACTGCGGCCTCAAGCGCGGAGAACAATATCAAGAAGCTCTTTTGGCCGACCAGCGGAACAACGCTTGCTCTGGTCGTGCTCCTGGTGGTTCCGAAAAAACGGCGCAATTGGTTGGCAATGATGGGAATGCTTCTTCTGTGTGCCTTGATTGGTGCGGTTGGTTGCGGCGGAGGCGGAGGAGGTGGTGGCGGCGGAGGCGGAGGGGGTGGAAACCCTGGCACCACTGCCGGAACCTATACGATCACCGTTACCGGGACTTCAGGCTCGGTCACTGCGACAGTTGGAACGGTCACTGTAACCGTCCTGTAGTAAGTTGGAGGTCTATCCGGAGCTGTTTCTCAACCCACAGGTTTGTGAACGGCCGGATCGGTGAGATCCGGCCATTCATTTTGTTGGGTTTAGCCTGCAGGTTTTCGGCACCCTTTTTGAACGCCCTGTTCAAGCGCCATTTCTGAGTGGACGATCTTGTGAACGGTGGCGCGGCTGATGCGGTGGGCCCTGGCGATCTGGCCGAGGCTTTGTCCGCTTTGGCGATCCCGAAGGATCGCCTCGCGGTTGAGGTCGAGCGGCCGGCGACCGATGTGGCGGCCCTCGAGTTTGGCACGCCGCATTCCAGCGCGCACTCGTTCGATGATCAGGTTCCTTTCGAGTTCGGCGACGGCTCCGATGATCACCACGATGGCCCTGCCCAGCGGCCCACCGGTGTCGATCTGCTCGCGGAAGCTGACGTACTCGACGTTGAGCCGGTTCAGTTCGTCGAGCACTTCTAAAAAGTGCTTCACCGACCGGGCGATCCGATCCGACGCCCAGGCCATAACGACATCGAAGTGTCCGCGGCGGGCATCGACCATCATCTGATCGAGGCCCGGGCGTCGCGCCTTGGCGCCGCTGATCTGATCCGTGTACTCTCGAACGATCTCGTAGTCGCGCTGTGCGGCCATCTGCCGGAGATCGTAAAGCTGCGTCTCCGGGTGCTGATCGAGAGTTGAGGTGCGTAGATAAAGGGCAACGCGTTTCATGCTTCACCTTCTGGATTGCACTCACCCTCTCCTGTGAGGGGAGCATTGTGATTGTGATGGGCCGCGTCGGCCGCGCGGCTCGCAGACCACTCTACTGAACTGAAAACTCCCCGCGCTACGCCACCAAACCACCAGGATCGTTGCGCATAAGAATTGTGAACCAGTGCGCAACGCCATCCGGGCGCCTCATCCGAGCTCCGGGCAGAGCAAGGGCCATGTCCGGTGGGACTGTCTGGCTGTTGCTGATGGTGTTGTTTGGCTCGTGGGTTGTTCTCAGGATCTGCTTCTGGTCTGGCCGGAGAGAGAGTGTGTGCGTGACAGGCCTCAGCTCCTTCTGTCTATATATATAGGACTGATCTGATCTTTTTGGCCTGGTATGGAGCCTGGTATGGAAGTTGATGCGATGCTTCTCCGGTTCGCCCGCCGGCTTCCTTCTTCCCGCCCCGGGCCTCTGCGCCAGGGGCGCAACGGCTCTGTTACACCCCATCCTGTCCCCGCTGTACCCCTTAAAATCGAGGCCGCAGATGAGGTTTGGAAATCTGTATCGCAGGGGTAGGGGATAGCATTTCCCCTACCTCTTCTTGTGACTTCTAAAGCATTGCCGGGGGATGTAGGGGACAAAAGGGCCCATAGTATAGGTCAACACGAACTTATCGCGTATTTTCCCCTCTGACACCCAACTCCAGTCCCCGCTGTATCCCGAAAGCACCGACGCGAGCGTACACGATATTGCGCATTCATCATTGAGTGAGATCCAGATCTGGCGACAATCGTTAGAGAATGGCGCTGATCCGATTTGTCTTCGGCCTGTTCGCGCCACATGAATCGGGGCTTTAGCCCATGAGGGAAAGCTTCTCCAAACTGATCCAATACCCGGCGCTTGCCTTTCGTTAGAATTTCTGGAGGACTGGCGTTTTTTTGTTGATCAGCCTCCCTGCGCCGTGATATACAAACGCCAGTTTTTCCCCGTTCCCCGGTTTCATTTCCTTTTTACGATTTTCCTTCCTCCCCCGCCCGGGTCCGTGCGTCAGCGTCTCAAGCAAACACAATGAAGGGAGTTTTCTCAATGCGTGCCACCTGTGCCATCGTGCTTTCCTGTTGTGTTCTTCTCATCTCCGGCTGCATAGGCAAGCCGGCCATGACCACAACCTCAACCCAACCGGACCAGGTGCAGGGCGCGGCGCTGCATGGAAGAGTCCACGGCGGACAGAACCCGGTTTCGGGCGCCAGCGTGTATCTCTACGCGGTTGGGACGGGCGGCTATGGCGGAAATGGCATCGCCGCATCCAGCAGCAATGCCTCGACGTCGCTGCTGAACTCCAACGTGCTCAGCCAGACCCCCGCAGGCGGCAAAGACGGCAGCAACAACTATTACGCGACGACGGACTCGAACGGCAATTTTTCGATCTCCGGCGACTATACGTGCCCGAGCGCCGACACGCAGGTTTATCTCTTTGCAAAAGGCGGCAACGCGGGGGCAGGAGTCTATAACGGCATAGGGATGCTGGCTGGACTGGGATCGTGCGGCTCATTGAGCTCGTCGACATTCGTTACCGTCAACGAGGTTTCGACGGTCGTAACGGCTTATGCGCTTGCGGGCTTTGCGACGGACGCGACGCATATTTCCAGTTCAGGCACCACGTTGGCGCTTCAAGGCATGGCCAACGCTTTTGCCATGATTCCCAACATGGAGACGCTGAGCACCGGCGTGGCGCTGGCCACGACGCCTGCAGGAAACGGAGTCGTCTGGCAAAAGGGAATCAATGCGCTGGCGAATATCCTTGCTTCCTGCGTGAACACGGCGATCCCTCCCGTGAGCCCCTATCCGTGTACCACGTTGCTCCTCATCAATGGGAGCGTCCCGGAGACGGCAACCGCAGCAATTGCTATCGCGCACAATCCGGCAAGTGGGAATAGTGTCTCGACCCTTTTGGCGCTGCAGACCGCGAATCCTCCCTTCCAACCTACCACCACCTCGACCAACGACTTCACCATGGCCATCAGCTACACCGGCAGCGGGCTAGATGGGCAAGGCGGTTTGGCCATCGATGCCTCAGGAAACGTCTGGGTCGTGAGTTATACCGGCAATGTCCTCAGCAAGTTCGGTCCCACCGGCGCAGTGCTCTCCGGCTCCGGCGGCTTTACCGGCAACGGACTCAATGGTCCTAATGCCGTCGCCATCGACAGCTCCGGCAACGCCTGGGTGGTGAACTATAGCGGTTCCAGCCTCAGCGAATTCAACTCCAGCGGCTCGCCCATCTCCGGTTCCCCTTACACCGGCGGCGGCCTGAACGATCCTCAGGACCTCGCCATTGACCAATCCGGCCACGTCTGGGCGGTGAATTATGGCAACACCAGCATCAGCGAGTTCAGCTCCGGCGGGTCGCCCATCACCGGCTCCGGCGGCATCACCACCGGCGGGCTCGATGATCCGACGGGCGTCGCCATTGATGTCTCCGGAAATGTCTGGGTACCGAATTACGACGCTTCCGGCATTAGCGAGTTCAATTCCAGCGGTACGGCAAACGCAGGCTCCCCATTCACTGGCGGTGGGCTCGACAGTCCCTATGGCGTCGCCATCGACGCTGCAGGCGATGTGTGGGCGACGAACCTTTTCGGGGGCAGCCTCAGCGAGCTCAGCTCCAGCGGTTCCGCGCTTTCTCCGGCCACGACCGGCTACACCGGCGGAGGGCTCAATTACCCCTGCAATGTCGCCATCGATGGTGATGGGAACGCCTTTGCGACGAACAACTACTACGGCAGCGGGAGCGAGATCAGCGAGGCCAATTCCGCCGGCAACCCGATTTCCGGCACCTACGGTTATCAGGGTGGGCTCTATGGCCCCTATTCACTCGCAATCGATGGCTCAGGCAATGTGTGGGTTTCAAACTGGGGCGGCGGTGGCGGCGACTACATAAGTGAGTACGTTGGCTTGGCGGCGCCGGTCGTGACACCCATCGTTGCCAATCTGCTCGCCCCGTACGGCTCTCATGCCGTCAACAAGCCGTGAATAAAGCAGGGATCACGCGTCAGGGATCAGAAAGCGGCTTTGGAGAATGGAATGAACCCGAAAAAGACGCTTCTCGCCTTCAGCTTTTTTCTGATGCTTGCCTTCGCTCTTCCGCTGCACGCCCAAACCGGATGTGACGACTCGCCTGAAGACCCCACCCTCGTCCTGGTCCTTGTTGGCGGCGCCGGCGCTCTCGCGACAAGCCTGGTGAGCTTGCGCAGGCGCAAGCGGTAACCATGCATGCAGATCTCGTTCGAAGTTGACCAATCTCATTGCCACGGAAGGTCGGAATGGGTAACGGAAATCTCAGCCATCGCGTTCCGGATATAGCTGACGCATCTTTATTCGCGACCCATGCAGCCTGCGCGGCAGGAAAACGCCGCGAGGGGAATCTGCAAAGCCCCTGGACGTGCTCGCCGGCAAAACGCCTCTTCGACTGTGTTTGTGTGCTGCTGGCGCTGCCCGTGCTAGTTCCTCTCGCGCTGGCCATCGCTGCCGTGGTACGCATCACCTCGCCGGGCCCGGTGCTCTTTCCGCAAAAACGTGTCGGCCGTAACGGCAGCGTCTTCACCATCCTCAAGTTCCGCACCATGATCCATGTAGCCGGCACGGCGCACCATCCCATCACCACGCTTGACAACCAGCGCCTCACTCCCGTCGGCCCTTTTCTGCGCCGCTTGAAGCTGGATGAGCTTCCGCAACTCGCGAATGTTCTGCTGGGGCACATGAGCCTGGTGGGCCCGCGGCCCAAGATACCGGAGCATACGATCTTCAACATTCCCTGCCGCCCCGGACTCACGGGCATGGCGACGCTGGCGTTTGCTGAGGAAGAGGCTATCTTTGCCCGCGTGCCGGCCGATCAATTGAACGCCTACTACAACAGCTTTGTGTTGCCCGCCAAGCAGCAATTGGACGCTGACTACGTTGCGCGCGCTACGCTTCTCTCCGATCTCCAGCTTCTCGTCAACAGTGTCCTTCGCCGCTGGGATACAGCCGCTGCCGAGATGCTCATCGGCGCCGGGGCGCTTGAGCCGGAACTTGTAACCAATCACCATGGGGCGCTAGATCAGCCGATTGGCGCTATGCCAAATCTGCTCGCTGACCCAACTCAAGTTAGTTCACTTGGACTTTAAAGCAGTCGGCGGTCCGCCCCCACCCTATCCTCAGCAATCAGCAGGTGCCCAATCCTTAGCGCAGCTTCATCGCGCCAAGGGTGGGATAGCACGAGCTTCAGCGGTCGTGAACAGGATTCCATCGAACGCCAATAGACCTTAGCATGAACTGAGGTGCTCGTTGGACACTCGACGGTCGTTGAATTGGCAAACTCCTGGTTTGTCGCCAACCCTTCCCTAACCCAAAATGGTGCAACTTCCGGTTTGGCGGTGACACGACCGGAACCCAGGAATCCGTGAACCTTTCCATCGAAATCGCTCGATGAGTGCATCGGCGATGATGCATAAACCGAGAAGGGAAACATGTAGGGTCGTGGGCCGGTTTCAAAGGGCGGTACTCATCGATCAAGCTTTCGATTCGATCCCCTTCGGCGGGATTAGCCGGTGGCACAGGATCCCAAGGTTGGACGTGAGCGGGCTGAGACACATTCGCACTTCATTGGAATCCGTGCACCGGGCTCATTGCGAGCAAAGTTGAACATCTTTGGCGACCCCTTCTGACCTAAAGTTGGGAAATATAGCTTCAAGCCGGGAGAAGCCCTTGATGACGACCACCACGACGGCAAAGAACGATCGCGACTTCAACTCACGGAAAATCCTGGCCACAATCGGCAAGGGTGTGAAAGTCGTGACTTTTCTTAAGGAACAAGCAATCTTCGCGCAGGGAGACGTGGCCGGCGCAGTCTTCTACATCCAGGAAGGCAAGGTTCGACTCACCGTCGTCTCAAAGTTTGGCAAGGAAGTGACCCTGAGCATATTGAGCGAGGGAGAGTTTTTTGGAGACGGTGGCCTGGCTGGACAGCCTTTGCGCATGGACTCTGCAACCGCAATGACGGACTGCAAACTGCTGCAGATTGACAAGAACGCAATGATGCTTGCGCTTCGCCGGGATTGCACCCTCTCAGATCTGTACGTCGCATATTTGCTGGCGCGGAACATCCGATATCATGAGGCTTTGGTTGACCAACTCTTCGATCCCTGTGAAAAGAGAATAGCCCGGGTTCTGCTCTTGCTCGCTCATTTTGGCAAGGAAGGCACGTCCGAGACCGTAATCCCCAAGGTTAATCAGGAGACCCTGGCCGACATGGCAGGCACAACCCGGTTGCGCGTCAGCTTCTTTATGAATAGGTTCAGAAAATCAGGCTTCCTTGCCTATAGCAGGAATGGGCTGGAGATTCATAGGTCACTTCTTGCTGTAGTTCTCCATAACAACTAGCTTCCTCGTCCCAATCCCATAGGCCAAGCGCGCAGACAGCGATGAGCAACTTGCTGTTCGCAAGTCTTTTCCGCCTGGTGTTCGTGCGCGGGGAACCGCGGGGCATGAGCATTGGCACAGAAGGACCCACAGTGCTAGGATACGGCTGAAGTTACGCCCAAGCTAAACCGACCTGAATCCCAGGAGCCCTACCATGTCTAGCGCCAAGGCAAAGCCCAAAGTCGGTCGCACCTCGCTCGCCAAGACCCCGACAGGAATCCAGGGACTGGATGAAATCACAGGTGGAGGTCTGCCCAAAGGCCGTGTCACGCTGGTGTGCGGTAAAGCGGGATGCGGCAAGAGCTTACTCGCAATGGAATTTCTGATGCACGGCGCGGTTCAATATGGCGAGCCTGGCGTATGCATGGATTTCGAAGAAACTGAGGAGAAGCTGACGGCCAATGTCGCATCGCTGGGATTTGATTTGCGTGAGCTTAGCAAACGCAAGAAGCTATTAGTGGATTACGTTTCCATTGAACGAAACCAGATTGCCGAGACTGGAGAATACAACCTCGATGGCCTGTTCATCCGCTTGGCCCACGCTGTCAAAGCGATCAAAGCGAAGCGCGTTGTCCTGGACAGCGTCGAGGCACTTTTTTCCGGAATAGCTGACTCCGCAATCCTGCGATCTGAACTCCGCCGAGTATTCCGTTGGCTGGAAGACCAAAAGCTTACCGCAATTGTTACCGGGGAAGCTGGGACCCACACGTTGACCCGTCACGGGTTGGAAGAATACATCGCCGACTGCGTGATCTCACTGGACCATCGGGTAACGGAACAGATTTCCACCCGGCGGTTGCGAATCGTCAAGTACCGGGGCACTTCGCACGGCACCGATGAATATCCGTTCCTGATCGACGAGGACGGTATATCCGTGCTTCCCATCACCTCTCTCTTGCTTACGCACGAAGCGCTTACGGACCGCGTTTCAACCGGGATTCCAGCTTTGGACGAGATGATGGAAGGTAAGGGATTTTTCCGTGGAAGCAGTGTGCTGGTGACCGGCACGGCGGGAACCGGGAAATCCAGCGTGGCGGCGAACTTCGCCAGGGCCGCCTGCGCCCGTGGTGAAGTTTGCCTGTATTTCACTTTTGAAGAGTCTCCCAGCCAGATTCTCCGCAACATGCGTTCGGTTGGCCTTGACCTGGAGAGGTGGGTAAATAAGCGCTTACTGCACTTCAACGCGATGCGGCCAACCAGCACCGGCCTGGAAGGACACTTGGCCGTTATTCACAGACTGATCTCCCAGCTTCGGCCAAGCGTCGTGGTCATCGACCCAATCACGAACCTGATTTCGGCCTCGGGCAGTTATGACGTTAAATCGATGCTCATGCGCCTGGTCGATTTCCTCAAGGTGCAACAGATCACATCGATGTTCACGAATCTGACCTTCGCAGGAGACCCCCAGGAGAGAACTGCGGCCGCGGTCTCCTCTCTCATGGATACCTGGATTGTGTTGCGCGACAGCAAACCCAATGGACGGCCGAGGCGCGAGCTTTACGTCCTGAAATCCCGCGGCATGTCACATTCGCGCGAAGCGCGTGAGCTAATTGTGAGCGAGAAAGGCCTGGAATTGGGCACCGTGCTGAGGGATCATGCGCAGGCCACGACCGTCGAAGGTACCAGTGCAGTCGCGGCGACCGAGTAGCAAGTTTGGCCCATCTGGACCAGAAACCGAGCACCGACATGAAGAAGAGTTCCGCAAAGAAGCGGCAGCCCAAGACCAGCCGGAGTGACTTTTTCATATTGCGGCTTTACATAGCCGGCCAAACGCCCAATTCGATTGCTGCGATCACCAACCTCAAGAAGATTTGTGAGGAAAAGCTGCATGGCAAGTACTGCATTGAAGTCGTCGATTTGCTTGAGAAGCCGCAACTGGCTAAGGGCGATCAGATCATCGCCATTCCGACCCTGGTAAGAAGGCTTCCGCCACCGGTCAAGAAGATCATTGGGAACCTCTCCAGGACCGAGAGCGTCATTGTGGGGTTGGATCTTCAGCCAGCACGCTGAAATAAAGGCTCAAATATCAGATGTCTAACAAGCGCGCGCAATCCGATGGCCGAGTCCTCCCCAGACGGCTGCCCGGCAAAGTGGGTACGCCGCAAGGATCTCGCAGGAGTTCTGGACCATCTTCAGATAAACTTCCGTCATCCACAGCTTCGAATCAGCAAGCCAAGCTTCGCGCCCAGCTGAAAAGTGCGGAGGAAACTCTTCGCGCCATACAGTCCGGCGAAGTGGATGCTTTGATGGTTTCCGGTCGTCACGGAGAGCGGGTGGTCTCTCTGAAAGGCGGCGAACCCAACTATCGCATGCTGGTGGAGGCCATGAGCGAAGGCGCGGCGACGCTGTCACGGGTTGGTGCTGTGCTCTACTGCAATCGCAGGTTTGCAGAACTAATGAATAGGCCACCAGGAAAGATGATTGGGGTTGCGTTGCAGTCGCTGGTTGCGAAAGCAGAGCGAGACAGATTTGAAACGTTGCTTTCCGATGCTCAGAAGGCGGTTGCGAAGGGCGAATTCAGCCTGCGTTGCGCAGATGGAAAACTGATTCCGGTTTATTTGTCACTGAACCGGCTTCGTGGATACAAGGGCGATGCCTTGGGCATGGTGATCACCGATCTGAGCGAGCAAAAACGCAAGCAGGCCGCGGAAATCAAGCAGGCCGAAGCGATGCGCCGGCTCCTGCTGGAACGCACGCTTTCGGTGCAAGAGGAGGAACGGCGCCGGATTGCGCGCGAATTGCATGACGAAGCCGGCCAGTTGCTGACCGCTCTTTTGGTCGGCCTGCGAACCCTGGAAGATGCACGGAAACTGGCAGATGCGAAGGTACAGGGACAGCGGCTGCGGGAGATCGCTGCCCAGGCCATCGACGAAGTCGGCCGGCTCGCCCGTGGGCTTCACCCAACGGCGCTGGACGATCATGGCCTGGGGGTTGCGCTGAGCCGATACGCTGCCGAGTACACAAAGACCCACAAAATAGCTGTGGATCTCAGACTTAATGAACTTGATTCCAGCAACCTGCCGTCAGGGGTTCAGATCGCGTTGTACCGCATTCTCCAGGAAGCCCTGACCAACGTAGCCAGGCATTCGGGAGCCAAGGCGGTCAGCATTCAATTCGCCCGTTTGGCCGCAGCCGTGGAGGTAGCAGTAATCGATGACGGGTGTGGCTTTGACGCCAAGGCCGTGGCTGTCTCCTCGCACCGCCTGGGGATTCAGAGTATGCGCGAGAGAGCGGCAATGTTTGGCGGGACGATCAGTTTCGTTCCCCAGCGCAAGGGAACCAAGATCCTTGTGCAAGTCCCACTTGCCACTCAGGACCTCCAGCCCTTGGTGGGGCCGAGGAGCACTTGAAATGCCGGCGCGAACACACAAGATCAGAGTCATGATCGCGGACGATCACGCAATTCTCCGCGCCGGACTGAGAATGCTGGTCAATGCCCAGGCCGATATGGAAGTTGTCTCGGAAGCTCCCGATGGAGAGAAGGCGGTTCAAACGGCACGGGAAACAAGACCGGATGTGGCTTTGCTGGATCTGACCATGCCTCGGGTTGGGGGTATGAAGGCGCTCGAAGAGATGGCGCGAGACTGCCGCGAAACCCGGGTGCTCGTCCTCACGATGCACGATGACCCTGCGTACTTAAGATCGGCACTGGCTGCCGGGGCGTCTGGCTACCTGTTGAAAAGGGCGGTGGATGCGGAACTGATTGCCGCAATACGAGCAGTGCATCGCGGAGGGATCTTTGTGGATCCGCGTTTGGCCAATGTTCTTGTCCAGGACGTGCTAGCGAAGAGAAGTACAAAAGCTGGTCCCACGCGACCGGTAAACATCCTTAGCCAACGCGAGTTGCAGGTGCTCACACTCGTGGCGCGGGGTTACACAAGTGCGGAAATAGCGAAACAGATATTTGTGGGTGTGAAGACAATCGAGACATATCGTTCACGTCTTGCTGACAAGCTCGGACTTCGGACTCGTAGCGACGTGATTCGCTTCGCCATACAGATGGGCCTGTTGACCCCGGAAACGCTGGAGAGTGAGTCCGGCGGCTCGACCCGGTAGGAGTTTCTATTTCAGGCCGTTCTTTTGCCCTGATATGTAATGTACATGCGCTTCTTGTCAGGGTTTCCCTGACAAAGTTCCCCATTATTAGTAGCCTCCCCGATAGCTTCACTATTCCATGTGCAGCACACTTTGTGCAGGCTGCAAAAGTGTCGCTTCATCGTGCGCTGTGGGCGCCAAGTTGGGAAGGAAGCTTTGGTCATGTTCTCTGAGGTACCCCACTCCGTGGTCTATGAGCGACCAGCCGTAGTCCACATCCCGGATCCAAACCGCCTCGAAGGAGGTCCCATGGTAAAAACCGCGGCGAGTAACTTGACATTCGACCCAATCTCCTACCTTGCGCGCGCGGGCGTTGGCCGAAGTATCACCGACGTGAAGCCGAAAGAGAACTTTTTTGCCCAGGGAGATCCGGCAGACTCCGTCTTTTATCTTCAGAGCGGCCGGGCAAAACTCACTGTGGTTTCGCACGAAGGCAAAGAGGCCACGATCACGCTTCTCTCCAGCGGCGATTTCGTGGGGGAGGAGTCCCTCGCCTCGGTGCCTGGACTGTGCCTGGCCACGGCCACAGCGATAAACACGTGCACTGTGCTCAGGATTGGAAGGGAGGAGATGATCCAGGTGATGCATCAGGAGCATGCCCTCTCCGACATGTTTATGAAATTCCTCCTGGCCCGCAGCATGAGAACCCAGGCCGATCTTGTCGATCAGCTCTTCAACTCCAGTGAAAAGCGCCTGGCGCGGATTCTCATGTTGATGGCGGAATTTGGCAAGCCGGGTGAACCGGAAACCTCCATTCCTCCCATTAC
Source organism: Terriglobales bacterium (assembly GCA_050012595.1). Classification (GTDB taxonomy): domain Bacteria; phylum Acidobacteriota; class Terriglobia; order Terriglobales; family Acidobacteriaceae; genus Acidiflorens. The sequence continues at coordinate 20,315 of JBEKGW010000042.1, forward strand.
GCAGGAAGCCCTGGCGGAGATGATCGGCACCACACGATCCCGCGTCAGCTTTTTTATGAACCGTTTCCGCAGGCTTGGCTTTATCAATTACAACGGCAGGATCCAAGTGCACAAGTCGCTGCTCAATGTAATCCTGCTCGACCAATTGCCTGAGCACAACTCTCAGAAGCCCCCCGTCGTTTTCACCGCGCAGAAGTCTCTCGACAGACTGTTTGGGACTGCTTAGGTCCGAGCGCCATTTAACAGCCTGTTGACCGGCGTTAGGAGAGGGCTTGCTCCAACCTGGCTTGAGGGCGAAGTCCGGGAAAACTTCCTCAACGGGGAAGCGTCAGACTTCTGTCATCGATCAAAGGTCACTGAGCAATAATGCACAGTATTCTTCGCGTTGCAACTGCAACATTCTTACCAGGTGCCCGCCCCCAATGCGGCGGCAGCGATGCCAGATCATTCGGCAAAATCCCCCGAAGGCAGCACCCCTTCTCACGATGCCGCCGCCCCTCTCAGAGGCTTGATGACTTGATCCCGTTCGACCTTTTCTCATAGTGCAAAAGTGCACATCCATCCCAACCTGGTTGGAGTAGATTCGGGCAATGATGAGCAGCTATATACGCCGCATTCGCAAGCTTGGACCGCTTATGGGGGACATTGTAGCGTCCGCTACTGGATGCTTCACATTGATGCGCGGCTTCCGCCTGGTGGCAATGAAGAAGAACGAATCGGACACGGCGGAACCCGTTCGCGCCGCAGGTACGCCCCGCGGGCAATTGGCGGGTATCGGCGCCGCACTCTTCCTTCTGGCCTTCGTCGCGAGTGAAGCTGCGGCGGCTGTTGTAGCGCTTCGCCACTGATCTCGCCTTGCAGTATTGGAACCCTTTCCTTGGTCGTTAACAGGATTGCTCTAAGGTACCCGCAATGTCCACATCGGACATCTCCGTAACTTCGCAACCGAACACCGCGATCCTGCGCGACGCGCGGACTCCGGTATTCGGGGAAAAACAGGCATTCACTCAGCAACCGGCACCCCGCCATTCACTTCCGGTCCGGGTAGCGGTCATCGGGAACCATCTCCCCCGGCAATGTGGAATTGCAACCTTCACAACTGATCTGAGCGATGCGATCACTGCAGAGTACGGAGCCGCAGGATTGTCGGTTGTGGCCGTCAACGACCCGCACTCCTCGTATGCTTACCCTGCGCGAGTGCGATTCCAGATCGCCGAAGATGACGTATCGTCGTATCGGGTAACCGCCAAGTTCCTCAATGCCCGCGGTGTCGATTTAGTGTGTTTGCAGCATGAGTATGGGATCTATGGGGGCGAAGCTGGCAGCTACGTCCTGGAGTTGCTTAAGTACCTCAACATGCCGATCGTGACAACGCTACATACAGTACTTCGCGAACCAGACGCCGGCCAGCGCCGGGTCATGCAGGAAATTGCCCGGCGCTCCGATCGTCTTATTGTGATGAGCGAGTACTCATCTCGCGTTCTGCAGAGCGTGTTTGGAGTGCCAGGCGAAAAGATCGACCTGATTCCCCATGGCATCCCCGACTTGCCTTTTGTGGAGCCGGAGGTCTACAAGGATGCGCTCGCCGTCGCGGAAAACTTTGTATTGCTGACGTTCGGCTTGCTGTCTCCCAACAAGGGATTCGAGAGTGTGATTCGCGCCCTGCCGCGCATTCTCGCCCGACACAAGGACGTTGTGTACATCATCGCAGGTGCGACCCACCCGCATGTCAGGGCTCGCGAGGGCGATCGATACCGGGATCAGTTGCAGGCTCTGGCCAGGGAACTGGGAGTCGAGCGAGAGGTAATCTTCCACAACCGGTTCTTCAGCCCACAGGAGATGGCGACGCTGGTGGGTTCGGCCGACATTTACATCACGCCTTACTGCCACGAGGCACAGGCTGTATCGGGAACCCTGGCCTATGCCCTGGGCGCCGGGAAGGCGATCATTTCCACTCCCTATTGGCACGCCTCCGAACTCCTGAACGATGGGCGCGGTACGCTGGTTCCCTTTGAGGATCCGGCTGCTATCGCAACTGCCGCGATTGAGCTCCTTGACAACGATGCGGAACGCCACGCAATGCGCAAACGCGCTTACCTCTATGCACGCAGGATGGTCTGGAATCGCGTGGCGCAATCGTATATGCATTCCTTCTCACGCGCTCACGCACGGCGCATGCAAGCTGCGCATCTGGGGTTTCCCGCCCAGGCTGTCGAGAAGATCGCTGCCAGCCAGTTTTTGAGTGTCTAAACGCTGTGGGCAGCGGACGGGGAAGATAAAATCCCGTTAGGAAATTGCGAATGAACTCGAATCGTTTCTGAGAATGAAAAACACGAAGGGCGTCGTTTCGCAACGACGCCCTTCGTGTTTCGATTGGTCTTGTTTAGTGCGTAGGAGAAACCTTTGGTGCAGGCGCGGCCCCATTGGCGGGCTTGTGTGTGGACTTTGCGGCCGGCTCGCCCCCCCAGTATTGGGGATCGGCGTCGACCCAGGATTTGTCAACGTAGCTCCAGTCCGGATTGACCATGAAGAGGTTATCCTCGACGCTGGCCACGTTCTCCTCGGTAAGCTTGTTCATCCGGTCCTTGCCTTGGTCGCCCAGGGCAGCATCGAAATCCTTCTCGTGCGCCAGACCAGCATCCTCATCCTTGAGGGACGCCATCGGTACCAGGACGAGGTAGGAGTCGGTCACGCCCATCATCCCTTCGTAACTTGACCAGGGGATGTTTTGGCCGCTTTTGAGGTCGGCGTCGCGATAAAGCTTCGTCAATTCCTTGAACTGCTCGTCGTGACCGGGACGCATATGGAAGACGATCACCTCCCAGTAATGGGAGTGCGGTATGTCTGCTCCGGCAACGTTGTTGCTGAGGTCGGGGCGGTAATGCCAAAGGGTGTGGTGGACCTCGGATATATATTCGGCCTGGCGCGTATCCAGCGCCTCAATCTTAGCGTCGGCCGCTGCGTCGCTGGGGACCCACTCCTCGTTCTTTTGGAGCGCCTCGAAAGAGTCGAAGCCGGAAAGATAGATCGCTCGAGGCGCGCCGGTCAGGGCCTCCATCGCCACGAAGTTCATCGGGTCTTTGAGTTCCTGCGACAAGGCGGGATATTCAGAAGCAACTTTGTCGTAGGGCCCATCCGCATAGGGTTTTATGTTGATGGTTTCAATGTTGAGGATGTTGGGTGGAGGCACTGCCGCAGTTTGCGCGAATATGGCGGGGCAGCCAGCGAGTGCAAACGACAGCCCGGCGACGGAACAAATCCATTTTTTCATGTCTGCCCACCTCCCGGGGGCCAGAAGACGAATTGTGGAAGAGGAACGAATCGAAACCTGCGAATATCGCAGTCACCCGGGTACACCCAGATCCTAAGGCGCTTCCGGGCGAGAGCCTGCTCCACGTGCCGACAATCGGCCGTGGACGCGCATGTCTCCTGATGAAGAGTCAACACGCCCAGGAATCACCGTAGCGCTAAAACGGAATTACGATGATCGGGTGGCCTCCGTGGTACCTGTGGTGTCTCCGGTGGTGGTAGGCGTAGGCAGGCGTGACCGCGGATATCGCAAACAGAGCGGCAAACAACAGGACTATGATCTTTTTCATTTCTGCTCCAGTTACTTCTCGCCGATGGACTTAAGCCGGGATCTCCAATTAGGGTTTCCCGAGCAATGATTTAGCGCATTGCTGGCGTCAGTCTGTTCACAATTGCTCACATTAGCCAAGGTCTCTGGAATGCCGCTACGAAACCCGCCACTGCGCGGACGGTTGATTCGCACATTGCCCAATGAATAGCAGTCCCTTCGTTAGGTCTGGTTCTTAGCGCACAGATCCGCTTTATGTGCGAGTACCCGAGGCAATTGGGTTCGCCTGACCTGGCGACTCTGGGGCCGTAGATTCGGAAAGGTTTACGGGCCGTTTGGCGCGGAACTGGAGTCGATGCGGGGCATGTAAAACCAGCGCCGCCTCCGTCGCAAGTGCGGAGAGCACCATGATGGCCAATAAAAACCCGATCAGCAACCAAACAGAGCCACCACCCGTGAAATCGCCAACGAATATCCGAAAATCATGCCAACTTGTCAGCGCCAGTGCATTGCTCATTGCGATAGACATCTCTTGCCTCCGCGCAGCGGCTTCTTTGCCCACTTCGCGCACCAGAACAGTGACTTCTGCCCCGTTGCCAATCTCCCGTTCGCGAGCCGAGGCCGCCAAAGATCGCTCTATCGGAAAACTCCCAACAGGTAGCACACCAGCAAGATCACAAGGACTGTGCCAAGCCCTATGCCTGCGCCTCCGCCTGTTCCCCACCTGTTGTAGCCGTAGTACCCTCCGCCGCCGCCGAAAACCAGCAGCAGAACAATAATGAGAATAATCAGCATCTCGCTTCCTCCTTCACTTCGGGCTCCCCGGAGTTCTGTCACTCATTGGATTGCGCCGAGTGTCCGCTGCCCGGCAATTCACCAATGAGCCTGCGGACTAAACCTGCATGGATTGGGGCGGGTTCTGCGCGATTTCTTCCGTGTGCTTCAAGGCTTCGACGGAGTATTCCAGAGCCTTCCTGGCAAGCTCCTGGGCGGATGCGTGATCACCGGTGCTGTGCATGTGGGCAGCGGCTGCATGGGCGTAAGCCGCCTTGGTGCGGAGTTCTGCTAGATGCGACTCCTTGCTCCCTGTCATCGTCTTCTCCTGGTTTTCGCGGGATCCTGTGACTCTTGCATTCGGAGTTTTCTACGATTTAGCGGAAAAATCTGAGCAGTTCTATACACGACTGCGGCGAAGAGTGCCGCCGCGGTGACGGATACGCATCGGCGAGGCGCTGCGGAAATGGTTTCCAACACGTGGTTCCTATTGCTCAGACATCTGCGATGCCTGCGCCTAGGTTCAAGTATGTAAGGGTAACCAGAACGCCGTAACGTCAAGAAAAGAGATTGCGCCAGGATTGTCGCCAATTGGGAAGTAACCCCATTTTGGAGCTACTTCCGGGTTGGCGGTCAACCGGGCTCTGACGTTTGTTAACTACCCAGGCCTCGCCTCTCGGCCGAAGATGTGCGACAAGCCCGTCTTTCTGGGCTGATCTGCATCGTGTCACTTCTGCGCAGCCAGTTCTGAATCAATAAATCCCGTGAATCAGTTGCCACGCTCGGACCACGTAAGCGCCGTACTCAGCGCCAAAGTGATCGTGTAGCATACCCATTTCGGCATGAATCCGGGAGACGAGCGGAAGCGGCCGACGGCGCATCGGGCTTCGCTGTTGATTTGCACCGCCCCGGCGTGTTATACCGGCCCCAGTTTTCTCCACAATTCGAAAAGGGCCCTCAACATCGGGACACGAGTGGACGAAAGGAGTTTCGCCGTGCGGACTTCCTGGGATGTTGCGGTAGCATCATGTGCTCTTCTTCTCTCCGGCTGCGCAGGCGTGCCGGTCGCAAACACAATCGAAAACACCTCAGTTCAGGGCGCGGCTCTTCAGGGCAGGGTTCATGGCGGCCAAAATCCCATCGCCGGCGCGCACGTGTATCTGTATGCGTTCAGCAACAAAGGCTACGGTAGTGCGTCAATATCGCTGCTGAACAATGTGTCTGGCGTCACCACCGTGGACGGCAGTGGGAACTATTACGTGACAACGGACTCGAATGGCAATTTCACCATCACCGGCGACTACACCTGCCTCACGGCAACTCCGCTTACCTACGTCTACGCGGTGGGCGGCAATCCGGGTTCGGGGAACAATTCGGCCGCGACATTGTTCGCCGGAGTCGGTGACTGCACACATTCCGGCTACACCTCAAAATACGTGGTCGTCAACGAAGTCTCGACGATCGTCGGGGCGTATGCTGCCGCCGGCTATATCGTCGATCCAACGCACGTGTCGACCTCGCCCACAACGCTGTCTCAAACAGACTTTTCTGATGCGCTTAAGACGGGGGACAACCTGGACACGCAAAGCACGGGCGTGGCTCTGGCCACCACACCGGCGGGTAACGGGACAGTGCCGCAGAGCGAGATCAACACCCTGGCCAACATTCTGGGAGCGTGCGTCAATTCGGTGAATACGACGGTGTCCCCCTCCACCGAGTGCACTACGCTGTTCTCGAACGCCAAGAACGGGAGCACCACGCCCACCGACACGGCGACGGCGGCGATCAACATCGCACACAATCCGGGCGCGAATATTGCCAATCTCTACGGATTGCAAACGGCGAGTGCCCCCTTCCAGCCCTCGCTCAGCGCCGCGCCCAACGACTTTACCATCGCCATCAGTTACACCGGCGGCGGAATGGATACGCCCTGGGGCATCGCCGTCGACGGTTCCGGCAATATATGGCTAGCGAATACCGGCTCCTCCAACAGTATCAGCGAATTCACTCCCTACGGCGCACCTGTCACCGGTTCTCCTTTCAGCGGCGGCGGCCTGAATCAGCCCGAGGACGTCGCTGTCGACCCCTCCGGCAACATATGGGTGACAAACCCCGGAAGCGGCACGACTGGCACGATCAGCGAGTTCACGACCGCGGGCAGGTGGGTCTCCGCATCCGGTTTTAGCGGTGGCGGGCTCAATTCGCCCGTCCTTTTGGCGATCGACAAATCCGGCAACGTCTGGGTCACAAACGGGAACAACAGCATTAGCGAGCTCAGCTCCGGCGGCTCGCCGCTTTCAGGGTTGGGTTTCACAGGCAACGGCCAACTGGTTGGACCTGCCGGCATCGCCATCGATATCCCGGGCAATGTCTGGGTGGCAAACAGCGCCTTTGACAGTCCCAGCGAAAGCAGCATCAGCGAGTTCAATTCCAGCGGCACGGCGGTCTCCGGCTCTCCCTTCACCGGCAGCGGCCTGTATCAGCCACAGTACCTCGCCATCGATGCTTCAGGAAACGTCTGGACTACCGACAACGATTACTCTGGAAATCCACCCGCCATAGGCGGCCTCAGCGAGTTCAGTTCCAGCGGAACAGCCAAGTCTGGCACCGGTGGCTACACCGGCGGGGGGTTGGACGCCCCGATTGGAATCGCCATTGACGGTGCCGGAAACGTGTGGGCGGCGAACGCTGAGGCAAACTCAGTGAGTGAGTTCAGCTCCACCGGGACGGCTATCACAGGCACGAACGGATATGGATATAACAACAACGCGCTCAGTGGCGTGGCCGTGCTTGCCATTGACGGCTCCGGGAATATCTGGCTAACGAATCCTGAGGCGACCGGCGATGCCGCCAACACTCTCACCGAGCTCGTCGGCGCAGCGGCTCCGGTGGTAACACCCAAGGTTGCCAACCTCATCGCCCCGTATGGCACTTACGCCGTCAACAAGCCGTGATTGCGCCTTCGCTCATTGACGTGGCCGAGCCCAAATTCGCCCGGCCACGCCGGTTGGCTTTCTACACCCCAGTGGTTTCCCGGGCCCGATAGAAGAGAATCGAGGACACAATGAACATGCAGAAGGTTCTCACTGCCGTTGGCTTCGCCCTGATACTTGCCACAGCCCTCACCCTGCGCGCGCAAACGGGATGCGAAGATTCGCCCGAAGATTCGACGATCATCCTAGCTCTGCTGGCGGGCGCGGGAGCGATCGCAGCAGTCGTATGGCGATCTCGCCGCCGCACATCTTAGTTTGGCGCTCTCACGTGAGTGTCGAGCGTGTTGTCGCCTACTCGGACATAACACCCTTTTCGGGGTTACTTCCGGATTGCCGGTGATTCAGGCATAACAGGCCGAAGGATCCTGAACGGTGATTACGACCTTCCCTTGCGCATGTCCTTCTCCAAGGTAACGGATAGCCTCAGCCACTTCGCTTAGCGGGTACCGTCGATCGATGACGGGAACAACTTTTCCGGCTTCAAGAAGATCTTTCAGAAAAACCAAGTCCTTGTTGGTGATCTTCGCTAGCATGCTAACTGTTTTTCTGCTCCCAATCCGCGACAGGAAGGGTGCCAGAAACAAGACTTCAAGCATTTGAACCAAACCGCCTCCGACCATAACAAAAACCCCGGTCGGCCCAAGCGCGCGCCTGTAATCGAAAATCGAATGATGTGCGTTCGCGCCAAGAATCAGATCGTAGCGCTTTCCACTTTTCGTAAAATCGTCTTGAGTGTAATCGACGACGTGGTCTGCGCCAATCGATCGCGCCGTATCCAGATTTCGGGTACTGCAGACCGCCGTGACTACAGCCCCGAATGATTTGGCGATCTGAACCGCAAAGGTACCCACGCCGCCAGACGCGCCATCAACAAGGACCTTTTGACCAGCCTGAATACGTCCCTTATCGCGAAGACCTTGAAGGGCAGTGATTGCTGCCACCGGTACTGCGGCTGCCTCCTCAAATGATAGGTTGGTCGGCTTTTGCGCCAATCTATCTTCAGTAGTACACACGTACTCGGCAAAGCCCCCCAAACCCTTTGCGCCGAACAATCCCCCGAACAATCCCCCAAACACCTCGTCGCCTGGCTGAAATCGTGTAACCTTTCTGCCTACTTCTTCGACTTGCCCTGCGATATCAGCTCCCAGGACCTTGTGTTTTGGTGCGAGCAGCCCCCCGCTCATCAGACGGGCGATCCACGGACCCTGCATGATGCCGGAGTCCAGTGGATTTACAGATGCCGCGCAGATCTTTATCAAGACCTCATCCTCACCGGGCGAAGGTGTTGCTATTTCTCTAAGCTGCAATACATCCGGCGCGCCGTATCGTGTGCACACAATCGCTTTCACAAAGCACACCCTCACTGAGCCTGTGGCATGCGAGGAACATAGCACTGTGGGAGTTTGTCGGGCGTGACCCAGCTCACCAAAAGCAATTATTCTGGGCGGTTTGTCGCCAAACCGGACATTATCCCCATTTTCGGGTTCTGTCCGGATAGCCGGTGACACACCCAGAACTGCAGATTCGGCTCGGTATGCGCTCTGGCCGATAATGCAGACGTTGGTATTGATGTAGACGAAGACGCGGTCATTGTCCCGAGGGCGTTAGACCGCAGTCCTCAGGCTGTGAGCTGTTGGGCCGCTTCGCTGGCTGCCGCGCGATCCAAATACACCAGAGGGTCAGGCCACGGCACCTTGTAACCCATGGTTCGGACGTAAGCGACGGCTTGCCCCATATGTTCGTGAGAATGTGTTAGTAAACGCAGATAAAGCCTGCGGACTGCCTCTGGCTCACCAAAGAAATTCCCCACAACATCAAGATCATCGTCGGTAGCCGTTTTCATTGCTTCCGCAACGGCCTGAAACGAACGATCGAGAAGATGAACCACTTCGAATTTAGTGACCATCGTTGTCTCCATCGCGACATTTTGGCGGATTATGGCCACCAGCCGGGTGGCTGTGTCACCCTCGATCGCACCATAGAGATCGATTACAACTGGCATGCGCACACCCGCGCGATATAAGAGCAGAAGATTCCCCGCAGCAATGTGTACCAGCACCGCTGAGAAAGACCTCGCGCCGGGAACGGGTCCCCATCCATACGATTCGTCGGGCACGATGCCAGCAAGCGCAAGGAGTTGTGTTCGAGCAATCTCAAGCTCCGAGAGATACTCTCGCCGAAAACCGGTGATGTTCGATTGCATGGTTCACCTCTGTAAAACACAGAAGCTCTTATAACACGGTTGCCGGTCCCCGTCTGTGACCGCGCAGGAGGCGTAAACTCCCTAAACTTGCCGACAAAAAAGGCATGTGCAGGATCGCTCGTGATCCAAGAGAGCGCCAACAAGGGTCCCACGACTCAGCTCAGCTGGCGCTAACGGGGCGTTGCGCTTACCGACAGGGCCGCGGCCGTGTTGTCGGCCACCCTTCCGTTACTACTCAGTAATGTCAGGGTAGGCGGTCAATCACCCAGAACAGTTCAATCACTCACCATAAGCCAACTTTTGAGGAGTAATCGGCGGCCGGGGAGCGCCTTGGCGCCCCATCGCTCATTTCCTCGGCCGCCGGCATACCAGTAGCGAGCTTAAAATCCCAGGGCCATAGGCCGACTCGCTAGAATCGTTATCAAAGCGGATTCCTTTAAGCAGACGCTCACGTTGATAGCGCATATCAATTAGAAAAGGTTCGTTTCGCATGGACAAAAGGCTTGGTGCGGGAGATCGGGTCCGAGTTGCAGATGACCTTTTCTGGGCTCAATGCGCGCCGGGAACAATCTCAGCACCACCAAATGCGGTAACTGCCATCTCCGGTACATGGGACGGATCACTCACCCGACAAGAGCACAGTGCACTCGGAACCAACACTGTCTACTGGGTCTGGTTCGATGAGCCGCAGTATGATGGCGACGGAGATGGCCCACATAGAGGCGGCTCTATCTGGGAGAATGCCCTGACGATCCTGAAGAAGAATGAGAGCGCATTGAGAATATAGGACATGTTCGGAAGTCTTGCAGGCCGGCCTTCTGGGTTTGAACCAGGTGCTCTGAACGAGATGTGCTTCACTCTTCGTTGCGGAAAGCAGTTCTTGTAGAGGCAATGATTTGTGCGCAGGTTTGCTTACCTGGGAAAGAGATCGTTGTCAACAAGGATTTCCGCGCCACCGCTGAAGTGCTGCGCAAGGTGATAGTGCTCCTTCAGGTAAACTCGCAAAGGCTGCAAATTGTCCCCAGGGCCGGAGCGATCCATAACGTCGTCCCAGATGAAGAACCGCGTGGGATATCGATTGAGCGCAATCAGCAGTTTGCGGACTTGCTCTGGGCGGGTAAACGCATCGTTTTCAACCCATTGCACCTCGGCGGGATTCGCAAGGCCCAGTGCGAAATTTAGATCGGGGTCTCCAAAGAGCCGATCGCCGGGATGTGCGTTGCGAAAAAGCCACGCCACCATTTCATAGCGTTCGCCGTGCAGAAATACGACGGAACCGCGCGGGCTGTCGAGTTTCTGGACCGGATGAATCACGGCAGCGGTCACCTCCGCGAGGCCGATCAGGCATGTGACTGCCAGCGCGGTGCCGATCAAGCGGCGTTTGCCAGAATCGTGGAGCATTGCCGCTCCGAGAATATAAGCGAAGGCTGCGGCACAATTCAAGCGCGCCTGCGACAATGAACTGGCCTGCGCAAGTAGTTCGAACGATCCGGCGAAGAAATATAAGACGAGGGCTTGATTTGACGGAGAACCGCGCAGTTCGATGGGTTTGAAGAGAAGGCGCCTGGCAATGAATGCAATGAACAGGAGCGGTACTGCGGCTTTTATCGCGAACCACAAGCCAACAAGCAAAACGGAATGGGGCCGCAGCGGCAGAGCAGAATTCAACTCCGCGAAAAACATGGCTCGCGTGTTGAAGCGGCCCGCGGAGAAATAGTGCACCGGGAAGACGACCAACGACTCGAACAGCGCTCGTGGCGCGACAGAAGTTGCCAGGTAAGTCAGCGCTGCGGATATCACCGCGACAAGAGGGATGAGCAATGCACAGACGGCCAGCAGAGCTTTGCCCCAATCTCGGAATTTCCAGATGAAAAACAAACACACCCCCGCCGCGACAAAGACTCCGCGGCTGGATGTGAAGAGCGTGGCCAGGCCTAGGAGGGTGCCCGCGCAGCAAAGCCAAAGGTAATTGCGTGCCCTGACTACGAGACTGACGGCGGCAAAAACCAGGAGAGTGCTGTACAAGTGATGAGTTCCATCCATCGTGCTGCGCTGGCAAATGACGAGGAAGGCGGCCACGGGGAGCAGCGCGGCCGAACCACGAAGAACGGCGCGCGAGAGCGAGTAAACCAGCAGGGTGCTTGCAGTGAGAGCGACAAACACTATCAGAGGCGCAATCCAAAGGCGCACACCGAAGCACAGAAAAAGCAAGTAGTAGAGATATTCGGTCCCGGGCAGGTTGAGCTGAAACAGATCGCGATAGAGGACCGCGCCGTGAAGCATACGCTCGGCATGTTCAAGAAAGACGGATTGGTCTCCCCAATGCCAAATGGGCAGAAACGGAAAGCGAAACAGATGCAGATAGAAGAAAATCGCGGCTACGATGCCGAGCTCAAGGTACGGCCATTTTGCCTGGGGAGGCGCGGCTTCGGACTCGGCGGACGGCGCGGCGTTGACTGTGAAACCTGAATTCATCGCATTTCGCATGAGGCAAAGATCTTTGGCCAGGGTTCCCAGGATAGTTTCCTGGGCGCCGCAATTGTACACACCGGGGTCACCATCGGCTGATGAGCTTCCAGGGACAGCTTTTTTGCCCGCAGACCTCAAACTTCGGCTTGTTACGGAGCGTCCAGGGCAGAAAAGTCTCGTACAAAGCAATTTCATGAGAACCGGCCCATACGCCAGTTCGGAAGTTACGGAACGCCCTTGCTGAAACACACTGCGGCGAGGTAAAGCAATCACGTCTTCGGCCGATCCCGTTGGCCGGTTTTGAAGTGATAACCGAGGTCAATAGGCTGAGCGCCGACCATCGCAATGAAAGTGCACTTCCCTGAACCGAAAAGCGGCTCCGCGCAACGGAATCGACCTCTAATCCTGCGCAGGCGAGGGCCCACCCTTCAGCGAACGCGAAACCGGAGTGGACGCTATTTGCGTTGACGGGATGTTGGAACGCAGCGGACACCGTAACCCACCAATGTGAAAAGATTTGCGAAGCTCAGGGTTGAATAGGTACCGGGAAACGCCCCAGGCTCCTGGATTTGGGTTGAGCCTGGATCGTCGCCCACTCGTCACCAACGTGATCTGCCTCACGTCACTTCCGGGTTGCCGGTAACCCGCCCGGAAAACGAAAGACCTCTCTTCCGGCAGTGCATCCGGAGAGCTTCGAGACCGATTGCGCGATTTCCTGGGGCAATTTGCTAGCGGCTCGACTAGACTTATCCGTACCACTTCTT
>JBEKGW010000043.1:0-31718 GCA_050012595.1 Terriglobales bacterium
TCCTCGCCTTCGTCGTAGGCAGATAGAAACTTACGACGCAAATCATCCCCATAGGGTCGCCCCATATCTTCTGCGCCGCGGAGTGTCGCCAATTACCAGTCTATACTATTTCCTAAAATGCTCTAGTAGCCATCTCTCAACTTCAAAACGGCTTGGTTTTCCGATATTGATGTACGTACACAACAGCGCCAACCACGACAACTAAAGCCACCAACGTTGCAATGCCGACCCAAAAGGCCGTCCATCTGGAACCGAGTTGGCCGCCGCGCGCAGTGTGCTCTTTAACAACGTCGCCCTGCTCCTCCTTTGCGATCTGCCACGTACAGATCCACGTAAACGTGAGGAACAGGATCTCAAATGCGTCATATTCCAACCGTCCCAACGGGCCCGACGACGTATTCCGCTGCGCGCGCCGCGAGGCACAATGCCGCAACGCTCATCAAAATGAATATCAGTCTGGCTCCAGCCCAAAACCGTTGTTCCATTCTCCCCCTAGGTAGAAATACTCCCACCCCTACATCGCGTTGCATTCTCTCCTCGCGCACCGTTCCGGGTGCTTTTCGCCCGCAAACCATCGGCAAACCGGGTCAGCTTGCCCGCGGTCGGTGTAGGTGATCTGAACGCGGGCCATGGAGGGGTAGTGGCGACGTCAGGAAAGATCGGTCGCGCGTCACCGCGGTGGCGGATTCAGGTTTGTAGGACCTGAAGGCCGCCTTATAGGTTTCGAGGTGGACGGATAAATCAGGCCGGAAGGATCCGGAACGAGTATGCATATTTACACGGCGGAGAATCCGGTACTTGAATCTCCAGGCCCTGTGTTCCTCGCGTCCACGAAACATTCGACTTCGATCCAAGCAGTTCCACCTTTGCGATCTGACCAGGATAGTTTGCCGAGCCGTTAGCGAGCGATGTGATGAAAAACTTGCCGTCAGACGGCCAGCCCAGCGCGATTGCGTACAAAGCGTCGCCTTTGGTGGTGAATCGAATATCCGTGGCGTCGAACTTAAGGCGATTCAACTGATAGGACCCGATCTTTGGGGCATTTGTCGACGGACCTTCTCCATAGACCTTCCAGGGGCGTGTACCCTTGATCGCTTCGGAGTTGATCTCTTGCCAATCAATAAGTTCGTTCAGGAATGCCATCTCGTCGCTGTCCGGCTCTCCATGACCGGGCAGCGGAATGTTGAGCAGAAGGTTTCCATTCTTGCTCACAATGTCGACGAACATCGGGATGATTAACGAAGCTTTCTGGTACCTGTGGTTCTCGAAGATAGGGCGGCTATAGTGCCAGCCACCGATGCAGGCGTCCGTTTGCCAGGGATCCTCCTGCAGCTTGTCTTCCAGCGCCGCCTCGAAGTCGCGGGTGAGTGTACCCCAGACAGGCTCAGGAACGGTCTTGAGGTTCAGCACGCCGTCGAGGCGGCCGCCGTGCCTCTGAACGTTCTTATTGTAGTAATACGCCATGATTTGGGGCGCCAGGTCCGGAATTCCAAGCCACACCTTCAGATTGAGATTGCCGCCGTCGTCGAAGTCAAACTGCGCGTTGTCGTCGAAGTACAGCAGATCCGGGTTATAAGTATCGATGACATCCTGCACGCGCAGCATGAACTGCTTGACGAACTCCGGGCACGGTGTGTTCTTCCGGTGGGGTTTGCCGTTAATCATCTGAGGGTCCATGCCCTCCCACCATTTGCCCTTCCCATCGGCAATCGTCTGCATGCCATCGTAAGGAACTCCCGCGAGCGGTCCGGTAATGTCGCTCTCGTAGCGCACGGGCAAAAACTCGTCCCACACGCGGCCTGGCGTCCCGTGATAGCTGACGCCAAATCGCAGCCCGTGAGAACGCGCCACCTTGGCCCAGGTCCCTACGATGTCGCGCTTCGGACCTACATTCACGCAGTTCCAAGGCTGGTATTTCGAATTCCAGCAATCAAAGTTGTCATGGTGCGTGGCCAGCGCAACAAAGTATTCGGCTCCCGCGCGCTTATAAAGCTTCACAAGAGCTTCCGGGTCCCATCTCTCGGCTTTCCATAGATGGCAGATGTCCTTGTATCCGAACTTCGACGGATGTCCATACGTCTTTACATGGTACTCATATTGACGCGATCCCTGAACATACATACCTCGCGCGTACCAATCGCCCTGCTCCGGGACGCATTGCGGGCTCCAGTGCGCCCAGATACCGAGTTTTGCATCGCGATACCAATCCGGGCAGCGGTATGACTTGAGCGATTCCCAATCGGGCTCAAAGGGCCCATCGGGGACGCGCCCGCGAAATACCTCCGAATATCCGGGCTTAGCGACTCGAGCCCATGCGAAAATGGCTGCTCCACCTAACAGGAATGATCTGCGCCTCATGATTGCTTTCTCCTGCATCTAGCCTCAAGACCGAGATGCCCCTCTTCCCCAACTCCGCTCCACAGCGCCACGCTATGTTTTATTCCGTTATCGCCTGCTCCATGGAGGAGACTGTGAAGATAAATGGGATGTCGATAGCATTGGAGCCGGTGTTGCCGTGGACCTCAATCGCCCATGGGTTTCCTTTCGGCTGCACCACCACCACGCGCCGCAGCGTCAGCCCGGCCAAAGCGGATTCAAGACATTTCTCTCGGCCCGGCGAGATACCCTGCGCACACGGCTGGCACTCACAAAGAAATTTGGAATCGTAAAAGTTAACGGTAACGTAACTGATGGATCAGATTAGGCCTGGGCGGCAAAGTCTGTCAAGGGAGCTCATCCCCCATTCTGGCAAGGGAGATCAAGAACATAGATCACAAGGACCAGAATTCTCCTCGGCAACTTGAGGAGTTGAGCGCGATACAGGGGCCATAAACGGCAGATGCAACGTCAGCTCCGGCCCAGGCTCATTGTTCCGGCTGCACTGGCGGCATCGGATGCGAAGGATAACGGTAACTCTAACGTTGACAGTTCAAAAAGCGATTGTTATCATTGCCCTTCGCCGGGACAAGCGGTTTGGCGAATTGCCGATTCAGAAATCAGAGGAGCCCGTTGTGCGGCAACGGATTTCTGCAAGTTGCTAAGTATTGCGGCAACATCAAGAGCCGTGCCGCCGCTTGGACGAACTTTATAGCCCAGCCAATCGGATGGTCGAGCGAATTTGGCCGATACAACCCAGAGCTATGCCCGCTTCGCACAATTCCACCCGAGAAGAGGTTCTCTAAGACGTGAGCGGCAAGTGACTGGCTGAAGAAAACACGCCCCGTATTGCGAGCATTACTTCCGCTTCCACCAACGGCCAATGAAATTCTCCATCTGTGACTCAGAAAAGATTCCTGAAGGGATGAAACTATGAATCTCAGCCGGCGCAAAACGCTCTCCGTAATGGCGGGAGCACCCGCGCTCCTTCTATCGCACAAGTCCATGGCACAGGGCTCTCTTCTGACCGAGCTGTTGGGGGGAGGCGAAGAGTGGCCGTCAGCTACCACCACAGACGGACCTTCCAGCCCCGTGCTCGAGATTGCTCCGGGCCCATTCAGGGGCACGCGCGAGTCACTCCGGGAATGGCAGGTTCCCGACTGGTACCGCGACGCCAAGTTTGGCATTTGGGCTCATTGGGGACCGCAATCTGCAGTCGAATACGGCGACTGGTATGCCCGCAACATGTACATCCAGGGAAGCAGGCAGTACGAGTATCACGTCAAAGTCTACGGCCACCCTACGAAAGTCGGATACAAAGATGTGATTCCGATATGGAAGGCCGACAAGTTTGATCCCGATCATCTGTTGGGGCTCTACAAGAAGGCTGGAGCGAAGTACTTCTGCAGCATGGCCGTGCATCACGATAATTTCGACCTCTGGAACTCAAAGTATCAGCCGCGCTGGAACTCGGTCGCCATGGGACCGAACAGGGACATCGTCGGCGATTTCAGAAAGGCTGCCTACAAGCAGGGGCTCCGGTTCGCGGTAAGCGAGCACCTTGCTCCCAGCTATCACTGGTTCTCCACATCCCACATGAGCGATAGAACCGGCCCGCTGGCCAGCGTGCCCTACGACGGCTCGGACCCCGCGTACGCCGATCTCTATCACCAGTTGCCGAAAGACTATCCCTATGGCCAGCGGATCAACGATCGTCAGGCGCCGGACGCCTGGAAGATGCACTACTTCAGGCGGATCAAGGACCTGGTCGACAATTATCAACCCGATCTGCTCTACACCGATGGCGATATCTTTTTTGAAGAGTATGGTCTGGCCCTCGTAGCAAACTTGTACAATATCGACGCCAAGCGCCACGGCGGACGCTGCGAAGCCGTGTATTTCAGCAAGCTCCCGAGCGATTGCCAGGTCGGTACATGCGTCCAGGACTGGGAGCGCGGGGTGGCCGCGGGTATTGCGGAGAATCCCTGGCAGACCGACAGCAGTGTCGGGGACTGGCATTACAACATAGACGACAGGTACAAAACACCCAAGTACGTGATCGACTTGCTTGTCGATATCGTCAGCCGCAATGGGAACCTTCTGTTGAACTTCCCTCTTCCGAATAGCGGAGAACTCGATTACGAGGAGTTGGTCATCCTGGACGAGATCACGAAGTGGATGGCCGTCAACGGCGAGGGAATCTACGCGACGAGGCCGTGGAAGACCTTCGGCGATGGGCCGGTGGCGACGGCGCCGCCATCTAGTAGTGGCGCCCGGTTCAACGAAACTGGCCGCACGGATCTTACGGCCGAGGAAGTGCGCTTCACAACCAAGGGCGACACGCTCTACGCATTTGTGATGGGCTGGCCGGACAAGAAGGCCTTCATCGGACCTCTGGCTACGACCAGCACCTTCTCGCCGCCAAATATCCAAAACGTAGAGTTGTTGGGCTATCAGGGCAAGGTGGAGTGGAGACAGGACGAACAGGGCCTAACAGTGGTGATGCCGGAGCAGAAACCCTGCGATTACGCCATCACACTCAAGATCGTGTAGGTGGGGCGGGTCGCGCAAGCGTCCGCACATCGGGTGTTCACATTTGCGCGAAGAGAACAGTCCTTGAAATGGGGATACAGATGCATTATCGGAACATCGGCAGAACACCCTGGGGGAATGCAGCCACATTCAGCATGACAAAACTACACGATTGTATTCTTGCTCTGGTTTTGGGGCTTCTGTGGGGAGCTGGATTTCCGGTCTTGGCGCAAGGCGGGGCGGCAAGCGACGGCTTGTCTAACACGATCCCGGGCCACGGCCTTGCCGGGTCTTTGGAAAAAGCGCTCGCCGGCACGATTACCGCCACAGCCGCTCCCGCCATACCTTGCATTGCCTCGCGCCGCGTTAACGTACTCTCTTTTGCCATTGGATAACTACCTCCACTCACTCAGAAAGTATGCTCTCCATGCGGTTGCGGCAAACTGAATTTGGCGGCGAGCACCGCCTGCGACGAACCACCAACGAACACCGTATATGGCCCTTTCTCCACTTCCCAATGGTGGCTAGTGTCCCAGACGGCAAGCTGTTCGGCTTTCAAATCAAACATCACGGTCTTCGATTCTCCGGGCTTGAGGCGAATACGGGCAAAACCGGCCAGCGCCCTATCAGGCACTTCAACGCTGCTCACGTCGTGGTAAAGATACAACTGAGCGATCTCGTCGCCTTCGACATTTCCGCTGTTGGTTACCACCACAGAAACTGCAACATCCACGACGTTTCCGCCTCCCGTCGCCTTGACCGTAAGTCCGCTGTACGCAAATGTTGTGTAGCTCAATCCAAACCCGAACGGAAACAGAACCGCCCAACGGCCCTCCACATACCGCTTTGTCTTGGATGGATCGGAGTTGTAAAAGTCGGGCAACTGTCCGATGTTGCTCGGGAAGGTGGCCGTCAGCTTGCCGCTGGGGTTATAGTCACCAAACAATACTTCGGCCACAGCCTGGCCGCCGAACTCGCCAGGATACCACGCCTCCAGGATCGCCGGGACATGTTCGGCGGCCCAGCCGATCGTGAGCGGTCGGCCGTTCTCCAGGACAAGGACGACAGGCTTATTCGATGCCACAACTGCTTCAAGCAGCGCCTCCTGGTTTCCCGGTAAGTCGAGGCTCTCGCGGTCATACCATTCTCCGGAAATCCCAAAGTGCTCGCCGAGCGCGAGAATCACGATGTCGGCGGTCTTCGCATGGTCTACGGCGGCGGGGATATCCGAGCCATCATCGACGGTGATTTGGGCCTGGGGCAGCAGCGTCCGCAGCCCGTCCGCAATACTGATCCTCTTCCCGTTCTTCTCCTCCTCATAATCGCCGTAGCGCGCGATCGCCGCGTTTGGCCCGATGAGTGCGATGCGCCGAATGCTCTTCGAAAGCGGCAGCAGGTGCCCCTCGTTCTTGAGCAGGGTCATAGACTCCCGCGCCGATTCGAGCGAGAGCGCAAGGTGCCCCGGGCTGCGCTTCACGCCTGCCATCAACGACGTGTCCGTGTAGGGATGGTCGAAGAGTCCCAGCTCGAACTTCGCCCGCAGCACCGATGTCACCGCGCGATCCAGGGCTTCCTGCCGTAGTGTCCCGTCGCGGGCTCCTGACACGATGGCGCTCTGATATTGGTCGTGCGGAAAATCGTAGAACTCCATGTCCACACCGGCGTTGATCGCCTGCGTGATCGCGTCTTTCGCATCCGCAGCGACGTGATGCTCTTGCCACAGGCGCCGGATCGCACCGTCATCAGCCAAAACGAATCCCCGGAATCCCCACTCATTGCGCAGAATCCCGGTTAGCAGCGCGCGGTCCGCGGCTATCGGTACGCCGTCGATCTCGTGATAGGCGGCCATGACTCCCATCGCGTGTCCTTCGCGTATCGCAGGCTCAAATGACTCCAGCAGGATGCTGCGTAGCTCGCGCTCGCCGGCATGCACCGGCGAGGTGTTCAAGCCGCTCTCCGGCGACCCGTGACCGACGAAATGCTTGGGCTCGGCGATTACGGAATGATCCGAAGCCAATGAGTCACCCTGTGCGCCGCGCACCCAGGCTAATCCCAATTGGCCGGTCAGGTAAGGATCCTCGCCGAAATCCTCTTCCACGCGGCCCCAGCGCGGATCGCGGGCAAGATCGAGCACGGGCGCGAACAGCATGGCTACGCCCGTGGTCCGCGCTTCGCTGGCGATTGCAGCTCCGGTATGCTGGGCCAACTCCCTATCCCAGGTTGCTGCCAAGTTCATAGGTGCAGGAAACACTGTGCCATCGCTAAAGCCGTGCAATCCTTCTCCCGTGAATAGCACCGGAATGCCCAATCGCGAATGCACGATCACCCAACGCTGGATCTCGTTCGCCAAGGCAGGCTGCGCGTACAGGTCGTGGATGGCCCCCACGCCCAGCGCGCCAAACAGCTTCTCCGCTTCCTCAATGCGGAACTTCGCATCGGGTGCCGCGTGAAGATTGTCAGCAGCCTTATCGACGAGGTCCGGCACGCCTGCATAAAAATCGAGCTGCCTGGCCTTCTCTTCCAGCGTCATGCGCCCCAGCAAGTCCCGGACGCGCTCATCAACGGGAAGATTGGAGTTTCTGTACGGAGCCTTCGCATTCGCATCGGCAGCCGGACTCTGCCCTGAACCCGATACTGCCAGCCCCAAAACACCTAGCGCAACCAATCGTGCAACATGGCCCTTCATTCAAGGTTTCCCTTCCCAGAGCTTTCCGGCTGCCTCGCCATCCCCAACGAGTGCCAATCATAACGACCAAACGTTTGAAGTGTCAACGTTACAGTTATCGTTTTCTTGGCGCCTGTGCCTCGCCAAAAAGTTCCATGACGGCAGAATAATCGGCCCAGATATTTCTGAACCATCTTCAATGTCAGTCTTCGGCCAGAACCGGCCTTTTATGGGCGGCGATCTGGGTGATGAAGGGGAGACGGCTTTCCGTGGAGC
Source organism: Terriglobales bacterium (assembly GCA_050012595.1). Lineage (GTDB taxonomy): Bacteria > Acidobacteriota > Terriglobia > Terriglobales > Acidobacteriaceae > Acidiflorens. The sequence goes on from JBEKGW010000043.1 coordinate 7,850, forward strand.
AGATCGTCGGGTTGTTTAAACAGTCCGAGGTCGGGGTGCCTGTTGCAGAAGTGTTCCATAAGGCCGGAACCAGCGAGCAGATCTTCTGTCGATGGAAAAAGCAATATACAGTCCTGGAATCGGACCAGGTCCGGGAGATGAAGCTGCTGCAAGACGAGAACAGTCGGCTCAAGCAGTTGGTTGTCGAACTGAGCATAAATAAGACGATGCTTCAGGATGTGCTGCGAAAAATGCGGTGCTGCCATCGCGGTGCCGGATACTGCGAGGCCCCTTGTTCAATTCTTACGTCTGCCCACCGGCTCAGGTACTGCACTCCCCTGAATTCCACGGTATTGTTTCGAAGCGCATCCATGTGACTGACCAAGGTCGAGGCGTGCACGTTGGAAGGAGCGACGCACACGGATTCCGTCCACGGAGGACAAGGCTCACGGATGATCCTCCATTTTGCGCTGTATAGCTTGCAGATTTGGATCGCTGGGGAAAATGCTGAGGCCGTTTTTCACGATCTCCTTCGCGTTGGCATTATCTCCAATTGACATGTAGCAAATGGAGAGATCTTCATATGGAGTGGGGATATACGGGAAAAGGGAAACAGCCCGCTTCAAAGTCGTTATGGCTTGCAAGTGCTGACCCGAGTGATAAAGTAATTCAGCCAGAATCATATAGTCTTGGGGGGATTTTGAGCCTCTTTCAACCGCCCTGGATAGGTAACTCACTGCGGCTGAGTTACCTTGAGGGGATCGTTTTGCCAATTCCCGATTCGCGAGTGCACTCAATACCAGGACGTTGTCCGGATCGGACTTGGCCAACCGGTCAAGCAGCGCATTATAACGCGAGCTTATATCGATCCGGCTTGGGCTTCGTGCAAGTACAGACCGATATGCCTGCAAAAGCACCAAGGGAGAGAGCGTGGTCTTGGGCGAGCCTGGAATCCTATCCACAAGGATCAGGCCCGTCGCTGGATCTGGCGCTGCCGACTGTTGCGAGTCTGCGGGGAGAGGTTCTCCTTCATACTTCACAATTCGATGGGATGTGCCTTGTGTGCCCAACATGACAAATCGCGGGGCAACATGTTTCGGCATGTGGCAAAAAACACAGTTATCGGGCGGGTTTGTACTACGGCGCTTGTCAAGCGACTCGCGGCAACTTCCTTCTTGATGACAGTTCAGGCACTTACTCCGATAAAACGCCGGGGTTTCTTGCGCGGTAGGCGTAAAGTGGCCATCATGACAACTACTGCAATTTAGACGCCCGCCCGAGGCGCGATAACATTTGCTCTCCGCCATCTCATCAGACCACTCCATCATGTTCCAACCCATGATGGGGCGGGATTTGAAGATCGTCATAGTGTTGAGAAGCGGAGTCCCAGGACGAAAGTCCTCGAATTTCTTTCCCGGCTGGGGTATCCTCGCCTCGCCAAACTCGTGGCAATACATGCACATGTCATCACTTAGCCGAGGGGAAAGCTGAGCAGGATTGACGATCGAGGTATCGATTTTACCTGAGATCGGTATGTGCTTCAATTGCTCGTCGACATGTAACCCTCCAGGCCCGTGACAGTTCTCACAACCTACCTTCAGTTCGGCAATGGGCGGATTCTTGTAGAGGTTGTTCGCATCGTCGATCACAAGTTCACGCCCCACATGGCAATACATGCATGAACCGACGAGCGGGCGGGCAAAACCGAGGGGGTCTTTTTCGTACCCCGGCGAAAGTCCCCACCCTTTAGGGTATTGATCCTGACTGCCGGCGTAGTACGAAAGAGGCGCTTCGAAAAGGTAATTCCCCCTTCGTATACCATATCCGACACCCGCCATCGGCTCTCCCAGAGCAAAGAAAATCCTTTCGGTCTCTTTAGAGAGTTCCGTACCATTCGGGCCAGGCTCGGACTCATTCATAAAGTACTCGCCATTCTCTCGAAATACCCGGAAACAATGTTGGGAATCCTGCTCGCAAATAGAGACCCCCGCGGCAGGCAGATCGCGAAGCTCGGGACGTTGACTGGGAAGAGTACCTGCCTGTCCATGGGGAGTTCGCATGTAATCCTTGTAGATTTTCAAGTGGCACGGAGCACAAGCTTCGGAGCCCACAAATCGAACTTCGCCGGCGAGATTGCGGTAAACAATGTTCTTCTCCTCTTCGGTGGCCGCTTCGGGTGGGGCTGGGAGTACGGCTGAGGGCGGCGAGGGTTTCTTCTCTTGCGTTGCAGCATTGCCGACTTGTTTATTTTCTTTAACTGCGGGTCGCGATTTGCAACCGATAAGGATAAAAGCTAGCGATAGGCACGCGCCTGCCTTCAAGTAGTTCATCCCGCTGCAGTTGATCGATTTACTCATGCGACACCAGCTTTCGCCTCCAAAGCAATTGAGGAACAGGTCTTCTGATTTCTCTTCAAATCAAACCGGCTCGCCGCACCCAATACTAACCCCAGTTGCAGGATCGGGCGAGTACATCTCGCCGTTCGAGTTCGCCCATCGCGCATTAACGGCTCCTCGCCGTACTCCCACTGTCCGAATCGAAGATCGCCATCGCCTCCATTTCGATCAGGAGGTCGGGCCGGCACAAAATAGCCTGAATGCCCGTGGACGCCGGGAGCGGATCCAGACCTTGCTGCTGGAAGAACTCCGTTCGAATCTCGTTGAAGGCTGCGTAATCACGTTCGATATCGCGAAGGTAGCAGGTGGTCCGAACGACATCCTTCCAGGACGCGCCCTCCGATTCCAGCAGCGCGGTGATGTTATGGTAGGTTCGCCAGGCTTGGGCTCGAAAATCGCCCTCATGAACGGTACGGCCCTGCTCATCTACACTAGCCGTCCCGGAAATCAGCAGGATGGTCACGCCCTTGATGTCCAGGCGCAATCCGCGTGAAAAGGAAGATGGACGCTCATAAGCGTACGCCTCATTCAGTACTTGAGGCGCGCGGATGGCCTTTCTCGAAACCCTTTTGTGAGTCTCTTTCACTGCGACGGCATTAGGGTCGGTCTTTGACTGGCTCATGGTTCTTCCCTCATCATATTTATTTTCGTGCGCTCGTCCGCTAGCACCGCGAGGACCTTTCTCAGATATGGCGTCAGGAATTTCAGGGTCCGCCAACGCCCCCAGGCCCCCAAGGCGATATCTCATTCTGCTTACGTTCCTCCAACTTTGCGGCGATCGACTCTTGATTTTGGGCGTCCTCCACTCTCTTTTGTCGAAAGTAAACCTGCGCCAAAGCTACATGCGCAGCGCGAAAATCAGGGTCCCTGGTAACCACGGCCTCAAGCAATGCCTGGGCATCGGCCAGCTTCCCTTGTGTTTGATAACAGGAGGCGAGGAGGAGCTTGACATCCTCGTTATCGGGGCTTAAGCCTAACGCCTTCTCACTCAGGCGAACAGGCTCCGTAAGATCTGCCGGATGAACTTTCTTAAGAAGGGAAGCGAGGCTCAGATAATACGATGCCTCGTCTGGCTTGAGTGCAATCGCTTTCCGATAACAATCCTCCGCTTTATCCAAATCTCCCAATTCCTGATAAGTTCCGCCCAGAAGGTATTGAACGCGACTGGATTTCGGTTGCTCTTGGGCAACGCTCTCGAATTCCTGAAGTGCCTCCTGGAACCGAGTCAAATAGAAATACGCCAGCCCCAACTCGAATTTATAAAGCGGGAGATCTCCGAACTTAGCGCGGATGGCCAGCAGATATTGCAGGGCGACGGGATCATGCCTCCAGCGCAGCAAAGCCTCCCCAAGACCCAACGAGTATTCCGCAGAATTGGGATCGAGTTGAGCGGCGTGCCCCAACTCACTGACCGCGGCTTCAAACTGCTGTCCCTGAAGGAGAAGCATGCCGAGGTCTCCGTGCGGTTCAGCAGCTTCAGGCCAAGTTGCCGCAGCGTGTTCAAGAACTTTTGCAGCCGCCCTGCCTGCGCCATCTGCGAGCAGCAGCTTGGCCACCGACAACTCTTCCTTCATGCTGGCGATATTGGCATTCAGGAGCTGATTGATTTCATCTTCCCCTTCATTCTTCATCCCCGCTTTCAGATAGGCCTCGATGAGGGTCGCCCGCGTCGATACGTTCTCGGGCTGCAGACTCTTCAATCTCTTGAGAGGTTCGACTGCATCTCGAAAATCGCCATTCTGGGTCAGCAGGAAAGCGTAATTCTGATTCGCCACGACATCGTTCGGATCCCGAGCAAGTCCGCCTCGGTACGCTTCTAGTGCCTTCACGAGATCACCCGTCTTCATGAATGCAATTCCCAGACCAAAATAGGGGGGAGCCTGCTGAGGAGCCAGTCGGCGCGCCCTTTCAAACGCCTTGATTGCCAACTCGCTCTCGCCCAGCTGGACCCGCACAACACCGAGGTCGTACCAGAGCTGCCATTTCGTTGCATCCGCCTCGACGGCGCGGGACAGGTCCTCCTCCGCCTGGGGGTATCGCCCCGCCTTGATATCTTCCTGTGCTCGACTGGCATACACTCCAGAAGATTGGCCGAGCAGTGCCACGCCCAACAACAGCGGACAGACTCCGAGAATCGTTACACGCCACATCTTTTCTCGATTCATTGCTTGTAGGGTCACTCTTTGTTCAGAGGCGCTGGATCGCAATTGGACTTGCAGATCAGTCGGGGTATTCTCAGGGTCCGCCAGCAGATTTGGGACCCCAGATGTCCCATTCCTTCGTGATCTTCTCTTCCTCTAACTTAGCCGCAATCGATTGCTGCTGTTCGGCCTGGGCCAGCTTCTGCTGACGGCGATAAACCTCTGCCAGCGCCGAGTGAGCACGACGCGAAGCGGGCTCGTTTACGACGGCTTGCTCAAGCAATGAAGCGGCCTCGTCCAGTTCTCCCTGTTTTTCGAGGCAACGTGCTAGAACGATCTTGCTTTCGGCATCGGTGGGGTCGAGGGCCAGTGCCTTCCGCAAAAGCTGGATGGATTCGGCGAGTTCCTCGGGACCTTGTTTTTGCAACAAAGATGCGAGGACCCGGTAGTATTTGGGCTCCTGGGGTACAAGCCGGATGGCGCTTCGATAATGATCCTCTGCCGTTTGCAACTCGCCCGAGAGCTCGTAAGCCCCGCCCAGCAGGAACTGCACCTTACCTGAGTCCGGCCGTTCGCGCGCAAGGGAATCGAGCACAGAGATCGCATCCGAAAATCGCTGCAGACATATGTCCGTGATGGCCAACTGATATGGAAAGTTGGGCTGGTTCACAAACCTTTTCTGAGCGCCCAGAAGAAACGGGAGAGCGACGGGATACTGCTCGGAGCTCATCAGGGCTTCCCCATAACCCAGACTGTACTTCTCGGAATCAGGGTCGAGCTGCACTGCGCGCCAAAGCTCCATAGCAGCGTCTCTGAACTTTTCCTTTTCGGTAAGGATCAATCCAAGCTCGCCGTGCGCCTCAGCCGAGTTGGGCCAGGAGCTTTTCAGGGATTCGAGAACCCGCTGAGCAGCATCCGTCTCCTGGTTATCGTGGAGAAGTTTGGCTAGCGCCAACCCTTGCGGCAGGATAACAACGTGAGCGCTCAGGAGTTCGTCAATCTCGTTCTCGCCCTTGTCCTTTAGACCCGACTTCAGATATGCCTCGATCAGAGTGGCTCGCACTGAAACGTCGTTTGGCGTGATTTTCTTCAGCCGCTCAAGCGGTATGGACGCTTCGCGGTATTCCCCTCGCTGCATCAGCAGGAGCGCATAGTTCTGATTGGCCGGAACGTTGGAGGGATCCAGGGTGAGTCCGCGGCCATACGCCTCCTCCGCGTTGGAAACGTCGTTCTTCTCCATATAGAGGAGGCCAAGATCGAAATAAACCGGAGCCTTATCGGGAGCTAAACGCAGAGCCTTTTCGAAGGCTTCGATGGCAGGATCCGTCTTCTTGAGTTGTGCCCGGGTTACCCCAAGCAAAAACCAAAGAGAACCATCTTGAGGATCTCTTTTTAGTGCGTTCAGCAACTCCGCTTCGGCACGGGGGTATTGGCCGGCCCTCATATCCCGCTCCGCCTGACTCACGGCCGCGACTGGAGACTGGGCAAGCACAATGGGTTCGAACAGGCACAATCCCACTGCTGCGCTCACCAGTTTCCTTTTGAGCAACCTCATCTCCTCCTCGCCAGCAAATTGAAGGCCCGGGAGGATATCCCGGGCCCCCATCTCTTGCACTATGTTAACTCGTAGGCGTGCGGTTACCAGACGAACTTCAAAGCAAACTGCATGACCCTTGGCGGACCTTGCGTGCCGGTGATTTTGGTGTAGTTCCCGTCTGTCGGGTTACTATCCGGAGTTCCGAACCATGGGGTATTGGTCGCGTTGTACATCTCCCATCGGAACTGGAAATGATATTGTTCCTTGTCAAATGGGAAGTTCTTCATGAAACCCACATCCAGATCGTCGTACGCAGGCCCTCTCATGATATTCTTGGGCGAGTTCCCGCGGGTTCCCAGAGCATTTGGCACGAATGCCGCGGGATTGAAGTACCCATTCAGCCATTGCGATTCCGACCCCGGGTGCACTTTCAGGGACTGGCCCGAAACCCTGTCCGCCAAGTCGTTGCCGTCCTGATCGTAGGAGTTGCCGCTTCCGTTTTGTCCTCCAACAACGCTGAACGGCACGCCAGCTTGCATGGTGAAGATCCCCGACACTTCCCAGTTTCCGAGCGCCCCTTCCGCGAGCGGGCCATGCCCCCTGAAGGCGGGCAAATCCCAAACGCCCGTTGTGTTCCAGACATAAGGCACGTTCAGGGTTGAGATGCCATGGTCTATCCCGGGATCGTATGCATCGCGCAGGAGCGGGCCGCTGGAAAGATCGCTCTGCGAGAGCAGGTCGAGCGATTTGGACCAAGCCCAGTTGGTGGAGAACTGCAAACCGTGAGACATCCGCTTTTCAGCGCTGAGCTGCAGACCCTCATAGCTGGCGGTACCCCATGGCTCGTAGACGTCAACGTTTTGAAAATTGGGAAAGAGGGTGCGCGGTCCGCAGGGGGGTGAGCCCCCGCACGCCGCCGACGAGGTGGTGTAAAAGCCGGGATTCACATCGGCGCCTTGCGTGATATCGTACGTCTCGCTTCCCACGTAAGCCGCGGTGACCAGCAGGTTCCCCGCGAATTGGTGCTGAATCGAGAGGTTCCAGTTCTGCGACCAGCCCAACTTGTAGTTTTGCGGGAAGATGGCCCCAATGGACAACGGCAGAGCGAACGCTGCGTTCTTGGGGGGCATCGCACCGGTTTTGTATGGGAAAGAAGCGGGGGTGGGAAAAGGAGTCGTATGGTTCGTCCCAGCAAAGACGGACCAGGGATTCTCAACGGGTATGCGCACGCCCGGGATACTCTGCGGGGTGAGATCGTAGGTCGGACTGAAAGGCGCAACGGTGCCGCCGACGTGGTTGTAGAACGTTGTGTAGTACGGCAAAGTGAATCTTCCGCCGGCCGCGCGAATGGAGGTGTTGGGCAGGAATTTGGGCTGCCAGGTTAGTCCAATGCGCGGGCTGACGCGATCAAGTTCACTGCTATACCCGCAGCAGGGAACACCGGGGTCGCCAGGATACACAAGGCCCGCAGGTGCGTTCGGATAGACCTGGCTCTGGTGGCCCGGCCACCAGTCGGCTTCGCGGTTCGCCGGAATTGGCGCCATCGCATTCCAGGGCTCCCATCGAACGCCGAGATCCAAGGTCAAGTTCGGCTTCAACTTGATCGTGTCCTCGGCAAAGCCAACAAACTCAGGCTCTGAGTAGACGTTGTACTCTCCCCCTCCCTGCTCGAAATTCCCGATATCGCCGAGCAGGAAGTCCGAAAAGAAGGCGCCGGTCACGGCTCCGTTGTAATTGACCAATGGATCGGCGAGCCAGGACGCCTGCTCCAGCGAGTATTCCGTCATGACGTTGACGCCGGCCACAACCAGGTTCTTTCCCTTGCTCCAGGACACCTGGTCGGCGATGTCGAAGTCGTGGCGTTTCTGGGTGACATTCTGATCGGCCCAGCCGAAGCCGGTGCTCCCCCAGCTCACCAGGATGGTGGCATTCGGATCCGGCGTTGTGAAGGTGGCTCCCAGTTGTTGCCAGCTCTGGTCAATGCAGCTCAGGGTGGCGCTGTTCAGCCGGTCGTAACCGAAAGAAAAGCTATTGAGGAGCGTTGGGCTGAAGGTGTGCGTCCAGTTCGCGGCGTAATTCTGGTTCCGCGCCGGCCAGCTATTGGAGCAGGCATTCCAATTCGCGTCGTTGGCAATAGCGGGCTGGTTATAGTTGTCGTAAAACACCCGCCCCATGACGTGATCCTTCGAGCTGAGGTTCCAATCGTACTTGACTGTGAATTCCGTAGTGGTCGCCTTGGTGGGCGTTCCCGCGGCGTATACCAGTCCAGTCGGACTCGTTGTTTGCGGAATGTGTGTTTCCACAGCCTGAGCGACCGCGTCCACTTTGCTGCTCGACCAGCCCGGAATTACGTTGCACGGAAATTTAGTTCCGTTCCAGTCGTGCAGTTGCGATCCGCCGCCGGGGGTGGTCGACGCATTCGGGCAACCGGAACCGTAAGGGGGCGGGATAGCCGCGCTGAAATCGCCATTGTTGATCATGGCTTCGGTGGGGAAATAGCTTGCGCCCCCATTATTCTGCTGGCTTGACTTCTCAATCTGAACGTTGCCGAAGATGAAGTGTTTGTCACTCTGGATCGGTCCTCCCTGTGACCCGCCAAAGATGTTGCGCGAGTAGCCATCCTTCACCTTGGAAAACCAATTCGGCGCGTTGAAGTACTGATTTCGGGCGAACTCGAAGGCGTCCCCATGCCATTCGTTGGTTCCCGACTTGGTGACCACGCTGACCACCGCGGTCGAGCCGCCGCCATACTCGGCAGAGAAGTTGTTGGTGAGGATGCGAAACTCCTGCGTGGCGTCGGTGTTGGGGAAGGGGTTTCCCGACGACAGGTAGTTGTCCATGTTGTAGATGCCATCCAACTGGTAGTAGATGCCTCCCATACGGCTGGAGTTGATCGAGGTCCCGGCCTCGCCGGGCATCCCGCTGCCGTTTCCGGAAATGGTAATTGTGCCCGTCCTCGCGGTGCCATTCACCCCGCCGGGAGCTAGGTTGGCAAACGATGCTGGATCCCGTGTATCCACCGGAAGCTCCTGGATCGAAGTGTTATTCACGACTTCGCCGAGAGCTGCCGATGTGGTTTCGAGCATGACTTGGCTGCTCGACACCTCGACACTTTGATTCACCTCGCCGACGGCGAGCGTAATGTTCACACCCGCGACTTGACCAGTGGTCAAGGTGATGCCGGGCTGTGTTGTTGTTTTGAAGCCCGGATGCGAGACGGTCACCGAATAATGTCCAGGCGGCAAATAGGGCTCTGCGTATTCGCCACCGCTCCCTGTGACGGTATCCCTCTTCGATCCGGTATCGGTGTTGGTGATCGTGACGTTTGCGCCCGCGACCACAGCACCTGTTGGGTCCGTGACGGTCCCGTTGATGGTCGCATAGCCTGACACCTGGGCATAGCTCGGCTGCACGCAAGCGACAAAAACTGCGGCGAGCATCAGCAAGACCAACGAGGTGAGCAACGGGAACGTCGGCCTCGGATAGTTCCGATTCGCTTTGAACACGGTCTGCCTCCCTCTTTTCATTCGAAGCCTTCTGTGGAACGTTTACATCGGCGCCACGCACCATCCATCGATTACTTAAGCGCTAACGAAAACTTGCGAGCCAACGTAATCTATTCGCTTCATGTTTGTCAACCAAAAAGCCGAGACTTTTTCAAGAGGCGAATAGGAGGCGAACGGACCGCACGGCCGACAACATGCAAGTTAAACAAAAAATCGATTTGTTCAACCTGCGAGTTGCCGGTTTCGAACCTCTGGAGTGCCAATCTGCGAGAGTTTCCCACAGGGGAGAATCCTCATTTCCCCGCTACTTTTGCCCACCTCCCGTTATTTTTGCCGAGATTGACTCGGGATAACGATGGTTCCAGGCAACTCTCGCCAGGCAGCCAGCGATTGCGGAATCTGCCGTTTGTTCGCGTTCACGCCAAGGTCATGTGAGTCCAAGGATCTCGTCTCCAGCCGGGGCCTGAAGGCGAGGTTTGCCACCTCGATCTCAAACAGCAAGACTGTGCCGCTCCCTTGACGCATAAAGTAAACGTAATCTATTGTACGTTTGATCACGGAGACAAAGTCGTCCGTTTGACTTCGCGACGTTTCGACTTCGCGTTTGGTAGATTGAAATCTCGCACTTTTGAATCTTCGAATTCGCTTGATGTTTGCAAACACCGGCCGTAAATCTTCTCGCCTACGATTGGTGTTCTAAGTGGTGCCAGCTCTGGAGGCACCTGAGGTAATTCCCTATGAGGCGCCTGAGGCTACTTCCTTTCCCCCTAAAAGTCATGTTGGCGGCAATTTTCGGCATTGGATCGGCCATCCTGGTTGGCGGAGCCACCCTGCTGCGATCTACCGACCAGCAGCAAGCTCCAGTAGCCGTCCCGCCGGCCAAGTTCACCATCGACTACCCGCTCAACGGCTCTGTCTTTCCCCCGGAAATCACCTCACCTACTTTTCTTTGGCACGATTCCAGCGAGGCCGCTCAACGCTGGATAGTTGAGGTTTCCTTTGCGGACCACTCCAGCGAAATTCGCGTGGAGGCGGCGGGCGAGCACCTGCAAATGGGCGAAATCGACCAACAAGCGGGTGAGCCCGTGCCACTCACCCCAGAACAGGCGGCCACGAGAACCTGGAAGCCAGACGCAGCCACATGGGCAAAGATCAAACGGAGATCTGTGAATTCTCCGGCAACGATCACGATCAGCGGTTATGCGGATGACAATTCAACATTTCCGGTCTCACGCGGCACGGTGACAATTTCCACGTCGCCAGATCCCGTTGGCGCCCCGATTTTCTACCGCGATGTCCCATTGATGACGGTGCCTCACTCCGAGAAAGGCTCGATCCAGCCGTTGCCGACCTCCGCCCTTCCCCTCATTAAATGGCGGGTGCGGGACATTTCCCAGCCCCAGAGCAGTGTGGTCATGGAGAACCTCCACACTTGCGCCAACTGCCACTCATTTTCGTTTGACGGCAAGACGATGGGGCTGGATGTCGACGGACCCCGCAACGACAAAGGCTTGTACGCACTCGTTCCCGTGGCCAAAAATATGACGATTCGCAACCAGGATGTCATCCGCTGGAGCTCCTTTCAAGAGGACCTTGGGGAGAAGAGCTCCGAGCCCGCCTTGAAGCGCTTCGGGTTCATGTCACAGGTTTCGCCGGACGGCTGGAATGTGATCACGTCGATCGGGCCTCCCGCCGGGGGTAACACCCATCAAAACGAAAATCCCGGGTTTGCGCCAGGGCTCTCGGATCGCCTTTTTAGCACGAACTATAACCATCTGGGCTTCAACCAGGTTTTTTACCCGACCCGGGGCATCCTCGCCTGGTACGACCGGAAGGAAAAGAAATTGAGGCCTCTTCCGGGCGCGGACGACCCGCGGTTCGTGCATACCAGCGCATTTTGGTCGCCGGACGGAAAGTATCTGATCTTTAGCCGGGCTGAGGCCCGCGATCCCTATCCGCAAAGTGGTGAGAAGCCCGAATACGCCAATGATCCGAGGGAACCGCAGATCCAATACGACCTTTACCGCATTCCCTTTAATGAGGGCAGAGGCGGCAAGGCGGTGCCGGTCGTCGGGGCTTCCGGGAACGGCATGAGCAACGACTTCCCCAAGGTGTCTCCAGACGGCCGCTGGATCGTGTTCGTGGAGAACCATAACGGGTTGCTGATGCGCCCGGACAGCAAGCTGTACATCGTGCCTTTCTCGGGTGGCAAAGCCCGGCTGATGAAATGCAACCTGTCCGTGATGAATTCCTGGCACTCCTTTTCGCCGAACGGGCGATGGCTGGCATTCTCGTCGAAGGGTCGCTCCATTTACACGCAGTTGATGCTGACTCACATCGATGCCAACGGCAACGACACGCCTGCGATTATGGTGGAGAACGCCACGGCCGCCAATCGCGCGGTGAATATCCCCGAGTTCGTAAATATCCCGCCCGACGGCCTGCAACGGATCGACCTGCAGGCGGCGGAGGTCTACCGCGTGGCCGACCGGGGTTTCGAATTAATGGGGAACGGACAGATGGCCGAAGCGGTTCAAGAGTGGCGCAAGGCCTTGCAAATGGATCCCGACGATGCTAACTGGCATTTCAACCTTGCCGTATCGCTGCGGGAAAGTAACCAGGAACCTGAAGCCGTGGAGGAGTTCCGTAAGGCTTGCGATCTCGACGGTAATGAGCCGAAATGGTTTGCCGACCTCGCGGCGTTGTTGTCGCAAACCGGCGATTTGGACGGGGCCGTCCTCAACTATCGAAAATCGCTCTCACTCGATCCGTCCAAGGCCGAAGTGGAGGCGGACTTGGGGGTGGCGCTGTTCAAGGACGGACAAGCTCAGGAGGGGTACGAGCAATTGCAGAAAGCGGTCGAGATGGACCCCGGCTTCGCCGATGGCTACAATGACCTCGCAACAGCGTTGGCAAAGATGGAACGGGTGGACGAGGCAGTCGTCGAAGTGCAAAAGGCAATTGCCCTCTCCCCCACCTCCGCTGATTATCGCTACAATCTCGGCTTTGCCTTGGAATTGCGCGGAGACGTGGCTGGCGCAGTGGGGGCTTTTCAGAAGGCTGTGGAGCTTAGCGATGGCAAGGACGTGCGGTGCCTCGCGGCGCTGGCAGACGCCTATGACAAGGCTGGCCGATTCCCCGAGGCCATACAATCCGCCCGTCAGGCGGTCGATCTGGCTGTCCAGGAACATGACCAGCAACTCGAGCAAGACTTGCGGAACGACCTCGAGCGCTACCAGCGCGAGGGCGCGCAAACACAGCCCTAGCAGCGCCCCGGTTGCGTCCATGTAAAGAGCTTCCCGAGCCCAACTTCCTGCCCAGTTTGCAGCTTGATTTCTGCCCGGTGACTCAGTGTCGTGACCACATCGAGAAAGAAATTCGCAGCCAGCGATAACCGGTTCGCCTCCAGATGAACGCCTGCTAGGCTGGCCGATCGTGGTTTATAGTGAGGTAGAGTTGCGCGTCATGGAATCCACCGCTTCCCTCCATCACAGTGATCGACGGTCAGGCGTTGGAAGCAACCATCGAAACACGCGTCGTGGACTGCAAAGTTTTCGCACTGCTGCCGCCGGAGCACACAGTCAACAAGCCTCGCCGCTGCCCGATGCGATGTGCTTTGCACTGCATGTTCATCGGCGCCGGGCAAAGGACGCAAACAATATATATGTCTCAAACAATTGGGGGAGGCTTCGCTATTCAATATGAACTTCTCGCGCCGCCAAATCCTCCAATTCTCCGCGACGCTTCTGGGCCCGGGCATTCTCCATTTTCTTCGCACGCCAACATGGCGGTGGTCGAGCTTGCCGATTTTACAGGCCTCGACGATTTCCCCCGCACCAGCGCAAGGCGCAGCTCCAAAGGTGCAGTTTGTGGACGTGGCGCGTGAGGCCGGACTCACGACACCGAATGTTTGGGGCGGCGTTGACAGCAAGAGTTACATCATTGAGGCCAAAGGCAGCGGCATTGCGTTCTTTGACTATGATCAGGACGGCTGGCTTGACATCTACCTCACCAACGGAACTCGCCTGAACACCACCTGGCCGCCAGGCCAGGCGCCGACCACTCAGCTCTATCACAACAACCGCGACGGAACGTTCACCGACGTGACGGCCAAATCCGGCCTCGCTCGCACCGGCTGGCAGACCGGCGTCTGCGTCGGCGATTTCGATAACGACGGCTGGGACGACTTGTTTTGCACTTTTTGGGGGCACAACATCCTATTCCGCAACAATGGCGACGGCACCTTCACCGACGTAACGAAACAGGCAGGGCTCTGGAAAGACGAGGTCCGCTGGGGATCGGGATGCACCTGGCTCGACTACGACCGCGACGGATCTCTCGATCTCTTTGTGGCCAACTACATCCAGCTGGATATCTCCAAGGTGCCGGCTCCAGGTGAAACGTTGAATTGCCAATACAAGGGCAATCCGGTCATGTGCGGCCCGCGCGGGCTTCCCGGGGGAATGAATATCCTTTACCGCAACAATGGAGACGGTACGTTTAGCGACGTCTCCGAAAAGGCAGGAATTGTCAAGCCCGGGCCTCGCTACTCGATTACCGCGGTGTCGTACGACTTTGACAATGACGGCTGGCCAGACATTTACGTCGCAGTGGACTCCGAGCCCAGCATCCTATTTCACAACAATCACGATGGGACGTTCTCGGACATCGCCGTGATGGCCGGTTGCGGTTACAGCCAGGACGGAAACGAGCAAGCTGGAATGGGCGTGGCCGTCGGGGATTACGATTGCGACGGCTCGTTCGATATCTTCAAGACGAATTTCGCCGACGACACATCGAACCTCTATCACAACAATGGCGACGGAACCTTTACGGAAGTGACGTTCGAGGCAGGTGTGGGACAAGATACCCAGGACGTGAAATGGGGCTGCGGCTTTATTGACTATGATAATGATGGTTGGCTGGACATTCTCCAGGTGGACGGCCATGTTTATCCAAGCATTGATCAGCACGGTGTGGGCCAGACTTTTATGGAACCGCGCATCGTCTATCGCAATCTCGGGAATGGCAAATTCCAGGACGTTTCGAAGGTAATGGGACCGGGGATTACGGCGCGGCACTCGAGCCGCGGATGCGCCTTTGGAGACTACGACAACGATGGCGACATAGACGTTGTCGCGAACAACATGAATGAGATCCCTTCGCTGCTGCGCAACGACGGCGGAAATAACAACAATTGGATCAAGGTGAAACTGATCGGAACCAAGTGCAACCGGACGGCGATTGGCGCGCGCGTGCACCTTGTGACCGGAAAACATTCGCAGATGGATGAGGTCCATTGTGGGACCAGCGTGATGTCCCAGAGCGATCTTAGGCTGCACTTCGGCGTCGGCCAAGCCAAGAAGATAGACCGCCTCGACGTGAATTGGCCAACAACTCAGAAAGTCGAAACGTTCACGGATCTCGACACCAACCAGATTCTGGTTATAAAGGAAGGATCGGGCATTATCCAAAGGATAATGCCCAACCTGAAGATGAATGGACGCCACTGAAAATGAAGATTGGTAAGTTCCGAGAAAACCGCCGCGGGGGTTACGTCGGAAACTTACTATCGAGCCAATTCATCGGACTTGATCGTGGCCGGAGATCTCAAGTCTACAAAGCCAGCCGATTCACCATAGGGGAACTAAGTCGCGCTCCAAGCGTTCAGGCCTGGTCCTACCTGTATTCATGCTGCTTGGGTTCACGTACAACTTCGCGGACAATGGGCTCCGATTCTGGACGATGCAAACGTCGAGAGCCGGATCGCATAGTTGTGTGGCCCTCGCCGCTTGCCTCGAATTCAAGCGGAACAAATAGGCTTTCGGGTTGGTTCGATAACCCACTTTCCACTCTCACGAACCGACAGGCCAGCCAGACGTGAAGTTACCCGTGATTGGCAGATCGATGGATTACTGAATTAGATCTGCTTGCTGCGGACCGAGAATGACAGCTACTTCATACTCGTGATTGGTGATCATCTCCTTCCTGGTACCCGCGATGGGAATCCTCTTCTCTTCTTGAGTCGTGTTCACATAGAGCGTTCGGCCATCAACAACTCTGGCATACACTCCGTCGGGAGTTTGCGGCCCCGGTTGAATACCCGCAAGTTTGTAAACATGATTCAGGACGGGTCCAATTGCGGACGCCTTGGATCCCGTGGCAAGGTAGATCGCATACCCTTTACCGTACTTGTTGATTGTGACCGCCGGAGAATGGTCTGCCGTGTTGGTGAATCGCGAGAGAACCGCGGCGGTCGAAGGTTCGAGCACTTCATACCAGCGCACGCCAGTGTCGATGCTTTCACCGTCCAATTCGAATCTCAATGCCGAGTCGACCGGATAGAACGCGTTCGTCTTTAGACCAAACACATCAGTCAGGCGCCCGGGCAGTGGCGTATCGAACCATTGACCGTGCTCGTCGACTTTGGCCGAAAAAGCCGTCATCAGAACAGTACCGCCGGCACTTACATACTCCCGGAGTGCATTTGCGCTGGCGGCGTCCATGACGTAATCGGCCGGCACAACAACCAGCCTGTACGGCGAAAGACTGTCATGTCCGATATTGATGATGGCTGTGTCGATGTTGGCGCGGAACAAAGGCTCAAAGGCGCCCTGAACCTGTTCAGTATAGGAAGGTTTGAAGTATTGAAGCGTCGTATTGGAGGGGCCATTCGGGTGCGAATCGATAAAGGAATCGAAGGAGTAGGCAATGGCGACTTCTGGATGCGTGTATCGCGGGAATCCGAACTTCGAAAGTTGTTTGAATTCCGACGCAATGCGTGCGAACTCGTCGATCTTCCACGAAGGTGTGCCGTCGTGATCGACAAGTCCGAAGAGCGCCTGCTCCTCTCCGCCAAGATGGCTGTTAAATGTCCATGCGAGGAATCCCTGCGCGCCTATCATGGCTCCCAGGTAAGCGTACATCCGGCTCCGTCCTGGCGTTCCGTAGTTTCCTCCCCCTCCCGCGGTAAACTCGTTGAACCAAATCGGAGTTGCTAAATCACCTTTCATCATCAGCGCACCAAACGTGCCACTGATCGGGTCACTCGGATAGAAGCCTTCCGCTCCATATGTCACATAGGACTTGTAGGTGCTGAGGTAATCAAAGCCTCGCCTCGATGCGGTATCCCAGAGATTCGAGATCGTAGGCGTGTTTGGCAGATTGTGACGGCGAATCGCGTCGAGTTCCTCGAGTCGCGCTACGGTAACGTCGGACCAGTAGCGATGCAAATCCAAATAACGCTCGGGAGGTCCGGGCCCCTCCGCGAGAGGCAAATCCACGTCATCGAAGCTATTCAACCGGCGTGACCACCGCTGCGTAGCCCAGACCTTGTTCAGGTTCTCGATCGTTCCGTATTTCTTCTTGAGCCATGTGATGAAGCGCTCACGGTCGGCCGCCGAATACGACATGAACCCGTTTCCGATCTCGTTGTCGTAACCAATGGCAATGACAGCTGGGTGATGCGCATAGCGTTTCGTCATTGCATCGGCAAGAATTCCAACCTCACGGATGTAATTCGGATCGCTAATGTCATCCATATAGCGCTCCGCGGGAGGGAGCCGTGTACCGTTCTGGGCGATGATATCGACGCCCGGATACGTGCGATGCAGCCAGATCGGCGCCGGCGTGCCGGGAATATCCAAGATGACCCTGATTCCATTGGCATGCATCTTATCCATGATCTTGTCGAACCACTCAAAACTGAACTTGCCTTGCGAGGGTTCGAATGAATCCCAGGACAGGTCCCCCATCCGCACAACATTGAATCCCGCGTGTTTCATGATGGCAATGTCGCGATCGATCTGCTCAGGCGAGCGGTCGACGGGCTGATAACACGTGCCTACAAATAGCTGTCCAGGGCCCGGCCAGCCGGGATGTGTCGCCGCGTCCTGAGCGGTGGAAACAGGGATCAGGATGCCCATGAAAATGAGAAGCAGCGCGAACTGCCTGAGTGACATGGACCCACCTTTTATGGCACTCGCTGGACGGAGCCTTTTCCGCATGAAATCCTTTTGTGCCAAAAACAGACCGGAGTGTTGGTCTTTCATTTGCTCTCCTGACGGTGCAAAGGCTTGATGGGCACAATGTCATTGCTGTTCATCGGGACCATATTCTCGACGGTTCCTGTGTGCCCGCTTCGTACCATTTTATCTGTCCCCGGTAGACCCCGCGTAAGCTCGTTTAGGTGCGCGATCTGGCCTGGGTTCAGATTTTCCGGGGGCAGATCGCGGCGCGAACGGCAAAATCGAGAAATGAGACTAACGAGTAGCCTCAGCAGGCACAGCATCAGGCCCAGTCTTGCGCAGGATCAGGCCAATTGGATTATTCAGTTTGATTGTTTGAATCGACGGCAGATCGGAGTCTTGGCGCGGCACAACTCGTCTTGAACGGGGTTCCTCAACCCCTCGCAGGTGAGGTATGATTCAGTTCGCAGAGTCGGAAACGGTTGTTCGTCCCCTCGCGATCTCGTTACGCTGGCCTCAATGCATGCGACTGGGCGCCCTATTCCGAAGGAGAGGCCAGAGTCCGAGGATGGGGACTGAGCATTCGCCGACCTGACCATCGAAGTTGCGGTTTTACACGAAGACGAGAGATGGAGTTCGCGGAAAAGAGTTCCCAAGACCAAAATATGATGAAGCCCATGAAAACGCGAAGCACAAGAATTGAAAACGTATTCGCGGCAGCCTTATTCAGTATTCTTTCCCTTGCTCACGGACAATCGCCTGCGAACACGAATGGGCCTGCGCCGGCTGCGATTGAGTTTTCCACGCTGCAATACATTACCAGCAACGATTCCAGCGCGGTAATTGCCGAAAAAGCCGCGAAGGTCTTGCCTCGCCCCAATCAGACGGAATGGATGCGGCTGGAGCGGACGTTCTTTATCCACTTCGGCCCGAATACGTTCAGGGACGTGGAGTGGGGCAATGGTCGTGAAGATCCATCTGTATTTAACCCTACGGCACTCGATGCGGACCAATGGGTCCGCGCCGTCAAAGATGGCGGCGGCAAAATGGTGATCCTGGTTTGCAAGCACCACGACGGGTTTACCTTGTGGCCTACTCGCTACTCGAATCATTCGGTTGCGGCCAGCCCATGGCGGGGAGGGAAGGGTAACCTGGTCCGGGAGGTTGCCAATGCAGCCCACAAATACGGCATCGAGTTGGGAGTTTACCTTTCGCCCGCCGACCTTTACCAGTTGCGAACGAACCCCAGGAATCCTGGTGGCTACTACGGAGACGGAAGTGAAAAGGTCCGTTCTGTCATTCCTACCGATCCGGCTAGCTTCAAGACGGACCCTTCCCGGGGGCGCAAGCCAACACCGGGTTTCAAAAGCTTCACTTATGAAGTAGATGACTACAATCGCTACTTCCTCAATCAGCTTTACGAATTGCTGACCGAATACGGGCCGATTCGCGAAGTCTGGTTCGATGGCGCGAATCCGGACCCAAGTGTTTCTGAAACTTATGACTATGCCGCATGGTACAACTTGATCCGTGAGCTGCAACCGCACGCAGTCATTTTTGGCAAAGGGCCGGACGCACGTTGGGTTGGCAACGAAAACGGGATTGGCCGCACCACCGAGTGGAGCGTTGTTCCCTTGCCTTTAAAACCTGATTCCTTCAGATGGCCGGACATGACGGCCCGGGATCTCGGCAGCCTCTCTAAGCTCACACCTGGTTCGTATCTTTGGTGGTATCCAGCGGAAGTCAACGTTCCCATTCTCCATGGCTGGTTCTGGGCCCCCACGAAACCTTCGCGAACTGCTGCGGAGCTGATTAACCTCTACTACACATCCGTAGGCCGCAATGGCAACTGGCTGTTGAATCTCTCGCCGGACACGCGTGGCTTGATACCGGACGAACAGCTTGCCCATGTGCGTCTCATGGCGGAGGTGATCAAGGAAACGTTCGCCAGGAATCTCGCGGTCGGCGGCAAACTCACTGCCGATACCTCCAACCAGGCGCACAAGCCATCACTCGCGCTGGATGGGAATCTCGACACATGGTGGGAAGCTGCTCCCGGACAGACGACGGCCACGCTGGTCTTGAAACTGCCGGTCGCCGTCACCTTTGACGTCGTTTCGTTGCAGGAAGCGGTGGATCACCGTGGTCAACGTATCGAGTCCTTTAGCATCGACGTTTGGGACGGCTCAAAGTGGAACCAGATGGACGAGCAGACAACGGTAGGCCACAAGCGGCTGCTGCGCTGGGACTCGCCCGTTACGACGGACCAGGTGCGCATCCGCATCACGGCTTCGCGTCTCGAACCGGCGCTGGCCGAAGTGGGGCTTTTCAAGCAGGCCGAGCTTGTTCAGCCCCCAGTCATCTCTGAGCGCGACCTCAACGGTTCTGTGACGATCAGCAGCTTGAAGGGCCTCCCCGTGGTTTACACGTTGGATGGCACAATGCCGACTCCCAGGTCCACCGTTTACAGCTCGCCCATCTCTCTTCCGCGCGGCGGCAGGGTGTACGCCGCCTGCCTGGCGTCGGATGGGCGAATCGGCATGATGGCTTCAAAATACTTCTCAGGTTTAGCACCGCTTGGCTGGAAGGTCGTGAGCACGGACAGTGAGGAAGCCAACGGTCCCGCAGTCAATGCGATTGACGGCAATCCCTCCACAATCTGGCAATCTCATCCGAGTGCGGATCTGGCATTGCCGCACCAACTTACCGTTGATATGGGAAGTCTGCACCGCATTGCCGGCTTCAGTTATCTCCCAAGCCGGGACGGAACCCGCATCGGAGTCGTTCAAAGTTACCGTTTTGAAACGAGCGTGGATGGACTCAACTGGACAACAGATGTTGACTCGGGCCATTTTGAGAACATCCGAAATAACCCCGAGCTTCAGGAAGTTACATTTGCTCCTGTCGATGCCCGATTTTTCCGTTTCACGGCCTTGCAGGAGCACGGCGCCAACGGCTCGGCGAGCGCGGCGGAGATTTCCGTTCTGCCCGCCGAGGGCGAAGGCGGCCGTTAACACGCCTCATGAAGGCGAGCGGCTCCGAGTAAGTCAAACGAGAACCGGAACGCCTGAACAAGGCAGTGTAATGTAGCCTGTCGGAGCCACTGGGAAGAGACCCACCGTTCCAACAAGTCAGGTGGTAGCTCAAGCTGTCGGCGAAGATCAACTCGTAACAGAATGGTCCGCTGTTGTAATCGAGACGCTGCGAGCTCTGGGGAACCCCTGAGTAAGTCCATGTTTTGAAGCTAAGCCGCCCTGAGACTTCATGCTGCCAAAACAATCACGATTCTCGCGTTAGAGGAACGGAGGGCCGCGATTCGACCTGTCTGGTGGTGATCACCAGCTTCGCGGGCGTCAGTTCCGGTCCTTCCCATCCATCCTTCACTGCCTCGACATGAATCTCGCCAGGGCGTTTCGTGCTTCGGATAATCACTTGAGCGAGCCCGTTAAAGAGCGAGCGTTTCGGATCCTTATCGCTCTCCTGGCAATTGGGATTACCGTTCCCCACACCAATGAGCGTTCCAGGACCCGAGATATTGAACGCAATGTTGTTGTCTGCGGTCGGCACCGGCCTTCCCTCATCATCGAGAGCCTCCACCTGCAAAATGGCCACGTCCTCGCCGTCCGCGTTGATCTCGGTACGATCCGCTGTTAGCCGGATGGAAGCCGTCGGCCCGGTCGTCTCCCGCTTGTCTGTCAGAACGATCTTGCCGTCCTTCAAACCGTGCGCCTCTATCACGCCCGGCTCGTACCTCACCTTCCATTCCACGTGTCCAAGGTGTGGAACCTTCTGGCGGCCAACACTCTTGCCGTTCACCACGAGTTCCACTTCGTCCAGATTGGAGTAAACCCAGACTGGAATCTCGTCGCCTTCCCTGCCGTGCCAGTTCCAGTGCGGGAATAGATGCAGCGAGGGCTCTTTGCGCCACCATGCTTTGTAGTAATAGAAGTAGTCCTTCGGGAAACCGCACATGTCCACAATGCCGAACTGGGAGTTAATCGAGGGCCAGCCATACGGGGTTGGCTCACCACGATAGTCAAAACCAGTCCAGGCGAACCCGCCCGCCTCCCAATCCTGCGTGCCGTAGAACGTCCACCATCCCTCCGGCGTCTCGCCCCACGGCACCACGCCGTTATAGCAGTTCACGGTGTTGCGCAGTCGGTCGGTCGTGTACTCGCCGCGCGTACTGATTGCACTCGACGTCTCCGATCCGTAAATCGGCCGCTTGGGATACTTCCTGTGAAACGGCTCGGGATACTTCCGGCTGTTGTAGTTAAAACCAATGATGTCGAGGGGCACGGAGAGGCCCTTTTCGTTATCTCCGTTGACGGGGGCGGAAACGACGCGCGTCGGATCGAGCTTATGGCATAGGTTCACCATGTCGGCCGCGATCCGTGCGCCCTGCTCTGCCATTGTGTCTTGCAGCAGCCACTCTTCGTTGCCAATGGACCAGATGATGATAGAGGGTGAGTTGCGATAGCGCTTCACCATCAGTTCGAGTTGTTGCATGCCCTCGGAACTCGAACTCATTTGGCGGGTCTCGCACATCATCATCACGCCCATGCGGTCGCAGGCATCCACCCATTCGGGCGTGGGCGCGTTGTGCGAGGTGCGCACGGCGTTGCAGCCCATCTCGCGCAGTACGGCAAGTCGGAACGATTGCACCCGGTCAGGCAGCGCCGCCCCCACGCCTGCGTGATCCTGGTGGTTGCATGTGCCCTGAATCTTGAGCAATTTGCCATTCAGAAAAAAGCCCTTGTCGGCATCGAAGACCGCCGTGCGAACCCCGAACGTGATACGCTCCGCATCGCGCACATTGCCGTCAGCCTCGACGGTCACGATCGCCGAGTACAGATTCGGCTCATCGACCGACCACAGCGCGGGGTTCGCAAGCCTCGCAGTAGCCGGGTAGGTCGATGATCCACCAACGGGGATGGATTGCGCTGGCGATTCGGCAGCGGCGACCGTCGCACCGCTGGCATCGAGGATTTTCCAGCTTACTCTGGCGCTTACGGCTTGCGTGCTCTCGTTCTGCACCACCGTAGAAAGAGATAGCTCGGCCGAGTCTTCATTCACCGTCGAGCGAACTACGCTTTCCCACTTGCCCAGATGGACAGCGTCGGTCTTGGTGAGCCAAACGTGCCGGTAAATTCCTGCACCCTCGTAAAACCAGCCGTCGCCGAAACTGGCATCGACCCGGAGGACGATATAGTTCTTCGCGCCGTAGGCAAGGAAGTCCGTGAGATCGAACCGGAAGGGAGCGTAGCCATTGTCGTTTCGGCCGATGAAACAGCCGTTGACGAAGACAAGCACGTCGCGAAAACCGCCGTCGAACTCAACCCAAATGCGGCGGCCCAGGTCGCTTGCGGGAATCTCGAATTCGCGACGGTACCAACCTACGCTGGTTTCAGGATAGCGGCGGCCGAGTGGCTTGTACCCGTGCGAGCGCAACGAACTGTCTCCGTTCCCTCCATCGTCATGCACGAACGGGAGTTCCACCGCCCAGTCGTGCGGAAGATCGAGTGCGCGCCACCCGGAATCGTCGAAACCGGCCTTTGCAAACTTGAAGTCGCCGGTCTTGGAAAAGTCGCTCTGGCCAAAACCGAATCCCAGGTCTTTTGAGGGATCCGTGCCATGACCGAATGTGAACTTCCAGCCGAAGTCGAAGAGCAGTTGTTCTCTCGGCGCAACGGCTGGAACAGCCTCGGCCGAGCCTTCCGGCGCATCGCCTCCTAGCAGCGCGGCAGTTCGGGCCCAGGTGGAGCGGGCGACGATGGAAGAGGTGGAAAGTGCGAGTCCGGAAGCAAGCAGGTCACGACGAGAGATGCGCGGCATAAGAGTCTCCAATGATTAAAGGTTAGGTCTCTGCGATAAGAATCGCGCAGATTGAACACGAAAGCTGATTGTGTGGCTGTCGACGGCTGTCAGCTCCAAGTTGCAATACACACGGCCGATTATTCCGCTAGGGGCCCATTGGAACGCAGCACGCCTGCGCAAGATTCGATGGTTGCGGCGGGAAACAGAACTCTCTTTCAAGAACAGAAACCTTGCCGGTACGTCCAGGCGCCGGATTTCCGGTTCGATCAAAGTCCGAGAACCATGATCGGCAATCGCGTTGTGCGCTTTCAATCTCGTCAGCATAAGGACTCCACCGTTTCATGCACCGCCTCGGTCCGCATTTAGCCGGCCAGGTCATGGTTGGCGAATGGTCAGCGTGGAGCCGGTATATTCAATGACACGATCCGGCGACGATTCCACCGCTTCTCCGGTTCCATGGCCCTCTCGTACCCAGACGATGTGGAACGTAATCGAGCTTGGCATGCCAGGGTAGCTACCGACACGG
>JBEKGW010000044.1:0-31123 GCA_050012595.1 Terriglobales bacterium
CCAAGGCTTCGTCGATCTGGAGTATGAGATTCATCCCGACGATCCGATGCCGGGCGCGATCGCCAGTTTCGCTTATATGCGAGGCGTCCTGGCAGGCATGGGATTCGCGAGCAAGGGCTGAAGACGAGCCGAAAGTCCGGCACCTAGTTTCGGTCGAGTAGGTGGCGGGTTCTGTTTCATTGATCTAGGCAGAATGTTTTGACCAGAATATATTGATTTTCCGGAGGTTCAGTGGCCACTAATCTTCAAATTCCCCCGGCGCTCAAGAAACGCGCCGCGCAAATTAAAGTGCTACTCATGGACGTGGACGGCACGATGACAGATGGCGGCGTCAGCCTCCTGTCCCAAACCGAAGAGATCGCCCTCGAAATCAAAACCTTTGACGCGCACGACGGTCAAGGCCTCACACTCGCGCACACCGCTGGCCTTCGCACTGGGTGCATCACGGGCCGGCAAAGCTCCGCACTACTTCGGCGTGCCCACGAAATGTATATGGAGTTTATTTATATGAAACAGCCCTTGAAAATGCCGGCCTATGAAGAAATTGTCCAAAAAACGGGAGTGCCCGAGTCTGCTGTCGCTTATATCGGCGATGATCTTCCGGATATTCCCGTGATGCGCCGCGCTGGCCTCGCCGTCGCGGTGGGTAACGCGGTTCCGGAGGTTAAGAAGACAGCGCACCACACAACGAAAGCCCTCGCTGGCCACGGCGCGATTCGCGAGACGATTGAACTCATTCTCAAATCCAAAGGCATTTGGGAGGCGATGATCGACAAAGCTCGTGCCTGACGCAGCTTCCGGTCGCTTCATTTTCAGCCGAACCATCTCCCCGGTTAGCACAAATGCGGGTTAACGGGAGCGTACCACGAGCGATCGATGCCCCCTGATTGGTACCGAGAAACGCGTTTGCGGCCACCGAACTATCAACGTCTATTGATTGGCCAGAAACGGGCTTCAGGGAAATGTCGGTCAGCGGAGTGGGGACCATCGAGGCAGTGAACGGGGCCTGAAGCAGTGTTTCCCAGGGTTGAAATACGTCACCTGCTTGCAGTCATAGCCTTGGCCGAGGAGCTGAACTTCAGGCGTAGCAAGCATGGGCTGAACGCGAAATGGAATCCGGTGCTTCACGGCGACCGCTTTCTTAGCTCGATTTGCCCCGACACGCAGTTGGCGCTAATTGGACTTCCCGCTTTGCCGGCTTCAGTTGAGCGACCTTCGGCGGTCATGCGGGAACCTAGGCCGCCTTTGCGGAATTTTCTTCTCCGGGGAACACGCGCACCTGGCGCCGCTTGGTCAAAAACGCAATTCCCCACTGCAGTATGACGAAGAAACGGTTCGCGAATCCGATCAGGAAATAAATGTGCACAGCCGCCCAGACAATCCAGGCTGAAAATCCCGTGAAGCGTAAAAAACGAAGATCCGCGAGGGCATAGGTGCGGCCTACAATCGCCAGATCGCCCTTGTCCCAGTACCAGAAGGGCGCCGGGGGCCGCTGTCCTTGCACGCGGCGCCGAATCAAGCCGGCCACGTACTTGCCCTCTTGAATGGCCGGCTGCGCTACTCCAGGCATGACCATTGGCTCTTTCGCCTTCATGCCCAGCAAATTCCGCGCCTGCGCCACGACGTGCGCCGTGTCGCCAATCGCAAAAATCTCAGGGTGCCCCGGCACGGAAAGGTCTGAGTTCACGATAACCTTTCCCGACTTGTCCATGGCCGCTCCGAGCCATCGGCCTGCGGGAGATGCAAGCACGCCCGCACTCCACAACACCGTGCCGGCCAGAACGCGCTCGCCATTGGCGACGATCCCAGCGGCGTCCACGTTCGAGACGCGTGTGTTCGTGTACACCTTCACGCCCAGGCTCTCCAGATGGCGCTGCGCCTTGGCCGAAAGGACCTCCGGAAAAGTGGGAAGCACCCGCGGGGCCGACTCGTACAGGAGGATCCCCGCCGAGCGAGTATCGATGTGGCGAAAATCGTGCGCCAAGGCCATGCGCGACATTTCCGCCAGAGTGCTTGCCATTTCCACGCCCACCGTCCCCGCGCCGACCAGGACAAACGTGAGCAGTTGGCGTATTTTCTCCGTGTCCGCTTGGTCGAGCGCCGCAATCTCCTCGGCGCGCTCGAAGGCTAGCAGGATCTTGCCGCGAATCAGGTCGGCGTCGTCCAGCGATTCGAGACCCGGCGCCGTACGCCGCCAGTCCTCGTGACCAAAGTAGTTGTATTGAATTCCGGTCGCGAGCACGAGGAAGTCGTACGGCACCACGTGCTGTTTCAAATGAACCAGCCGCTTTTCCGTGTCGATGCCGCTGACTTCGTCGAGCAACACCTCAACATTTTGCTGGCGGTTCAGGATCGAGCGGAGCGGCCCGGCAATTTGGTCGGCGGATAACAGCCCCGTGGCCACCTGGTAGAGCATGGGACGGAAGAGATGGTAGTTCCGTTTGTCGATGAGCGTCACGCTGACGGGAGCCCCGGCCAGTTCGCGCGTCGCGAAGAGCCCGCCGAAACCGCCGCCAACGATCACCACGCGGGGCTGGGTTGCGCTCAAGATTACCTCCAGATTGCCCGATTCTAACAGCGCAATCGAAGTACACGAGAATTTTAGATTCATTGGATTCGAGTCCCCCGGTGATGCGACTTACCAGGCGGTTGCAGACTGTATACTCGCGTCTTTAGGAGTGAAGTCGCTTGGCAACTTGAGTGGCGTCGTTTTTGAAACGGTCGAGGGCTCACAAATCGCCACACCGCCGTTTCCCCGGGCCAATGCAGAAGAATTGCAGCTGGTTTCCGTATTGCCCGTCCTAGGGCAGTTGACGTAGGGCGTTTAGCGAGACTGATGGGCACAACCTGCTTCACGACTTCCGCATCCGGCATGGGGATAAGAAGTCATTGCGTCCCCACGCGATGAGCGTCTTCGGCTGCCGGTCCTTCAGATAGTCGATCCACTCGGGGTAGAGCGAAGCGCAGGCGCCTGTCCAGCAATCTTTTATCTCGCGTCAAACCTCGCTGAGACCGGTTCTGTCCGATCACGTTTCTGTCGCGTAGGCATCGATCAAATGACGCACCATCGGTTCTCCGGAAAGATAGCTGTATATTCGCCCTTCCAACTCACGGTCGGCCTGGGTTTGCCTCTCATGCTGACGCAGATGCTCTGCCCAAGAGTTCACCAAAAATATCTCCAGATAACGATCCGCGACTTCAGTATCGCGGAAGATTGCCCACCGATACGCGCCATCGCGACGCCGCATCCGACCATATTCATGCATTGCATCCACAAATTCTGCTGTCCGTTTTGGAATGACGGCGTATTCGATGGTAACCAGTACCGGTCCCTTCTCAACATCAGCCCCAACTTCCCCGATGACGACGGGCATGCGCCAGTGGTTCCAGGGACTCAGATCCGCGGTCGAATCGGGAAGTTGCGCGAAAAGGGCAATTGCTGCGGTGGCGATTGTCCCCATTCCGGCGTAGACAAGCGCGGTTCCGACGCCTGATCGTTGCGCGACGGCACCCCAAGCTGCGGTCCCGAGCGCATAACTCCCCTGATATACCAGAATGAAGATGGCGAGGACTCGTGCTCTTACCCAATCAGGCGCCAGGTTCTGGACAAGGGCATTGATAAGGGAAATGAAGATGACCCATGCCGCACCGCCGACCAACATAACTGCAGCCAGCGTGCTCAATCTGTGCAACCCACTCATCGCCAAAATCACTAACCCCAAGCTCACGACGCCCGTCGACACGATGGATTCAATCGCCCATCTGTCACGGGCCGACTGCATGACCAAAGCACCGATGATCGCACCGCCACCAAAGCAGCCAAGCAAGAGTCCATAGCCGGTTGCACTCTGATTCACACTTCGAGAAACCGTCGGCAGCAACGCGAAGAGGGCGCTGGAGAAGAACATGACTACGCCTGTTCTGAGCAATACCGTCAAGATTGCGGGAGAGTGCCGGACGTATCGAATTGCCGCGACGGTAGCTCCCGAAAAAGATTCCAGCGGCGCGCTCCTCCTGCGGACAGGCCTTTTCCACCTGGCAACAACAAGAATGACACCGAAGAACGATACGAAATTTGCGACGAAGGCTGTGGCGACACCAGCAACAGATATGATCGTGCCAGCGAGCGCCGGCCCAACCGCTCGGGCGAGGTTGAATTCAATCCCGTTGAGCGCAGAAGCCGCTGCTAGGTCTTCCTTGACCACCAGTTCAGGGAGGATTGCACGCCATGCCGGTGTTTCGAACGCATCTCCCGCCGAGAGCGCAAATGTGAGCACCAAGAGTATCCATGGCGACATCACTCCTGCGATGGTCAAGATCGCAAGAATCAACGCGACACCCATCATCCACGACTCGGTGAAAAGAATCAGCTTGCGGCGGTCGACGATATCGCCAGCGGAGCCTGCTGGAAGGGCCAGCAGAAAATATGGCAAGGAAGCGGCAGTCTGCGTCAGCGCAACATAAATCGGCCCGGCGCCGAGTGAGACCATCAGCCATGCAGCGCCGACGTTCTGCATGAAAGCGCCTGCGTCTGAAATGACGTCCGCGACTAGCAGATTGCGAAAAACCGTTACTCGAAGCGGTCGCCACAGATTTGGGGAAGCAGTCGGCTTCATTTCTCTCCGCTGTTGTCTTTCAACTCGCTGCTCTCGGGGTTCGAGCCGAACTCAGGAATCCCTTATCTTATGCTGCGCCGGTGGTATGATTTGCCTCCCGAGCTGTTCGATAGCGCAGTAGGTCGAAGTCGGTGGCTGTACTATTTATTCCGTACAATCGACGCATCTTCCATACTGGCCTGCTTGTTCCACCCGTGGAAACGCGAGAAGTCACCCGCATTCCATGCCTCGCGGAGTCCAGGAGTACTCAGATCCCAGTCTGGGCGGATTTCGCTCGTCACGGCACGCAGATCGTGCCAAAGATCGATGACCGATGGACGCCCCCAGAACCAGTAGCCGTTATAGATGCTGTAAATCACTAGGCCCGGCTTGAGCACGAGCGTATGCGGGATCATCGGATTATGCTCGGGGTCGGTGTACTCCTGGATGTCGAGATCCTTCTGAATGGTTCGGTCGGGGTCCGAAAGGAAGGTCCACTCGGCCCCGACTGACGCACGGAATTCCTGAAGAGTATGGTGATCGTCGGTGGCGATCGTGGCGATCTGAGTGTACGCCACCGCGATCTTCGGGTAGAACGCGGCGAGTTCCAAATGCTGCTGGTGCTCCTTTGGGCAATAGTGGCCGCGCGCAAGCGTAAGGATTAGCGGATCCTCGCCCTGTAGCTCGCTGAGCTTGCACAGTTTGCCCGTGTGATCGGGCAGTTCGTAGTTGGGGAAAATGCCTCCGGGCACAATATCAGAACGCATGACTCGACTCCTCCCGTTTCTCTCAAAGATCCAGAGTGACACCCGCGTTTGGCTGGGAACAGCATACGAGCGCGTTCCCGGGCGCGGGCCTCTCCAGCGGCTCAGGGTTATAAATAATCGATCCGCCAATCAGACCAGTCATGCAGGTATGACAGACTCCAGCCCGGCACGACCATCTGACCGGAACGTCGCCCGCTTCCGCCAGTTCAAGCAAACTGGCAAACTTACGATCCCAAGCGGCGGTGATCCCGCTACGCGCGAATGAGACTGGGGGGCCAGATCCGGGCGGCCTGGCGGCAGGTGAGGAGTGTGAACAACCTGCGCCATACCAGGGGTAATAGCCTCGAGAGAACCGAAGATCTCCGTGTGCACATTCTGGGCGAGCACGCCCCAGTTTCGCAGCCCATCACGCATATTCTGCAAGAATGAAGGGGGGCCACACAGATAGAAGTCACTATTCCGTGACACTCCGATTCTCTCCAGCAGAGCTACGTCAATGTGCCCGGGAGCATCGAAGTCTGCCCCGACTTGGTCGGTTGCAGTTGGCCTGCTGTATACGATGTATTCTCGTCCGCGAGAGAGCTGTTTCAGTAATGAACGCGATTCTTCTGCAAATGGATGGTCGACGCGATTGCGCGCTCCATATATCCACCAGATCTCTTGTTGCGATCTTTCAGCGGCGAGCGAGTGCAGCATCGACATCACGGGCGTTGCACCGACTCCAGCGCTCAGCAGAACCACAGGACTCTGGCCGGGACGCAGAGTAAAGCTTCCGCGCGGCGCACTAACATCCAATAGATCGCCTGGGTGCGTACGGTTGCACAGAAATGAACTTCCCATCCCGTTCAATTCGCTCTTGACGCTGATTCGGAAATGATCGGCCTCGGGCAGATCAGACAACGAATAGCTGCGAAGAACGGGCGATTTGCCCGGATCGACGAGCAGCCGCAAAACCACAAATTGACCGGCCTGGGAGAGAGGAAGAGGTTGTCCATCAATTGGCGCCAGAACTAAGGAAGTTACGCTATCGCTTTCGTTATGAATATTCGCGACTCGCATCTGTCGAAAGCCGGGCCATGCTGGCGCCTGTTCCTCATTCGCGAGCCCCGGATTCCCCACCGTAGTTTTGGAGCTCAAGTCTTGTTGGAGCATTGCTTGGAACGAACTCTGCCAACCCTTGCTAAGTGCAGGAATCTGCAGTGCGCGTTGCAGCTGCTCGCTGGTATGTCCTGGCAAATACAGGAGGGCGTCAATGTCGGCCACACTGATCCGCTCTGGACCGTCACTAATCTTTACAATGTCGTCGTCCGCACCAACTTCTCCTTCCTGCAACACGCGAAAGTAGAATCCTGGTCTGTGATGTGCTAAGAGCAGCGCTGGCATACGAGGCTCGTTCATGCGAATGCCGACGCGGTAGCACGTCACGCGTGGCTGCGACACTTCAAATACAGCACCACCGATGCGGTATCGATCGCCGATGCACACCTCGTCGTCAGGAAGTCCCTCGACGGTGAAGTTTTCTCCGAACTGGCCGAAAGTAAAATCGTTGCGGCTCAAAAAGTGCTCCCAGTAATTGTAAGAATCCATCTGGTAGACAAATACGGCGCGCTGCTCCCCGCCGTGGCCCGCCAGATCGGCTTGCGCATCACCGTCGATATCGAGTTTGCGCGCCATTCGCCGTCCCGAAACCGGAGATTTCCACACTGAGGTTCGGACAGTTTTGCCGTTCCATGTCACGTCGCGCGGAAGGCCGACATTTACTGAAAGCAATCGGGGCATTCCTACCTCGTCGAAGTCCAGCGTCCGGTTAGAGTCCTTTTATTTTTTACCAATGACGAGCCGGAGCGCCACCATCCACGTGGAGTATCTCTCCGCTCACATGACCTGCCTGTGCCAGGTAAAGAACGGCATCGACAACATCCTTCACCGTCGCCTTTTTCATAGCCGGCTGCAACATCGAGTCATTGGGATCGTCGCGGTGCATTGGTGTATCCACAACGCCGGGGGCTACGGCATTAAAGCGAATGCCATCTTTTGCATACTCGATTGCGAGATTCTGCGTCGCTGAATTCAACCCACCCTTCGTAATCATCGAAATCGAGCCATTTTCGCCAGCGATTGGCCGATCGGCAAGTGCCGCGGTGATGCTCACAACGCATCCTGATTTCTGTTTCAGCATCTCTTTTACAGTTCGCTGAGTGATGTAGAAGAATCCAAGCAGATTAGTGGAGACAAGGGCGTCGAAGTCCTCGGTAGTGAAGTCAGTGAATGGCTTGGTTAGGAAGATGCCGGCGTTATTCACCAAGACATCGATGGCTCCGAAGTTATTGATTGCTGCCTCGACAGCATAGGCAGCAGTTTGCTGCTTGCCGATGTCGCCATCGAGGAGAACCAGGCTGCCTAAGGTGGTCAACTTTCGATTGGCGTCACGAGATGTTGCGACGACGTTATAACCTTCCCTCAGAAACCCATCGACTAAACCCGCGCCAATGCCCCCCGATGCTCCGGTTATGATTGCTGTTTTCTTGCCCGACATAAACAACCTTTCGTTTTAAAGGTTCGAACCCAACACACAACTGGGTCACCGGCCCTCTCAAAGCGGTTTCATCCCGCCCGCCGCGCCGCGAAGCCCTCGCGTGAACCGACGAATCCTTGCACTAACGCGGCAATCTCGTCCGCCGCTGTGTCCAACGCGAAATGACCACCGTCGACAACGTGGATTTCAGCCTTCGGCACATCCTTTTGGTAGCGCTCCGGTTCGCCGGAGTCAAACGAACTTTCATACTTGCCCCAAATCACCAGCAGACGCGGCTGCCTGTCGCACATCCACGCTTGCCATTTCGGGTAGGCTTCTACGTTGGTTCGGTAGTCATAGAACAGGTCGCTTTGAATTTCGGCTTGGCCGGGTTGATTGAGAAAATAAAATTCATCAGTCCAGAGATCCGGGGCGTAGCCTTCCACATTCGGATCGTTTCCGACATGCCGAGTACGTGTTGTGGCCAGCGAAAGGAGATTTGTGCGCAGCGCACTCTCGTTTGGAGCACGATCCGCCCAAAACTCGCGGCGCGTCTTCCAATTCGCACCCAGGCCTTCGTTGTGGGCCACAGCATCCTGGACGATGAGAGCCTCGATACGGTCGGGGTGCGAAAGCGCCATGCGGAAACCCACCGGCCCGCCATAATCCTGCATGTAAAGTGTGTAGCGCGAGAGCCCCAGCGTTTCCGTAAACCGATTCATGATGTCGGCGTAGTGATCAAACGTGTAGGCGAATTGTTTCGGATCCGGCCAATCGCTGTGTCCGAAGCCAGGGTAGTCGGGAGCGACCAGGTGATAACGATCGGAGAGCCGTGTGAAGAGCGGCTCGAACATTCGCGAAGAGGACGGCAGACCGTGCAGCAGGAGGAGTGTCGGCGCGTCTTTCGGACCAGCCTCCCGGTAGAAAATCGACAGCCCATCGATCTGTGCGGTGCGATAAGAAGTCGGATACTTCATGGTTTGCTCCTCTCGTCGCTTCTAGGCTTGGGGTTCCTGGACTTGGGCAAGCAGTTGAGCGTTGCGCATTTCCGATTGCACCGGCCGCGACGAGGGCATCACACCAGAAGCGTGAAGGAGAAACAATTGGACGATGGTATTGGCGATACCTTGGTATCGGCCGGTGCGACCAGCTATATTCGTTGATGCTGTGCGACGGTTAGCCGCTTTGCCAATCTCGCGGAAGCTGCAACCGAAACCGCTCGCCAATCTCGACTTGTCGAGCGAGGTGGACTATCCACCAACTCCGACTCATCGAGCCAGTCTTCCACCGAGAGTTTTGCCTCCTCGGGACCAAACAGTTGCGTAACCGCGCTGATGAACGCCGATAACTCGCGTTCCGCCATGTGCATCTGGTCCTCGTAAGTTGAACTGCACGATTCTTCCGTCTTCATGGGATTCCCGCGTATAAGGGTGCGTAATGGGTGAAGACATAGTCGCGATCTTTCGCAGGCGTGTGGCAGGGGAAGCAGGTCTCGTGCAGTGCCTTGTCGCCCGGCTTTCCGTCCTTAAAGTCAGCGAATCCCCAGCCGCCCGTTGCGGCGTACTTCTTTGAGTCCTTGACCATGAACTGAACATTTAGTCCAGACCCGATAACGAAAGACTGAGTGCCGGGGAACGGACCGTTCAAGACCTTGTTGTTGCCTTCCGATGGGACGCGAGTCCAATGAATCGCCGCAATGATCGCGCCGTCCGGGAACGGAATCTTCCCCTCCCGATAGGCCTTGATCGCTATATCGTTGCCGAGTTGAGCGCGCAACTGGTCGGACTTGCCTGCTAATAGGAGTTGGTCCACGGCGATCAATTTCCAATCGCGGTATCCCGCCGGAATTGTGACGCCATAGATCGGGGAGGCGATCGGGGAGGCCGCTTCACCGGCGTCCCCAGATGCGTGAGCCCTGAAGGCGAACACGCCGGCCAGGGTTGCAACTGCAAGAAGTGAAAAACCGATCCGTTTCATAGTGTTCTCCTCATGAAATCTTGAGTACCTATCGAGAGAACGTCTCGATGATCGCCTCGGCGATCGCGACGGAGTACTCGTCGAGCACGAAGTGACCGCCGTCGAAATAGCGCAGGTCGGCCGCCGGTACAAGCTGCTTCACGAATTCCGCGGCCGCGGGCAGGAAAAGAGGGTCATTTCGCCCCCAGACGATGAGCGACTTGGGCTGCCGGTCCTTTAGATAGGCGGTCCATTCCGGGTAGTGCTGGATGTTCGTCGCGAGGGTCATAAACAGCCTGGACACGAAGAGCCGATTCGCCGGGATAGAGAAAGCATAGGCATCGATCGCCCAATTATCCGGATTTATTGCGTCGGGCCGGCGAGCGCCGCGCTTGTGAAGAAACATGTCGCGTTCCACGGTGACAAATTGTTCGGTCTCGGCAAGATTCTCCGGAGTTTCAGGCCCGCTGAGCCGCTCGTAGACCTTCAGGCGGTCGGGGTTCCAACCCTCCACTGCAATGG
Source organism: Terriglobales bacterium (assembly GCA_050012595.1). Taxonomy (GTDB): domain Bacteria; phylum Acidobacteriota; class Terriglobia; order Terriglobales; family Acidobacteriaceae; genus Acidiflorens. The sequence continues at coordinate 10,356 of JBEKGW010000044.1, forward strand.
TGAAGTTCTGAAAGATCAGGCCGGCGATCCGCTCGGGATGGGCCGTCGCGATGCGCATTCCGATCGGACCGCCGATGTCGTGCATGTACAAGATGACTGGCCCGGGCGCGCGCCGCGCGATGAACGCGTCGACGACCATGATCACGTCGTCGAAGGTTGGTTGCAGGACGGTCGGATCGGGCGCCTGGCTATATCCCATGCCGGGATAGTCCGGTGCGATGACATGAAACCGATCCGCCAAAAGCGGTATGAGGTCATGGAACTGGTACGACGACGAGGGAAACCCGTGCAGCAACACGATGGCCGGCTTCGACGGGTCCCCGGCCTCGCGGTAGAAGACCCTAACGTCCGCAACGTCGACGGTCTTAAAGGATATATTTGGCATTGTTCTTTCCCTAGTTGTGCGGCGTCGGTGCGGGCACGGTGAACTCCACCGTCTTGGAAGCGCCTGCGATTGGCCGGTGTATCGAGTCGGCCAATTCAAGCCTGACTTTGTACGGACCAGGGGGCAGCCCCACGAGGACCACCGTTTCGCCGCTGGTGTCAACGATGGGCCAGGTTTGGTCATCTACGTAATAGTGCAGGTGTCCAACGCGCGGCGATACCTCCAGCGCGGCTTTTCCGAACACCGGTAAGATGCGCAGGCTTTCGGTCCGATATTGGATGAATACGCGTCCCAAGGCCAACTGTTCCGGAATCGGTGAATCGACGATCAATTTCGCAGGGGCCTCATTTGGGATCGCGACGAGCGGTGTGGGTCCTTTGACGTCCTTTGCAGTCTGTGCCCAGGCCGAGGGAATGTGCAACGCGAGCGCGGTGCCGATGACGGCGATGGTCGCGATTTTGGATGTATTGAGCATTGGAGGCCTCCATTGTGAGCAGTTGCCCGCAGTATGCATCGTGTTTTTTCAGGATGTAGAGTGTCGAACGCCAAAACACTAGTGCGGGCACGGCACCGTGCGCAATTAGACGATGGTATCGATCCCCGCCCTTCAGAAATTCGCTGGATTCGCCTGCCTCTTCGGATTCAGCCCCTTCATCTCATTGAGCTCCTCGGCGGTGATCTGAGGCAAGTGCCGGATGAACAAAACCAGGCGCCAGGTTTTCGCGGCAGTGTGCACTTCGCTGAAGGCTGGCATGCCGCTCAAACGAACTCCATTTTCGATTGTGTAGTAGAGCTCGCCATCGCTTTTGTTCTGCGTCCCGGCCGCACGCAAGTCGGGCGGTTTCGGATGGAGGCCCTTGCCGAAAAACGTCTGGCCCCCTCCGTCATTCGAATGGCACGTGGCGCAATGATCGGAGAAATGCTCCATGCAGGCCGCGTGCCAGTCTGCCCAGTTCGTGTCGCGCTGCCCGGCGCACTTCTCGTGCTTCCTCTAGCCAGCGCGCGGAGGCGCTGCTCGCATCGCGTTGCCGCCAATCACGATCATGCTACCGTCTCCAGCTAACCGGCGACGAGTTGTTGGGCCGAGCCTGTGCACGGCCACAAATCATGCGGGTATGGTGATGTCCGACAACACAAAGAATTTCCACCCTGATGGTGTGCGGGTGAGGGCATAGAAGGCTGAGACTGTCTCTATTGCCGAGCCGTCCGCCCGAAGGCGTGTCGCGTGGCGCAAGATCACATGCGCCTTGTGGGCAGAAGCGAATACCACCTCATACGAGGAGTCCTTCGTGGTGTGCCACTGCTTGGCAGCCATCAACTCAGCCGGTTTGACGGGAAATGTATCGACCAGGGTGGTTTTGCCGTCCCCGATATATGCCAGCGGATATTGAACGAGCCGGTCAATCGCGCTGATATCGTTTGCGTTGAAGGCGGCGAGGTAAGCTGTGTAGGTAGCAAGCACCTCATCGCGATTTCGCTCGTCCACGGACTCGGTTGAGCTGAATGACGTGTTTGTCCCCGGCCTTGCCGGGGCGGTTTCTGTAGCTGTTTCACTCGGGACTTCGGCCTTCGCGGAACTTAGCATTCCGAATTGGGTAGCGGTAATCGCCATTGCCGCGGTGCTGAGGAAGCGGCGGCGCGGATGGTTGATATCTTCGGGCATCTTGATCGGATTCATTGGTAGGTCTCCTCGGTTGAACGGTTGATGGGAAAACTTCGGGGTGAAGTATGTCCGGGTTCACGACGATACAGCTGTGCTTTTCAGTTCCTCCGTTCGTACCTGGTGAGGGGTAGGTTGCGGTATTCAGTCGCGGTATTCGTGTTCATGGGTTGCGCTCCTTTGTGCGGTTGGGCGTGCGGGGAGTTGAGCGGGCGGCGCTGGGCCGTCCGCAGCTTCAAAGTCGCGGTTAGCTGGCTTGCGTCAGTTCTGGCTCCTGCCTTTCGGCTGTCTCTGCTGCGGGGTTTTCGATTTTCCTCTGAAACTTCATTGCCGTCTCCTCTGCTATGTGAATTCGCCGGGATCGGGGCGCCGGTGAGTTTACCGATCTTCTCGATATCTATAGTTTGACCTCCAGCCCCAGCCACCTTCCGGAATCTCAATGACTACGACGTGGGTGCCAAGGTACGACATCCTTCTGTTCTTCCTTCGAGTAGGGCTCACCAAAATATGGGAACTCGGTAGTGATCCGATTGGGATCAGGGGCAACGCCGTCCTGGAGGGGCCGGTTTGACGCCAATGTAAGCATCACATCCAAAACATCATCACCCAGCGGCCTCCCATTGAATCCCGCGAGATCAAATGCAGCTGCCGTTCCTAATTCATAGGGCAAGGTGATCGGGCATAGTCGAGAGACCATTTGCTTTCCGTATTCTTCCGGGTTCATGACGGATCCTGCATAGGTAGCCATCTTCTGGGTAAAGTCTGCGATGTATCCGGACAATAAAGCCATGTCATCTGATGGCACCGATTTGTTGTAGATCTCTTTCACCTCTTGATTGCCGGGATCGTTGAGAAAGAGGTGCGTGATGAGCGGAAGGCCCCAACGTGACACCTGCATCTCGGGAGCATGGCCGTAAAGTGACACCGTGGCCCAGGCATGAACCGTTCCCTTGCCGATCAGATGGTTTGGGACTTCGAGGACAATCGCAGTGATATTGCGATTGTTGAAGAAGTTCTGGCGATGGCGCAGGAACGAATCGCCGTCATACCTGTGTTCGTTGTAGAAGCCATTCCGAAGATTATGGAATGCGACAGTGTCGACGGCGAACATATCGGGAGCGATTCCGACGAAGGCGCGAATACCAGACTTGCTATGGACTTTGCCCGTATCGCCTTCTATCAGAAGCTCGCCCTTGTCCCCGGCGACAGCCTCGCCAGTGGCTCTACGGACCTGAAACTTCTGAACATGGACATGCTCGTCCCCGTTCACATGTCTCGGTTCGTTGAACCTGAACTTGAAGACAACGTCTTCGCGAGCGTCACCAGTCAGGTCCAGGCGGAAGGCATACAAACCCTCAATGTGAAGGGTATCCGGTGATCAAGATACTGAACCGATTCGTTCGGGCCGATGTTCGTGTATCCACTGATCAATGCACCTTTGAACCCGAGCTGACGTACTGTCCTCTCCAGTTCATCTGCTGCGCTTCTTGGGTCTTGCAAGGCGACCGCAGCGAAAGCTGAAAAACGGCCCGGACATCTCTTGATCACTGAGGCTGCATATTCGTTCGCAGACCGGGCCAGTTCCGTCGCTTTCCGCGGATCGATAACCGATTGCACTCCGGGTGACATCAGCGAAATAACACTCATCTCGATCCCGGCACGATCCATTTCGCGCAGGCAGAGTTCGGCATCGAGCAAGCGCTTTTCGATGTCCCGGGCATACTCGATTCCGTTTCGGCTTTCCTCGCCTTTTGCGTCCCGATAAGTGTTGTTCAAGTTAGTCGAAAAATGTTCTTCAAGGGCAATTTTGCCTTCCATTGCGTCGGTCCTCCATCTCTCTCGTGATTCGATTTCGTGGATCTCGAAAATGTTCAGGCCGCGTGACCAATCACTCCTGAGTTGAACGCGATGTGCTTGCAGCCCAGGAAATCGTCGATGGCGGTCCAACCGTAGTGGCGTAAAGCGTGAGCCGAAGTCGCGTTGCGACGCAGAAGCCGTCGCGGTCTTGCGCTCGTTGCGCCAAAAGGCAAAGCCAAAGGCGACGATCAGCTCGCCTGCGCCTCCGTGTCGTCGTCGTCCACCCGCCCGAACGAAGGCAGGTACCGGCCGAAGTTCAATTCGAAGTCGCTCCGAACGCCGTAACCGATATAACGGATCTTGGCACGGCGCGCCTGCGCACCTGGCAAGGCCAGCAGTGGGAAGAACAGGTCGATGCTCGACTGAAGCTCGGCAGCTGTCGGCGTCCCGAACCGATTGATCTGGGCTTTCGCCGCGGCCAGCGTCTCATGGTCGAACGAGGCCAGACGCCGGACGAGCGCATCGACAAATGAGTCGAGGGCGTCATCGTCGAGCGTGCGGTTCACCCAGCCATAGCGCTCGGCGATATCAGCGTCGAAGTCGTCACCGCTAAGCACGATCTCAAGTGCCCGCGAGCGGCCGACCAAACGCGGGAGCCATTCCAACGCTCCGCCGCCCGGGACCAGTCCGACGCCGACCTCGGGGTTGCCAAATAGGGCGCTCTGCCGGCTGGCGAAGCGCATGTCGCAGGCCAGCACGAACTCGTCCCCGATGCCGCGCGTGCGGCCGCGAATCTTGGCGACGCTCACGACTGGCGTGGACGAAAGGCGCAGCACAAAGTCGCGCCAAAGGCCTAGCGCCTCTGGCCGTTCAGCTGCCCTGGCTACGTCGAGATGAGCGATGAAAAAATCGGGATTCGCTGACTGAAACACTACGACCTTCACCGACGGGTCCGCATCGAGGTCGGTCATTAGCGCTCCCAATTCGACGATGGTTGTGGGAACAAACATGTTGATCGGCGGGTTGCTGAACGTGATCGTCCAACGGCCCGGATAGGCACGGTCGATGTCGAACTGCGAATGGTCAGGCATGGCGCATCTTCTCCTCTCTTGTGAAAAACTACCGCAGCGATCTGAAGCCTGCGCGAACCTCTCCTGAAAAGAGCTTCGGCTGCTCCCAGGCCGCATAGTGTCCGCCTCTGTCTACTTGGTTGTAGTAGATCAGTTTGTGATACGCCCGCTCCGTCCAACTTCGCGGGGCTTGATAGTTCTCGCCGGGAAAGACGCTCACAGCAGCTGGGATGGAGACATTCGCCGCGTTATAAAGATTGAGGTGAAGTTCCCAATAGAAACGAGCCGCGGAAATCGCCGTGTTCGTCAACCAGTAGAGTGTGAAGTCGTCGAGTACATCGTCTCGTGTCAGGTCACCTGCGGAGTATCCATTGACCGTGCGCCCGAGCACTGCCGAGGTGATCGGCGCCGCTGGCTGGCCATAACCATCACCGTGGTCAAAGAGCCAAGCTGCCAGGCAGACGGGCGAATCCGCCAATCCGTACAACGTTTGCGGGCGAGTCGCCATCATTTGCGCATAGGCACGTTTCTTCGTAAATAAATTGGTCAGCTGCTCGTAAGCACGTCTTTCGTCGGCGGATAGGCCGGCTGGCGGGGGATCGCCACACTGGAGCGCCCTCGCGATGTCGGATGGAATAGTCCCAGGGAAATTGGTGTGAATTCCCAGCAATTCTGGAGGTGCGTGTTTGGCCATCACAGTGCAGACGCCCGCGCCCAAATCGCCGCCCTGCGCCACAAATTTCGTGTAACCAAGGCGCTTCATCAGCACTACCCAGGCACTTGCAGTGCGCTCGGGACCCCAGCCGGAAGTGGTGGGCCTTGCTGAAAACCCGAACCCCGGTAGCGACGGAATCACCAGATGGAAGGCGTCCGATGCACTCCCGCCATGTGCCGTAGGATTGGTAAGTGGATCGATAATCTTCAGCTGCTCGATGACTGAGCCGGGCCATCCGTGCGTGACGATCAGCGGCAACGCATTTTCATGTTTCGAACGAACGTGAAGGAAGTGAATGTCCAGCCCATCGATCTCGGTAATGAATTGCGGCAGGGCGTTCAGTTTCGCCTCGCACTTACGCCAATCGTAGTTTGTCGCCCAATAGCGCGCGAGTTCCTGCATTGTCGCAAGCGGCACGCCTTGCGATTCATCTGTGACCGTTTCCCGATCAGGCCACCTTGTCGAGTTGATGCGCCTACGCAATTCGGTAACTTCCGCTTCTGGAACATTCACGTTAAACGAACGAATATCGGACTTTTTTCTGCCCGTCTGTTGTGCGATTCCAGCCATACCATCAGTCATAGCTTCATCTCTCCTGCAAAAACCGGGAATATCTAGCAAGCCCGCGGAAACGGTTGCCGCCGCTACGCCGCAAAAGCGGCGACGGGTAAATCCGAGTGTTGTTGATGCACGAGCGGTCTCACGGGGGACATCGGCGTCGGCCTGCTTGCTGCCTTGCCGTGTCGCACTAGTTTGCATAGTCGTGTCCTCCCGTTGAGGAGGCTTGGATTCTTGCCTCATTCCCTTCTTGCCTCATTCCCTTCTGGTTGTGGTTCTCGGTTTCAAGGTGCGTGCCCGGAGGCGGGAGCCGTGAGGGCGACACCACCCGACACCATTGCAACTACGATCAACAAGAAAACCATATCCGTTTCATAAATGTTCCTCCTCAAGAACGATGGAATTTCGACTAGATTCTTCTGCAGTTGGGACGGAACGCTAGTCGCAATTTACTGCGCATGCACTGTCGCGTCCTCGATTGCCGCCGCGACCTCCTTCGGATGGGAAACATACATCGCATGGCTCGCGCCGGGTACCTCAATCGTGTGACTGCTTGCCCTCTTGGCATACCACCGCTCCAGTTCGGGACTGATGGTTCGGTCCGCCCCTGCTACCAACATCCAACTCGGCTTGGTCCTCCACGCCGCAGTGGTGATCACGGCTTTAAAGTTGTCGGCGAAATTTGGCACTTGCGACCGGGCCATGAATGCGGCTTGGTCGACGGGAAGAGCGGCCGCGAAATATTCGTGGAATTGGGCTGAATCAAGGAAAGTAAAGCCGTCTGGCATCTTCTTTATACCGGTGGATTTGCTCAGATCGCTCGGGAACCGCTTTCCATCTTCCGCTTCACTTTCGCCGGCATCAGGCATATGAGCGGCGACATAGACTAGACTCACAACCGATGGATCATTTCCTGCTTCGGTTGCGACAGCGCCGCCATAGCTGTGAGCGACAAGAATGCAGGGGCCATCCTGCTGAGCGATGACGCGCCTCGTCGCCTCAACATCGTCTTTAAAAGAGGTTTCAGGTTCTTGCACGATGCTGACGTTGTAGCCATCCTTAGTCAGAATGTCGTAGACGCCCCTCCAACCCGAGCCATCGGCCCAGGCGCCGTGGACTAACACAACGTTGCGCACGCGATGCTCGTCTTTCTGCGCAGTAAGTATGCCGGAGCTAAAGACCAACAAGGCCATGCAAAGAACTCTGTACGTTATCGTGCGTGGTTGAGAACATCCCGCGAAGGTTGTCATTTTCGTCTCCTTATTCATTCTTCCCTAATAGCGTTTTGATCTTCGGCGAAAAAGTCACGCGCAGGTCTCGAACGTCGCCGAGGTGAGCTGGCGCAACTAACTGTTTCCCAGCCTTGGCCGCCAACCCTTCTTAGCGTGTGCTCGTCGGGCCGTTTCGAGTCCGATGCCGGCGCTACCGCCATTCACGACGACGGTTTGCCCAAGAAGTTCCGGTTCGCGCTGGATTCGAAGTGCCGTTTCTACGGTGCTCATGATTCGCCCGATCATCAATCCAGTGTTTCCTTGCGCTGCACCTTCTGCCGCAGTTCCCAGCATCAAGGTGCGTAACGAGTAAAGACAAAGTCGCGAGCTTTGACAGGCTCGTGGCAGGGGAAGCAGGTTTTGAGCAGCGCCTCGTCGGCAGGTTTGCCGTCTTTGAATTGGGCAAATCCCCAACCACCCGTCGCGGCGTATTTTCTGGAGTCCTTCACCATAAACTGAACGTTCGTGGCCGACCCGGCCACGAAAGATTGGGCACGGCCAAAGACTTTGTTGTTTTCCTCAGACGGGACGTAACTCCAGGCCAGCCGGGCAATGATTGCGCCGTCCGGGAACGGCAGCTTCCCCTCCCGGTACGCCTGGATGGCCACATCGTTGCCGAGAAGGGCGCGAAGATCGTTGAGGTCACCTTCTTCGTGGGCCACTGAGAGCAACTTCCAATCGCGGTAGCCGGGAGGAATTGTGATTCCGAAGATCGGGGCGGCCTCTCCATCGGCGTGTCCAGATGCGGGGGCCGTGAAGGCGACAAAGCCAGCCACCGCCACAACTGCAATCAGCCAGAAAGCGATCCGTTTCACACTGTTCCTCCTTCTAGATTCTTGAGCCACATGCTACGTTCTCGTCCCTTTGTTGCTGCCCTGCGGACTGAGTGCGTCAGTCCGCAGAGCCGGTATCTCGTTGAAAACGGTCAACGTCTATGACAGCTTTGGCAAATTCCTGCGGAGCTTCCCGCTCTAGTTTTCAGCGTCAAGGCGCATAATGAGTAAAGACAAGGTCGGTCGCTTTGGTCTTTTCGTGGCAAGGGAAGCAGCTTTTCATAAACGCTGCGTCGCCAGGTTTGCCGTCCGCGAAGTGACCGAACCCCCAGCCGCCGGTTGCGGCGTACTTTTTTGAGTCCTTGACCATAAACTGAATGTTCGTGGCGGCCCCGGGAACGAAAGATTGGGCTTGGCCAAAGATTTTGTTGTTTTCCTCGGATGGAACGTTACGGTAATGCAAAGCCGCAATGATCGTGCCGTCCGGGTACGGAAGCTTCCCGTCCCGGAAGGCGTTGAACGCCACATCGTTGCCCAAGACGGCACCTAAACTGTTGAGGTCGCCTGCTTCATGGGCCGAGGAGATCCACTTCCAGTCGCGGTACCCGTGAGGGATTTCGGTAACGAACGGGGCGGGTTCCCCATCCGCGTGTCCTGATGCAGGGGCAATAAGGGCGACAAGGCCGGCCACCGCCGCAACTGCAATCAACAAGAAAGCGATCCGTTTCATACGATTCCTCTGAATACTTGAGCGCCAAATGTTGCGTTCCTCACTTTGCTCAATTTCGGCGCTAGTACTTTCCGTTTTTGTTGATAATCGGTGCCCGTGTCTAGTTTCCGGCCGCCGCTTGGCCTCCGGAGGCGTTCGCCATCAGACGCAGGTGAACAAGAATGTTCAGATGATTTCCGACGATGGCATTGAAATTCTGCTGGACGCCGACATCCTCACCGCCGGCCGCGTGCGGCTCTTCAGGAAGTCCGGCAGTCCACAGGTATGTTCCTGTGCATTGGGAGCCGCTATAGGCTTCACTCGCGTCAGGGTATTGGCAGTTTTGCTCTTGAACCACGGTCGGCCAGTAGGTATTGACTACGGTCTTCACTAACTGGGGAAAATCCTCCCGGAACATGCTCGTGGATCCCGACGCCTGGAGACCGCCCTCTTTCTGCCCGCTCCCATTGGCGTCCCGGAGGTCAAAAACGAAAGTGGCCTCGTGCGAGACGCGGTGGATTATCGGAGGACCATACACGGGCCCGGAGTAGGCCTCAGTCGGCTCCGCCTCGACGTTGCGGTCCACCCGCGTGACGGCCAGTTCGCCCGTGGCTTGCAGCCGGCCGTCAGGCGTCCGCACGACCCGCTTGGAGTGGAAACACACCAGCGTTTGATTGGCGGGGTTCTGGAGCCACTGCTTTAGGAATTTGCCATCTTCTTCAATGGAGGGCGCCATTGACATAGCCGGGTAGAACCTAAACTCGACACTGGACTTTGCGGGATCGGCGTCGTCGATTTTGAAGACCCCTCTGATCCTGGCGTAGCCGAGGGCTACGTTTATCTTCGTTTTCCCGTAATCAGTCGTCGCGTCGGTGATAAGTTTTGCATCGGAATGGCGAGTGTCTACCTGCCAGGACCCGGCCATCGAAATAGGTTTATTCGGAGCATCTAGCCCCAGAACAGCTAGGGCTAGGATTACAGCTACTGCGAATACAGCCGTGTGCTTAAGCATTGTCTTCTCCTTTTTCTTCAATTAGAGCAGCGTTCTGAACGCTGCTGGGATCTCTTCGCTGAGAGGGTTCCTGTGGTTTGTGCTGCAGATGATTTGTGTGCCGTCATCGTCTCATTCCTTCAAGTACGCTTTATCCGTATACCGTGACGACAGTCCAAAATTACTTCCGCCTTAAGGCGTGTCGTTCGATACTCTTTGCGAACAGAGGCTTCGATTTGCGTGGTTGCCATTGTGTTCTCCTGTGGGATTGAATGCACAGCCACGATTAAGCCAGAAGCGCAGGGACGAAACAATTAGACGATGGTATCGATCGATACTTTGGTATCGGCTATCCTGCTAATTAGCGCTTGCCACAACGGTTGCAGGGCATCCTCCCAAGGCAAATGAGGAGATCTCTGATAGAATCCGCTTAACAGTGGGGAGTCATCAGCCAATCGCAGGCAAGAATGGGGTTGACCCATGTCGGATGTTACGCCGATCGTGTTCGTTGTCGACGATGACGTCTCTGTGCGCGAATCACTGGAATCGCTGATCCGCTGTGAAGGCTGGCACCCGACGACATTCGCTTCCGCGCAGGAATTCCTCGCCTGCCCACGAGCCCTTGTTCCGAGCTGTCTAGTACTTGATGTTTCTCTTCCAGGCCTCAATGGTCTCGATCTGCAGAAGCGCGTCGCCGTCGAACGGACGGACGTGCCGATCATCTTCATCACGGGCTACGGCGATGTGCCCATGACGGTCCAAGCCATGAAGGCGGGGGCTGTCGAATTCTTGACGAAGCCATTCAACGATGACGTGCTGTTGAGCGCCATCCGGGCAGCCCTTGAACGGAGCCGAGTTGCTCTTAGCCTGGAGGCAGAGATGCGCGTACTCCGGGACCGTTACGCGTCACTATCGCAGCGTGAACAGCAAGTTATGGCGTTGGTGGTCTCGGGCCTTCTGAATAAACAGGTCGGTGGAGAGCTCGGTATCAGCGAGATCACGGTGAAGGCACACCGAGGCAAGGTGATGCAGAAGATGAAGGCCGACTCTCTTGCCGACCTCGTGAAAATGGCCGCGAAGCTCCGGCCCGCACCAGCAGCGATGACTGCGGCCTAATAGTTATTCCCGGTCGTAATAATTCGTGAGGCGGCGAATTCGCAGACGCCGTCCGACCGAAAGCCGAAGAGAGTCTGATGGCTGTTGTTAACGATCGAGTTCTCGAATCTCGCGACCGCATAGATGGAGGTGAGAACGTGGCCGACTCTGCCGAATCGCATGATGTTCCATTGGACAGTTCAGTTCCAACCGCCTCTTTGGAATCGATCCTCTGCACAGAAGAGTTGCAACGCCGCCCATCGCGTCCGCCCGATTATGAAAAGGAGAACCAGGCGCTCGTGAAGCTGGTGAGTGCGTTAGCTGACTCGCCGACTACCATCTTTCGGACACTTGCGGAGACGATCCAGGATATTACGCAATGTGACTCCGCTGGCCTGAGCCTGCTGACGAGGGACGGCAAAACGCCGCACATTGATGGCAAGAGGTTCTATTGGCCAGCCATCGCCGGCATGTGGAATCCCCACGTCGGAGGTGGAACCCCGCGCAATTTCGGGCCTTGCGGAGACGTGCTCGATCAAAATCGTACCCTGCTGTTCACCCACTTCGAACGGCGTTATCCGTATTTGATGCCAGTCAATCCGGCAGCCGAAGAGTGCCTGCTGGTCCCGTTTTACGTCGACGGCAAGGCGGTCGGAACGATCTGGGCGATCATGCACAGCGACCGTCGCAGGTTCGACGCAGAAGATGACCGGGTCATGGCCTCTCTGGGGAAATTTGCGTCTTCCGCGTATCAAGCGTTGGCACACATAGAAGACCTCGAAATTCAGGTGGCCGAGCGCGAAAAGGCGGAAGCGGAAGTCCGTCAACTGGCGAGTGGGTTGGAAACCAGGATTCGGCGTCTGGTCGAGGCCAACGTTGTGGGGATTGTTATGTTTACTCTCGAAGGTGCGATCACGGGGGCCAATGAAGCATTTCTCCAGATGGTGCAATACGACCGTGACGATCTTGCCTCGGGTCGAGTGCGCTGGACGGACCTCACGCCAGCCGAATGGCGCGACCGGGACGAACGAGCAGTCAATGAATTGAAGGCGTCGAGGATCTTCCGACCGTTCGAGAAGGAGTACCTCCGGAAAGACGGCAGTCGAGTGCCTGTACTTCTCGGCGGCGCGCTCTTCGAAAGCAGCGGGAACGACGGTGTCGCTTTCGTGCTCGATTTGTCCGACCGCAAACGCGCGGAGCAGAAATTCCGAGGGCTTCTGGAATCCGCGCCGGATGCAATGGTCGTGGTGAATGGGCAGGGCAGGATCGTATTGGTCAATGCACAGATTGAAAATGTGTTTGGGTACCAGAGAGAAGAACTCCTGGGGCAGGAGATAGAGATTCTAGTGCCGGAGCGGTTTCGTGGTCGACACTCTGGGCACCGCGGAGGATTTTTTGCGCAGCCTCGGGTGCGGCGGATGGGCCAGGGTCTAAGCCTTTACGGGCGGCGGAAAGACGGAACTGAGTTTCCCGTGGAGATCAGCCTCAGTCCGCTGGAGACAGAGGAAGGTACGCTCGTCTCTGGAGCAGTAAGGGACATTAGCGAACGCAAGCGGGCTGAAGATGAGTTGCGGCGCAGCGAGGCATTCCTCTCGGAAGGTCAACATCTCGGTCAAATCGGCAGCTTTTCCTGGCGTGTGGCGACAGACGAAATCACGTGGTCAGCGGAGCTCTATCGCATCTACGAGCTTGAGATTGGCGTGCCCGTGACGCTCCAGCTGATCCGTAGCCGAGTCCATCCGGAAGACGTCAGTTTGATCGAGAAAATGAAGATGGTGGACCAGGCACGAGAGGCCGGCCACGACCTTGAATGGCAGTACCGCTTGCTAATGCCGGACCACTCGATCAAGTACATGCATGCAGTCGCTCATGCGACCCGGGACCAGGATGGTCAGCTGGAGTACATCGCCTCGGTTCAGGATGTCACGGCGCGCAGGCTGGCGGAAGAGGCACGCGACAAGGCTCGATCGGAACTTACACATGTGGCCAGGGTGATGAGCCTCGGAACGCTGACGGCGTCTATCGCCCACGAACTCAACCAGCCTCTGTCCGGCATTGTCACGAACGCCAGCACCTGTATGCGAATGCTGGCCGCCGATCCTCCAAACGTCGACGGGGCACGCGAAACTGCACGGCGGACGATTCGCGATGGCAACCGGGCGTCTGAGGTAATCACTCGATTGCGCACACTCTTCGGCAAGAAAGAGACCACGAATGCGTCGGTCGACCTGAACGACGCTACGCGAGATGTGCTTGCGCTGTCATCGAGCGAACTTCAGAGGAACCGAGTGATACTGCAGCAGGAACTTGCAGACGATCTACCGACTGTCACGGGCGATCGAGTGCAGCTTCAACAGGTCGTTCTGAACCTGCTCCGAAACGCTTCGGACGCGATGAGCGGAGTCGACGATCGTCCGAGGCAGTTACTCATCAGAACCGAACGAGACGAAGGCGATCATGTGCGCCTGACAGTGAAGGATGCGGGAGTCGGATTTGCCCCTCAAGCTGCGGACAGACTCTTCGAGTCGTTCTACACCACGAAGAATAACGGTATGGGAATCGGACTCTCCGTCAGCCGGTCCATAATCGAGAGTCATCATGGTCGACTGTGGGCGACGGCAAATAACGGTCCGGGAGTTACATTTTCGTTTTCTATCCCCTGCAGACCAGAGGGTTTGACGAGCGACGGTACTCGCGCCAGTCGCATACCTTCCGTGTCTGATGCGGCATGAGATATCCATCGCGGTCACTCAGCGGCAACTGATCCCAGCGGCAAAACCGATACCAAAGTCCAATGGACGCTCTCCCACACGAGGCGCATTGTTATGACATGGAATTGCGCCACGAAAGTCGTACTACGGAGCGTCCACTGGTGTCAGTCGTTGATGATGATGAGTCTGTGCGCGAATCGCTGCCCGACCTCCTTGGCGAATTCGGCTTTGCAGCCCGCGCATTCTCATCCGCGGAAGAGTTCCTTGCATCCGACTGCGTCGACCAGACCCGTTGCCTGATCCTCGACGTTGCCATGCCGGGAATGAGCGGACCGGAGCTTCAGCGGGAACTAAAGCTTCGCCGGCGAGAGATTCCGATTGTCTTCATAACCGGTCAACGAGAAGAGACTGTTCGCCCGCAAGTACTCGAACAGGGCGCAATAGAGTGCTTGTTCAAGCCATTCAGCGACACGGCTCTGCTTGAGGCCATTAATTCGGCACTTCACCCGAAGTGAGAGTTCCGCACTCTGTTGATTGTGACGGTTTTGCTGGCACCCGCAAAACGCGCTGCCATGGACGGACCCGCCTGGCCCGTCCCGATAATGATTGCGTCGAAGTGCTTTATCGTAGTGGTCAACGTGCCCCCTCTGTGTGGAGCTTGCCGTCTTTGGCTGCCTCTTCGGGGGTCTTGCCGTCCTGACGCGCGACAATGTAGGCGGCGTACCAGCCCGACCAATGGTGCTTCGGCGCGGTAGGTTCGTATTCGCCGTGGTGCTTCTCAGCCTCTTGCAAGAGCTCGGTCAGCGTCGCGACATCCGGATTGCTGAGTCCTCGGCCAGGCAGCCGCGTTGTGACTTCCTGAAACAGCCATCCATTGCCGTCGGGATCACGAAACGTGGCGAACGAGCTGTAGGTGGCATGCTCGGGTGCTGGCCCGCTGATGCGACCGCTGCCGTCGATTTGGAACTGAGCGCCTGGCGTTCCGGCGTGGAACACCTCACTCACCTCAATACCGCGTGCGACAAGATCTTTGCGCGCAGCCGCAACATCGGAGACGATCAGGTAGAGGCCTTGGGCCGATCCCGGCGCGGCCGATGTCATCTTCGTGCCAAACTGAACCGAGCACCCTGACCCGGGGGGCGTGAACTGAACAACGCGGAAGCCGTTATCAAAGGGGAAGTCGGCGTCGAGCCGCCACCCCAGTTTGGTGTAGAACTCCTTCGAGCGTTCAACGTCCGCGACCGGAATAACAACCACCTCGAACTTCATGTCTACTCTCTCGGCGCTACGCCGCTGATCGGGCCACTGCTCGGAAACGCATGCAGAGTTGCCATATTTTCTCCTTATTCGTTAGCCAAATCGCCGTCCAGATTTCGCATACTCCGGCTGACTTCCTCGGCGCAGTGCTCATAACTGCTCCGATCATCCTCACCTTGATTAGGCCAGAATCACGATGACGAATCTATTGGACGAACGTATCGACCACCACCAAAGTATGGATTGGACATATGGGCACAGAGTGGTGCGTACTTAATTCCACGGGGCCCAATACCAAGGTATTGCCAATACCATTGTCCAATTGATTCGCCGGAGCACCTCGGGTGTAATCGCTCCATCGCAGCCGATTCGGTCGGAAGAGCGACACTTAAAAAACGGGCTTGGCCGCATCGCTCGCCTGTGAGGAGAAAAACGATGAGTATTATCGATAAGGCGCTAGAAGCAAATCGCGACTATACAAAAAACTACAATCCAACGCTGGGGAAGCATCCGGCCCCCAAAATCGTAGTTGTAACCTGCATGGATCCACGGCTCTCCGACCTCCCTGGAATCTTGGGTCTGCCGCAAGCCGATATCGACGTTATCCGAACCGGCGGACCCGCGGTAACAGAAGATGTTCTCGGGGAACTTATTGTTTCCAACCGTGTGCTCGGAACCACAGAGATACTGCTTCTAAACCACACCGGCTGCGGGTTCACGACATTCACAGATGACGAAATGAACGCGAGGCTGAGCGCTTCTACCGGTGATGCGTCGCCGGCTCCAATGCGATTCTTCTCCTTTAAGGACCCCGAGGAAAATACCCGGGAGCAGATCAAGAAAGTCAGGTCGCATCCCTGGATTGCCAAAGACGTGCCCGTGCGCGGCTTCATTTTCGATGTGGACACCGGCAGATTGCGCGAAGTCAAACTACTTGAAGACGAGCGCGCCGCCTGACCTGCGACTACGTTTCGTTGTTCGCCTCTAGCCAAATACTTAAAGAAAGGATGGCAAAGACATGCCTGAAGCGACCTGGAAACCTCACCAGAAACACGGACAGCTGACGATGCAGAGCGACTTACCCGACAGCGTCTACGCATTTCCGAAGCAGCGTAAAGAACCACTGACCGACGCAGAACATGTGCGTAACGCGGTCGCACGGTTCGATCAAGTCATCGACGTCCCCGATACCGACCGTGCTTTGGCGTTCGCGAACATCGAGAAAGCTGCAAACTACTACAACGTCAACCTCGCGGAAACGTCATGGCACGACCTGGGCGTTCATCCTCAAAAAAAACGGAAGCAAGCTGCCGCCAAGGGTGTCGCCACGCGCGAGCGCCGGGCGCAGAGCTGAGAATGGGGACTCCATCGAATCGGCGACCAATTCTAGCTTCGTTCATCTAACTTTTGTTAGTGACCGTTTGCCTACCGTACTTAAGGAGATGAAATATGAAAGCAGTCGTTGTCCACCAATATGGCGGCCCTGAAGTGCTGAAGTTCGAAGAGTACCCTGACCCGGTTCCCGGTCCGGGCGAGGTTCTGGTGCGCGTCGCCGCCACCAGCGTGAATCCGATCGACTACAAGCGGCGTGCCGGATTAACGAAAGACTTCTATCCCATCCAGTTCCCGGGCCTCATAGGAGTCGACATCGCGGGGACTGTGGTCAAGATTGGCCCGGGAGTGGACGGCTTTTCCGTCGGCGACCAGGTGTTCGCCATGGCGGACAATACGTACGCCGAACTCTGTGTCGTGAAAGCAGCGGTCTTGGCGAAGATCCCCAAGGGTCTCGATTTGATCCAGGCGGCGGCGCTGCCGCTGGTGACGGTGACCGGCAACCAGCTTCTTTCAGCGACGGGAATCAAAGCGGGCCAGACGGTTATGGTCGTAGGTGCTGTAGGAAATGTCGGGCGTTCGGCGGTATTCACTGCGAAGGAACGCCGGGCGACCGTGATCGCGGGAGTTTTGAAGAGGCAGGCGGATGAGGCGAAGACCATCGGCGCAGATCAGGTGGTAGCAACCGACGACGACACCGCGATTGCGAATCTTCCGCCGCTCGATGCGGTTGCTGATACAGTCGGCGGAAGAACCGCCGAGAAGCTGATCGCCAAGGTCAAGGCGGGAGGAGTGTATGCATCGGTTGTCGAGGCACCGCAGAACGCCGCGAAGTACCAATCCGTAAAGGTGGTGCACGTATTCTCGAAATTCGACAGGAAAACGCTAGAGTTCATGGCCGAAGCCGTGCGAGATGGCAAGCTAGTAATCCCGATTAGCCAGAAACTGCCGCTCAGTGAAGCGGCCGAGGCTCAGGCAGCGGCAGAAAAGGGTGGCAGCGGGAAGATCTTGCTCGTGGCTTGAACTCTTTATCTGCATCTCGGAAACGTCTTTGAAGATAACTTTGTAGGCTTCCGGAGGAAATTATGTCAAGCAATACCGCAGAAATCGCCATTGAAGCACCGCTCACGTCGAATCCTCTTGATGTCATCCCAGCCGAAATACCATTCGATATGCCCTATGGGCTTCCGATATCACTAGAGCAAGCCCAGGCGGTTATTCAAGCCGCTGTGGGAGAGGCCAAGAAGCGGGATTGGAAGATGAATGTAGCAGTAGCCGATTCCGGTGGTAACTTGGTTGCCTTCCAACGAATGAACGGCGCGATGCTCGCCTCCATTCAGATTACGCAACACAAGGCGCGAGCAGCCGTGACCTTCCGGCGGCCAACGAAGGTCTTCGAGGACGGTGTCCAGCTTATGCATCTCAACTATCTGCTCGCGTTCGATGGAGTCATTGCGTCTCGAGGCGGTATTCCATTGATCGACCAGGGCGATATTATCGGCGCAATCGGTTGTTCGGGAGGCACGGATTCCCAGGACGAAGTCGTGAGCAAGGCAGGGGCTGCAGTAATTAACAAACTCCCGGCGAGAATCAAATGACTTTTGCCGAGATACGACGGAGACTGGGGGTCTCCATGCCGGGAGCTTAATCCCAAGTTTCTTCAACCGTTGTTCGGAGCTGGGGGGGCCCGGACACTTCGCACGTTACGCGTGCTGAAAGTGCAGCATGCAAAGAGGCCATTTATGAGATGACTTCGCCTAAGGTTGGTATCCGTCCGCCATCCACTTTGCGAATAGCTCAATGCGAGCCTGAGGCCAGGGACCTTCCCCTCTCGGGGGTGGGGGCGGCATTACCGCGCCACCGATTCCCCGAATGCGGTCGTAAATGGCGGCCGCGTGCATCTTGACGTCATCATAACTTCCCAGGTTGAACGCTTTGCTCATGCCTCGAATGTCTCGCTCCGTAAAAAGCGGGCGAATGTCCTCTTGAAAGCTCGTCGGTTTCATCATTGTTCCTCACAGCGATTGGATTATACGTATGCGGCGCTCGCGCCTCGTGACTCTAAACCAGAATGCCAGTTTTCACCACTTCATTCAGCCGTCTGGCTAGGCTTCGCTGATCGATCACCCCAGTAACTTGCCGGCGAGCCAGTAATCGACACTGAACTTTCCCGGACCAGAGCAGAGCAGCCAGAGAAAGAAGAGCACGTACAGGACTTCCGGAAGGTAGAGGAAATCGTCGAGCCAGTTAAGACGCGAAAGTCCTTTAGGCAAGGTGGAAATCGCGCTGGTCAGGGTGGCGACAATCATATCGATCAATAAAGCCACGCACGCCGGGCTCGAAAAAAAACCCACAGCCAGCAGGGATCCGCAAACGAACTCGACACCCGACACGAAATAAGCCGTCTGGCGGGGAAACGGGACTTGGGCCTTAACGAGCGTTTCGTAAACAGGTTTCGTGCCGCCGGCGACAAACAATTTGTTTCCCCCGGAGATGGCGAAGAACAGCCCGATCGAAACCCGTACCAGCAGGATGGCATATTGTTCCAGATCACTGTTACCCTGCAGCGCAAAGTGAACCAACCATTTCCAACCCATCTCTTGTCTCTCCATCGGAGGACGTGCTGTAACGATCCCCCAAGTCATACAGGTCGACTTCTCTGGTAACCGCGTTAATCAGGACTTAGCGGCTGTCTGGTTGATTAAAGCCGACAGCAGTTGTCGGCAGTCTGTAGTTCTCTCGTCGCAGCAAATGCACATGGCCGGCGTCAATCCTAATAACTTGGAGCTTCGATCCGCACTCGTCAGCGCCTAAATCCGCGTCCCATCCCGGCCGAGCGTCAGCCTTACGTGAGGTCGGTGCTCTGTCCGACCTCGATAATGTGACCGTCAGGATCGCGGATGTAGCAGCGAATCTCGCCGTACTTTTCCTTCGGCTCCGTGATGAACTCGGCTCCTCGACTTTTCCATAATCCACAGCACGCTGCTGACCTTATCCGGGTCGGCGGGGACGCTGAGCGTCACCGACGGCTTGTCCGGGGTGGGCCCGCCTCCGACGTTGACGATCAGCCAAGTATTCGCGATCTGAATGTGCCCAGACGCACCCTTGCTGTCGCCTCTGCTGAGAATGCGGCCGCCGAAGACCTTTTCATAAAAATCAGCGGATCGGTTTATGTCGGCGACGGTGATGAAATGTGTCACGGTGAACCCGTCGCGCGGGGGCATCTCATAGTTCCTTTGCTCGATTTGTACGCTGCTCATTGACGCTCCACTCCGACGAGCAGCGCTCATCTGGGTGGCCCACACAAGCCTGATTTTCAGGCGGCATCAGCGAAAAACCGCCGAACGAAGTTTTCATCGATACTTACGCCCTCCAAGACTGTCGTCACTTTCTCAATTAGCTCTTTCTGGGCGTCTCCGATTCTCATGCCGCTGAAAACACCTTCTTCTTCTCACTGAGTGCCGGTAGAAGAAGTTTCAGAAGCGCGTAATCAGAGAACGGGTTTTGGCCTGAGATCACCTCGCGATCTTGAAGGACGTAGCTCTGCCATGGAGCGACCACGCTTACGTCAGCGCCCGCCGTACGCAAGGCGAAGTCCGGGTAGAAGAGAACCTTACCACCGATCTCAAGCGGTTCCCGCTGCTGCTCTTCCGCTGTCGAAAAGATAGTCATCTTATATCCAGAATAGATCCAACCTTGAGCCTTTGCCCGCGCTCCAGCGGCATCGCCCGCGCTCAGCGCTGCGACCACCTCCGTCGAATTCGGAAGAGCCGAGAGAAGTGAAATCGGGCCATGGCAGAGCACTGCCGTAGGCTTGGATGTTTTATGAAAGTGTCTCATCACGGTGCCAGCGTCGCGATCATCGAGAAGATCCATCATCGGGCCGTGGCCGCCGGGGACGAAAACAGCGTCATATTGATCCAGGCCCGATGCGATGACATCCGAGATACGAGTTGGATTTTTGAGCCCAGTCAGGGTGTCGCGGAATTTTAGATAGTCCTGAAGCTTAGACTCGTCCCCACCGAAGAAGTCGGCTACAGCTGAATGGACATCCATTTGCGGCGTGTTGCCTTTGGGGTTGGCGAAAGTGATTTCGTAGCCCTCGTTCATCAGGGCGCGAACCGGAATCGTAAGCTCGTTGAGATAGTAGCCTGCGCCGGTATAAACCTTGCCATCTTTCAAGGGCAAGCCATGACCGCTCGAGACTAGCACTAAGGCTTTTCCTTTAGTTGTCATTGTTGTTCTCCTTTTTGAAATCGAATTCTGTTCTCCTGAATATGAGCTAGCTCATCGTCCGCGGCTTCCTCCAAAGTGCGCAAGGACCGGCTACCGCGGTTGATGTGAGTTATGCCCCTGGGAATCCAAACATCAACCACGACTGATTGGCCACCCAATGCGGGTATAGCTCCGTCATCTGATCGAACAGCGCCTGGTCGGACGTCGC
>JBEKGW010000045.1:0-30590 GCA_050012595.1 Terriglobales bacterium
TCCCAGATGGCAAACTCCACGCGCCGTACTTCATGGAGTGGAGTCTGGGCATTGAACACCAATTCGGAACAACGGCCAGTTTGCAAGCACAATACGTCGGCACCCGCGCGGTGAATCAGCCGTACTCGACCCAAGTCAATGGCTACCAAACGGTGTGCCAGGGCTGTTTTGCGCCGTTTCCATACATGCAGCCGACCGATCCGCGATTTGGCGCGGTGACGCAGTTCTCCACCGGCGCGAACAGTCACTACAACGGCCTTCAACTGACCGCAATGAAGCGTCTCGGCCACGGTCTGCAAGGGCAGGTCAACTACACTTGGAGCCGTTGCATGGATACGGTCTCGAACGGAGGGTTCCTTTCGTTTTCCGCAGGAGGGATTCTTTCGCCTCTGCCGGGAGATCTGGCCCGCGATTATGGTCCTTGCGACTATGACATCCGGCACAATCTCAATGCGCAGTATGTTTATCAGTTGCCGGTTAGGGTGCGCAATCATTCTCTGGGCTACGCGCTCAATGGCTGGCAGATTTCCGGGACCATGTTATGGCATAGCGGAGTTCCGTTCTCGGTACTGAGCACGCCCTATTCAGCAAACGGAAACGGCATTGTGCAGGGCAGCGGGCCACAGTTCGCCAGTCTTGTGCCGGGAGTGAATCCCTATTGCCGCCATTGCAACCTTCCCGCTACCGCACTGGGAACAATTCAGTGGCTCAATCCGGATGCATTTATCTCTGCGGTTGATCCGAGCGCGCAGACCATTAACATCAATGGACAGATGGTGCCCGTGTCCGCGGGATCCTGCTATGGCGGCGACAGCCCGCAGACCTGCCAATTCGGAAGCCTCGGACGCAATGCCCTGCGCGGCCCCGATTTCCTCTGGAGTGATTTCTACCTCACGAAGTGGTTTCCCTTGACCGAACATGTGAAGCTGCGGTTTGAGGGTCAGTTCTTTAATGTCTTCAACCATCCGAATTTTGCGCTGCCCAGCATGGTGCAGGCTGGTATTCCAGGAAATCCTTCCACGCAGGCTGGCTTTGGAGCGCTCACGTACGCCACTTCCCCGCCGACCGGCTTGCTGGGCGTCGGCTTGGGTGGCGATAGCAGTCCACGAATGATCGCCTTTCAGGCGCGGCTTGAGTTCTGAGCCTGCTTCACAAGATGCAAGATGAAGGAGCACACTGAGTACGCCAGGGTTGCCCGATGATCCATGCGCAATCGCCAAGGGGTCGCACAAGCGACCGGGGTGCAGCCGGGGAACGCGGCCTCCCATCAATATGAGCGAGCGGGCCGAAGAGCCCAGGGCTCACCCTGCTCCCGCCGAACCAGGTTACTTCGTCAGGACTTTCGTAACCTAGCCCACCGCTAACGCTCGGAACTAATCTCTCGGGTGGGGTTTACTCTCACATGACAAACAAAATCACCAACTTGCTATTAGTCCTGGCAGTCGGAGGTCTGATGTTAGCCGGTTCCGCCGCTGCCCAAACCACAACCAATTCAAATACTTCTGGCGCCGGCGCCGGCGTCGATGATCCCAACCATCCTCGGGTGAACCAGATAAATCAGCGTGAGCAGAATCAGCAGGATCGCATTGCCAATGGCATCAAGAACGACAAGTTGACGCCGGGACAAGCCGCAAATCTGGAAAAGGGCCAACAGCGTCTGCAAAACAACGAAAAGAAAGATATGGCTGCCGACAACGGGCACCTCACCAAGAAAGACCAGCGCCAGCTCAATAGGGAAGCGAACCGCCAGAGCAAGAAGATTTACAAAGACAAGCACGAGTAAATTCCGACTGCCTTTGACATCACATCGGTTAAGGACTAAGCCGCAGTTTTGACTGCGGCTTTGCTCATTGGCAAGAACCTGAGCTGTCTAAGTTGACAGGATTTCTTCTCGGTGGTCGGCAAACCGGAAACTGACCCGCTGCCCCGCCATGGCCAGAGTTGCGTGTTCCCCCTTCCACCATGGATACTGAAGATAGTCCATCATGAATACAAACCTCTCTTCCTCCGTTCCGTCCCAACTGGAAACCGATTGCCTGGTCGCAGTGGTCCTTGATCGAGGCGAAAAAGATCGAAACGAAAAAGATCACGGCGAAAAAGACAAGCCGGCACCTTCCGTCGAATGCAGCGATGGCGCCGTGCGCGAAGCTGCCAAGGATGTCATCGCCAGCGGCGAAGTCACCGGTAAGGCGTTCGAAACCACGCTGCTGCATCACCCTGCAGGGCTGAAAGCGAAACGCCTGCTCCTGGTCGGCGGAGGCAAGGCCAAGACTTTTTCCGCTGCGGAATTACGCAAGCTCGCCGGCGCCGCCGTGCGCACCCTGAAGGGGAAAAGTATCCGCAGCTTTGCCTTCGCGCTCCCGAAGAACGGTATCGCCCCGCCCGAAGGCGTGCGCGCCATCGTCGAAGGCGCCTTCGTCGGCAACTTCGAGCCCGGATACTACAAGAGCGATCGCAAGGACAACGACCAGAAGATCGACGACATCACCATTGTCGTGCCCGGCGATACCAAGCCGTTGGAACGCGCCATGCAGGCCGCACGCATCGTCGCCGAGTCGCAGAACTTCACCCGCGATCTGGTCAACGAACCCTCCAATCGCATGACGCCGACCATTTTGGCCGAGCGCGCTAAAAAAATGGCGGCGGAAGTCGGCCTGAAGTGCGAAGTCTACGGCGCCGACAAGATCAAAGAACTCAAGATGGGCGCATTCTGGGGAGTGGCCCAAGGCTCCGATGAACCTCCCGCGCTGATCGTCCTGCGCTACGAACCCGAGGGCGCGGCAAAAGATGTGCACCTCGGTCTGGTCGGCAAAGGCGTAACCTTCGACACCGGCGGCATCTCCATCAAGCCCGCCGACGGCATGGAGAAAATGAAGTACGACATGGCCGGCGCCGCCACCATGATCGGCGTCATGCGCGCCATTGCCCTGCTGAAGCCCAAGGTCAAAGTCACTGCCATCGTCTGCGCCACCGAAAATATGCCTTCCGGCAAAGCGCAAAAGCCGGGAGACGTGCAGATCGCCATGTCCGGCAAGTCCATCGAAATTATCAACACGGATGCTGAAGGCCGCCTGATCCTCGCCGACGGCCTCTGCTACGCTCGCCAACTCGGCTGCACTCATTTGGTCGACGCCGCCACCCTGACCGGCGCAGTAGTGGTAGCCCTGGGCTACGTGAATGCCGGAATCTTCGCCAGCGACGATCAGATGTACGAGCGCTTCGCGAACGCCAACCAACAAGCGGGTGAGAAGATGTGGCGCCTTCCGCTCGACGACGAATACAAAGAAATCATCAAATCCAACATCGCCGATATAGTGAATTCCGGCGGACGCTGGGGCGGGGCGATCTCCGCCGCCATGTTCCTAAAAGAATTCGCCGAAGACACTCCCTGGGTTCACCTCGACATCGCCGGCACCGCCTGGATGGAAGAGGCCAAACCGTGGATTGCCAAAGGCCCCTCCGGAATCGCCCTGCGCAGCCTGGTGGAATTTGTGAAGGGATGGAGCGCCTAAGGGTCAGCAATCAGCTTCGCGGAGGACACACGATAGGAATCACATCTCTTCCGTTCCGCCGGTAGATGCGGAAATCTTTTTCGTCGACCGTCAGCACCGGTAAACTGCCATGGATCTCACTCATGCGAATGAGGCACAGATCCGCGAGGTCGGGCGCGCGGTCCCGGTAGCGCTCCGCCAGCTCCACAACCTCTTCGAAGTTTCTGGACAGATCAAATGCGATCTTCAAGAACCCTTCTCGCACCAAGCCCAGCACCCACTGTATCGATCCCACCTGAAAGCCAGCCTCACTCAAGACAGCCTCACAGGTAAGCAGTGGCTCTGAAACCGTTCGCGCGATCTCTAGCGCCCATTTGTGGTGCCGGTCATCACGATTAAGAAGCGCGACGATCAAACCGGTATCGGCGATACCTTTCATTTCTTGGAGTAACCCTTACGAGAGGAAAGATCCGGCGGTCCGGACATCACGCCGGCATAGCGAAGAAAGGGCTTATCGCCAGTTTCCTGCTTGGCGAGCTCAAGTTGGTCCCGAACCAGACGCCCCATGGGTATACCGGTCCTTCGGGCGGTGGCCCGTAGCCACGTTGCCAGCTCAGGTGTAAGACGAATTGTAATCATGTCATTCATTTGTGATCCAGTGTATCACACATCTGATGATTTGTTTTACGCTAAACTTGAATCTATATATTTTGGATCTCCCCAGTAAAATCCGCTCCCTGCCCACTTCCCCTGGCGTCTACCTCTACAAAAACGCCGAAGGCGAAGTGATTTACGTTGGCAAGGCGAAGAACCTGCGCTCGCGCGTCTCTTCCTATTTCCACGAAGGCCGCTGGGAGGACGCAAAAACCGGCACGCTAGTCCGCGAGGCAGTCGACGTCGACTACATAGTTGTAGCCAATAATAAAGAAGCGCTCGCCCTCGAGAACCACCTCATCAAGCAGAAGAAACCGCGCTTCAACATCCTGCTGCGTGACGACAAGACTTACCCCTACGTAAAACTCACCCTCGCCGAGCGCTTTCCGCGCGTGTACGTAACCCGCCGCCTGCGCAAGGATGGCAGCGCCTACTACGGCCCCTACTTCCCTGCCAATCTCGCCTATCGCATCGTCGATTTGATTCATCGACACTTCATGGTCCCATCCTGCAAGGTGGATTTAACCCGCAACCATCCTCGACCCTGCCTCCAGTTCTACATCAAGCGTTGCCTCGGTCCGTGCGTGAAGGATCTGACCACGCCTGAGATCTACGCCGAAGCCGTGCGCGACGTGAAGCTCTTCCTTGAAGGCCGCCAAACCGATCTGGTGAAATCTCTGCGCGAGCGCATGTCGGAGGCTGCCGAAGCGCAGGAGTTTGAGCGCGCCGCCCGCTATCGCGACCTGATCTCCACCGTCGAGCAACTGCAGGAGAAGCAACGTATCGCCGCCGCCGAAGGCGACGATGCCGACGTCTTCGGCTATCACTACGAAAACCGGATGCTGGCCGTGAACCTCTTCCACATGCGCGGCGGAAAAGTCCTCGACCGCCGTGAATTTTTCTGGGAAGAGCTCCCCGACTTCGCATCGCAACCAGACGATGGAGCGACGGGCGCCCCCGCCCGTCCCACCGCCGATTCCTTCCATCCCGCAGAATTTTTCTCCGCCCTGGTCAAGCAGCTCTATCTAGCGCAGCCCTACGTCCCGCGCAACATCTACGTCCCCGTAGATTTCGAGGACCGCGAAGAACTAGAAGAAGTCCTAAGCGAGCAACTAGCCGGAGAAGGCGGACGAGCGACGCGAGTGCACATCACCGTCCCGCAGCGCGGAGAAAAACGCGAGCTCATCGATCTAGCCGGCGCCAACGCCAAGCAGTCCTACGATCAGCGTTTCCGAGTCCTGAAGCCAAACGCGCGCGCCATTCAGGAAGCCTTCCAAGAAGCGCTAGCGCTCCCCGAACTCCCCAAGCGCATCGAGTGTTTCGACATCAGCCATATTCAGGGAGCGGAAACCGTCGCCTCGATGGTGGTGTGGGAAGACGGCAAGATGAAAAAATCCGACTACCGCAAGTTCATCATTAAGACCGTCGCCGGCGTGGACGATTTCGCCTCCATGCGCGAAGTAGTCACGCGCCGTTACCAGCGCCTGCAGGAAGAAAACGAGCCCATGCCCAGTCTGGTGCTGATTGACGGCGGCCTTGGACAGCTCCACGCCGTCGCCCAGGCGCTCGAAGCCCTGGAAATCATCAACCAGCCGCTAGCCGCCATCGCCAAGCGAGAAGAAATCATTTACGTCCACGGACAGGAAGACGACCCCGTAGTTCTCGACCATCATTCTCCCGTCTTACATCTGGTGCAGATGATCCGCGACGAAGCGCATCGCTTCGCCGTAACTTTCCATCGTAAACGCCGCCAGATCCGAGACCGCGCCACGGAATTACGAGAAATCCCCGGCGTAGGAGAATCCACCACTCGCCGCCTCCTGGAACATTTCGGCAGTCTGCAAGCCGTGAAGCAAGCCGACGTCGCGGCGCTGTCGGCAGTAGTCACCAAATCCCAAGCCGAAGCAATTCTCGAACATTTTCGGAGGGCAAGTGCACCGACGGGTCTCTGACCTCGGGCTCCCGGACAGGTGGCGCATGTCGGCGTACAATTCCAATCGTAGCTCGTGTTCGCAATCGAGCGGGAGGTCCCCATGCCC
Source organism: Terriglobales bacterium (assembly GCA_050012595.1). Lineage (GTDB taxonomy): Bacteria > Acidobacteriota > Terriglobia > Terriglobales > Acidobacteriaceae > Acidiflorens. The sequence goes on from JBEKGW010000045.1 coordinate 6,185, forward strand.
GTGTACGACTACGTCTGCAACGATTGTCACAAAACCTTCGAAGTAATTCTCACCCTGAAGGAACATGAAGTAGACGCGAAATGCCCCAAGTGCGGCAGCAAGAACGTGGAGCAAGAGGTGACTGCGTTTTATGCCGTGACCGGGAAGAAGAGTTAGCGAAAAAGCCCGGCTGGGATGAACCAAGCGGTGCCGTGTGGCGAAGTTGGCAGGCATTCTGCGCCCGACGGATGGTGGTGGCGTTTGGCCCGCATCTCAACGTGACCTGAATTCGAAACCCGAATCCAAAACCTGCACTCAGCCGGGCATCTCATGGCGCCCCACGTTTGCCGCATTGCAAACGTGGGTTCCGCAAGAGTCGCGAAGCGGCGTGAGAGCGCAGCCCACGGCGCCAGCCGTTGGAAATCAGGATTCCGTCAAAGCCACGGGAGGCAAAGCTCGCGGTCTAGCGCCCATCCAAAAGCTTCGTCGCCAGAAACGACTTCACCACGATCTGATTCGGTTGCATGCCAACAGGGATAATAGTCAACAAGGAATATTCCGACGGCTCGAATTTCTTCTTTGGTTGGCGTTTCTGAATTACGACCAGGTCTCCGGAACCGGAGTCGAGTACTAGCAAATAGTTCTGATTCTGCGAGAGCGCAAGCGCATCGGGATGGGTGCCGACGGGCAGATAGGCGACGATCCGGCCGAGGTCGATATCATAGACCGCGATGTTATTCGATCCGAAGTTAGAAATATATAAGCGCGAGTTATCCAGCGAAACGACGCCGCGCGTAGGTTGGGCGCCGATGAGATAGCTGCCAGAAACTTCGTTGGGCGAGGTCTCGATGATGGAGATGCTGCCGGCATCGAAGTTGAAAGCGAAGAGTTCTCCGCCGTCCGGTTTCAGGGCCAGGCTCACCGGAGATTTTCCGACATCGAGGAGCGCGAGCAGTTTGTCGTTTTTGAGATCGATACTGGCAACCTGACCCGATCCGGAACAGGAGATGAACGCTTTCGTGGAATCGGGCAGGATGGCGATGTCTTCGGGAGGGATGCAGATGGTGATGGCGGAGCGCACGGCGAGGCGCGCGGTGTCAATGATTGAGACGGTGTTGTCGGCGCGATTGGTGACGACAACGGTGGATCCGTCAGGCGAGACGCGAGCCAGGCCGGGGCTTCCGCCAACATGAAGCGTGGCCACTACAATGTGACGGTCGAGATCGAGGACCGAAACGTTGGCGGAACCGGAATTTGCAACGTAAGCGCGGCGCCCGTCAGGAGAGACATCGATGAAGTAGGGGCGTCCGTGGACGCCGATTGTAGCAACAACTTTATTCTGCTCGGCATCGATCACGCTGACGTTCGAAGATCCGCTGTTAACAACGTAAACTTCATTTCGCTTTGGATTGGCCGCAACTCCAGTAGGCTCGGCGCCGACTTGGAGCGTTCTTACCGGACGAAAGCTGCGCAGATCGATGACGGTAACCGTGTTGCTCTTACCATTAGTTACATATGCGTATTCGCGGTAGAGCGGGCCGTAGGCAGGGAGTGTGCGCTCGTGGAAATAGTACCAGCCCGCGGCCAGGACGAGCGGGACGAGGACGGCGAGTAGCAGGAATTTTCTCAAAGACGAGTTGGCCTCGCTAAATGGACGAGATTATAAGAGACGAATCATCTTCAGTAGAGAGCAAAGGTGACTTCTACACTAATCTGAACCGCAACTGGCTTACAATCCTTGGTGGCGGGATCGAATTTCCACGTGTTGACTGCTTCGATTGCCCTTTTGTCCAAGTCAGGCCCCAAGCTCTTCGTAACCTTGATTTCCTTGGGCTTTCCCTCAGTGGAAACGATCAGTGAGATTACAGCAACTCTCTTGTCCTTGTCTCTGTCGTTCTTCTTCTCTTCTTCGGTCAACTTCGGGGTTGGCGCGAGAGTGATTCGCGGTGGTTTGACGCCATCTCCGGCTTTACACACGGGGGACTCTTCCGAAGGCGCCGCTTGCGACGGATGTTCGGGCGCTGGGGCGGGCTTATCCTGGGTGATTGCTAATCCCGAAAAGATCAACACTGCGATAAAGACAACAACTGTTTTCATGACACTCCTATCAGGACGCGGACCGTTTTGATTCGCCAGCTAAAACAGCGGGTTCGTCACCCTTGGGAATTGTTCGTCCCAGTACCGCCGCAATCTGCCGGACCTGCGCCATCAGCGCGTCGAACTGATCGGGGAATAGCGACTGCATGCCGTCCGATAACGCACGGTCGGGATCGTGATGGACTTCGACCATCAGGCCGTCGGCTCCCACGGCAACTGCGGCGCGGGAGAGTGGTGTCACTTTATTGCGCTTGCCGGTGCCGTGGCTGGGATCCACGATGATGGGCAGGTGGCTCAGGCGCTGCACGGCCGGTACGATGCTGAGATCGAGCGTGTTGCGGGTGTGATCGGCGAAGGTGCGCACGCCGCGCTCGCACAGGACAACGTTGTAGTTGCCCTCGCTCATGATGTACTCGGCGGCCATGAGAAATTCTTCGAGCGTCGCCGAGAGGCCGCGCTTCAGCAGGACGGGCTTGCGGGCGCGTCCGGCGCGCTTGAGCAGAGAGAAGTTCTGCATGTTGCGGGCGCCGATTTGGATAACATCGGCGTACTGGTCGACCAGGTCGAGCGATTCGTAATCGAGGGCTTCGGTGACGATGAGCAGGCCGAAGCGATCGCGGATTTCGGCCATGATCTTCAGACCTCCTTCGCCCAGTCCCTGAAAAGAATAAGGAGAAGTGCGGGGCTTGTAGGCGCCGCCGCGGAAGAATTGGGCTCCGGCACGGGCGACGCGCTCGGCGACTTTGAACGCCTGGTCGCGATTCTCGATGGCGCAAGGTCCGGCGATGATGGCCAGGTCGGGGCCTCCGATGGTGACGCGCGAACCGGGAAACTTGACGACGGTGTTGTCGGGCTTGGTGTCGCGGCTGACCAGCTTATAGGGCTTGGTAACGCGGATCACTTCCTGCACGCCGGGCATTTCTTCCAGTGTCCCGGATTCGACCTCGCCCTGGTTCCCGGTGATGCCGATGGCGGTGCGTTGCGCGCCGGGCATGGAGTGGGCGCGGTATCCGAGCGCTTCGATTTTCTGGCAAACGGCGCGGACCTGCTCTTCGGTGGCCTGCGTCTGCATGACGACCAGCATATGAGTACCCCGGGATATTCAGTTTAGCGTCCGATGGGGGAACAGGGCAAACGATGGGCGAAACACTCAAGAAACGCCAGATTGCGGGCGGATTACTTGACCCCATCACTTCACAGATTTGACGGAATCGGGAGTAAAGAGAACCGCCTCGCATCCCGAGATACTCGAACACATCAGAAGCGCGCGTCGCACCAGGCGGGCCGAACTGCCCTCGGGGAAGGCGACCTGGAATTTAGCCTGCGATAGCGCCTGGCCAGTGGACTTAAGTTTTTCTGAGCCGCTGATGAACTCCACATCGTCAACCTTCGGGCCTGGGCTGAAGAGCAGAAAGAACTCCGCCGTCGCCGACCCGGGGACGAGGCGCTTGAGCTTGACGCTACGCAATTGGCTCAATTCACTACCGTTCGGATCCCCGCGAATCAGGTCCGGGGCCGTAGGCGCCTTCGCGCCGGTCAGGTGTTCGAGACGGTGGCGGGTCTCGTCCCATGAGCCACCATGCGACTCGGGCGTGGACAAGGCCAGGCGATACATGTGAATGGCCTTCTCCGTTTTCTTTTGCTGCTCGTAGACTTGCCCGAGATGATCGGCCTCCACCGCCCCCTGCGACAGCAACCACGCTGCATACAGGTAGCTTTCCGCCTGATCGAAATGGCCGAGACGAAAATGAACCCATCCCAAGGTGTCCCAGAACATGCCGATCTTCCGCGTGCATGCCAGGTCTTCGGGAAGAACGTTGGAAAGGTCTGCGTCATGCGATTCCATCTCCTGCGCATCGACCGCATGTTGTGCATATTCCAGGGCTTTAGGGAGGCTAGCGTTGGCGTCGGCAAGTTCGTAACCGACGTCGTTCCACATCTCTGGGCCCGGTTTGGCTTCGACGACTTTTCCCATAATGGCCGCGCCCTTTTCGATCTTTCCGGCCCGCAGATAAGCGTTGCCTAGACGCATCTCAGCTTCGGGGCTATCGGGCGTCAGGGACGCTGCTTTCTCCAGTTCCGGCACCGCCTCCTCGTACTTGTGCTGATCCATATATGCGATGCCCAGATTGCCATGTGCGTATTTGTCCAGCGGGTCAATCTCAATTTGCTTCCTGAACCACTTGATGGCCTCTTCATATTTGCGCTGGCGCAGATAAACACGTCCCAGGTTGTTAAAGGCGTACGGATGGTGAGAATCGATCTCGATCTGTTTCTGGTAGGCCTCGATCGCAAGATCGTCTTGCTTAGAGCCAAAATACGCCAATCCTAGATCATTCCAAGCCATCTTGTGTTTGGGATCCTCCTCAACTGCACGCTTCAGGAGGTTGATCGCCAAGCTGTAGTTCCCGTTTTTCATCGCGTCGTAGCCCTTCGTGTGGAGGTCCGCACTATCGAACGACGTTTGCACATATTGGTTCACATCGTTCTGCAGGTTCTTGAGGAAGTTCCTATAGTCGTCGAACTCGGCGACTGGAACTTCGTGCAGCTTGCTCAGAAACCGGCGTTTCGCGATAAGCACACCGTGATCCTGGGAATAAGAGGCATGGTATTCCGCAAAGTCGTATTTCAGGTCCACGTCTGAGGGCGTTTGCGCCTTATAGCCGTTGGGAATCTCCACTTTGGAATCCGACACGGTCTCCGTGGGAGGGCCAAGCCAGATAGGATACTTGGCATCGTCTCTCACTGGCGGCATATAGAACGGGAGTCCAGGGACGGTAAAGTGATGATCGCTCTTCCAGTCGGGATAGTCCTTGCGGTTGTAGGAATAAGAAAAGTCAAAAGGTTCACCGATCGCTTCGGGGGTACTCGCTCTGACGTCGCTCACGGTGCCCGAATAACCTAATCCGTAGGAGATTTGCTGCACTAAATCTTTCCACTGGGGTTGCGGCACTTGGCGGAACGCCGTGCGCATCAAGACCTCGCCATCTCCTCGGGCCGTGTCCTCAACTTTCGCTTCGAACGTGCCGTCGTCGCTGAGCTTGCCATCGATCTTGAAGGCTTGGGTGCTGGGGAAAGGCAGATCCGCTGGCGTAGTCACCAGCTGTATCGATTTCTCTCCCGACATAACCAACGCCGGTTTGTCGCGCAGACGCGGAACTAGATAGCCAAAGGGCGCAACCTCGATGGTGGTGTCGAGCCAGACCGCTTCTTTGCCCTGCGGCAGATAGCCAATGATGTGGTCGAATTGCGCCGGCGACGGAACCTCGGGGTCGAGCTTGAAGCTGGAATTGATGAGTACCGGATAGAGGGTAATGCCAGAAGCCTGGAGTAGAGCAGCCAGCAGCGTGTGCTTGTCTTTGCAATCGCCGTAGCTGTTGGTAAGGACATCGTCGGCGGCGTGCGGCTGATATCGTCCGATGCCAAACGCGATTCCAATATAGCGGTACTGCGTGCTCACGAAGCCGTAAAGGGCGCGCAGCTTGGCGGCATCATCGGTCATGCCCTTGGTGAGTTCCGCTGCTTTGGCGCGGATTGCGGGGCTGGGCTCGATGCGGTCTTTTTGCAGATTCCAGTACCAGCGGCCCACTTCTTCCCAGCTTTGGAAGCTGCTGAATTGCACGTCCGGCGGGGGAAGAAGGCCGCGTGCAGATTCGGCTTGCTTTTTCTCGTCGCTCCCCGGTTCTTTGGCGCTTTGCAGCTTGGAGTATGTCCAGGTATAGATGCGGGAGTCGGCCTGCGTGGTAACGGTCTGCGTGGCTTGTGGCCCCTTGACCTTGACCGCGCGCTCGGCGGGCACTTTGATTTCCACACGCTCATCGAGCACGATGCCTTCGTTGTGAAAACTGAATTGGAACCAGAATTGGCCCGGGATCAATGGCTTGGTAGTGCGCCAGTGCGCCTTGTATTCGAGAATGTCGCCTTTGCCCAGCCCCTTGACCGCAACATGTTTTTCCCGCAGATCGCTGTAGAAGGGAGCGCTGCGGGTAATTTCCGAATCCAGTTCCTGCACGTTGTCGGGTGGCGTAATCAAGGCGCTGCCATCGGCTTTGTGGACCCGCACGTAATCGATCTCCACCGTCTGCGTTGCGGACTGAAAAGGAAAGGTCAGCAGGCCCCACTCCTTCACTCCGGTGTCGGTTTGCACGCGTACGCGGCTGGTTTGCTCACGGGTGGAATTGCCGTCATTGTCGAAGGCAATCTTGGTCGACATCTCTTCAATGACCGCGGCCTCCTGCGAATAATCGTCCTTGGCAGGACCTTGAGGCGGTGAAGTTTGCGCACGACCGGCCAGTAACACCGCCAGCACAACAGTAACAGAGGCGCACCAACGACTGATCATACTTGTCCGTATTTATCGTTGGTTCGCGAGAAAAAGGCAAGCAAGAAAGTCTGCGACCGCCGTCTGGCTCTGACCGCCTCCTCGGACAGGGGTGTCTGCGCCACACATACGGTCCGCCCGTTGTAAAATCAAGGATTACTCCTTACTGCACTATCCTTATCTATGCCACAGGAAGACAAACCTATCCCCACCGCGCGCCCAGACCGTAACGATGAGCGTTACGACGCGCAGCGCATTGAGCAGAAATGGACTGAGCGCTGGCTCAGCGATCCTTCGCTGTATGCCGCCGAGGACCACTCGACGAAACCGAAGTATTACGTTTTGGAGATGCTTCCCTACCCTTCGGGCGCGCTGCACATGGGGCACGTGCGCAACTATTCGATCGGCGATGCGCTGGCACGCTACATGTGGATGAACGGCTACAACGTGCTTCATCCGATGGGCTGGGATTCGTTCGGGCTGCCGGCGGAGAATGCTGCCATCAAGAACAACACTCCGCCGAAGGAGTGGACGCTTGCGAATATCGCGGCCATGAAGGTGCAGATGAAGCGCCTTGGGTTCGCCTATGACTGGTCGCGTGAGGTTACAACGTGCCTGCCGGAATACTACCGCTGGAATCAGTGGTTCTTTCTTAAGCTCTATGCCTCGGGATTGGCTTATCGGAAAAAGAGCAAGGTGAACTGGTGTCCGCAGTGCGCTACGGTGCTGGCGAACGAGCAGGTTGTGGGCGGGATGTGCTGGCGGCATGAGGACACGCCCGTCGAACAGCGGGAACTGGAACAGTGGTTTTTGCGGATCACGAAGTACGCGGACGAGTTGCTGCGCGATCTTGAGAAGCTGCAGGGCTGGCCGGAGAAAGTCCGCATCATGCAGCAGAACTGGATTGGACGCAGCGAAGGCACGCTGGTGGATTTCGATCTGGGCGGAACGGTGGGGCCGGCGGGATCGACGATTACGGTGTTCACCACGCGGGTGGATACGATCTATGGCGCGACTTCGGTGCAGTTGGCTCCTGAGCATCCGATTGTGTGTGACATGATTGCCCGCAATGCGGAACTGCGCACCAAGGTGGAAGAGTTGATCGCGGAGCAGCGCCGGGCGAAAGAAGCGGGCGATATCGGCGCGATCGAGAAGCACGGCGTGTTCACCGGGCGTTACGCGAAGAATCCTTATAACGGCGAAGCCGTGCCGGTGTGGGTGGCGAACTACATCCTGATGGACTACGGCACGGGAGCGATCATGAGCGTGCCGGCGCACGACGAGCGCGACTATGAATTCGCGAAGAAGTACAAGCTGCAAATCCGGCTGGTGATCTTGCCGGCGACCACGGATCCGGAAGAAACCATGACGGCGCCGCCGCTGCCGTTTACGACCATGGATGGGATTCTGGTGAACTCGGGCGAGTTCAGCGGGTTGAGCTGCGAGGAAGCGATTACCAAGATGTCGGCGCGCGCCGAGGAAAAAGGCTTTGGCAAAGCGACCGTTACCTTTCGGCTGAAGGATTGGGGCATCTCGCGGCAGCGCTATTGGGGCACGCCGATTCCGATGGTGTACTGCGCTAAAGACGGCGTGGTGCCGGTGGCGGAAAAAGATCTGCCGGTGATTTTGCCGGACAACGTGCCGATCACGCTGTCGGGTGGATCGCCGCTGCTGAATGCGCCGGAATTCCTGAACACGACCTGCCCGAAATGTGGCGGACCGGCGCGGCGCGAGACTGACACCATGGATACCTTCGTCGATTCGTCCTGGTACTTCTACCGCTACGCCGACGCGCACAATGACAAGGCTCCGTTCGACAGCGCCACCATTGCGTACTGGTTTCCGATCGATCAATACATTGGCGGCGTGGAGCATGCCATTCTCCACCTTATTTATTCGCGCTTCTGGACGAAGTTCATGCGCGACATGGGGCTCGTGAAAAACGACGAACCGATTGCGCGCTTGTTCACGCAGGGGATGGTGATCAAAGACGGCGCGAAGATGTCGAAGAGTTTCGGCAACGTTGTGTCGCCGGATGAGATGGTGGCGCGCTACGGCGCGGATGCGGCACGGTTATACAGCTTGTTCGCCGCGCCGCCGGATCGTGATCTTGACTGGCAGGATTCGGGGATCGAAGGTATTCAGCGGTTTCTGGGGCGCGTGTATCGGTTCTACCTGCGGAATCCCGTAAAGAAGTCCAGTGATCCAGAATACGCTGAACAGTTGGTGATGTTGTCGTCCGAGGCTCGCGCGATTCAGCGCAAATTGCACCAGACCATTAAGCGTGTAAGCCACGACTTCCAGGGGCGCTGGCACTTCAACACCTGCATCGCGGCCATCATGGAATTGGTCAACGAGATTTATGGAGCGGAAGAAGCGATTGCTGATGGACGAGTTCCCTATTCGCTGATCCTGGACGTGCAGCGCAACATCGCACTGCTGCTGGCGCCCATGGCTCCGTATCTGGCACACGAATTGTGGGAGATGACTGGCGAGAAGAGCAATCTGCTGAAAGCTCCGTGGCCGAAGTACGATTCGGCGCTAGCGGCCGAGGATGAGATCGAGATTCCCGTGCAGGTCAACGGCAAGCTGCGCGGCTTGGTGGTAGTGCCGGCGAGTGCGACCAATGATCAGGTCGAGCAAGCCGCTCTGGCGGACGCAAAAGTGAAGGCGGCGATTGCAGGCAAGCAGACAGTGAAGAAGATCGTGGTGCCGGGAAAGCTGGTGAATATCGTAGTGCGGTAAGAAGCTGCGGGCTACGAGCCTCGAGCTTCGAGCACACCACTTCGAAGCAGAAGGTCCGGGTTGCTCGCAGCCCGTAGTTCGCGGCTCGTAGCTCTTTTGTTTGCAACTCAATCATCAATCTGAGACACTCATCCGTGGAAACCCAATCCATCGTTGTCCTCGACTTCGGGGCGCAGTATTCGCAGTTGATTGCGCGCCGTATCCGCGAACAGAAGATCTTTTCGGTTGTCCTGCCGTTCAACGCCACGCTGGAAGAAATTCGCAGCTACTCTCCGGTGGGGATCATTCTGTCGGGCGGCCCGTCGTCGGTGTACGACAAAGATGCGCCGCTGGCCGATAAGAGTGTCTTCGATCTTGGCATCCCCGTGCTCGGCATCTGCTACGGATTGCAGTTCATGGTGTATGCGCTAGGCGGAAAAGTTCGCCCCGCCGCTAAACGCGAGTACGGCCACGCCAAAGTCGAGATCCAGCAATCCGACTCGCAACTTTTTCAGGGATTGCCTCACCTGCTCGCGGTCTGGATGTCGCATGGCGACTCGGCCGAAGAACTGCCTCCGGGTTTCCGGCTGACGGCGAAGACTCCGAATGCGGTTGCCGCCATCGAAAACGCCGAGAGAAAGATGTGGGCGGTACAATTCCATCCCGAAGTACACCATACGCTGCTCGGGGCCGACATCCTGCGCAACTTCGCGATCAACATTTGTGGAGCGAAGCCTTCCTGGACACCTCAGCACTTTATTGATGCAACCGTGGCCCAGGTGAGACAGCAAGTCGGCAACGGACGGGCGATCTGCGCGCTTTCCGGCGGCGTGGATTCTTCCGTTGCGGCGGTGCTGGTGGATCGTGCCATGCGCGACGCGTCGGGTAAATCGCGGCTGACGTGCGTATTCGTCAACAACGGGGTGCTGCGCAAGAACGAGTTCGAGAAAGTGCAGAAGAATTTGCGCGACAATCTTGGACTGCACCTGGTTGCGGTCGATGCCACCGATCGCTTCATGCGGAAACTGGCGGGAGTGACCGACCCGGAGAAGAAGCGGAAGATCATCGGCAAAGAGTTCATTGCCGTCTTCGACCAGGAAGCACGCCGCATATTTCAAGAAAACGAAAAAGCAGGAGGCCGCGTCAAGTGGCTGGTGCAGGGGACGCTTTATCCCGACGTGATCGAATCGCGTTCGGTGCGTGGGCCATCGGAGGTCATCAAGTCGCATCACAACGTGGGCGGACTGCCCGCGAAGATGAAGCTTAAGTTGATCGAGCCGCTGAAAGACTTGTTTAAAGATGAGGTGCGGCGCATCGGCCGCGATCTCGGCATGCCTGAGGACATTCTGCAGCGGCAGCCTTTTCCCGGGCCGGGGCTGGCGGTGCGCATTCTGGGCGAGGTGACTAAAGAACGCGTCGACGTGCTGCGCGAGTGCGACGACATCGTTGTGGGAGAGATCAAGAAGGCTGGGCTGTATCAGAAAATCTGGCAGTCGTTTGCTGTGCTCTTGCCGGTGATGTCGGTCGGCGTGATGGGCGATCAGCGGACTTATGCTTACACCTGCGCCGTCCGCGCCGTGCACTCCGAGGACGGCATGACGGCGGATTGGGTTCCGCTGCCTTATGAGGTGCTGAAGACGATTTCGAATCGGATCGTGAATGAAGTGCGCGGAGTGAATCGGGTGGTGTACGACATTACGTCGAAGCCGCCGGGGACGATTGAGTGGGAGTGAGTGTCGAGCAACCTCCTACCTCAGAGACACGGGGAAGGTCCGTTGCTACCGACATGGCGGTCCGTAATTGTGCACCTCGCCTGCCCCGGCCACCCGGTTGTACAATCTCTTTCGATTTCGAAGAAGGAAACCGCAATGAGATTTCTAGTGAGCGCCTTGCTAGTGGTTCTTCTCGCCTCAACCTCTAACGCTCTCGCCCAATCCAAAGCCGATGAAGAATCGGTCCGCAAACTGCCACAGGACTTTCGCGACGCATGGGCAAAACACGACGGACACCAGCTCGCCAAAATCATGGCAGCCGACGTCGATTTCGTGACTGTCGCCACGACATACCTGCACGGCAGGGCCGACTTCGAAAAGTTCCACGTGCGCTTGCTCAGCGGCCGATTCAAGGACTCCACAATAACTCCCCTCGAAACTACGGCCCGTTTTCTGCGGCCGGATATGGCCGTTGTTCACTGGAGTTGGAAAATTGAGGGAGACAAGAACCCTGATGGTACTGCGCGTCAGCCGCGCTATGGGATGATGACCCTTGTCGCGGAAAAGCAGAGCGGCAATTGGTTGGTTATCGTCGGCCAAAATACCAACGCCATTCTCGGCATACCGCCCGAGCTTCAGGATATCAAGACTCCTATCGCTATTCCGGGAACCGTCCCGTGACCTCGGGACGACGAAAATTGGATGGGTGCTGACTGGCGTTGTTCCGATTGATGATTCCGCGCCCGAAGAACTACCATATCCTCATGCCAGTTGATATCGAAGTTCCCACATCTTCCTACACCCGCATTCGCGCCCCCCGCGGCACCACGATCTCCTGCAAAAGTTGGCAGCAGGAAGCCGCCATGCGCATGCTCATGAACAATCTTGACGAAGAAGTTGCCGAGCGGCCTCAGGATCTGGTCGTCTATGGCGGCACGGGCAAGGCGGCGCGCAATTGGGACTGCTATCACGCCATCGTCCGCTCGCTGAAGAATCTTGAGAACGATGAGACTTTGCTGGTGCAGTCGGGCAAGCCCGTGGGCGTGTTCAAAACGCACGACTACGCTCCCCGCGTGCTCATCGCGAACTCGAATCTGGTCGGGCATTTTTCCAACTGGGAGAAGTTCAACGAACTCGACCGCGCCGGACTGATGATGTACGGCCAGATGACAGCCGGGTCGTGGATTTACATTGGCTCGCAGGGGATTGTGCAGGGTACGTACGAAACTTTCAACGCGGCGGGCGAGAAACATTTTGGCGGCGGTATTAGTGGAAACGATCTGGGCGGGAAGCTGATCGTCTCCGGCGGCATGGGCGGCATGGGTGGCGCGCAGCCGCTGGCGGCAACGATGAACGGCGCGGCATTCCTTGGGATTGACGTCGACCCCGAGCGCATCAAGAAGCGGCTCAAGACCGGATACTGCGACTTTCTTGTGACCACGCTCGACGAGGCGCTGCGCATTTTGAAAAATGCCGTCCGCAAGAAAGAAAACGTTTCGGTCGGACTGGTGGGCAATTGCGCGGACATCATTCCTGAACTCGCCGAACGCGGCGTGGTGCCGGACATTCTTACCGATCAGACTTCGGCGCACGATCCGCTGAATGGATATGTGCCGAACGGCATGACATTCGAAGCGGCGCTCGAACTTCGTAAGCGTGATCCGCAGACTTATCAGGAGCGGTCGCTCGACGCCATGGCGAAGCACGTGGAAGGCATGCTGCGACTGCAGAAGATGGGCGCGGTCACGTTCGACTACGGCAACAATATTCGCACGTTCGCGTTCCAACGCGGCGTAAAGAATGCTTACGACTTTCCGGGATTCGTTCCGGCTTATATACGACCGCTCTTTTGCGAAGGACGCGGGCCGTTCCGGTGGGCGGCGCTTTCGGGCGAGGCTTCGGACATCGCCGTCACCGACGATCTTGTGCTCGAACTTTTTCCCGAGAATCGCAGCCTGCGCCGCTGGATTGAACTGGCCCGCAAGCGCATCAAGTTTCAAGGACTGCCGGCGCGCATCTGCTGGCTCGGATATGGCGAACGAGCGCGGTTCGGGCTAGCGATCAACGAACTGGTCAGGAAAGGCACGATCAAGGCTCCCATCGTGATTGGACGCGATCACCTGGATTGCGGCTCAGTCGCTTCTCCGTTTCGCGAAACCGAAAGCATGAAGGATGGCTCGGACGCGGTGGCCGACTGGCCGCTGCTGAATGCGCTGGTGAATACGGCCGCGGGCGCGTCGTGGGTTTCGATCCACAACGGCGGCGGCGTGGGAATTGGCTACTCGCTCCATGCCGGGCAGGTAACGGTCGCCGACGGCACCGATATGATGGCCAAGCGGATCGAGCGTGTGCTGACAACCGATCCGGGCATGGGCGTGATTCGGCACGTGGACGCGGGATATGAGGAGGCTAAGCAGTTTGCCGCGAAGACGGGCGTGAAGATCCCGATGGCGCGATCGTGAACCTCCGACAAGAAAAAGGAATGCGCAGGATGCAGGCACTTCTGCTGATCAACATCCGCCAACTTCTCACCCTGCGCTCGACGACAGACGGCCCGCGACGCGCCGCTTCCCTTTCCGAGCTTGGAATCATTCAAGACGCTGCCGTGCTCTGCCTTGGCGGGAAGATTGTTTCGGTTGGCGCCACCAAAGACGCTCTACGCGATCCGTGGCTCAAGAAGAATCGCAAGAAGGTCATCGAAATCGATTGCGCCGGACGCGTGGTCTTACCCGGCTTCGTCGATTCCCATACCCATCCAGTATTCACGCATCCGCGGCTGGTGGATTTTGAGAAGCGGATTTCCGGCGCCAACTACGAGGAGATCGCCGAGGCGGGCGGAGGAATTCGCTCCAGTATTGACGGCGTGCGGAAGGCCAGCAAAACCGCGCTGACGCAGAAGGTCTTCACAGTGCTGGCGGATTTAGCTTGTCACGGAACCACGGCCGCAGAGGCCAAGTCGGGCTACGGTCTGAGCCTCGAATCTGAACTGAAGTCGCTCGAAGCCATCCGCGCCGCCGCGCGCGAGTGGCCGGGGACCGTGGTTCCTACTTTTCTGGGCGCGCACGTGGTTCCGCCCGAGTACCGCGGACGCTCCCAGGAATACGTTGACCTTGTCTGCAACGAAATGATGCCAGCTGTTGCGAAGCGCAAGCTGGCCCAGTTCGTGGATGTGTTCTGCGATTGTGGAGCTTTCAGCGCCGGAGAAACCGTGCAGATTTTCGCGGCGGCGAAAGTACACGGTCTGGCCGTTCGTGCACATGTGGGGCAACTCAGCGAAACGCGACTCGGGCCGCTGCTTCAATACCAGCCAGCATCTCTCGACCACATGGACCACGTGAACGACGCCGACCTGCCGCTCCTCGCCCAGACTGACACCGTCGCAGCTTTCGTTCCGGGGGCAAATTACTTTCTCGGTTTCGCGAAATATCCGAACGCGCGCCGGTTCATTGCATCCGGTGTGGCAGTCGCGCTGGCCACGGACTACAACCCAGGCTCTTCTCCAACCCTCAACATGCCGATGGCGATGTCGCTGGCCTGCACGCATATGAAGATGTCACCCGCGGAGGCGATCGCAGCGGCGACCATCAACGGAGCTTGGGCGCTTCGCTTAGCCGAACGCAAAGGCAGCGTGGAACCGGGCAAAGACGCCGACCTGGCCGCGTTTGACGTGAGTGACTATCGCGAGATCCCATACTGGTTTGGCGCCAATCGCTGCGCGCTGACGATCATGAATGGCGTGCCGAGCGGCCATCTCTCTTTGTAAAAAGAGAATGTGAGAAAGAAAAGGCGCGGCGGAAATCGTCGGCAGCCATTTTGAGCGAACGGCACACCGTTGTTATAATTCGAGAGTTCCGCACGGTCCCAGAGCATCGGCTGTTTTGCTTCGCGGCATCCCGCCCAGTGAGAGCGCCCAGTGCCCGGCTAGATTGGCCGTCAGTCGTTTTGCGGGCAGAACTTTGCGGACAGAGATGTGCGGACCGAAAGTGGCCAGGTAGCTCAGGTGGTAGAGCGCAGCCCTGAAAAGGCTGGCGTCGGCGGTTCAACTCCGTCCCTGGCCACCATCATTCTAAAGGGATTAGCCAGTTCTAGCGTTTTCTCCCTAGCCCGTCGCTAGCCCGTTTTTCAATGTAGCAACTCCGGTCGAATACCCATAGCGTCGAGCATGGTGCCTTGAGCCGCGAGCCGATCTGCGCTCACGCTCTGGCTGTAAAGCTGGAGGGTAGTGTGGACGTCGCTGTGTCGGAGCAACCCCTGGACGACTTTCGGGTTTGTGCCGACACCGACGAGGAAGGATGCCAGCGAATGCCTCAGATTGTGGAAGCCAAACCTGCGGGTGTCGTCAGCCGTGAGAATCCCGACCTTGACCGCTGCTGGCCTGACATAGTCCTCAACCAGAATGCTGGCACTGCGAGGTTGCTTACCCTTCATCCGGGCACTGGCGAAAACCCAATCTCCGGATTGCGAGTATGGAGTTGCTTGATACCAGTCCTGCATGAACCCTGCAAGAAGAGGATGCATGGGAACCGGAGCCTTGGACGCTGGGCTCTTGGGTTTGCCAACCTTGCTTGCGATCCATGTGCGACGAACAGAGATTTTCTGATTGAGAAAATCCACGTCCTGCCATTGCAATCCAAGGCACTCGGAAACTCTTAGCCCAGTTGCGGCAGCTAGAAGTGTCAATGTGCGCTCGGGTTCCGGCAGACCGATAAACAGATCGAAGGCTTGCTTCGGCGTAAGCACCAAAGCCCGATATTCGCTCTGCGTTTCACAGCGAACAAAACGTAGTGGGTTCGACTCTTCGTCGCGAGGAATCAAACCGTGCCGCATGCCGCTTTTGTAAACTAGCGACATCACGCGCCGCATTTTATCCACCGTAGGATTCTCCAGATCCTCTTCCCTCTTCACAGCCTTCAACCACTGCTCGATTTCCAACGGCTCAATACCGAGCGCAATCCGCTTACCCCAACGAGGAATGATTCGGTTACGCAGGTTTCGTTTGTACGCGCCGATGGTGGTATCGGACTTCCGGACTGCCGCGTCGCTCTGATCACCGAGTTCGTTCTGAATGTAGTGCTCGGCGAGGTCGCTGAACTTCAGGGCTCCGTATCCAACCAACTTACTTGTTGCCAGCTGGGATGAAAATCACACCCTATAATCATCATGCGAAGGCTCCTTCCTTCCCAGCGTCTTTGCTCCTCAACTTCAGACTACCGGGTTCGATTCAAGCCTTCGCTCTTATCCAATCAGTTTCTGGCCAATCAATAAACGTTGATAGTTCGGTGGCCACAAGGGCGTTTATCGGTACTAATCCCGAAAACGCAGCCAACTTCTATATTGCCGTCGCTCGGGGGATCTCAGCCATTGTCAAATAGCCGTTGGCATCTGCAGCCTCGCACTCTTCCTCGGCGTGGCAGGGTGGCTCACCATCGATGCCCAGCATTCCATTCGTCACTCATCGCGCTTTCTCATTCTGAAGGATACGTGGGCTGGGTGCGAGTCGAATTCCAAATTAAAGATGCTCCCCCTTTGCCTGTCGAGGGAGGAGAGTATCTATTCAAGTTTCCGCCCTCCGGCTTATTAAGGACGTCTTCATCAGAAGAATACGGATGGGCCAAGGACCACTACTTCTACTATTCCGAAAAGGGTGCGCGAATATTGCCTGATACTCCTCCAGGTGGTGGGGGCCTTATCTGGGGACAAATCAACGCTGAGGAGTCTGGTCCCCTGGGCAAGAAAAAGTATGAAGAATTCTTCGTAGGAACCGAGCAGCAATTTGGAGAGCAAACACGGGGAGAGCAGAACGTCGGTTCCAGTGCTCCGGCAACTCCGGCGAAATGAGAAGATGGCGGTCGCGAACAGCGCAGCCAAGATAGCCGCGTCGATGGAGGCCACAGAGGGGCGTGCACCACGCTTTTGCGCTGCATGCTTGGTTTTCTGGTGGCCACCAGCAAACTACTCCATCTCAAACGCCAGCCACTGCAATCCTCCTCCCCGCTCCACCTGCAGCACGACTGGATCATGTGGCTTGATCCGCGTCAGAGCCGCCCGGAGAGAACTCAACGAGTCGATCGATACCTGGTTCACGCTGTGGATAACGTCTCCAGTCTCCAGACCAGTCGCGAAACTCATGACGTCCGCTACTCGTGCCACTACGACAACTCCAGAAGGATTGCGTAGCGCACCCACCATGGAACGCACCTCATCGTTCAAACCGAGCGCCAGTACTCCCAGCCGAGAAACCAAGCTGTCGCGTGAATTGACTAAATCTGGCAGAGCATCCATCGGATCTTTCATCTCAAGCGCGGGGATGAAAAGTGTCTTCCGTTCGGTCCCCCGAAGAACTTCGAGCTTAATCACTTCATCTAAAGGATGGAGATAGAGCGCGGCGGTAAAGGCCGGCAGCGTGCCGATGAGGCGGCCATCAGCGCTGACTACAATATCCCCGACCTTCAGGCCAGCCGCCTCAGCAGGACCTCCCGGCATCACGTCATCGATCACGACCCCCCAATTTTGCGCAAGCCCCAATCCTTTGGCCAAGCTGCCAGTGATCGTTTGAGCGCCTGCCTTGACCTCGATGCGGTGCACGTGCCCATACTTGCGCAGGTTCTCGTACACGAAATGCACGATCCGTGCCGGGATGGCAAACCCTAGTCCCTCGCTTCCACCCGCTGCGGAGAGAATAAAAGTGTTAATCCCTACTACATAGCCATCGGTATCCACCAGCGGACCGCCGCTATTTCCTGGGTTGATCGGAGCATCGGTTTGAATGTAAACCATCGGACGGCTCGGATCTGCCTGCCTCGCAACTGAACTCACTACGCCCATGGTCACCGAGTTCTCAAGTCCTTCGGGACTGCCAAGGGCAAACACTAGTTGCCCTTGATGCACAGGACGGCGGTTGCCCAGCGAAAGTGTAGGTAGCCCAGTCTGATCAATCTTGATTAGGGCAAGGTCTGTTTCCTTGTGGAGGCCTATGAGTCGTGCCTCGACAATCCGCTGCTTGCCCACGGGCGCAATCTGGTCAGGAAAATCCACCGAAGGCACTGCAAGAGCCACGTGGATGCGCTGCGCCCCCTCGACGACATGAGCGTTTGTCATGATGTAGCCGTTAGGGTCCACGATCACTCCCGAACCGATCTCATGCTCGCGGGTTATGAGCGCCGTTTGACCGTGATTGTTCTCTTCCAGAGGTCCGTAGCCGGTAACCAGAATTTGAACCACCGCAGGCGAAATCCTGGCAGTAAGCTGCTCGATCGCGAAATTGAGTTGCTGTAGCACCGGTGGCGGTTCTGCAGGCCGGGTTCCCATCAACTTTGCTTTATCAATGTCAGGCTTGCCCGTCTCGCCACCGGCGACGGTCGGGATTTGCGGCGCCATTTGTTGGCCAAAGCTTAGCGCTGCAAACCACAGGACGCAAAAGCACGCAGCAAGACTCAAAAATGAGAAGTGGAAGATCCTTTTCAAACCGCAAGCTGGGCAGAGCATAGCGACACACTCCTTGGGCACACATCTATCGTGTTACGACTCAGATCATGATTACGCTGGAATGGAATAAAAGCGAGCTTCTATATAGATTCGGAATGCCATGGCCAGGTTGAAGTGCGCTCTTTAGGGGGCAGCCAGCCAAGAAAAGTTCGTGACAGCAACCAAAACGGCGGTAAAATCATCTAAACGTTGTGGGGTGCAGACATGTCGCTTGTCCGGATCTTCCGGAGGAGCAACCGCGGATTGGTTTCGTACCGCGCTGCGATCATGTGTGTGGCCGCTCTCAGCGTCTTGTTAGCGCGCAGCGCCCCGCCAAGTCTCCCACATCTTTGCTTTGACGGAACCGTCAACTCTCTCGCGGATCACGATCATAGACAATGTTTTGATCATCAGGATTTCCAATGGGGGACTTCTCCCAGTATTGCGCAAACTGCTCCGCCGCCGGTTGCGTCGCCTCAACTGACCGCGGCTGCTGCGCCTTTTGTCGAAATCGTGATGGATGGCTGGCATTACAACCGTCCCCCTCCGATCAGCTAACCCTCCTGCTTCTCTCTTAAGCGTTATATCCGGTTTGCGTTCCCGCCTGCTGGCAAAAGTCATTCAGCCACAACGGACGCAAGCCGCGACATTCCCTACAGAAATCAAAACCTCGGAGGAATTACGCCATGGCAGAAGGAAACCACAAAAACTGGAGAGAGTTGTGCAGCGCCGCACTCGAAGCAAAAGATCCCGATGAACTGTTGACGATCGTTCAGGATCTTAAGAAGGTCTTGAAATGCGAAGAGCAGGTCCGTCGTGATTTCAGGGAGGCGACTAGGGCCAACAAGTCTCCCGGGGAGATACGATGTTAAAGACTCGATCTAGCGCACAAACGCTCACGCCCTCATCCACCAGCCGCCCATGGGTATTGCCTGATCGTGCAAGGTCGAGGACTGATCCGAACTCGCTCCGATTTGTCCTGGGAGTCGCGCTCGGAGTTGGCCTGGTGTCCTTTCTCGCTACAGAGCTCCTGCACTATTGGCTGGTGCCCGATCTTGGACGCCATCAGGAAAGACTGCTGGCGGAAGCCTTTTCGGCTTTGGTCGTAAGTTGCCTGGTCGCGAAGCTGGCCAGCGTGACCCGGCAGCGACATCGGCTCACCGTTGCCAGAATGCAGGTGATTGGCGAGATGAATCATCACATCCGGAACGCTTTAGCCCCAATCGCTCTCTCGGTGGGCACGATTGAAAATCAGCAACTGATTCGTGCCATCTCCGAAGGCGTTGATCGCATTGACTGGGCTTTGCGAGAAATACTGCCCCGCGAAATGCCGCTACGAGAGGAGCAGCGGGATCGGCTCGGGTACTTTCAAACAGGAAGACGGAGGAGCGAATACCGATGAGCGACATCAGAGTTTTGTGCGTTGAGAATCATCCTGAGTACATGGGCGCGCTGAAATACATGCTGGAAACAGCTGGCTACGAGGTCATGCCGGCAACGACTGGCGGCCAGGCCGTGCGTCTGCTGACAACTCTGCCGGTAGACGGCGTTCTCCTGGAATACGATCTACCAGACGCTACTGGCATCGCGGTGCGGGCGGAGATGAAACGGATCAAGCCGGACGTCCCAGTGCTGTTATTTACAGGCGTAGGGAGCCAGACACCGTTTTTGCTTCGCTTTTTCGATTCGTATCTTCGGAACCACGAACGACCACTAGAGGTTTTTGAGGATATAGGCGGGTAGATAGGGAAACGGAGGAGTTAGAAGAGCATGAAGAAATCAGAGGTTCAGCTGTACCAACGGAAGTTTGAACGCAACAAGATGAAAAACACATTGCTGGCCGGTTTGCTGGCGCTGAATACGGGATTGTTCGCAGAGAATGTGATCCCGGCTGGGACCATATTGCCACTGCAACTCAATACTTCGTTGAACTCGAAAAAGACCAAGCCCGGACAGGTGGTAACTGCACGTCTCATGCAGGATGTCCCGCTACCCTCAGGTGCGAGGCTTCGCGCTGGCTCCAAAGCAGTCGGCCGCGTACTCGACGTGGTCGAGGCAAGTAACGGCAGCGGGGCAAAGCTCTCTCTGCGGTTCGATACACTCGAGGTTTCGGGCCGAAGAATACCCATGACCACGAACCTGAGGGCCTTAGCATCCATGATGGAGATAGAGGACGCGCAGATTCCAAAGACCGGTCCCGACCACGGAACTCCAGAGAATTGGTGGACTACGGTGCAGATTGGCGGCGATGTTGTTTATCGGGGCAGTGGACCGGTAGCCAACGGATTGCGAGTAGTGGGAACGCCAACCGCCAACGGCGTGTTGGTTCGAGTTGCGTCCAAGTCCGGCACGAAGTGCCGGGGCGACCTCGGCGGCAATGACCTTCCGCAAGCTCTATGGCTGTTCTCTGCCGACGCATGCGGAACCTATGGCTTCGCTGATTTGACGATTGCGCACGCGGGCCGGAGCCACCCGGTTGGACAGATTACACTTGCTTCGGAGAAACGCAATTTTGACGTACGGAGCGGCAGCGGACTCCTTCTGCGTGTGAAATAAGCCTATGAATGACGGCCCCATGGCAGCCACCTAACCTGGCGGAGAGGCAGATCTGATGACAACTTCTTTGAATACGCGGGCTCCTGCAGGACGAAAGCCACCCTCGTTCGGAATTGGACAGTTCCTGTTTGTAGTTGTCTTGGCAGTCATCCTTTTTCTGCTTGGCCAAAGCATGGTGCGTCACCGCTTCTTTGAAGGCGGCCGGTTCCACCGGAACGGCTCCGTCGGACAATAGCAGGCACTGAAAAAAGTGTTAGTCGCGGCTGCGAATGATGCCAAGCTACGCGTTCCTTGACGTGAAGATCTCATGGGAAAGGCTCACCCGCAAAGTGATTCGGACCTGCAGGAACCAAGTTGTAACGTAGTCGATTTCGGGAATTCAAAATACTTGCGACCCTGGTACGGAAGATTATGCTGGCTTCGCGGTTCCCTTAGGCCACGATCGCGCTCGGCAGGGACACGACTTTCGCTCCAGGGACTCTCATTCCTCTAAGAGATGCCAAGGCGAGCAAAGACGGGGATCTTCACCCCGTCCAGGATCAACCCGAAAGCGATCGCCGCTGCAAATTCAACCGCCAAGACTGAGAGGGACACCGGCGCCATGGCAATCCCGCGGATAGCCAACGTCGAGATAATAAGAATGTCGGCCACCGAGGACGCTACGAGCCATACGGTCGGGCGCAGTCCCCAGAGATGGCGACGTCCTCGCATGGCGTAAATTGTGGCTTGGCTGCCATATACGATGGCGACGACAGAAAGCGTTCTCAGTGCTTCTATTCCGAGTCGCATTTCGAACTTGCCGACCGCCAGGACAACTGTACAAAACGCGAGAAAGCAGCCTCCCAGAATGGTCCCTGCCATCGTAATCCTGCCGACTTGCCAGGAATTTGGCATCGGCGATGGCCGCACCCTGTCAGTGGTCAACGACATGGCCAGGAAGTCGCCTGTGATCATCACAATGACCATCAGCATGGGCGTCAACACCGCGTGTCCGGTTATGACGAGGCCAATTGCCAGCAAAAGCACCTGCACGATCTTCTTGAGGATGGAGTTCAGCGTGTAGGTAAGAATGCGCTGAAAGGTGATCCTACCCTCCTTTACCGCAGCGACGATACCGCCAAGCCCAGCCTCCGTCAGCACAATACCGGCTGCCGATTTGGCGACATCGGTTGCGGTCGATACGGCAATCCCCATCTGTGCCTGACGAAGCGCCGGTGCATCGTTGGCGCCATCCCCGCACATTCCGACCGTATGCCCGTTCTTCTGGAAGGCCTTGACCAGGTTAAATTTTCCTTCGGGAAGAATACTTGCGAATACCGCGAAATCCTTTGGCTTTACGCCATCGGGAATCGCTCCGGGCGGGCAAACGGCCCCATCCAATCCCACTGCATGGGCAACGATTGCTGCCGTAGCCGGAGCGTCACCCGTCACCATGACCGTTCGCACGCCAAGGGTCTTGAGATCCGAGATCAAAGAGATCGAGTCCATACGGGGCGGGTCACTGAGTGCAATGAGACCCATAAGCTTCAGCGATGTTGGAATCCCCGCAGCTACCGCCAAGACCCTGAAGCCTTGCTTTTCAAGTTCATCGGCTAAACCGGCCGCGGTGGGTGACGGCGCGGTGAGGATCGCCACTACCGTGAAGGCTCCCTTGACGATTTGCTCCACGCCACCCTTCGCGTCGGTTGCTGTTGCTTCTGACGCTTTCTTGGCCGGGTCGAATGGCACAAACGTGATTAGCTTTGGCAGATCCGATGCTGGCTTGTGCGTGGAGGCAGAGCGAATCGCCGCATCCACCGCGTCATCGCCACCCTCAGAACTGGCGAGAGCCGCCATGCCGAGAATGTGGGCTTCGTCGAACCCGGGCATCGGTTTAACGCTGGTTACGGAAAGTTCATTGCGGGTTAGGGTTCCGGTTTTGTCCGAGCACAAGACATCGATCGTGGCAGCTTCATCTACAGCGGAGAGCCGCGTGGGAAGGACGCCCAGCTTCGCCAGAGATCGCGCTCCAAGTGCCGCCGCCAGCGTGAATGTTGCCGGCAATGCCACGGGTATTGCCGCGAGAACCGACGTGAGCAACAGCGGGATGATCTCACTCCACGGCATCGCGTGAAAATAGGCATACGCTCCGATCAGAAGGATGACGACGCCGTTGAAAATAGCCAGATTACGCACGATGCGCAGCACAGCTTTCTGCTGGGAACTTGCAGCGTGCGCGGTGCGCACGAGTTCTGCCGTACGGCCAAATTTGGTATGAACGCCAGTGGCTGTCACCACTGCCGTTGCTTCACCACGCCGCACCAGCGCTCCCGCGTAGGTATCGACGCCTGCACCAGCCTCAATGGGCAGAGATTCGCCTGTAAGCATGGATTGATCGAGCAGGACAGATCCCCCGATCAAATGCACATCCGCCGCAACCACGCCGCCGAGTGACAACTTCACGAGATCGCCACGCACCAACTCCTTAGCCGGTACCGTCTTCCACACCCCATCGCGCTCCACGGAGGCATTCAAGGCGAGACGCGAGTTCAAGGCCTTTAAGGTAGCCTGGGCGCGACCCTCCTGGAAATAGGCTAGTGCTGCGTTGAAGACCAGCAGGCCCGCAATGACCGCAGCCTCGAAATATTTGTGCAGCACGACCTGAAGCACAATCGACGCTTCGAGCAACCATGGGACGGGCGCCCAGAATTTGGCCAATGCGTTTCGAAGTGGATGAGCGGACACATCGGGCATTGCATTGGGCCCGTCTTTTTGAAGACGACTACGTGCTTCAGCGCTCGCGAGCCCGTTCGAGGCGATGTTCTGAACCGGCTTTGCGGGCGGGTTCGATGGTGCGACTTCGACATTTGTAGCCATAATTCGCTATCTGGAACGCTGTATCCGCTACCACGATTCTTGGAAAGCAATCGGCCCTAAGCCCAATACTATCCTGCCTCCGTCCCGCTAAATAAGCCTTCGACTATAAATGTGCCTGATCCAGAACAGGTACAGGATTCCGTGGTTCTTGCCGAACAACTGAATCTCAACCGTTTCGATCCAGACTATTATCCTTTGCAACTGGGCAATCATGTTTTAGGAGAGGTAGGGGAGGTTTCTACGCCACGCGTCTTTACCACGATCTGCGACAGATAACTTTTGCATTTGCTTCGCAAGGCATTTCTCGAAAAAGCGTGGTGAGTCGTGTCATGGAGTACGGAAGAATTGTGAGGACCAAGGTGCGGTTCGAGCATCGGCTCGTGCGCCTCGAACCAGACTCATTGGATGTTCATTGAGGTTGCAGAAGAGCTTTGATTTCCCGCTCAAAAACCGATATATCCGTCGCCCCAATGTGTTTGGCTTCGATCCGGCCATCGCGGCCGATGAGGAAAGCGATCGGCAAGCCGAGCACTCCCCCGTAAAGCTCACCAATCTTTGCGTTGCCCATGGCAACCGGATAGTTCATGTGGAAGCGCTGGTAGAAGTCGCGGACAGGGGCAGGCCCGTCGTCCATGGAAATGCCAATGATCTGCAAACCTTGATCCCGGTATTTGTTTTGCAATTCCACGAAATGTGG
>JBEKGW010000046.1:0-28949 GCA_050012595.1 Terriglobales bacterium
GGGAAAATGCCGCCCCTCTGCCACAAAACTCCTTCTGGAGTGCCTTTAGTAGATATAGGGCCTCTTATATGGAACCCCAGGGGAACCAGGACGAGATCCCCCGGGATTCGGCGGCACGGAATGATCCTCAACGCGACAGGAGCGACGCTCCCTTCCCCGAAGGAGTAATGGCCGTCGCTAGCTGGTTGAGAAGTTGGCGGAAGAAGCGAGAACCTTCCATTCTGACAGAGCTGCAACATCAACCACTTTCGAAAATGACCTTCTTGGCCTTGAGAAGATCGCTATCGAGGCGCCTATGGCAACTCTTCCCAAATTGCCGGAGCGTTCCCCAGAGTGGAGTGCGGAAGCCATGGCCATTGCTGCGCAGGCCAAAGTGCTTTCCGGCCACAAACTCGAACAGCTCGCAGTTCGTCTTCAGCGCCACAGCGGGCGCCCGAAGGAAGCGTGCTGGCGCTTGATTATTCAGCACGGAATCAAAGGACGGCAAGATTACCGACGATGGACGGAAGCCGAATTCGAGACGGTCCGTGAAGAACTGGTGAAGCGATCAATCGAAGAAGTCGCGAAAAAGGTCAATCGGACACCGAAAGCGATCCGCAACATGCTGAAGAGAAATCAACTCAGCTTGCGCGAGATCCGGTGTGATTTGTTTTCGGTGGAGAGCCTTGCAAGCGCCCTCCGCGTTCGAAAAGCGGAAATCGTCTTTTGGATCGAACAGGAATGGCTCCAGGCATCCATCGCCTCCCGCGGCAAGCGGAGATCCTACACCATCACGCCCGAAGCGCTCATGAGCCTGTACAAACAGCATCATGCCGATGTCTTGAAGCGCGGCATTCCTAATCAGGCACTCTTCGAGGCATACGTTCAGTACTGCTTTTCCCCGAAACACACGGTTGGAGAACAGCTGTTGGATGTCAGGCGAGACAAGCGCGAGCGGGCGGCCTACTCGGCAGCGACTGCGGATAAGGCGGCGGGCGATGAAGAGGAGGAAGACGATGATGAACGCTTTGGCATCACGATGGCGGAATTGGGCGGCCTCGCAGGGTGCGAGCAGAGCCGGGACGAATGAGATTTGTCCCCGCTGCGGCGCACAAATCACTCCGTCTGGGTTGTCACTTCGAGAGATTGCACTCGCCGCTATTTGCGGACCCCTGGTGCTGTCCATACTCATGCTGGCTTGCTGGACAACCGAACAGTGGATGGAGCGGCAAGGGCAGCGAATTCTGGACCGCTTGACCTGGCATGAGCCGGTCGAAAGCTGGAACCAATGAACGAAGCGCACAAAGGATAGGAACTTATAGCAACCAGTAGCAGCAGGAGTGAGAACGATGCGTACGGCTGTTAACCGAAGGACTTTCGTACTCAGCGCGAAAAGGGAACTGACGCCGGAAAGTTCGACTGGGCACTAACCAAATTGGTCGGATTTCTACTGGCAGTTTTGATGGCACTTGGTACCTGGATAAACTGCGATCCATTGCGAAGGACTGCGATAGTCGGATTGAATCAAGTTATTGGAAATAAATGGTATAAGCAGAATATTGCGAAGACTTGCATGCTATTGCAGGAAGGCTAAAAACTCATTTCGAGTCTGGAGAGCAGGTATTCCCGTGTCCGTCCGATGGCAGCGGCCTGGGATTCCAACGTTTCGATGACCACCGATGGGGCTACAGCATTTCCTAAAATGCTCTAGCAACAAGTCGTTCCGATGTTGCCCAAGAATCAGAATTTTCGGACTTTGACGCCCGTTTGTTACTATTTAGAGCCACGTGAGATTCAGAGGACACCCAGCCGCGATTGCGCTCGCCGTTTTGCTGTGGGGCTCTACCAGTTCTTTTGCCCTAAACCCGTCGCTGGATGTCAGTCAATACGCGCACTCCGCGTGGACCACCCGGGATGGTTTCTTCAAAGGCATCCTGCCTTTGGGGCTTCACGCTCGGATCTTTCGGGCAAGCAGGCCCAACATTTTTGGCCGATATTGCCGGAGCAAATTCGAGGAATGTGGCCCTCGCGGCGTCGGAAGCAGGCCGGTTCGCCTGCTATGGGCGGGCATGATCGTTATCATTGCAGCTGCTAACCTAGTAGGCCTTGGAATGGCCTCCTAATCTTCGGCTCGCTTAAGATGAGTTTCCGTTACCGCCTTGTTTGCATGAAACATCAAACGCTTGGAAGAGTGGTGCCCCGTCTAGCCCAAGGTCATTTATATGCAGGGCGCCCGGGTCATGCACTCCGCCGGCAGCGTGAAAACCTCAAGCAGCCGCGCGTCGATCCCCGCCGAGGTGTTGGCTACGGCGCATGCGAGTACGCCTGCACGCTCCAGGAGGACCCAGCCGTCTATGTCACCGGCATTGGCGAAAGCCGCTCATGCGCCGCCAGATCTTGCTTAATCGCAAGTAAAGGGGTCCGTTCCGTGAACCTCAATTCAAGTCAATGGATGTTGGCGGCCGCGACGGTTGCGTTTTTGGCCGCATTCGCCCTATACGAGCACGCGCTGGCCATCATCGCTCTGGACCGCAATGCCGCACACCTCTCCGAACAGCTAGCGCTGAAACCCTTCGTCCCCGTGCTTGCCTTGAACGATGACAGAACTCTCACCTCAGCCGATGTCCCCTGGATCTTCCCGCCTCCCCGCTGCAGCGCCCCCGGCGACAGCGCTGCATCTGCTCGAAGTGGCCGAAGCGCGCAGCGGCCGCAACCCGCAGCAGGTCAGGAACGTTCTGGCCTCCGGAAATCCAATCTCCTGCCTGGCCTTTCTCCCCACCGGCAATCCGCGCGCAGTAACGAAATATCAAGCGTCTCAATGGCAACCCAATTCGGCGTCCCAGGTCCCGATTTTGGAACCTGGGACATTTCCACGGCTCATCTTTCCACTGAACCCGCAGCGTCAATTGCACCGTCCTGATCGATCGGCCTTCGCCTGTGCACAACAGCCGGATGCTATCGTGTGTTAAAGCCGTCCCAGCGGCTGCCGCATCGAAAGGCACATTATGAAGCCACTCGAATCGCAAGTTGCCGTCGTCACCGGCACCACCCGCGGTGTCGGCAATGCCATCGCGCGCCGCCTCGCCTCGATGGGAGCGCACGTGCTGCTTGTCGCCCGCAACACTGGAGAACTGAACGAAGTGCGCGAGCAAATTGTCGGTTCTGGCGGGGCCGCGTCCATCTTCCCCTGCGATCTAATGGATGCCTCGGCCGTAGCCCAATTAGGAGAAGCTGTCGACCGGCAGTATCACCGCTGCGACATCCTGGTAAACAATGCCGCAGTCGGCATCGACGGAAAGCTCCTGCACGAAGTGACCCCCGAAAAGTGGGACCTTGTTTTCAATACCAACCTGCGCGGCCCGTACCTGATGATTCGCGCCTTCGCGCCCCTGATGATCGCCGCGGGTTACGGCCACATCATCAACATCTCCTCGCTGGCCGGACGCAACTCGCTCCCCAAAGGCGCCGCATACGCCGCATCCAAATGGGGCTTGAATGGCCTCACTTACTCGGTAGCCGAAGAGCTGCGCCAGTACAACATCCGCGTCAGCGTCATTGCTCCCGGTTCCATTAACACCGGCTTTAACGACCACTCAGGCCGTGGTACCGCCTCCGGCAAGGACCCGAACAAGAAACTTCAGCCCGACCAGATCGCCTCGGTGGTTGCCACCCTCGTCACGCAGCCCGCGCAGTCTTTCATAAGTGAAGTCCTCATGCGCCCCACGCAAAAGCCCTGACCAACCGCCGAACCAGATATCGATGTCCAAGTGATCTGGACTGCCGGCTAGGAACTTTTGAATAGAACCAAGAAGGAGTAAGGCTGCCGGGAGCGGCCGGGGCACGCATAAGCTGAAATGTCAGACGCCGATGCAAGCAAAGTCAGGCTGAGGTGAAGTGCAGAATGAACTCGCATCGAAACCATCCTTTCAAAGTTATCGTGACCAAGCTCTAACGCGGTGCGAATAAGATGGCCAGGTTCAAGCCCACCATCAGGACAGCTGAGACGGGGATCACCAACAGGGCTTTCTTCAGTCGCAGCGGGTCGCCACCGGCGATGGCACCGATGATGCGCGAGCTCACGGCGAGGCCAATCCATCCGCAGGTGATGACGAAGCCGATGGCAGTGCCCGTCATGCGCGGGAAGGCATCGCCGACGATGGCCAGCGTAGTGGGGAAGACGGGCGCCATGGAAAGTCCGGCGATGAAGACAAGCGCGAAGTCAGCCGCCGGTCGAATCGTTCGCAGCATCAAGAAAGTCGTAACAGCCATTGCGGTAGATGCGGCCAGAGTGACGGTGATTGGCTGTACGCGGATAAGAATGGGCGAGACGCCGAGGCGACCAATGAGCAGGCCGAGCGCGAATCCAAGCGAGAGAATATTGAGCGCGCGCGATTCTGGAACACCTTGAGCGATTAGATGTCGAGGAAGCCAATTCCACATTCCAACCTCGCAGGATACATAAAGGAAAAGGAAGAGGCCGAGCATGAAGAGGAGTGGCCGACCGAGGACGGGCGCCGCATCCGCAAGAACGAAGCGCGCAGCGCTGGTAGGCGCCGGCATTTTGGTGACAGCCTGAATAGCCAGCGTGACGACGGTCAGGGACGCCACGGTGTAGCATAGGCGAACCCAGTTTCGCGCAAAGAGATTGGCCGAGAGGAAGGGGGTTGCCAGTCCGCCGAGGCCGAAGAAGAGGTTGACGAGGTTCAGCGCGGTCCCACGGTGCGCTTCGCTTACGTCGCTGACCAGCGCATTTGCGCCAGTGACCACGATACCTCCGCCGACGCCGAGTAGGAACAATAGGACCAGGATGCTGCGGAAACCTTGCGAGCGCGGAAGGGCGTACAGCGCGATGGCGATGAAAGCGAGGCCGAGAACGAGTCCGATCTTCTTGCCTTCGCTATCCAGCAGCGGACCCACCCCGACCGAGGCGATGATAAGCCCCAGCGCCTGCGCAAACGCGATTGTGCCATTCTGGGTGGGGGTGAGATGGAAACGATCGGACAGATCAGGCAGAATGGTGCCCAGCATGGCGGCAATCATTCCATAGACGAAAATGGCGACGATGGCAGCGAAAATCAACACAGGCGAGATTCCTTTCAATAGCCGCTTAAAAGCGCGGGGACATCGCTCCAGCTGAAATAGTATCCAATACTCTCTTGGGGCTCACTCACTACTGCGGGCAGCGCCACAAGAGCGGTTTCAACATTCCTCATGGTTCGTTGTTCAATGATCCGCTCGAGTTATACACTGCTAATTGACGGAGAACTGGAGGAGTCGCAACAGGTGCGCGTGCTGCAGGTGACATTCAAAAAGCAGGTACAGGCATGGAAAGATATCCTGCTACGCGGCAAGGATGACGCTGCGCTGGCCAAATACACTGACGAGTTTCATCAACTGAGCAACGAGTCGTCTTGAGGCCGACACCCGAAGATAATTCAACTACGTCAATCATCAGTGGCTGAAGAGAATGGTACTGTCGCAAAATCAGACCAGATTATACCCGATTATCGCCTAAAGGAATTTGATATTGCCTGTATAGCTCTGGTGTCGAGGATCTTTACGGAATCTGCTAGCTCCGGAATCGGCGTGAAGACTTTGTAGAAGCCGGCAGTGACCCAGAGCACCATGGGGTACCGGTCCGGCACGATGAGCAGTTGGGTCGCGGGAACTTTCTTCAGCAATTCGCTAGCGCCCTTCAGGTCCGACACAAAAAACGAGGTGGACAAGGCGTCTGCCGTGATGGCGTCGGTGCACAGAACGGTGACGCTGGCCGTGCCCGTGACCGGATATCCCGTGCGTGGATCGATAATGTGGGAGAACCGCGCGCCGGCGATGGCAATGAAGCGCTCGTAGCTTCCCGACGTGGCGACAGCCAGCCCGCTGGGCAAGGCGATTTTGCCGATGATGCGGGACCGGTCAAAGGGGTCGCGCACGCCGACCTGCCAGCCCTCTCTGCGCGATAGCCGTCCGGCGGAACGGACATTGCCGCTGAAGTCGATGAGGAAGTCTCGAATGCCTGTGCTCAGGCAATAATCGTGGGCGCGATCGACAGCGTAGCCCTTGGCGATTCCCCCCACATCCACCGCCATGCCCTCTACAGGAAGAAAGGCGGTTCCATCGTGGAGAATGAGCTGGCAGTAATCAACCGATTTCAGAAGCTCTGTAACGGACTGGTCCGAGGGGACGACCATCGGAGCCGCGGCCCCGTTGAAACCCCAGAGGCTCGCCAGCGGTGAGGCGGTGATGTCGAAAGCCCCCGCACTCAAGCTGCCAAAATTCTGGCCGGCACGGAGCACGCGATAAGTGTCTACCGAAACCGCAACCGGCGCCACGCCCGCCATTCTGGCAAGCTCGCTGACAGCGCTGTCGGGCCGGTACGCGCTCATCTCGCTTTCCAGACGGCTAAAGATTTCGCGGATGTGATCCGTAGTCGATTCGATGCGGTGAGTGTAGTTAGGCCCGAGGGTGATCGTCGCCACTGTTCCCATCGACCGAAACGATCGCCTGGGGAGTTCAGGGTAGTGAGAGAAGCGGGCCGGCCCGCTTGTGGAGCCCCTCGAACTTACGTCATCTCTCACTTGCTATTTCCGCTTGTCTTATCGATGCACAAGCATTAAAGTCACTTAGTCACGAGTATCTGTCTACACTCAAGCACACCAGGGACGCACGCGGTTTTTCAGGCTGGACAGCACTTCGATGGCGACGTTCACATCCTCGACCACCTGGAAATCAAACATTCCGACATTGATAAAGTCAGCACCGTTTTCAAAGGCAAAGCGAAAGCCTTCCTTGGGATGGAAGGCGCCGGCTGCCAGAACCTTGAAGGCGATCCATGGCTTCTTGACGGTTCCCATAAACTCGACGGTTTCTTCCGGGAAGAGGTCGAACATGTTGTCTTTCCACAGGCCATTCGCAAGCTTCGGATCGATAACCGAAAACTCGACGCGATCCTTTCGCGGGATTGCCGACCAGTAGTTGTCGCTGTGCAAAGATTTGACGTAGTAGTCGGGATTCAGCCCGGCCTTTTCGCATTGGATAGGCACCTCGATCGAATGCGCGCCGATGCCCGCCGGAACTCCCTGGCTCTTGATGTAATCGAGCGCCTTGGCCAGCACATCAATCTGCCCGTTTTTGACGAAAATATCCCCTTCAACTCCGCGAACGTAAAGTGTGGTTCCTCCGTAGTCGATGGCCTTGTCGATAGAATCCTTCAGGTCTGTCGGTTTCGGGTGTCCCCACACCTGGACAAGCGTCTGCATTTTGGAAGAGTTAATTTCGCGGTATTTGCTGAAGAGAGGCAATTCGTTGGGGTCGGCACA
The DNA here is from genome assembly GCA_050012595.1 of Terriglobales bacterium. Lineage (GTDB taxonomy): Bacteria > Acidobacteriota > Terriglobia > Terriglobales > Acidobacteriaceae > Acidiflorens. The sequence goes on from JBEKGW010000046.1 coordinate 7,299, forward strand.
GAACGTGTTGATGCCCGCGCGCTCGGCCAGTTCGAGGGTCTCAAATACCTTGCGGTCCGTGTTGTAGGCCTTGAAAAGCTGAGAGACATAGACCAGATCCCGGGAATGCGAATATCCCGGGATCAAGTTGCCACCCAGAATAACCCGGCTGATTTTCAGTTTTCCCAGTGTGCCTTGGGGCAGGTCACCCTTCAGTTCTTTCAGGGTCAGATCCTGCAGCTTGATGGTTGCTCCGGTTATGGCGTGGACTTTCTCCCAATGGAATTTCCTTTGCGCGGCGTATCCGAGCAAGCCAAGGACGGGAGCGCCAATCAGATTCTCAAGCGTTTTGCGCCGACTGAGCGAAATCGCGGTCATGGCCGGGGTAGCAGGCTTTGCGGCCGCCTTTTTCCGCGATCGCCAGTCTCGCCAGAACCGGTCAAGCCCCCACAGGCTGCCTGCCGGAATAGCCAGAAAGACCACCAGGGCCAGCAGTTCCAGCAGGGTCTTATTCACCAGCAGGGAATAGCCCTCCACTGGGATTCGGTAATCCGTCCGGATCAGGGGTGGTTGTGCCAAATAGTATAGCGCCAGGAGCACAATGCCGGAGGCACTGGCGAGACGGGTCACAATGCCAAGAATGAGTGCCGTCCCAATCAGGAGTAATCCCCAGGTGTTCACAAAATCAACCGCGCCCAGCAGTCTTGGACTCGATCCCAACCAATGGAAAAAGCCCGGGAAAAAGCCGCGAGACAGCAGCAGATATGGAGCTGCGGTCCAGTCCGGCGTCAGCAGCTTGGCAAGGGCTTCGTACAGGAGGTGCCACCCTATAGCAATTCGCAGGCACAAAAGCATCATCGCGAGAGGCTTAGAAATACCGGCTGATTCGCTGGCCCTGCCAGCATATGTTTCAGACATCGCAGCCACCCTCAAGTTATCTATTTAAAAACATTGACCCGAACTGCCCTCGTTGCCGTGAGCGATCCATTAATTTGGTTGCCTCCTGGCGAGTCAGCATCTTCGCACCCGACTAGCAGCACGCTATCGATTCCAGATAGGCGCCGCCGTGACCCACATCACAAGCCGCACGTCTCACATCTCCGTGCTCGCGAAATGTGAGAGAAGAGAAACAGAATCCGGCCGCTTTCGTGGCGTGCCCCATCCTTGTCACTTTCCTGGCAGCAGCCGGGTATCAGGCGCGCGCGGAGCGCGATCGCCCGGGCGGTCAGTTCCCAGGATGGCCAGTCCCGCGTTATCCTTTTCCCGTCATGCGCACACACCTCCTCGTTGCCGCTCTGCTCCTCGCCGTCCCCGCCTTCGCTCAGCAGTCCTCCAAAATGACTCCCGAGCAAACCGAGGTCTGGAAGCCCGTCCCTGAAATCGTCAGGCCCGGCGCGACCGATGCCGACCCGCCCTCCGATGCCATCGTTCTCTTCGGCGGAAAGAATGAGGATGCGTGGGTCTCCGCCCAGACGCACCAGCCAGCCCGCTGGTTTGTCCACGATGGCATTCTCACCGTGAACAAAAGGGACGGCAACATCGAGACGAAGGAGCGTTTCGAGGACTACCAGCTCCACCTCGAATTTAAGATCCCCTCCGACATCACCGGCAGCGGCCAGGCCCGTGGCAACAGCGGCGTCTTCCTCGCCTCCACCGGCCCCGGCGACGACGGCTACGAGCTCCAGGTCCTCGACTCGTACAAAAACACCACCTACGTTAACGGTCAGGCGGGCAGCATCTACAAGCAGTCGCCCCCGCTCGTAAACCCCGCCCGCAAGCCCGGTCAGTGGCAGACCTACAACGTCATCTGGACCGCGCCCCGCTTCAACCCCGACGGCTCCCTGAAATCGCCCGCGTACGTCACCGTCTTCTTCAACGGCGTCCTCGTGCAGAATCACTTCCAGCTCAACGGCCAGACCGTCTACATTGGCAAGCCGTTTTACACGGCCTACGATCGCGCGCCCATCAAGTTGCAGGCACACCCCGATCCGAGTCAGCCTATCAGCTTTCGCAACATCTGGGTGCGGCCGCTGGATTAAGCAGGCCGAGTTGGCCCGGGGAAACGCACCCCGAGCCGCTGTCGACTAGGGTGAAGTCGCTGAACGGGCTTCGATGATGCCGTTGTTTCCGTCACCCTCTCTAAAATTCCGTACGGTGGGTTTTCCCCAGTAGGGCTTCAAAGTCGGTATGCCAGATGGATGGCGTTTCGACGACGCACAGGCGCGTATGTGAAACAGAAAACGACGGATTTCCGAAAAAACAGGCAAGCACAAGACTGATTCTGAGAAAGCTCATCGCGACAAATCCGGTTGTGTGCTGAACCCTCGATCCAGTCCGGTGTTCGCAACCCTTACTTCAAGAGAACCCCGCAAAACGACATCTGCAGAAGAAGTTCCTAGCATGACGTCCAGGGTGCCAGGGGCGACCTTCCATAGCATATCCCGATCCAGCAGCATCAAGTCCTCGGGCCGGATCGTCAAAGTCACGGTCTTCGTCTCCCCGGGGTTGAGAGTCACGCGTTCGAAGCCTCTGAGCTGCTCAGCCGGCAAGGATACCGGCGCATATCGCTCATGCAGGTACATCTGAACGGTCTCCGTCCCAGTCCGGCTCCCGATATTCTGGACATCCGCCGTGACCCTGACATCACCACCCTGTGAGATTTGTGCTGGACTTATTTGGAGATTACTATACCGGAAACGCGTGTAACTCAATCCGTAACCGAATGGATAAAGCGGCGTTCCTGGCATATCCACGTAGCCGCCGTCGTGCGACCATCCGCGCTGAATCCAGAAAGCTTTCGACGGCTTGGAGTCATAGTAATCTGGTAGCTGGCCTGAGCTGCGAGGAATCGTGATTGCCAGACGGCCGGTTGGGTTGTAATCGCCGAAGAGCACGTCCGCCACTGCTTCTCCGCCGCGTTCGCCTGGTTCCCACGCTTCCACAATGGCAGGGACATTCGCTTCTTCCCAGGGTATGGAAAGGGGTCTGCCGTTCACCAAAACCAGAATCACCGGCGTCCCCGTAGCCTGAATGGTCTTCACCAGGTCCTCCTGCGCACCTGTCAGATCCAAACTGGCAACGTCATATCCCTCTCCATCCGTGGGCGGTACGTCGCCCTTACCGTCATTGTTGGGATGTTCCCCGACGACGATGACTGCTACCTCTGATTTCTGCGCAGCCTGAACCGCCTCAGAGAAGTCTTCGTTGCCGCCGATGACGTCGCACCCCTTCGCATAAAGCACCTTCACCTCAGGAGAAAGTTTTTGCCGGATCCCGTCGAGAATGCTGGTGATTTTCTGTGGTACTACTGAGGGCGAGTAGTCCCCGAGCAGACTCCAGCCATCGTTGGCGTTGGGACCTATGACTGCGATCGATCTCAAATCCTTTTTGAGCGGAAGCAGATTGTTATCGTTCTTCAACAGAACGATGCTTTCCCTGGCAGCCTCGAGTGCGAGCTCTCGATGCTCCTTGGAATGAACAATCTGTTTTGCATGAGACAGTTCCGCATAGGGATGCTCGAAAAGACCGAGTCGAAACTTCAGCTCAAGCACGCGTCGGACGGCGCGGTCAACCAGAAATTCAGGGATTTCACCATCCTGAACGGCTTGAGCGAGCGGCCCCATGTAGGCCGGTTCATAAGTAATACCCATATCGACGCCGGCTCGCAGGGCCATTTCTCCGGCCTGCTTCTGGTCTGGAGCCACGTCCTCATAAATGATCGAGTCGAAACCTCCACCTTCGCTTACAACGATTCCCCTGAAGCCCAGTTCATGGCGTAGAATATCGGTGTTCCATTTCTCAGACGAGTGCTCCGGGATGTCGTCAATCTCTGGGTAACCGGCCATCACACCCAAGGCCCCAGCATTGAACGCTGCCACCCAGGGAACCAGAAAATTCTCCCGTAAGCTCCTTTCGGACAGTTCAATGGCGCCCCGCTCCATCCCGCTGGCCGGTTCGCTCTGCGCCGGGAAATCTGTCATCAGCGCGACGACCTTTTCCGGAGCGTCGACATTCCAGCCCTGAGCTCCGCGGACGATACTTTTTGCAATCTGCGCGTAGAGATAAGGATCCTCTGTATAAGCTTCCATATTGCGGCCCATGCGCGGGTCGCGATCCAGTTCCAACACAAGCGTGGACAACACGTGAATTCCGACCGCCCGAGCCTCAGAAGCGGATGCTGCATAGATCTGTTCGACGAGCGGGATGTCGAAAGTGCTGCCGATGGCCAACCCTTCGGGAAAGACGGTAGCTCCCGGGAACATGGCTCCGTGCGTACCCTCTTCGTCCTCGAGCAACGGGATCTTCAGTCGTGTTTGCGTCAGTGCGATCTTCTGAAGCTCATTGAAGTAGTTCACCTCCCAAGCAAGGTCTTTTTGCTTGAGAGTGTTGGCCAAGGTGAAGAAGCCAGCACCTGGTCCGATTTCCGTCGGATATGTCCCGGCGGCAAACTTTTTCAGAGATTCGATCTTTTCCGGGACCGTTTTCCCAAGTTCATCGACATAAACGCACGGGAGATTAAGCTGCCCCACCTTTTCCTTGAGCGTCATCCGCTGCATGAGGTCGTTCACGCGCACATCAATCGGCTGTGTCGAATCCATATAGAGCGGTTGCGATTGTTCCTTTTGGGCCGCACAGAGAGCAACGGAAAAGAGCGCCACCAGGTGCACCGATGCGGAACGGACCGTAACTCCCGTAGAGTGGCGCATGTTATTCCGCCGAGCACCGCGGAGGGCAAGGGACACAATTGCTCGCGCACCTTGAAGAAGCCGCGCGATCTCCGAAATCGCCGTTACAAGACCTGGCATATTCTCAAATGAATAGGGCATGTTCTTCTCCAGCTCGTAATATGATTCGAACCTTCCCACCTGCTTCGAAGCCGCTGACCATTGTGCGCATCAGTGTGCCATCTCTTTCCAAGGCCCGCCTTGGTCTCTTCTACCTGTGTTAAGCGTCGCTAAAGTCGATCAACTTCGGTGATCTGCGAAAGCCCTTTGTCGTTACCGCCCAATATGCCGCGCCGATCAGGAACCACAAAGCGCCAACAATCTTTGCCAGTCCGTACAGGTTCCACCAGATCGAGGCGCAGAATGCAAAGCCGCTGAGTGGGAGTGCTATATCAGCCAGAAACCTTCGCTGGTGTCCCTTGCGTAAGAGGCTGAAGTGCCAGAACGCTGACAAGTTTACCCCCATGAAGGCCAGGAACGCCCCGAAGTTAAGAAGCTCCCCCGCATGTTCGTAGGCGTTCCCGACGTAATTGAGGCCGATTGCGCCACAGTACGCAATTGCTCCGATCAGAAGAATGTTGTAGGTCGGCGTGTTGGTTTCCTGGCGAATATGAGCGAATATGTTGCGCGGCAAAACACCGTCCCGGCCCATTCCGAAGAGCAGACGGGCCGCTCCGAGACCGCCTGTGAGCGCGCTGCCCAGGGAGGCGAGGAGCAAAATCACACCCATTGCTTCGAACAGGAAGGTTCCCCCCACGCGCTCGCATACGTCCAAGAATGCCATTTCGAGGTTCGGGAAGGTGTGCCAGTTTGGCCAAATGCGCTGGCCGAGATAGACCTCGGCGCCGCTCAGAACACCGGTCAGGATGCAGACCAATACCGTTGCCAACAGCACATTCCGCCTCGGATTCCGTACATCTTCGGAGAGGGTGGTGATGCCGTCGAAGCCAATGTAGGTTAGTGCCGCAAAAAAGGTAGCACCCCATATGCGTCGGATACTAAAGGTTTGCGGCGCATAGAACGACGCGTCGGCCTCGCGCACCCAGTAGAACATTGGGGGTGTCGGCAAACCGTTCTTGCCAGCTTTCAGGCACCCCACACACCCTATTCCGGCGAAGCATAAGTCTTGCGCGACCAATTGTGTAACGCCTCCACCAAAAGGTTGATATGTAGAAGCGTTGCAAGAGGTTATTGCGAGGTCCGGAACACTCCGCGAACCATTGTTTTGAAGGGGGAAAGAGAGCCCGAAGCGAATTAGGCCAGTGCCATCGGGGGTGGGCGATAGCCAAACGCTGCGTCCACCAGTGCTGCCACGCCGAGTGCGATCTCATCTTCGAAAGGCCATGTGACAATCGGCACACCGATCGGCAACTCCTCGGATGAGGCGTTCAGTGGAACCACTGCGACCGGGCAAGCGAGCGAGTTAAACCATTGCGTGTAGCGCACGGCGTCGAGGTAATGAACGGAGCTGCCCTCGACCGTCCACATACGCTCATCATGGTGGAATGCTGGAATGCTGGCCACTGGACAAAGCAAAACTGGATGCTCGTTCATCTCAGCAAGAGCCTTCCGACGCAGCAAGTCCAACTCGGCCCACGCGTTCAGCAACTGCGTCGCGTTGATTGGTCTGGACGCTTCTGCGATCGAAAGAAACTTTTTGAAGATGGGGCTCAACCGCTCCTGCTTGCTGCGAATCTCCGGCTCGTAGAAGATCGCCCCACACCGTACAAAGAACATCCACCACAGTTTGCTCAATTGCTCCAGGTTCCGTGGGCGGAACGGCTCCACGCGAAAGCTTGCATCGCGCAGCGCTCGCGCCGCATCGCTCGCCGCTGCGTGCGTCCCTTCCGTCGCTGGAACATGGCCATCGCCCTCAAAGTCCGCGATCGCCTTCGCACACAATTTATCGGGACTCGGGTTCTTCAGCGCGACCGGCGGACTCACTGGATCGAGCGGATCCTGACCGCTGAAAGCTTGGAACAGCAATCTAACGTCGCCAATCGTCCGCGCCAAGGGCCCGATCGCGCCCAGAATCGAGAAGGGCCCCACGCATGGCGGCAGATGCCCTCGTCCCGGTATTTGTCCCGGAGAAGGTTTTAGCGATCAGATGGCGGTGAAGTGAGTAGGAACTCGCACCGATCCTCCGCTGTCGCTCCCCAATCCCGCCGCAGACATCCCCGCCTCGATAGACGCTGACTCGCCACCGCTCGATCCACCCGGCGAGCGGGGCCAGCACAACATCGTTCATGGCTGCGTTCCCGGTGGCAATTGCGCTCCTCCGATCTCCGGTGGCGCCGACGGCAACAGTTGATAGTTGAATCGATACGATCGCACCGGCTCGCCAGATTCAAACCTGTCGTTCCAGTTCAACCGGTATTCGAGCGAGGCTGCATCGCCGGGATATTTCTCGCCCGCCGGATACGGATAGGTGCTCATGCCATGGAACGGCATTTGCGCCACTGTGAATGGCGACGCATCCCACCAATCCATGTCTTTCACGAACCCATTGGCATAGAAAAAGTAATCGCGTTTCCAATGTGTGGGCAGAGCGGGCAGCTTTTCCGCGTCAAACTCCGCCGCAATCTCCTCGCCGCTGCCAAACACAACAAACCTGTCGTCGATGTTCTCGAGCAGTGGGGTCACGTCGCCAAAATGCGTATAGTTTCCACGCTCGCGTTGAAAGGGTCCGGTTAGGCTCACAAGATTGTAGTCGTAGTCCAAATCGCCCGGGCTCGCGCCCTCAATCTGCTTTGGATAGCCGCGGAAGCGCAGCGTGGCTGTAGCCAATGGAATCTCCGTTGTGCGCGTCTGCGCGCCCGTGCTCTGGTCGATCAGCACCTGATCCCAGTAAATCTGCAGGTTCGTCATCAGCCGGATTCGCCTCGTTCCCGCCGGCAGTTTACCCGTCAGGTCCACCACGATCGTCCGCTCCAACCCGGCCGGAAAGCCCGCATCGCCGGGAATTCGCTGCCACGTGCCATTCGGGAGCTGCGCCTCAACGTACGGCGGAATCTCCTTCAACCCCGCCTGCCACGCGGCATAGAGCGAGGTCGCGCTGAAGTAGTTCACATAGCCGGTCATCAGCAGCCGCAGCGGTGCGTCCGGCTTGATCTCACCCAGGTCAAGCGTCAGCGCATGCAGATTCGCAAACCCGTCGTAAGGCAATGCCGTAAATCCGCTGGCAAACACGTGATCGCGCCTGCTCAGACGGTCCAGCACGTCGTGCCCTTCGCCATCCCACGCTCTGACTGGCAGACGTGTTTCTTCACTCGCCACCACGCGCCCCGACGCAAATGGCGGATCGTCGAGGAATCGCTCGTCGGGATTCACCTCCACATCTTCCGGATGATCGACCGCGACCATTCGCAATTGGTCGATGTAGTTCACCTCCTCCATCGGCTCCATAAAGCGCACACTGATTTTGCCGGCCACCAGCGCCACGTTCATGCCATCAATCTTTACCCACTCGCCGGGATTCGGCGTATTCCGCCGCGCGGGCGTAAACCAATGGCCTACCACCGCCGCACCAATCACGTCGGTCACGAATTTGTAGCGATGCCCGTCCCACGCGAACAGCACGGGGCACGAGCTGCCGCGGCGGTCCGCCTCTTTCATCGCGATCACCCGCTGTTGAGGCAGATCGATCTCATCCTGCAACACGCCAGTGGGCCACAGAATGCGCAGCAGATCGATGCCCGGTGCCTGCCCGAGGCCCACAAGAATCTGCGGCGGAGCCTGCGTTTGGTAGCCCGACGCGCCGGCAAGCTCCCACTTCTGCCAAAGTCCGTTGGCAAACACCTCCACCTTCACTCCCAGCGCTGTCTTGTTGTCCGCAAAGCCGGTCAGGTCGATGCGCACAAAGTGGTTCTTGTTCGCGCCTTCGTTGCGCAGCAACATCGGGGGCGCATTCTCCTGGGTCACGATCAGATCGGGCGCGCCGTCGCCATCCACGTCGGCGGCAATCAGTCCGCGCGGCGCCGCCAGCCGCACGCTGTCCAGGCCTAGCGCATGGCTCACATCCTCGAAACTGCCATCGCCGCGATTGCGGAAGACCTTTACCCGCGGCCCGGACTTCGTTTCCACAACTGCTGCCAGGTCGATCCAGCCGTCGTTGTCGATGTCAATGGGCGTCAGGCCCCATCCGCGCACTGCTCCAATGAGTGGCAACGCAACGCGCTCAAAACGTCGGCCGATGTGATCCGGCCCCTCGACGTTCCGCCACAGCGTGAGGCCCGGTGCGCCGGCGTGCGTCACCGCAATGTCCATCCAGCCATCTTTGTTGTAGTCGAGCACCGCGATGCCAACTGTTGGCGGAAACTTCACATTCGCATACAGCGGCTGCCTGGGATACTTGCCTTCGCGCGGATTCACATAAATCAGCGGCAAAGGTCCATCGCCTGTCACCGCAAGATCCACGGCGCGATCGTTATTGAAATCGGTCAGGATTGCTGCTCCGGTCTTGCCGCTTCCACCCAGCCCGGTCGGCTCCGTTTGCTCAGTGAACGTCCCGTCGCCATTGTTGCGCCACAGAACATTGGACCCATCGCCCGGCTTCAACGGCGCACCAGTCAGGAGCAGGTCCAGATCGCCATCATGGTCATAATCCACAAACGTAATGCCCGTTGGGCGGTTGCGCGGCAAAAGTCCCGATTGGGCCGTAACGTCCTTGAATTGCCCGTGACCGAGGTTGTGAAACAGAAGCACGCGGTCCTCCAGAGCCACAGCCAGATCGTTCAATCCATCGCCGTCGTAATCGCCAACAGCGCATGCCACTGCATGGCCGCTCGCCCCCAGCCCCATTGACGCCGTATCCAGTTCCTCAAAGCTGCCGCCGCCACGATTGTGCAGGATGCGTATGGCCTGTGCGCCCGCTTGCATCAGCACCAAATCCATCTGCCCTGAGCCCATTGCGTCGATCATGCACGCCCCGCCTGTCGTCGTCCATGACCGAGCGCTTCCGGAGTCAGGCGCGACCATTGGCTGCGCCACAAGCCGGACCGGAATCATCGCGTGTCGGATCGTTTCCGGCTCTTCGACTGCCGTAACTGTTGAATAATGCCCTTGCTCGCCGTAAGACAGCCCCAGCGCCGATGAAATCTTGGTGCTCGTCAAATGTTGAAAACGCGCAAAGTGTTCCTTCGCCTCTGTTATGTGGCCCGTGCGTTGCAGCGACCGCGCCAGAGCGAACTCAGCCGAAGCGTGCAGCCGGTTAATCTCCAGCGTCTTCTCGAATGTTGCAATCGCCTTGTCGAACTGTCGCATCTCCTGGTAGCAGGCGCCTTCGAAATACCACGAGTCTGCATCCCGGGGATCGAGCTTCACCGCCTGTTGAAAGCTGGCGAGTGCGTCTGTGAGCTCATTACCCCCATGCTGCGCCAAACCCAGGTTGTACCATGCCTGGGCGCTGGCGGGGTTAAGGACAATGGCCTGCTCGAGCGCTTTCTTGGCTTCGTCCAGCTTCTGCTGCGCCAATAGCGCAATGCCTTCATTGATGGCTGCCTGCGCCATCCTTGGGTCTTTCTTGAATGCACCAGCGAAACTGGCCGCGGCTCGCTCGGTGAACTGCTGGCCCATTTGCGCCACACCTCGATTGTTCTGTCGGATTGCCTCGGCATCGTAGTGCATCTGCCCTCCCGCCATCGTGGCAGCCAGAAGCAAAAGCACAACCGTCATGGTTGTTCGTATCGTCATCGTCCCCATTACCGCAATCCCCAATCGAGTTCGAACCATTCAGTGTACTTGAGTATCTTCGGGAAGCACACTGACCACATGCGCGGCCCCGTAAATAGCTGTCATGGTGCGCTCTGTTTATACTTCTGTTGTGATTCCGTCCCTGAAAGGTAGAGACTGGTGCGATTTTCTTGCCCGGCCCGCTTTTGAATCGCCACCACCTGACGTTCTAGACGCAATTTTCAACGTGCCTATTCTTATTCCTGGCGCCGGTGGCTCCATTGGCTCCGCACTCGCCGTGCGTCTGGTCCGTTTCGGCCTGCCAGCACTGTTTCTGCTTGAATCTGCAGAGCACAATCTTTACGAGCTCAAGTGAGCATTGGCGGATGATCTTAAGACTGCCTCTCGCGCAGCCGAATCCGTGACGTTTATCCTTGGCAGCTCCGGTGACCCCGCATTGATGGACGAACTTTTCGCCGTGCACGGTCGGCGCATCGTCCTCCATGCCGCTGCGTATAAGCATGTTCCTCTGCAGGAGACACAACCTCTAGCTGCAATCGCGAATAACATCTTCCCCGCAGAGACCGTCACTGCTGAGCCGCCGCGAACGGCGCGCGTTTGGTGCTGCTCTCCACAGATAAGGCCGTAGAGCCGGCCTCAGTGACGGGGGCCACCAAGCGAGTCGCCGAAAAGATTGTCCGGCTTCCGGTGGGAGCGTGTCGGAGGTATTCGCGCATCAGATCGCGCGCGGCGGACCGCTAACCATCACTGACCCCGCAGCCCGCCGCTACTTCCTTACTTTGAACGAAGTTGGGGACTTACTTCTCTTTGCGTCTATGCATCTTGGCCCTTCCTCTCTATTAGTTCAGGCTTTCCCTACCAATTTCGACATTGCGGAGTTGGCTCATTTCATAGTGCGCCAACTCACTCCCGGCCGCGACATTCCCGCCCACTTCACCGGTCTCTTTCCCGGCGACAAGCTCATCAAGCGTCTATGGAGTCCTGCGTCTCGCCGCTACTCTTCGCCCAGCTTGTATGGAATCCCAAACCGCCCAAGCTGGATCAACGCCTTGTCTCCTGGCGGCCAGATGTGCAAGCTCTCCACCCGGCTTGAATCCGCAACTCTGTGTGCATCGGTGCTTCCCACCAGTTCCCCCGGTCGCCGCATGGTTGAAATGAACCCTCAGTGAATCTCCTCCGTCCTCGCGGGTCCATCCGAAGGCATACTCGCCATGCTTGAGGGGAATGGCTCCGATCTGCCCCGGCGCCTGCACGATGAGGTGGTGTGAGTACTTGCCCTCAGCCGAATAACCGGCCGTGATGAGCACCACTCCGACGATGAAGCGCCCATGCTCATCCACAATTCCCGACGCGGTCCGCATCTCCGTCTCGATATGTTCGTTCACCACAGGCGCCTGCGACGGCAGCACTGACGCCAGCTCCGCTGGTATAGACTGCCGCCATGTCGTCTCTTGCGCAGATGCCCGCAACGCCAGCAACGACATACAGACGGCAAACAAAATCGTATTTTTGCGCTTTTTCTTGTCATGATTTGGGCTTTCGCAACGATTCGAGAGGAACAATGCCTCGCTGAATGGCCGCCGTAGCCGCCTGTGTCCGGTCCGTCACGCCCAGCTTACCCAGCAAACTGTTGATGTGGGTCTTCACCGTCGCCTCCGAGACCTCTAGCTCGGCAGCAATCTCCCTGTTGCTCTTTCCGTGCACGATCTGCTCCAGCACGTCGAACTCCCTTGGAGTCAGATCCTTCGCGCCCTTGCGCTCGGCAAGCCTCTCGGCGATCGCGGGCGGAATATGAGTCTTGCCCGCGTGGACCGCGCGGATGGCTTTGATGAGATCCTCGCCGGTCATTCCCTTCAGCAGGTACGCTCGCGCGCCTGCCTTCAGCGCGCGGTAGATGTCTTCGTCACCGTCGTAGGTGGTGAGCACGACGAACCGCCCCTGAGGCGTCTCCAGTCGAATTCGATCGATCACTTCCACGCCGCTCATCCGCGGCAGCCGCAGGTCGATCAGCGTGATATCAGGCTGGAGCTTGCGAAACTGCGCGACCGCCTCCAAGCCGTCCGCAGCCTCTCCCACAACGTCCAGGCCGCCCGCTTCATTCAGCAACGCCACTAGTCCCTGGCGAACCACGTTGTGGTCTTCGACAATCAACACACGGATCGGTTCCACCGTCACGCTCGTACCTCCAACTGCTCGCTCGCTTCTCCCTGCGATGGCGCGCGCAGCCGAATCGTGGTCTCCTCGCCAGGCACGCTGCTCACTTCAAGCGTCCCGCCGATGGCCGCCGCGCGCTCTCTCATTCCAGTCAGCCCAAAGTGTCCCGCCGAGGACTCCGGCGCCCCTTCCGAGGCGCCTCCCCGTCCATTGTCCCGGCAACTAGAGCAACTGAGTTTCTATGCAACGATCTCATACTCATTGGTATGTCTCCCTGTGCATTGGTGAAGCTAGCCGAGTCGAGGAATCGAAGTATTATCTGCGATCGCTCGTCGCCGGTCCAGGCTTTCTACTGCGCCGTACTTTCGACACAAGGCTGCGCCCGCCATGGCTTGGGGGAGCTGCGACCGAGTATCGGAGCTTCAGGGACGTTTCGAGAATGAGATGCTTTGCGGGGCCTTGATCTCCCTGTAGCCGGTCTAGCAAAAGTCGAGCAGCCGATGTACCGAGTTGGTATCCCGATTGGGAGACGGACGAAAGTGACGGATTGGTTGTTTCAGCGAGATCAAGGTCGTCGAAGCCCATCACGGACACATCTTCCGGGCATCGAAGTCCGGCCTCTCGAATAGCCAGCAGGACTCCGAGGGCAATCATGTCATTTCCCGCGAAGATGGCCGTCGGACGGGGAATGAGTCGCAGAAGTATAAGGGTCTTTGAGTAGCCGCCTTGCTTATCAAAAGTCGTTTCTTGGACGTACTCCGGAGCGAGAGGCAACCTTGCCTCGCGAATGGCGCGTTTAAAGCCGTCGAGCCGATCCTTCGCGTTTGTCAAATGTAATGGCCCTGTGATTGCAGCGAGCTTTATGTGACCCATCTGCAGAAGGTAGCGCGTTGCGTTGTAGGCTCCTTTTTCGTTATCGGCGGTGACGCTATCGCCGCTCCAGTTCCTAGGCAGCCGGTCGATACAGACCACCCCAGTCCCTGCGCGGCAATACGATTCTGCCTGTGCCGCGAGATCGCTGAAGTTCGACGGGATTACGATCAGACCAGCCGGGAGAAAGGTGCGTAGCGCATTAAGATGGACCAGTTCCTTGGAATGGTCATTGTCGGTATTGCAGAGGATCAGACGATATCCATTCGAGAATGCTACATCTTCGGCGCCGCGAACTACCGCCGGAAAGAACGGATTGGTAATGTCGGGTATGATCATCCCGATGATGTTGGTCTTGTCACGTCGAAGACCGCGCGCGAGCTGGCTGGGCTGATAGCCGACAGCCTGGACGGCTCGAAGCACACGCTGCCGCAAGGGATCGCGAACGCTTGCGGAATCGTTGAGCACATGTGAAACCGTGCCAAGTGAAACGCCGGCAAGCCTCGCGATATCCTTCATATTGGCCATAGCACTTTTCCTTGAGCGTCGCACTTATCTAAAGACATCTATTCTCCGCAACGGTATTCTTAAAGTATACCGACGATTGAAACAGTTCAATCTCGAGGGATTTCGGTTGGTCGTTGCCCAACTAAATGCGCCGCAAAGCGGATGCCTAACCCGGAAGCAGGCGGGACGCGCACAGAGTGGCTTCAGGTGAGTGGCACTTTAGCAAATCGAGAGCTGGCGCTGGGGTCGATTTGATTGAACGGATGGAGAGCTTGCCGCCTCTTGGCCCGCGTGTGCATTCGGAAAGAGTGTCTAAATATTAAACTTGACAAATTTCAGACTGCGATATTACTGTTCTCAACGTTGTCTTATGAAAGCTTTCAAGCTCGCTTGATGGCTGCCATGCTTCAATCATGCGCAGTGGCAATCGATTAGTGCGTGAGACGATGGCGAGATCAACGACGAACGCTGTTTTGGATGGGTGGCGGGAGCTCACCTGGGACGTTGAATGCAATTGAACGATTGCTCTGTGTTCTAAACTTTAGCGCGGCTCGCAATATCTTGAATTGCCTGCACCGGTAATTCCTGTTTGCGGTACCAGCGTCTTCATGCGATGGGGCGGAATTATGTACCAGCCGGAAGTGTATCGAATTGCTCTCTCCTTCATGGTCTTTAGTATGCTTTGCTGGGGTTCGTGGGCAAACACACTGAAACTCTGCCCGGAGTACAGATTTCAGCTGTTCTACTGGGATTATGTTATCGGGTTAATCGTCGGCGCCGTTGGGTGGGGATTGACGTTGGGAAGCTTCGGCGGCACTAGTAGGCCGTTCTTCGCAGACGTTACCCAAGCCAGCCTGCACTCTGTTCTCCTTGCCGTGACCGGGGGAGTGATATTCAACATTGCCAATCTGCTCCTCGTTGCTGCCATCGACATTGCAGGCTTGGCAGTTGCATTCCCAATTGGTATTGGTTTGGCGCTCGTCGTAGGCGCGGTCAGCAGCTACCTGATCTCTCCGAAGGGGAATCCGCTTTTGCTATTTGGTGGAATAACACTCGTGGTCGCGGCGATTGTGTTCGATGCAATTGCATACCGGCTGCGCGAAACAGGCCGTCCTGCAACGAGCAAGCGAGGCATCGCGATTAGCTTGATCGCCGGCGTTCTGATGGGATGCTTTTACCCATTCGTTTCAAAATCTATGACGAGCGAGAGGGCCCTTGGCCCGTATGCGGCGGTATTGTTTTTTGTAATTGGCGTGGCAGCGTGTTCGATGCCTGTGAACTACTTGCTGATGCGGAAGCCACTTGACGGGCGTGATCCAGTTTCGATGAACGGCTACCAGCGCGCGTCTGGGACATGGCACCTCTGTGGCGTTGTTGGCGGCGCAATCTGGTGTACCGGTGCCGTGCTGAATTTCGTTGCATCCCGAGCCAATATCGTGGGACCCGCTGTGTCCTATTCGATTGGCCAGGGAGCGACCATGATTTCGGCCTGCTGGGGTGTGTTTGTCTGGCGAGAGTTCACCGCGGCTCCCTTCAGATCAAAGGCGTTTCTGGCGTGGATGTTTGTTCTCTTTCTATTTGGGCTAACGGCGATCGCCGTGGCTCCACTCTTTTCCTGAGTCATCGTCCATTTCATTTTAGCTATCGAGGAGAAGTAACGTGGCTGGCCAAAAGCCAATTGTGGTCGTCGGCAGCATCAACATAGATCTTGTAGCAGTGACCGGGCGAATTCCGGTGGTCGGCGAAACCGTAATCGGTACTGACTTCCAGATTCATCCTGGCGGTAAAGGCGCAAACCAGGCCGTGGCCATCGCGAAACTCGGTTACCCAGTGCGGCTTATCGGATGCCTGGGCAACGATGTATTCGGGGCACAACTGAGGTCGAATCTGCTTGGCGGGGGAGTGGATATTTCGGGCGTATCGACATGCGAAGGAACTTCGGGAGTTGCGTTTATTGTTGTCTCGGAGATGGGAGAGAACAGCATTGTCGTTACGCCGGGTGCGAACGCGAAGGTGACTCCCCAGGAATTAGCAGCAAACATAGAGATCATTCGTAGGGCGGGCATAGTCCTCACTCAGCTTGAGATTCCGCTCGAAACAGTTCAATACCTCGCGGAGTTTTGTGCGCGAGAAGACGTGCCGCTGATTCTCGATCCTGCCCCTGCCAGAGATCTTCCTCTAAACATCTTCAAGCGCATTGCATGGTTCACTCCCAACGAAACGGAGGCAGCGTTCTTTACGGGGAGAAAGAGCAATAATGGCGACCCGGTTGCGCCCGTCGAAGTGGCAAAAATGCTCCTTGGCAAAGGAAATCGTGGTGTCGTGCTCAAAATGGGCTCACATGGCGCCTACATCGCGACGCAGGAAGGCCTTGGCGTCCAAGTCACCGCAGTCCCCGTCAGAGCGATTGATACAACCGCTGCCGGGGATGCTTTCAACGGAGGTTTTGCCACTGGACTCATGCTGGGGAAGTCTCCCCTGGAGAGCGCACGTTTTGCTGTCGCCGTCGCCGCGATATCTGTGACACGAACTGGCGCACAACCCTCGATGCCTACTATGGCCGAGGTAGAAGAATTCATGAAAAATAAAGCAACAAGGTCAATATGCATATGATGAGTCGGACATCGATGCAGTTCTTCACAATCGATTGCCATCGAGACAGACAACGGAGCAGTCAATGCACGTCAGTGCCATGTCTCGAACAAAGAGAAACGACGGTCATGAGCAACTGGATGTGGAGGTTTGAGCTGGCCGGAAAAGGTCATCGCATCTTTCGCGTGAATCCGTGGGATTTGCCAACTCACCTCCAGGAGAAAACGCTATGAAATCGACGACTCAATCAATGCAGAAGGCCGTCGGTCTATCACTCCTTGCGGCGATCATTTCAGCACCTGTCTGGGCGCAGGATACAAAATATGCCCCCACAGGGCCGCAAATGCCCCCACAAGGGCCGCAAATTCCCCCAGCCGCTTGCTTCACTTTGCGTGGCCCCTGGGCGGGAGGATACATTCCCTGCACCGCATCAAGCCATAGGGAATGGTTGGCCGATATAACGCATTGGCGCGATGAACGTCGAATCCGCATAGGCTACGATCCAGCCCGGTATGAGCTGCCCGCGCTCAAGTGGACTCAATCCAGCTTTATGCAGCCTCAGATGATGGTGCATGACCGATACTTCTATGATCCTGTCGCGGGCAAATACACAGTTGACCGCTACCTCGATGACCTGGAAAAGAGATACGGTGGAATCGACGCTGTACTCATTTGGGCAACATACCCGAACATGGGTATCGACGATCGCAACCAGCACGACATGGTGCGTTCTATGCCAGGCGGGGTGGAAGGCGTTAAGCAGATGGTTGCAGACTTTCATCGCCGCGGTGTGAGAGTCTTGTTCCCGATGATGATGTGGGATCAGGGAACGAGAGATCCGGGTTCGTCCTGGCCAGATGCAATCGCTAAATTCATGAAGGAAATCGACGCCGACGGCATCAATGGTGACACCCAGGAGGGTGTCCCGTTGGCATTCTCGTTGGCGGCTGAAAAGGTGAATCATCCGCTTGCGTTTGAGCCGGAGGCCTTTCCGAGCGACGAAGCTCTCGCGTGGGATGTGCTTACCTGGGGGTATTATCAATTTCAATTTGTTCCGACGGTCGACAAATATCGCTGGCTTGAGCCACGCCACCAGGTTAATATCTCTGATCGTTGGAATCACGACAAGACTGACGATCTGCATTTCGCTTTCTTCAATGGGGAAGGTTGGGAGAGTTGGGAGAACGTATGGGGCATCTGGAACGGCATCACGCCGCGAGATGGCGAGGCAACACGGCAAGTAGCAGCGATTGAGCGCGCTGTTGCGCCTTTCCTCGTAAGCCAGGGATGGGAACCATTCTATGTAATGAATAGGTATGGCGTTTTCGCCAGCCGTTGGCCGTTAGAGGACCAGACGGTGTGGACCATTGTGAACCGCAATGAATATGACGTCGAAGGTCGACAAATGACTGTGCCGTACAAACAGGGAATGCGGTACTTCGATCTCTACCATGGCGCCGAGCTAGAGCCGGCTCTGGAAAACGACCAAATGGTGCTCTCATTCAGTACTGAGGCCCGCGGCTATGGTGCCATCCTCGCCACCCCCGGCGAGCCGGATGTCCGGTTCGAGCAACTGATGGCGAAGATGAAGGTGATGACCGAAAAGCCGTTATCGAGTTTCTCGAATCAGTGGGAACCACTGACTCAACATTTGGTTGAGATCGAGCCTACGAAGCCAGCGAGTACAACTCCTGAGGGAATGATACGAATCGAGGGCGGCGACTTCCTGTTTAAGGTTCGGGGAATTGAGATTGAGGGAAGCGATGATGTTGGAGTGGACGTGCAATACCCCTGGGAGAATAGCCCGCGTCGCTTCCATGAGAGCGTTGTGCACATCAGGCCGTTTTACATGGATAAGTATCCGGTGACGAATGCGGAGTTCAAGAAATTCCTCGATGCGTCGCACTACCATCCCAAGGACGACCTCAACTTTCTTAAAGACTGGAAGGGCGGAACGTATCCTGACGGATGGGCGAACAAGCCTGTGACCTGGGTCTCCCTTGAAGACGCCCGCGAGTATGCCAAGTGGGCGGGCAAACGCCTTCCGCATGAGTGGGAGTGGCAGTATGCGGCGCAGGGAAATGATGGCCGGAGGTTCCCCTGGGGCAACTGCGATTGGCTCGCACCCGCGCTTAGCGAAGGTCCGTTCGCATGTCCTTGGGAGAATGACCCGAAGGACGCACCGGCGCCGATTCCAGACAAAGGGCGCGTGATGCTTGCAGCCAGCGACGTCGATACGCATCCGAAAGGGGCAAGCCTATTCGGTGTGATGGACATGGTTGGGAATGTCTGGCAGTGGACCGATGAGTACGTTGACGAGCATACACGAGCCGCCATTTTGCGCGGAGGCAGTCACTACCAGCCTCAGGGTTCCATCTGGTACTTCCCGCAGGCCTACATGAATGACCAACACGGAAAGCTTCTGCTTATGGCCCCTAGTTACGACCGTTCCGGTGCTGTGGGCTTCCGCTGCGTACAGGACGCAGAGTAGAGGCCGTAACCCATGCCTAGCTGCGTTCATGCCGAACTGCGTTAAAGAGGATCCCAATGAACGAATGTATGCAAAAATCCGTACCAGCGAACGTCAGGCACCGTGAAATCATCGTTATGACCGGAGCAGCCGCTGCTTTGCCTTTGATTCTTCCCGATTATGCATCGAGTGCGTCCCCAGGTGCAGAGGAGTCGCCCGATCGGTTTTTTGACCTCTTAACTTAGTTCAAAAAGGGAATCGTAAATGCTCAACAAACGACTCGGAATCCTTCTTTGTGTGTTTGCGTCAGTATCCGCTACATCGGGCCAAACGGGCCAATGGATCACCTACAGCCACGATCCGCAGCGCTCCGGGGTAGCCGCCGATGAACACGCGTTTTCAGTTGCCAATGTTTCCCGGCTCGGCCTCGAATGGAAGACGATCGTTCCCAATGAGCCGCTGTTTCTGAACGGTCTAACAGCGCCGCTGGTGGTGCGAGGAGTCAAGGCCGGCGTGGTCGACCGAAACCTGGTGATCGTTGCCGGAAGTTCGGATCACGTTTTCGCGCTCGATGCGGAAACCGGCGAACTGGCGTGGAAGCAGGATTTCGCCATCGCGCAGCCGCGTCCGCAGGACGGCGGATGGCTGTGTCCCTACGCATTGAATGCGACTCCGGTGATCGATCCCGGCAAGGCGCGCGTCTTCGTGATCGCCAGCGACGGGCGCTTGCATACGCTCGATCTCGCTGACGGCCATCCCAGCGCGCCGCCTGCGCAATTCGTGCCCGCCTTCTCGAAGATGTGGAGTCTGAATTACGCGGGCAGCGTGCTCTACGCGTCGCTCTCGCAGGATTGCGCGCATGCCGCGTCCGGTGTCGCGGCGCTCGATCCTGACGCGCCGGGAAAGCCCGTGACGCGCTTCTTCAGCGCCGTGAACGTCGGCGCGGGGGTGTGGGGGCGCGGAGGCGTTGCTGTTGGGTTCGACGGCTTTATCTATGGGGTCACCGGCGACGCTCCGTTCGATCCGACAGCCAACGAATACGGCGATACCGTGTTCAAGCTTGCGCCGCGCACGCTGCAACTGGCCGGATACTACACGCCATCCACCTGGCAATACATCACGCGCCGCGATCTCGACATGAGCACCTCGACGCCGGTTGTCTTTCGCTGGAACAACCACGTGCTGACCGCGGTGGGCGGCAAGGAAGGCGCGATCTACGTGACCGATGTGAGCCAGATGTCCGGGCCGGATCATCATGCCGCAGCTTACATCTCGCCTCGCTACACCAATGCTACGCAAACATTCCAGGGAGCGGGCATCTGGGGGTTGATGAGCGAGTGGAAAGATGCATCGGGCCAGACGTGGCTCTACGTTCCGTCGTGGGGCGAGCCGACCAGCGATGCCAAATTTCCCACATCGTATGGACCGGTGAAAAACGGCAGCATCATGGCCTTCAATGTGGTGGCAGGCGCGGACCACAAACCGGTGTTGAAGCCGGCGTGGATCTCGTCCGACATCGCTGTGCCCGATCCAGCGGTGATTGCCGGCGGCGTGCTTTTCGTGTTGGGTACGGGCGAAAACCCGCAGCAGGTGAATGCGAGCGATATCTCGCGGATCCTCACGAGACGCGAGAATCTCAATACCGGGCACGCCATTCTGCACGCGCTCGACGCCACCACCGGCAAAGAACTCTGGTCGAGCGCCGACGCCATGCCCGGCTGGACGCATTTTTCCGGGCTTGCCGTGGGCGACGGGAAGGTCTTCGTGACGACGCATGACGGCGCAGTCTATGCATTCGGATTGCGCGGGCTTGGATCTCCGGCGCCGCGGACCACCATCATTCCCGGGCCTCCGGCCGCGAAAGCGCCCGCGCGGCCGCAGACGCCTGTGGGCGTGGTGAACATTCCGGAATGCGGGGCGGCTAACGCAGTGTACGAGCAGCGCTGCGCGATGTGCCACGGCGCGGACGGGAAGGGAATCACGGCTGCGCGCACACCCAACTTCGCCGACTCTGACTGGCAGGCGGGCCGCAGCGACCAGGCGCTGATCGATGCGCTAGCCAAGGGCACGGACAAAGGCATGCCAGTCTTCGAGGGTCAACTGATCCCGGCGCAGATTGACGAGATGATTCATTGCATGGTGCGCGGTTTTGCACGCGCGCCGCAGGGACGGTGAGTCATCCATCATCGTGCCACGCACGATGCCGATCGCGTTGGATGAACTGGTTTGGATCGGTCGTGATTCCCCACCCTTTCACACCAAACGCGAAAGGATGGGCACGGATGTCGAAGCTTAACCGCTCATCGGTACGACTTGGAGCACCTTGAGCGACGCGCTGGTGGCAACTGCAACCTGCACTCCGCGCGCCCAATCGGCGTGTTCAAACACGCCGAGATCCTTCCCACTCAGAACGGAACGCAGCTTATACTTACCCTGCGGAATCAACGGCAAGTGCGCCAGTGCCTCTGCCGCGTTCGAATAGTTCCGGAAGAGCACAATCACGCCGCTGCCGCTGTGGGCCAGACGTGCGAAACCTTCTAGTACCGCGCCCGCGTGGTTGCGTAATGCAGTTTCCGGCGGGCATGTTTGCGTGTGAAGTTCCAGTCGATGGTGGTGCGGTCGCGGTTGATACGGCGGTCCCAGGCATGGACTTCGCCGCGCAGT
>JBEKGW010000047.1:0-26254 GCA_050012595.1 Terriglobales bacterium
CCGCCTCCGCACGGCTACAACTACGCTTCGACAACGCAGTTATGCCATGAAATGACGGCCTTTCCAACACTTTTCCTGTCTATCGTCACCGCAATCAGCAATGAACCTGTGAGAAATGCGGGCTAACCAACTGAGCTACGTCCCCCCGGTTGCATTCGCTGCAACTTGGGATTATGTCACATAGAATGAGCGGCTTTTGCACACTTCGTGAGCGTCCCGAGTTCCCCTCTGGCATGGGTTGGGTGCGAGTCGGACTATGCCGTCATGGGTGTTGGAGAGGAAGTAGGTAGGGTACCGGCTCATCCACTTGGAGAGGGAAAGCGCAAGTTCTGGCGCTTTCTTGCGAGCGAGCTATCTGAGTGGTTGTCGGCAAAAACGAACAAGTCAAAGAAGCCATGAATCGTACTGGATTGATCTCTCATATCGACAGTGATGTAAACTCGACGGCAGCCATCAGTGCGCGTGCAAAGGAGATTGTCCGCATGCAGGCGCAACGCTATCAGAGAGGTTCCCTGAGTTTGCTGAAGAGAAAAAGCCAACCCGATGCTTGGGTGTTCCGTTACTACGCCGAAGAGCGTGGTCACCGTACCTACAAGAAGAAGATCGTAGGCACGGTGATCGAGTTCCCAAAGCGTAAGGACGCGGAGAAGGCCGTCATGCAGCTCAGGGTCAACGCCAACGACGGAGCGGCGTTCGCTCCCATGACCGTGGAACAGCTCGCTGCCCATTTCGAGCGCGTTGAGATTCCGCTTAAAGCGCATTCCACCGCTGAGGGATATAAGCACTACCTCAAGCTCCACATCATTCCAACATGGGGCCAGTACGCTCTTTCAGCAATGAAGAGCGTCGAAATCGAAAGCTGGCTCCGCAACCTGAAGAAGGTCAATGGCCAGCCGGCTAGCCCCGGCACTCGAACAAAGATCCGCAACCTGCTGTCCGTACTTTTCTCCCATGCCATTCGCTATGAATGGGCATCTAAGAATCCCATCACGGCAGTTCGAACATCAGCCAAACGGCTCCGCATCCCAGATATTCTCGACCCTGCAGAGTTCCAGGCACTCTTGTTGGAACTCTCTCGCCGCGAGCGCGTCATGGTGATGCTGGACGGCATCACCGGGTTGCGCCGAGGAGAGCTGATCGCTCTTCGTTGGCGCGACATCGACTTTGAGCTGATGCAGGCTGACGTCACACATTCCGTTTGGCACAACGTCGAAGGTAACACCAAAACGGAAGCGTCCCGTAAGCCCGTTCCACTCCACCCATTTGTCATTGAGGAATTGAAGCAATGGAAACTGGCAACTCTTTACCGCTCCGATAACGACTACCTCTTCCCTTCCATCGCAAAGAATGGGTCGCGGCCCATCCAGCCGGACATGATTCTGAAACGTCATATTCGGCCGGCGCTGGAGAGGATCGGGGTCAAGAAACGGATCGGCTGGCACAGCTTCAGGCACGGGCTCGCTACAATGCTGCGTCAAAAGGGCGTGGACATCAAGACGGCGCAGGAGATGCTCCGACATGCCAATAGCCGGATCACAGCTGACATTTACCAGCAGTGTGTGAGCGACGAAAAACGACAAGCTCAGGATCTGGTTTTTCGGGGTTTACTTGCAGGAAGCTCGCTTCAGCACCCTTCAGCACCCTCGGAGGGGGTATGAAAGAAAAGGTCACGCCAACAAACCACTGATTCTAATTGGTTTATGGCGGGGACGACGGGGCTCGAACCCGCGACCTCTGCCGTGACAGGGCAGCGCTCTAACCAACTGAGCTACGTCCCCTCTGCAATTTCAATCGCTTAGCGCAAATCGCAGAATTTACTGTCTTTTCTTACTGTCCACTCCTTCGCCCGTTTCCATATTTTCCATCGGATATAACCGAATTCCGGGATTAATGGACAGTATGGACAGTAAGCCAAAGCCCAAATTCTGTGTCCACAGACAAGCGAGAGAGGACCGCGAAGTTTGTCACCACTCCGTTGCTCAAATTGTACCAAACGAATCGGCCGAGCGAGGATGGTCGCCCCGAAGGCTGTCGAGCTTCGCGAGAACGCGGAGGGACTCCATAGAAGATTTGCGTCATTCGTCGAATTCGATCGGACCGAGGACGCGCTCAGATCGAACGTCCAGTTCAACGCTGGTGCCAGCGCTTCAAGCCAGCACCCGATCTGCGGACCAAAAGCGCCCAAGTCAGCGCATCGCAGATGGATGAAATCCAAAAGTGGGTCTTCCTCATGTGCAGTGACGAGGCAACATGCCTCTGGACAGGCGGCAGAGCCCGGTTGAATGCACCTGACTCGAAATGAGTTTTTAGCCTTCCTGCAAGATCCCGCAAGTCTTCGCAGTAGTCCGCTTATGCCATTTATTTCCAATAACTTGATTCAATCCAAGTTTCGCAGTCCGTCGCAATGGACTGCAGTTTATCCAGGTACCAACTGCCATCAAAACTGCCAGTAGAAATCCGGCCAATTTGGATAGTGCCCAGTCGAACCTTCCGGCGTCAGTTGCCTTCCCGCGCTGATGTTTTCAATAGAGCTGGATAACGGATAACGTAGCCTATTTTTCGCACATTTGATCTGGGTTTTATGCTTGGAGGTTGGTACAAGCAGGAGGATCGGAGCCTCTTCGGCGCACAATTGGACCAAGTCCTGGACCAAGTCATTTCAACCCAGCCTCGGTTCTCATTACCTGATCGCGGAAGAGCCGGGAGTACAGAAATCCATGGTAAACAACGGAAGAAGCTTGCTCAGGAGTCGGCGAGTGAGAGAGACCTCGCTTCAACTCAACCTACCGGAAGCCGCGATTCGGGTCCGCTGTACGCATTGTGTTGGGTACGACGTCGCGCTGGACGCGCGACGTGGCCGGTGCTTGCTCCGAGGGCCACGTGGACCCCGATCCCCGGGTTTTCTGAGTGACCGGGTAGGAGAGAAAGAGAATGTCGGATTGGCTGGTGGAATTGAAATTCTTCATAGCCGTATCCGTCTGAGCACTTTGGAAATCATGGCGGTTATGTTTCAGGAAAGATTGCGAGGCGCAATTGCGTAGCGCCATAAGGAACGAGAGACACGCGTTCGATCTCAATTTTTGAGAGCACAGTCGCGAACTCCTCGTCTATTTCGGGAAGCGGCGGAGTCTCTTTGCGGTCTGGATGCTTAGAGTTGGCGCATAGCTCCCAACCGGGAATCTTTCTCATGGGCACGGTGAGGGTCACCGGGGGCTCGACCCAGGGATCATTGGTCATCGGTTTACGTTCAAACTGTGTCTGGGAGATAAGCCGAGTTTCATCCACGGCGATGCCGTAGTTCCAAGCGTTTGCGGCTCTGGCATCCCATTCCGGAAACTGAGCAGTGGACCACTTCGGCGTAACTATCGGCGTCCAGTCTTCTTTGACCGCCAATGCATAGACGAGAGGCCCGTGTTCAACGCCCACGCCATCGCTGGGCCAATAAGTCAGCACGGTTTGCATGGGTAATGTAAGCGTTATGCGATCGCCCGGATGGAACCTTCGCACGAGACGCGCAAGGCCATTCTGCAACGGCGGTAGCTCAAGCGGCTGACCGTTAAAGGCAAGTCTCGGCGCCTTACACCAACCCGGAATGCGCAGCGACAAAGGGAATGTCACAGACTTCGCTGAGCTAAGGGTGAATTGAATCTCATCGCCAAATGGATAGTTTGTCTCCTGACGGATCTCAACAGACTCTCGGTTTGCGCCAACTTCTGCGCGTACGGTAGAAGCACCGTAAAGCATCGCAGCAAGACCTCCGTCCTTGGGATCAGCCATCCACATGCGGATGACGTAGTTCGGAAAGACACGGTGCACATTGCCGCCGCAACAGGCAACCTCACGCCCAGGATTGGGGCGGTACGCCATCCAACCCTTACTTTCCTCCACATAAGGCACATGGCTGGAGTCCTGGGTAGCAATGACCTGGTTTGGGCAGGAGAAGTACTGAACAGCCTTCCAGTCTTTTCTGATCGCGCCCATGCCCGCGTTAAAGCAGGCGCGCTCGATGCGGTCTGCCCAGATGCCATCACCGGTGGCCATGAGGAGATATCCCCAGCTCCAGGTGTGATCGGAGATGTCACAGGTTTCGTGTGCATCGAGAGGTGTCGTTCCGTGGTACATCTCGGTGGTTGACGGGATGCCATCGATCAGCATGTGGTGACTGAAGATGCGCTCCTGGGCCGCAAGAGCAAAACGCAGATAATCGGGATTCCCTGTATACATGTAGAGAATGGCCGGCAGCTTCGCCTTTTCGATGTAGGTGACGCCATGAGCATGGATAGGGGTGTTGGCAAACACGCGATCGGGATTCAGATCTCCGGATTCGCGATCTCCGGGTGGAGCACTTTGGAGGAAGTCATTCCAAGCTTTTTCGGCCAAGGCAAGCAATTGTTGGTCGCCCGTGCGCTCATATGCCCAAAGCATGCCTTCTATATTGGTGACGTTGCGCGAAGGACCACCATAATCAACGCGGCCTTTGTCGGCGAGATAGTGGCGCCGTATGGCGGCCGCAACGCGCGGGTCCCTCGTCGCTTCGCCATGCGCGGCAAGGGCACGAAAGAACACAGTGTGGGGCCAGCGAAAATTATTGGACGCAGGATCTTGCTCTTTGGCGTCTCTGGCGAAGGCTGGTCCAAGATAACCATCTGGGAGGGAATGACTGAGCGTGTATTCCACGGCAGTCAATGCGCCCTGTATCAGCTTCTCATCCTGCAATGCCAATGCACAGCGCAGTGCGCCATCAGTCCAGTATGCCCTTTGCTCCCAAGGCCACCAGCCGAGCTTTTCTGGGGGCTTCTCCTCCCCCGCCCAATAGGCGTCGGTAAACGGCCACGACACCTCGGGAAGATGGCTTCCCAATTGTTGAGCTTGTTTTTGCAGATAAAGCTGCAACCAGCCCTCGGGCCAGACATCGCCGGGAGCTAGGGAGCGGAAGAAGGCATAGCGCGCGGGAGCCGCGGTGCTACGACCGGTATCCGTCGCGCCATGGGCGTTTTCGGGGGCAAACATAAACGCAGCGGAACTCAGGGTCGCAAGCTCAAGAAACTCACGGCGATCAATACGACGTGGAGTTCCGCAGTCCCCCCTCGCAATGGTTTCACCAGTTATCGAGCCTGGTCTCTTGTTCACGATGATTGTGTTCTCCATGGTTGTGTTCTCTGTCCGGTGATATTGTTGTGGAATTAAGGCACGCTATCATTCGAATGCATTTGGAATCGCGAGAAGTAGTGCTTCCCGCTAAGCTCGCCGCGATCTTCAGTGATCTCCTACTCGAATTACGCTTGCACTTTCGACCTCGCAAATGTCTGACGCGGCAGAGCAAGAGTTGACTGCCGCAGACCCGATGCTGAAGTGCTGAAGTATGGGTCATGCACCATCAGCGGAGTCGGTGGAGCGCGCAAAGGCGCCGCTGAGTCTTGCTGCGCTAGTGGGGCTGAAGCGCCACATGGGCAAGCCATGGCTACACAAATACCGGGCAAGAATCTCGTCGTTTTCTTTCCTCTTCCAGTTTCGATTGTGCTGTCAAACCCGCCACCGTCGCGCCTTGCAGTTCCCACAAAATGACCTCATGCAAGATACATCTCTTACTCCTTGGAGACCGGCTAGAGACCGGCCCTCATTCTCTCAAGATGATCCGCGATTTCCTTGTCGCGGCCCTCGGTTAGCCGTACGGCTTCTTCTTCCCATTTGATGGCTTCCTGAGTTTGACCAGTCTTGCATAGTAGATTCGCTTAAGTATCGATCTCAGTAGGATCGTTTTCCCTGGACGTTTCCATGTCGTACTTCACTGCCTTGATTGCGACTTCCAGAGCTTTGGGATCCGTTACATGCTCGGACAACACATACGAAGTGTTGTTGATAGTGTATTTGCTACGGGCGATCGCAATCTCGGAATACAGCGCGTAGTATTTGCCGAAATTTGGCCGATTCAAAATGGAGATCCGAGGTAAGAAGAACACTTCCGGGCTAATCACTCAAGCGCTACAAATCGGCCTTCGAGTCTGCGGTTGCGCGAGGATCCGCCTACCCAAAATGTTCGCACCCCCGCAACGGTGAGCCATTGATTCCGTGCCGTCGACCAGTACTGAAGCTGGCGCAATGGAACATGAATCACTGTCCGTTTGCGCTCGCCGGACTCAAGATGAATCCGCTCGAAGCCAGCCAGGATACTGTCCGCAAACTGCACCCCCGCCGGAGGGTGCGCCGGCTTGTCCACATAAACCTGCGCCACTTCGTCGCCGGCCACCGGGCCCGTATTCTGAATCGTCACGCTCACGTCCGCTCCGCCATCCGTCGCTGGACTTGTCTTGATCTCCGAATAGGCAAAAGTGGTATACGACAACCCGAATCCAAATGGAAACTGCGGCTCAATCTTCTTTCGGTCGAACCACCGATAGCCCACCAGAATCCCTTCGCTGAAGGTGGTCTTTCCACCCACGCCCTTGTAGGAGCGCTCAGGATAGGCAGGATCGTTGGCCGGTGTATCTTCCAGCCGCTTGGGCCATGTGAACGGCAACCGCCCGCCTGCGTTGGCCTGGCCGAGCAGCACTTTGGCTGTAGCCCAGCCGCCCAGGTCTCCCGTCCAGCCCATATCCAGCACCGCTTTCACCTGTCCCAGCCACGGCAATGCAACCGGCTGGCTCACGTTAAGTACCACAATGGTGTTGGGGTTCACGGCCGCCACATCGCGAATCAGCTTCTCTTGATCCCCCGGCAGCCCGAATACCGGGCGCGTCCGGCTCCATACAAACACCACCGCCGTCTTGGCCTGCTTGGCCGCCTCAATGGCTGTACGATAGTTCTCCGCCTGCTGCTGCGGAGTGACCCAGCTCACCTTTACCTGGACAGGGTCATTTGAGGTATCGGGATTCACTTCGACATAAATGCGGTGAGGCCCCGCGCTCAGCTCCATCGTGGCGCGAATATTGTCCAGCCCCTCCGTCGTCGGAAAGATGTTCGTTTCCCCGGCCTGGATCACTTCCCCGTGAATCCAATTGAACCAGTCCCTGGCCACAACGGTGTCGTCGATCCTGAGTGTTCCAATGCAGCCCAGGTGTTGAAAGTGAATACGGTACTTGCCGCTCTCCGGCACCGTCAGCGTGCCGCTCCACACAATGGCCTGGTTGGCGGGCAGCGCCGTGCCTGCTGCCCGCGTAAAGTTCACCTCGGGATCGATCGACACCGCATTCTCGTTCCACACGCGGCGCTCCAGCCCCGGTTCGCCGAAGTGCGACAGATACTGCGCAGGAATCACCGTTCCTTCCATGTCGTCGGCCGGAGCATAGGTCACATGCGCGTTTTCTCCCGCCAGCTTTTTCAATGCCGCCAGCGGTCCCACTTCAAGCTCCGGCAGTCCGACTGCTTTCTCGCCCGTCAGCCCTACGGCAACCGTCTGCCCCCCGTTCGGCCCGATAATCGCGAGGCCTGCAAGGTCAGCCGCCTTCAGCGGCAGAACGCCGCCCTCGTTCTTCAGCAATACCGCCGCATCGATGGCGGTCTTCTCCGCGATCTTCAGGTCCTCGGTGTTGTCCGACGGCGTTACGTCCAGCTTGATCTTGCCGTCAAGATAGCCGAACTTATCCATCTGCAGCAGCACTCTGCCCGCTGCCCTAGTAATCGTGTCTTCTGAAACCACGCCGCTGGCCACCAGCTTCTTTAGGTCGGTCGTGGGCCAGGGGTCATCTGAACCCTCCCAACCCCTTTGCGGCGGCTCTTCCGGCAAGCCGCCCGCGCTCAGCGCCGTTCTCTCCGGCTTTCCGCCTTCAGGGGCCTCCCGTTTGGGTCTGTTGACAAAAAACGTGGGTCCTCCAAAGGGAACCGCAAGAGGCCCGGGCATCTCCACATCCAGCCCGCTGTTGATGAAGTCCGCGGCATGCGTCGCGCCCCAGTCGGAAGTGACAAACCCCTCAAACCCAACCTCGCCCTTCAATATTTTCTTAAGCGTATCGGGATTGCCGCAGGAGTAGGGGCCGTTGACCTTGTTATACGAACACATGATCGACGACACACCTACCTTGCTAACTGCAGCGAACGGAGCCACATAAACCTCGTGCAGGGCCTGCTCGTCGACGAACACGTTGGAGGAGTCGGTGTCGAACCCAACGTAGTGCTTGGCTTGGGACATCACTCCTTCATGTTGGATTCCAACCACCTCCGCTGCGCCCATTTCGCCGGTCAGGAACGGGTCCTCGCCGAAGGTGTTGTAGCCGCGACCATAATTCAAATCCCGGTCGATATTGATAAACGGTTGCAACACCACGCTTACCCCGTGTGATCGGGCCTCACGGCCAATTACTGATCCATTCAGCCGCGCGTCTTCCCGGCTGAACGTGGCCGCCACTCCCATCGTCGACGTTGGCGCAATCGACGGAACGCGCGTCAACACTCCCGGCGGCCCATCGGCAAATCGCATCGGCGGGATTCCTAGCCGCTTGATCCCCGGCAGGTAGCCGGCTTCTCCTTGGTAGGTTGAAGCGTCTTCCGCCGTCCCGTGAATCATGGCGATCTTTTCATCCAGCGTCATCTGCGCCAGCAGGTGATCCACGCGCGCGTTGCCGGTTATCTTGGCATCTTGCCCGGCCGAGCAAAGGCTGCCGAGACAGCCCAGAGCCAAGGCTACAAACAAAACTCTTGCTGGAATCAGAGGATCCTTCATCATTACTCCAACATCTCCTTTTTGATCTGAACCATTGAACGGTGTGTCGGCTCGGGACCGGTCCATGACTGTGACCGTGCTGAAAAAGAGCCGATGCTAGGACACCTCGCCTGCAGGCCTCAGCATAAATACGTGCGGTTTCGGAGCCTCAATCTCTCAGATCGCGTCTTCAAGGGAATTCTCAAACGCGTTTATCAGTTCGGAGTTTATTCCCACGAAGTAACCAGTGCAGGGCACTTTGTGCCCCACGCTGGCGGGATGAGGAAAACGATCATGGATGAAAGTGCTGCTTGGCTTCAAGTTACAGAACGCGGTCCTGGCAATCGCTTAGCGCGCTTACGAGGACCGCGCCGCCCTAAAACTCGAACCGGGCGCCTAAGTCAATTACGCGCCCCTGGAATGCGCTAGTGGTCTGGCCGAAGTTGCCTGTGTTGATGGTAGTGGCTAAGTACTGGGGGTTAAAATTGACCTTGTTCAGCGAATTGAATGCCTGTGCTCTGAGCGACAATACACTCTTGCCATCGCCAAACCATGGGAGGGTTATCTTATGTACTAGGCTCTGATCCCAGGTTGCATAGCCGGCGCCCACGAACGTGTTTTGGCCAACGTTGCCGATGCATATGCCGCAAGTGGGAGCTGGAAACGCCGCAGATGGATTGGTTCCGAGATTGCTGAAAATACCCGCCTTGAACTGGCTCTTGCTCCAGCCGCTACGCTTGGTGCCGGTGTAGTCGGGGATGGCGAAATAGCTGCCGTTGCCGCCTGAACCGGTGAAATCGTGAGCTGGGTCGCTGTAGCCGGGCGTGAAATGCAAACCAGTCTGCGCAATTACCTCGCCGTTCAGGCTCCAACCGCCAAGTGCCTCCTGCCACCGTTTCGGGACAGGAATATCGTAGGAGTAGGAAGCTGCAAAGTGCTGCCGAACGTCGGAGTACGAATTGCCGTACCCCGCCTGCGGATTGTACTGCAGTTCAATCGATGAGACATCCAAAGTGTGGCTCCAGACATAAGAGCCTTGCCAGTTCAGAGTGTGCCAACGTTGCTGCACCTGCGCGATGAGGCCATTGTAGTTGGCTGTGGTTCCCGCGCGTTCTGGCGTGATGGTGCCCCAATCCGGATTCGCGGGATAATAGGTCGGGTTAGTGCACGTGGTTCCATTCGGCAGAACCTTTACCCCGCCGATCGTGCAATAGTCGCTGCCGGCTGGACGATTCAAATCCGACGAGAAAGTCTGGTTGTACGAGTGGGAGCCTGTATAGTTGAGGGCAAACACGATCTTTCCCGGCAGTTCTTTCTCGACCGCCAGGTTCCAGATGATCGACTTGGGAATTGGTAGTTTGGGATCGTTGCCTGCGAGGTTGTCCTGCGCGCCTACCGAGGACCCATCCGGGTTGAATGTGCCTATAGGTCCGGCGGGATAGACAAAGCCATAGGGCGCACTCGTTGATTGCGTTCCATAGCTCAGGATTGGTTTCTCTGCGGTCGTAGGAGTAAAAGTTGCTCCGACGTCGCCATAGGGAGGATTGGAAGGCAAGACGGACGTGATGTTCTCCAATTGCAGAACATTCTGATAGAGTCCAGCGCCCCCACGAACCACAAACTGACGCGCTCCCTTGAACCACGGAGGGGTCCAGGCAAACCCTCCGCGCGGGAGGAAGTTCAGATCGCTGGGCCTATCAAGGGCATGCGTCACCGTCCGAGACACGATCGATGCGGCGATTTGCGCGGGGGAATCGGCGCCGTTAAAGATCGTATTGGCCCAGGCGTTCGACCCGCTGTATGGCGACGGATTGCCAAGATCGTCCCAGCGCATCCCGTAATTAACCGTAAGGTGTTGGGTGATCTTCCAGGAGTCTTCCGCGTAAAGTCCGTAACGGGTGACCACTCCGTTGGCGACAAACGGCTGGTAATTGCCGGTTACGGCACTATAGTGGGAGAGCACTGTTTCACTATCCAAAGTGTCGGTCAGAAAGTCGAGCGTGGTGTTAAACGCGTAGATAAACGGCCTCCCAAACACATAATTTGAGTCCGTTTCGTAGTTGTTGGCCGACTCCATGCCGAAAGCAAAACTATGTTTGCCTTTTGTCCAAAGCAGGGCGTCTCTTCCGTAGATTTGTCTTTCTGTGTTTGTAAAAGGCACATAGCGGGTAAATCCATTTATACTGCCTGCGTCGTATATCTGCAGAAGAAACGGCATTTGCAGCAGGAGGGTGCTGTGCGGAGTATCGGTAAACGCGAAGTTGAATTGGGTTAAGGCAAAGGTCGCCGAATTCAGCAAGTTCGAGTTGAATGAGTGAGTATAGTTGGTGGTGAAGTCGTATCCATTGGTCGGAGTCTCGCCATCCCAGGTGGGATTGGGCGACTCCGAGTTCGAATTCTGATCCATGCTGTAATAGAAGACATAGATTCTGTCTTTGCTATTGTTCCAGGTATGGTCACCGCGGATGTTCCAGAGCTTGCCAGTGAGGATGCCCGGCGCAGATGCGACGCCCTCGTAAGTCACCCTCATCGAGCACGGTATGTTGAATTGCGTGACCGTATCCGTAGGACTCTGGCAGGTCGACGGTGTTCCAAAAATGGTCTGGGCCGTCACCGGGTTCAAACCATTGTCGACCAGCCGGCTCCCGGGGTTGTTGGGCAGCAAGAATTTATTCACGTTCACCGATGTCGAATCGGCCGACGCAATGAAGGTCTGAAACTCAGGACTCCACCATTGATCTGTGCCTGAGCCGGCGCCATACGTCCCAATGTGCTCATAGGAGCCAAAGAAGAAGGTGTGGTTTTTAATGATCGGGCCGCCACCGGCAAAAGAGTCAATGTTTCGGTGATTCGCAACTGTGTTCGACTGCTGCCAGGCTGGCGCGTTCAGGATCCTGTCGTTATAGCCCCAGTCACCCGATCCGTGAAACGTGTTGCTTCCCGACTTAGTGGCCATACTAATCTGCATGGAGGCGGCGGTGCCGTAGTCGACATTGAATGTTGTGGTCTGCAGCGACATTTCGGCGAGCGAATCGGGATTTGGTACAAAGATGACTGCGCCGTTGGTGCAGCCGATGACGGAACACTGGTTCAGCGTACTGTTGATCGGCACGTTATCCAGAATGTAGAGGTTAGCCGTGGGACCCAACCCGTTTGCCGACGACCAGTCGTTGTTGCGGTTGGAACTAAGGTCACTAAAACCCTCAATTAAATCCCCGGCAGTAAAGGTCGTAACGCCTGGAGCCAACTTTATGAAGTTCAGTGTGCCGTGCTCCTGTGACGGGAGATTTTCGATGTCTTGCGCCTCGAGAGTGTACTCCACACGCGTCTCCTCAGGATTGAGGGTCGGCGCTTCCGAGGTTACGGTTACGTTCTGGCCGACTACGGCCACCTTCAACGTGACATCGACGCCCGCGGTTTCCCCGGTCTGGACCATCACCTTGACTGTGGCCTGCTCAAAGCCGTTCGCGGTCACGGCGACCGTGTAGTTGCCGAGCGCGAGGCTCAGAAATCGGTATTGTCCAGCTTCATTCGTGGTTGTGTGGAGGACAATGCCGGTTGCATCGTTAGTCAAACTGACGGCAGCGCCGGGTACGAGTGCACCGCTAGAATCCGTTACGCTACCCTGCACGCTGCTCGTGAATTGAGCGAACGCCGGGACAATGAACAGGCTGAGCGAAAGTAGAAAAAAAAGTTTGCGCATATTCCTCCCAAGTGAAATAGAGTCATTCGCCAACAAATCCTTGCTTTCTGATTGCGAGCGAAGTATATCTGCGCCCCGAAATGGTTGCCAACTAGAATCCATATCTGCGGTGTGCAACTGATATGGTCATCAGCTTGTATCTAATCAACTGATCTTGTCTATATGCAATTTGCAACGCACTTAACTTGAGCAACCACCTGCACATGAGCTTCATGGAGCTGCACCGAAATTTCTTGGCCCATGACTTGAACAACTGAGCAGAAGGCAGCCCGGACCGCCTTTGTTCAAATCGTTTATTATGGCCGAATCATGAGACCCTACACGGTTTCACTCCTTCAGGTATGTTTCCTACTCGTGGCGCTCGGCAGTTCTGGTTTAGTTGCGGCTTCAGCCCAGACGAGACCGGTTCCCAATCCTCAGCTAACTTCAAGAGACTTGAGTAAGCGCGTCGAAGCTCTGTTGAAGCAAATGACACTCGATGAGAAGGTTGGGCAACTCGTACAATATTCGGCGGGATTTGCGACCGGTCCATCCGCTTCGAAACTTAACTATGACGCCTTGATTGCAAAGGGTCAGTTGGGGGCGATGCTGAATGTAGTCGGTGCGGAAAGGACGAATCACTACCAGCACATTGCCATGGAAAAGTCGCGGCTGCACATTCCCATCATTTTTGGATTGGATGTGATTCACGGCTACCGCACTACCTTCCCGGTGCCACTGGCTGTGGCAGCGAGTTGGGATCCGGAAGCGGCCGAGACTGTAGCCCGCATTGGCGCGGAAGAAGCTCGGGCCGACGGCATCGCCTGGGTCTTCTCGCCTATGGTGGATATCGCCCGCGATCCGCGGTGGGGACGTATTGTCGAGTCTAATGGCGAGGACCCCTACCTGAGTTCGGCTATGGCGCGGGCGTGGGTGAAGGGCTACCAGCAGGGTGATCTCTCTAAGCCGGATTCAGTCGCGGCGTGCGTTAAACATTTTGCCGCATATGGGGCCGCGACTGCTGGACGCGACTATAATGCCGCGGATATGAGCGAGATCATGCTTAGGCAGGTCTACCTCGAGCCCTATCGCGCCGCAGTAGAGGCAGGTGTAGCCACAGTGATGAGTTCCTTCAACTCCATCAACGGCATTCCTGCAAGTGCCGACCCTTTCACGCTGACACAGATATTGCGCAAGGAATGGGGCTTTGGAGGCTTCGTGGTCTCGGATTGGGGTGCAGTGGCCGAATTGCTCAACCATTCCATCGGCGCGGACGGAGCCACAGTGGCCAGGAAGGCGCTGGAATCCGGCGTGGACATGGACATGGAGGGTAACCTTTACGGAACGACCATCGCTTTTCAAGTGCGCTCGGGCAGAATTCCTGAAGCGGTGGTGGATGAAGCGGTGCGCCGCATTTTGCGCGTCAAGTTTGCGCTGGGTCTGTTTGATCACCCCTATACCCCCAAGGGGCCGGCATACGACGCCACTCCCGTCCGCCATGCAACAGCTCGCAAAGTTGCCGATGAGACGCTTGTGCTGCTCAAGAATGATCCGGTTGAGGGCCTGGGAACTCTGCTGCCGCTGACCGCCAAAGCAAGAAAAGTGGCCCTGATCGGTCCGCTGGCTGACAACCAGCGTGAGATGTTGGGAGCATGGGCGGGCGGAGATTCCAAATATGTCGTCACGCTCAGGACCGCGCTCACCGAACGGCTAGGCGACCGGTTGCTCTATGCCCAGGGCTGCGATCTGCTCGCCGGCAAGGATGCGAACATGCTCAGGCGGGCCAATTTCAACGACCCGATTGTCGCTGATTCCAACCAGCCCGTGCCAGATGATGCCAAAACCATCGCCGAAGCGGTGGAGACGGCGAAAAAGGCCGACGTGGCCATTTTGGTTCTTGGCGAGAGCGCCCACTGGATGGAGGGAGAGGCCACGAGCCGTTCGCAACTTGGTTTTACCGGCGTGCAGGAACAGTTGCTTGAGGCTGTAGCGGCCACCGGCAAGCCGGTGATTCTGGTGGTGGTGGCTGGCCGGCCGCTGGAAATCAAGTGGGCCGCGGCCCATGTGCCCGCGATCCTAGAAGCGTGGAGCCCGGGGATCGAGGCCGGGCACGCCATTGCCGATGTTCTTTTTGGGGACGTTAATCCCTCCGGTAAGCTGCCTGCGAGCCTGCCCCGCTCGGTGGGTCAGGAGCCGCTCTACTACGCGCAACTGCCCACTGGACGGCCTGCACTCTCGCGGTATTTGGATGAGGATAATTCTGCACTCTACCCATTCGGCTGGGGACTGAGCTATACGCAGTTCAGCTACTCTCAGCCTACCGTCAGCCGCGTCCAGGTTTCGGCGCGCGAAGTGCTGAGGTCTCCGCGTAACTCAGTAGTTATTGTGAGCGTGGATGTGAAAAACACGGGCAGCATGGCCGGAACCGAAGTGGTACAGCTCTACATCCGCAACACTGCGGCCAGCGTGGAGCAGCCGATCCGGGAACTGAAAGGCTTTGCGCGCGTCACGCTTGCACCCGCAGAAACGAAGCACGTGGAGTTTCCGTTGGGGTTTGACGAGCTGAACTTCTATAACGCCGAGATCAAGCGGACCGTGGAGCCGACGACCTATAAAATATGGGTCGGAGGCAGCTCCCTGGCCACCGCCGAGACGAGTCTGAGAGTGGTGGAGTAGGGCAGAGAGCATGATCGGCCCCGGTATTTCTGCGTTAGCTGCGCCTGCTAAGGCTCCTGTCGATCATGGCTGTTCACTTTCAAAGAACTCATTTAGGGTTCTGCGACCTGCAAACTTGCACCAAATAAATGCTCTTTCAAAACCGAAGATGCAGAGCTTAAGCCGCGCACCCGTTCAGCACGCTCACCGAGCCCAGCCGGATTCGTTCGCAATCGTGTTGCAACACACTTGGCGCATGGCGCCAATTACCAATTAATCCTAGCCAAGAGTTCCATTGTCTTCTCCTCACCCGGACCCGCCACAGTCCCAGACTCCGATGCAACGTACGAACACTTCAGCCATCGGCTTATGACTTGGACCTCCTCGGCGGGTTGGACCGCGGGACTCAATCCAAGCCGCTCGGCGAAAATTGGATTCGATCATCGTCTTGATGTGGCACATTCTTGGTCTGCCAGAAGGAGAACGTGAGGCAATCCCGTTCACTCTGCGTCAGAAATGGATGTTAGGGCTTCGGTATGACGCCGAGAGAGCGCAGCCACAGCTTGGCCAGGTCAGTCCAATGTTCTTCAGGCTCTCCCTTCGGAGTGATTCCAAACCCATGCCCGCCGGTCGCATACATATGAAGCTCCGCCGGAATATTCGCCGACGCCAGCGCCTGATAGTACAAGGGAGCGTTCCTTCCGTAAATGTCATTCTCAGCCTCAATCAGAAAAGTCGGAGGCGTAAAGGTGTTCGGAGTGCGTGCGGGGTCGAGCTTTGTATCGTCCGACTGCGAAGTTAGGAACGCGGGATAGACGAGAATCGCGAAATTTGGCCTGGCATCGACACGGGCGTCAGCTTCCGATGCAGCAGGAGTGGATTCGACGTGGTGATCGTCTGGATGCGTGCTCAACAGCACAGCCAAGTCTGCGCCTGCCGAGAAGCCGACTACGCCGATGCGTGCGGGATCAATCCTCCACTCCCTCGCGTGCAACCGGGCCAGTCGCATGGCCTGTTGAGCATCCTCCAAAGGGGCGAAGCTGTCAGGATAGCGTCCGTCGTTTGGAACTCGATACTTGACCAGAAGGCAAGTAATCCCGATTGAGGTGAGCCACGTACAGGTATCGACTCCCTCCCCATCCCAGGCAAGAATCTGGTAGCCGCCACCCGGAAAGACCAGAGCTGCCGCACCTGATTCGGTGACATTTGCTGGCGGTCGATAGATCGTGATTGTCGGATGGCTGACATTGGTGAGGCGCGCTGATCGATGCCCGTTGATTAGGCCGTCACCCGGCTGAGTCACATCGGTCTCGACGCCGGCTGCCACTGGCTTTTCAGGCGTGGCATGCGGCCAGAGTTGTATGACAGTCTGTTGCGAGAGTGCAGACGAACAACTCGCGATGATCAATCCAAGGAGCATTGCGGGGCTGGTTCTCATTTGCGTCAAGTACCTTTCAGGGCGGGCGTGACAACGCGGCACTTCCGAAATACCCTGGGAAGTTTCAAATCATTGGCCGTGCATCTAAGACAAGCATTGACCAGGGCTTGCAGATCCAATGATCGATTGCTTGATCCCTCTAGAATTCCGCCTAACGCGGGAGCATGAGCATCACTTCGATCTCCTTAAGTGAAACAGAAATGGGAAGACAGACTCTCCAATACAGCTCAGCCCGATTCATCGTAAATTCGCCTGCGCAAGCAACTTTAGCGTGAACCATTATCAACCGTCCGGACGATCGCAAGCTTGCATAACACACTGATATGGATAACTTGTTCCTCATGAACAACTGATCCGAATAAGATCCGAGTGCCGGCGAAACTGCTATGGTATGCAATGAAGATCGGCA
Organism: Terriglobales bacterium; assembly: GCA_050012595.1. Taxonomy (GTDB): domain Bacteria; phylum Acidobacteriota; class Terriglobia; order Terriglobales; family Acidobacteriaceae; genus Acidiflorens. The sequence goes on from JBEKGW010000047.1 coordinate 16,820, forward strand.
TGGAACAGTCTGGCAAGGGTGAATGCTTCGACCCGGCGGGTGGCGATCAACCATTGCAGCGGGAGATGTGGCGATGGGCGGTGAAGCTCATCTTGAGCATGGCGTCACCAGGTGCGCTTGACCAAGAAGGCCACATGAGACGGGCGCAACCTCGTCCAAGTCCTGCATCTGGAATCGGTCGCCGTAATATGCGATCAGCGGATTGTTGTCATTAGGCAGCAGAGCTGACTAGGCATACACAGCCGATTTGTACACGTGAAACTCAATGAGATTTCAGCCAGGTTGATGAATCGGATACGTCGGAATGACAACCTGCAGCGGCTTGTGCTGGATACAGCGAACTGCGGTCTCCTCGGTTCGCCAGCTACAGAGGGCTCCTGCCGACTCGAATTTATTTACCGAAGAGCACTGACGATTTGCCGGTTTGATGCTCTCCAAGCTCATTCCTTTGAACTCAGGCCGGCCACGAGCCAATAATCCTTTTTTGCGAACTTACCCAAGAACGGCCCTTGTAGACCGTTCGATTTCAGAAACCATCTGCAGATTTCGTGGTGCGGTCGCAGAATCAGCGCTCTCCCGTGCCAGGTTCCTATCCGTCATCTCTTCGGCTTAGGGTCTTCCCTGGAAGACCTCCGGTTGGTGATCAGAGGCCTTGCCCAGAGCGACACGGCGAACACCCAGCCAAATGAAACATAGAGGATGCACATCCCGGTGCGCAGACCGAGAGAATCGGCAATGCGGCCCTCTATGAGAGGGAGTATTGCTCCACCCACAATTCCAGAACACAGGATTCCGGCGAATGCGCCCTGGAATTCAGAGACTGAATTGAGTGCGAGTGAGACCACAATCGGCCACATCACCGAACCGAAAAGCCCGATACATGGAAACGCATATCGAGAGACCGCAGCAGAACCAAAGAGGGCGAGTGTTAGGGATGCGACCGCACCAATCCCAAATGCGCCTAACACGCGGCGACTGTCATACAACTTGAGCAGGATCATGCCCACGAAGCAACCCAGCGTGAGTGAGCCCCAGAACCATGCGACAGCTGACGCACCCGCCGTGTGCGGATCGTAGCCGTGATACCTCCAAAGGAACTCAGACATCCAGTTGGCAGTTCCCTGTTCAGATCCCACGTAGAAAAAGATGCTGAAGAAGTAAAGCCACACGACGGGGAGTTTAACCAATGAGCGATACATCCCGGCAGTGCCCGCGGTTTCGTCCTCCTTGCGCTCCACGTCTGGAAACCTCGTGAATGCCAAAGCAAGCGTGACGGCGGCGATCACAATGGCAAACAGCCAGTACATCGAGATCCATCGCATGGTGACCGGGACGACCGCGGAGAGAGTCGAGAGGAGAACATTGCGCCCAGGCGCCTGCTCGAGAGTCACGATCATGTAGGCATAGACCTGCGGACTAAGAAAGGAGCCAATGCCAAAGATAAGTTGCGCAAACGCTGAATTGAAGGCAAAGTGTTCTTCCCCGCCAGCCACGCGCAGCAGCGGATTGATCGCCACCTGTAGCGCTGCCATGCTGCTTCCAATCAGGAAGAGCGAGACCATCGCGATGGTGAACGTGTGCAGCCAGGCAAAGAGGATGGACCCTATAAACGCGACGAGAAACATTCCGACGATTACTTGCTTCTCGCCCCATCGCTCCACAAGAAAGCCGGCGGGAATGGAGAAAAGGCCATATGCGACAAAGAAGAAGAACGGAAGAAGAGCAGCCGCGAAGAGGCTGACATGAAAGCTCTGGATGATGTCGGGAATGATGGGGCCGAGAATGTTGGTGATAAAAGAAATGACGAAGAAGACCGCAAACACAATGGCCACAAGGTAATTGCTGCGCCTCATCGCTTCTGTGTTCACGATTGGTTCCTACTCTTCGGTGGTAACTTTTGTCGCGTGCAAAAAGCGCCCGGGTTCAAAGCCCGCATTCGACGCAAGGGCCAGCGTAAGCATCTGGACGGGCAGAATCTCCACGATGGGCAGCAGGCGCGTTAGTTCGTCGGGAATGCGCAGGGCGGCAATCTCCGCGGACGGGCCAATCAACTCGGCGCGTCCGCCGCGATCGTGGATGTCGCGCACCAGCTTGCTGTTGAGTGCGCGTATATTGGCTTCGCCCTCCATTACCAGGACCATAGTTTCAGGGCCGGCGAGTTCGAGCGGGCCATGGCGAAAGGCCGCGCTGCTCATGGCTTCCGCGGGTGACCGCGTCGCCTCCTTAGTGATAAGCGCACCGGTTTCGCATGCGGCCATCGATCGCCCACGCCCCACAATGAAAAGCTGGTCGATGTCTTTCATCACGCCTGCAAGCAACTCCACCCATGCCTGCCATTCAATCAAATAGCTAGCGACCAGCGAAGGGCCCGCCTGCAACTCCGTATACAAAGTGTCCAGGTCCTCACCGCACCATGCGGCACCAAGAATCTCGAGAGCAGCTAGTGTTCCCAGGTAGGTCTTGGTGGAGACGGAAAACTCCGATCCGCACTGCGTAAGCAGGACCAGGTCGGCCTGGCTGCCAAGCGGGCTGTCTGCGGTATCGGTTACGCCGATTACTGTTGCCCGGTGCGTATTCTGTGCAAGCAGGCGAACCACTTCCGCGCTGCGGCCCGACTGCGATGCAGCAACAATGATGGCGCCGCTGCCGAGCAGCGGGCGCATGGAGTGAATCAACTCCGACATATCGAGGCGCATAATGTTTTCGCCCTGTGTGATAAGCGCCAGTTCCAGCGGGCAGAGCGCATGAAGTGACGAACCCATGCCGGTTAGCACAACGCGCGCGTGGTCCTGGTTGCGGATCTGCGCGATCTGGTCAAAGAGCCCCGCGTCGGCACGGAAGCCGTTCAGCGTATCTTCAAGAGCCTTGGGCTGATCCAGAATGTCGCGCAGATAAGGGCCATCGATGACGGATTGCGATGCGGAATTCACGTACTCTCCTTACGTCAGCGTTCAAAGCGGCTGTGCCACACCTGTGCGGCGCCGATCAATCCAGCGTCGGCGCCCAGGGACGAAACCGCAATCTCACATTTTTCTGCGGGAACAAGACGGGAGTTGCTGAGAACAAGACTGCGAATGCGATCAAGAAACAGGTCCGAGTTCTGCATGATTCCACCGCTCAGCGCAATCACATCCGGCACAAACATCGAGACGACATTAGACAGCCCGAGTCCGAGGTACTTCGCCATGCGGTCTACCGCATTTTGCGCACCAACATGGCCGGCGCGGGCCATGCTGCAGATCTCCTTTCCCGTCCTTTGTTCGTCCAGGTTATGTTTTGCGTACCATTGCTCGAGCGCGGGACCGGATGCGAGGCTCTCCCAGCAGCCCGAAGCTCCGCAGGTGCAAAGCGGCCCCGAGGGTTCAACAATATGGTGACCGAGTTCAGGATGAGAGCCATCGGCGCCACGATACACTTCTCCGTTGAGAATGATCCCGGCGCCAATCCCTGTGCCCACAGTAATACTGATGAGGGTGGCTCGTCCTCTCCCTGCGCCCCATCGCGCCTCGCCGAGCGCAGCAGCGTCGGCATCGTTTTCCATCGCGACAGTGACGCCGAGTGCCACGGAAAGCTCTTGCACGGGGTTCCATCCCCGCCAGTCTGGCAGCGTACACACATCGCCCAGTTTTCCAGTGGTTGGATCCACCGGACCGGTGCAGCCAATCCCGATGCCGGAGATGGGTGATCCAGTCTGTTGGGTATACGTTCTGAGAATCTCAATCATTCGTGCAGAGGCGGCCTCAGGCCCCTGGTCGACATGCGTGGGAGTTTCGCCGCGCACAATCACCTTGCCCGCATAGTCGATGAGGCCAATAGCGATCTTTGTGCCGCCAATATCAACACCCGCAACAACTCTCGATTTCCTGCTTTGCGCTATCTCCAAGCGAGCACCTCGCCGTCGTAGGGCTGCACGTCGATCTGCCAGCCGGAGCTTTGGCGGCTAATAGGCCTTTCGTCGCTGGCAGCGACGCGATGAAGTGCTTTGATCGGCAAGATGGAGTCGAGAGTGACATGCCTCAACTCCGCAGAATGATTGACGAGCACGATATAGCCGTGATCCGCCGCGTTGAGCGCGGAAGCTTCCACCGATGCCTGGTCTGTCCACACCGTACGCTTCACGCCGGCCCACTCTTCGAGACTCTGGTAGATTCGATGCGTCTGATCCTTGCCTTCAAATGCGGAGGGAAGATTGGCCAGATAACTCTCAATCGGATAGGCACAAAGCAGCGTCTTTCCTGCTCCGAGTCGGTGAGCAACCAGCGCGGGCCTTCCATCCTGATCGATCGCGATCACCTCTCCGCCGTGGACCTCGAGTGTGGCTGCCCATTGATCGAATGCGCCACTCGACGCGGAGTAGGTAAACGTCTCGCCCGGCTTGAGATTGCCAAAGGGCGCGACAACCTTCAACGTGACTTGCTGCACCGGCAGGTGGTCGACGAGACGCGCTCCGAAGAGGCTGTCCATCTCAGGAATAGCTGCGTCCGCGCTCAGCGACACATAGAGCACGCCACCGTTCTCGACATAGCTCCGCGCCTTGCCCCAGAAATCGGAGTGGAGATGAATCATCCAGGATTGGGTGCTGGAGAGTGGCGACGGCAGAATCAGCATTGAATACTTTTGCCAGTCAGCGAATTCGCGCGGAAACGCGAGCTTGACTCCGGCTCGGCGCGCAAGGATGTAGGACGAGAGCCACGCGCCGACAAGGCGCGCATTGTCCTCTGTGGGATTCGAAGGAAGCGGCTGCCCGACGACTGCCCCGCCTTCATCCTGTGAGGTGTAGGGAGCAATCTCGGGGCCGGTGAGCCCAAAATGAGATTCATCGCCGAAGGGCTTCGACCACTCATTGGGAACCAGTATCGCGGCCTCGGCAGGCGCCGGCTCAATGCCGTCGAGATCCAGACTGCCGGTGATCCTAGAGAATGCAGTCAGCATCTTTGCGGCCGGCCGCTCCTTGCGGTCCCATGTGACGATGCCGAATTGCGTCTCATTCGGCGAGCGCGAATAAGGAACCTTGGCGTACTGTTCCGGCACAGCATCGGTGTAACACCAGAGAAGAAATCCATTCGCGCCCGCACCCAGCGCGGAATAGAACGCGGTTCGTTCATACTGTGCAATCGCCGATGGCGCATATTGCGAAGATGGGGAGCCCATTTCGGAGATCATGACGGGGCGCCCTGCGCCTCCCGACAACGCGGTCTGAAAGCTCGCTCCGTAGGTCTGCCGCTCAGAGAGCATCGCATCGGGATAGAGCTTCGGCTTGTAAATTGTGTACGGATGAATACTGAAAAAATCAACTTCTTTTTGAATGTTGTCGGGACGAAACGGACCATGCTCAATATCCTGCATCGATGTTCCCACCACCAGCGGATGCATCGGGTCGTTGCGGCGCATGGCGCTTGAGATCAGCCGCGTCCAGTTGATGGCCTCCGCATCGGTTGGGTTGGCGCTTATCCAGTAAGGTGGCTCATCGGTCAAATCCCACGCAAGGATCGCGGAGTCTTTCCCGAAGCGGCTTGTCAGTTGGGCGGCAAAGTCTGTTTCCAACTGCAGCATATACGGGTCGGACTGCGGATCGCGGCCGTTGCGATACGGCACGTCCCAGTAGGCCTCACCCACCTCGCCGCCGGTGAGCAGCATGGGGTTCAAATAAATCATGTAGCGATTCGCAAGCAAACTGAGATATTCGAGCTGCCGGAATGCTTCCGGATTGTAGTCGCCGGGGCGCGGCTCAAACCATGACCACACAAGATCAAGCCGGACCGTGTTCACTCCCAGCTCATGCATCTGCGCGAAATCGGCTTCAATCGCCGCGGGATCCCATTGATAGGGCCATTGCATCGCGGCCTTGGCCGGCACCCAGTTCACACCCACGGGAAGAAAGCGCTTGCCGCCGCGCTCGAAGTAGTTGCCTGCGAGCTTTACTGCCGGCAGCGTGTCTTGCGCATGGGAAGTTGGCGTCTGTTGCGCGGCGGGATCCGAGGCGCGTTCCTGGGCCAGTGATCCAGCCTGCGAGAGCGCTGCCATGCAAATGACGCCGCCCACCCAGGCAGCAAGACAACGATGCGTCCATTTCATTCGGTCATTACCTCTCGTGCACCCGCGGTATCCAACATGCTTGCGTACATACCAAAATCAATTCAGCGCAAAGCCCGCTTAGCAGAAGACCAGCGGTGTGGATGCTTCGCCCGGCGGACGTCCTTCATTCTCTCACTCGCTGTTTCGCCATCAGGGTTCCCGTCATTCTCTGTTCTTCAACGATGAAGGGAGCGCGCATCGGCAAGGAAACGGAATTGCCGTACCCTGCCCACCCATCGATTCGGGTCACCCGAGCTCGTTGCAGCCGCTTGCGGTAATCCTTGAGTATGGATTCAGCGCCCGTCGATCCGACGCGGCTCACCCCAATCGCCCGGACAGCCAGCAACGCATCGAGGTTGCGAATGCCAGCCGCAGCTTTGACTTGCACACGCTCCGGCAGGTTTCTGCGCATCAATTCGAGATCCGGCACGCAGACCTCGCCGGGGAGATCCGCACTCGCGTTCTCGACCCAGTCCACGCCCATGGATCCGCATATCTGGCACAGGAAGATTTTGGACGCTTCGTCAAGATACGAATTCTGGAAGATGACCTTGATTTTTGCTCCCTCGCCGTGAATGGTTTGGGTCAGTGCAAACAGTTCATCGTTGACGTACTGCCAATCGCTGCTCCTTGCCTTGCTGATGTTGATCACCACGTCGAGTTCGTGTGCACCATCCTTCACGGCCTGGCGCGCTTCTGCAACCTTCATCGCGGTTCGCTGGCCGCCATGCGGAAAGCCGATCGCCGTGGATGCACGCACAGTGGTTCCAGAAAGCAACTCGGCACAGCGCGCAAGATAGTAAGGCAGAATGCAGACGCTCGCCAAATTGCAGTGAATGGCAAGCGCGCACCCTTCTTCGAGTTCGCGGGTGGTCAGAGCGGGGTCCAGCAGCGTGTGGTCGATCATCTTCGCAATAGCTTCAGCTTCGAACTGGAAGAAATCAGCCACGCTTCCCTCTTCCGGTTTGGGTTGAGAGATCGAAAGTTGCACGGCTACCGCCGCTTTCCGCGCAATGCTGCGATCGACAGGCATCCTCAGATCCTCCGGCTCACCACCAACTGAAATCTGCCGCCGACCCAGGGGTCCCGACCTGAACACTGACTGATTGTCGAAGGGCGCGGCTCCCAACTGTGCTGAACAACTCTATGTAGCTACATATCCATATATGTGTCAATGCAGGGATTGAATTATTCTTGCGAAACGTGAACTACGACCTGTGGAATTCGTCTCTACATCATTGTATATCATCATTGTTTACAATGGTTTACTTCATCATATTCATATTCGAGAATGTCGCTCGAAAGATCACAAAACAGATACAGCGTTGATACATATACACATGGTATACTATGTTTGAGAGTGACTACAATGGCGAATCCTGGAATCGAATCAGACCTGACTAAGCTCGCGCTGGACCACCAGAGCTTCGTCCCCTACTACCAGCAGATCGTCGAGCAAGTGCGGGAAATGGTGAAGGGAGGGCGGATAAAAGAAGGCGAAACATTTTGGTCGGAGCACGATGTTTCCCGGCATTTGGGAATCAGCAAGATGCCTGTGCGCCAGGCATTTCAGAAGCTGCGGTCGGAGGGGTTACTGGTCGTTGAAAAGGGAAAACGTCCGTTGGTGGGGTCTGGACGCCTGCCCTGGAATTTTCAGGAGCTCCGGGGCTTCAGCGAGGAGATGCGGCGGCGTGGGCTGGTCCCTGCCGCACGCTTGCTGTCGAGCGAGTCGATCCCGGCAAAGGGCGAATTAGCGCAGGCCCTGCGACTCACGGACGGCGCAATGATCTACTGCATCAGGCGTCTGCGGCTGGTAAATGGGGATCCCGTTGCCGTTGTAACCAGTTACTTGCCGGCGCGCATCTTTCCCAACATCGACAGGCAAAACCTGGAAAGCCACTCGCTCTATGCAATCTTCGAGAACATCTACAAGCGCCGCCTGAACTGGGCCGAAGACAGCATTGGCGCCGTATCCGCAAATCAAGAGGAAGCCACGATCCTTGAAACCGCGCCCGGCAGTCCATTGCTGCTCATCCTGGAGACAACCTACGACATGGAGAGAATTCCGATCGAGTACAGTCGCTCACTGCTGCGCGGAGACCGTTACACAGCATCCGTGATTTCAGTGCGCAACCGCTCACTGCTAAACGCGGCCTCAAGCGGACGACAGGGAGATTTTCCGATCCGAGGCAAGCAAGGTTCCCGAAGCGATGCAGATTAGGCGTGCCTAGGAACTTGTTGAAATTCGTTGCATCGCAGCGTCTTTTCTTGTGATTTGCATCCCTACCCGGTTGAAAGCTGTTTGAACTGCGGGTCTGGCCAGTGTTTATGGGGCTTTGCAGGTCTCAGGGAAGCATCCCCGAGACCTGCAAGCGAGGTTCAGGCACACTGCTCCATGAGCCTTCCTGGTTGTTGAGCCATCAGTTTGGGCAGCCGGATCAGGTTGTGCGCGGCGCAACTGAAGACGAATAGCCAGTCCACTTTTTCCAGGCCGCGCAGCTTGACCTGGCGCAGCGGGCCGGTTTGCTTAAGCCAACCGAAGCCCTTCTCGATCAGCCATCGCCGGCTCAGGCTGACGGCATAGCCAGGCTGCCGTGTGGTTCTTCGGTCCAGGTTGCTACTGCGGCCCTTGTCGTTCTTCGCTACATGCGGTGTCACGTTCAACTCCCTCACCGTGCTGACGAAATCCTTGCTGTCGTAAGCCTTGTCCGCGCCCACCGTGATGCGCCGCGAGCGGCCCTCTTGCTTTTGCACCAGCATCAAGAGCGCAGCATCGCGCTCGGCCAGACCATCGGCGTGCGTCACCATCGCGGAGGCAATCAACCCGTTGCGGTTCTCCACCAGCGCGTGGCCCAGGTAACTCAACTTCGACTCCTTGCCGTAGCTCTTCTTGTACAGCCGCGCATCCGAATCGGTGGTCGATTCATGCGTCTGGTTCGTACGCTTCTGGCCATGAAAATCTCCTCCGTCGCCGTCATCGGAACCGTCCTTGCTGCGAAAGCTCTTCTGCGAGGCCCACGCCTGGATCAGCGTGCCGTCCACTGTGAAGTGCTCGTCGCTCATGAACCGCTTGGCCTGCTTGTTCACTTCCGCAAAGAACTGCTGCGCCACATCGCTGGTCAGCAACCGGTCTCGGTTCTTCGAAAACACCGCGTGGTTCCACATCGCATCGTCCATGCCCAGACCCACAAACCAGCGGAACAGTAGGTTGTAGTCGATTTGCTCGACCAGCAGCCGCTCCGAACGCACTGAGTAGAACACCTGCAACAGCAGCGCCCGCAGAATGTACTCAGGCGCTATCGAAGGCCGTCCCGAGTCCGCATACAACGCATCGAACTCCGCGCTCAACGTCCGCAACAC
>JBEKGW010000048.1:0-24857 GCA_050012595.1 Terriglobales bacterium
TTCCCTGACGTTGCCCTTCCACGGATAATTTGTCAGGACCTCCATTGCTTGCCTGGGGATGGACTTGATGTTTTTCCGCATTCTCCTTGATAGCTTCGAAACGAAATAATTGACCAGCAGTGGAATATCCTCAGGCCGCTCCCGCAGTGGTGGGATCTCAATCGGGAAAACGCTGAGTCGATAAAAGAGATCTTCGCGAAAACTGCCCTGTCGAATCATCTCGGGGAGGTCCCGATGGGACGCGGCGATCAGACGCACGTCCACCTGCATGGTTCGAGTGCTACCCAGCCTTTCGAATTCCCGCTCCTGTAGAGCGCGCAATAATTTTGGCTGTAATTCGAGGTTGATGTCGCCGATCTCGTCCAGAAATAGCGAGCCTCTGTCGGCGAGCTCGAATCTACCCTTCTTTTGCATGAGGGCACCGGTAAAGGCCCCCTGTTCATGTCCAAATAGTTCACTCTCCAGCAACCCGGAGGGAATAGCCGCGCAGTTTAGTCTCACAAAGGTACGCTGGCGCCTGGAACTGAGATTGTGAATGGCACGTGCAATTAGCTCCTTGCCGGTACCAGTTTCCCCGTGAAGCAAGACTGTTGCATCCGTGGGCGCAACGATGGTCACTTGCTCGAGTACTTTTTGGAAGGTCGAACTTCTGCCTACAATTTCCTCGAAGCTGTATTCGGAGCTGATTTCCGATTCCAGATATGCTCGTTGGTCTTCCAGATGATCTCGCGATGCGCTGAGCCGCCCGTAGGCCAGTGCATTGTCGATCGCCAGAGATATCTGACTGCTAACCTGAGAAAGCAAATCCAGATCTGCCTGGCTGAAGCTATTCTCTTTTCGACTCCCGAGCACCATAGCGCCGATCGGGCCGCTTGCCCCGACCAATGGCAGTGCTGCAACTGAGGTAATAGACTCCGCCCTGAGCATCCGCGCGATGACCGGTGGCATCTTGTCGGAGGGCGACAAGACCCTTGGCTGGCGCGCTCGCAACCGTTCCAGCTCTTCCTCCGAGACGTGCTGCACCGGCACATCGCTCATGAAGCCGCGGCTGGCAGGAAAATCCAGCACTACAACCTTCAAACGATCAGAACAGTCGTCGAATAGCATGAAGCTGGTGAAATCATTTGCGAAGTGTTTGCGGATCGACGCCGATGCGGTCCGGAAGAGATCGTTGATATCGAGAATCGTTACAATATGGTTGTTGATCTCTAACAGAAGGCTGAGATGATCGCGCTCGCGTGTCAAATCACGCTGATACGCTTCCACCGAACTTATGGCTGTGGCGTTCTCCAGCGCTACGGCAACATGCCCGGCAACAGTGGGCTGAGTTCCCGCGGTACCGGAAATCTTTAGGAGCGCGCGGTATCTTGTTAGGTCACCATTGATGGCAACATCATCTTGGTCGGTCGTCAATTTCGCACTCATGCAATCAGTATGTTTGGTAGTTCTCTAACGGGGCGCTCGAATCTGGTCGCCAGTTTGCATAATCTCTCGGCTACTTCGGACGTATCCGCATAGCTCAAGTGTTCCTGCGCCTGTTGGAGAAGGACCGTATACAGCAATCGAGTGTCGTCGTCGTTGAGTTCAATAATCATGAGATCCTCGCTAAAATTGGGCCGCGTGCGAAGCGTCGTGATTCTCCTCTACTGGCTTCACGTGGCCGTCGTGAAGCCATGTCATGGCATGACAATTGGCGCCGAGCACTGCCGCGCGGGATACGTTCAGGCGTAAAGCGCAATCTTGAATCGACGATCGGATTGCAACTCTGAGTACCAGGACGGCCCGGCACAGCGGATCCAATTCCGCGATCAGTGTTTGGGCGTCGGTTCCAAGAACGAAGTCGAGACTAGGCGCGCGTTCTTCAGCATCGCCCTGCGATAAGTGCTCGACATGCGGGCATCGTCGATCCTTGTGCGCGGCTTCACAAATGCGAATCGCCTCCATTCCGTGTGATATCGCACTGACAATGGTCGCAGCCTTGGCCCACTCGAAAAGCCAATCGCGGAAAGGACTGTTTCCTTGAAGCGTGATCTCACAAGCTTGGACAACTGCCTGTTCCGCCGTTGCTTGGTCGCCAGTGATCAAGAACGCAAGCCTACCCAGAACATTTCTTTGATCCTGGAAGCAGACCACGATTTCCGCTGGCGATGCATGATTGCGGGCATCGACTGCCGCTGTGCTCGAGTGAAACCAGGACATGATTCTCCTCTTTACTATGCCGCCCTCAAATGGCCTCAACTGGATGGGAATGCCTAATTGAAGACCTCTCCTCGTTATTCCCATGCCGCCGCTTGCGTCGCTCGGATATCCTCTGCATAGGCGATAAACGCAGCCGGTCGCATATGGCAAATGCGTAGACACTGCCAGCGACAAACACCGCGCCGACACTAGCCAACCACTTCAGCAACTGTTCGCCCACTGAATCGATATAGCTCACCTCGGTGAGGTCGACGATCAAATCCTTAGGCAGTACGTCCTTTGTGACTAGGCACCTGGCCTGCTCTGCCCAATCAGTGACGAGTTTGCCTTCTAACTTCAGGGTCGGACCACTCGCTAACCACTGGATTTCTGCACGAAACATTGGCTTGATCCTCGAAACGCCTGTCGTGCTCTCCCTATACCCATTGAAGCGCACGTTTCGTGCCAATGCTGCTGCTGCTATGTAATTGATGTAATTGCCTCGTGGCGGAGACTAGTTCGTCCGAATTGCCTCAATGCGGTCATTGTCCGCATGCGGGCAGGGGACCTCGGGGTAGAGCCTGCCTTTGGAAGAACAACTTCGGAGTTTTGCGCGAACGAAGGTTCGGGCGCCTCGTGGCAGGAGCGCTCGCTATTGCCCACTCTCATCGGAAGAACGAGACTCGACGAATAGCGTGAGTGAGTCCATGGCATGATTCACATTTCTCAGGCAATTCGAAACCGTGTCAAGACAGGAGTGAGTGGCAGGCGGTGCTCAATCGACATGGTCTCGAGCGAATATGCAAACTTCGCACCGCAGTCACAGCACACTCGGTAGGTCTCGCCTTGCAGTGTGAACACACGGCTGAGGTGAACGTGGTGACACCCAAAGAGGAAATCAAGGATAGCTAGGAGGATCGCCATAGACTCTCCCTTGTGAGTTTCCTGCTTATTTTGATCGCCTGATCCCTTGCCAACGTCGAACAGTTCGCTCTCCGGTAGATGAATTGGCTCAAGAAACACGTCCGACTACCTTAATACGGAACTGAATTCCACCGTGTGTACTGCAGGCCACCAACCACTTCGATCATCCCGTTAACCCCTTGGTTCTTGGTGTAATCCCTGCATTCCGCCCGCCGGCTGTCATGACCTTTCGAGGGCACTGCCCCAATGTGGACACCGATCTCCAGCCCGCTGCTCGTCCATGCTCCCGCAATTCAGTGATTTGCCGTGCTGCGTCTTTGGCGAGCTAAATGCGTTAGTACGGCTGCAATGCACGATGGCTGAACTGCTTCGAGCGGCAATTCCGGCAGAGCTACCGCGGCATGAGAGGGTCAAGTAGGAGCGAAGGAGTCAATATGTACGTCACAAAAGCAGTCAATGGCGTCCCCGCGATCCAGCGCGATGGACAAAGTGTGTTGCGTGTCTGCGGCCAAGATTGGGAGTTTGCAGACTGGCTATGCGCGCTACTCAACGAACTGGGCCAGAAGTCCGAATTGCTGCTGAACGAGCAGGACTGGGAATGGCTCAGGGCAATCGATAGCCCCTTCAGAAGGACGGCACAACATGCCTGATATGAGGACAGCCCCCACGATTTCTATCGTTGTTCCTTTTCATAACGAGGAACCAAATGTCATCGAACTGTATGGCCGCCTACAAGGCGTCATGGAGGAGCTTGGTCGCACTTACCAGTTCGTCTTTGTCGATGATGGCAGCAGGGATCTTACATACAAGTTGCTGAAGGAACTCGCCGAAATCGACCCTCATGTGGTCGCCGTTCGGCTGCGTCGAAACTTCGGCCAGACCGCAGCGCTCGCTGCTGGGTTCGCGCACAGCACTGGCGAATATGTGATCGCTATGGATGGCGATCTTCAGCATGATCCAGCAGAGATCCCAGTCTTCCTGGCAAAGATCGAAGAGGGCTACGACATCGTGAGTGGGTGGCGCAGCCACCGCATCGACAATTTGTTGCTGCGGAAGATCCCTTCCCGCTGTGCCAATTGGCTGATGGCCAAGCTCAGCGGCGTCAACATCCACGACTTTGGGACAACCTTCAAGGCGTACCGGGGCGACCTGCTGCGGCAACTACCGCTCTATGGCGAAATGCACCGATTCATCCCGGCAATAGCTTCTGCCTATGGAGCCTCGATCTGCGAAATACCGATTCAAAACAACCATCGGAAGCACGGCGAATCGCACTACAACATTTCTCGTACGTTCCGGGTATTTTTCGATCTCATGACGATCCGATTTCTTCTGCGCTACATGACGCGCCCGCTCCACTTCTTCGGCCGGCTGGGCGTCATCAACATGGGTTTCGGATCGGCGGTTGCACTCTGGCTGCTGGTATTGAAGGTCCTTACACGGACCGACGTCGTGCAGCAACACGGGTTGCTGCTGATCTTTGCGGCCGTGCTGATCCTAGTCGGGCTCCAACTGGTGGCGCTCGGACTTCTCGGTGAGTTGCAGGTGTGGCAGTACTTCAATCCATCCGCGCGGAGACCTTACGCCGTGTCTGAGGTACGCGATCTGCAGGCCAACCTGAGGATTCCCCTTACGTCGGAGGTGGATTCATGAGGACACCACAAACAAAGAGGGACAACCCAGAAACAGTCCGTACCTCCGCTCGCCCGAGCTCTCACGAGAGACTTAGTTCGAGTGTAACTGCGCTGGTGATCGAGCAGGTATTGGCTGACCTGGGAGTACATGCAAGGCTGAACGACATTGTTCGAGGAGCTCAATTGTTCGAGACAGCAATCATGCAATCGCGTTCGCGCCGCAAACCGGAGCATCTGTGCTGAGTGAGGTTCAATATCGTTGCGTTGGCCGGTATCGGGAAGCCGTGATTGTGCTCCTACTGACGGTCCTGGCATTCTCAGTTCGCCTCTACCGGGTCGACTTTAACAGCCTGTCCGAGGATGAGGTAGCCAAATGGGCGGCCGTTCAAGAGTATCGACACGGACACTTTATCGGCGTCAATAGCGAGCACCCGATGGTGCCGAAGATGCTGGCTTGGGTCAGTCTGACAGCGGGTGAACGATGGGGCCGAGTGGCCGCGGCGCATGGCTGGTCCTCGCTGAACCCTGAGGGCTGGCTTCGTCTGCCCAACGTGCTATTGGGTGCCGCCAGCACCGCAATCCTTTTTTTGCTTTGCCGTCGAATGATGGGTGTTGCCGGGTCTTTTGCGGCGAGTTTTTTCTGGGCAGTTGCGCCCTTGCCAGTGACGTTGAATCGGCTTACGAAGGAGGAAACGCCGCTCACTTTCTTCACACTACTGGCTTGTTATTTCTACTGTCGCGCCGCACAGGCAGATGCGGGCCGGACTGCACGGCGATGGTACGACCTGAGCGCAATCGGCTTTGGCCTGGGTCTTGCCTCGCAGTACATTCTTCACCTTCTTGGCTTGAATGCACTCGCCTGGTTTCTTGCCGGAAGAATGGGGCTGACTCGCAAGCCGTCTCAATTCAGCTACAGACGGTTTTTCCTCGTGATGTTCCTTGCCTTTGTTGTGGTGAACCCGGTCATTCTCTCTCCGGCCAACTTCAATGCCATCGTGCATTGGCTCCATCATGACGGGGTCAGGCACAGTGGCTACGATTTCGACGGCAGGCTATATATGAACTTCCCCTCGCGTCTGCTTGCTGGAGTGCCGTGGTTCTACTATCTCTGGCTGGTGCTGGTAAAGACACCGATTCCGATCCTCATGGCCGTCATTGTTGGCTCCGCACTGCTTTTGCGAAATCGGCGGACACTCGCGTCGTGTTTTTTTCTATCGCTGGGGGTGGTTCAATTAGTTGGGCTGTCTGTCAGCGGAGCCAAGTGGATCCGATATTCACTTCCGCTCCTGCCCTTCCTCTACCTGGCAGGCGGATATGCGGTTCAACAAACACTGAAGGCCGCGAAAGGAAAAGTCCTGTCCCAGGCCTTTGTGGGTCTTGCCGCCGTCATTTTGCTTGGATGGCCGCTCCTGGAATTGCAGTCTTGGGCGCCCTACTATTCGTTCTACCTGAACTCAATTGGCGGAGAAAAACAGCACATCACACGCTACTTTGCACCGGATGAGGTGTCCGAGTTTGACACGCGCGAGGTAGCGCAAAAGGTGTGTCCGTTCGCGCCCGCTGCGGCGACGGTAGCAACCGCAAGACCGATGAGCATGGCCTATTACCTGCAGGCCTGCGGGCGCGCGGACCTTCAGATTGTGCCGCTTTACGACACGCATTATGCACCGCGGGACGGAGATCTGATCGTGCTTGAGCCTTCGCGCCGTTTCTTTGAGACGCAGAGATTCTTCGATGCTTTGGGAAACTCTAAGATGCCCCACAGCGAAGTCCGCGTTGGACCGGTTTTGGCGAGCACGATTTATCTCTTCGACCCGTCCGTGCCGGGACCAAATAGCGGGAAGGAAGAGTTCACGCTAACTCAGTTGCGGGGCGCGCCACCTCGGTTCGACAACAATGCTCAAGAAACCCCATCGCCAAACACGAGCAGGTTTGGATTCTCAGATCTTACCAGGAGACTCATACAATGAATCCGCTTTACCACGCAAGGAAATCTGATGGGCGCTGGTTTGTGCGCGCATTCGCTTTGTTGATTATCGGCTTCCCGGCAGTTGCACAGCAGGCAAATGTATCTGCACCTCTGAGCGCTGATGAGGTGATGGGACGTGTGGTCGAGATGAACGAAGTGCGTGCCAAAGCACTCGAAGGCTACTCCAGTCTCCGCACGTATCACCTGGAATGCCATTGTGTGTCACATAAGAAGGCCGACATGGTCGTTCGTACTGACTACCAGGCACCGAATAAAAAAGAGTTCACGATCGTGTCAGAGAGCGGCTCTGGCACGGTGCGGGACCGTGTGTTCAAGAAACTCCTGGAAGCGGAACAGGAGTCGATGCGGGATGAGAATCAGCAGCGTTCGGCGATCACACCCGAGAACTACACATTTCAAGTCTCTGAGTACCAGAGGACCGATAGGGACGAATTCTATGTGCTCGATGCGCAGCCGCGAAGCAAGAACAAGTTTCTGTTTCGAGGCTACATTTGGGTGAATGCAAAAGACTTCGCGATAACTCGAGTCGAGGGCGAGCCGGCTGTCAACCCCTCCTGGTGGACTGTCAAAACAGACTTCAAACGTCGCTACCAGAAAATCGGTGACTTCTGGTTACCGGAATCCAACGAGAGCGAAACGAAGGTGCGCGTTCTCGGCACAGCGGTTCTAAGCATTGAATATCGCGATTACCAGATCACGCAGGCTGGAGGCGCAACACACGCCTCGCCCCACAGCGAAGCACTAGCAGCTACAGTAGCCGAAGAGCTTTAAATGCGGGTTCGCAGTTTCATCATCGCTTACGCGCTCGTGCTCGCCGTTCTGCTCTTCGCCGACCGGCGCCCCGGTTCCACGCAGCAGGATCGCTATTCGCACGTGGTGGACCTGACCGATGGGAAAAACGCGTCCGCGCTCCATGCCACGGCCGCGGAATCCAGAACCCGCATCATCGCTCCCGCTGCGCTTATTCCCGGGACTTGGGCCGCCGGGGAGATTCCGCCTGGGCGCCTCGTGGCTCCGCTGGTAGTGATGGATTTGAATGCAACGCTTGAGGGCAGCCCGCAGATTTCTCTCGACGATATCGCCGCGTGGGAATCGCGCCACGGCATGATTCCGCAAGGAGTCGTCATTGCCATCCGCCGCGACGGCACGCGCGATAATCTGTCAACAACTGCGCTGTCAACCACGCCGTTTCCCGTCGCGCGCGACGCGGCTGAGTTCCTCATGGAGGCTCGCTACACCATCGGCTTTGCCATCGAGGCGCCTGTGAACCTGACCTCCGACCGCACGCTGGCGCAGCAACTCGCCCTCCACGGAAGCTATGTGGTGGAAGGAACCGCGCGCCTCAACTCGCTGCCTGCCACCGGTTCGCTCATCATCGTCGCTCCGCTAAAAAACAAAAAACCTGGAGAGCCCCCGGTCCGCATCCTGGCCATGGTGCGGTAGTCGCCCGATCGCTATTCGCTGGCCCTGGTCGTTTCCTACACCAGCCTGCTTACGGCAGAACAGAAGCAGCAATACCTGACCGACATCGAACAGACTCCCGCCCGGCTGCGTGCCGCCCTCCGCGGACTTTCTGACCAGCAACTGGATACTCCTTACCGTGACGGCGGCTGGACGCCACGCCAGGTGGCCCATCACGTCGCAGACAGTCACATCAATCTCACGTCGGTCGGCGCAGATGGGGATCCTTCAGCGATCCCGGGGAGCAGAACGCGCAAAGAAATGCGCTGACTATCCTCCATTTCTCTTTCTTGAACACAGTTGAGAGCACCATAATCAAAGCAGAAATAGCGCACCGATTGAGGGTGCAAGGGATCTGGTCCACGGCTGTCGACCTTTGATGTTTCGACTTCGACACATGACACAACGAATTTGCGTATCAGTCCGTGCCCAGACCCTGCATCTGGTTATGACCTTTTGAAGGCAGCTGCCCTCATGTGGGCACACGCAATGCGATTTCTATGGTCCATCTCCTTCGCCTACAAGAAGTTCCACTTGGCCCTCGAAATGCCTTTATCAAAAGCGCTATGGCAGCCTGTGATCATCCTTCCGACTTATTTCATCGCGTTGCATACCCGTCTCTCGGGAGACCAGGGTTGCGAACTGATTGGCCGCTTCCAGCATCGCCGCCGGAGGAGGAAAAACGGTCTTCTGCCTCTTCCAGCCTGCAAGGAGTAGAAGCTGGCGACATATTTCGCGAAAGTCTAATTGCATCGGGCAAGTCACGGCCGCGAAATCCATGGGCGGCAGTCGGAGCGCTGGCCTTCCAGTTGCTCCTCCTGCTGGCGTTAGTTGTCATTCCGCTGTTTCTCACGGATCCACTCCCCAAAAGGGAAACGCTGACGATGTTATATGCACCGCCGGCCGCAGCTTCCAATGCCACGCAGCTTCGAGCGCCCACGCCCGCGTACGCCTCAACAAGCATTCCCACCTCAATTCCTACGACGCAAGAAGCGCCGCCACCTCCGGTCGACACAACGGGCGGAGTGGTCGGGGGAGTCCCTGGCGCACTGGTCGGCGGAGTTCCCGGTGGAGTGCTTAGCGAAGTGGTGGGTAGCACGCGCAGCGTCCCCGTCCTTGCGAAAACGTCCGAGTCGACGCCGATTAAGAGAATTCGTGTCGCCTCCCGGGTAGCCGAGGCGAACCTGATCCACGACGTTGCGCCGCAGTATCCGCCGGAGGCTGGTCGGGCGCGCATTGAAGGGGCGGTAGTGCTGATGGCCGTGATCGGCAAGGATGGCAGCGTGGAGGACGTGCGAGTCGAGAGCGGTTTACCAATACTCGCGCAAGCCGCCGTGGAGGCGGTCAAGCAATGGCGTTATCGGCCGTACCTGTTAAATGGAGAACCGGTCGAAGTTGACTCCCGAATCACAATTAATTTCACCCTGTCCAGAGGCTAAAAATGTCGTCGATACACAACAACACACCTACGACGCCTGACCGGCGACTGGGAGCGTTCCTGAAAGTAACACACGTGTTGCTACTGATCTTCTTGGCTGGTGGATCGCTCCTTGTTGTACCCGCGTCCGCGCAGTCTATTGAAGCGGCAAATACAAAAACAGGAAGCATCCTAGGCACGGTGGTCGATACCAGCGACGATCCGGTTCCCGATGCCGCCGTCGTCCTTCAAGGGCCAGTTGGCAACCGTCTCGCCGCGGTAACAAAGGAGGACGGATCCTTTGCATTCCCCAATGTCACGTCAGGAATTGTCTACCTGGTCACCGTCACTGCCGAAGGATTTGCAGAGTGGAGCTCGCCCGTTGCAGTCGAACCCGGGCAATACAAAACGCTAACTGACGTTAAACTCCGCATTCTGGCTGTACAGCGGGCAGTGACTGTGAGTTATTCCGAAAAGGAGGTTGCCGCGCAACAGCTCAAAGCTGAAGAACAGCAGCGCATTCTCCGCTTTATACCGAATACTCAGGTAGTTTACGAACCTCACCCCGAACCTCTCACCACGAAGATGAAGTTCGAGCTAGCCTACAAAGATCTCACCAATCCAGTTTTCTTCGCCCGCGCGGCTGCATGGGCCAGCGTCCAGCAGGCCAATGACACCCCTAAGTATCGCCAAGGTGCAGAAGGATATGGCGAGCGGTTTGGGGCAGGCCTCGCCGACGCCACTACCGAGGGCCTATTCGGCAACGCCATTCTGCCATCGCTCCTGCATCAGGACCCTCGCTATTTCTACCAGGGCACCGGTACAAAGTGGTCCCGGGCTCGCCACGCCATGTTAGCTGCATTTGTATGTAAGGGAGACGATGGAGCGTCGCAGCCGAATTATTCTACGTGGGGCGGCAGTTTAATTGCATCTTCCATTTCCATGGCTTACCTCCCAGATTCGAATCGCGGTCCCGGGCATGTATTCAGAACTTTTGGAATTGGCATGTCCTTGCATGTTGTCAGCAGTTTGGCGCAAGAGTTTATCTTGGACAAGTTTACAAGCAAAGGTAAGCACTAATGAGTTGAAGGTGTTTAGCTCCGTCTTAGATTGTATGGGCGCCATCGGGGGGCGAAGACGACTGACTTCATGTCCTCTTTAGACAACCGTCAAGTTTTCATGAGGTCATCCATGGTTAAAGTCCATTGGCGAGAACAGATGTTGCGGCTCTCAGCCGTGCTCCTCGGCGTCACAATGCTGGCCTGTCTGGTGTTTCGAACCGGCGCCCACACCGTCGTCCAGCAGACGGAGGCCGTGGGCTGGGGGATGGCATTAATAATCGCCCTAGGCGGAATCTCTCATCTCATAAAGACCTGGTCTTGGCGGCTTACATTTCTTTGCGACCTTCGCCAACTGTCATTCGGTCGTGCGTTCGCACTTCGCTTGGTTTCCGAGGGTATAGGGAAGTTAGGCCTTGCCGGACAGGTAGTCGGAGAAACTACCAGAGTATGTTTATTGGGTTCGTCGGTGCCTATCGCGAATTCCGTCTCTTCAGTGACACTCGATCGTGGACTCTACTTGCTAAGTTCGGCGATAGTGAGCGTAGCCGGAATTATTTCGGCTCTGCTCCTGGTTTCGCTTTCTGAAAGCTGGCGACTCTATCTCGTTTTGTTAACAAGCGTGCTGCTGCTGTTGCTGGTTGCAACTGTCGTAGCTATGCAACGTCGCTGGCCCCTGTTGTCCCGGTGCGCGGGTATGATCGCGCGCCTGCCATGGTGCAGAGTCTGGGTAATGGACAAGCAGTCAGTAATTCGTTCCGCTGAGAACAACCTCCAACAGTTTTGCCACAAGGCACCGGGACCTTTCTGGGGGAGCCTGAGCCTGAACCTGGCGTGTCATTGTTTGGCAATACTGGAGGTTTATTTGGTGTTGCACTTCATGCGAGTTCCGGTCAGCTTGGTGCAGGCATTGATTCTCGAAGCTCTAACCAAGCTGATCAATGTCGTAGGAATCTTCAATCCGGGAAACGTAGG
Source organism: Terriglobales bacterium (assembly GCA_050012595.1). Lineage (GTDB taxonomy): Bacteria > Acidobacteriota > Terriglobia > Terriglobales > Acidobacteriaceae > Acidiflorens. The sequence continues at coordinate 11,638 of JBEKGW010000048.1, forward strand.
GACCTATGAGGGCGGAAATATGATTCTGGCGAAGTTGATCGGGGCCAGCAGTGCAACCGGTTTGACGTTGTCCTTGTGCCGTCGCGCCCGCTCTCTCTTCTGGTCAACGATTGCGGGGTTGTACCTGATTACGATCTCGATCTCTAACAAATCTCCAAAACTCTATGCACTGGCAAACGGAGTAGCGGTAGCCGGCGCGGCATGCCGCACCCCATAGCAGAATGCACAAGATTGACTCTTCCCCACGCTGATCTGCCGCCGTCGCATGAGCACTGCCCGAAATCGGGCAATACTCCGAACAGCGCGAGTAGGTAGTGAGCTAGTGTTGCGGAGAATTACCGCTGGAGATGTGGCAAAAGGCAAACCGCGTGCTAAGGATCTTGAACAAAGGAGGAAACGACAATGTTCGCTACATCACTCACTCTGCAGGCAGCAACGATGGCGACGAAGCCTCTCACCCAGGCTGCTTGCTGTGACATCTGCCAGCCAGTTGACGAGAAGGACCAGGCAGAATTTCGTCCTCTTCACATGAACTGGGCCACGGTCACCGACACTGACGGAAATCGCCTGCCTCAAATGTGCTGGAGGGCTAACTAATACGCGTGCCAGCCACAAAAACTTATATGCGACCAAGCACAGGCCAGTGGCTTGGACTAACTTCGGCTTGCTGCCCAAACTCGGTCAGTGCCCTTGGCAGGTCATTCGACGTCTGTGTAGGAGCTTCCGATCCAATTGGTAGGCAGGTATTTTCATCCACTTACAACTGGCCACTTCTGGCAGTCGGATTGCGAATACGAAGTGCGATCTTCAAATTGCTCCAGGGGAGTAGGCCATGCTCGGAGAACTGATGGACATCCCGACTGACACACTCATTGACATGCTGTACATAATCCTCGCCGGCGACTTCGCAATCACTGCAAACGATGCGGCGGAAATCGAACAAATTCAACGAGAGTTGCAACGTAGAGGCGGGGAGCAACGCTGGAGCTTTCAAGCTGTCAACTGAGAGAAGCGTGCAATTAGTTTTTGAATGAGTGTTGAACCAGGACGAAGGCGGACGCTTGCTGAACTACCCCAAAGTGTCAAAAGAGCACAAAGACGAGTAAGGAATGGAAAATGACCTCGCTAATAGCAACTGAAGAACTAGCCGGACCACTGAGCGCCGAAGGGATTGCACGATCAACCGTTGCAGGTGCGCCGCTAGGCGTCGATGAGCTGAATAGAATCGATGCTTTTTGGCGCGCGTGCAAATACCTTGCTCTAGGAATGATCTACCTTCAGGCGAATCCTCTCTTACGGGAGCCCCTAAAACCGGAACATATCAAGAGCCGACTGCTCGGCCATTGGGGTTCAAGCCCGGGGCTCGCCTTCATCTACACCCATCTGAGTCGTCTCATAAAGAGAGACGACCTCGAGATGATATTTCTCGCAGGCCCAGGACACGGGGCGCCGGGAGTTTTAGCGCCTATATATCTGGAAGGCACATACAGTGAAATCTATCCGGAGAAAAGCGAGGATGAGAAAGGCCTGCGAGAGTTCTTCAAGCAGTTCTCATTCCCCGGCGGTATTGGCAGCCACTGTACACCAGAAACGCCGGGTTCGATTCATGAAGGAGGTGAACTGGGATATGTCCTCTCGCACGCTTGCGGAGCCGCGTTTGACAATCCCGACCTGATCGTGGCGGCGGTCGTGGGTGACGGCGAAGCCGAGACCGGCCCGCTGGCGACATCATGGCACATCAGCAAGTTTCTGAATCCCATCCGCGATGGGGCTGTGTTACCCATACTTCATCTTAACGGATACAAGATCAACAACCCGACCTTGCTGGCACGGATCACTCACGAAGAACTGGAAGACTTGTTACGCGGGTATGGCTGGAATCCCTGCTTCGTGGAGGGATCCGATCACGACAGCATGCACCAGGCAATGGCAGCGACGCTTGAGCGTTGCATTGCCGAAATTAAGACCCACCAGGAAGAATGCCGGAAGACGGGCGTTGCCACGCGACCACGCTGGCCGATGGTAGTGTTGCGTTCGCCAAAAGGCTGGGGTGCACCGCTGGAGGTGGACGGACATCGGCTCGAAGGCTTCTGGCGCTCGCACCAGGTTCCGTTGGCAGACGTCAAGACTAAACCGGAACACCTGCACATTCTTGAAAACTGGATGCGGTCACTCAAACCCGAAGAACTGTTCGACGAGTATGGCAGGGTGTTACCGGAACTCGCCGAAATTATGCCGTCAGCCCGGCGCCGCATGAGTGCCAGCCCACACGCGAACGCAGAGCTCAGGAAAGCGCTGCGCTTACCTGACTTTCGCGACTATGCCATCAAGATTGAGCGCCCGGGAAACATCGAAGTAGAGAATGTTCCGCCGCTAGGTGTGTTTCTGCGAGACGTCATGAAATGGAACATGAACGGCTTTCGGGTTTTCGCACCCGACGAGAACACTTCCAACAAGCTGGACGCAATTTACCAGGCTTCGAAGAAATTCTGGATCGCTGAAAGTTTCCCCGAGGACCGTGACGGAACAGAACTATCTGCGGACGGACGCGTTGTCGAAATGTTGAGCGAGCACACGATGGAAGGCATGCTCGAGGGCTACTTGCTTACGGGTCGCAACGGCTTTCTCTCGTCATATGAAGCCTTCGTTCACGTGATCGACTCGATGTTCAATCAGCATGCCAAGTGGTTGTCCATCTGTAACAATTTATCTTGGCGCCGCAAGATCGCATCGCTGAACCTTCTCATTACCTCAACCGTGTGGCGTCAGGATCACAATGGCTTTACGCACCAGGATCCGGGGTTTCTGGATGTAGTGCTCAACAAGAGTGCGGCAGTAACCCGCATCTACCTCCCGCCGGACGCCAATTGTCTGTTGTCCGTAGCAGATCATTGCCTGCGCTCGGAAAACTACATCAACGTCATTGTCTCGGACAAACAGCGCCATCTGCAGTACCTGGATATTGATGCTGCGGTTACGCACTGCACAAAGGGTATCGGTATCTGGAATTGGGCTAGTAATGATGAAGGCCAGGAACCCGATGTTGTTTTTGCTGCCGCGGGCGATATCCCAACCCAAGAAGCCTTGGCTGCCACAGCACTGCTCAGGGAGCGGTTTTCTGACCTGAAAATCCGATTCATTAACGTAGTGGACTTGTTCAAGCTGCAACCTAACAACGAACATCCACATGGCCTGAGTGACCGAGATTTCGATTCGCTGTTTACGGCCGACAAGCCGATCATCTTCAACTTCCATGGCTATCCCTGGCTGATTCACCGTCTCGCCTATCGGCGCACAAACCACCGGAATTTGCATGTCCGCGGCTACAAAGAGAAGGGCAATATCAATACGCCGATGGAACTGGCAATCAACAACCAGACGGACCGGTTCAGTCTCGCAATCGATGCCATTGACCGCGTTCCGAAACTGCAGCGGATTGGGGCGCATGCTAAAGAGGAGTTTCGCGACAGCCAGATTGCATGCCGACGCCATGCTTACGAGCACGGAATCGACAGCCCTGAGATTAGCGGTTGGAAGTGGCCTTACGACAAGAAGTGAGGTGGGGGAATCGTACCGCTGCTCATGAGGGCGGTCCGCTCGGGGACCGCGCTGCTATCGCGCGAGTCTCAGAAATTGTGCAAGAGTTGCAGCTCGATGTGGCAAATCGATTCGAGCTCAAAGGAAGGATGGATCGTTTGTTTATTCTAAGGAACCATAGGAACAGTTACTTCGTCGGACACGCACTCATCAGAGTCTGGGCACTATTGCTCTGCTCCAGCCTAGGCGCATTGGCCCAGAGCACCGCTCCCCCAGTAAACGCGAGCGCACCATTCAGCATTCCGGCCACTCATCTTCTGGGTTTGGAAAACACAAAGAGCAACTGCAACGGAACTCTGTCCATTCAAGGCGATGCGCTGCAATTTCAGCAAGGCGGCAAGCCCGGCGCAGAGGTAAAAATCACTTCTATCCAGGGTATTTTTCTGGGTGGAGAGAGCAAGCAGATCGGCGGATTGCCGATGAAGTTGGGCAAGGCTGCGGCTCCGTTCGGTGGTGGCCGGGTCGTTAGTCTTTTCGCCCATAAAAAGTACGACACGCTGACCCTGGAATATGTGGACAGTGATGGAGGAGTTCACGGTGCGATCTTCCAACTGGCCAACGGACAAGGCGAACTCGTAAGGGATTCACTAAAGGCTCGGGGCGTATCTCCTGGTTCTGGCGAATACCAGACCACAAAACAAAGCACTGTAGAGGTCAAGGATGAAAACAATTAGACGAAGTTCATCGATTATTTATGTAGCAGCAATGGTGGCGATCATGGCTGCATTTCCGGCTTGGCTACCTGCCCAAACTGCCGCGGTGAAATCCTCCGATGCAAGTAGCGGCTCCGCTATGCAATGGAGCGTGCAAGTGGACAGGGTCAACCCCGGCGACCTGGAGATCGCGGATTCCTTCCAAGTCGCGATCTACGAGAGCCTTCTGGAAGAATTGAATAAGACAAAGCAATTCAAGCAGGTTTTCCGCGACGGCGACCGCAAGGCTAACGAGGTTCCGAATTTGTTGGTCTTAAAGACAACGGTTGAGAAATACACCCCTGGGAGCGAAACGCGGCGTGCGGTAACCACCGTGAGCGGCGCCACAAAGTTAACGGTGCGGAGTCAGCTCCTCACACGCGAGGGCAAAATCGTTCTCGAGCGCACAGTGAACGGCGACGTTCGCTTCTTCGGCAGCAATTTGCGGGCTACTCACAACTTGGCCCGCAATATAGCCAAAGCGACCAAACAATCACGATGGGATGTGGGCTAGGGCACCAATCCTCGGGAAATCTTGAAGGAGTCGATCATGATTACGAACGCCGCCGCCAAGCGGCAAGCAGTGCCGGATACTGAGAAACTCAGCGCCAAGTACGGATGTGGTCCAGTGCACTTCTCCGGAACGGACGAAGCACTGTATGAACGGCACTTGCTGTTTGACAGTGGCGTCGATCTAGCGGCGGCGACGGCGCGCGACCGGTTCGAGGCCCTTGCGCGGTCGGTGCGTGACATTCTATCTCAGCGATGGCTCTTAACAGAGAAGACCTACGAAGAACAAAATCCTAAGCGGCTCTACTATCTCTCGATGGAGTTTCTCATCGGCCGCTCACTCGCAAACAACGTTGTGAATCTTCTGCTCTCTCCGCTCACAAACCAGTTCATCGAGGACAAGAAACTCAACCTCCTCGAGATTTTGGAGCAGGAGCCCGATGCGGGACTCGGCAACGGCGGCCTTGGACGACTGGCGGCCTGCTTCATTGAATCGGCCGCGACGATGCAGCTACCGGCCATGGGGTACGGACTGCGATATGAATACGGCATCTTCAGGCAATCGATCCAGAACGGATGGCAGCAGGAAATGCCGGACAACTGGCTCCGTTCTCCCGATCCGTGGGAGATCGCTCGTCCGAACGAGAAGGTGGAAGTCAGCGTGGGTTGCTCGTTCGAGCTCAGCGGAGGCAGCCTGCGCCCGGTACCGGGGCGCCCATCGACTCTGATCGGCATCCCATTTGACCGTCCTGTCATCGGGTACGGCGGTTCCACGATCAACACGCTCCGCCTCTGGGCCGCAGCGGCGCACGACTACTTCAACTTTGAAGAGTTCTCCCACGGCGATTTCATTGAAGCGTTCACTCAGGCCCTCTCAGGCGAAACTCTGACACGCGTCCTTTATCCCGATGATTCAAGAGTGATGGGGCAAGGGCTACGCCTGCTACAGGAGTACTTCCTTGTTGCCTGCTCGTTAGCAGATGCGGTGCGCCGCTTCCAGCGCTCCAACTCGGATTGGAGCTTGTTTGCAGAGAAAGTGGCGATTCAAATGAACGATACCCACCCCTCCCTCGCAGTGCCGGAACTCATGCGAATTCTGTTGGATCAGGTGCACCTCGAATGGGACGAAGCCTGGCATATCACACAGAACACGCTGGCATACACGAATCATACTTTGTTGCCCGAAGCGCTTGAAAGATGGCCCGTGAAGTGGTTTGAAGACATGCTGCCCAGGCAGCTGGAGATCATCTACGAAATCAATCGCAGATTTCTGGGAGAAGTTCGCGGGCGGTTTCCTGCCGACAAAGACCGCATTCAGCGCGTGAGCCTTGTCGAAGATGGCCCAGAGAGCAAGGTTCGCATGGCCAATATGGCGGTCGTAGGTTCTCACAGCACCAACGGGGTGGCAGAGATTCACTCCAAGCTGTTGCGTGAGACCACGCTCAAAGACCTGGCGGAAATCTTTCCGGAACGTTTCAACAACAAGACGAATGGAGTCACACCCCGGCGCTGGCTGCAGTTATGCAATCCCGGACTCTCTGGACTCATCACTGATGCCATTGGAGATGAGTGGATCCGTGATTTAAGCGAATTAAGCAAGCTCAAAGCATTCACAGAGGACAATGGCTTCCGTGATGACTTCCGCAAAGCCAAGCGAAATGCCAAGCGACAATTCTGTGATTGGCTCCGCTGGTCGACAGGGCAGACCGTTGATCCGGATTCGATCTTCGATTGCCAGGTCAAACGCATCCACGAGTACAAACGCCAATTCCTGAATGCACTGCGGATCGTTGTGCTCTACAACCGGCTGCGCCAGGACCCGGGGCTTAACCTGTATCCACGTACGTTCTTTTTCGCCGGCAAGGCCGCGCCTGCCTACCGGCTCGCCAAGGTGATCATCAAGTTCATCAACAATCTGGCTGGGACCATCGACGGCGACCCCGCAGTACGTGGACGGCTGAAAGTGATATTCCTGCCCGAGTACTGCGTTTCGCTTGCGGAGCATCTGATCCCCGCCAGTGACGTTTCGAACCAGATCTCGACGGCAGGCTACGAAGCCAGCGGCACAAGCAACATGAAGTTCATGATGAACGGCGCATTGACCATTGGCACGCGCGACGGCGCGACAATTGAGATGGCAGCAGAGGCGGGCGAGGAGAACTTCTTTTTTTTCGGTCTGACAGCCGAGCAAGTGATTGGCAGCCGCGGGTGGTACAACCCGCACTGGCACTACGAAAACGAGCCTGAGACCCGCGAAGCCTTGGACTTGATCTTCTCCGATTATTTCAGCCGCTATGAGCCGGGTGTCTTCGAGCCTTTACGCGACATGTTGCTAACCCGCGGCGATCCTTTTATGGACCTGGCGGACCTGAAGTCGTACCTCGAGGCAGACGAGCGGCTATGCGCGTCATACGCCGATCCCGACCAGTGGGCGCGCAAGGCCATCTTGAATGTGGCCAGCTCGGGGAAGTTCTCCAGCGACCGCACCATCGCTGAATATGCAGCAGAAATCTGGCATGTACAGCCCTGTCCAATACCGGAGAGAGCGTAACGCCGGTATCGCCGACGAGATTGGAACGAACTGCGAAAGGACAAAGGAAATGTTAACGCAACATACTGAAAGGAGAAGTACGATGTGGCAAAAATCTCGAAACTGGACGGCAAAGTTTGGCCCTGCATTGGTCCTGGCGCTCGTCGCGTGCTCCGTGACATACGCGCAGGACGTGAGAACCAACTATATGCCGGGAACTGACTTTTCAAAATACCACACCTATGCATGGGTCGACGAGGTACAAGGCGTACCTGCGGTAGGTGGCCATCCCGACCAGATCCTAGACACCCAGGTCAAGCAGGCGATCGATTCACAAATGGCGGGCAAGGGCTTCGCCAAGGCGGTGGACGGCAGTAAAGCCGATTTACTCCTTGGCTACCAGCTCGCGATCGATCAGGAGAAGCAGATCAACGGCTTCGCGGACAACATGGGCGGCTTTGGCGGCTTTGGCGGCTTGGGCCCGTTTGGGGGCGGCTTCGGTACATTTTCGGCCAGTACTTCAAGCAATTACATCGGGACTTTCGTCGTTGGTATGTATGACCCTGTTGTAAAGAAGCTCGTTTGGATAGGTGCTGCCCAACATGCGATTGAACCCAGCAAAAAACAGGAGAAAAACCAGGAAAGGCTCAATAAAGGAGCGCAAAAACTGCTGAAGGACTTTCCTCCGGGACGCGGCAAATAGTCAGCTGCCCGGCTTGAAGGCAACGTAACACAACGAATACAAAGGAGAACTAGTAAATGAACGCGAAGCAGATTTGCGGAGTGATTGCCGCTCTATGTGTGGCAGCGGTAGCTGCCCGCGCGGACTCTTTGGAATTGAAGAATGGAAGTCTAACCAAGGGTAAATTCATGGGCGGGACCCAGACGAGCATCAGCTTTCAGGTAGGGTCGTCTGTGCAGAGCTATGATATCGCCGATGTCAGTTCGCTCCGATTCGATTCCGACGCGCAGGGTGCCTCGCCCTCGTTTCCCTCGAATCAGCCGACTGTGCCTTCGGCTCTAGAAAAAGATGAAGTCGCAAAGACTTCGTCGTCGGTGACCATTCCTGCTGGTACACGGATTTCGGTTCGCACCATCGATTCCATTGACTCCACTAGGAATCGCGTGGGATATCGTTTTCAGGCTTCCCTCGAAGAACCTCTGTGGGTAGACGGCAATATGGTGGTTCCGAAGGGCGCAGACGTTTACGGCCGGTTGGAAGAGTCGAAAGAGACCGGAACTTTCACTGGAAGGTCTGAACTGAAACTCGAGCTGACGGAAATCGTCGTCCATGGCCAGACTGTGCCGCTAGTCACCGGAGAATACGAAGTCTCAGGCAAATCCAAGGGCGAGAGTACCGCGAAAAGAACTGTTGGGGGAGCGGCCCTTGGAACCCTCTTTGGTGCGCTTGCAGGCGGCGGGAAAGGCGCGGCCATAGGGGCAGGAACAGGTGCGGGCGTGGGAGCCGCCTCGGAAATTATCACTAAGGGAGACCAAGTGAAGATCCCGAGCGAGACCCTACTGGATTTCACTCTGCAACAGAGTGTGACGATTCCAAAACACGCAGCCTGATCGCTCTGCCTCAGAAGTGAGTCGAGCAGTCAAGTTCGAACGCGCCTCCCTCTTGATTGAGAAATGCGAGAGCTCGCTCCCGGCTCACATGGAAGACTTGTTCGGTGGCCAGTCTTATAAAGATGTGAAAGTGTGATTTCGAACACCGCTGCTTGCACCGATTTTGGAATTGCGTGTCCGAATGGGAAAAAGCATTGCACTTATTGGTCTAGTCTCCGCGTTTCTGCTGCTCTGCTCCGCCCAGCCTTTTCAGCCGGCGCCGAAACTGTATCGCGCCAAGCCGGAGGATGTGCCGCCGTGGGCGGAGCAGGGGAATTTTCGTTTCATCCGGCTGGACGGCGGACAAATCGAGAGTTGGAAGGCCGAGCGAACTTGGTGGGGCAACAAGTTCAGCGCCGAAGAGAAGGAGGTGCTGACCCACATCTACGACCGCGATTTCGAGCAAATGCTCGGCTTACTCAAGCAGGCGGAGTTCAACTGGATCTGGGTCACCTGGAGCAACGGCTGGTCGCTTAAGGATGAGGACGAGAACCGGGAGAACCTGAAAAAGGTAATCGCCCGCTGCCATGAGAACGGCATCCACGTGTCGGCTTACCTGTCGGCTTCCAACATGTTCTGGAAGAGCGCCTACCGCGACGACCCGGAAACGAAGAAATACGGCCTGTGGAAGTACGGCATCCCCATGTTCTACGCCGGCCCGACCAAGACCGACCTGCAGATCTCATGGAAGCGTCGGCTCGCCGACGCGCGCGAGCCCGGCTGGCGGGCCTATCTCTTGAAGAAGGCGGAGATGGCGATGGACGCGGGCGTGGACGCGATCGCATGGGACAACATGATCGGTCATAACAGCGGCCTGGCCCAGTTGCTCGACGATACCCAGCGGATGGCGGAACGGAAGGCGCGGGAAACCGGCCGGCCCAAGGTCATGGTTTATGCCAATATCCATATTCCGCCGGACCGGTTTGGGATGAACGACATTAACGAGGCAATCTGGGAGGAGGACGGCAAGGACACTCCGGGGGTGTGGAACGGTCATTGGCAGCTGGACAGCGCGCGCAAGATCAAATTCCTAAGCGGCGAGAAGCAGCTTTGGCAGCCCCTGATGTATGAGAACGACATTTACCATTGCGGCCATCGCGAGCGCTGCATCCCCAGCCCGGCCGAGCAGAAGCTTTCCATCGCCGAGGCTTATACGTTCGGCGCGGCTACCTCGCGCAACATCGAGGGCCGATTCCTCTCCGGGCTGATCAAGGGCGAGCCGGAGGCCCAGAAGGCCTGGACGGCCATCGCTCAATACAACCATTTCCTGGTCGAGCATCAGGAGCTGTATCACCAGGCGGAGCCGGCGGCGCGGATCGCCTTGATCTCCGCAGAGCCGCACAACCCGCTGGCCAACGAATTCCTCAAACAGAGCGTCTTCTTCGAGACCAAAGTGCTCGCGCACCTGGACAAGGGAGTCCCCTTGGACCGGTTCAAGGTGCTGGTCATGCCGGCTGACCTGCCCAAGCTCAGCGCCGAGCAAAAGGCCCGATTGGATGCGTTCACCGCTGGCGGGGGCGTCATCATCAGGGCCGGAAAGTCTAAGTCAGGAATCGTGGCACGCGCCGAAGCCGCGGCCGGAGGGCCTCGCCTCAGCCTGGAGCCGCGCGGTTACGTGCTGGGCCAGTTGACTCGGAAACCCGACGGTCGGACTTTGATTCTCCACTTGCTCAACTACGATCACCAGGTCCCCGCAGAGAACGTGAAAGTCCGCCTGGAGCTGAGCGGGCTGGTCCAGGACCTGAGCCGCTGGGAGGTGAAAGTCCTTTCGCCGGACGCGGCCCAGCCTCAGTTCGCTGGCCTCTCTCTGCACGGGAGCGTCTGCGAGTTCACCCTGAGCCGGATCCAGCACTATACCGTGGTGACTGTCTCAGCAAGGCCGGCCCCGTAGTTTGAAAGTGGTATTCTCACGACGCCCTTGAGAATGGCGGGAATAGATTCCCCTCCCGGCACCACACATCTCCAGGAAATTCCTTACTTCATTCCGCAATTTCAACTCCCGGGATCATGCCGATGCGCAATCGCTGCCGATAAACCTCCGCTTAAGCTAGTTGCGCAGCCGCTCACTCATCCGGCTAAGGATGACTCAGTCTGAAACCGCGGCTGTGGCAGGTGTCCAGACCCAGCGCTGAGGCGACAGTGCAAGACTTTGGACAAACGATAAGGGCAACACAGGGGCAGGCAGGATTACGGTTCGCTCCCCTTGAGAACAATGCGTTACTCTTTGCGCCGCACATTGGCTTTAGACTCCATTGATGGTGGCACTCATAACCCAACGATCAATGCTAAGCAATACGGAAGTTGGCTGTGTTTCGGGATTCGTGCCGACAAACTCCCAAGTGTCCACAAAAAGACGATCATTCCCGAGTGGTCAGCTAACCGGACTTTGCAAACTTGGGCCGGGACATGATGCTCGGTGTCCGACAACTGTTGTCGCCTAAGGTGGGATGTTGTGAGGCAACTCAAGGCGATTGAGGCGAACCACCTTGAATCGACGGTCTTCAATCGACCCAGTCGCGCATCGCGTTAAGATAAGATGATGCTGGATTCCTAACGAGCGCTTACCGCGCAAGTGCGGTATCACTTGTTCTCGCTGTTTCTTGTTTGGAACCGGACCACATATTTGCTCAGGTAAATGCTTCAACATTTGCGACCAGTAAAAGTTGTCCTGACTCCGCTCCATCTCCGCGTATTGTTCTGCGACGGTTCTAGCACTTGGTTTTGCTCTTGCTCTTGAGAGAGAATCTCCATTCCTCCATCCGTTTCTGGAATCGCGGGTGGGAGGATGGCAGGTAAGGTGGTGTGTTTCTTGTGTGCTTATGGTGTAGCTCCCCAGACAACCGGTTTCGGCTTCCGAACAGCCCGGTTTCGGCTCTTCGGCAGTTCGGTTATTCTCATTTGGCAGCGCGGATTCGAGATGCCGTAGCCCCGTTAAGGGAGGATCGTGCCTGTCCACACCGCCCGGTTTGTTCCCCTCGCGATCCGGTAACGGCGGCTCGGGTGTTAGCCACTCCCCGCTGGGAGCTCTTTCCGCTGGCCGAAAATGAAGTTGGGGAAAAATGAAATTCAATTCGCGCGTATGCGTCTTTTAGCGGCGCACGCTCATCAAACCGCTCGAATTTCATTTTTGGATACCCTATCCCTCTTTAAGGACAGTCAATGCGCTAGAAAACTGGAGACTCGTACTCAATATAAAGCTGACGGAGTTTGCTTTCCTATTCATCCTGCCGCGGAACTGGTCGGCTGGCACTCGTCGATTCTGGTTGATCCGTTCTTTGCGCGCGGGCTCGCGATCTGCTACGACGAAATAAGTCTGCCCGATCGCATTTCGAATCAGATACAAAACCAACACCTCTTGCTATGGGGCTTTTTCACGCACGATTTCAACTGCGTTTGTCAATCAACAAGGCGCGCGACAATCCTTCTTCGTTTGTCATCTCGATGCGACCGACCAAGATCCGTGTACCAGTCGCGCGCTTTCTCTGCAGGATTCTTGGATCCGCAAGAATGCCCCATCCAAACCTCTGGCGGTGGCGCTATTGGTTTGAACCCCGTTCCGGTTGTCCCGCAGTGGTTGGCGAAGGATGATGCCGGCTGAGTGGAGGGCGATAAGAACAAGGAGTGGGGGTAACTCTCTAGTTATCATTCACGGGTTCTTGTCGAGCCGACTGTTCGTCGACCAGCCCGGGGATCGAGGGATCGAGGAACAACTGAAAATAGGCGAATTTGTTATCTTCTAGTAAACTTTCAGCTCGTCTCTGTCCAATTTCAGGGCGTTTTTTGCATATTTTTGGGTGTTTTGGGGTCTTTTTGAGAACTTTCGGAGCCTTCGATTGCTGTGCAGAATTCAATGTAAATTGCTTAGTATCAATCTCATAATATAATTCAGGCTGCCCCATGATCCAGGGAAAACCAAGAAATTCCCATTCGCGCATATGCGTGCATTGACGGCGCACGCTCGCCAAGCCGCTCGGATTTCATTTTTGGACCCCCTATCCCCTCTTTAAGGACGGCGGGGCGCCGTTCAACAGCCTATGAGTCGGACGCCGAACCGCATGCACCAATAACTGCCGGGTTGTCCGTCATCCGACCGGAACGGAAATGATTCAGTAAACACTGGCCGACTTCGCGGTACCAATCTGGCTAACTTCCTCGAAGCCCGTTTTCTATGAGCAGGTCGCCTGTGGTCAAGGTCTGCTTTTGTTTTTTCCTTCCTTGCGTTGTTGCTTTTGCTGTGATCTGAATGCGCGACATATGTTGTTCTCCACCGGGTTTCTATT
>JBEKGW010000049.1:0-24112 GCA_050012595.1 Terriglobales bacterium
GGCCGCCTCCGCACGGCTACAACTACGCTTCGACAACGCAGTTATGCCATGAAATGACGGCCTTTCCAACACTTTTCCTGTCTATCGTCACCGCAATCAGCAATGAACCTGTGAGAAATGCGGGTTAGACTACCTGCGCCTCTCTCATCTTCATCTTCGGAGGGTTCGAATATGCTCGTCGAGGACGCTCAACGCCAAGTTCGTACAGTTTTCATCGGCGGCTTTTGGGGTCAACTGGTCTCGTCTGTAGTCTGGCTCGCGTCGGCAGCTCTCGCAACGTGGAGCACTCCACGTGCGGCGATATCGACCCTTCTCTTCGGCGGTTTCTTCATCTTCCCGGCTACCCTGCTGCTGCTGCGTTTAACAGGCGGGCCCGCCTCGCCCACAAAAGGCACCCCCCCAAAGGCAATCCCTTGAGCAAACTCGGAATGCAGATCGCCTTTACGCTGCCTATGACGATGCTTCTGCTTGTTCCGGTCACCGAGTTTCGTTTGAACCTGTTTTATCCCGCGTTCCTGATCTTGCTCGGCGCGCACTATCTTCCTTTTGTCTTTCTCTATGGCATGCGCATGTTCATTCCCTTGTGCGCGATCCTCGTCTCGAGCGGCATCGCCATCGCACTTTACCTTCCCCGGACCTTCTGCCTCGGCGCCTGGGTTGGCGGCCTCACGCTGTTTGTCTTTGCCTGGATCGGTCGTGTCGCAGTCAATCGCGAATTGCGCGCCAATGCCTGGACCCCCGGAATCGGAATCGACGGAATTTCGAGTGAATCGCCTCAAAAACTGGCGCGCCTGCCGTCGTCCGGGCACTGAGACGAGGGCGGGGAATCCGCAATTTGCGGTATCCTGTTGAAGCGCGCCCGTAGCTCAGCTGGATAGAGCGAACGCCTCCGGAGCGTTAGGTCGGGAGTTCGAATCTCTCCGGGCGCACCATCAACATCTTTCCGCCTATGAAGTTTTCCAATTGATTGAAAAGACAGTCGTTCTCCGAGTTCAAAATCCCTTTTTCGGGGTGGTACTTTAGTCCACTTGGAAAAAGGACATTTTGAACTCTTTGCTTTTGGGAAACATCTGCTCTTTCCCACGCGGTTGCAATGTCCACGAGTAGCGACCTTGAGAACTCCCACAACTGGTCGAACGTCGCTTTTTCCATGTCGGCCTCGGCAATCCGTGCCTCAAGGTCCGCGATCTCCTCATCGAACCTGCCGTGGAGTTGCTTAAAGTGAGGCACAATGGCCGCGTCTTCCTGCAAATACTTTTCAAGCAACTTCTCTTGTAATTTGCGCTTCTCTTTCAAATCCAGACTCAGCTTGCGAACAATGGCGCTGCTGTCGCCCGTCCTTTTGCTCCACTCCTGCTTAAGAATCTTAGCGAACTCTGCTGTAAAAGATGCATCGGCCCGGAGTCGCTTCAGCAAATCAATAAACTCTGTTGCCGCCTTGCTTGCTGGTAGCGACTTCACAGCGCGGCATTGATAGCAGCGGTAGTAATCGTAGGTCTTCCCGGATGCACTTTTCGACGGTCCACCCGTGAGGGGCATATTGCATTCGCTACATCGCAGAAATCGGCGCAAAGGGAAATCCTCACGGTTGCGCTTGTACGGAGCGGCAATCGGCTTTCTGCCGCTCAGAATGAGTTGCACGTTGCGGAAGACCTGCTCACTGACAAGTGGCGCATGTAGCCCCTTACATGTTATCCCCCACTTTTTCGATTTCATCAGACCGATGTAGACAGGATTGCGAAGCATCTTCAAGAATGTGTGCGGTGTAAGTTTGTTCCCGCCCTTGGAACGCAATCCCATAGCCGTCAACGCGCGAAGAATGTCGGCAGGGCGGTCATTGCCAGCATGTACCAACTCGAACGCCTTCAGAACGAGACTAGCTTCCGGTTCCACAGGCACAATGTTTGGCTGCCCCTTGGTCTTGGTCTTAACGCCGCAATAACCTAGCGGTGGCTTTCTGCACCAGCGGCCATCTTCAAACGCAACTTTCATTCTTTCCGCTGTCTTTTCGGAATTCTGGTCGCTGAAGTCTTCGGCTTTGCTGAGTTCGTCTCGCCTTGCTGTACGGCCAGCCGCTGTCCTGCAATCAATACCAGGGTTAGTTGAGGCGATTGAGAACACTCCAAGACGGTCCAACTCATCGAACGCCTTTAGGGCCGGAAGGGTTTTCCTGCCAAAGCGTGAGTAATCATAAAAGACAAGGTTCACTTCCCGGTGTGCGCGGATGTAAGCCATCATGCGGAGAAAATCGGGTCGTTCAACATCTGCCCATGCTGATACACCCCTATCACGAAAAACCTGCTCAATAGTCCAACCACGTTTCTGACACAGTTCGCGGCACATCTTTTCCTGTGACTCTAGGCCATAAGCATCGCGCGCCTGCTCTTCAGTGCTGACGCGAAGATATAGCAGCGCATTGCTAGAGATTCTGAAGTTGGGTCTCTTGTTCTTCATCAGTTCACCCAGCTTCTTGGTTCGTCGTGATTGCCCGGCCGGGATGCTAAGAATATATCAATAGCAATGTTGGCAAGTTGCCTCATGCGCTCTTGTCGCTGATCTTGTGAATCTTCGTACTGTAATACAGGCTGTGCCGGGGCTAGCCCTTGGGTCCTCTCATCGCTATACATTTACCTCCTGAAATAATCTAGGGAGCCACTCTGCCGCTGCCGACGTAAACAAGACGCCGCCAGTCCTCCGTGGCTCTATCGCAAGTGCGTCAGAAAAAAACCAAATCTTCCTCTTGACAATTTTATCTATTTAGCATACCATATTTGCTCTATTTTGTCAAGGGCGCTTGGTGATGAGCATAAGCTATTCACAAATCAACGGTTAAGTCGGAATCTGTGGGCCTAGCCTCTACCGACTGAGGCACGTCCATGGACGGGGACTCCCCCGGCAGGGCCGGGAAAGAGAGGTGGGTGACACCCTATTCCCAAGCCCAACTGTCGAGTACGTCCTTGCCCGCTATTTGAGCAGTATCTTGAGGGGTATTTGAGGGGGTATCTGAGGGGTATTTGACACGGTAGTTTCATCTCTATGTCATTGTAATGATTACGCTTGCCGTCTTTATGCTGTATTGTGACCATAGCGATTTCTCGTTCTTATCATCGGGAATCAGAAAAACAGGCCATAGGCGTGGTCAAGCGATGGGGTCGGTACTTAATGGTCGCCTAAAGATCATGGAACCCGGCTGAAGGGATTGCTCGCAGGAAGGGATTCAAAGAGCGGGGCGAGGGACTTATAAAAGTTTTATAGGAAGGAGAATCGACGCAAGGGTTCTCCGTTCCAAAAACGGGGTTAGGAAATCCGCTTCGCCAGTATTGAAAAACCGTCACTTCCGCTCACGCATTTTAACGTTCCAAAATCGATCATTTCTGGTACGATTTTGCTTGACACGTATGTACGTATTGGCGTATATACGTATACATGAAACCGACAAGAGTAGCAATCTACAGCCGAGTCAGTACCCCTGACAGGGGGCAGGATGTTGAAAACCAGCTACGCCAATTGCGAGACTTCTGCGCCAAGCAGGGCTTTGAGATCGTTCGGGAGTATGTTGACCACGCCAGCGGCAAGCGCAGTGACCGGGACGCCTTTCAGGAGATGTTCACCGCTGCCTCCCGTCGTGAATTCGACATGGTACTGTTTTGGGCGCTGGACAGGTTCAGTCGGGAGGGCGTGTTTAATACACTTCACCATCTTGAGCGGCTCACGTCATACGGCATTGGATACCGCAGCTTCACTGAGCAGTACCTTGATTCGTGCGGGATGTTTCGGGATGCTGTGGTCAGCATCTTGGCTGCCGTCGCTAAACAGGAGCGTATAAGGCTCAGTGAACGCACTGTAGCGGGCCTAGAACGGGCCAGAGCGCACGGGCGCATAGGAGGAAGGCCCCGTGTGGTCTGTGACCACAAAAAGGTGCTGGTGCTTCGTGAGGCCGGGAAATCGTTGGGGGAGATTTCCGCCGAACTGAGGCTATCCAAAACGACCGTTTCAAGGCTTGTGGCTATGGCGGCACAGTGAACGGGGAGGCAACTGGACATGGCAACAAAAAAGGCGAGCAAATCAGAAAAGACAAAGATGAAAATATCAGGTGCAGTGGCGGAAAAGCCCGTCGCTCTCACGCTGAAAATCGACAGCCAGACCTATATGCGCCTTAGTATGCTCCGGGCACGGGACCGCAAAACCGCTCAGGACATTCTGACTGAAGCTCTGAAGGCGTTTCTTGATCGGGAGGGCGCGTAAGCCTTCTGTAGGCCCTTCTACAGTCCTTTTACGAGACGGGCCATGCTTGTATCCAAGCCTCTGGCGATGATCTGGAGTGTGATTAGACCAGCTTCCCGCTTGCCCCGCTCAATGTCCGAGATGTGTCCCCGGTTCATGTCGAGACAAACCGCCATGTCGGTCTGAGTCCAGCCCTTTGCCTTCCTCAGAGCGCGAATGCGTCCCCCAATAGTAACCAAAAGAGCATGATTCTGGCTGGACACTTCCCCATAGTGGCGCTAGCATCGACCCGTATGTGTCTGGCATCCCAGACATTATGAGGGTCGTTGACTGGTCGTGCTTTGGCCGAAAAAAGGAGACTTGCATGTCTGTTGCGGAAATTCAAAGGAGGATCGGCGTAGCTGAGATGGCGTTGAAAGACGCCGGGCCAGACCAAGCAATCAACGCTGTCATTGACGCTCTGAAGGAAATTGCGAAGACGCTGGACGACCAGCAAAATCCATCCACCGAAAATCCTTTCCCTAAGACATCGGCAGTTTCAATGGTGACTGAGGAACGTGGGAGAAGGTTCAATTTTGATTGATCGATTCCGCGAAATGAGGGGCAACGGGAAAGCGATGAACAAGAGACTTCGCGCTGTATTGGTTTTTGGAATGGCCTTTTTATTCTCTGATGTTTGTCTTATGCAGGCGCAGCAACACCAGAGTGAGACGTTGGTATATTCAGACGGAGAGAAGCTCGTAGTTGACACCAATACAGGCATGACTGTTGTTGACAAGAACGGGAATGATGGTACCAATCTCACGGCAGACCAAGCGCGCGGGACTTGTGAGGAAAACGACAAGCAAACTGCTCCCTCTCCTGCGTTAACGCTCTTTGCGCTACCGTGTGAAATCTGGGCCGAACTACAGCCCCACACTCAGATCGAACGACTGCCGTTCTTAAACTTCATAGCTCGTCTTCTTGTGGCCACTCCTCCCTCAACAGATTTTGCCCGTTATCGCGGACTGGAATTGCAATCAACCAAAGAGGGTAAAGCCTACGACGCCACCATTCTTCCAAACGACGCTGGCAACAACGTGTCGTGCACGATAAAAGAAGGAACCCTCTCAGACCGAGTGCTCTATTTGTATGACTGCACAATCAAGACCTCTTCATATCAAGATGCCATCCAATTGCAGGAACACCTAGTTCAACTCTTAGGCCCTCTGAAGCTAACTGAGGATCAGGTCGAAGAGCATGGCGTAGCCGCTCGCACCGTATCTGAAGGTCGTTGCGCTGCTCTAACTGGAGAGTGTGAAGGACAGCATTTGTATGCAACAACCGAGCAAGATGGGAAGGCGTTGCATATTGAGGCAAACCCAGATTTCACAAGGACCGCTGAGGAGACCATCTTATCCCTTCAAACGGGGCATGAACTGGTAAGCAGAATCTCTCCTAATTCCGCCACTGTTTCGATTGAGGTCTTTTCCGTTGGGCCTAAGAACGCCGACGATGTCACGGAAGGAAAACCCGATTCACAATCTAACCCTCAATGAAAGCACCACTAGGGGCTGTTTGTGCGTATTTCATCAGTAGCACTCGTGGTGGATTCTGCCAATGATGGCTTTACAGGGAACGTTCTGAGGAAAGCGGGAGAAGAAAGAATGAAGCAGCTAAAGAACCAGCCAAAACGCATCATGCTAATTCTCGGCCTTTGCATTTTAGCGATGGTCGCAGTAAACGCAAAGCTGCCAGCGCAGGACGGTTGCCCTCCAGCAAAGTGCATCGCGGGCACTCATTCGGTTTGTCACAAAGAATGTGACCCCAATAGCCCGCCCCAGCCTGTGTGCGATAAGATTTGCAAATGTGAATGTGTACCAGACGACAATTCATCACGAATGAACCAGAACAAGCACCAACAAAAAGAGCCTGCCGTGACCCAGAATAACTGCCCAAACAGGAAGCCACTCCCGGATGAATTGCTAACTAAGCAACTCTGGAAATAGTGAGGTCAAACGGCAAAGCCAAAACTGTCCCTGCGTTCACCCGTCAACATGGCTCCTGAAGCGTAAGGTAACGTACACAATACGTTCACATGATGCTTTTAGGGTCTGGTGCCATCGGTTCTAATATGCTCTGGGGTAGAGAGTCCGCGTCTTTGTTGGCTGAAATGCAATCAGCGCCGGTTGCGTGGTTTTCAGGCGCTGGCAGAGAAACGATTCCATCTTCGCGGTCCAAGTAATTGAGAATTGAACGACATTCAGCGTACAAGGGGCTTGCGTGACGTAGGATTTCGGCCAGCGAGTTCAAACTAGCGGCACTCAGCCGCACCATTTCCTGCAATGTTTACAACCTACGTGCTTCGAAGCAGATCCACGGGTCGTTTCTATACGGGCTCGACTTCGGACCTAGAAAGGCGTCTCATCCAGCATAATTCGGGCCTCACACCTTCAACGAGAAACCGCGGGCCTTGGGATTTGGTATACAGGGAGGACTTCGCAACCCGAATTCAGGCGACTGCCAGGGAACGGTTCCTTAAGACAGGCGTCGGAAGAGAAGAGCTAAAGTGCATTCTGCAGGCGCGCCCGTAGCTCAGCTGGACAGAGGTCGCCGCGGCGACCCTCCGCGGCGCCAGCGTTAGGTGGGGAGTTCCCCGCCGTGGCGGGTCCGGGCGCACCATTTCATGCGAACACTCGGGAGCATTCGGTCGGGAGTTCCCCGCCGCGGCGGGTCCGGGCGCACCATTTTTTATCCGCCGCTTGGTCGCGGTGCAGCTTCAACTTCCCCCTCGATAGCCCAAAAACACAAAAGCCCCTCGCTTCCGAGAGGCTCTGTGTCGAGGGAAGTGACGCCCTGCAGGTCGATGGATTGCAGTCCCGCGCTTGCTGACCGCGCCCTGTTGGATTTACGCCAGCGAGGCGCTAATGTTGCTGAACACCGTGTTCACGGCGCTGGCCACGTTGTTGACGCCGGTGATGCAAACGAGAGCAATCAGGCAAACTAGAAGCGCATACTCGACCAGGTCCTGGCCTTCCTCGCCGTTCTTCAGTCCCTGGAATTTCGCATACAGATTCAAAAACAGGCCGTTCATTTGTGTTCTCCTTGGTAGTCTGCGGTTCAGCGAATGACGCAGGATGTTGATCGAGTGACGGCCAGAAATCGTGTCCGCCCCCGGTACCCCCGTCAAGGGCATGCTGGAAACATTGAATCTCGTTACCCTTGCTGACTCAATGACACTTTCGCGCTATTCGTTAGCACTCCTGCGCCATTCCCCGCATCCGCGCCTCAGCTCTTCCCGTTTCAGGTCCGCCCGACCCTCACGGCCTCGCTCCCTGACGCCTCGTTCCTTCACGCCTGACCCCTATTTTTCGGATCCGGGGCTGTAAGACTGTGACCTTCTCCGAACCGACGCAGAATCAAGGCCTTCGAGCGGATGCCTTCACAGTCTCACAGTTTCGTTTTCTTGGTTTCGGCAAAATTCTCGACCTCGCGCGAAGCTTCCGCGCCGCGAATTGCAGCTGAAAGCTGATCGCTGAAGGCTGAGAATTGGGAACTGAGAACTGAGAACTGTTATTGGAGTGGTGGACGCGGAAGGAATCGAACTTGAGCCGTCTTGCGGGCGTCTGAGCCCGCAGGCGAAATCCCGAGTGCAGCGAGGGACCTCGAACCTGATTCTGCTTTGATTAGAAGTTGGTGGACGCGGCAGGAATCGAACCTGCAACCTGTCGGTTAAGAGGCGCGGCCTTGCGGTAGTACGTCCATTTGCTACCAGATACTATGATGTGCGTTCTAGTCAGTGTTTATAGGGCTTCCAGCGCAGTTTTTGGGGAAGCTGAGTTCTACCAATTACTGCTGCTTTTTATCCAGGGTGTCTACAAAAGTGACTACAGTCAGTTTGGGGTGAACCCCCTCTTTAAGACACTCGCAATTGGCACACTTTCCGTTCGCTGAATTCTCCTACGCAAACCGCTTCTTCTCCCAAAATGGTCCTCGGTTGGTGAAGCAGCGGCGGGCTCGGGAACGATGGAGTCGAAAACCGATCGATCTGGCCGGGTTAGGCGTGCCTCCCTACTCAATTGAGGTTGACACCGTTGACGAAAAAGCAGGCCAAGGCGGTGGAAAAGACGTTGCGAGGAAAAGTCCAAAAGCAGACTTTCCCTCTCAACTTGCAAATCCCGCAAACTACGCGGGATTCGCACTTTTCCACCGCCTCTGCTACGGCTGACTATTAACCAAACCGGACACTTCATTTGCTACGAAAAGCGGACATTTTCACTTGCTAACGACACTTCCGAGTTGGTGACAACACGCCCGGAACTCAGAAAATGCTGCGCATTACGAGCCGCAACGTTGGTACAAAATTCCCGGGGCCGATCACGCTTAACCCTAGTCCGAATAAATGGCTCCGAACTCAACTGTGGCGGCCTCAGATACGGGACCATCGTCGCCGAATCCGGCCTTGCCACTTCGCCAGCTCCGGCATGGATCCGCAGCCGTATAATTCACTTCGTGTCGTTGTTGAGAAGGATATTGCGCAGCGGGCCTTCTTTTGCGCGCGAGGGCGCGAAGATGAATTCGAGAAAATTCCTTGGATGCGGGCGGCTGTGGATATGCAATCATTCGCGATTCTCGGCGCATTGACGGGCTTGATAACACAGGAATTGACGTTCAGGGCAGCATAAGGCACGCTAGGAGTATCGTGACCATTGAACAGACCCAAGTCGGCACTAAAGTTGTGTTGCATCTTGTCGGCCGCATGGACGCCGAGAACGCCAATCAATTTGAAAAACATTGCGAGTCCTGCATCTCCGAGGGGTTTACGAGTCTCGTTGTCGACCTGGAGGATCTCGCATATATCAGCAGCATGGGACTTCGTTCCGTCGTCGCGATCGCTTTGAAGTTGCGAAATAAAGGTGGAGACCTCAGGCTCTGCCGCCTCACGGGTCTGGTCCGTCAAGTCTTTGAAATCACCAGGCTTAATCAGGTTTTTCCTCCGCACGACTCAGTCGAGTCGGCGCTTATGGAGGGATGAGCGAACGGCTTGCCGGGAATATCTCAATCGCTGACGTTGGTCGCAAGAGCCGAATCGCTCGGCCCAGCTACGGAGTTCGTGACGAAGGGGGCAAGAGAAGCGAACCTGCCGGAATCACGCATAGGTGAATTGGGCCTTCTGATCGAGGAAATCCTGATGAATATTGCCCTCTATGCATATACGGAAGGCGCTGGGGGGATAGTAACCGTTTCGTTCTCAATTCCTCGGCCCGGCGAGTTGGCTGTCGAGATTGGCGATCAGGGTGTTGAGTTCGATCCGCTGGCGGTCAGTCCTCCGGACCTGACGCTCGACTTGGCGCAGCGGCCGATCGGAGGCCTGGGTATTCATCTCTTGAAGTCGTTCGCCAAGTCGCTGACATATCGCCGCGAACAAGGCTGGAACCGATTGACATTCGAGATCTCGACGAACTCGTGATTAGCGCCTCCATACACGGTGTCGAAGTACTTCGGTTCGCGTTAGCCCTGGTGCCGGTGCTGCTGTTTCTTGCCATGCTGCAAGCACTGGACAGCTACAAGTTGGTCTCCTCACGAACGGTCTTGGCAGCGCTCGGGGCCGGTGCAGTGGTCGCGGCGCTCTGCTTCGCAATCAATACGTTCATCTTCCGGCAGTTTCCCGGATACCAGGATCAGTATTCCCGCTTTGGTGCTCCACTCGTCGAAGAAATCGCCAAGGCAGTTTACTGGATTTTTCTAATCGCAACCGCAAGAGTTGCGTTCATGGCCGATTCGGCAATTTGCGGGTTCGCCGTTGGCGCCGGATTCGCGCTGGTCGAAAACATTTCTTATCTCCGCCTGCTACAGGGAAGTGATTTGCGTATCTGGATCCTGCGTGGGTTTGGAACTGCCGTAATGCACGGAGGCGTTGCAGCACTCGGCGCGATTATTTCAGCCTATCTGCTCGAGAGCCGGCAATGGCATGGAGCGCGCCTTTTCGCGCCAGGCCTGGTGGTGGCATTTGGGCTTCATTCTTCGTTCAATCAGAGTCTGCGGTTTCCCGTCGCATCCATGGTAGCGGCGGTCCTGGGTCTTCCGGTGATTCTCGGCTTCGTGCTCTACTTCAGCGAACGGTCCCTGCGGCGCTGGCTGGGGGGCAAGATGGATCGCGACATAGACATTCTCGACATGATCGGGTCTCATGAGTTTCAGCAGACCCCGGTCGGCGCCTACCTTATGTCACTGCAGGAAGCCTTCCCGCCGGGACTGCGAGGCGACATGTTGTCTCTTCTGCAGTTGACCACCGAGCTAAGCGTGCGCGCCAAGAGCGATCTAATGCTTCGTGAAGTCGGCTTGGAAGTGCCTCGCGACCCCGAATTGGAGAGCATGTTCGCGGAGTTGAGGTATTTGGAGAAGAGTATCGGGCCCACCGGAATGCTGGCAGTTCGACCGCTGCTCGCCCAGACTCCGCGCGACCTGTGGGAGATGCATCGTCTCGGGCAGGGGCTCCGTTGAAGTTTGAAGGCAACTCGCCCGAAAGCAGGCAAAACTCAACGTCTTTCGCTGTATCATAACTATCCGGAGATCGGGAAAGATGAATCCTCAAGGCGAGGTGACCAGCCTCCTGACCGCCTGGGGTAAGGGCGACCGCAACGCGCTTAATGAATTGATGCCGCTCGTATACAACGAGCTGCATCGCATGGCCCGACGAGCCTGGAGCGGGCAGAATCAAGGTGTCACTCTCCAACCAACAGCGCTCATCAACGAGGCATATCTCAAACTGGCCGGCGCAGGCAATACTTCCTTTCAAAATCGCAGTCATTTTTTCGCTGTTGCCTGCACGGCCATGCGGCAAATTCTGGTGAATCATGCAAAGAGCCGTCATGCTGGAAAGCGCGGCAGCGGGCAGGTCATGCTATCGCTTGACGATATCCAGCCGGCGGTGAATCAGGAGGCCGCCGAGGTCGTTGCCCTTCATGAGGCGCTCTCTCGCCTGCAGGCCATCGACGAACGCAAAAGCAAAGTTGTCGAGATGCGCTACTTCGGAGGCCTGAGTATCGAGGAGACTGCCCAAGCTCTGGGAGTATCAGTTATCACTGTGAATCGAGACTGGCGGCTCGCGCGCACTTGGCTGATCCGCGAGATGCGCGGTGAGAAGTCATGAATCCCGAGGCCGATTGGGCAGAGATCGAACGCCTGTTTCACGAAGCGGTCGATCTTCAGGCAGCCGAGCGCCAGGCTCTGCTCTCTTCTGCAAGCGCGTCCGTCAGGGCAGAAGTTGAATCGCTCCTCGAGGCGGACGACAAGGCCTTTTTCGCCGCGCCGCCTGCCCATCTCGCGGCTGACCTGATGGAGCAACAACCGGGCGCGCTTGCTGCCGGCCAGCGCATCGGGAAGTACGAAATCGAATCGTTAATCACGATCGGCGGAATGGGAGAAGTCTATCTGGCACGCGATCCGTCAGGAATGCCAGTTGCGCTGAAGATCTTGCGCAGCCACCTCGTTGTGAGCCCACATGCAGCTGACCGTTTTCAGACGGAAGCTCGCGCATCATCGGCACTGCACCATCCCAACATCGTCACAGTTTTTGAATCGGAAGACTCGCCGGCGGGAATGTTCATCGCGATGGAGTGGGTTGAGGGTCGCACCTTTCGCGAACTGATTAGAGCCGGCCGAGTGGATATCGTGGAGGCCGCCGATTGGAGTGGACAGGCCGCTCGCGCCCTGGCTGCGGCTCACGCCGCAGGAATCCTGCACCGTGACATCAAACCGGAGAACATCATCGTCCGCAACGACGGACTGTTGAAGATCCTGGATTTCGGTCTTGCCCGTCTCGCGGGACCCGTGCGTCTCGAGCCGATTTCATCAGGAGCGTCTGGAACCATTTCCGGCACGCTATCAGGCACGCTTTTGTACATGTCTCCAGAAATACTTCGAGGCGAGAACGCAAGCAGCGCTTCGGACGTATTCTCGCTGGGAGCAGTGTTATACGAAATCTGGACTGGAGCGCATCCTTTCGCTGGTGAAACACCGCTAGACGTGTACGAGGCCATCGAATGCCGCGTCGTTGAGGCGCCATCCACACTGCGCGACTGCATACCTACAGAGATCGATGCGCTGATTTTGCGCATGCTTGAACGCGACCCGGCTCTTCGGCCTTCAGCGAGTGATGCCTGCGATGTGTTCAATAGATTTTCAGCGAGACCATGAATTCGTGTTCGTTGTGCCCGGAGTCGTCGTGAGACGCTGCGAAACCAGTCGAAAAGGTCGACTTCACCTGAGAGAACAACACCAGCCGGAAATCGATCTGAGCGCCGCCATCGAAGTAGCCGCTTCGCTGATCGCTGCCCAGATTCGTACCAATTGCTCCCGTGAACAATGCGAGTCTCGCCCAATTGCAGTAGAGCTTCGTTGACCCAAGATCCCGGAAGTGTAACGGCGTCACATCCCATTCAGCCAAGGATTTTGCGAAGCTGTTTGCTCCGATCTCGTCGATCTGCACGCCGGGAAAGCTATAGTATTCGCGATACCGGCTGAAGTCTCCCTTGTCGACCCAGTTATTCCCGAAAGCGCCGAAATAAAAATTTGCAAACGGATCGCTCGCGTCACCAAATGCTTTTCCCGCCGACGAGCGAATCCAGAGCGACGAATTTCTTAACGGGAGAAGGAACCCGTGTGCGTATTCCCCCCATACGTGTGGGAAGATCTTGGGGAAAGTGTCGTCAATTTCAGTGTTTACGTCCCATTGCTCTCCGCTTTCGTCTTCGATCGCGCCCAGCGATTTCTGTAAATCCGAGTACGCCAACTCCGCCGTGGCGCCCACGAACCTCGTGTGCGTCGCAACAACATTTTGATAGTCGGGTAACCGGTCCAGGCCGGAATACCCTGCCAGAGTCGAGGTCAGGTTCAGAGTTCGCTCAGAATCCTGAATAAGAATCTTCTTCTTCTCCCCGATTAACCCGAATCCGCGGCGCCCAACTTTCGTAGGCCCGAACAAGTCGTAAAAGTCGGCTTTGTTGAAGTAGGCAGAGAGGCGCCAGTCCCAGTAGTTGGCCTCGATTCCGAGATGGAATCTGTCTCTCATCGCCGTTTCGTCTGGTGAAAACGATAGTGTCGTCGTGATATGGCTGATCCCGAGGCTGTCTCCAAAGTCAGCACGCGCGCCGCCAGCCTTGGCATCCTCATAGCCCTGGATGATCGGATAGATCGACTGCAGCTTGGTGTTGCGAAAGGGCCTGTATAGTCCCGCATAAGTCCGCAGTTTCAAATCATCGATGTTGTTGCGTGACTGCAACTTCCACGATTTCAGTTCCGGATATTTCTCGATGACTGATTGGCCGAGATACGGAATCGCATTGATATCGTCGATCACCCGAACCGGCAAGTTCACCAGGCGGAATCCCAGGGCTGAATACTCAAACGCTGCCAGGCTTCCGTCCGGTAGCAGTTGCGGTCGGAAAAGTCCCGTCTCACAGTTGCTGAGCGCCTCAAGCTTCTTCGTCTCCATATCGAAGCGAAATAGATTTGACGCACCCGTCAAATACGATGATCCGTACAGATACCGTCCATCCGCCGAATAGGTGAAGCTGTCGGGTGAATCGAATTGGAAATCATAGAGGACCTCGTCTGTCATATTGCCCGCCAATAGGTCGGCCGTTTGGTACCTCACGAGTCTTTGCGTTCCGGTTTCATCGGCCAGCGCGCCGGTGAGTTGCGTTCCATCCGGCGAAAGATCGAGATTGAAAAAGTCGGAGGCGTATGGAAGCGTATCAAGCACTTTCGGCGATTTGAAGGGTGGCTCCAGCCGCACAATGCTCGACAGACCGTTGTTGTGCATCACGCCCCAGAGCGATCCATCCCGGCGGCAGTAGACAAGATCGCCCACCCGCAAATGTCGTCCGATGAGGGTCGTTCTCCGGGTTTTTAGATCGAAGATGTTCAGGCTGCGCAAGCCATTCGTGTTATTGGTCGTAAAGAAAAGCCGGCGACCGCCGGGATCAAAGGCGAGCGATGTGACATCGTAAAGCGCGCCGCCGCGAACGTCGGTCAGGTGTTCCACCCGTCCGGAGTCGAGATGAATGGCCGCGAGATACGGCATAGGGCCCGTACGCCGAACAGCGACGTAGATCACGTTGTCTTTCGCATCGTAATAGGCCCGCGAAACCGATCCGAGGATCTTCGGCGAGATTGACTTGACCGGCGTCACTGGATATTGCCGGATCAACTTCAGGTTTGTGTCCTGCCACTCTCGCTCGAACGCAATCCACCGGTGCCATTCGTCGCGGAGAGACGTACCGTAAACCTCCCGGAACTGGCTCTCGAAATACGCATGACTCGACTCAGTGCGGACGATCCACTTCGTAAGTTTCTCAGGTCCATACTGGCGCGCCAAGTAATTCATGAAGCGCGTCCCGTAGAGATAAGAATTTGCGCCTACCTGAAAATCAGCTGACGTTCCTTCTGACTCGAGGCCCACTACGTCATACATATATCGGTTGTCGCGCACCATGGCGCGGAACACCATCTCGTCGTAGCCGCCCAACGCACGACCAAGTCCGCCTCCCAACCAAGTCTCCATAAACACTGCCGCGCCCTCATGGAACCAGCGTGGGGAGTACACCCGCGGGCTACCCAGAAAACTGAAGGGGATTGAGAGCGGATCGTCGGTATTCGGCATGATCTTCCCGAAGAAGATCATCCGGAACAACTTGTCGCGCGCGGCCGGCTCGTCTCCCATCACGATGTGCATGAGCTCATGTTTCGACATCAAGCCCATGCGCTCGGCCGATGGCAATGTTTCAAAGACCAGATGGAACGGCTCGATGCCGATCTGAATGAAATCGGTCGGGACCGTTCCGGCGCCTCCGTATCCCGAGTCGTCGAAATCCTGGATCAGGATGGTTATTTTGCCTTGCGGTTCGTAGCCGTATTTCTCTTTATAGAATTGTGCTGCGTTTTCCAGTGAGCGGATCAGCAGTGGAGCGAGATATTCGTGCTCAGGCGAGTAATAAATGACTCGGAAATGCTTTGTCTCCTGAGAATAGAGACGCGGCTCGGCTCGCGCGGAAAAACAGCTTGCCAGCGTCGCGCATAACATCAATGCGCAAAAGCCGCTGGCAGTAGTTAATCTTCGTGCGGGGCTGAGCCCGCCCCCTACTGGTTCGCGATCCATGAACAGACTTCCGGGCACTAACAAGCGAAGGGCGGTCTCTGGAATGAGCGCGGTGCTTCATGAGGGAGACGCCCGCGTCTCGGACACGTCCCTTTACTCATGCATCAGCGCTTGAATCTGACCGTTGTTCAATTGCATCATCTGACCGCTGTTCAACTGGAACATTTGGCCATTATTCAGTTGGTACATCTGGCCGTTGTTCAACTGGAACCTCAGGCCATTATTCATTTGAAACATCTGGCCATTGTTCATCCGAAACATCTGGCCGTTGCTCAATTGGAACATCTGCCCGTTGTTCAGCCGATTCAATTGACCGTTGTTCATTCGATACAACACACCGTTCTGCAATTGGAGCATCTGGCCGTTGTTCAATCGGAACATCTGGCCGTTCTGAATTCGCAGCAACTGGCCGTTGTTCAATTGGTACATCTGGCCGTTGCTCAACTGAAAGAACTGGCCATTCTGCAGTTCGGGCAACTTATGGTCCTTCATCATCTCGGTAATTGCGACCGGCGCAGCGCCCGGAGTCACCGACGCGTCTGCCGGCTGCTCCGCGCGGTATACGTTCCGTTTGCCGATTGCGCCCTGTCCGTTGCGAATGGATGCTGGCGGATAGATGCCGAGAGTATAGATCAGCGCTCCCGCTACCACGACCACCGCGCCCCCGAAGAGAACCACTCTCTTTGTGTTCATGTTCTGTTCCTCCTCGAACCGATTCCTGGCGGCAATGCGAAATGCATTCTGACCGCTTATTGTAGAAAACAACAAAAGCCTGCGATTCGTATCATCGATCAGTGATTTCTTGAACTTGCAGCTATTTTGGGGTCGCGACCGTACTTCTGGGCCGGGGGGCCAGGGAAAACCAGCGAATGGACAACTTCGGATCAGAATATATCACCTTAGGCCTATACGAGAGGGCCTTCGTAACTGTAAAGATGGCCTCGCGAAGGCCGCCGTCGCCGGGGCTCGGCATCTCGAAAGTAATGGGGCATGGAGAAGTGGAAGCCGCTACGCGCTTCCCACTTCTCCATGCCCCCGGCGACGGCTTTCTGAACTCAGCGAAAGCTGCCCTACACCAACACTCGCGCTGGCACAAAAGATCGATCAGACCACCGCCGCCGGGGATGATTGAAGGGGCTAAGCCTTCGCTGATGCGCTTCAGGCTGGCGGTGGACGACAAACTGCTGCTGATGTCGGATGGGATAGCGGAGGCCAATGACGCCGACGGGCATCTCTTCGGCTTCGAGTGGGTGCAGGAACCGGTTCGCTCTGTGATCAGCGCTGCCGTTGTTGCGGCCGCCGCGCAGCGCCTCGGCCGAGGAAACGACATCAGCGTCATCTCCTTTACTCGCACGGCTGTGCCAGAACCTGGCGTCCCTTAAACCTCACGGAAAGTATGAAGAGGGCGGGGTTCAAATCGACTTGCATTCCCCCCCGCTCACGATGCCCGAGGACTTCGAGTTACGGCCGAATGACCGGCAATCCGGAAGCAACGTGAGCCATATCACGTTGGGGAAGAGTAGCCGACCACCCGGGAGCTACCAACCGAATGGCCGGTATCAAATCATCGTGGGTTGAACACCACGTATCCGGCCAGGTAGCTGATGAAGATGCGCATGAAGAGGTTGGTCGGGAGCAGCCCGTCCTGGCCGGACTTAACCGTTTCCTGCGCGCTGTTCACCGGCACAGTGAACGCAATTTCTTCCCGGATGCGCGCTTCAAGAGGGTGATTCACAGGCTCTTGCGTAGGCGTAAATTGCGACGAACTCACTCGCGTTGGTAAGAGAGTGGCGTGACCGGTTCCGGCACGTAATTTATGGCTCTCAAACCATCGCAGTAATGATGACCAAAAGCCTCGCAGAGCCCTTCCCCAGAAATTTCTCACCCGCCATTCACCTGTGATTGCCCAGAAGGGTGGTGGAGTGATTTCCCGGACCGAGATTTGGTGTCCGTACGAACTCCCAGAAGGCGCACGACTTCCTTTGCAGTGAGCGGATGAAGAATTTGCGCCATCCGGCAGCGCGGAGCTGATGGTTGTCGCTTTCTTTGGGCGACGCGGGTTGGGAGACGTGTAGCGAGCGATGCCCGTGCGGGCGCGACTCTATCGAGTGCGATCCGCAGATCTTCCTGATCGTGCCAAAGGTGAACGCCGTTGTTTGGCCATCAGACGTGAAGTTGGGTCGGCCTGCATGCCAGCGACAGCGAAACCTGGCATAGAAACCTGTAGCGCAACTTTGGTCTGGATGCGGGGTCTAAGTCGGGGAATCCGATTTGGGCGTTGGAAAGCGATGCCAATTCCCCTTTGGCCGTTTTCAACGATCTGGCGGTAGGATGCGGCAGGGCACAGCCGTGAAACTCTTTGCAACTCGCTTGCGAAGGCTGTTCGGCCATCGTGATCAGTGGGTCTGTCATCTATAGGTTGCGATTGGACCCCTGTGTCACGCAAGCTGCATCCTGTGTCACGGGGGAGATTTGTGCTTCTGAACAAGCTTGAATCTGGCTTCTTGCTGTTCCAAACGCAGCAAGGATTAGTTGCCGTTGAACCCTCCTTTTGGCAACGCGTTTATCTGCTTTGGACCTTCCGCAACTTTCGACAGCTCTCGCTTCCCCTGTTGAACTCGCGCCAGACTGCGCTAATCAACAATCTTTTTCGCCAGCACGCGGCGGTGGTTTCGCATGAATACGAGCCATCGCTGGAGATCGGCGTAGTTGAGAACTTTGTGCCTCCGGCGATCGAGATCGGCGCTACGCTGGCCGCGAAAACTGACGCTTCGCCGGCGGTGAAAGCGAAGCTGCCTGAGCAAACGGCCGGACAATATGTCGCGCCGCCGGTAATTCCGATCGCAGCTGCGCCTGCCATGAAGGCCGATGTGCCGCCGGCCGTGAAAAAGGATAAAGCAGAAAAGGAAGGCACTGTAATAGATCGTGCGGAAATTGCGCCCAAGAATGCTCTGGACCGTTCTTTTGCGCCGATAATCTCTTGGTTGAGACTTGCATCGTCGAATCTTGCAGCGTCCAAGGCGGCAGCGTCTCGACCTCAAGTGTCGAGAATTGTAATTTCCAGGTTTGCAGCCGCGATCGGCGCGCTGTCGCTGTGCGTGTGTTTCATCGTTGTATTTCATCGAATCGGGGCCGTACCTGGCTCCCAGGCGCACCGTTCGCCCCCGCAGCTCAACTCGCCGGATTCTCCTTCTGCGCCCGGACCAACTTCCGTTGCCGAGAATCCCGCCACCGTGCCTGAAGTGACTCCTCAGGCCGGCGCTGGCCCGGACGCTGCGGTCAAGCCGGCATCGGCGGAGGTAGCATCGTCGATCACTACGACGCACCGGATGATGACACCGGAACGTGCATCTCGCGGAGCTACTGCACGTGTTGCGTCGAGGTCAAGCGGAGGGTCGCATGCTGCGGCGTTCTCGAGGGTTCCGACGTCGACATCGACTCGCCGAATGACCTTGGCGCCTGCGTCCCATGGAGCTATAGCACGTTCCGCGCAGAGTTATTTCGATTTGGCCAACCAACAGATGCACAAGGGCAATTACGCGGCAGCAGCAGCTAACTATAAACGGGCCTGGCGAATCGAGGAGAATAGCGCCGCCGCCAAGGGCCGCCTGGTGCGCGCTCGCCGGGCGATGCAAGCGGAGAAGGAGAGCATTGCCAATCGGAGATAAAAATGCGCGCAATGACACTACTAGTCGCCAGCATATTGTTATTAGTAGTGGGAAGTATTGCGGCTCGGACGACAAGGACACAAAATGCTCCCCGGCCGCTTTCGGCTGCCGACGTTGAACACGGTCTTAAATCCGCAGTGCCAAACGCACGCATGGCTGCGCTGGTAAGACAATGCGGAGTTGATTTCGAGTTGACTGTTGGGGTCGAGAAGGCGCTTCGAAGTGCGGGAGCCAACGACAACCTTATTCTGCAGATTGGCCGTTCGCAGGGAGTGGTTTGATCAGTGATCCCAGCCCGAGCGAAGCATATATGCCTTACCTGAAGGCCTCTGAAATGGGCTCCGCATGGGGAGCACTCAACGTTGTAAGAATGCACGAACGCGGGATCGGTGTTTACAAGAACCCGACTAAAGCACTGCGCTTGTACATGAAAGTGGCGTCCATCAGCGGTGCGGATTTGCAGGGTCAATGGAGCGATCTTCGCTCTGAGGCCGGGAAAGTCACCGATCTTCCGCCATGTCCCAAGAGTTGCTGGTCACCGCGGTGGTCGCCGGACGGCCACTATATCGTCGGGCTGACCTATGCTGAAGATGATCTGGCCCTCTTTGACCTCCGAACGAATCAATGGTCTCTGCTTAACCCTCAGTGCGGTAGGATCGGTTGGCCCTCCTGGTCGCACGATGGTCACTTTATCTACTTTGAGGGCACCAATTTTGGAATAACGACAAGCAGTGAACCTGGGATCTATCGAATCCCGGTTACCGGCGGAAGGGCGGAAAAGGTCGTCGATCTGAAAGGCTTCAGAGGCACTGGATTCCTTTGGGGTTGGTATGGCCTTGACTCGGACGACAACTCGCTCATCCTCCGCGACACCGGAACTTTCGATGTTTACTTCCTTGCGCTCGAACGGAAACAGCCGTTGAGATTTGAGTGTCAGCCGAACGGGCTTTCGATGTTGGCGAGAGATCGAAAGGCCGGGGAGAACTGAGAAAAACGAAATGCCCGAATAACCGCCCAACCGTACATAACCCGATTCTGGCCATCCCTACACCGAGTTGGGGAAGGGTGGCCGACCATCCAGGGGTCACCCGGGACACACCTGGGTTTTTGGTCTGGAAGCGGATACAAAAAGGATCGTCATCGGGCGACTGGGGGTATATTGGTTCGCAGCCGGGAAAGCAAAACGGAAATTCCGGTTGATGGTGTTGTGGAACGAACTGACGCTTGCAACGGCCGCGGCTTCATAGGTCGGATGGGATCCCGGCTGGCCAATTCTTTTTCGGAGGAGCCTCGATGAGCAAGTTTACGCGTCTTCTTCGACGCAGATCGATCATTCACTTGGCCATTGCTTGGGCGTTGATCGTGGTCGTCCCGGTAAGTCTGGCCGAGCCGTCCACGCCGCTCGACAAGCACGCCAGAAAGATAGAGAAACGGCTTGCCAAGTATCGCGCAGGCGCTTTTCTGGAGGTTGACTTTCGCGACAGCTCACAGAGCATGGGTTCTCTGGGCGCGCTTTCCGCTGCCTCGTTCCAGTTCACCGATGCAGCTAACAACTTGACCCAGACGCACCTTTACGCCGAAGTGGCGCGGGTGAAGAAGGCCAAAGAATACATTGGCGAGGGCTCCGAGCCCAAGCATCATGTTCGCCTCTTGGTGTTGGTCTTGATCGGGGCAGGCGTTGCAGCCGCGTGCGTGGCCGGCGGCTTGGCCACGCGCTAACCCGGCGTCGAACGCCGCACAAGCAAACCCAATTCAATCGGTTTATTCGGGTCCATATACTTTCCATGTGTGGTTTGTGGAGGTCTGGAAATGCTCGAAGTGACGATCACTTCGCGATGGGCCGCCGCGCAGAGAGCCCGCGAGTCGCAGCGTCCTGACGGGCTCTTCAGGGATGACCCTGCTTCTGTTCTTGCTGGTCCGGAGGGCACCCTTGCGCTGGAAGCTTGGGAAAAGGCAAATCCTCGTTATGAGGAGGGCGCGAATTTCGTTGTGATCAGAGTGAAGTTCTTTGATGATCTGGCTCAACGATTGATCGCAAAAGGAGTTCGACAAGTCGTGATTCCAGCTGCGGGAATGGATGCTCGCGCTTTCCGGCTTTATTGGCCCGCGAATACGACCGTTTACGAGATCGATCATCCAGAGCTTCTCGAGATCAACGAGCAGATTCTTAAACGAGAAAACGCCGTTCCCAAATGCCGGCGCATCACCGTGGGAGCAGACTTGAAGAATGATTGGGAAAAACTGCTCATGGGCTTCGGATTCCACGCTGAAGACCCTTCTGTCTGGCTCGTAGAGGGATTGCTCTATTACTTCGCGGAAGAAACCGTCCACCAGTTTCTGGGCCAAGTATCGCGACTCGCCTCCAAAGGCAGTGGCTTTGGCGCTGATCTGGTGAGTGCCTCGACGTTGACGAGCCCTTCGATGCAGGCCTCGCTCAAAGAGATGGAGAAGTGCGGATTCGGCTTTAAGTTTGGCAGCGACAATCCTGAAGAGCTTCTCGGTCAATACGGATGGAGCACGAAGGCATTGCAGCTTGGCGAGGAGGGCGCAAATTTCGGCAGATGGACGGCAAAGGTGTTTCCGCGCTCGCTCGAAGACGCGCCAAGGACATTTCTCGTAGACGCGTACAAAGATTGAAAGCGGCTGCGCAGAATGTGCGTTCCCAGCACAATCGTTGGGTTCCTGATTGCAGGAGCCATTCTTTTTCCAATCGCAGTGATTAGGGGTCCCGCAACGGTTCCGGGAGTATCACCGGCTAACCGGACATTACCCGGAAAATGGGGTTCTGTCCGGATTGTTTGAATGCTAAGTCTAGGAGGAGCACGAGGTGTTGCGAAAAGCTGAACTCAGCCGTGAGGCTGATTCTGAGAACGACCTCGGAGGCTCCTCAGAGACTATGTATTACATCGGACTTGACGTTCACAAGAAGGCGATCAGCTTTTGCGTGAAGGACGCGGCTGGGCGCGTGCACCAGGAAGGCAAGATCGGTGCGAGCCGCCGCGAACTGGACAGCTGGATCCGAACTCTTCCCCAACCCCGGACGATCGCCATGGAAGCGACGATCTTCACGGGCTGGATCTACGATCACCTGCTTCCGCATGCCGAGAAGGTGAAGGTGGCCCATCCGCTGATGCTGCGGGCCACTGCCGCGGCCAAGAAGAAGAACGACGGCATCGATGCCGGCAAGATCGCCGATTGCCTCAGGTGCGATTTCCTGCCCGAGTGCCACATGGCCTCGACCGAGATCCGGGACCGACGCCGCACACTGCGCTACCGGAACCTGGTGATGCGGCAGATGGTACAGATGAAGAATCGGGTCTCTGGCCTACTGCTGGAGGGCGGCGTTAGTTACAACAAGCAGCGATTGCACAAGATGGGCTATTTCACAGATCTGCTTTCGACCAACGAGGAGATCAGCCAGAGCCTCCGACTCTTGCTCCGGCTGAGCCGGGAGCATATCCAGCGAGGGCAGCGGTTGGATCGTGCGCTGATCAGCTCGCTGGAACGGGATCCTCTGCTGTCGGAGCGGCTGAGGCGGTTAAGGACGATCCCTGGAGTCGGCCCGATCACCGCGCTGACCTGGGCCCTGGAGATCGGAGACTACACGCGGTTCCAATCGGTCAAGGCGGCCATCAGCTACTGCGGGCTGTGCAGCGCGGAGAAGAGCTCCGCCGACAAGGTGATGCGCATGCCGATTTCCAAGCAGAGCAACAAGCATATCCAGCATGTGCTGGTGGAAGCAGCCAAGATGGCGCCCCGGTACTCTCCCGAGCTGGCCCTGGTCCGGGAGAAGGCAATCCAGCGAGGAAACAAGAATCGGGCCACCCTCGCGGTGGCCAGGAAAATGGTGGCCTACATGCTCGCGGTCGAGCGCAGGCAACAGGACTTCGTGCCGGCCGAAGAAATGGCAGGCAGGGCGGTAGCGTAAAAACCTTCCTGATAAGGAAGAACACAAACGGGATTATTCGATGCGCAGGCTGCCAGGTCCTGCAGTTAGTCGCCTGGGCGAGGAAGGCAACTTCCGAGGCCCCTTTCGGATTGTTTCGGGACTGGCAGAGAACACAAACTCGATCTTCTGCGACAGCTCCTCGGAGCTTGAGGCAGCAAATGGATGTCCGGTCCTGTGGCAAGCAGGGACCACCAGCCGAGAGGCACACGTGCGCAGCCCGATGACCCGATCAGACCGAATGCGCGCTCTCCTGAGCGCGCCCAGGAACCTCGTGCTTTTTCCTTGACAGATGACTTACATGGAAGGCGACAATACATCCGCATCACGCATGTTGGGCCGCCGCGAAGGTCTCGGCGCCCTTGACTTCTTCACCACTTGGAAGGCCGTCTATGTGGATTGCTCCGGCAAGCTACAGCGGGCGCAGATTGATAATGCGGAGTAACTTCGGTGGGCGTAGTCAATGCAGACGTCAGGTCCTCAGCCATGCCAGCGTTCCGGAGATGCCGTAGAATCTCCGCATTCTCTCACTAGCCGAGGTCGGGATCGGAGAGCGATGCCTTGCGCACACCAGATTCAGCCGTAACGCGAAGATGGTTTCTTCAGGGAGCTGCGCTGCTCGCGGCGCCCGCGGTCCTTCCTTCTCAAACCGCGCCGGACAATTTCGCGCAGCAGGACGAGGCGCTCCGCGCGTGGTATGAGCGCAGAGCGCTGGCGTTGGCCGGCATCCTGGCCAACGACCCTGCCGCTCTGCGCGAGCTGATGGCCGAGTGGCCGGTCCTGTACCCTCCATGGACCGGGCGGCTCGACGAGTACGACTCAGAGCGATTCGGGCCGCTGCTGGCCGTGAGCGACGAAGGCGAAAACGCGGAAACCATCGCGCGAGCAGCCTATGCCTCGGCCAAAGCCCGCACCCTGCACCCCACAGCACCCATGCCGCTGGGCGTCATGATCGACGGCGAGCGAATGGTCAGCGCCGGTGAAGGGCCGATCGGGCCCGATGAGTACGCGAAGTTGATTGCGGCTGCGTTTGAGCGCACGCTCTGCTCGACCAATGTTGGCGTGCGAGTGAACGCGCGGCTCTACCGGCTGCTGCCGGAGTTTTCCACCGCCGATGCCGCGCAGAATGAAGAA
>JBEKGW010000050.1:0-24111 GCA_050012595.1 Terriglobales bacterium
TCACGCGAGTCTGGAAAGCTGGTGATGAAATTGAGATCTCGATGGATTTGACGGATCAACTTTTGCAGGGTCAATCACTCTCAGAAGAGATGAAGAAGGAGGCTTGGAATACCACACCATATCGGGAGTTCTTTGAAAAATACGGGAACTTCCCGAACTACCGAGCAATTAAGCATGGACCTCAAGTGCTGGCAATTGACGGCTTTCTGAGTGAATTGGACGACGCGGGACAGGTGACACTCAAGCCTGACCAACCAATGATACTGCAGCCAGTCGACGATATTCTCCCGAGGGGTTGGGTTGGCAACCAGGCTTACACATGCTCAGCGCTTGAGTCTCCAGCGGCGAAACCGGTAATTCTGGTTCCATTCAGCGATGCCGGCCAGACTGGCGGTGACATACGAGTGTGGATCGAAAAGGAATAAGTCATGGCTAGTTTGGGCATTATGCCAAGTGTTCCACGATTATCTGAATCTTTGGCTCCGCAATAAAAGGCATTTCAGTCTCCGTCGTTTTGGTGATGGACGAGTAGCGGCCTGGATAGCGGGGAATAGCCAATTGATCGGTCTTAACATTGGTCAAGTAAGATGAACTGTTAGTCTTCGGAAAGAGCGGGACCTCTGAAAAAGACGGTCGGATTCTGCTGATGAAAGCAACGGATTTAACGTGGACAAATCGTTTCGGTACTAAGAAGTCGCGAAAACCAGACTCTTAGACGGAGTTAACTGAGAATTGGTCGGTCACAGCACAGGTCGTCTGAACAAATCTGGCGCTCATTTTCTGGTGCCATTCCTCCTCTTTATTTCGATATTGTCTTTGAATCTGTCAGTACACAGGTATCGTGTAAGCGCTGCACAGGTTTTGGCAATTTCCAAATTTTCTTGGCAGGTTCGAAGCGAACATGTGGTCCTACAGGACCGCACACGCGCGTCGGTCACGATAGATTATCCGGAAGACGGCTCCATTTTCCCGCCTGAAATCACGCCGCCGACCTTTATTTGGCACGATGGAGACGCTTCAGTGTCAACCTGGCGGATTGACATTTCCTTTGCAGATGGTACAAAACCGCTCCGGCTGCGCTCCCACGGCGACCCCATGCAGATTGGGGAGATCGACCCACGATGCATTTCCAGCACGAATGAACTTCCTTCCCTGACCGCGGAACAGGCCAGCGCACACACGTGGAAGCCGAATGCGGAAACCTGGGCACTTGTCAAGCGGCACTCGTTGGTGTACCGCGCGATGGTGACCATCGCTGGCGTCGATGCCGCAGACCGCGCGGTCTCCAAAGGTCGCGTTACTATATCCACGTCTAGGGATCCGGTGGACGGGCAGATCTTTTATCGCGATGTTCCATTGATGCCGGCGGAAGGGAGGAAAGGGATCGTTCAGCCATTGTCCCCATCCATGCTTTATCTCATTGATTGGCGGATTCGAGACATTGCGAAGCCTGAAAGTCGGGTTGTAATACACGACATGCATACATGCGCCAACTGCCACTCATTCTCCGCAGACGGTAAGACGATGGGTATGGATGTCGACGGGCCCGGCAACGACAAGGGCTTGTATGCAATCGTTCCTGTACAGCAACATATGTCGATCCGCAGCAAGGATATAGTGTCGTGGAACGCAGACTTACGCGTCGGGCAGTCGCGTGTCGGCTTTATGTCACAGGTGTCGCCAGACGGCCAGTATGTTCTGACTACCTTTGCAGGACAGGATGAGAGTATCCCAAGCTCCTATTTTGTAACGAACTTCAAGGACTATCGTTTCCTCCAGGTTTTCTATCCTACTCGCGGCATCCTTGTCTGGTATAGCCGTGCTACGGGCCGCAGGGAACCGCTGCCGGGCGCCGATGATCCGCGCTATGTTCAGACGGATGGCGTTTGGAGCCCTGACGGAAAATATGTGGTGTTTGCCCGCGCAGAGGCCAAAGATCCGTACTCTGAAGGGCAGACTTTGCCGCTCCAGGCCAATGACCCCAACGAAGTGCAAATCAAGTACAGCCTTTACCGAGTTCCGTTCAATGGCGGACGGGGTGGCAAGGCAGAGGCGATCGTAGGCGCATCCAACAACGGAATGAGTAACAACTTTCCCAAGGTTTCTCCCGACGGCCGCTGGATAGTCTTCGTCCAGTGCCGGAATGGGCAATTAATGCGGCCGGACAGCAAACTTTACATCGTTCCGGCCACCGGGGGGGTGGCACGCCGCATGCTCTGTAACACATCATTGATGAATTCCTGGCATAGCTTTTCGCCGAATGGACGCTGGCTGGTCTTCTCTTCCAAGAGCCGTTCCCCTTATACACAGATGTTTCTCACGCACATCGACGCGAAGGGGAATGATAGTCCGCCAATATATATTGATAATTCGACCGCCGCAAATCGGGCTGTCAACATTCCCGAGTTTGTCAATATTTCGCCGAATGGGATCGACAGCATAGATGTGCCGGCGTCTGACCTTTACCGGCTCATCGACGAGGCGATGGACTTGCTGGGAAAGGGGGACAATGCGTCTGCACTGACCAAGTGGGAGAAAGCGCTTGAGGTGGATCCAGACGATGCCCGGGCGAATAACGGAATGGGGATCGCCCTGGGATTGTTGGGAAGATCAGAGGAAGCCATCCAATATTTCCAAAAGGCCATACAAATCGATGGGAGCTTTTTTGAGGCCTACTACAATTTGGGAGTCCTGCTGACCAGAGAAAACCGTTTCAACGAGGCAATCGATGCGTGGCAGAATACCGTACGGCTCCGGCCCACGTTTTCCGAAGGGCACGAGAATCTTGGCTACGCATTTTATTTGCAGGCAAAATTCTTCGATTCCCTGACCCAGTTACACCTGGCGCTGAAGGAGGAACCCAATCGCCTCTTCACGCTCAATCTGACCGCATATCTGCTAGCAACCTGCCCGGATTCCTCGATCCGCAATGGGGCCGAGGC
Source organism: Terriglobales bacterium (assembly GCA_050012595.1). GTDB lineage: Bacteria > Acidobacteriota > Terriglobia > Terriglobales > Acidobacteriaceae > Acidiflorens. Next base: position 2,943 of record JBEKGW010000050.1, read on the forward strand.
TGTTACATTGGCCAATCGGGCCAATCAGCTCACTGGCGGGAAAAACCCGGCGATTCTCGACACATTGTCCGCAGCCTATGCTGAGGAGGGAAGATTCGCCAAAGCGATGGAGATCGAACAGCAAGCTCTAGAGCTCGCTACACAACAAGGCAATGCTACCCTCACAGGCAAACTGAAGACTCACTTGGCGCGGTACTCCTCGAACGAACCACTTCGCGTACGGCCGGATTCCGCGTCTTTCTGAATCAGGGAAGCAAGGGAGCATTGGTCGAACACATGGCTTCGAACTTCGCGCCGAGGAGGGCGGAAGTTAGCATCTTAGGGCCCTTTGAATTAAGTGCAGAACCGAAGTGAACGTGCGCTTGCAGAGAGGCTTAGAAGGCCGTTCTCTCTTCAGGAAGAAGCCTTTTGGCGGGCTTGGCTTCGGGATGCATCCAGTCAGATTCCGCTGGAGGGGAACCTTTGCAAGCACCAGTACCGGCTTCGACACATGTGAGACCGGGGAGAACCTCATTGCTGCAAGTTTGCGTTCAGGTGTCCGGTATCTTCATCGCAATTCATCTCATGCCAGGTCTGTGTTTGACTCAATCATTGGCCGAGCAGCTAGCGACCCAGCAGGTTCAACAAGGGATGGCCACCGGGGTTGCGCAGGGGGCCAATTTCGACGCCCAACATCGCCCCATCACGGCCGGCGGTTATGTGAAATCCGGTACAGTTGTCTTTCAGAATGTGGCTGCTCAGGCCGGCCTGACAAGCTGGCGCAACATTACCGGCACTCCAGAGAAGCACGTCATTATCGAAGCCAAGGGCTCGGGCGTCTGTCTTCTCGACTACGACAATGACGGCTGGCTCGACATCTACTTCGTGAACGGATCGACTTTTGACGCGTCGTCAGGTAAGACCGCGCCGCCGCATGCGGCTCTTTTCCATAACAACCACGACGGCACGTTCACCGACGTGACGCAGAAGGCTGGAGTTGCCAATGACCGCTGGGGGCTGGGCTGCGCCGTGGGCGACTATGATAACGACGGCTGGCCCGATCTCTACGTCACGAATCTCGGCAAGAACCGCCTCTACCATAACAACCACGATGGTACCTTCACCGATGTGGCAGAGAAGGCAGGCGTGGCGTTGGACGAAGGCTCAGGGAGCGTCGTCGTCGATCATACCGGGGCTACCTTTGGTGACTACGACGGCGACGGCCGGTTGGATCTTTTCGTGGCTGGATACATATACTACGACTTCCAGCATCCGCCACTCGCAGGTACTAAGGCAGTCAATGACTCCGTATGCACGTACCGTGGGCAAAATGTCATGTGCGGGCCCCGGGGCCTACGGGGTGCCGGAGACCACCTGTTCCACAACAACGGAGACGGCACGTTTACCGATGTGAGCAAGAAGGCGGGCGTCAACGATCCAAATGGCTACTACGGTCTTGGCGTTCTCTTTGTAGATGTGAATGGGGATGGAAGACCCGACCTGGTCGTGGCGAACGATTCCACGCCGAATTATCTGTACATCAACAAGGGTGATGGGACCTTTGAAGACCAGAGTTATATGAGCGGCTATGCACTTAATGGCGAAGGCCGCGAGGTTTCAAACATGGGCATTGCGGCCGGAGATTACGAGAACAACGGTTACATCGACTTGGTGAACACAGTCTTCTCCGACGACTCCAACGTGGTCTTCCACAACGACGGCAGCGGCAACTTTGAGGATTACAGCAACCGTACGGGCCTCGGTCCGCCAACGGTGCCCTTTGTTGGATTCGGAGATGGTTTTCTCGACTACGACAACGATGGTTGGAAGGACCTGCTGGTGGTCAACGGGCATGTGTATCCTCAGGTGGATCAGCACAAGGATTGGGGAATGAGCTACGCGCAGCGTCCCCTGCTGTTCCGGAACCTGCACTATGGCCGATTTGAATTGGTACCGGCGGTTGAAGGAACAGGCCTGGCTACCGTGTGCGTAGGCCGCGGAGCCGCATTCGGAGACTTGTTCAACGATGGAAAGATCGATGTGGTCATCAACAATCTTGATGGCGTTCCGGTGCTGCTACGCAACGTGAATCCCGATCACAACCACTGGATCGAACTGCAACTCGTTGGCGGGCCCAAAAGCCCTCGCGATGCGGTCGGAGCTACGGTCTATCTCACCGCGGGAGGCATCCGCCAGCGCGGCGATGTTCTAAGCGGCGGCAGCTATCTCTCCTCGAACGACATGCGTGTTCATTTTGGCCTGGGAGACGCAATCAGGATAGATACAGTGGAGATTCGTTGGCCCTCGGGAGCAAAGGAGACTGTGAATGTGCCGGCGGTCGATCGTATCTATACCATCACCGAAGGCATAGGCATCACAGACGTACTGTGCGGCAGCAAATCCTGTGCGCCTGGCGCTCCCGTGCACAAGAAAGCGCTTCACAAGACGTTCCGCATGGATATTGTCCATTGAGGTGGTCCGTTGCAGGTCAAAAAAGGGGTATGGGGCGTCACGTCATGGTGAACCGAAGCAGTTTCCATAATGTGGAAGTGCGTTGCTCGATACCCATGAGCCGGCGAATAGCATGGCAGCGTTGGAACAACGGTGTGGAAATGCATTATGGACGTTTAGAGGTTCGAAAGCAGCGCCTGAATCTCCGAGATAAATTCAAGCGATGGGGTACCCTGTTGCCGCAGTTGGGTTGTCTTGTTGGTTCTGCGCTGATTTACCCACTGCTCGCTTTCGCCGCACCGGCATCGCTTCTTGAAGCACAGGAAGCGCCTAAGAAAGTGTCGAACATGGGCAGCAATTCGGGATCTGGCGAGCGGCCCATCTACGATGCTTATAACCGGCCCATCACTGCGGGCGGCTTCGTGGATAAAGGCCCAGTAGTGTTTCAGGATGTGACCAAGGCGGCGGGTCTTTCTGGCTGGACCCATGTGATGGGCGCGGCAGACAAACGCCTGATCATCGACACGAATGGATCGGGAGTGGGCTTGATCGACTACGACAATGACGGGTGGCTGGACATCTACCTCGTCAATGGGTCGACATTCGATGCGATGGACGGCAAAATGACCCCACCCCATGCGGCCCTATTTCACAATAATCACGACGGCACCTTTACGGATGTAGCCGCAAAGGCCGGCGTGACCAACGACCGATGGGGCTTCGGCGTGGCCATCGGCGACTACGACAACGACGGTTGGCCCGATATTTACGTGACCAACTGGGGCAAGAACCGTCTCTATCACAACAACCACGACGGCACGTTTACCGACGTGGCCGAGAAGGCGGGCGTCACGCTGGGCAACTGGTCGGGCGGAGCTACCTGGGGCGACTACGACGGGGACGGAAGGCTGGATTTGTTCGTCTCCGGCTATGTTCATTTCGACCGCAACAACCTGCCGTATGAGAAAACCAAAGCCACGGGCTATTCTTACTGCGAGTTTCGCGGAGAGCCTGTGATGTGCGGACCACGCAACCTCGACGGCGAGCCCGATCACCTCTTTCACAACAACGGGGATGGGACGTTCACCGACGTCAGCGAGAAAGCTGGCGTGTCGGACAATGTGAATCGCTATTACGGACTCACTCCCGTGTTTGTGGACATCAACGGCGATGGGAAGCCCGACCTGCTTGTGGCCAACGACTCCACGCTGAGCTACCTGTATCTAAATCGCGGTGACGGAACGTTCGAAGACGCAAGCTATGGGTCGGGGTTTGGGCTGAATGAGGACGGGCGAGAGGTGGCAGCGATGGGCATCGCTGTTGGCGACTATATGAACAACGGTCTGCTCGACTTCGCCATCAGCGATTTTTCAAGCGAGTCAAAGCTGTTATTTCGCGATGAAGGCGGCGCCAATTACAGCGAAGTGGCCATGTTTTCCGGCATCGGCAAAATATCGATTCCCTTTTTGTCGTGGGGAACGGGGTTCTTGGATTATGACAACGATGGCTGGCTGGATCTGATGTTTATCAATGGCCATATCTATCCTGCGGCCGACCGGCTGGATTGGGGCACGTCCTATGCGCAGCGGCCGCTGCTATTCCATAACCTGCGCGATGGCAAATTCGAGGTTGTACCGGCAGTCAATGGGACCGGACTCGCAGTTGTCACATCGGGGCGAGGCGCTGCGTTTGGCGATTTGTTCAACGATGGCAAGATCGACGTGGTCATCAGCCCGATTGACGGACCCCCCGTGTTGCTGAGGAACGTGAACCCTGACCATCATCACTGGGTAGAGTTGAAACTCGTGGGCGGACCCAGGAGTCCCCGGGATGCAGTCGGTGCCACCGTTTTCTTGACCGCCAACGGCATTCGCCAGCGCCAGGATGTGATTAGCGGTGGAAGCTACGTCTCAACGAACGATCCGCGTCTCCATTTCGGTCTCGGCGACGCAACGGATGCCGGGACTGCGGAGATTCACTGGCCATCTGGCACCAAAGAAACAGTTAAGCTGCCGGCTGTTGATCGCATCTATACTCTCACCGAAGATAAGGGGATTACCGGTGCTTTATGTGCCGGTCAACCGTGCCCGGTTCGTGCGGCACCGGAGTCGAATACGATGGAGAGCAAACCATGAGGCCGGTGCATAAGCGCCTCGCAGTCCTGGTACTAAGAGCATTCTTCCTGATCATCCTTTCAATCGTTGTTGAGGCAGCGCAGCCGCCGGAGGCTGGCTCGCAGTCTTCAGCCCCGTCCGCGCCGCAAGCTGAGGTTCCCGGGCGTTTCGTCGATGTCACGGAGAAAGTTGGCGTGCATTTTCAGCATTATGCCTTGCACACCTCGCGCAAGTACCTGCTCGAAACCATGGGTTCGGGCGTGGCACTTTTCGATTGCGACAACGATGGCCGGCTGGATATTTACCTTCTCAACGGCGCTCCTTATACCGATCCGACGCCCAAGGGCTTTATTCCGGAAAAGACTGGACCGGAGTACTGGAATCGCCTATACCACCAGAAGGCAGATGGGACCTTTGAGGATATCACTGAAAAATCTGGACTTAAGGGGACAGGCTATGACATGGGCGTTGCCGTCGCTGATTACGACAACGACGGGTACGAGGATGTTTTCGTCACGGGCTATGGTGGCAACCGGCTGTACCACAATAACGGCGACTGCACCTTCACTGATGTAACTGAGAAGGCTGGAGTCGCCGGCGGCGGATGGTCCAGCTCTGCCGCGTGGGTAGATTTGGACAATGACGGCCTGCTCGACCTGGTAGTGGCTCGCTATGTCACCTGGGATTGGGAAGATGTGTGGTGCGGCGAACATCGGGAGGGATACCGTGGTATTTGCCACCCCGATGTCTTTCAGCCTATCACTATGCTCGTATATCACAATGACGGCGATGGTCATTTCACTGAGGTATCGCACAAGCTGGGGCTCGATAAGCCAGCGAAAGCGCTGGGCATAGCCCTGGGGGACTACGACCGCGAGGGACGCATGGATCTCTTCGTCTCCAACGACTCAATGCCGGAGTTCCTTTTCCATCAAAAGCCCGATGGAACCTTCGAGGAAGTCGGTCTGGAGTCTCAGGTTGCTGTAAATGCCGACGGGCAGACGTACGCCGGTATGGGCGTCGACTTCGCCGATTATGACAACGACGGCTGGCCGGATTTGGTCGTGACCGATCTGTCCAGACAGATCTATGCGCTCTACCACAACAACCACGATGGAACCTTCGACTACGCATCCTTTGCGGAAGGTTTGAGCAGCGCATCGCAGCTTTACTCCGGCTGGAGCGTACGATTCTTGGATTACGACAACGACGGCTGGAAGGACCTTCTCATCGCACAGGGACACGACATGGATAATATTCAGGTGGTTTCTCCGATGCTTCGCTATCGCGAGCCCATGATGCTGTTGCGCAATACCGGCAAGAAGTTTGTGGATGTCTCTTCGATCTCAGGCGACATCTTTCAAGAGGCTTGGGTGGGCCGCGGAATGGCCATCGGCGACATCAACAACGACGGCCGCATCGATGCAGTGGTCAGCACGAACGGCGGCCCGGCCCACATCCTGCTCAACGAGACGGCTACCGCAAACCATTGGATTACCTTGCATCTTACCGGGCACAAGAGCAATCGGGACGGCATCGGCGCAGTCGTCAAGCTGACTACGGCACACGGTTCACAATGGGTTACGGCGACAACCGCGGGCGGCTACCTCTCCTCGAGCGATCCCCGGGTGCATTTTGGGATGGGAGATTGCCCAGTTGCCGAAAGCATCGAGATTCGCTGGCCGAGCGGGATCGTTCAGACCCTCACCAACGTGAAAGGCGACGGGCAGATTCAGGTAGATGAGCCAACGGCAGCCAGCGTACTGTCCGGGGCCGTCAAAACCGCTCAGCCCTAATACAAAAGTGTTGTGCGCCATTGAAAGGCTCCGGTCCACAGCGGAGGCAGGTCCATCCCATTAGGTCAGTTCCACTCGGCATCGTCGAACAGGGGCAGGTCATCTGGTGATAACGCGCCGATAACGTTGTCATAGCGAGCCGTTTTTCAGACAGCGCATAGCTCCGATAAAAAGCTTTCAAAAAAGACTACTATAACCTACCCATTCAAATCCAGGAAATTGCATTGACAGCTCTTGAAGTCCGTCATATACTCCATTCGACGCTTTGAAAGCTTTTAATCTGCTGAAGTCCGACATCCCGAGCCTGACAAGACGGGCCTAGCAGTAGAACATTCGGATCTCACGGAGCTGTACCGAAAATTGCGCTCACTCGGGAAGGAGACAGAGGGATGGACTCTTCACACGCGCCGATTAAGGCTTGGTGTTCAAACAAGGCGCGTCTGGCGGCTGCGTGGGAATACGCGATTGTATTGGTGCTTCTACTCCGGCTATTCAAGCAAAGGCAATCAATAAAACTGGGGCGGGTGATGCCTTCAATGGCGCTCTAGCCACCGGCTTAATGGTTGGAACAAATCCGATGGAAGGCGTGCAGTATGCCTCAGTCGCAGCGGCCAACTTCGTTTCGTGGAACAGGTTCACAAGCATCCATGGCCTGGCGTGATGAGACAGTGGCTTTGCTCGAGCAGTTTAGTGAGAGTACATTTCCGGTTCTTACTAACTTCGCGGGCCAGACCACCGGCAAGTAAAACGCCCGAGAATGCTGGGTAAACCAAGGGAAGATATTAAGAATGACGAGGCAACAATGAGGTTCTGTTACGAGTGGCGAATCAATCTGGCTCCAGCACTGCTGACGGCGATTGTGGCGATTGTGCTTCCAGCGTGCGCGCAGGACACGCGGTATTTGGGTCTGCCTCCCGGCGAATGGTGGAAAGAAAGTATGATCAACCCACCCCCATGCCTCACGGCGCGGTGGGGATATGAAGTAATGGAATTCCCAGCTGGACCACAAGGGTGCCTCGAGAACATCCATGATCTCTGGCTCAGGGACATCCGCCATTGGCGAGATGAGCGAAGGATTCGCATCGGATACGACGGCACGCGCTATAGCCTTCCCGCCCTGCAATGGACACAATCGAGCTTCATCCAGCCGCAAACCATGGTCCATGACCGTTATCTGTACGATCCGGTAAGCGGCAAATACACCGTGGACCGGTACGTGGCTGACCTGGAAAAGCGATACGGAGGAGTGGATGCAGTTCTGATATGGCCAACCTATCCCAACATGGGTATCGATAACCGCAATCAGCAAGACATGATCCGCTCCATGCCTGGGGGTATCGCCGGCGTTAAACAGATGGTTGCGGACTTTCATCGCCATCATATTCGTGTGCTATTTCCCATGATGATGTGGGATCAGGGCACCCGCGATCCAGGCGAGCCCTGGCCAGACGCCGTCGCCAAACTGATGAAGGAGATCGATGCGGATGGCGTCAACGGCGACACGCAGGATGGTGTACCGTACGCCTTCTCGAAGGCCGCCGACATGGTTGGCCATCCTCTAGCGTTCGAACCCGAAGTCGGACCGGCCGACGAAGGGCTGGCGTGGAATGTCTTGACCTGGGGCCAATATCGCTTCCAATTCATTCCTTCGGTGGACCATTACAAATGGCTAGAACCACGTCACATGGTCAATATCTCGGACCGATGGAATCGCAATAAGAACGACGACCTGCAATACGCCTTCTTCAACGGCGAAGGTTGGGAGAGTTGGGAGAACATCTGGGGTATCTGGAATGGCATCACGCCGCGCGATGCCGAAGCCACGCGGCGCATGGCAACGATCGAACGCGAGATTGCGCCCTTTCTGGTCAGTCCGGATTGGGAACCACTTTATCCCATGCACTTCTACGGTATCTACGCCAGCCGCTGGCCCCTCGGCGGGAAGACTGTTTGGACGATTGTGAATCGTAACGAATACAACGTGGACGGGCCTCAGATATCCGTTCCCTGGCAAGAAGGAACACGGTACTTCGATCTGTATCATGGAGTGGAGCTATCGGGAGAACGCGAGGACGGAACAGTCATACTCTCATTTCCGATCGAGGCCCATGGCTTTGGCGCCGTACTCGCAACGGAGGGAGCGCCGGACGCCGCTACAGAACAATTTATGGCCAGGATGAAGCAGATGACGGCGATTCCGCTTGCGCAGTATGACGCTGGCTGGCATCCGGTAGCGCAGCAGATTGTGGCAACTGCACCCACTGCGCCGGCAACGGCGCCGCCCCCTGGAATGGTGCTGATTCCGGGCGGAGACTTCGACTTCAAAGTGAAAGGTGTTGAGATTGAAGGCGACAACGACATCGGCGTCGACGTGCAGTATCCATGGGAAGATCAGGCGCGCAGATTCCATGAGCATCTCATGCACATTGATTCCTTTTACATCGACAAGTATTCTGTGACCAATGCGCAGTTCAAGGAGTTCTTGGACGCTACGCACTATTATCCCAACGACGACCAGCATTTCCTACTTGATTGGAAGAATGGCACGTACCCCGAGGGATGGGCCAGCAAGCCTGTGACTTGGGTTTCGCTTGAAGACGCGCGTGAGTACGCGAAATGGGCAGGTAAACGCCTGCCGCGCGAGTGGGAATGGCAATATGCCGCGCAAGGAACGGATCATCGCATGTTTCCCTGGGGCAACAGTTGGGACCCCACAACGGTTCCCGTGCCGGACCTGGGCCGAACCATGCGGGGACCTGACGATGTGAATGTCCATCCAACTGGGGACAGCCCACTGGGGGTCGCAGACCTAGTGGGAAATGTGTGGCAGTGGACGGACGAGTTTGTAGACGAGCACACGCGCGCGGCCATCTTACGTGGGGGAAGCTATTACCAGCCGCAAGGCTCAATCTGGTACTTTCCGCAGGCCTATCGCAACGACGAGCATGCCAAGCTGCTCCTGATGGCGCCTGGCATGGATCGCTCGGCAACAGTCGGTTTCCGCTGCGTGAAGGATGTCCGAAACTGAATCTAGGCCAACAAAGTAGCTGACGCAATAATCTTGAAGAGAGGAACATTCCAAACGCGCAACGCCTCCTGCGGATCGCGATGATGCTCATAACGGAAAGTAGCCCGGTCGACCGGAATCAGGCCGCCGCACGCCGCTGGCTCAAATCGTGGGCTTGTTGCGCCCACTCCGCCAGCTCGCGACCCATGCGAGGCCTGCCGGACGACTACTACTATGAGATGGTCGCGTTGCGTGCCTTCGAGAAGTACGGCATCGGTAGGTATGACAATGCAACAACAGGGCGCGCAATGGCTCAAAAACAGCGCCGGCTCCTGGGGCTCCAGCGAACAGGCTCTACTGCTGCTCAAGCGCGGAATCCAGACACCGACACCGGCAGAGCAGGCCACCGCGCCACTGTGAATACGTTCAACTCGACCACCTATAAAGGACAGTCGGTTGTCATCTGGCTTTATAACCTGATTCCGGTGCCGAAGTATGAGGCCGACAACTCCTACAGGAAGAATCTCACGATATAGCAGCGGGCCAGTTTGCGTCCTCACGAATGAGGGAAATAAGAGAACCTACTCGAGGGAGAAAATGGACAGGCGTGAATTCTGCGAACTAATTGTCGCGGTGGCCGGTGCAGGCGCGTTTTCTGCCGATGCGCTGGCGGCCTTTCCGATGGCCGGCAATGAACCCTGGCCGGCGATTCCGAATTATCCAAACAATCGCAGCCCGCTGCTCCAGACAAAATATGCCAAATTGCCTTTAGGAACCGTTCGGCCGGAGGGTTGGCTTCGGGATCAATTGAAGGCCCAGGCGAATGGATTGACGGGTCACCTGAATGAGGTTTGGGGGGTGATTGAGGTCTCCGCATGGATAGGAAATGTCGGGAAGAACGTGACGGGTGATTGTTGTATTGCTCGTTTTGTTCCCCGCTGGCTTGAAGGATTGACTGCTTTGTCAGGCGTGCTCGACGACGATCACCTAAAGGCACTGGCCGAACCTTACATGCAATACATATTGATGGTGAAGGATCCTACGACCGTGACGCCGAGTGTGGTCGCCTGGTGCCACCTGGGAAGATTCCTGCCCGAGTATTATGATCTTACCGGCGATGCGCGAGCAATCCGGCTTGCCCGGACGATCCTGGACTATGCCGACTCCGTGCGCAACTCGAATGACGAAAGCGTCGTGGATCCGAAGCGGCTCGGCATGCTGTTGAGCTTCGGTATCTGGTACTACAACCAGACAGGCGACAATGACATACCTGCCCTTCTCGAACGCTGCACTAAGGCCTGCGTCGACGATTGGACCAACTACTTCGGGCACTTTCCACGGGACCCGAAGTACTTCGTCCATTTTCCTGACGTTACATCCCAGAAATATCCTGACCAGCCTGTCTTGCAATGGACCCGCCAAGGCGTCGATATCACCCAAGCCATCCAGTACCCGGTGCTCTACTCGCTTATCTCCGGCGATCGGAGCTATAGGGAGAGCGTTCTGCAGGGTATACATAATCTCGACGAGGCCTACGGCCAGGTGGGCGGCCGTTGGGCCGCTGACGAGTTTCTCGCCAGCACCGATCCCGTTCAGGGCACCGAGTTGTGCGATATTGAAGAATTGCTTTTCTGCCTCGAAGAGAGTTTCGCGGTCATGGGCGACTTGCGATTCGGCGATCGGATTGAGCAGTTGATATTCAACGCCTTCCCTGGCACCTGCACCGCGGACATGTGGGCACACCAATACGATCAGCAATCCAACCAGGTCTTGGTTTCCGTCGCCAAACGTCCGTGGCACCTCAATGACGATACTGCAAATATCTACGGCTTCACTCCGAACTTTCCCTGCTGCCTTGCGAACATGCACTCGCCCTGGCCGCGTTACGTGGAATCGATGTGGATGGCCACTGCCGACAAAGGCCTGGTTGCAGTTGCATACGGTCCATGCCGCTTCAATGCCAAGGTTGCGGGAGGAAAACCTGTCGAGATCATCGAAGAAACCGACTATCCCTTCTCCGATCGCGTGAAAGTGACCGTTCGCTGCAAGGAGCCGTTGAGTTTCCCACTCCACTTCAGGATTCCATCGTGGGCGAACCAGGCGGAAGTTTCCGTGGCAGGCGAACCCATGCCGAGCCAGCCCCAGAGCGGAACCACGTGCCGTGTGGAGCGCGAGTGGAAGGACGGCGAAGTGATTACGCTGAACTTCAACTACAAGGTCCGCGCGGAGACACGCCGCAACAACGCGGTAGCCATCGCTTGGGGTCCGCTTTACTTCGTCCTGCGCATCGGCGAGGCCTTCGAGAAAATTCCCGCGCTGCTGTTCTCGCATAATCCCGCACCGGTCCCGGCTCCACACGGCTGCGTGGACTGGCGGATCGCGCCGGTTACCGACTGGAACTATGCCCTCTCCATCGATCGCAGTAACCCGCAGTGCGAGATGAGCTTTCACAAGATTAGTTCCATGCCGTATGCCCAAAAGGGCGAGCCTGTGCGCGCTCCCGGTTCCACCAGATATCTTTCCTGGCCTGAGGACGTTCCGATTATTCTGAGGGTCAAGGCCCGGCTTGTTCCGGAGTGGGGCATGAACGGAGCCAACGCTGCGCCTGTGCCTGCAAGTCCGGTGAGCACCAACCAGTCGGAAACGGTGGTGGATCTCATTCCCTACGGCTGCTCTAGGCTCCGCATCGCTGAGTTCCCGACCACCTGAACCAATAGTCTTCTCACCGCAAAAGCTGGCACAAGCTGTTTTCAATCAGCAGGCTACACGATCGGTTCCGAGGAGTCGGCTTGTGGAAAGTGAACAATTACGGAGTGCCGTCTCCATTCTCGAAATATTCGCTCGCTAGAAATGAGGAATGATAACCCCGGGGCAGAGGCTTGCAGCTCAGTAGGACTGGCAGAGGGAGGCCGAGGACAACCGCATCTTGAAGATGCCAAACGAAGGGTGTCTCGGTCGGATTCAGCCCCATCGACGGCCGACGAAAACACCTAAACCGATCGGTTCTCAGCGGACGATTTTTTTACTCAAGACGCGTGATGGCAAGCAGACTTAAGTTGTGGTACCAACACGAGGAAACGAGGAAGGAATGTTTGCTATATTCGCTGGAATCGCGTGGCACATGGTTGGCGCGGCATCTGGCGCATCTTTCTATGCGCCCATCAGTAAGGTGAAGAAATGGTCTTGGGAGACCACTTGGGCGGTGGCCGGCTTTTTCTCATGGATACTGCTACCGATGTCCATAAGCTTCATGCTGCTTCCCGACTTTCGCGCCTTTTATGCATCGATCGATGCGCATGTACTCTTAAGAGTGGCCCTTTTCGGAGCCATGTGGGGTGTCGGCAATGTAAGCTACGGACTCACGATGCGCTATCTGGGCATGGCTTTGGGAATTGGGGTGGCCATGGGCGTCACGCTGGCGGTAGGTACGCTGATACCTCCGCTGTTGCACGGACAGGCACCGACTTTGTTCACCACTAGGAGTGGCCTGTTCACTATCGCGGGCGTAGTGGTCGCGCTGCTCGGTATAGCGATCGTTTCTTACGCGGGCCATCAGAAAGAAATTCAGCTTCGCGGCGAACTGAGAGAGTTCAATTTGAAGCTGGGAATACTCCTCGCTGTAATGTGCGGGTTGTTCTCCTCCGGTATGTCGTTTGCAATCGATGCGGCAAGGCCGATGGAAGCTGCGGCGCTTCATCTAGGCATTAGCCCACTATATGCGGCGATGCCGAGTTATGTTGTTATTATGGGCGGCGGCGCACTCGTTAATTTCAGTTACTGCTTCTTCCGTCTCGCTTTGACAAGGAACATCTCTCTGCGAAACGATCTGTCGCAGCCTCGGGCAACGCTTCTTAAGAATGGAATCCTGGCGGCCACGGGCGGAACAATGTGGTACCTCCAGTACTTTTTTTATTCTTGGGGCGCCGGGAACATCCCGCAACACCTGTACTTCGTGAACTGGATGCTGCACATGAGCGGTTATGTTTTGTTTGGCGGTTTGGTAGGTCTAGCATTGGGTGAATGGAAGGGCGTCGGAAGCAGGCCGGTTCGCCTGCTATGGGCAGGCATGATCGTTATCATTGCAGCTGCTAACCTAGTAGGCCTCGGAATGGCCTCCTAATCATCAGCTCCGTCAAAGTGAGTTATCGTCACCGCTTGGCGGAGTTTCACTATTCGCTCCTCCAGAATCGAAGACCGGGGATTTATATGCCAAGAACCTGTGATGAATTGCGCTGTCCGGCAGGCGGACGCAGACTTGCACCAAATGATATTCGCTAGAGAAGCAGCGAGAGACCCCGTGCCAGCAAAGCGATGGGCAGTATTTCTCAGCAACCACCGTGAGGTTATTGCCGCAATGGATTCCTTCACCGTGCCCATGCTAACCTTCGGAGTGCTGCACTGCTTCTTTGTGATCGCACATGTAGAGAATGGCCGCCTCAATGTCGACCTGGGACGCGCCACGGCCATTGCGTTGCCCGAGCAGGAGACCGTGCGGCGCTGGAAGGAAGTCACGCCGCAATGGCCCATCATGCATGTGCTGCTGCATGGCGTCAGCCAGAATCAGTGCATGGCCCGTTATCCGTCCAATCATGTAAATGTCGCCTACGCGCCGACCGGCGAGGATGCGGATCGCGCACTGGCGGTCAAGGCGACCACGTTCCACAAGATGGAGCTGCACGTTTCACTCTGCAGAGTGGAACTCTGAAAGTGAAGATTGCTTCGGGGGCACGAGGATGAGCGCGAGTGTCAGTTTTCTAGCTGTGGACCTTGGAGCATCAAGCGGCCGCGTCATGGATTGCCGCTGGGACGGCAATCGCTTCAGCCTCCACGAAGTCCACCGGTTTCCGAATGCCGGAGTGCGCTTTGGTTCACACCTGCACTGGGACGTGCTGAGGATCTGGACGGAGATTCAAAATGGTCTCCTGAAATACAAATCTCTCGAGAGTGGAAATGCAGCGGGAATCGGCATTGATGCCTGGGGTGTTGACTATTGTCTGCTGGATGACCACGATCGCCTGTTGGGAAATCCGTATCACTATCGGGACACACGCACCAATGGCCTGCCTGAGGCCATGCGCTCCAGAATCAATGGATACGAGCTCTTCCAAGCCACCGGCGTTCAGACGATGGAAATCAACACCGCCTTCCAATTGGCTAGCATGGTGGCTGAGCGGGACTGTCAACTGCAAATCGCTCGCACGCTCTTGATGATCCCCGACCTGTTCCAGTTCCTCCTCTGCGGGGAAAAGATGGTGGAGTATACCGAGGCGACAACCACGCAGCTCTATAATCTGCGCGGGCGCTGCTGGTCGAGAGAGGTTGTGGGGAAGCTTGAACTGCCTGCGCACATCTTTCCAAACGTGGCGATGCCAGGGATGACGCTGGGAATCCTGCGGGCTAGCATTCGATCTGATGTGGGATTGGCGAGTGGTTTCCCGTGCATCGCCGTGGCCTCGCACGACACAGCGAGCGCTGTCGCGGCAATCCCCGAATTGGATCAACACAGCATCTTTCTGAGCAGCGGAACCTGGAGTCTGATGGGCATCTCTGTGGACGAACCGAATCTCTCAGAGGATGCTTTCCGCGGGGGCTTTACCAATGAAGGCTCGGCAGAAGGCGGAGTGCTGCTGTTGAAAAACATAACCGGCTTGTGGATTCTGCAGGAGTGCGTACGCATCTGGGACTCGGCCGGGAAACAGATTTCTTGGACGGAGTTGCAAGAAGCAGCATCGCGGGCGACGCCTTTCCGCTGCCTCATCGATCCGTCGGCCGGCGAATTCCGATCGCCCGAGGATATGCCGGCCGCGGTCAAGAACTACTGCTCACGAAGCGGCCAGCCGGTTCCAGAAACGCAAGGAGAGATCGCCCGCTGTGTCTTTGAGAGCCTGAGCTTGGCCTATCGCGAAGTAACTGAAGACCTGGAACGGATCACTGACCGCAGGCTCACAACTGTCCGGGTTGTCGGTGGAGGGAGCCTAAACCGCTTTCTGTGCCAGATGACGGCGGATGCGTGTGGACGGAGAGTGATCGCAGGTCCAGTGGAGGCATCCACACTGGGCAACGCAATGGTGCAGGCCGTGGCTACGAGCCACGTGAGCAGCCTTGCGGATGGGCGAGCTGCATTGAAGAGGTCAGTCCAGTACCAGGCCTATGAGCCAGCGAGCGACCAGGGCTGGGAGGAATCGTTTGAGAAATACAAATCCACCGTCGCTCACGGCGGAGAACAGGAGCGCATACCCAGCCGGGCGTGAGTGCGAGATTGGCGAAGCAAGGAAACTTCTGCGAATATCATCCGGTTTCAACGTATGCAGACTTCGAGGCGTCCAGTCCAGCTCCTGTCGCGTACATAGAGTGGTTCTGCCGGCTAAAGAATTACGGGGCGTGAGGTGCATGAAGATCAGGGTATTGACGATGGCGATGAACCTGGCGTGATCATTTCCATCGCGATGAAAAAGAGCGATGGCCACGTATCAAGAAAACGCGACCGATTAAACGCAATTGGAGATGCCTCTGATGCTGGTTCCAACTGAAATAGAACCGAAATACGCCGAAGTAAATGCAAGCCCGTTGGTTCCCAAAGGCATGAGGGCGCCGTTTGTCCTGGTCACGGCGTTGTTCTTTCTATGGGGCCTTCCAAACAATCTGAACGACATCTTGATCCGGCAGTTCATGAAGTCGTTTAACGTCAACCGCTCGAGCGCGGCGGGAATCCAGATCTGGTTTTACCTGGGCTACTTCTTGCTGGCGATTCCCGCGGGGCAGTTAATGCGACGGTTCGGATACAAGATGGGCATTGTGACAGGGCTTTGCCTGCTGGGCAGCGGGTGCCTCTTGTTTTATCCGGCGGCGCAGGCGGGGCTGTACGCGTTCTTTCTTGTGGCGCAGTTTGTTATCGCCAGCGGATTGTCGTTTCTTGAGACGGGGTCGAATTCGTTTATTGCGCAGCTGGGGCCGGCAGGGTCGAGCGAGCGGCGGCTGAATCTGTCGCAGGCGTTCAATCCGCTGGGGTCGATCAGCGCGGGCCTGATCGGGACGGTGTTTATCTTCTCCGGCGTGAAGCTTAATGATGCGCAAGTGGCAGCTATGCAGACGGCTGGAACCTATCAGGCGTATCTGCACTCCGAGGCGTTGCGCGTGGTGACGCCGTATGTGGTGCTGGGCTGCTTCGCATTTTTCTGGGCGTTGCTGATCCTGATGACCAAATTTCCTGATCTGGGGAGCGAGGATGTTTCGGAGAGCGCGGCCACAGGCGGTATGCATGTACGACTTTGGCAGCCGCACTTTGTCTTTGCGGTGCTGGCGCAGTTTCTCTGCGTGGGCGCGCAGGTAGGCACGTGGAGTTACTTCATTTCCTATGTGGAATCGGCCACGGGCCTAGGCGACAAGGCCGCAGGCTACATGCTGACCGGCACCCTGGCGGCGTTTGCCGTGGGACGGTTCAGTTCGGCGTGGCTCATGCGGCACTTCCACGCGCGGCTGATGCTGGTGGTCTATTCCGTGATCAATGTCGCCTTGTGCCTGGTTGCTGTGGTCCATCCGAGCTGGGTCGGCGTGGGCCGTTTGCTCACGACGAGCCTTTTCATGTCAATCATGTTCCCGACCATCTTTGCGCTTGGCTTGAAGGGCATGGGCGAGAAAACCAAGACCGCCGGATCATTCCTGGTGATGGCGATTTTGGGCGGCGCGGCGCTGACAAAGTTGATGGGGATGCTACCGCTGCAGTCTGCCTACCTTGTTCCGGTGGTCTGTTATATCGGTGTTGCTCTGTATGCGTGGCTGTTCGCAGAAGCAAACGCAGACGAAGCGAAGGGACAATGGGTGGGCGGGTCAGCAGCTCAACGAGCCAATATTCTTCGGAAAGGACAAGAGCAGAATCTCAAGGATTCAGGAAGCATCTTAAGGTGGATCGACGAGAGCGATCTAATCGAAAACATGTTTGCCTTATGCGATAACGGGGCAGTAGCTTGATCCACTGAGTTAGTCCATGTCGGAATACGATTTGGATGGATGCAAAGGTGAGCCTCACTAACCCCCTCTCGTATAGATAAGCCGGTAGAGCATCTAAGGTGCGAGGATTGATGAGGACGCATCCGAGTTTCGTGCAACAGAGACGTTAATGAGAGATTTTCGTAGGTGATTTCTCGTTTGTCATTTGGGTACCACGCACCATTGGATTTTCACAATGAGAACTTCTCTCTTCATTACTTGTTATAACGATACGCTGTTTCCGGAGACCGGGCGCGCGGTGGTGCGTTTGCTGGAGCGGCTCGGCGTGGAGGTGGAGTTCCGTCCCGGCCAGACGTGCTGCGGGCAGATGCACGCGAACACAGGATTCAGGGGCGAGGCTTTCAGCCAGGCAAAGCGCCTGGTGCGGCTGTACGCCGACGCTGAAGCAGTCGTGATTCCATCATCGTCGTGTGTAGCGATGATCCGCGATCAGTATTCCGGCCTGTTTGAGGAGCTTGGAAACGACGCCCTCCGCAAGGAGTTCGCATCGCTGCTGCCGAGGGTCTACGAGCTGAGCGAGTTTCTCATCGACAAGCTGGGCGTGGAGGATGTGGGCGCGTACTTTCCGCATCGCGTGACCTATCATGCGAGCTGCCACGGACTGCGGGCCTTGCATCTGGGCGAACGGCCATTCCGGCTGCTGAACAAGGTGCGCGGGCTGGACTTTGTGCCACTCGCGAATCTCGATCGGTGCTGCGGATTTGGTGGGACGTTCAGCGTGAAGAACGGCGAGGTTTCGTCAGCGATGCTGACGGTGAAGCTCGAGGACGTGCTGGTGACGGGCGCGGAGTTCTGCACGGCTCTGGATAACAGTTGTCTGATGCACCTGGGCGGAGCGATGCACCGGCAGTATGCGGGCATGAAAACGATCCACATGGCGCAAATCCTTGCCAGCACTGAGGATCAACCCGCCGAGGTGCTGGGATGAGCGCAGCGTCTGAGCACGAAGTGATCGATCATCCGATTCTGGATCCGGCACTGGCTCCGCCGTTTCCCGTAGCGGCGCTTCCCTTACTCCGCAATTCACAGTTGCGCAAGAATGTGGCTCATGCCATCGACGTGATTCAGGCGAAGCGCGCGCGGCTCGTGGCGGAGAAGCGGGATTGGCAAACGCTGCGCGCGGCCGCCGCGGCAATCAAAGAACACGTACTGGAGAATCTGGGCGTCTACCTCGAGCAGTTCGAGGCACGGTGCACAGCGGCAGGCGGCACGGTGCACTGGGCTAGGGATGCGGCCGACGCGCGGCGGATCATTCTGGAATTGCTGCGCAAAGAGAAGGCCGATGAGGTCATCAAGATCAAGACCATGACCTCGGCGGAGATTCAACTCAATCCGTATCTCGAGTCCAACGGCGTTCGCGCGTACGAGACGGATCTGGCGGAGATTATCCTGCAGCTTGGCGGGGGAGAGCCTTCGCACATTGTGGTTCCCGCGCTGCACGTGAATCGCAGCCAGGTCCGGGAGATCTTTGCCCGGCGCATGGGGATTGAGAACCTCTCCGATGAGCCGAAAGCGCTGACGGCGGCGGCGCGCAATTATCTGCGGCAGAAGTTCCTCTCGGTCCCGACGGCGATCAGCGGAGCGAATTTCCTGATCGCGGAGACTGGCTCGGTGGCCATAGTGGAATCAGAGGGCAACGGGCGCATGTGCCTGACGCTGCCGCGGACCATGATCACCTTGGCCGGGATCGAAAAGGTGCTTCCGCGCTTCGCCGATCTGGAAGTGATGCTGCAATTGCTGGCGCGCTCGGCGACGGGAGAGCGGATGAATCCGTATACGTCGCTCTGGACCGGAGTGACGCCGGGCGACGGGCCGCAAAGGTTTCACATCGTCCTGCTCGACAATGGGCGGTCGTCGATTCTCGCCCGCAAAACGGAACGGCAAACGCTGCGATGCATTCGCTGCGCGGCGTGCATAAATACCTGCCCGGTGTACCGGCAGACCGGCGGCCACGCCTATGGCTCGGTGTACCCGGGGCCGATCGGCGCCATCCTCACGCCGCAACTCGAGCAGATGCGCCACGCCCAGTCGCTGCCTTACGCCTCGTCGCTCTGCGGCGCGTGTTACGAGGTGTGCCCGGTCAAGATCAACATTCCCGAGGTGCTGCTGGAGCTTCGCGCGCGTGTGACTGACGATGAGCGTCATCAAGTCTCTCGATTCTTCGATCCGATATATCTCGGGCTGCGCGTGGCGAATGTAATCTTTTCGCGGGCCTGGCTCTTTTACGCCGCGCAGCGCATGGGCAGAATCGGGCTTCGCTTCTTCACGCAAAAGGACGGATGGATCCACTCGTTGCCCAGCGTCGGGGCTAAGTGGACACAGACACGAGACCTGCGTGGCCTTCCCAGGCAGACCTTTCATGGCTGGTGGGCAGACCGCCAGCGGAGAATGAAATGAGCCCGGTCACCAGCTCGCGCCAGCAGGTTCTCGGCCGCAATTGGGCCGCCATGCGGAATCCCGCAGCGACAGCGGAGGAAGCTGCGGAGGGGTATGCGCGGCTCGAGCGCGACTATGTGATGCGCGGCGACATGACCGCAAAGGCCTGTCAAGAGTTATTTGTCGAGCGCCTCCGCGAATATGATGCCGAGGTGGTCGAGTGCGCGCCGGAGGAGCTTGGAGCCACGATCGCCGCGCAACTTCAATCGAGCGGCAGACATACATTTGTAGCGCCGCCCGGTCTGTCGGCCGCGTGGCTGGTCCCGGTTGCGTGGCAGATTAGCGGATTCGAATGGAATATCGACCACGACCTTCCAATGGACGAGATTGACAAGGCCGAGGGCGTGGTCACAGCGTGCTTTTGCGCGGTTGCCGACTCAGGCACGATTGTTTTGCATCACTCCGCGACGGAGGGCCGGCGCGTGATTACCCTTCTTCCGGACTGGCACCTGTGTGTCGTTCGTGCCAGCCAGATCGTGGAGACACTGCCCGAGTATTTCGATCGCTGCAAGCAACCGCCCGCGCTCGTCACCTGGATCTCCGGCCCGAGCGCAACGGCCGACATTGAGATGACGCGCATCAAAGGGGTGCACGGGCCACGCTTCCTGCAGGTAATTCTGGTCCGGGACGAGTGCTGAGATTGGACCGCAACCTGTTGTAACTGGTTTGACGATTATTTGTGCAGTAAGAATGACGAGTGAGGTGAATCCGATTTGCAATTCAGCTAGGTCGGTCTCTTGCGACCTTAATTGATTGTTTTGCTGCATCGAACAGCGGCCGCGGGTGCATTAGTTGCGATTTGGCCGCCAGAATTAGGATTTCCACCAAGACCTGCCAGGGCTCGGGAAGTCAATCTGAGTCAGTCGAGTTGGTGATTTCAAAACGCGGAAAGGTCATCACGTGCACCATCTCCAACAAAGGCTGAAATGTTCAACGGGGACATCCGTTCTGTGGAGAGCGTCGATGACCACGTTTGGATGCATAATGGGACCCGAATCGGACCATCAGCAGAATCCGGGTACGGATGACATTAGGGCACATGTTCTGCTGATCATCTGACGGGTGAAAGTGCGATCGCGCGCCGCATCGTAGGAAAGCCGGATTATACGCTGGAAGCATGTGGCCCAGCGTGCGACGGCGGTCACAGACACGATCGATAGCTGATGTTCGTCACGGCACTTGTCCGTTACGGCACCTTGAGCTGTTCGAGATACAGGCTCTACGCTAGGCAGTGTCAACCCGCAGAAAAACGCTAGAGCATGTTTCATGTGCGCCGTGAAAGGCGCTGGTCAACAGTGGGTGCGAGTCCCACCCGGGAACTGGATCGCTCCACCCGGTAGCAATCGAAGCGGCGGCAGAGGCGACGAAGCCGTCGGAGC
>JBEKGW010000051.1:0-23856 GCA_050012595.1 Terriglobales bacterium
GCCGCCGATCCTTCTTCCCCAACCGACCATGCACTCGATGGTAGCTTTGCATACCCCAACTATGCGGCCTTTCCTGTGGCCGGGAAAGTGACTGCAAAGATACATCTTTATACAGTCACAGACCTAGAGACAAATGACTCTAGTCCGACCTGAACGAAAGTCTCTAATTCCTGCCAGGGACAAATGACCCTCCAAACACGCGGAAGCATGGACGCAAAGTGGGACAAATGTCTCTAGCCTTCCGCAACGAATCAGGGACTCGTAGCTCTGGGTACTTCATTCTCTTGTGAGCGTTTCCCCAAGCGCGTAGATTGGGATTCCTTAATCCAGTCTTCATTGTTCACCGGTTGCGGACGGATTGAAAGCGACGATCACATGCATTGTGTTCTAGAACTGCGAAGAGCCAGACGGTACCGGTTGAGCGCTCCAGCGCTTTTCTTGTGGGCGCCCCACGAGGGGGAACCGCAAGGCGGCCAGGGCGTTACTCGTGACATCAACGCTTCCGGTGTCTACGTCCTAACGGATCAATTGCCGCCAGTGGGAGCACTCATCCAAGTGGAGGTCCTACTCCCCAAAATGGAGGATTCCAGCGTCGGGATGTCCCTGGCTGGTGAAGGCGTAGTGCTTCGCGTCGAGCCGAGCGGCTCCCAAGGTGCGGGCACCAGCGAAAGAGGCTTCGCCGCTTCGGTGCATTTTTACCCCGAATCGATGGCATCGGCTCTTTCGCACCTGGATAGTTTCGGGCCAGTTGTATAAGCCCAGGTTTATGAACACGGGCGCAATGTTCGACGCGCCTCTTCGTTAAGCAGTTTTTCCTTCGAAGAGGCTGTGGAAAAAGGAACTTTCCGAGTAAGGATGGCGAAGCTTTGTCCGAAATTGCCAAGGGAGCGACGAGTATAGAGAACAATAGGCCGTTCTGCGGTGGTATGGATACCTTGCCCCGGTGGTTTGCGTTGTATACAACCCCCCGCCATGAAAAGCATGTGTCAGAAATACTGGCGCACCGCCAAATCGAGACTTTCCTGCCGCTCTATCGGACGACCCGGCAATGGAAGAAGAGCCGCCCGGTCGTTCTGGAACTACCTTTGTTTCCCACCTACGTTTTTGTCCGCATCGCACGGGAGGCGCGGGGCGCTGTCCTGGGCATCCCGGGGGTGCTGTCGATTGTTGGCTCGGCGCGAGAAGCGTGGCCCCTACCTGATTTCGAAATCGAAGCGTTACGTTTCGGCCTCCTCGAACGCAAGATTGAGCCGCACCCATACCTGACAGTGGGCGAAAGAGTGCGCATCAAGGCTGGCGTGATGACCGGCGTCGGAGGGGTCCTGGTCCGCAAGAAAAACGACTTCCGCGTGGTGCTTTCGCTGGACGCGATCATGCGCAGCGTAGCGGTGGAAGTTGACGCAGACGATATCGAGCCGGTTTGCGTGCCCGCCGCGACAATTGCCTGCTAAGCAAAGAGCTGTAGCCCCTCCCCCAAACCATGAGAAGACACCGCGACGCGGTGACTACGAGAAATACATTATGGGTTCTGTCAAGCTGATGAATTCGGCTGCACCCTTCGAGGGGTCCTATGCCTTCCGGGCAGCAGCGATTCCGAAAAGTTATGAGCGATTTGACATCGTCACCGCATTCATCGAGCGGATCGCCGACCTGGCTGCCGTCGTGTCCGCGACGATGCTGGCGTATGCAACGTACGAAGTCATGGAGATAGGCAGACAACTTCATTATTCTGCCAGCACTGTCTTTTTGGCCGCCTTCGGTTTCGCGGTATTGTTTGTGGTGATGCTGGATCATGACGGGGCGTATAAGCGGGCCAACAGCCTTCTGCGCATCCGCGAGACCGAACGCATCCTGCGAGTAACTCTGCAAGCCTTTGGCGTTGTCTTTCTGGTTACTTTCTTCTTTTCGCAACTGTTTTCGCGCTGGGTAGTCGTGCTGGCGGTTGTCTTCGTGCCGCTGCTGGTAATCGTCGAAAAGCAGTTTGTGTTTGAACTGATCCGGAATCTGCACAGCCGTGGCTATGGCTTGCGGAATGTGCTGGTATACGGCGCGGGGCTCACCGGCCGGCGTGTGTATTCCGCAATTGCCCGCTCACCCAAACTGGGACTGAACCCGGTCGCCATTGTCGACGACGATGAGAAACTCGCCGGCAATAACGTTCACGAGGACGGCTACAAGCACAAACGCTCGGCTCGAGTGATTGCCGGCCCCCTGTCTAGCGGCCTGATCCAGGAGTGGAACATCAGCCTTGTGGTGGTCGGAATCCCGTCGTTATCGAAGAAACGCTTCAAGGAAATTACGGACAAAGCCTTCGCGGCGGGGGCCAACGTTGCCTTTGTTCCCCAACTCTCGTACAGCTCGGAAACATTGACAGACTACGTGGACATCGATGGTGTGCTCATCGCTTCCCTGGACCTGCCCGAACGCAAGCGCTTGTATAAAATCAGCAAGCGCATTGTCGATTTTGGCGTCGCGTTTGTCTTGCTTGTGCTCACGTTGCCGTTATGGGCAGTTCTTGCCGCTCTCATCCGCCTGGATTCAAAAGGCCCGGCGTTCTTCCGCCAAGAGCGGGTAGGGCGGGGGGAAAAGCGGTTCGATCTCTACAAGTTCCGAACGATGCGCGTGGATGTGCCCAAATTTGGTCTGCACCCCACCGCCGCCGATGACCCCCGGGTCACGCGATTCGGCCGCTGGCTCCGCCGCACCAGCCTCGATGAATTGCCGCAGCTAATCAACATCCTGAAAGGCGATATGTCGCTAGTCGGTCCTCGCCCGGAAATGCCGTTCATCGTGGAGCGCTACAATGCCCGTCACCGGCAGCGGCTGCAAGTAACCCCCGGATTGACGGGCCTCTGGCAGCTTAGCGCCGACCGTTCGTTCTTGATCCACGAAAACATCCAGTATGACCTCTACTACATCCGGCACCGGAACTTCTTCATGGATCTGGCCATCCTCCTGCATACCGCCGTGTTCGCGATGAAGGGAATGTGAGATGCAGGATGGAACAACTGATCCTGTCAATTCCAATCCCGGCACAGGCTCTTGGAATCCGAGATTGGCCTTGAGAAGCAAGGAACAAGATAAGCAAGTTCAATTTCACAAACCCCAGGAGTCTTAAGGCATCGGGACCACTCAACTGCACCTGAGAGGTGAGGTTCGAAATGAAGCACTCAATCATCGCATTGGCGGTACTGATTGTGACAGTAGCGAGTCCAGCGGCGGCCCAGGGCACTGTGACTCCCGCCACGAAGGGGGCTAGTTCGTCTTCGAATGTTGTCGCCTCGACATATACGACCCCGGGGCTTCACGAACGGAATCCACGCTATCAACTCCGAAGAGGCGACACGTTCGATCTTGATTTTGAACTGTCGCCCGAATTCAATCAGACCGTGGCGGTGCAACCAGATGGCTATGTAACGTTGAAGGGCGTTGGCTCGATTTATATCGAAGGCCAGACCGTGCCGGAGCTGACAGAAACCGTAAAGACCGCTTACGCAAAGATTCTGCACGAACCAGTCATTTCGGTCGCCCTAAAGGACTTCGAGAAGCCCTACTTCATCGCAGCCGGCCAGGTGGCCAAGCCGGGCAAGTACGACCTCCGCAGTGACCTTACGGTCACAGAGGCGGTTGCAATCGCAGGCGGCTTTAACGACAAGGCCAAGCATTCGCAGGTGGTGTTGTTTCGGCCATTGCCGGGTGGCGGCTATGAAGCGAAGCTCCTTAATGTGAAGAAGTTGCTTGCCACGCGCAATCTGTCCGAAGACGTTCAACTGCAACCGGGGGACATGCTGTACGTTCCGCAGAACGCATTGTCAAAGATTCGTCCCTTCTTACCGACCTCGAGCATGGGTGCTTACTATAACCCGGCGATCTATTGAGACAAGGAACAAACATGAGAACTGACGAGCTGGCAGTCATGAGAGCTGACGACCTGACAATCGAACGGTACACTCGGCAACCTTTGCCAACCTTGCGCGACATCATCGCTGTGCTATTTCGCCAGCGCTGGCCAATGTTGGCTGCATTTGCCCTTGTGGTGATTGCGGTCGCCGTATCCGGCGTGTGGGTCCCAAAGTATGAAGCCCAGATGAAGATCCTAGCTCTGCGCCAGCGCTCAGACGCGATGGTAACTCCATCGGCCAATGCACCCGATCAGTTCAGCAATGATCAAGTCAGCGAGGAAGATCTGAACTCCGAAGTCGAGTTGCTTAACAGTGATGATCTGCTGCGCAAAGTCGTTTTGACGACGGGGCTGGCTGGACAATCTGGTTCGTCCGCCGACAGTGGCAGTGAGGTAAGGATCGCGAAGGCAGTGCGCAAATTAGGCAAGGATCTGAAGATTGAGCCCATTCGCAAGACAAATGTAATCTCGGTAAGTTACCAAGCTCGCGATCCGCAAGTGGCGGAAGAAGTCCTTAAAGCACTGGCAGCGGCATACATGGAAAAGCACCTCGAAGTCCATCATCCATCTGGCGAGTTTAAGTTCTTCGACCAACAAACGGAGCGATACCAACAGGGATTAAATCAGGCGCAAGAAAACTTGACGGACTTTACCAAAGGAACTGGCGTTGTCTCCGCCGAACTCGAGCGCGACTCTGCACTAAGGCAAGGGGAGGATTTCGACTCCACTGCGCGGCAGGCCCAGACGGCTCTCCTTGAAACCGAGCAACGTGTTCGCGCTCTCCAGGCTCAACTGCAGTCCATCAAGCCAAGAATGACGACGGTTGTGCGCAACTCCGACAACCCACAGCTACTCGAGCAATTGAAATCGACCCTGCTAAATCTCGAGCTTAAGAGAACCGAACTTCTCACCAAGTACGAGCCAACTTATCCGCTGGTGCAGGAGGTCGACCAGCAGATCGCAGATGCAAAGGCTGCCATCGGTGCGGAAGAGAACAAGCCGATTCGCGATGAAACGACTGACCAGAACCCCGATTATCAGTGGGTTCAGGCTGAGCTTACGAAGGCTCTGGCCGATCTCAGCGGTTTGAAGGCGCGCGCGGCTGCCGCAGCTGCCGTCGCCGCGAAGTACCATGAAGAAGCTCAACAGCTCGGTCAAAACGAAATTGAACAAGACAACCTCCTTCAGGCTGCCAAGACACAAGAAGCAAATTATCTCCTGTATACGCAAAAGCGCGAAGAAGCGCGCATCAGCGACGCCCTCGACCAGCGCGGCATCTTGAATGTCTCGCTGGCTGAGCAACCAGTCGTTCCGGCGCTTCCCAAACGGTCCCCGTTGAGCATTGCCCTTCTTACATTGCTGCTGGCCGGAACCTTCAGTCTTTCCACGGCGTTCGTGCTCGATTTTATGGATCCAACGTTCCGCACGCCGGATGAGTTGGCCGGCTACCTGGGCACTCCGGTGCTCGCTGCACTGCCGAAGGGCGGAGAGTAGCGCCATGTTGTTGCAATACTTCGGATTTCAGCAAGAACCATTCGGGACCACCCCCGATTTACGATATCTGTATCCCAGCCAAACGCATCGGGAGGCACTGGCATCGCTGGAGTTTGGCCTCTTGAGCAATCGTGGCTTTACTGCCATGATTGCACCCCCAGGAATGGGGAAGACAACGCTGTTGTTTCGTTTCCTTAACGACGTTCGGGAGTCCGCCCGCACCGTATTTCTCTTCGATGTTGATGCCGAGTGCGAACCGCGGGAATTCGTCGGCTACATCTTGCGCGACATCGGCATTATTCCCGGACAGAGCAGCTCCGAGATGCATGAGCAATTGACCGGGGCTCTGGTCAAAGAGAATCGGGCGGGGCGGAAATTCGTGGTCGTGATCGATGAGGCGCAGAACCTGTCGGATGCCGTCCTGGAAAGAGTTCGTCTCCTCACAAACTTCGAAACGTCGACGGGCAAGCTAATGCAAATAGTCCTCTCAGGACAGCCACAGCTATCCGATAAGCTGATGAAGGCTTCTCTGGTACAACTTCGCCAACGCATCTCGACCATCTGCCGTCTTGAACCGCTTTCGACGGAAGAGACAGTTGCCTACATCGACTACCGATTGAAGCAAGCGGGCTATAACGGTGAGCCGCTGTTTACAAAAGATGCGCTCGAGCTGATCGCGGAAGCCAGCCAAGGCATTCCTCGGACAATCAACAACCTGTGCTTTAACGCGCTGTCACTGTGCTGCGCGCTGAACAGCAAACAGGTGGACGAGAGTATGGTGTCCGAAGCAATTGGCGATTTGCAACTGATTCCACAATCTGGAGAGCCCGTCGCGGCCGTTGGCGACGTTGCGGCTGAAGAGCCTGATGAGCCTAACCAACGCAAGCGGGCTAAACGACTGCTGAAGTTCTGGATTCCAGCAGCAGCTGTGGTCCTCGTCCTGTGTGCGCTGGGCGTAGTATGGCTCACCGGATCTCGAGTCCCCTGGTCACACGCGGCGACCGACGACCACGCCTTGGACCTGAAGGCTCCTCCGGCGCCAGCTGCGACAGACGCTGGAGAAACCAAGGCCACTGAAACTGCCGCAAACAGCGCACCATTTGCAATCACGGTCGAACCTGATCAAACACTTCAAGATATCTCCGTGCAATACCTGGGAGGCTGGGATCTTCAGCGCCTGCATCAAATTCAGGCGCTCAATCCGAAGCTGACCAACCCAGACCATATTGAGACAGGACAAAAGATCTGGCTTCCGGGGCCGTCTCAGGTGCGAATGGCAACAAATGCGACGCCTCCAGCCAGCGCGAGGAATCTCCAATGAGCCGTAACTTCGAATTAATGACGCAGCTTGAGCTCGAAGCGGGCGTTACAGATAAACCCAAGCCGGATACGGCCGATCGTGCTGCGGCGATGGATGTTGTCCCCATTCTGTCAAGCCGTGCTAGCAATGCCAGCGGGGAGGAGATGTTGCGCCTCATCCAGCGCATATTCTTGTCAGCCAACGGAAGTGCCCCACGGCAGGTCGTTCTCTGCGGCGTGGACGATAAGAATGGCAGCAGTTCTGTCTGCGCCAGAGCGGGACGGACCCTCGCCGCCAACAGTTCACGGCCAGCTTGTCTGGTCGACGCCAATGTGCGTTCACCGCGATTGTCGGGTATGTTTGGCATCGAAGGGACGAACCCCTTCTCTGGCCCATCCGCACCTCTCCGCGACCAGTGCGTGAAGATCGGCGGCAATCTTTGGTTAGCCGGCCCCAACATTCTCGCCGATAACAGCCGGGTCCTTCTACCGCCAGATCAGCTCAAAGAGCGCCTCGCACAACTGCGTGAAATGTTTGAGTACATGCTGATCGATGCCCCGGGAACAAGCGTTTGCGGAGATGCCCAGTTATTGGGTCTGGTGGCCGACGCTGTCATCCTCGTCATCGAGGCCAGCGGTACGCGCCGGCTGACCGCACGCAACGCAAAGAGATCCCTCGATGCCGCCGGCGTTCGATTGTTGGGAACGGTGCTCCACAACCGATCATTCCCGATTCCGGAAGGGCTCTACAAGAGGCTGTGATTCTCGTCGCGCGACCGCTTTTCCTGCATGCAAAGGTTCTGGTCCATAGTGGTCAATGGCGAGTAGCGAGGGGAGGATGCCGAGTTGCGCGATAAGGGCCTGACCCGGAATCCAAGATCGAGATTGATCAGTGCATCACAAGCATCGATAAGCTCCTCTGCAAACCAAGGAACGGCCGACAGCCCAAACTCGTCAATGTGCTCAAAGGAGCTATGTTCCTAATCAAACGATCTCTGGAGTTCCTGTCTCTAAGCGCGACTCGCACGCGTACACTGCGAACCAATTTTCTCTGGAACGCTGCTGGCAATGCTGTCTTCGCGCTCTGTCAATGGGGCACTCTCATTGTTTTCGCAAAATTCGGCAGCCCTGCGCTCGTCGGGCAGGTTGTCTATGGACTCGCCCTAACGGCGCCTTTGTTTGTCATTGCAGGGATGCAGCTTCGCTCAGTCCAGGCTACGGATGCTGATAACAGACACACTCTCGGCCAATTCGTCGGGTTGCGTGTGCTAACCACATTCGCAGCCGTCTTCGTTGCGATTTTGTTTGCGGCTGTCGTGTCGGCTGGCAACAAGCAAATGGCTCTGATCGTCCTGTTCTGGGCGCTTTCAAAGTCCTTCGACTCAGGAAGTGATTGCCTCTACGGCTTCTTCCAGCAATCCGAGCGGATGGATTATGTAGGAGTCTCCCTCGCCCTTCGCGGCCTCCTGGCCGTGGCTAGTGTCGCAGTTCTATTTCGCGCCAGCTCCTCGGCCCCGCTTGCGCTGGCGGGTCTGGTGGCCGGTTGGGCGGCGGTGTTCATCCTCTTCGACATTCCCGTAGCGCGAATTCTGGTCCGCCATCGTAAGCAAACAGTCAACACTTCCAACATCCCAAGAAAAACTCTCCGTCCTGTTCTCAATCGACGGCAGTTAACGCCACTCTGCCTGGAAGCAGCGCCGTTGGGTATTGTTGCTTTTCTGCTTACGATTCAGACTCAGATTCCGCGGTATGTTGTAGCGGGATTGCTGCATACCCGCGAACTTGGTTTGTTTTCAGCGGCCGCCTATCTCACCTTCATAGGAGCGATGCTCGTGAACGCGTTAGGCGCTCCGGCATCTGTGCGTCTTGCAAAATACCACGTTACTGGCGAACGCTCTGCTTTCCGAAAGCTGATGACGAAATTGTTTTTGGTGGCCGCGGCACTTGGTATTGCCGGGATTCTGGTTTCCGCATTCGCTGGAGGCCGCATTCTTACTCTGCTCTACACCAGCGAGTACTCGCGCATGGCCGGCGTCCTGACCATGCTTTGCGTGGGTAGTGCTCTATCTTATCTTGCGTCTTTTTTTGGTTACGGTATGACGGCTCTGCGGCGTTTTAGAATTCAAGTCCCGATCTTTGTGGCCGTGGTCCTGATCACCCTGCTTAGCTGTTATTGGCTGACAGGGCGTTACGGCCTTATGGGAACCGCTGTCGGCATATTGGTCGGCAACTTAGCACAATTGCTCATGAGCGCAGCAGTCGTCTGGCAAACAACTCGGCGGGACAGTAAGCACGCGGCCTCCAGCGTGTGCCCAGTTACGGAACCAGCAGAGTCTGTGTCATGAACATCGTCTTCGTATCGAAGGAGTGTCCTCCCTCGCCGCGGTCATGTGGGATAGGGACCTACGTCTGGGAGACGGGTCGCGCGCTTGCGCACTTCGGTCACAACGTGACGATCATAGCAGCGTCCGACGACGGCCAGTTAACATCATCAACACCGTTACCGCGGATGACCGTCATCCGGCTGCCCGATGACGAACTGAGCGTTGAGAAGAGGAATATTGTCGCTCGGACGTTCCGTGCGCCCTTCAATCAGGGAATTGCCTACCGCAGACGCGTTGCTGAATGTATTGCAACGATGGTCGACAACCATCACCTTGACGTCATTGAGTTTCCAGGGTTTCGGGGCGAGTCAGTTATGTGGCTGGCCGGGCAACGTGCGATCCCGATGGTAGTGCGGATACACGGCTTGCTAGCCGGTACAGAACCGGCTTGGAAAAACCTTTCATCTGCAACCAGGCGCCTCCAAGTCAGTTGGGAGCGCCAGGAAGTGAGAGCTGCCGACGCCATTACCGTTGTGTCCGAGCACCACGCCTCATTAGAGCGGGCGCCTTTGTGCGCTGACCGGGTCCAAGTTATTCATAACAGCATCGACGCCGATCAGTGGAGGAAGCTCTCCGAGGACGCTCCTCAGGAGTTAAGGACGACCGATATCCTATTCGCGGGCAGTTTAGTAACGAAAAAGGGCATATTCGTACTCCTGCGAGCTGCCAACCGCTTAAAACAGGCCGGGTGGCAAGGCCGGCTCGTCCTAGCAGGGCGGACGAGTCCTCAGTTCGAGCGCTTTATTCAGTTACGCGCTGCCCTCGGCATAAAGCTGCCTGATTGGGTCGTGCATCTTGGCATTTGCCAGCGGGACCGTTTAGCCGGTTTGTACAGGGATGCTGGAGGCTGCTGCTTTCCGTCCTATGTCGACGCCTTTCCCTATACGTGTCTTGAGGCGATGGCCTGTGGGGGGGTCGTAGTCGGTTCGCTGAGAACCGGGATGGCTGAGATGCTCACCGAGACCTCTGGATTCTTGGTCCCGCCTGGAGATGTTTCCAGGCTCGTCGTTGCACTCAGGTCGGCACTCTCGATGAGCGACGAAGAACGCAGGCGAATGAAGGAAGCCGCACAGCAGAGGGTTCGGGACCGGTTCGATCATAGTGTTATCATTCCCAAACTGCTAAACGCTTATAACGAGACGATCAAGTCATTCAGAGTCCGATGCTGACCTACGTAGTGATCTGTATTACCGCATATCTCGTTCTCGAGATACTGCGTGCACCACGCAGTGCTGATGCCACTGGGTACCTGTTGGTAAGCGGCCTCATACCGCTTCCACTGTACATTATCGGCAACAGTGCAGCGGCGGCTGTATCTGCGATCGATGTTTGCCTGTTCGCGTACGTCCTAGCACACGGCAAATCGGCTTTGCAGTACGTGCTTGAACACAGAGCGCTCTCTGCCGGTGTCGGAGCTCTTTTTGGCTTCTCCATCCTGGCTACATGTTCCGGCGTGTTCAATTTCTTATTTTTCGATCCGAGTGCACTGAAATTCTATATTTTCACTATTGCCAAATTCTGGGAATACGCATTTCTCGCTACGCTCCTGATCGCGAGCAGACCGGATGCGTTACAACTACGACGAATCTGCACAATTGTACTTGCAGGAATTCTGGTTTACGAAATCCTCCATGTGTTGCACATCAGCGGTCTCGTGCCCCTTTCAGGCGAAGCCTATTTCGGACCTCAAGCCGCAGAGTTCAATGCCGGCGAGAAGAGTTATGCCCCATTTTCCGATAGAACCGCGTGGTTCCTGACTTCCTCTCGAATAGTCATCGGTGGAACAGCTTCAATAAGCGCGTGGCTTTCCCTCATGGTATTCGAGGCATACCGCGGCAAGATAAAGGTGATAGCGGCTGCCGCGGCAATCATGTCGGTCTTCTCAGTGTTAGCGGTCAGCTCTCGCTCCGACATTGCCGGATTAGCCGTCGCATCAATTGTGTTCGCCCTTTTCGCGCCTCCCCGAAGATTAAAGGCTTACGTCTGTGCCGGAGTCGCCGTCGCAGGTGTATATCTAGCCTTCGTAACTCTTGTCTTGCCTCCGGCGGAGCAAGCCACAGCAATGACCCGAATGAGCGAGCTGTGGAACCCAGAACTACGTGCGGAGGGCGACTATGCCGACCGGTCCTCCGATAGGGCCAGCATGTTAAGCTACCTCCCGGAACACCCCAGGGAACTCTTGATTGGGGTTGGTCCAGGCAACTTTCATTGGTATATGGACCACAGGATAACCTATAACTTCTTTGGACACAATTCGTACTTGCACTGGACTGGAGAGCTAGGCATTGGCGGCTTGCTCTTGCTCCTAGTATGGTGCCTTTCCGTGTGTCTATATACAATGAGAAGGCTGCAAAATGAGCCTCACATTGTCCAGCTTGCTGCTCGTACATGTCTTGCGCTAGTTACCGGAAGAATGGTTTCCGCCTGGGGCGCAGAAAGTCTATTTGGCACTCAAGGAATGGGCTATTACAGCATGTATTTTGTGGGCGTTGTTTATTTACTCGTCTCGATCACATCCGAAGCCGAAGTCGCAGACTCTCGCTTCCATTTCCGCCACAGTTGTTAGGTCGCATATCTAACTAAGGATAGCCTCAATGCTCATATCCAGCGCTCCAATGCGGATCAGCTTTGCCGGTGGTGGCACGGATTTCCCGGAGTTTTATACCAGGTATCCTGGTCGAGTCATCTCTACGGCGATCGACAAATTCATCTTCATTGGCATTAACTATGCACCTTACACGAATCACGTGGCAGCACGGTACTCGGTCTGTGAGGAGGTGTCGCATCCTTCAGAACTGAAGAACACGCGGATTCGAGAAGCTCTGTTAGATCTTGGAATCGAGAAGAATATCGAAATAGGATCGTTTGCGCCGATCCCGGCGAGAACGGGCCTCGGCTCCTCTTCCAGCTTTTCGGTGGCCCTGTTGAAAGGGCTGTATGCGTATATTGGAAAGCGACTAGATAAGAGAGAAGTCGCGGAAGCCGCTTGCCGGCTAGAGATTGAGTTGGTCAAAGAGCCGATCGGTAAGCAAGACCAATATGCGGCAGCGTTCGGCGGATTCAATGTGCTGCAATTTAACCCCGATGGAACTGTCGATGTCGAACCAGTATTGCTCGACTATAAGAAACGGATGGATTTGGAGAGCCACCTGATCCTGTTCTTCCTTGGCACAACACGCGACGCATCGTCTGTACTGGCCGAACAAAAGGCTAACACCGAAAGGAACTTTGAAACATTGAAGCGCATGTCGGATTCAGTTCCTGTATTCAAAGAAGCGCTACTCCACGCTGATTTTGAGAGTGCCGGAGAGATATTGCTCGAGGGCTGGATGATGAAGAAGCAACTCGCCTCTGCAATCTCAAATCCGGCCATCGACAGATTGTATGAGATCGCCATGAGCCGTGGGGCCTGGGGGGGAAAGATGCTCGGCGCCGGCGGGGCCGGATGTTTGATGATGCTAGCGCCGGTTAGCAAGCGGGCAGCGGTGGTGGATGCAGTCATGGCGGGTGCCAAGGCCGAAGGGTTCGAGAGCGCCTGCGAAGTGCCAGTCGGGTTTGTTCAAGCCGGTGCCGAAATTGTTATCAATTCCTACGGAAGGTAAACTGCAATGGAACGCTTCATCCAGGAGTTCTCGCAAAAGGCAATCTCTCTGCTGCGCAATCTTCCCAAGGTCGAGATTGCCAAGGCAATGAATATTCTCCAGGCGGCATACGAACGCGACGGCCGAATTTACGTCATCGGAAACGGTGGCTCTCTTGCGCTCGCGACTCATTGGGTTGCAGACTTCAACAAGACTGTATTTAGCCACAATCTTGACGGTTACCAACGAAGGTTCCAGGCTATTCGTTTATCTACTACTGAAGAGGAACTGACTGCGTGGGCGAATGACGTTGGATACGACATGGTTTTTGCCGGTCCATTGAGGAACTATATACAGGATTCAGATGTCCTCATTGCCATTTCGAGTTCCGGAAACTCTGAGAACATTATTCGCGCAGTGGAGCTGGCCCGGTCTCAGAAAGTCCCGGTCATCGGAATCTCTGGGTTTGACGGCGGACGCCTTAACCCACTCTCGGATGCGAAGATATTGATCCCAACGACGCAGGGCGAGTACGAGCTTGTGGAAGGTATTCACGCCATCGTTCTTCACATTTTCACGAAGTATTTCAAAGACTACTTTGACCACGTTTTCCTCTTGGGGAGGGGGCAGGGAGCGGTTCATGGCGCGGCGATTTCGAGCGCGGACGATCGCACCTATGCGTCGCTGTAAACCCGCGACGAACGAGGCAGCGTGCAACAGAGGTCCAGTGGAGCAAAAATGAGTCGAGTGTTGGTTACGGGTGGCGCAGGTTATGTGGGATCAGTCTGCTCCGAGGGGTTGCTTCGCCTAGGTTACGAAGTGTCTATTGTGGATAACCTCTCGACTGGCCATCGCCACGCGGTACCCGAAGGAGCCGAATTCCATCATATCGATATTGGCGATGCTGCGGGTATGCGTGAAGTACTTGCCTCAAGGGCTTTCGACGCCGTATTCCATTTTGCGGCGAAAGCACTTATTCCCGAGTCGGTAACGAATCCTGCAGTCTTTTATCAAGTGAATGTTGTCGCGGCAACCACGATGATCAATGCTGTTCGCGAGGCAGGCATCAAGCGCTTCATTTTCTCCTCAACAGCCGCGGTCTATGGAAATCCTGTAGAATTACCGATTCCAGAGGAACATCCCAAAGCACCTGTCAACTCGTACGGCGAAACCAAACTTGCTTTTGAGCGACTGCTGGAATGGTATTCCAGGGCATATGGCATCAGCGTTTGCGTATTCCGCTATTTCAATGCGTCCGGCGCAACCCTTGCTCATGGCGAAGAACATGTGCCAGAGACGCACATTCTTCCCTTGCTATTTGAAGCGGCTGTGGGCGAGCGCGAGTTCTTCACCATATACGGCTGCGACTATCCGACTCCGGACGGAACATGTGTGCGCGATTATGTTCACGTGCTCGACATTGCTCAGGCGCACATCCTTGCATTCCAGACCATGAATTCCCCAGGGTTTTCGGCGTATAACATCGGATTGGGCAAAAGCTACTCCGTGCGGGAAGTCCACGCTTGCGCCGAGCGGATCATAGGCGTCAAGATTCCCATTCGTGAAGGCGCTTCTCGTGCAGGAGATCCTGCGGTACTCTGTGCCAGCCCTAGACGCCTGATTTCGGCGCTGGGTTGGAATCCCCAGCATTCCAATCTCGACTACATCATTGAAACCGCCTGGGCCTGGAAGAAACGCGGTCGTTTGATTGCCGGCGGAACCCCGCAAGCGAGGCCGCAGTGAAAGGGTTTCTTCTGGCAGCAGGCAACGGCACGCGGTTGCGCCCGTTGACAAACACCATTCCAAAATGCCTTGTGCCGATCTGTGGCGCTCCCCTGCTTGGTATCTGGTTGGCATGGTGCGCCAAGTATGGCGTCGATCGGGTACTCATCAATACTCACTCGCACAGTGAACGCGTTCGCGAGTTTCTGGCAGCATACCACGGGCCCGTCGAGGTTACGATGACGACGGAAGCCGAACTACTGGGGAGTGCTGGCACATTGTTTGTCAACCGTGCTTTTGTCGCCGGCGAGCAGGAGTTCGCGGTTCTATACGCGGATGTTCTCACGAATTGCCGGTTCAATGAAATGCTGGAATTCCACCGCCTAAGGCGAGCGCCGATAACGGTGGGCACATACCGCGTACTCAACCCAACTCAGTGCGGAATCTTTGTAACGGATAAGACGGGAAGAGTGGTGGAATTTACAGAAAAGCCGAAGTTTCCAAAGTCGGATATAGCGTTCTCCGGAGTATTGGTCGGAGGCCCCGCTCTTCTCGATGGGGTTCCTGCTAGAACACCCGCAGACATCGGTATTGACGTGCTCCCGAACCTAGTTGAGAAAATGTTTGCGTTTCCAATCGCAAGCTATGTGCTCGATATCGGGACAATCGAAAAATACGAACAAGCCCAACGAGAATGGCATGGATTAGGCTAAAGCGACTGATTGGATTATGGATATACACTCGATGCAAACAACGTCCCATTGCTCTCCAATAGTATCCATTGGAATGCCGGTTTTCAATTGCGCAAGAACTATTGCGCAAGCTATTACTTCGATTGTCAATCAAACTTTCAAGGATTGGGAACTGCTAATTATCGACGATGGGTCAACAGATAACACCCTCGCGATTGCTACCTCATTCGACGATCCAAGGATCATTGTCATGAGAGGGGGCGAGAATAAGCGTCTGCCTACACGTCTTAACGAATGTATAAGCAAGGCAAGCGGCGCGTTCTTCGCCCGTATGGACGGCGATGATATTGCGTATCCGCAGCGTTTGCAATGCCAACTCAAGTATTTGCGAAGTCATCCCGCGGTCGATCTCGTAGGAGGCTGGGTGGTGGTCTTTCGTAATGACGGTACGGCATTTGGTGCGCGGCGCGGCCTCCCGACGCACGAACAGATGTGGGCACACTCGTGGAAGGGCATTCTTATGCCGCATTCCACCTGGATGGGCAAGATTGAATGGTTTCGCCGCAATCATTACCATACAGTCGCAGCGGCGGAAGACCAGGAACTATTGTTCCGCACCTACCAGAATAGCCGGTTCGCCACTGTGTCGCAAATCGTGTTGGGTTATCGGGAGGATGGATTGTCGTTACCCTATCTTCTGCTTCAGCGACGTCACCTCTGTAAGCACCTTGTTCGGAATGCAATTCAACAGCGCCGGTTTACGAGCGCGGCTTTGTGCATCGTTAGTGAGGCTGCTAAAGGACTGGTTGAGGTAGTGGCTACTTGCACTGGGCTCAATCATCGTATGCTTCGACGTCGCGCGATGCCCATCCACGGAGATGAGGCGAGGGAATGGCACTCCGTGTGGGAAGACGTGAGACTTGCCTCTGAGGAGCATCGGTCGGCAACCGCAGCAGCCAGTGGCGCAAGTGTTGGCTAGCTGTGTCCTCTGGCCTGACGGAGCGGTAGGGGCCGCGGGGATAGGCGAGAGCCGCGCCGGTGCGGAGCTTTATGGAGCTATGGGGCTCATACCAGGCAACGAATCACAAGAAGGGGCGAAGAACGTGCGTTCTGGCTTCCTCTTTCAGTTCCTGCGTGCCGCCAAGGACCGGTGGCGGTCTGGTCTCCGACCGATCGCAGTTACCTTCACTTTCACCCCGCCATACCTCGCTCTTCATCTATCCATCAGCGAGGCTT
Source organism: Terriglobales bacterium (assembly GCA_050012595.1). Classification (GTDB taxonomy): domain Bacteria; phylum Acidobacteriota; class Terriglobia; order Terriglobales; family Acidobacteriaceae; genus Acidiflorens. The sequence goes on from JBEKGW010000051.1 coordinate 16,310, forward strand.
GAGCCAAACATTTCGACTGTAAAGCGTGTGGACCTTCTTGGGTGCCATTCGACGCTATTTCATCGAATGAGGCCGTATCGCTGCGAGGATTTTAGTTCGAACCGCCGGGCCAGCCTGCGATACGTACTTCCATTTCCTTAGCCTAGCGCTGCCAGTGTCCCAACATCACCTTGTCCACCAATCGATTCGTAGTGTTGACCAAGAAGAAGATTCTTTGCAACGGATATCATTTGCTGTTGCCTGCTTGACACAGGTCATACAGCTAACAAAAGTAAAGGTGCCGAAGCATGCATACTGGACAAAATATCTTAATCATCGTCCAAAACCTACCCGTACCGTTTGACCGTCGGGTATGGCAGGAAGCGGCGAGTCTACGCCGCGCTGGATTTGGCGTCACTGTCATTTGTCCGAAGAAGAAGATGTATACCAAGAGTGCCGAACAACTCGAGGGTGTACAAATCTTGCGGTATTCGATGCTGTGTGACGCCGATAAAGCCACCGTGGCGTTCTTCATTGAGTTTATCTACTGCTGGCTTGCTACGTTGTGGTTGGCCATAAAAGCCTACATTCACCAACCTTTTCATGCGATTCATGCATGCAATCCACCAGACACATACTTTGCGCTCGCGCTGCTATTTCGGCCATTGGGCGTAAAGTTTGTTTTTGATCACCACGACCTTTGCCCAGAAATGTATCTAGCCAAGGGACAAGCCCATAAAGGATTGCTTTATCGCGGGCTCCTGCTCCTCGAGCGGTTAACCTTGCGGTGTGCAGATGCTGTAATCGCAGTCAACGAGTCGCATCGTGATATTGCTATACGCCGCGATAAGATCGGAGTGGACAAAATCACTATTGTGCGTAGCGGTCCACGACGTTTCTGGTCCGAAATCCAAGCTTTTCGACCGGAGTGCAAGAAAGGCCGGCACTACCTCGTGGTGTTCTTGGGTGAAATGGGCTCTCAGGACGGCATGGATTATCTTTTGCGTACAATTCGCCATTACGCGGATTCGTACCCGAAGGATGTCCTGTTCACTCTTATCGGCGGAGGGCCGGAACAGCATCGAGTGGTGGAAATGGCGCATCAACTTGGGCTCGACGATTGGATTACCTTCACGGGACGTGTGACCGAGGAGGAAGTTCTGTGGCAATTTCTCGCGACGGCTGACTTGTGCATCGCTCCTGACCCTTTTACGGAATACGGAGACCTTTCAACAACGAATAAGATAATAGAGTACTTAGCATTTGGTAAGCCTGTTGTGGCATTTGATCTCACCGAGCACCGCAGGACTGCCAAAGATACGGCTGAATACGTTGAACCGAATAATCCCGTTAAACTTAGCATCGCTACCTACAATCTGCTCATGGATGAAGAGCGAAGGCGAGATATGGGACGCCGAGGTCAACGGCGCTTCCGTGACCGTCTAGCATGGGAGAATTCAGAGAGGGAGCTCATTTCACTTTATTCACGATTGCTCTGCACTGAGAAAGCTATGCCCGCGGCGGTGGCATAGGTGTCACCTAAGGGTCGTTTCTTTTGCGATAAGTTCACCCCCAAAACGCACAACGTTCTATTGATCTAGCGTGACTGTTTCTTCTTATAAGGTAGTCCTGGATTGCAGGAGGCTCTACTGTGTGTGGAATCGCTGGGGTCTTCGAATATGAAGGCCGAAAAGGAATTGACAAAGCTATTTTACTTGACATGCTTTCGGCGATTGAGCATCGAGGGCCGGACGACCAGGGAGTACTGTTCGCCGGCGACCTCGCTATGGGTATGCAGCGGCTCAGTATTATCGACCTTGTCGGAGGAAAACAGCCCATATCGAATGAGGATGGGAAGATAACGATCGTTTTTAATGGGGAGATCTACAACTACCGTGAGCTTCGGGAAATTCTCCAGTCCCGAGGTCACATACTTCGTACTTCGAGCGATACAGAGGTCATCGTACACCTCTATGAGGACATGGGGGAGGACTGTGTTAAGGAACTTCGCGGCATGTTTGCGTTTGCGATTTGGGATTCTACACGGAAGCGGCTGTTCATCGCGCGCGATCGTCTCGGGATCAAGCCAGTTTATTACATGGAGCAGAACGGCGCACTTATCTTCGGATCTGAGATTAAATCAATCCTGGCGCACCCGGATGTGGTAGCATCCTTAAACCTTGAGGGGCTGGGCCACTACATTTCTTTGAAATATGTGCCCGCTCCAGAGACGATGTTCTCTGGTATCTGCGCTCTACCTCCAGGACACTTGCTGACTTGCGACAGGAAGGGATTTAAGATCAGGCCATATTGGAACCTTTCGTTTTCCGAAAACAAAGAGAATCATCCAAGCGAGGAGGCGTGTGAGGAACAACTTGAGGCTCTGTTGCGCGAGTCGGTGCGGCTTCATTTGATGAGTGATGTACCGTTCGGGGCCTTTCTAAGCGGAGGAGTGGATTCAAGTGTGGTTGTCGCGTTGATGCAGCAAGTCATGAACGTGCCTGTGAAGACGTTCTCGGTAGGTTTCCGCGGCGGTGGGAGTGAGGTTTTTAGTGAGTTGCCGTTTGCTCGTCTTGTTGCAAATCGCTTTAAAACAGACCACCACGAGATTTATGTGACGCCAGATGACTTGATGGATCTTGCAGGAAAGATCGTTTGGCACTTGGACCAACCGATTGCCGACAATGCCTGTGTCGCTAATTACATGGTGTCTAGGCTAGCCGCACAACACGTGAAGATGGTCCTTACAGGAGAAGGCGGAGATGAGTTATTTGCCGGTTATGCACGCTATGCAGGAGAGCAACTGTCGTCCGTGTTTCAATTTGTGCCGGCAAAAGCCAAGTCAATGGCCTTGAACGTAGCGCAGCAACTACCCGGATCAAGGCGGCTCAAGATTGCCCTCTTTGCACTTTGCCAGCCGGATGAGCTAACGCGCATGACTAACTGGTTCCCTCTGTTTGACCGGGCCAGGAAGCCTTGTCTGCTGACGGAGCAGGTTTTTCATCAGCTCATTGACCCCTACGCAGTAGACGTATTTCGGAAACAACTTGACGGCGCAGATGTAAAGGAATGGCTGAGCCGTATGCTCTATGTCGATACGAAGCTCTGGTTGCCTGACGATCTTCTGGCGCGGGGTGATAAGACGAGCATGGCGGCTTCTCTGGAGGGCCGGGTTCCTCTGCTCGACCATAAACTAGTTGAATTCGCTGTATCTCTTCCATCAGGTATGAAGATTAAGCGACTCGCGCGGAAGTATTTGTTGAAGAAGGTGGCTCGTAAATGGCTTCCCGCGGAGGTGATCAATCGGAAGAAGGCGGGCTTCCCGATGCCGTTGTCGCTTTGGTTTCGCAAGGAGTGCCGGTCCTTCGTGCACGACCTGCTTTGTCCAGAGACCACGAAGCGACGGGGTCTATTCAATTCAGACTACATTCAATCGCTTCTTATGGAACACGACGCAGGAACCGCGGATCACGGCCAGCTTTTATGGGGGTTGCTGAGTGTTGAACTTTGGCATCGTGCGTTTCTCGACTCGCCTCACCGTGTTTCGCATTAGGTCTTCTCCTAATAATAGAACGGGGATGAAGTAACACTCCAACCGTTGTTGGTGGCCTTTCCTATTCTCGGATTTGGCCATCGCGAGAGAATCTCTGGTCAGGTGTGAATTTGGGCTTACTCGGGAGTCGCTGGCGAAGTGTAAATATGAACCCACTGCACTTGCATGTTCGTTGGACTCACTTGCCCTGGACACGGATTCGTCCAGTTGCAACTCGCATTCTGGCTAAGGATCAGAAAGTAGGAGAGCGCCCCACCGTAAGCTGCATTGTAGGGGACCGCAGTAGTATTTAAGGTCTTCACCAAGACGTTGTTGAAGTACCAGGAAATCGCAGTAGGCGTCCATAGGAGGCCATAAGTATTGTAGTTACTGAATTCTGTCCCTGTTGGAGCCGCCCATGCATGAGTGGCGTTATTGTTGGCGATGTCGTCCGTACCGCTGCTGCCTAGCCAAACATGAGCCGTAGCGTAGCCTGTAGCTGGGGTATTACTCTGCCATTCAAAAATATCGAGTTCGCCGTAGTCCACTCCATTCGTAACCGATGATGGAGCATTCTCTGCTGGAGGCATCATCCAAATTCCGGGGGCGCTCCCAGTGGTAGTGTCAAATTTCATGCTGATTTCAAAATACCCGAAGGTCCAGCTGCGATAGTAGACTTCATTCGGTGACGATGTACTGATGTTGGTATTATTGGCTTGTCCACTTACCCATTGGAGATTGACGTAGTTGGCAGTGGGATCAGAAATCGTGCCGGCGGGAGCTTCCCACCAAACCCCAGGGTTATACCAGTTGCAGCTGGGAACATCGGCCGTGCAGAGGCTGAGCGTCGAGAAGGTGTCCTCCCACACGAGGTTGTAGCCAGTTGCCTGGGGCGGCACAATTGAAACGTTGGCCGATGCCGATTTGGTTGGATCCGACTGACTGGTTACTGTAATGGTGACACTGGCAGAGGATGGTACCGTCGCAGGAGCTGTGTATAGCCCATTCGAAGAGATCGTCCCGCAAGTTGCGCCGCTGCACCCTGCCCCCGACACTGTCCAGGTGACAGCCGTGTTCGACGTGCCTGTCACGGAAGCCGTGAATTGTTGAGTGGTGCCAGTAGTGACCGACGGGTTGGTCGGAGCCAGTGCGACGGCCACCACCGGCGCAGCCGTGCCTGAGCCGCTCAGGCCGATCACCGCCGTACCATTTGTCGAAGAGTTGCTGGCAATGGTCAGTTGACCCGTCGCAGCACCCACGGCCGTAGGATCGAACTCGATATTTAGTGTTGTCTTTTGGCCCGGACTCAACGTGGCCGGAAACGCTTCCCCTGGCAGGGTGAAGCTCGCACCCGTCAGCGTCGCCCCGTTGACCGTCACCGGCACACTACCGGTCGAGGTCAAAGTAATGGACTGTGTCGCCGGCGTATTCACCATCACATCGCCGAACGCAACGCTGGTCGCGTTGATGCTTAGTGCGAGTATCGCTGCGTTCAACTGCAGGGTAAAGCTAGTGAAAATACCGCTCGCGCCTGCCGTCATCGTCACCGCCTGAGCGGTCGCCACCGAGGACGCCGTAGCCGTGAATCCTGCGCTGACCGCACCTGCCGGTACTGTCACCGTGTTTGGCACCGTCACCGCTGAACTGCTGCTTGACAGGTTCACATTCAGGCCGCCGTTTGGCGCCGCAGTGCTCAGTGTTACAGTGCAGGCGTCCGTGCCCGATCCCGTCATGGCTCCGCTATTGCAGGATAGCGCGCTCAACGCCGGTGGCGCCGCCATTCCCGTGCCGCTAAGGGCAATCAATGCCGTGCCATTTGTCGAAGCGTTGCTGGCGACTGTCAGTTGCCCCGTCGCTGTCCCAGTGGCGGCCGGGTTGAATTGCACATTCAGGCTATAGGTTCCACCCGCGGCTATGGTGACAGGAAGGTCGCTCGGCGCGACAACAGAAAAGGGCTGCCCGGTCAGGTTGAGCTGGGTGATCTCAACCGGTGCTGAACCCCCATTCACCAGAGAAACTGCAATACTGGCCGTTTGACCGACCGACACAGCGCCGAAGGTGACTGAGTTGGGAGATGCGACGAGGGCGCCCGTGCCTGCTCCGCTTACCACAATGCTGCCGCCGCAGCCCGACAAGACGAAGAGCACGCTGCAGGACAAGATGACTAGAGCTCCGCGCCAACCACTGAGTGGGCGCATTTGAACGGAGCTGCGCGCACGGCGTAGCTTCGATCGCAATCCGCCGTTGCGAGACGACGCGATGCAGCTAGCTAACCCGAGATCCAGTGAAGGAGGAACCAGAACTCCGTGCACGGCTAAACCCTTGCAAGTACCTGGAAACTCAAGTACTCACATTGCCCTTTCTTCCTTTTCGGAAGGCATCACTCAGAGTTTAGCAACGCAGTGCGCACGTAGGTAACCATTTTTTGTTACCATTGGATTACTTTTGTTTTCCTGCGGCTAAGTATTTTGTATTTATTTACTTAAGGGGGGAAAAAACCAATGCGACGCCGAGATCCAGTAGGTCGTCTCATGATCGAGATGCCCAGGCCTGATTTTCGCACGTAGCACCGGTTCATCCGGAAATTAGCCCGCGTCAGACAGGAAGGACCGCAGAGGTCTTACTTGCTCGGCGTGGGCATTTTTGTATCGGACAGCGCGAGCGCTGGACTGAGAGACCTTGGCCACGCAGACCTCACAAAAGGTACACGCACCTGAGCTTAAACAGACCACTTTGCGCCGCACTCGCCTGATAACGTAGTCGGCTTGCGCAGTTTCATCCGATCAGCGCTACTGCGCCCAAATCACCATTGCTATCATAAATAGTGTGCTCGACTCCACCAACCTTCCCAACACAAAGAGCTTGTGCACTGTTTTCCTCGACCGCGACGGCGTGGTGAACAGGAAGTTGCCTGAAGGCCAGTACGTCGGCTCATGGAATGACTTTCATCTGTTGCCCGGTGTGCCCGGAGCCATCGCCCGACTGAACGGCGCGGGATTGCGTGTGATTGTGGTCTCGAACCAGCGCGGCATTGCCCTAGGGCTCTACACGACCGCCGAGGTCGAGGCCATCCACTCCGCGCTGCAAGACCTTTTGGCAAGCCAAGGTGCACACATCGACCGGTTCTATTTCTGCCCCCACGACAAACGGAAATGCAATTGCCGCAAACCCCTGCCGGGCATGTTCGAGCAAGCTGTAGCTGACTTTCCCAGTATCTCCGTTGCCACGAGCGTAATGATCGGCGACTCGTTCTCTGATATCGAGTTCGGCCGCCGATTGGGAATGCAAACCATTTTCATTGAAAGTGACCCCGAGCGCCAGAAGCCCGGCCTCAAACAGGCCAGCGCCCTGGCCGACAAGCGATTCCCTTCTCTGGCCGCGGCCGTCGACGCTCTTCTCTGACCCCAATCCTGACGCCATCGCCCGCAGCACCGCGTAAGTCTTCATAATCCCCTCTTGCTGCGGCCTCACCTGCAGATTGCAAAAGGCGCAGCCGAATCAAATCCGCCTCCGTGAAAGGCTGGAAGCAGCCTTGGTCATCGATCGCAAGAGGCGGTCCTGCAGGGTGGGAAGTAACCAGTATGTTGCTGCGTTTGGCGGCTTCAACTACATGGAATTTGGCCGGGACGGATCGGTGCTCGTGAACTCGCAACGCGTGAAGGATTGGGTCGCCTCCGAGCCAGAGGCCTCGATGCTGTTGCATTTCACTGCAACTTCGCACACTTCGGCCGGAATCATCGAATAGCAGTCGCGCAATGTTCGCGACAAGAACGAGACGGCCCGAGGCGATGCGCTCCATATGGAAGAGATCTGAGTTTGACTTGTGACCTCTGACACGGAGTGAGTCAAAGTCTGGGGTCGAAGATGAAAGGTTGCCGGAGCCGGCATCATTCCATGGAAAAGCAGCCTCGTACTCTCGGCCGTGCGTATCTGGTAGGCAAGCTTCGGGAGAGAGGATTGTCGCGCCGCCAAGCGGTAGTGGTAGTGAACGTCATCCTGGAACGCATGATCAAGGCGCTGCGTCGCGGCGAGGAAG
>JBEKGW010000052.1:0-22616 GCA_050012595.1 Terriglobales bacterium
ACGCTGGATCGTACCCTGGTTTGTGTCCCGAACGGACAGATTGCAAATATGAGCCTCGAAACCCTCTCGGCGCGCGACAAATTCTGGTTTCACCCAGTCGTCGGTTTGCGCTATGAAACCACTCCAGCGCAGCTCCGCTCCATCATCACTAACATCCGCAACCTGCTCACCGGGCATTCCAGTATTGATTCATTTAACGTTCGTGTTCGCTTTCTCCGCGTCAGTGCGTGCTCGCTCGACGTGGACATTTTTGCCTATGTGATCGCCCGTAACTGGGACGACTTCCTCGCGGTCCAGGAAGAGCTATTGTTCAGTGTCATGAATATCGTGAGAGAGGCAGGAACCGAGATTGCCTTTCCATCGCGAACCGTGTATCTCGCAGCGGGCGCGTCTGACAAGGTTGTTCCCTTCATTCCTGAAATCGCGGGAAAACGGGGAATAAAGACGCATGAAGGCGAACAAGGTGTGAGTTACTAAAGAGAACCAGGTGTTGGCCTAGGCCTAAGAGATGTCAAACTTCAGAATTTTCCTCGCGAGTGTCTCGGCCATCGTGCTGTTTCTGTATGGCCTCGAAGCCTTCAGCAAAGAGATTCAGAGGGCAGGAGGACTGACCCTAAGGACGTGGCTGGGAAGGCTTACGGAAAATCGGTGGCGAGCCGTCCTGTTGGGCGCCATAGCCACGGCGGTCGTTCAATCCAGTAGTGCAGTTACCTCACTCACCGTCGCACTCGTGGACTCGGGAACCATTTCGTTTCGCTCCAGCCTCGGAGTTGTGCTCGGAGCGAATGTGGGAACCACATCAACTGCATGGCTGGTGTCGCTCAAGCTGACGTCTATCGGCCCATTCTTCATAGTGTTCGGTGCGTTGTTGAGTGCGCTGCCGACCCGTTTCAAAATGCTCGGGAAAAGTGCTTTCTATTTCGGATTCATCTTTTTCAGCCTCGACGTAATCAGTCATACTCTGAAACCACTGGCTCAGAATCCGCTTTTCACGGAAGTCCTCAGCCGATCGAGCACGCCGCTCATGGGAGTGCTCGCCGGACTCATCGTTACGGCCGCCGTTCAATCGAGCAGCATTACAACCGGGCTGTGCATTCTGCTGGTGCAACAGAACCTGATGCCGCCGACGGCGGCGATTCCGATCGTGATTGGGGCAAACATTGGAACGACCGCAACCGCCCTGGTAGCGAGCATCAACATGCAAAAAACCGCGCGACGAGTAGCCGTGGCGAATGTTTGCTTCAATGCCTTTGGCCTGCTGATGTTCTTACCGTTTCTGGGAAAGTTCGCGTTATGGATCACAGAATTGGCCGGTGACCCAGGATTGGCAGTGGCGTGGGCGCAATTAATTTTCAATATGGCGATGGTATTGGCCGTACTGCTCATACTGCGGCTTTTTCATCAACGGCTGGATTCTGTCGATGCCAACGTTTCGGATGCCGCGGCTTGAGCGACATAACAGCGCATCCCGTGTGGGGCCCTTCTCGCTTCGCAACCTGCTTGGACGGGACTTTCTATCATGTAGAACAGCAGCTAAAATGCCTCGCCGACACCCATACTCCATGTCCAGCTGTCCTTGCCGCGAGCCACGTCGGCACGAAGATTGACGTGGTAGGGCTTACTTAGCTGGAACCTTGCTCCCACACCACCACCAGGAAGAACCTCGTTGATCCTTAAGAGTTGGCTCCCGCCCGGTAGTACTTCACCGATGCCTGCAAATCCGACAACTCCGAATCGTTTGGGCAACGTCAGACGGTACTCCAGTTGTGTAGCAAACATGTAACGATCGAGATACCGGCCAGCCGTGTATCCCCGCAATTCATTATTAGTTCCGTAAATGCAATTACCGTAAAAAGGAGGCTTCCCGCCCGTCCCGCAGACAAACAGATTGTAAGCAAGAACCTGGTTCTTGCTTAGACCGCTGTATTTATTGAAAGTGAATCTGTATGCTTGGAACGAGTACTTACTGCCTAGATCTTGGGAGAAAAAATCGGATGTGAAATTAAGGAACATGCCACTAGTCGGATAAAAGCGATTGGGAGTAGTGTCGCGGTTCACGCGCAAACCCAATGCTCTTAGCTCCGTTTGCAGGCCGATATCGGGCGGCGGCTCTGGGGCAGAAGTTGTGTCGCTTGTTCCCCTTCCTATCACTTCCGAACTTCCGGTCCAGAATCGCACTCCCAGAAAAAAATCCCATCCTACGCGACGCAACACTTCACCGCGGAACACCTGGCCTGTTTGTTCGAGAGGCAACTTGCGTCCTTCAGTTCCAGCGGCCAGTCCGATACCGTATAAATCGTAGTTGAGATTTCCGCGAGCATAAATAGCAGTGATTCGGAAGGTATCTTCTCTCACGAACAAATCTGAATAGGCGCCGAAGGCGCGGCTCCCGTTATCTGTTACCAGGCCAGCCATTCCAATCACGGAAGGTGGAGACACCTTATCATTTTTGCGGAAGGGGAATATATAGCCGAGGACCGGTATGATCCCCGTCCCCAAGGCTGGGCTGGAAATAGGAAGAGGAGCTACGATCCAGGAACTTCCTCCGCTGGACGTTTTTTTGTCTTGATGCGTGACTTCAGTTTCGGGCTTCTTGTCTGTCTCTCCCGGGGGAATGCCAGTCTGTCGTGAATTCGATGTGGTCTCGGTGGTCTTCTCAATTGTGCTCCCTTGTTCTTGACCGCTAGCCACGGAAGTCAGTAAGACGCAAGCCGCCAGAGCGACCCACAGGCCCAAGAGCTTGTGCGTGGAAGCGCTGTCATGCGTTCGACGAGGGTTCATTCCGGGTACCATAACTTCAACTTTCCGTGGCCTGTGCCTGCAGACCGTCCCGAATCGTCTCCGGTTGAGCGGCAAATCTGGTTCGGACGAGTCAAGCGCTGCGCGGCTGGGCTCGCGGCTGCGCAGAGCCGAGGAATGCGGCGACCGCGACATCGACTCCCCGGAATAAACGTCCGTCCAAATCTTTCAGAAAACCGCTACGGTCGAACAGATCACGAACCGGATCAGCAACCCGTGCGAAGTAAAGAGGAATACCCGAATCTCGCAGCTCTTTTCTCAGCTGGTCCAGCATTTCAAGACAGGTGACATCGATTTCCGGGCTAGCCTTAAGATTGACGATGACTGCCCTGAGTGGCTTTTCGGCAGCCTTTACCAGTTCGCGCAACCGGTTATGGACGCGATTCGCATTGGCGAAGAAGACGATTCCATTGGGGCGAAAGATCAGAAGGCCCGGAATCTGCTCGGCCTCCTGATACCGCACGACGTCCACAAAGTTCTCAGATCCCTTCAACCTGCCTAAGACTGAATCTTGAGGAGAGCTGAGCTTATGCATCAATGCAATTAGGGTCAGGCCAACTGCGAAGATGAGCCCTTTAAGAATTCCCATCTGCAAAACGCCAAGCAAGGCAGCCAGCGCTGCCCAAATACTTCCGGTTCGCAATTTTGCGTAGTACTTGAGTTCGCGTAAGTCAACCAGGTGGGCAACTGCATGGACAACGATGGCTCCGAGGACGGCCTCAGGTAAATTGCGAAACAATGGTAATAAATAAACCAGAGTCAGCCCTACGAACACCGACGATGTAACCGTCGAGAGTTGGGTTCGTGCACCGGCCGCATCATTGGCCGCCGTTCCGGACATGCCTCCGCCCACGATCATCCCACCGAAAAGGCCAGATACGATGTTTGCCATCCCCATAGCGCAGAGTTCTTGATTGGGGACAATCTCGTAGTTGTTCTTGGCAGCGAATGTGCGCGCCGCGGCCAGTGCCTCCGCGATAAGCACAGCACGATCCCGATCGCTCCTATGAACACGTCAGATAGATCATCCTCTCCGAGCCTTAGCCAATTTAGAGACGGCATCCCGGCGCGAATTGAGCCGACTACTTCCACGCCGTGGCGTTCTAAACCGAACCACCATGTGCTGAAGATTCCGAGTATCAGCACCAGCAGCACAGATGGCACTTTTGGACCCAGTGTGCCCAGCAAGAACATAATGAGAATCGCTACTGCTCCGACACCCAGCGTGCACGGATTCAAACTCGCTAGCGAGGTAAGCACGTGCCACGACTGGTGAAAGAAGTTTCCTTGGCCACCCGGAATTCCCAGGAGTTTGTGGGCCTGTTTGACGATAATCGTGAGTGCCAAGCCAAAGACAAAGCCCTTCAGGACTGGTTTCGAAATAAATTCAGAGATAACACCAAGTTTGAGCACGCCGCCTAGCAAAAACAAAAAGCCTGCTGCGATCGTGACCGCAGATATCAGCAGCAAGTAGCGTGCAGAATTTATTGCGGCAAGCGGAGCCACCAGGGCCGCCAGCATCGCGGCTGAAGAGGAAGTGGAGGTGACGGCAAGCTGGCGAGAAGTTCCGAAGATTGCATATACGAACATTCCCACAAGTGCAGAATACAAACCCATTTGAGGAGGAACTCCAGCTATCCCGGCATAAGCCATCCCTTCGGGTATAAGCAGTCCTGCGATCGCGACACCGGCGACGATGTCCGTGCGAGTGGCTTGCCACGAGCATTGGGGTAACCAAGTGCTGATGGGTGCGACCTGCGATATTGATCGCCAAGTCCCCAAGGTTTTTCTCCTGCCTAGATTCGTCGAGCGACGATTCAGCTACTGGTTAGGGCAGTCCGAACTGTGATCTCAAACTAAAACCGCTTCGTTCTGTCAGCCACTGCAACTTCTGCCAGTGCCCGACCTCACTTCGGCGTTGCACCTCCATCTCGTGTGTTCGCATGGCGAGTCGCGGCGTTCTGTCGTACTGGCATCGCCGACTGTAGATTTTGCCAGTATGCAGACTGCAACCCAGTTAATACGCTGTCCTCGTTGATCTCTTGAACAGACCGTCCAAGCAGTAATGCCTAGCCCCTAGGCGGCGTTGCTGGTTACAGAATTGTCAAAGCTCCGCCAACAATGCAGGAGAATGCATGCGTGCCGCCAAACTAGTTCAACACCTCAGAGCTAACGCGGATAGCATGTCCGAGCGATTGCTCAAGAAGATCCGCAATTCGAGCAGTTGTCGCGATCTATTGCTGAGAGTGCCGGCAGAGGAACACAAGCGCTTTTTGCTGAACATTTACCTCGACCTGGTGGAGTGGCTCGCATCGGACAGCAACCCAGCAATTGAATCCCGTTACCTGGAGTTAGGCATCCGGCGGTCGCAGCAGGGCGTTCCAGTCAGCCAGTTGTTTTGGGCCGTCTGCATTACACGCGAGTATCTGTCGGAGTACATCCAACAGAAATGCTTGCTCGACGAGACAGTTGAGTTTTGGGGAGGCGCCACGCTACTGTGTTCGGTCAATCAATTCTTTGACCGCGCCCTTTACGCCACACTCGTTGCCTATCAAAAAGCTGCAACGGACGACCTGGCAGGTTCGCATGCCGCATAGGTGGCGTCCATGAGAGTGGCTAATGTCCCGCAGCGTCAGGTACGTTCGATGTTCCGCATGATTGTGCCAGTGGTGCTCGACGCCCACACACTGGCAAACCAACGGATTCGCTGGAGCCTATTGAAGTTTGCGAGCTCAGAACGTGGGTGGCTTGTGCTTAGACTCAAGACCACATTGCTGAGGTTCTTCTTTGTGGTTGTATTCGTGGGTCTGAGTACCAATTTGATCTGGGCGGCGAGCGCGGAGCCGCAGGATTCTCCGGCTATTTCGACGCAGCAGGAATCAGGTACATCGACTCCTCAGCCGGAAGAACACGGCCTGTCAGCCAAGCCGGTAGAAATTGCACGACCCTATAACTTTCCAATTACCAATTCCATGCTGGTCAGTTGGATCGTCACTCTCGGCCTTATCGCATTTGCTCAGATTGCAACTCGGAATATGAAACAGGTTCCGACTGGAGCACAAAACTTTCTGGAATGGCTGGTCGAGACATTGTACAAGTTCCTCGCCGGAATCATTGGACCGCACTTGGCGGAAAGAACATTCTGGTATTTCGCAACCATCTTTATTTTCATCCTCTCTGCGAATTGGTTCGGTCTCATTCCCGGAGTGGGCTCAGTAGGGTGGGGCCACCAAAACGCTCACGGCTTCAAGATCGATCAACCTTTGCTGCGCGGCGCCAATGCGGATGTCAACATGACACTCGCCATGGCCCTGATCTTTTTCGGCTGCTGGATTGTCTGGGCCCTCAGTGAGGTTGGCTGGCGTGGATTTCTTGGGGAATTATTCGCCCCGAAGGGTGAGAGCAAAGGTCTGTTGAGGGTGCTCTTAATCGTGGTGTTCTTCACAGCCGGCTGTCTAGAGGTCATCTCGATCTTGTTTCGGCCAATTTCTCTGAGTTTTCGTCTCTACGGCAATATTTTTGCCGGAGAAAATCTGCTTGAAGCAATGGCGAAACTCGTTCCCGGCTTTGGATGGCTAGTGGCAATTCCGTTCTATTTCCTGGAGCTAGTGATGGGCCTCGTCCAGGCTTTAGTCTTCATGTTATTGACGGCTGTTTTCACGATGCTGATGTGCCAACATGAGGCAGAAGCACCTGCTATTGCACATTGACGAATTTATATCGACGGTTTGGCCGTGTTCAATCGCGGGAGCCGGCGGGAAAGAAAAAGGACAATCAAATGAACGGAAGCCTGCATGTTGGCCTGGCGGCCCTGGGCGCAGCCATTGCTGTAGGTCTAATCGGCATGAAAGCTTCAGACGCGGTGGGACGAAATCCAGTCGCCTCCACGAAGATTTTGGTGCAGTCCATTCTTGCGATTGCTTTCGCGGAAGCGATCGTATTCTACGCCCTGTTCTTGGTTAGATAGGGCAAACCCGGGCGCTGAGTCGAACCTGGCCGGCACCCGGGTACGAGGAAAGACGATGATCGCTGTGATGTTCCTTATCGATTCGAACAGCGGAGGACAGATCCAGCAGATAGCCAGCAGATTCGGCGTCGACTGGCCTCATCTGCTTGCCCAAATCATCAGCTTCTCCATTGTCTGCATTCTTCTACACCGATTCGCCTACAAGCCAATTTTGAAGGTATTGCACGAGCGGCAGCGGCAAATTGCCCAAGGACTTGTCGACACCGAGAAAATTAGAGTCGAACTGGCCCAAGCCGAGGCAAAGTGCCAGGAAATTATCCTGCAGGCTAATGGGCAAGCCACCACACTAATCGAAGAAGCTCACCTCGCGGCTGCCCGGGTGCAGCAGCGGGAAACTCAGAAGGCAATTGCCGCCGCTGGGCAAATCCTCGCCAAGTCACGTGAGGCGGCCGCTCAGGAACATGCCCGCATGCTTACTGAGCTTAAGCGTGAGGTAGGCCAGTTGGTCGTACGGACTGCAGTGGCAGTAACTGGCAAGATCCTGACGAAAGACGATCAGCGGCGAATGGCGGAGGAAACTATAAGCCAATTAACGATGGCCGCCTAACGTGTATAGAGACTTACTTCATACATGAAAACAACCAAACAAATCGAGCGTGAAGCAAAACACCTTTTCAGTTTTTGTGTTGTCGGCGGAAATCTGGATGAGAGCCGGATTCGCCTGGTCGCCCGAAGTGTACTGGAATCCAAGCATCGGGGTTACTTGTCATTACTTGGGCGCTTCAAACGCTTGCTCGAGCACGAGTATGCCCAGCGCCGCGCTGTAATCGAAAGTGCCGTCATATTGCCCACGAACTTGCGGACACGCGTTCAGACCGGGTTAACGGCAGTCTATGGTCCCGGGCTCACATGGTTGTTCACGGAGAACCCCTCGCTGATTGGGGGCATTCGCATCAAGATTGGCAGCGATGTCTATGACGGCAGCGTGCGGTCAAGTTTAGCTGCATTGGCGAGAAGCTTTGAAATCACAAGCACAAACGGAAGGCATGCGAAATCCTAAACAGCGATCGTCTGAACAAATGCAGTGACTCTTTATGGCCGATCTACTACAGGAACTTGAGGCCCAAATTGCAGGTGTGAAGGTAACAACAGGCCGGCAGAATGTCGGTGTGATTCGCGAAATCGGGGACGGCGTGGCAAGGGTCGAAGGCATCACCGACGCAATGCTCAATGAGATGCTTGACCTCGGTCACGGTATCACCGGCCTTGCTTTGAACCTTGAAGAAACTGAGGTCGGAGTCATCATTCTGGGAGATTACACACAGCTTCAAGAAGGTGACGAAGTCCGTACGACCGACAAGTTATTGCAGGTCCCTGTCGGCAAGGGCCTTTTGGGACGCGTTGTGAATACGCTAGGAGAGCCTCTGGATGGCAAAGGACCCATCGAGAGTCACGTGTTTTATCCCGTCGAGAAAATTGCCCCTGGCATCATTCGGCGCAGTCCGGTAAGGCAGCCGGTGCAAACTGGCATCATGGCGATTGACGCCATGATTCCAATCGGCCGCGGACAGCGAGAATTGATCATTGGGGACCGGTCGACTGGCAAAACGACAATTTGCATCGACACCATCATCAGTCAGGCTCGTCTCAACAAAACAGCCGAAGAGGCCGGAGATAAGGACTACCGGCCACTTTATTCCATCTACGTTGCGATTGGTCAAAAGCAATCCAACATCGCTCGCATCATTACAGTTCTCGAAGACGCTGGGGCCATGCCTTACACGACCATTGTCGCCTCATCGGCATCGGATTCGGCCACCAACCAATACTTGGCGCCATTCGCCGGAGCTGCGATCGGTGAATGGTTTATGGACAACGGGATGGATGCGCTAATTATCTACGACGACTTATCGAAGCACGCGGTCGCTTATCGGCAAGTCTCATTGATACTCAAACGGCCATCAGGTCGTGAAGCGTATCCCGGGGACGTATTCTACCTCCATAGCCGATTGCTCGAAAGGGCGGCGCGGGTTGGAGAAAAGTATGGCAATGGGTCGCTCACTGCTCTGCCGATCATCGAAACGCAAGCTGGCGACGTCTCTGCCTACATTCCCACCAACGTAATTTCCATCACGGACGGACAGATCTATCTGGAGACGGACATGTTCTACCAAGGAGTACGGCCGGCCATTTCAGTGGGACTGTCGGTTTCACGTGTCGGTTCCGCGGCGCAACTCAAGGCCATGAAGCAAGTCGCGGGACAACTAAAAGGCGACCTCGCCCAGTTCCGGGAACTGGCTGCCTTTGCACAATTCGGCTCGGAACTGGATGCCAAGACGCAGGCGCAGATCGATCGCGGCAAGCGCATTATGGAAGTCTTCAAGCAACCGCAGTACAGCCCGATTCCGGCCGAGACGCAAGTGGCGTTGATCTGGGCGGTCCAAAACGGCTATGTAGACGACGTGCCGGTCGAGCGGGTCAAGGAGTTCCAAACCAAGCTGACGGAATTCCTGACTACCCGAAAGCCAGAGCTGCTCGCGAGAATTGCGAAGGAAAAAGCGCTCAGCCCTGAATTGACGGCCGAGGTGAAGGCAGCAAGTGACCAGTTCAAGGAAACATGGAGATGAGCACGGCATTGCCCTCGGCACGTTTTGGTGATTCTGATTTCGATCTTCCGGAACTAGCACTTGAAATTACCGACATATGAACAGCCCGCGCGATTTGCGCCGACGAATACGATCCATCAGTAGCACCGCGCAGATCACCAAAGCCATGCAAATGGTGGCGGCGTCGAAGATGCGCAAAGCCCAACTCGCCGCACTTGCTGGACGTCCCTTCGTACAGGTACTGTACCGAATTCAGCGGGAAGCAACAACGCGCGTGGGCGACTTCAGCCATCCGTTGCTCGAACGTCGCGACGTCCGCAAGCGTGCCATCATCCTGATCGGTGCAGATAAAGGCTTGTGCGGCGCGCTCAACAGCAACTTGTTCCGTCTGGCTGCCGAATTTGACTCCGATTCCACTGTTTTCATCACTGCGGGGCGTCGAGCGGCGCAATTCATCGTTCGCAGCAGACGCCAACTTGTCGCCGAGTTCGCTTACGGGGACACACCTCAGTTCTCCGAAGGCAGAGCGATTGCGGCCCTTGCCCGTGACCTCTTCTTGAAGCATGAAGTGGATCAGGTTCAGATTGTCGCCACTCGTTTCGTAAACACGATCACGCAGGAGCCGCTGTGCGTGGAATTTCTTCCCGTCGGTGAAATCAAGGCGTTGAAAATTCCTGGGGTCCGCTCCGAAGAGGAACTGGCCGCCGATACCACCGAGTCGGTGTTCGAACCCAGCCCCGAATTCGTGCTCAGTTATCTCCTGTCGCACTATCTAGACATCTACATTTACCAGGTTTTACTAAATGCCAAAGCTAGCGAGCAAAGCGCACGCATGGTGTCAATGAAGAATGCTACCGATAGTGCCGAAAGTCTGATCAAGGATTTAAGGCTCGAATACAACAAGCTGCGACAAGGAAACATCACCAAGGAACTGCTGGAGATCGCTGGAGGGCAGTCCGATTGAGTTTCAAATTCGAAGGCGGATCGGGGTAACTGGTGTCACTATGAATACAGGAAAAATTGTGAAAGTACTCGGTCCAGTGGTGGACATTGAATTTCCGGAAAAATTACCGGGAATCTACAATGCGCTCACCTGTGAGTACACCGTTCAGAATGAACCTGCAAAACTAACGCTGGAGGTGCAGCAGCACCTCGGAGACAAGTGGGTGCGGGCCATCTCAATGTCAGGCACAGAAGGCCTGAAGCGTGGCTTCGCGGTTACGGACAACGGTGTACCTATTTCCATGCCTGTCGGGGAAGGCGTCATGGGGCGCGTATTCGACGTGACCGGAAACCCCGTGGATGAGCGGGGGCCCGTTAAAGCCGAAAAGTACTATCCTATCCACCGTCCGGCGCCACCGCTCGTGGATCAATCGACGTCTCCGCAACTGCTGCCCACCGGGATCAAGGTCATCGACTTGATTTGCCCTTTCTTGAAGGGTGGGAAAGTGGGCGCGTTTGGTGGGGCTGGCGTTGGTAAGACAGTTGTCATCATGGAACTTATTAATAACATCGCCAAGCTCCACGGCGGCGTGTCGGTATTCGCGGGTGTCGGCGAACGCACCCGCGAGGGCAATGATCTGTACCACGAAATGTCGGAGGCGGGAGTCATCAAGCAGGACAACTTGCGCGAATCCAAAATTGCTCTGGTGTACGGACAAATGAACGAACCTCCAGGCGCGCGCTTGCGTGTTGCTCTGTCTGGTCTAGCCATTACTGAATACTTCCGAGACGAAAAAAACCAGGATGTGCTGCTGTTCATCGACAACATTTTTCGCTTTTCGCAAGCCGGATCCGAGATATCGGCTTTGCTAGGCCGCACCGCGAGCGCCGTGGGTTACCAGCCAACCCTCGCCGCCGAGATGGGAGCGCTTCAGGAGCGGATTACTTCCACCAAGAAGGGATCGATCACCTCTTTCCAGGCGGTGTACGTGCCGGCGGACGACCTGACGGACCCCGCGCCGGCAACGACATTCGCGCACTTAGATGCCACCATAGTGCTGGAGCGCTCGATTGCGGAACTGGGTATCTATCCGGCGGTCGACCCTCTTGCTTCGACTTCCCGCGCGTTGGCGCCCGACGTCGTGGGCCAGGAGCACTACGACGCAGCTCGAGGTGTACAGAAGGTGCTGCAACGTTACAAAGATCTCCAGGACATCATTGCGATTCTTGGGATGGATGAACTTGCCCCCCAAGACAAGGTGACTGTATTCCGTGCACGTAAAATCCAGCGTTTCTTGAGTCAGCCCTTCAGCGTCGCGCAAGTGTTTACTGGCCGCGAGGGCAAACAGGTGCCAGTAGCCGAAACCGTTCGCGGCTTTAAGGAGATCCTGGACGGAAAGCACGACGACGTGCCCGAGGGCAACTTCTACATGAAGGGCGCCATCGAGGAGATCAGACAGAATTGAGCTTATCCGGAGAACCAAACGTCTCTACGCACAGAGTCAGACATGGCGAACACTTTGCGGTTGGAAATCGTGACACCGGACGCGACCGTTTATTCAGAAGCTGTGGATATGGTCACCCTGCCCGCAGTGGAGGGTCAGATGGGCGTCCTGCCGCAGCACGTGCGCCTGATGACACAGCTCGTACCGGGCGAGTTGATTGTGAGCAAAGACGGCCACGAGGACTTCCTCGCGGTGGGCGAAGGGCTCGTCGAGGTGACGAACGACCATGTCTCCATCGTGACCAACATGGCCATCTCCATTGAAAACATCGATGAAGCTGCTGCCGAGGAAGCGCGTCAACGCGCCGCCGCTCGCCTGAAAGAAAAGCTTTCTTCTGAAGAAGTTGCCTCCGTAAACGCCTCGCTAGCCCGTTCTCTGGCACAGCTGCACGTTAAGCGACGACATCACTAACTGCTCCACCAGTCGTGCTAGGATCGAGGATGAAGAGTCCGCAATCACCTGTTAAGTCTTTGAATTCGCTAGGGTTTACGATCCACGAGACTGCGCCTAGACAGTTCCCCTCGTTGCTCAGTGAAAATTCCATTTGACAGAACCAGCCTTCCGTAGATGATGTTCATCACAGCGATCTGCTGGGGGGGACCTTTCCCTTCTAAAAACCATGAAAACTATCAGTCTCGAACTGACACGATGTATCAGTTTTCGCTCCTTTGGTTTGTGTGCGTGGGTCCTCCTAATGATCTGCTCTGCGCGCGGACAGTTTAACAACGATGTGCAGGTACCGCCGCGAAGTGACTCGAACGCAGTTGCGTCAGCGGCGGACTCCATGCCGACAGACCGCGCACCTGCCTCGCGTGGCGCTAAACCGCTGCGCGTGGACGTAAACCTTGTCCTGGTACCCGTGACGGTCAGTGATTCCATGAACCACACGGTTACCACCTTGAAAAAAGAAGACTTCGCACTTTACGAGGACAATAAGCGACAGGAAGTCCGATATTTCTCGACCGAGGACCTTCCAATTTCTGTCGCCATACTAGTAGATGTAAGCAAGAGTATGAGCAACAAGATTGATGCCGAACGAGAGGCGATTGTTGAATTTTTCAACAATGCAAACCCTGACGACGAGTATTTCGCGATCGCATTTTCGGATCGCCCTCGGCTATTGGCGGATTCCACACAGTCCATTGATCAGATCCAAGGGCAGTTACTCGCGGAGGAGCCCGGCGGGCCCACGGCATTGCTGGATGCCGTTTACCTGGCCGTCTCCAAATTGCGGTCCGCGCGCTATGAACGGAAAGCAATTCTTATCCTCTCCGATGGTGGGGATAACGCAAGCCGATACAGGCTTCGAGAAATAAAGAGCATGGTGCAAGAATCCGACGTAGAGATCTATGCGGTCGGCCTGTTCGAAACGTTCTTCTTCAACACCATCGAAGAAAAACTAGGAAAGGAATGGCTGGGCGAAATCACGGATGCGACTGGTGGTCGTACTATTACCGTCGACAACCGCGAAAAGGTTCCCGAAGCCGCCGCTATCATTAGTCATGCAATGCGAAACCAATATGTGCTCGGCTATCGTCCCAGCAGCGCGGCCAATACCAAGTGGCGAAAGATTAAAGTGAGGATCACATCGTCCGATGAGCCTCCCTTACGGGCGTACTACAAACGGGGCTATTTGGCGGTGCCCTAGCGGTTGATCTCATCGATGCTTCGCAAGAGATCTGTTTTCTTCGTACCAATCCTTTACAAGAGGATTCGTGTCCATCTGGAGTTTCTCAGGGGAGAGAGCCCGAGGGGATGGGCGGTTCCCCTCGGTCAAAGCAGCCTCTAGTAGTGGGTGTGGCCGAATGAGAAAACAACTCCAGCCGAATAGCGAAAATTGTTTTGGTTGTTCGTCCCAGTAAATGGATTGGTGAATCGGGTGAGGAGGTAATCAAACTCGGCCGGGCGAATTGTAAAATGCTTGGCGACCGGGATGTCTATACCACCGCCAAAGTCCATCGCGAACGCATCGGCCGCGGGCGATTTCGAGATGGTACATCCGCCGGCGATGTGCTGGCAGATCGTTTGATATGCATTGCCATACACGTTGCTGTGCGCTCCGCCAAATAATAGGTGGGCATAGGGCTGGAAGTGATGTGCGCGCACTTTGAGCTGCGGCCCGAAAAGGTAAGTGAACAAATTACCTTCAACGTTCCCCTGTAGTCCCGCTGGGAAAGTCGGATTGGGAGCAATGTTAAATCCCGTCAAACTGCTGCCGTACCCCTGCAAGTCCATCTTGATGCCGAGGTATTCGTTGATGTTTAGGTTAAGCTCTCCACCACCGCCGTTCAGGCTGTGGGACTGCGAGTAGGGAGCGCTGGGGGAGTAGTGCGCATAGGAATAATTACCTCCTATGTCGACTCTGGGGAACTCTTGAGCCCACGCAGCCATGCCTAATAGCAAGATAGCGCCGAGAACACTTACTGTTTTGAGCTTCATTTCGCCTTTCCTCCGTGTTGAGTTCAAACTCGAGCGGGTCGCGCCTCTGCGATTCGCCACCGACATGCAGCCAAGCACCCCTGGCGCCTAAAGACATCAGAGGCTGACTTCACTCAGTCGAGGCTACGCAGGAGGCTCGACTATAAGAACTGGCAAAACTGACAGCTTTTCACAAGAACTTGGCAATTGAACCCGGCCGTCACTGCCTGCGGGTTTCGATCGCTTGCTGCGGCTTGTGACTGCAGACTTGTTCCATTCGGCGCAGTCTAACGATGCAATCGCAGCAGTGCAGAGTCGAAGAGGGTGGGCAAGCTAACGACCTGAAACAGCGATGCGTCATGCGAGAAATAAGCCACCCGATGCTGCAGCCAGCGATAAAACAACTGGTTAAACACACCATTTATTTACTAAATGAATGTTCTACATTCTCGTACTCGATGGTGCTCGCCGGTAGCTTTGCTTCAGACTGAGCGCAGTTTCCAATTTCAGACAGTCAATTCACAAAAGGATTGGCCCATCCTGATCGCAGCAGCCGACAAGCGGTCAGGCAGGGATTTGTTCATCTGCTCTCGACATAGGATCGATTCGAACGTACTCGCACTTGCTATTTTTCGAGGAAGCGCACTCGTGTCCGCGATTCGGACGGTGCGGTTGCGTCGCTGCTATGCCGACCTAGTTTGTTGCCCTTGAACCGCCTGTGATATTTGCCAGTGTTGCTCCATCAGTTTCCAGCCCAACAGGTCGATAAAAGGCGCACATTTGCGCACCAAGACTTTCGTCCAGTGAACATCCAGCCGATGCCTGGCCTGCCGTGCCTTCTCCTGCCTTCTCCACCGATCGCCGGCCCTGCCATGTACTTC
Organism: Terriglobales bacterium; assembly: GCA_050012595.1. Taxonomy (GTDB): domain Bacteria; phylum Acidobacteriota; class Terriglobia; order Terriglobales; family Acidobacteriaceae; genus Acidiflorens. Next base: position 15,119 of record JBEKGW010000052.1, read on the forward strand.
GAAAGAGCAGCTTGGCCTCATCCGCATTTCCAGGGAAGAATTGCGTTGACTGCTGTCCCGTGGGAAGTAGCGTGATGTCCACACGACGGTTATAAGCCCACACCAGCGCCTGCGAGTTGCGTTTCGCAAAGCCAGGTTTGTTGGGATTCTCGTCATGCAGTTTCAGAACCTCAGCGCGGCTCAGGTTCTGCCGTTCGCCCAATGCGACAATGTCAATTTTGCCTTCCGGAACGCCCTGTCCAACGAGACTGGTTTTTACACGATTGGCACGCCGCTCGCTAAGAGACTGGTTCTCTGCCGCCCGACCACGGACATCGGCATGTGCGGTGAGCGTAATCCGTGCCTCGGGATCGTAGATCAGATACTTATTCATCCCCTCCGAAGTTTTGGCAAGGACGTTGTGCTGGCTACGTACGAGGCCGAGTTGTGGATGTTTTTTGTCGGGATAACCCGTTGGGAAAAAGACGCTGGCTAACGGCACCTCGGGAACGGGTTCGATCACTCCCGTCAAGTGAACTTGGGTTGTGCGTGTCTCTAAACCTCCGCACACATTCGTTGCAGTGAACGTGTAGGTTACAGTTTCATCTACAGGTCCGTCCGCACTCTGCCGGGGTACAAGTTTCAGCTCCTGGCCACCCTGAGTGCTCACAGTCCCGATTGCGTCAATGGATACGGAATCTGCATTCGAAGCAGTCCAATTCAGGTTGGCGGGAGTGTGCTCGATTACCCGGTCTCCTATACGGTGATAGCGAACCTCGGCGGGTGAGACCCCCAAAGTAGCCTGTACCGCGGTATTCACTTCGGTCGTAGCACTGGATGTGACGACGCCACCCGGGCCCGAGGTCTGAAACTGATAAGTAGTCGTTTGCCTCGGTTGCTCAGTGCGTTCTCCGCTAACAGGCACTTCGCCCATACTCACAGAGTTCGCAGTGATGGACGTGTCCACTGCTTCCTGGGTGGTCCAAGTCAGACGCGTGGTGTCTCCGCAGTTGATACGTGCGGGCGCAACAACGTGCGCTGCGGTAACAGGAGCCACAACAACCCTGGCGCTGGCAATGCCGGCGGTAAAGCGGGGCAACGAAGAAAGGTTGGCACCCTGAGGCCAGTCCTTCACCTTAATAATCTTGTTCCTTCCGGCGTCGATAATCACACGCTTGTTGGCCGGGACCTCCACATCACCTGACCAAAATTCGCGATCGCGGGTCATGATAGTCACGTGATGTTTCCCGGCAGGCACCACCAACTCCTGGTGCCAGATGATGTCATTGTTGAACATGTCGACATGCCCCACCAGATAGCCCGGCGTGGTGCCGTTCAAAAGCACGGCCGCCTGACCTGGCGCGTTCTCAATCTGAATTCTTCCCCAAGGCCCGGAAACTGGTCCGCCCGAGCGCTCCAGGGTAAACTCCATGCCAGAGTTCTCTCCTTCATTTAATGAAACTTCGCGCGTCTGCGATATGAAACCGTAATTGGCCACGATCACCATGTGCGTCCCGGGTGTGGTCTTGATTGTCTTGGCCGGACCTTTGCCGAAAGTCTTAGCATCAACAAAAATCTGCGCCTCCGGGGGATATACTTTGATCCGAACTTCAGCCTCTTGCGCTACCGACATCGAAACGCCAGCCACGATGACGGCGAGCAGAAATATCCGTGAAACTTGTGCGCATTTCATTGGCTTCCTCCAATGGCCCGCGACTTATGTTGCCATGTGCTGCCGGGCAATCCATCCATCGCGCCCTACTGGCACGATATTATCGGGACGGAACTGCAGATCATCTGCGTCTGCCGAAGGACACTTACCCTACACCTTCTTTCTAGCTTCGCGTGCAGAAGGCTGCTACTGGCAGAATTACCGGGGCAGGTGCAGGAATTCCTTGGATTGACACCGGCCAACCTGCCTTGAGTTCGACGAGAATGTATCCCAGCCTGAGGCCCAAATCCGCGTCAAATCACCCACCTGAAATGCCGGGTGGCCACTCAAGCCTTGGACAGCCGTCCTGCGTGCTGTTCTTTGGCTTCTATCATTCGACCACAATAAGCGAGCGAGTTACTCACTACTTATAGACAAACAAAGCTTTGGTAGCCCACTGTTACTTGTAGCAGTGCACTCGTTTGCACTGCACAACTAACATCAATTGTCCCGGTCGCGACCTCGATTTGCGTCCACAAAAGGAATTACAGACGAATAAGTTTGTGCAAACTCTACTCGGCGGCAAACAAGTATGGCCCCGATGGGCCGTATTTGTTCCCCTGCTGATGGCATCATCCAGCATAGGAGCATTGACCGGATTGACCTTGGTATATTCGGCTGACCTTCCACAAATCAACGCCCTCGACCACTATCGCCCGATTTCAAACACCGTGCTATACGACGACGAGGGCCGCCCATTTGGATCGTTCGCCCTGCAGCGTCGTACAATCGCGCAGTATGAAGATTATCCAAAAGTACTCTACGATGCGGTTCTCTCAATCGAAGATAAAAACTTTGAGAAGCATTCTGGATTTGAAGTTTGGCGCATGCTGGTCGCTGCCTGTCACAACTTCCGGCCTGGTGGAAACGTTCAGGGCGCTTCCCTTTGACAATGCAACTGGCGCGCAACTTATTTCTCTCACCAGAAAGAACTTTTAAGCGCAAATTCCGCGAAATCATATTGGCCGTCCAGATTGAACGCCACTTCACAAAAGCTCAGATTTTTACCCTTTACGCAAATCAGATTTATCTGGGCCATGGAGTGTATGGATTCGCCACTGGCGCCGAGTATTACTTCGGAAAAAAAGTAAGGGATCTGACTGTTGAGGAAGCGGCTATGCTTGCCGCGTTACCCAAGGCCCCAAACAACTACTCTCCGATCAAAAACCCGGGACGAGCGTTACGCAGGCGTAATCTGGTCATTGATGCGATGATAGCGGCCGGCACAATCAGCATGAGTGAGGGTGCTGCAGCCAAGAAGATCCCAATACGACTACACATACACGACGATCCAAACTCGCTGGCGCCGTATTTTGTCGAAGAGATCAGGCAGTATTTGGAGAAGAAATACGGCACTGAGGAAGTTCATGAAGCCGGCCTAAGAGTTTATACCACTCTCGATGTGGACCTGCAAAAGGCCGCGAATGCCGCACTGCTGGATGGACTTGCCGATTACGAACGACGTCATGGATGGCGAGCTCGTCTGCAAAGCAACTCTAGCGGTGCAAGCACGGGTCCTTACAGCAGTCTCGAACCGAGTGAGGCCATTGCACCCGGCAACTATGTTCATGCCGAGGTGATGTCGGTGTCTCCCGCATCGGCCTTGTTAACAATTGGTCAGTACACGGCGAGCATCGGAGCCAGCGATGTTTCCTGGACTGGCCGCACTCTTCCGCAACTGCTATCAGTCGGTGATCTTGCCTACGTAAAGATTTTGTCCATCGGTCCCGACTTCAAAGCGCGGGTTGGCTTCGAAGAAGACTCCGGGGCCCAGGGTGCATTGCTCGCGATTGACAATGCCACCGGGGAAGTTAAGGCAATGGTGGGAGGTCGGGATTTTAAGCAATCCAAATTCAACCGCGCGACACAAGCGCTGCGCCAGGTCGGATCTTCTTTCAAGCCGTACGTCTACACCGCGGCCATTGATCAAGGTGCGACGCCTGAGGACACAATATTGGATGCCCCGGCGACGTTTATGACAGCTTCCGGTCCTTACAGTCCTCACAATTACGATGAGAAATTTGAGGGGGAAATTACCCTGAGACATGCATTAGCAGAGTCCAGGAACGTTCCAGCTGTGAAGCTGGCACAACATTTCGGCATCAAGACGGTGATTGGGTACACGCGCCGTTTCGGTATCGGCGAACGCATACCGGCTTATCTGCCCATCGCCTTGGGAGCTGCTGAACTGACTTTGCTGGAACACACGTCCGCGTTCAGTGCGTTCCCGAATGACGGTATACGAGCGGTCCCACACTACATTCTGAAGGTGACCGAATACGATGGCCGCATACTTGAGCAGAATTATCCTGCCGTTCAGGAGGCGATCAGCCTGCGCACCGCCCGTATCATGACATCAATGCTTCGCGAGGTCATATTGCACGGCACTGGAATTGCGGCTGCTCGCTTGAAATACCCCGTGGCGGGCAAGACAGGTACCACGAACAATTTCACGGACGCCTGGTTCATCGGCTTTTCACCTTCCATAACGTGTGGTGTGTGGGTGGGGTTTGATGAGAAGAAAACCTTAGGCAACAAAGAAACAGGAGCCAGAGCTGCTCTGCCAATCTGGATGAACTTTATGGCAACAGCACTGCCCCGAGAGAGGCTCGGTCGTGATTTCCTTCCCATTCCCGAAAAGATGAATCAGGAGTTGGCGAGAGAAGTAACAAGTAAATGATGTTTCGCCTCGCCTCGCGCAGGGAAGGGAAGACCCGATGAGCGTGCAGATGAGAGTCCATGCAGCGGACTCAATAACTGAGTGAGCGCGCCCGGATCGAGTTTTCGCAAGCGACGCTGATATTCTTGACAGTTGCTATCCCTTCAGAACCCTTTAATCCTTACTCCACCGCCGCATCAGGTGATCCATGATCTCACTCATATGAGGGCAGGCCCATCGCCGCGAGTTCATCAACCGGTGAGGGGTCCTGCCGCAAGTGTCGGAATAAATTCTGCTCTGGGGTCTGCAGCGAACCACTGCGACCTGAAATGTCTTGCAATTGCATGTTTCATCAGTGTGACTGGCTCTGATATGAGTGCGCTTTCCCAGATCGAACTCGGTCCCGTTCCGGTTCGTACCGCACTTCTGGTAGGCGAAGATGCTGAGGTCGAGGAACAGTTGCGCGGAATTCTAGAACCCGGCCTATGGGTTCTGGGGAGTGTATCCGACAACGCCGCGGCGCTGGTTGTGGCCCGCAATAGAAATTTTGATCTGATCTTGACCGGCGCGAAGACCTCAGGCAGAGAAGACGTGGAACTGCTTCGCAAGCTGCGATACGCACGGCCGCACACACGCTTGATCATTTTGGCTGAGGAAAGTACGCCTGCAGATGTGATTACGTCGATGCGCGAGCACGCCTTCAGTTATTTTTCCAAGCCATTCTCGCCAGACGCTCTCGCTGTAATGATTCGTCACGCGATAAAGGAACCTTGCTGGGACGATGGCATCGACGTGGTCTCGGCAACACCGGAATGGATTCGTATCAACGCCCGCTGCGACATAAAAACGGCCGATCGAGTGCTCCAGTTTTTCGACGAAATCGCCGAGTTGCCGAATCCGGAACGAAATGCGGTTGGAATGGCGTTCCGTGAAATGCTGATGAATGCGATCGAATATGGCGGACGTCTTGATCCCGACCAGCAAGTTGAGATTTCTTATCTACGGGTCCGCCATATGGTGACGTGCCGGATTAGCGATCCGGGAGAAGGTTTCACGCTGGATGAGATTCCACATGCCGCGATAGCCAATCCAGAGGACGATCCGTTACACCACCTCGAATATCGCGAGGCGAAGGGCATGCGCCCGGGCGGGTTTGGCGTTTTACTTACCCAGAGACTTGTTGATGAACTGGTGTACAACGAGCAAGGCAACGAAGTGGTGCTCATTAAATATCTCGATCTTGAGCCGCGAGTGTCGCAGGACGAGCATCCGTGTCCCACAGACAAGCCCGATGAACGCACGAACGGGTGACAGCACCATTCTTGTCTGTCTGCAAAAGGTGCTCCCCGACCATTGGGATTTGGGCGCCCTGTTTTTCCCAGTCCGAAGTTTGTGGCATTTCTGGTCGCGGGGCGTCAGTTGTCTGACGGAGTCGAGGGATCGCTTTGAGGGCTCGCCCTCGCTCTCCTTTGGTTTTCGCGTCAAATGCAAGCCCCAGCTTCACTATTGCATATAGTGTCCTAGGCCCGAAAAGGCAAACCAGGACACTACTCCATTGCACTCGAAGACAGCTTAGCGTATAAAATTGCACTAATAGCTTACCCGGAACGGTAAGCTTGGGGATTTCGCGAGAAATTGATGCTCGGTTTTGCGCGAATTGGGTCTTGAATCGCCTACAAATTTACCTCTCGATATCGGGGATTTCTATGAATTCTGGCCACTCCGTCGTGACAACAAGTCACCGCCGCCGAAAAGTCCAGCGACTGAACCCAGCCCAATGGTGTGTCCGCCCAAAATTGCCAGCCTGTCCGTAGAAAGCGCATTGATCTTCTGGAGTCGCCATGTCGTCGCAACCGTTGCCAGCACCCGCTAATCAACTATTTCGCTATCTTTTCGAGCAAGCTTCCCTGGGAATCGCAGTGGAGGATATCGAGGGAAAGATCTTGCTTGCCAACCCGGCGCTTAGCTCCATGCTGGGGTATACGGAGCAGGAGCTGCGCACCATGAACTGTTCCCAATTCGCTAATCCCGAGGATTCCCAGGACGATTGGGCCTTCTTTCAACAGCTTCGCGCAGGCGTCATTGACCACTACTCTCTGGAAAAACGCTATATAAAAAAAGATGGCGCTCGGATTTGGGGACGTCTGAATGTCTCGCTCTTGAAGGAAGGCGATGGAGGAACCCCTCTGGTCTTTGCCTTTGTCGAGGAGATCACGGAGCGCAAGTTCGTAGAACAAGAGCTGATTCGAAGCAACGAGCGGTTTCGTCTCGCGGCGAAGGCAGGAAAAGTGTACGCATACGACTGGGATCCTGCGAGCGACGCGGTCACGCGATCCGGGGAGTACGTGAGCATCCTTGGTATCGCCGGCCCGGAAGCACAGCCTACTCGTCAGCAAGTAGCGGCTAGAGTCCATCCCGACGACCGGGCGCGGTTTATTCGCTCGGTTGACCACCTTGCTCCGGAGAACCCGACAACCCAGATTAGCTATCGCCTGTTGCGTTCCGATGGATCTGTAATTTGGCTGGAAAAGAGCGGTCGTGCATTCTTTGACGCCCAAGGCAGGCTTTTGCGCGTGATGGGAATGGTGGCGGATATTACCGAGCGCAAGCAGGCGGAGGAAGCGCTGCGTCAGAAAGACAAGGAACTTGCTGAAGCTCAGCGTTTGGCGGGAATAGGGAGCTGGGTGTGGGACGCCCGCACGGATGAAACAACCTGGTCGAAGGAGATTTATCTCCGCGTCGGACGTGATCCCGGCTTGCCAGCACCTCGACTCAGGGAGCATGCGAACCTCTTCAGTGCTGAAAGTTGGGACCGGCTCCAGCGCGCAGTTGAAAAAGCTGTGCAAACTGGAACGCCATACGAACTGGACCTGGAAATAATCAGCCCAAAGTCAACCACAAGATGGGTAGTTACCCGAGGCAAACCCGTGCGCGACGCACACCGTGACGGGTGACCCTTCCTGCTTGTGACCCTCCTCGCTGGTGTGGCTGCTTGGGATCTCCCCTTTTCTCGGCCGCAGGATGGTCGAAGGAGATTTATCTCCGCGTCGGACGTGATCCCGGCTTGCCAGCACCTCGACTCAGGGAGCATGCGAACCTCTTCAGTGCTGAAAGTTGGGACCGGCTCCAGCGCGCAGTTGAAAAAGCTG
>JBEKGW010000053.1:0-22529 GCA_050012595.1 Terriglobales bacterium
AAGGAATCTCCAGCCAGGAAATTCGGGCTCGTCAAAGGGCAGGGCAGGGCCGCCGGTAAACGCGAAACGACATAAGGAAGACCGACGAGGCGCCGCCGCAGGTGTTGATCAACTGGTTATTTCCGGGAGTGGGTATCCATTTGACTCAGGCGACCGCAATATCAGGGGTAGTTGGCGGCCGAACAGACCCTACATGTTGTGCTTACCTGAATGAATTGGATAGCCAGTATTTCCGGGTTGCCGGTGACTCGCCCGGAACCCCTGAATCTGCATCCAAGACCCACCTTCTCAAAATGCGCGAAGGATGAGGCATCCAGCTCTCTGCTGGGTTGGAGAACAAATGAAGAGTAGGTCACTTGCCAACATGCCAATCCAGTACTGCTAGCGTCCGTCGGCCGTGAAGACGAGAAGAACGTTTCCCCCTGCTTCACCAAATGTGTCGTAGCCAGAGAGGGCATAGACCGCTCCGCCTGCAACCACGGGACCGGCCACACTGATGGATCCCCCATGTCCGGGAACACCGTTGACCGTTTTGAACTCGTGGCCGGTGTCGAAATCCCACAGGACCTTTCCGTCTGCGGCGGAGTAAGCGCGCAGATGACCATTGAGCGAGCCGGAGAAAACCACGCCTGGAATGGCAGTAACTGCGGCTGTCTGCGCGGGGCTGCACGGCCTGCGTTCATCACACGGCGCTGAAGGAGTGGTCCACAGCAGTTCTCCGGATTTCAGCGAGAGGGCAAAAAGTCCGCCTCCTTTTCCCGGATCGATCGTGGGCGGGCTCGCGGGCAGGAAAGACTCGTCGGAAAGAGCCACGAACAGGCGCTCGGAATCGGTGGCAGGACCCCACTCCACTCCCCCAAGCACTCCGCCCTTGCCCACTTGGGCCTGCCACAAGAGTTTCCCCCTGTCGTCAGGATCAATCGCATAGACAGCGCCGGATTTTTGGGCGAGGATGAGAGCGCGTCGCCAGTCTGGCATCGAAACGAGCATCGGCGAAGATCCGAAGTCAAAATCAGGACCATTGGCATCGGGACAGTTCTTTGATCCAGGAATGACGCAGGCAACGTTGAAGGCGTCTCCTGCACGGAGCTGCCGAGACCACACAATCTTGCCGGTATCGATCGCGAGCGCCAGAACTGCATCACTAAGGGCGGTCGGCGGATCAGAGTAGTTGTCTCCGGTGACCACGTAGATGAGCTTCTTTTCGGAGTCGATGGTGGGTGCGGACCACACGGCTGCGCCCGAGGGCCCCTTGCTGGGAGCGCCTAGCTCGTTGACGCGCGACTGATCGGCCGGAGTATCGATCGTAAATGTTTGCCAGAGTGTCTTGCCTGAGCGTGCATCCAGCGCGACGATGCTGCCGCGGAAAGTGCAACAGACATAAGCCGGGTTGGCTGCGGTGCCTTCTTCAAACGACGACACAGGCACGATGAGCTTGCCATCGTGATAAACCGGGGTACCGGTGATGAGCGCCGAGGGATGAGTTGATGGTCGAACCTGCCATGCGGAAACGCCGGTGGCGACATCAACCGCGTAAACATTGGCTGCGCCGTCTCCGAAGAAGGCGAGCGCTTTCCCGGCGGGCGACCCGATCGAGATGCCGCTTCGGACGGAGGCCGGGAGTTCAGTGGCCCAACGGGTGCAGCCGGAAGAGGCGTCGAGCGAGTACAGTGTGTCGCCGCCGGCGAAAAGAATGCTGCCTGCGTAGACAGCAGGCTGCGAGCGGACCGCTGTGACATCGGGCACCCCGAATGCCCACCTGAGCTGGAGATGGGCGGCCTGCGATGGGGTAAGCGCCGCGGCTGATGCGGGCTGAAACCTGAGATTGGCGAGTCCATTCCCCCAACTGGTCCACGATGGCGCGGCAGGGGAAGCGGATATCACTGAGGACTTGCACGAGTTCGAGACGCTGGCTGAGTCAAGGACGGCGGCAGTGGTACGGCCGAGCCATTGAGAGACCGCCATTCGTTCCGGCAGCGAGAGCGTCGCGGCCTGTTCCTTCATGATGCCCGAGTTAAGGGTTTTAAGGATGAATCCGCTAGTTCTCTGCTGCAGGACTGATCGGGAGGGCATACGAGCTGCTGCCTGATCGTGACAGGACGCGCAGCGCTTCGCGTAGATCTCAGCTCCCGGGCTTCCCGCAGCCTGAGCGGGTGCCGGAGCAACGGAAATGAACACGCAAAGAACGATGAGGCACACCGCGGCCACAGTGAGAGCGATCCCTTTCCCCATTGCGACTCCTCTGAAGATAACGAGAAACCACTATAGATGATTGTCAGCCTTTAGGCGAACATGCCTGTCACCGGCGAGATGAGGCCGAGTCACTTGATCCCCCAACACCTCTGGTTGCGGTCGGTTAGTCGGCAATCCATAACCCTCCCTGTTGGCCGCTGGCGACTCCCGGTAGGGCGAAAACCGGGTTAGGGACGGATTGGCGGTCATCCGACAGGAGCAGAAACCACTACAGCTAGCTGCCGCCTACACACCCGCGTAAACACGCTTTCCGGTTGCGGCGCGGGCGCACTGGGCTGCGGCAGCGCTGAAGAGACCTTAGTTTGGCAGCCGCGACTTCGGCAGACTCCGCAGGCCTGAATTTCAGATATAATTCCCAGTCAACAGACCTTTTCATTCGCATCCAACCGGACCCGGCACGTTGGAGGTCCGCATGAAAGCTCCGGTTTCATGGACGGCTTTGCTGCTTTGCCTCAGCTGTGCTCACAGCGCGGTCGTGGCGCAGAAGATTCCAGCCCAGCAGACCGTAGCGGTGATCGTGGCCAATGCAGATGTGCAGCCAACTCAGCCCATTCCCACGGTACGCGTCTCGCTCGGGTATCTTGAGGGCTCGGTTCTCGTTACCGAGGCACGCGATGTAACCAATCCCAAAGGCCAAGCGTGGCTAGATGTGTCGGAGGATGCGGCTCAACGCGGCGGTTTGCGCATTGAGATCGACGGCGCCTCCAATCTGGTGATTTATCAGCCGGCCGACGGCCAATTGCCGGCGCTGCCGGCAACCATCAACATAAACATGCTGCCCAGGGGTTCGCCCGCGCTCCTGGGGCCGGCGCAGATTGAGGCCATGCTGCACCGGACGCTGCTGCAGGTGAGCAGCCTGCAGAAACAAGTGACCACGCTCAAGCAGAACGCTGCTGCGGCGCCGAACCAGAAACCGGACCTCGGCGCCGCCATCGCGGAATGGGCACAGGCCAATGGCTTTTCGGCCACGCAGGCGGATCAGCAGGTGCAGCAATGGGCCGAGGGAATCGAAAACCAATCGGGCCAGGTTCCGGCTGAGCAAAAGGCCCTGGCTGAACTTGCGCTCAACCACTATGCCAACGCTGCTCAACTGTTCAACCAGGCCGGCGACGTGGATCGCCAACAAATTGATTCGGAAAGAGACGCAGGAGCAAGCCCTGGAGGCGCAGGTGAAGGCCCTGCAGGCGGCGCAGCAGGCTCTTCTGGCCAAGCTCCGAACCCCGTTGCGCCAGCTTCTCGATAACAGCGAACAGGCCGCTGGCGCGTATCGGCTCAATCTGCAGTATCACCAGGCCACACAGACGCTAGAGAGCGCAGCGGCCACCGTGGAAGCGGAATATAAGAAACATCCGGAAGACGAAGGATTTCGCGAGCTCTGGCTGCAGGCGGTCTGGGACACTGCCCTCGCGCGCTGGCGGGAGGGTCAAGTCGCTCCCGCCGGCCAGAGCCTTGCATTGCTTTCTCAATCCGCAAGCGATTTCCAGTCGCTGGTGCGCGAATACGGTGCGCTGGGGATCGCCAGGAGGCAGCGGCGGCACAGAACAATCTCGGGATTGCGCTCATGGATGAGGGAGAGCGGGCTAACGGAGACAAAGTCGGTGCCCTGCTCGACCAGGCGGTGCAGGCGTATCGCAGTGCGCTCGAGGTCCGCACCAAAGCCGATCTGCCCCAGGACTGGGCCAGGACACAAAACAATCTCGGATATGCGCTCAAGGAGGAGGGATAACTGGCCAGCGGCGACAAGGCCGCTGCCCTGCTCGACCAGGCGGTGCAGGCGTATCGCAGTGCGCTCGAGGTCTACACGAAGGCCGATCTGCCCCAGGACTGGGCCAGCACAGAGGCACACCTCCAGGCGCTCTGCCACAACGGGACTTTTCAGTTTGCTGATGCACTTAACGTCGCCAAGGAACTGGCGGATTTCGATCCCAGCGCCCACAACCGCATGAACCTCCTGGAAGCGGAGCTGACAGGAGCAAGTTTCCAAGAATGCATTCAGCAGGCGGCAAAACTCGATGACCAGGCGCTCGCTCAGCAAAAGGGCTATATGCCGGTGCGAGATATTATCGGCTTCGCCTGCCTATGGGGCGCTCGAGAAAATGAGGCAGCGCTTGCCGCCGATCAGCGGCTTCTTGCACGGGTACAGGCTGACCCGTCCTTCAGCCAGGGCTCCTGGAGCTTCGCAGGAACATTGCACTTCCTATCGGCTTCCCCTGCTTTCGCGAATGGTCGCTCTTCCTGGATCGCGCTCTTTACCGCCGTCCAGAACAGCAACAGCGCTGGCATGACCGTGGTCCTGCATCAGCTTGAGCCGCTTTTGCAACAATAGCTCTTATGTTCCTGGCCAAGCCCGACTTAAGCAGACTTGGAATTTGCATCCAATGCGATCCGGAATTTTGAGTAATTTCCGGTTAGCCGGTCACTCGCCCGGAGCAATACCGAATCGTCGAAGAAAGCGCATGAAAGCCGACTCCACGTCACCTATCCGAAGTAGACCCCTTCGGAGGAGTTCGCGGCCCCTTCAAGCATCATGAAGAGCGCATCATCATCATGCGGAGCCCACACCGATCTGGCTGCCTTCTCGATCAACCTCGTTGAGCTGCTAACTCTCCGATCCGTGACATTTGAGGGGAAACAGCTCAACGCCGAACAGTTTTCGAAGCGCGGCTATTCGGAGACGGCGATTGCAGCCGGCTGCTGGACTCAAACTCCGGGAGACCGCAACGTTGCATCAGCGATTGAAATGAGGGCTGGCGCCGGAATGTGTCCCACTTTGGTTCGACTGTGAGGAATACCATGTGAACGTCGCGAATAAGCCGAGCCTTTTCGAGCCACTCATATGCGGTACCCGAATCACCCAGCCCAGCACAGAGCAACGCGACATTGTACGGCGGCACAAATCGCGTTCGGGCGGTTTCGAGCAACGTTCGCATCACCTGCTCCGCTTCAGTGCGCCGGCCCATTTGCGCCATCGTATAGCCCTTGAGCGATAGCGCCTCAGTGTTACCTTCGGAAAGGCGAAAAGCAGTATCGAATTCGGTCAGCGCTGCTGCGGCTCGATGCGTCTGCTCACAGACTTTGCCGAGGATGAGGTGCGCAAGCCAGAAATCGGTGTTGAGTGCGAGTGAATGCCGCGCCCGGTCTTCTGCCTCTTCGAAACGCCTCGCCTGGAAAAACAATTGCCCTGAAATGGCATGCAAGGCAGGTGACAGCGGATCGACCCGGCATGCATTTGCCATAACCGCTAGCGCTTCGCTATGTCGCCCCAAATTGGACAGAACGTGCGCCAGATAACGGTATCCCGACACACAACTCGGATTGAGCAAGACCGCGCCTCGGAGTTCCTGCTCAGCACGGCTCCAATCCCAATCGAGCCAGAAGCTAACGGCACCTGAAGATGCGCAGGATTCGGCTAGCTTGCCCTGCAGCCGCATCGCTTCGTCGGCCGCGTGCCGGGCCTTGGACCAGAATTCGGCAGGATCACCGTCGCTGGTGACCGGCAGCACCGCGTAAGTGTCGGCCAGCCCCGACCATGCGAGCGCAAACGAAGGATCTTTTGAAACAGCCTCCTCGAAGCACTCAATGGCGCGGCGAAGGGCGGTTGGCCGGATCTGATTCCAGTAATGTTTTCCGCGAAGGTACAGATCATAAGCATCAGGATCGGCGGTTGTTTGGCGGGTATGAGAGATCGAGCGTTCTGCCGTGAACCTGAACTCCACGTGCTGCGCAATGGCCTTTCCAAGCTCTTCCTGAAGTTGCAGAACAGATCGCCAATCGCGATCGTATTTCCCGCTCCAAACCTGCGCCTGGTCGCGGGCGCGAACCAGTCTTGATGTGATGCGAACCGCCCTTTCATCGCGCCGGAATGTGCTCTCGAGGAGATAATCGACTCCGAGTTCGCTTGCGATTTCCCCGACTGTTTTCCTGGTGCGTTTGTAGCGCATCACTGACGCCCGCGCGATGACGGTCAACCGTTCCGGGGCCAGGTTGCCAAGAGCGGCGATGGTTTCTTCCGTCAGACCATCACTCAAATACTCCTGACTCGCATCCCCAGTGAGATTCTCAAATGGCAGCACTGCGACCGCGATGCTCCGGTTTGCGGATGAGGGCGGCCGGTCGGTCACGATAGTGACCGGGGCCACGAAGCGGTAGCCTTTGCCGGAAACAGTCTGAACAAACGCCGGCCGCTCAGCGGAGTCATTGAGGGCCTGACGAACCTTTCGAACCGCGGTGTGTATCCCGTTGTCAAGGTCGTGGAAAAGGTTCGGGGCCCAGAGCTGCGAGGCGATCTCTTCCCGCGTGACCAGAGCGCCGCGCCGCTCCACAAGCAGCAGCAGCAACTCCATAGGTAACCGCTCCAGCCGGACCGGCCTTCCGCGCCTGCGCAACTGGTAGGCAGCCGGATCGAGCTCGTAGCGGTCGAATTTCAATACCACAACAGGCCAATTCTACTATGGGACAGATAGAGAAATACCTCGGAATCAACGACATAATCCTACAGGAAATCTCCAGAGCTTCTGCGGACCCGGTCTATTGGCGGAATTGATGAAAGCGAACACTCTACATGAAGGAGGTACCTCAATGAAGACCGCGATGATGATTCTGCTTTTGGCGGCAACTGCCGCCTGGGCGCAAGATGCTCCCCAGACAACCTGTACGAACGCCTCTCTGAAGGGCGACTATGGATTTACTTTGACGGGAACCAGGCCATCGGCTCCAACCCCGGGTGCAGCGATCGAGACGGTTATTGGAACAGCCATGACCCATTTCGATGGCAACGGGAATTTGACCCAGATAGATAACATCCACGGATCCGTGACCGGCTTTACGCTCCCGACAGGGCAGGTTCAGGGAACTACTCAATCAACCCTGATTGCACCGGCACCATGACTTTGTCCTCATCGGGTAGTCCGACTCTCACTCTGCAGATTGTGGTTGTCGATGACGGCAATGAGGTGAGGACGGCCGTTGTGGCTCCGGCTCCGGTGATGGTCACGAGCAACGGACGCCGAGTTGTGACTCGTCCTGTGCTTGGCGGGATCTTCAGGCTTTAAAACGGCGCAATATTTGGGGTAGAGCGAAAGTACGCGCTGCGGTTTAGGCCACTGGGAACGCAAAGCCAAAGCCGAGCCGCTGGAGAGTTTGAGTTTGACAGAGGCCGTCCGAAAGCGGATGGCCTCTTCACGCCCTCGTAGCTCGAGATCGGCGCAGCTTCCGAGTTGTCGCCGATACTTCCCCAACGTGATGTGGCTCACGTTGCTTCCGAGTTGCCGGTCATCCGCCCGGAACAGTGCAGAGACCTCGGGGAAACCTTGCCAGAAGCCGACTTCAAGTCGCTGTATCAGAAGCGCCCCTCCATGAGAGCATGCACCTGCGCACTGTCGCGTATCGGGGCGCTCCAGATACAGCACTAAGACTTTCCGGTACGAATTCATCGCATGTGCTTTAGTACCGGCTGTCCCGTCACAATTGCTAGAGAGGCTTCGGAAGCTAAGTCCTAGAACAAATCTCGCCGCGTCAAACCGAAATGCTGTCTGTCTCATCGATGTGGTGAAATGGTTGCGCGGCATTTAGCTTTTTGCACTCTTTGGATTATTTGTCCCATCAGCAGCAAGAGTGACATTTACCACATTGGGCCCCTTGGCGTTCGTACCTGTGGTGAAATCGACCACACTACTCTCGATGAGGCAGTCCCAATGTTTTCGATTCCTAAGAGAAGCCATGTGGAAGTACCAATCCGCTCCGTCGAAATCGGTGAGAAGACTGAATTTGTGCTCCCGACAAATGGTCTTGACGTGACCTTTGCGAATCTTCACTTCCCCCGTGGTTCCTCTAGACTCGGAACCCCAACAACGCTTTCATACCATTTGAGGTTTCGGTTTTTCGCCAAGACCTTTCTCTGTTCTCTGGCGTCCTGCTCTCCAGAGAATGCGTCGACGATGCGATCGACTGTAAGACTTCGAAAAGCCGGACAATTCAGTTGCCAATCACCGTCACGTTTGCAGATCAGCAGACGCCTCACTCCCAATGTGGATGCGCATCCCCACTTGGGCCAACGTCTACCATCAGATTCGTGGCTTTACAGCTATGCCATGTCGACATTTGATAAAACCGTTCCGTCTCCATCTTGTAGGGGGCATCATTCATTGAGAACTGCAGCAGAAGCTCCCCCTCTGGAGCTGTGAAGCTGGCAATTCCGTCTTTCAGATTGGTCGACTGCTCCAATCCGTTCGCCAGCAACATGTAAGACTGCGATGCGCTGTGTTTATAGCCGTAAGTGATCCGGATGCGTATGGGGCAGAATCCTTGGTTGGTGTTCGTCGGAGCTGAAGAAGAGGCAGCAAGATCGGTCGGACTCATCCCTCCCGTTTCAGTGCCAGCTAGCTTTCCCTCAAGCGATCCCTTAATCGTAGTGGCCAGTCGTGCGCAGGCCTTTCCGAGAGGCTGCTTCTCGAACGCTCGTGATGGCGCAATTGCGTAACTTTGATGAACTTGCCCATACTTGTCGATCGAGGATGGACCGAAATCAAAGCTGCCATACTCAGTCAGGGTCTTCTTTGAGTTGATCTCAAAACTGTCGGTCCAAGTCGCAAGTGATTCACCCGTCGATGAACTCACGATGAGCAAATCGACAGGAATCAACCAGCGGTTTTTCTCCAAATTGGACACGGGTTTAAGCGTAGCAACCAACAGAAGACTTACATCCGGCTGGTCATGAACGTAATCTACCAGCCAACTTAAATCCAAAGGAGAATAAACGCCGCCGGGACTTAGCAGGACAGGGTGAACCGCGTGACTGGTCAGCAGTTCCTGATAGATGAACTGAGTGAGATGCTGGGCGAAAGTCTCCCCGAATGCAGCTCCGCTGCCGTCATACACGGGAGCAATTCCGATACTCGGCCTCGGATTCTCGCCCCACGTGATGACGACAGATCCAAGGAAAAGCAAAACAAGAACTACTTGGCGACAGGTCATTGCTGGCCTGTCTTTTTGACGGCCGGATGCTGCGCGGCTGAATGAGGCTTCGGCGCCGGCTGCGCAGCCCCATTTGGCTGAGTCTCATGCGGCGCTGCTGCAGACGGTTCTGTTCCAGTGGCAATCGCAAGGATCTCTGGAGCTGTCAGAGCAACTCCTGCGCCCAAGGCATCTGTTCGAATCGGCTCTACATTCTTCGTTGAGATGATCGAAACCGGAGCAGCATACCAATTGGTTTCACCCACAAGCGTCAGGTAGTCGTACAGAATGGGCATGTTTGTAGGGAGCAAGCCCCCATGCTGCCGCTGGTAAAGTGCAATATACGACAGAAGCTCCTTCCGGATCTCGGTTTTGTCGCCGTTCTCACCGATCAGGTACAGTGCGTACTCAAGGTGCGGATCCGGGTACGCGCCCCTCTTCCCGTCATATTCGATAGCTTTCAGAAAGTGCCGTTCGGCTTCCTGGCGATCCTGCTCGTTACGGGCAGTTAACGAAATCACCTTGCCCAGATATAGCTGAGCGCGAGCATCGTTGGAGCGAAGACTGACCGCCTCCTCAAGGTTGTCGCGAGCCATAGCAAACAAATCATAGTCAATCGCAACGATTCCATTGTCCCGCTTCAGCGAGGCCATGATTAAGTTGAATTCGCCGCTGGATCCTACCAATCCGCCCGCCTTCAGTTTGGCGTCGATATCGGCTTTCAGTGATCCGCTCAGCAGCTCTTGAATTCGGGCGGAGCGCACCTTCATTCGAGTTTCATTCGCTACAAACCCCAGGCCGAGGCGTGGATCCCGCGCCACTGCCGTTTCCAGTCGCGCATAGAGCTTAGGCGCTTCACGCACATCATAGGATTGAGCCAGAATGTAGCCGAGCGCAGCTTCATCGGCCTCATTCTCGTAGATATCCGACCATTCAGTTACTGTTGTGTGGTCTCGGAAGATAAAGTGGCCCGCGATAACACTTCCTGCCAGAGCGGCTGTTCCCGCCGGAATAGCCACATTCGCCCCGCCAAACTTACCCCCAAATGTTGCGGCCGCAACAGTAACTCCAGTTACGAGCAGCGCTTTCTTCTTGGCGGCAGCCTCTTCCTTCTCCTTGTTCAGCGCTGGCTCAAGAACCGACATGCGAATGATGTCGTAGGGGTGATTCTTCTCAATGTGTGCGATCTCGTGGCCAAGAACATACGCCAGCTGAGCCTCATTGTCCAGCATCGAGATTAATCCCGTGCTCACGACAACCGTCCCCGTTGAAAATGCTTCTGCCCTTGGAATTGGGTCGAGCACAATCTTGAAGGAATAAAGATTTGGGGAACCTGCGGGAACCAGCCGTTGGCCAATCGCGTTCAGGTAGCGCTGCAACATCGGGTTGTTATAGAGCAGTCCGTAGTTTTGTCGAAATGTCGCAAATTCCGGTCCGGAGACATCGCTGAAATGGGCCGACTGGTTGAGGTTGTAGAGGTATTCCAGGTCTGCCAGGCGCTTGTTGTCCCATTCGGTCTGAATTTGATCTTTGATTTCAGGCCGCTGTTCAATCTCGGCAAGCTTCTTTTTGTCTGCGTCGGAATATTGTGGAATGGTTGTCGATGGTTTCGGCGCCTGTCCGAACGCTGGCAACACAACCAGTGCAGACAGGAGTACAACGGGGGCCCACTTGCCAAAGGCTTGCATAGTTCCCTCCAACTGTAACCTGTCGAAAGACTCCCGACCCGAGATTTCGGCGGAGGTAGTATACTACCGGGCGTATTATGCAGCAACGTGACTTCCGGGGGATGTTGTCATGAATTGGACATCCACGCTGAGGATTTCCTTCGTCCTGTTTTCGGGCTTGGCGCTTACACCCCTGAAAGAAGCCTCGGGCGTTGGATCGGAGGGGCCCAACGTATCGCTGCGGCTCCCCGAGCTCGGTCTTCGGATTCCCGGCAATGGCTATGCCGAGTTTCGTCAGCCAGCGGACTCTATCCGAACTCTGGTCATCACAATCCCTAAGACGGGATCCCACGTTGACTACGGCGCGATTCACACCAAGGTCAACACCGAGTCGGTAGACGTTGCGACACAGAGCGTGAGCGATTCAGAAGGCCTGGAATTAAAGGTCGACCTCAAAGCCGCCGGCGGTTTCCAACTGCAAAATGGCAGAAACTCGGTCGAATTGGAGTATCAGGATCAGTTTGGGAGGCAAGAGTACTTCAACTTTCTCCTGATCTTTCCCCAAACCGAAGGACCGCGAGGGCTGATTCCTGAGTTGGAGCATCAGCAGCCGGAGAAGCGAGCCAGTAGAACTTTTGCTGTCGTGATTGGGATCTCGAGGTATGACCAGTCTGGCTCGGGTATTCCCAATCTGAAGTATGCGGACAGAGACGCAATGTCATTTCTGGAATTCCTTCGGTCTCCCGCCGGAGGAAGTCTTAAAGATGATTCGGTGACCCTGCTGCTGAACGAAAAGGCCACAACGCAAAATATCCGGCACGCCTTGTATACATTCCTGACTGCGGCGTTGCCACAGGATACCGTTGTGATCTATGTCGCGGGGCATGGCGCTCCCGACCCACATGATCCCAGGAATCTCTACCTATTGACTGCTGATTCCAAGCTGGATGACATGGGCGGCACGGCATTTCCCATGTGGCAGATTCAGGATGTGTTCGAACGCATCCTGAAGGCAAAGCGAGTCATCACCATTGCAGATACCTGCAGGAGTTTTGGTTTCACCGGTGCGCGCGCCAAAGGTAGCGGTTCAACGGGAATCAACCTCGTGAATCAATACATTGCAAGATATGCGGCAACGGGCCAACGAGCGGTCATTACAGCCAGTGACATCAGCGAGCCTTCATTCGAGGATGTCCGATGGGGAAACGGTCACGGCGTCTTCACTTACTTTCTCCTGAAAGGCTTGCAAGGAGCCGCCGACAAGAACCACGACGGAGTGATCACTGCCGGAGAATTGTTTGCTTACCTTAAGCAGACCGTGCCCCAGGAAACCAATGGAAGACAAAATCCACGGGCGATGGAAGGCCTCGCCAGTGCTCTGCCTGTAAGCATTCTGCATTCGCCCTCGGTGGACGAGCACTTATCGAAACGAGACGGCGAACAATGACCTTCAGATCCAACATACGCTGTGTAACGATGATCTTGCCCTCCGCCGACTCACTGGTTCGGCAGAAGATCAAGAGCGCTTCTTTACCGTCGTCGCCGCCATCCCTGTCCTGCTTGCTCTCAGCTTCCAGTCCCATCACCACTCCGAAAGTCACAATGGGCTCATCCATACTTGGTTCCTAAGTTTTGGAGTTCGTACCTTGCGCGAAGGTATTCTTCTGCAACTTGTGTTTTTCTGTACTTAATACGGCGAGGGAACCATGTTTTGGCATGTGGGGTCACCATATATTTGCTGAGCAGCGCTCCTGGTGGCGGAGTGGCGCTTGCCGGTGCGGAAGGTGGAGCGGTTGTGTGGCTACCGCTCCATCCGATGGCGTTGATCAGCCGCGCCACTTCTTCCTTGCTGAGAATACCGGGAAGCTTCTTGCGCACACGGGATAAGGAATGTACTCACGGAACTCATAGCACTTCAGCGTGCGCACATAGAGAAAACGCAACGCGGCTACGTGGTTCTCTACCGAGCCCGGGGCCAGCTTGCGCGTCTTGAGCAGATGCGCCTGGTAGGTGCGCAAGTGCTCCAGGCCTAGCTTGTCCGGTGACTTGCCGAAGAAATGGGCATACTGCTCAATCCAGCGGATGTAGTGGCGGATCGTACTGTCATCGTAGTTGCGGCGCTGGAGTTCCTCCAGCATCATCTGGCGTAAGCGGGTCACAAGTTCCTCCTGTGACCCTCACCTTATCCGCCTACCCGGCCACGACTCTCCTCGACAGCCCACGCGGTAGCGTCCGCCGCGTCAGCGGCTTCGTTCTTGTCGCCGATCCGGACGTAACCCCTTTTCAAGGCTACTTCCGTGTTGGCGGTCAACCGCCCGCTACTACGCCAACGCATCCGTAATACCTTCCGAGGAGCCGACTTCACGTTATTGAACCGCCCGGCCATCAGACATATACTCGGTCCATGAAATGCGGAGCCTTGGTTCTCTTCGTATTTGCCGCGCTTGCCTGCTCCCATGGTCAGACAGCTCCCCAGAACATCTCCCCGGCACAGTTGCGAGTTGTGATCGACTTGCCGCTCGACCAAGCTGTACAGCGTCGAGAAGCCTACAAAGGACCGGTTAAGTCTGCCTACGCGCGGCAGTTGGCATTGTCGGGGATGGATTGTCAGACGGAAGCTGATCGAGGGCAACAGCAGTACAACATCTGTATGGGGCAAGCTGATGAAGAGGCGGACAAGGATTTTGCAATCTTCTACAACAACTTGCAGATGCTGTGCCATGATCAGGACCAGCTAGCCACGCTGCAAGATTCTGAGAAGACTTGGAAGATATATAGCGAAAGCGCGATGAAAGCAGCCCGTGCTGCTTGGCCGAACGGCACGGGAGCGCCGGGATTCGCCGGCCAGGTATACCTCTCACTGGTTCGCGACTACATGCGAGAGTTGAACGAAATCTACGGCCTGAATATTTCTCAATAGGTCGGCTGTTCACCACTCAGGCAGAGCACCGTCTCCTACCATGTCGTTTGAGATAGGAAGCCGCCCCCTTAAGGCGTGGGCAGCCGAATTAGTCCTCTGAAGCGCCGCAGGGTCTAGTAATGAGTTCCGCCTAGATTGTCGGCCAACCGGCAGTAGCCAAGTAGTAATTTCCGGTTGGGCGGTTACCCGACAGGAACGATTCCAATTCCACGAACGACCGGCAATTTGCCGTCCCCAAGATTACGCAAACTGGAGAAGTGGGGATGCCCAACATTCTGGCGATTTCGAGAGCATTCACGGTGTGTCGGTGTTCATCGATTCTTGATTGCCGAACTGTCCGAGTACCCCGGTGGAAGTGCAGTCAAATCCAGGTTGTGCATCACCAGAATTTGCCACTGCCCATCATTCTTTGCCATCACAAAATTCAACAGACCCAGACGATCGGGGCGTGAGTTTCCCTGGGCATCCATCACACCCGTCATCTCCCAACGTACATCCACGGCTGCCACGTCGGGACGAATGAATCTGGACTCGATGCTTGTATATTTCAGGTGACTGTTCTTGAAAATGCTCGCGAACATCGGCGCGTGGAACTCTTCAATTCTCGATCGGCCGCTCGCCCCTGTTCCGCGCCAATTCGTAAAGTCGGCGTCCTCGGCGAAAACGGCCGCGAACGCCTTGGCGTCATGCCGGTTCCACGCATCCATGAACCGGTCCATCAATGCCACGATTGCCTGCCGATCTGTTTCCATGTTGCTCTGACCTCGCAGTGGAGAAATCAATCCGGCACACGCAAGGGCTGCCATGCACACACACAGTTTTCCGCTCATCGCGCTCCTCTCCCTGATCCTCTCTCCCTGGGACATCCATCATAGCTGGCTGTTCAACCAGATGTCCGATCTCGTAATTCTCTGGTCCCGTGGCCGCGTTCTGAGTGTGTGGTCGCCTATTCGGACAGAACCCCCATTTTCGAGTTCTGTCCGGTTAGCCGGTAATTCACTCAGAACTCGGAAATCCGCCCCGCTGACGTTCGATTCGCGAGTTGGCGATGATGCACGAATCGAAAGCATCAGCCGAATTGATGGGAGGAGGCAATCACGCCTGAGCCGGCTTCGCCTCGACGATGCCCACATCGCTCCCCACTGGGTAGACTCCGGTCAAGCGAAAACCTGCTGCTTCAAGAAGCGTTCTCCATTCACACTCACTTCGTTCTCTGCCGCCGGTAACAGCAAGCATGTTGAGATCGCTCATCAAGTGAACTTCCAGGTGCGGGTCTGGCTGGGAGACCAGCGGAGGCAATATGAATTCGATGACCAGCAGAGTGCCGTTTGCCGGAATCACGGCGCGACAGTTCTTGAGAATCGTGATCGCCTCCGCATCCCGGCGCCCGTGCAGAACATGCTTGAGCATGTATACATCAGCGCCGGCTGGAACAGACTGGATCAGATCTGCCGCCAGCAGCTTGCATCGGGAGGAAACCTCTTCGTCCGCGAAGCGCGCCTTCGCAGCCTCCACGCTGGCCTCCAGATCAACGAGCATACCTCGAAGGTGGGGATAGAGTTTGAGTACTGCAAGAATCAGTGAGCCCCCGCCTCCGCCAAGATCGGCGACCACGTTCGCGCGGCAAAAATCCCACGCGTTTGCGATGGGAGCGTAATCTTCTGCGGGAGCCGTGCCCATGACGGCACGAAAGATCGAGTTCGCTTCAGGGTCCTGTGCCCAGCGCGAAGGTACATTCGGATCACGCACCTGTGCCGCGGGCTTGCCGGTTCGGATGCAATCGGTAAGCAGGGACCAGCTGTCGGCCAGCAGATCCGCCCAGAAAACGACGGCTGGCCACGCCGACTGGGGCACGTCCCTCCGTAGCGGCCTTCCAAACGGGGTCAACCGAAAATGCTGCGGCGCTGTTTCTTCCGTAACGCCTACGCTGGCCAGGGCACGCAGCAGGCGATAAAGAGCATCGGCATCCGCCTGACAGGCTTCGGCCAGGTGATCGACGCTGCGGACTTCATCTCCGAGCGCATCGGCAACACCAAGACGCGCAGCCGCGCAAAGTACGCGGCTGCGGGAATACGCCATTGCCATCTGCACGAGTGCCGCATTCGGAGTCACATTGCCGATGCCGCTATCAGGTTGCGCCACAAAACACCTCGAGATTTTGGGCAAGGATAGCAGAGAAGCCAGCGTATCCGGGGACATCGATCTCATCGTTTGGCGCGTACAGGCCAAGCCGCGTTTCCATCTCGAAGTCGGCCCTATCTCGCGGTTCCGGGTGTATCGTCGCCAACCTGAAGCTTGCCACACCGCCAAATGCAGAATGGTGCATGCGCTACCTCGGGCCTTGAATGTAGGTAACAGGAACCAAATTCGTTCACATGCCGGCCGCGGACAGAGGACTTGAACCCATGCTCGCCGGCCTGGCGATTTGCTGCGGAATCATGAAGATGAGCTCGCAATACTCCCACCCCGGATCGCCGGTACCAGACTGGTCACCCCAAAGTGTGCAAAGTGAACAGTCCGGTTACGTGGAATTTGATATAGTTGATCAATTTCGTCTGGGAAAGTTCTCCGAACTCATGAATTCTAGACAAGTAGCTCTAGGTTGCTCGTGGCGAGGTGAAACGAATGGGAAAAAACCCAGACAAGATCGTTCTTCTGATCGAGAATGATCTCGAACAAGCTCGCCTAATCCGCGCCATGTTTGGCGATCAGGGCTCACACTCTTTCGCATTGACCCACGTGGTACGTTTGGCCGACGCCGAAACGTATCTTGCGGGGCATCCCGTTGACATTGTCCTGCTGGACCTGGGATTGTCCGATCCAGAGGGATTGGAGGCGGCCAGACGGGCGCGCGCAGCCGCACCCCGCGCCTCCATTGTGCTGTTGTCCAGTCTGGGCGACGAGCCGAAGGCAATTCAAGCCATTCATGAGGGCGCGCAAGACTATCTCATCAAGGGCCAGATCGAGCCGCACAAACTCATGCGCGCTCTGGGCAATGCCGTTGAGCGCAAGATGAACGAAGAGATCCTGACCAATGAAAAGGACCGCGCCCAGGCCACGCTCGACTGCATCGCCGATGCCCTGATCTGCACCGACATGTCAGGAAACATCACCTTCCTCAATCCCATCGCGAGCAGCATGACGGGCTGGCCGCTGGCCGAGGCGGTCGGCCGGCCCCTGACCGAGGCCTTCCGGATCGTTGACCCCGCCACTCGCAAGCCAATCCTGGATCCGATGGCCAAGGCGGCATCGGAAGATCTGACGGGGAAACTGCCGTTGGATTGTGTGCTCATCCACCGTGACGGTCATGAAGTCTTCATTGAAGACTCCGTCGCCCCTATCCACGACCGTGACGGGAAGGTCACTGGAGCGGTCATCGTTTTTCGCGACGTGAGCGCGGCGCGGGCGCAGTCAGAGCAGATGAATCATTTGGCCGAACATGATTCTCTCACCGGCTTGCCCAATCGATTGCTTTTTAACGATCGGCTTGGTCAGGCGATCTCCCTTGCACGCCGGCACGGAGGTCAGGCCGCTGTCCTCTATCTAGATTTGGATGGCTTCAAAAAGGTCAACGACTCCCTGGGGCATGCGGCCGGCGACAAGCTTCTTCAAGCTGTCGCAAAACGCTTGCTGAGCTGTGTACGCGCCCCTGACACGGTCAGCAGGCACGGAGGCGATGAGTTCGCAGTGCTCCTGCAAGATGTACATCGGCCTGAAGATGCCGCTGCTACGGCGAGAAGAGTGCTAAGGGCGCTGAGCGAAGTTCATTCCGTCGACGGCCACCAGCTTCACGTCACCGCAAGCATCGGTATGAGCCTCTACCCCGGCGACGGCTTGGATGCGGAGACGCTCATCAGGAATGCAGACACCGCGATGTATCAGGCCAAGAAGAACGGGTGCCAGGGCTGTCAATTCTACAGTCAGGAGTTGAAAGTCTGCACATTTGAGCACCAATTCACCATGGAGGATCTGCGGCGCGCCCTGGAACAGAACGAATTGACGTTGCACTACCAGCCCAAATTCGATCTGAGGACAGGAACCATCACCGGGGCTGAAGCACTGTCCCGCTGGATACATCCCACGCGCGGAACCGTCCCTCCGGGGCAGTTCATCCCCATCGCCGAGGAATCCGGCCTGATGCTGCCCATCGGCGACTGGGTCTTCGCTGAAGCGTGCACGCAAGCCAGAGCTTGGGCGCATGCGGGAAGGCCCGCAAAGACGATAGACGTCAACGTCTCGGGAGCGCAGTTCCAGAGCGGGGATTTCCTGGATGGGCTTTTCGCGGTTCTCAGCAAGACTGGCCTGGATCCCGCGCTCCTGGAGCTGGACGTAACCGAACGGGTTTTGATGAACCATCCCGAGCGCACAGCATTCGTCCTCAAGGCCCTCAGGAATAGGGGAGTGCAGGTGTCCGTCGATAATTTCGGCACCGGCAACTCCAGCTTGAGCAGTATGCAGAAACTACCCCTCAATGCCCTCAAGATCGACCGGTCGTTTGTCCGCCAGATCACCACCGTTCCCGGTGGAACGGCTGCCGTCGAAGCATTCATCGACATGGCTCGGAGCCTTCACCTGCGGGTCATTGCTCAGGGAGTTGAAACGGCCGCAGATCTGGAGTTTTTGTGGGAACACGATTGCGACGAAGCCCAGGGGAACTTTTTCAGTCGGCCCGTTCCTCCGGATCGGTTGGCCAAGCTATTCCAATCGAACTGAGCCTGCGCGATGTGCCAGGCGCATAGAAATGGAGATCTGTGCACTGTCCGCCCTTCTCACTTAGTGAGGAGTTATTTCTATCCTCATAGGCGGGTTCCGGGCAGTTTGTCGCCCACCCTTCCGTTACTACTCAGTAATGTCAGGGTAGGCGGTGATTCTCCCGTAACCGAGGAACTTTGAAGTTTCTTCCCATCTTAGACAACAAGCCGGGCGGAGTCAGGGGGTCACGCCGGCTTCGGCGGGATCCGGTAAGGTGGTAAAGCGCCCCGCGGCACTGTTGTCAGCGGTCTGTGATCAATCTCTTATTAGCTCGCAAGGTCTACGGCATGATACAGTCGCGAAACGGAGTAGATTTCCTCCAGGCGAAAGGATGACGTTCCCTATGCAGGTGAGACATGGTTCCGAATTCTTGAAGTTCGCTGCCCTCGCGGCAGGCTTTATCGTCGGCACTTCGCTGGCCACCGCGCAACAATCAACACCTATTCCGCCCACTCCCTTGCAAACCTACACCGCGTCCGATCAGAGCGCGTCCGTCGGCGTCCCTGCCGGGTGGAATGTGACCAAAGCCGAATATGGCATTATCCAAATGTCCGGTCCGAAAGGCGAGTCCATCTCCCTCGGAAACACGCTATTCATCCAAAACGGTCCATTCCAGCCTGGTCAAAAGGCAAACGGCCTTATCTCGATGACGATTCCCAACCAAGCCACGCTCGCTCAAAAGTACGCGATAGTCTGGCAGCAGGCGGCCGCCGCCGCAGGTGATCCGACTGAGCGCGTCAGCGTGACCTCAGCCACACCAGTGCCGCTCGGCAACATCGCTCAGTGCGGCATCTTCCTCGGGACTCAGACAAACGCGAAAGGCGCATCGAATTTCGAGTCGCGATTCTGTTCATTGCCGATGGACACCAACGGCGTCTACAAGCTTTTCTGGATGACCGCTGTAATTCCGGCCTCTCTGGCCACTCAGGAGCGCGCCACAGCAGAAGCCGTACTCTCCAGTTACAGGCCGTCCTTAGCTTCGCTCAAGGCCATTCTCCAGCCCGCGACACCACCGCTGCCCCCGATGAGCGTGGCTGCGCCTGGCGGCGGCCCAGCTGAGTCGAGCACAGCGTACGCGGAACAAATGGCTGACGAAAGCAGTACCTGCATGGACGAAGGCGTGATCCGTCAGGAGCCGGAGTGGCAACTACCCCCTTACTGTCGCTGAGATCGCCTGTGAGGCTCGTGCTGGACGAGAAGTTCGTTCCCTCGTGCCATCCCAGGCGCCTCTCATATCTGCTTCTCTGATGATTCCCAATGCCAAGCACCACGACTGATCCGCACCAGGATTGTCAGCGACACACATTCATTAGGAACCTCATCGAGCGGAGGGTCGAAGTCCAAGACAGTGTCAAGAAATCTCTGGCTCTTGGCGAGTTGTCGCCCACCCTTCCCTTACCAAAAATGGTGCAACTTCCGGATTGGCGGTGATTCGCCCGGAACCCCGAAAGGTTGGAGATCATTGGGAGCTACTTGAGTGCATTTGCGGTTTGTCGCTCATTTGAGCGCCCGTTACCTCCAGTTGCCCATGAGCACGAAGGGCGACCAGTAATAGGGATGCGAATAGCCGGATGGAGCGTCCGGTGCAGAGTCATTCTCCGCGGCAAGTCCACGTCCGTTTCCGCCCGCCTTCGGCTTCACCTGTCCAAGAAGCAAGTCGAGCTGCGCTTTCCGTAGCGCCTCCGCCTTGGTCACCTTGCCCGCGCCCTCTGCCCACCGCTTATAGAAGTCGCCCATCAACTCGCCTGTGCTGGTGTCGTTTACCGACCACAACGACGAGATCACTGCCTTCGCCCCTTTGAGTTGCGCCGTCGTGCCAAGCCCATCCACCTCGCGTCCATTGCTCGCGCTACCGCTCAGCTGATCGACGCCGCAATTGTGATGGTGGAGAACGGATATCGCCATCTGGCCGAGCGCAACGATGTTCCGGACGAAAAGGAGCGGCGGCTAATTCTCGTCCGCTCGGCGCAGCAGGTGGGGCCGGCACTGTTTTATTCGCTCATCATTATTGTCGTGTCTTTTCTGCCGGTGTTCCTGCTTGAGGCACAGGAAGGCCGCATGTTCCGGCCGCTGGCCTGGACAAAGACGCTCTCTCTCATCTTTTCGTCGCTGCTTTCGATCACACTGGTCCCGGCGCTTATGCCACTCTGCTTGCGCGGCAAGCTGCGCAGGGAGTCAAAGAACCCAGCCGCCCGCGTAACTCAGGCCATCTATCTTCCCGTGTTGCGATGGAGCCTGAAGCATTGGAAGCTGGTCATCGTGCTGAATCTGGCCTTTCTGGCGGCGACCATTCCTCTTTACTTCCGCCTCGGGAGCCAGTTCATGCCCGCGCTGTATGAGGGCTCCGCTCTCTACATGCCTAGCGCACTGCCGGGCATTTCAATCACGCAGGCGGTCACGCTCATGCAAGAGCAGGACCGGATCATCCGCTCATTCCCTGAGGTCGCGACGGTGTTCGGAACCGTGGGCCGCTCGGATAGCGCCACAGACAACGCACCGCTCGATATGTACGACACCACCATCATGCTCAAACCGCGCGATCAGTGGCGCCCCGGCATGACTTACGAAAAGCTGATTCACGACATGGACGAGAAACTCCAGTTCCCGGGCCTCACCAATACCTGGACCATGCCGGTCGAGAACCGGCTCGACATGGAACTGACTGGAATCAAGACCGCGGTTGGGATCAAGATACAAGGTCCCGATCTAGCGCACATCGAGGATATCGGAGCGCGCGTGCAGCAGATTCTTTCCGCCATGCCGGAAACCAACTCAGTATTTGCGGAGCGCGTCGCACAGGGATTCTATCTGAATGTCGAAGTGAACCGGCCGGAAGCCGCGCGCTACGGCCTCACAGTGGCCGATGTGCAGCAGGTCATCACATCGGAGATCGGCGGAGCGGACATTGCGCAGAATGTGGAAGGCCGCGAGCGCTTTCCCATCTCGGTGCGGTATCAGCGCAGCTTCCGAGATCATCCTGAGGCCCTATCGCAGGCGCTCATCCCGACTCCTTCCGGCGAGCAGATTCCCATCAGCGAAGTGGCGCGCGTGTACTACTCGCGCGGCCCGGCCATGATTCGCGACGAAGACGGCTCTTTGACTGGCTATGTCTATCTCAACCTGAATACGCACAATTACGGTGGCTTTGTGAATGGCGCGGAAAAGTTGATCAATCAGAAGCTGGCGCTGCCTGCGGGATACACCTGGCGCTGGGCCGGAGAATACGAATTCGAAATGCGTGCCAAACAGCGGCTGAAGATCATCCTACCCATCGTCTTTTTCGTGATCTTCCTACTGCTCTATCTCGTCTTCAAGTCTGCCGCCGAAGCGGCCGTGCTCATCTTTCCCACTCTCTATGCCATGTCAGGAGGCCTGCTGCTGCAATGGGCGCTCGGTTATAACTTCAGCGTCGCCGTATGGGTGGGCTATATCGCACTCTTCGGTATTGCTGTGGAGACAGGTGTCGTGATGGTGGTTTATCTGGACGAGGCTTTCAAGCAGCTGCTAGCGCAGGATGCGCCCATGACGGAAGCCGGGCTGTTGCAAGCTGTCATCGATGGCGCGGTCCAGCGGTTGCGGCCCAAGCTGATGACCGTGACGGCGGTCATCCTGAGCCTCGCGCCGATCCTATGGGAAACCGGCATCGGCTCTGACGTGATGAAACCCATTGCCGCCCCCATCGTCGGCGGAATGATTACATCAACCATCCATGTACTAATTCTCGTTCCGGTGTTCTTCCTGCTCATCAAGCGCAGAGCCCTGCGCCGCGGCCAGCTTACCCCAGCTCCGGATGTTGTAAAAACGTAGAGAGGAAACCCAGAGAGCGACGATCACTTATGGATTAGTACCGAAATGTCGGCTAGGTCTGTGACTGTATAAAGATGTATCTTTGCAGTCACTTTCCCGGCCACAGGAAAGGCCGCATAGTTGGGGTATGCAAAGCTACCATCGAGTGCATGGTCGGTTGGGGAAGAAGGATCGGCGGC
>JBEKGW010000054.1:0-19224 GCA_050012595.1 Terriglobales bacterium
GTGTCATTCACCGCGACCTGAAACCGGCCAACCTCATGGTGACCGACCAGGGGGCCATCAAAGTCCTCGACTTCGGGATTGCCAAAATCGAGAACACGTCCCTCACGCAAACCGGACTGGTCGTAGGCACGCCTGGCTACATGGCGCCCGAGCAGATCGCCGGCAAGAAAGTGGATCATCGCGCCGACATCTTCTCCCTGGGTGCTGTCTTCTATGAATTGCTGACCCGCGAAAAGCCCTTTGCTGGCGATATCGCGACTGTCCTCTATAAGATCGTGAATGAGGATCCCGTCGCGCCTTCACTCATTAACCCGGCGATTCCCGGCGGGATCGATGCCGTCATTCGGAAAGCCCTCGCCAAAGATCCCAGGGATCGATTCCAGACTTGCGAGGAAATGCGGCAGGCTTTCTATGAGCAATCTGCTCGCGCACCGATGACGGCGGCCGCAAACGCTCCTGCAGGCAAAGCGGTCGGCGATCGTCCGCCGACCCCTATACCTGTTCCCCGTTTCTCGCAATTTGAGTCCGCCCCACCGCGAATCTGGCCGCGTCTGATTCTGGCCTCTGCCCTCCTTCTCATCGCAGCGGCGAGTTCAGCTCTCTACATTCGTTCACGAACGGGCGCGTTTCCTCCGTTCGTTGCGAAAATCGAGAGCAAGATCAGAGCCCTGACTTCAGGCACTGGAAAGCTCAGTGAGTACACCACGCAGGTTCCTCCCCGTGCCGCTGATGAGCACAGCGTCGCGCCCGCCCGTCCTCAGAATCCAGAGACGGCGGATGCTCCAGCGGCCGTGTCACAAACATCCGCGATTCCAACGGCTTCAAGTCCCGCAGCCGTGCCAACCTTGCAGCCGGTCGTGGCGCAGTCGACAAGCGATCACCCGATAAGTGAAAGCGCAACCGTCTCAGGAGCACCGGCATCGTCTCCACCGGTGGAGACGTCCCCAAAGCCTGCCGATCCATTCCATGCCGCTTCACCTCAAGCGGTTGAGTCGAGTGACCACAATCAACCTGCAGCCGACAACGCAACCGCCCACGACTCACTCACCGCGTCTTCTGCCTCCCGCGACGATGACAAGCAAACTGCACCGCCAGCCACACCAAAGCCGCCTGCCCGAAAACGCGCTCCGGAATCGGCTTTGACGGTAGACGGTTTCAGCCGACGGGACATCCCGGATCTGCTGAGCCAGGCCGATTCCTCAACCGCGCGCGGCGATTATCGTCTGGCGCGTTACGAATACGGACTTGTTCTAAAGCTCGATCGCAACAATGTCCAGGCGCGAGAAGGTCTACGCCGCTTGGCGGCCGCATGGCAGTCGCGCTGACTCCCGTCAGCTCGGAACGTCCCGATGTCTAGGCGGAGGCACGCTAGTTCGTCACAACTCGCGCAGACGCTCGATCCGACCGTGAAGTCAAATCGCATTCGTAAATTGATCGAATTTTGATCGTATTCTGTTCGCCTCGCTGTATTAAAGAGGTGCCTGTTCTCCTCAAGAACGACGACTAGGACTTGAGCCGGGGGTTCGATCTGTCCCTTGATGTAGACCATGGGCTCGCGAGCGGCGGCCGGCGAAAGTGATTGAAATGTGATGGCCAGGGACGGAGTTGAACCGCCGACGCCAGCCTTTTCAGGGGCGAAAGAAACAGTGCTTGCAGTAACTTACAAGGACGTGGAAGGCTGCGAAACCCCTGTAAGGACGCGCAAGGATAAAGGATAACGGGCTAGGACGACGGGCTAGCTTTTAAGCGATACACCCACGTTCTCGCATCCAGTCTGCAATGCCTCCTGCTTCTCCTGGGCTGGTGTGCGTTGCGCGACTTTTCCGCAAGCGCGTGTGCAATCACTTCGAGACCGACGGTATCGAAACGTGCCGGTCAGAAGCCTAGGCCGAGTCGTGGATCCGTCCTCGCCCATAACTTCAGAGTTGCTCGTGACACGCCCACAATCCAGAAGTGCGGTTTCCCAGAAGAGGACTTCTGACCCGTTTCATTGGGTTCATTTGTATGGGACTCCCGTAACACGAACGGGGTGACTTCGTTTCTGACTATAGTAGCGTGCCCAAAATAACTTCTAATACAATTGTGGCCTCGAGCATCCAGGGGACTGGCGCCCAGGAAGAGATGGGACTTTGCCTCGCAAACAGTATTTGGACCGTACTGCCCCAACCGTGCACTGGCGTCCTGCGGGTGAGACCGCGAGTCTGAAGGTCTTCGATCGGCTCCAAATTCTCAGTGGTCATTCTTTTCCGTCCCCTCGCGGGTGGGAACAGATTTGCAAAGAATCGCTCAAACGTTGGTTGGCGGACGCACGATTTCAACCGAGCAGCGAGCATAGCGAGCGACAGCTTCGGATACGCTTCCCAACACAAAACGAGCGACACCCTTGCGCCCATGTGAGCCCACGATAATCAAGTCAGCTCCCCATTCGGTAGCACAATCGAGAATTACCGCTTTGGGGTCCCTCTCTCGCACGGAAGTGCTCGCCTCAAACCCCGCCGAGCGCAGACGCTCAGCGGCACTTGTCACCAGTTCGTGAGCTTTCGTGGTTTCACCCTCTATGATGGATTCGAGCTGCCGGGCGCTGTAACATCGGTTCCTGCCCGCCTCCGGGAAAGGGACTCGGCATAAAGTTGCTCCAATCCACCACGTGCAGCACGAGCACTTGTGTATGATCCTGACGGACCTGCGAGATTGCCGCCTGGATCGCCGCCTCGGCAAATTTCGAATCGTCAGTCGCTAACAAGATCTTCATAGTTTATGTGGATCCCTGTTCGAAATGAGCGCGCCATCAGCGCCGCACATGTTTGGTTCCCCCAACGCTTGCGCCTCGTGATACGACACTTGACTAACTTCCTGGTGATCGAAAAATCACCTTCCCCGCCATTGTAATGCGATCTTAACTCACCCTAGCCATGATGCTGCCACGCGGTTTCGACATCCGGCTTCGGCGGCATGCTGATTATCGCGCTCATGGCCAGTGAGTTCGTGAGGAAGTGTCCTGTCGTCAGCCCTGACGATTTCTTCACGGAGTTTTTTGTGATCACGCCTCGGAAACCCGGACGGTCAGGCCGGCTCGGAGCGCCACCACCCGGCTCCCAAACTGATTCTGCAGAGCGCCCGTGGCTTCGAACCCGGTGCAGTGACAGGGCGCGATCAGCTCGACCCCAAACGCGCGCAAGTTTTCTGTTGTCGCCTTGATGCGCTCGGCCGATGCCCGAAAGAGATGCAGACCTCCGATCACGGCGACAATGCGGCTATTGCCGATTAGTTCTTTGGCGTAGGTCAAAGTGTTGATCAACCCCGAATGTCCACAGCCGGTAATTACGGCCCAACCCCGGTGGGTTTCGATCAACAGCGCTCGATCGTCAATTAGCGGATCGGGCTGGGTGCAGTTTTCGTCCAGGAAGAAGGGGTCGGGTATATCTTCGTACGCATTTCGCCGGGGAATGGCACCGGTCACGATCACCCCGGGAGCGATTTCGGTGGGCTGCGGCGATTCGACAACGTCAGCTACCCTCGAGAGCAGGGCTCGGTGCGACGCAGGGGGTATGCCCTTCGCTCGGTGCGGAGGTGTTTTCTCGCGTTGGTACTTGCCGCTCAATGTCGCGGGATGAATATAGATCTTGCCGCGAAAGCCAGCGTCCATCAGCGCGGCAATGCCGCCGGTATGATCGGAGTGGCCGTGACTGATGACCAGGGCTTCGGCCGTCGCAACATCGATTCCGAGCAGGCGTGCGTTGTGCAACAGCGTATGCCCCTGGCCGGTATCGCAGAGGATGCGGCGGTCGTCCGCTTCAATCCACAGTGCAAGCCCCCACTCGCCTGCGGCGTCAAGAGTGCCGGCCGTGTTTTCAACAATTGCGGTGATATTCAGATTGTGAATCATGTGCGAATTTCGGCATCAGGCTGCGCCGCCCTCCTCCGTGGATGATCTGACGATTGACCTGGAAGCACGACATGGCACTGCGACATCAGTCACGGTATCCAGTATGCGCTTGTTGTCGGATTGTGGGCACTGAGCCTGCCGATTTGACCGGACGAAGATAGCACGCCTCGCACAGAAAGGAACGCCGCACGTACGGCTGCCGGAAATACGGCGTTACTAAGGTTCGTCCATTGCACGGCGGCTTCCACAGGTGGCGTCGGCTTGGATTTCCTCTGGAGTCCGAGTTTGGCCGGTGCCTCCGACCATGGCACAGCTTGCTCGCTGTGCGACGCGTGAGGAAAGTTCTACTCCATAAGTATTGGAACACAACGTTAAACTGTACCCGTCCCTGATGTGACTACTAGGACTAGGACCTGAGGCAAACACTATGTCATCTCAACCAGGAAATGCGTTCGAAGCAATGGGCCGCGAAGATTTATTGCGGGCACTGGAAATGTTCGCCAAGAACTGGCTCGCCCACGATGGCTGCTGGTTCCTTGCGGCCGAGGAGCGTTTCGACATGGAAATCGCCATTGACCTGGACGCTCGCTCATGGAAGCTTTTCGCCTCCGCGGAGGCCCGACGCATCATGACCACATTCAACATTCCGGCTGGTGGTGGGCTTGAAGCCCTGGAAAGAGCCCTGAGTCTACGCCTCTACGCCGTCGTAAACTCACAGCGCACCGAATGGTCCGACGACCGCAAGCGTCTGCACTTCTTCATGGATGTCTGTCGAGTGCAGGAGGCCCGGCGCCGCAAAAGGCTGCCGGATTTTCCTTGCAAAAGCGTCGGCAGCGTAGAGTTCGAAACCTTCGCCTCAACGATCGATCCACGAATTCGTACGAACTGCCTGCACTGTCCCCCCGACGCAGATCCCGGCCAGTATTGTGGGTGGGAGTTCACGATTGAGTAAGCGGTGATACTGCCACCTGAATGCTAGCGCCATTTTTCAGGAGCGTGTCCAAGCCATAATTGCGGTTTCCCGCCCGAGGATGTGCTAGGCCAAGAATACCCGCTGATAAGCCACTCGACTTTCCTCGAAGTACTGTCGGGCGTGTATGAGGGGATTTGTTTGGACAACGTAGCAGCCGTCTCACCCAGATCCTTTTCGTACGCATTGCCCGGCCTTCTGCGAGGGCCTATCTCTTCGCCGCCAAGGGACCAGTGTTGAGCCCTATTGCGAGCCATCCACCCCCAGAACTCGGATTGAAGGATTGGAGTGGGCAGTTGCTATTCGATTCCGGCAAGAGCCTGCGTGACCGTCCTCACCCAGAGAGGTGGATCGTCTGCTCGGCAGTTGTAATCGGCGGCGCTAAAGTCGTCATCGCGACTGCGCAGAAGTGCCACCAGCGGAACGCCCGGCACGGCCTGCCGGAAGTAATTGATAAGGCCTTGGCGTTCTTGCCGAGAGGCGCCATGCCCGATCACGATGACTCCAGGCGATCGATTCGAGAGATCAAGATTCCGTGCAGCGCGCGAACCCACGACAGAAATCACTGGGTGCCCGAGCGATTCGAGAATCTCTTGGCGAATCGACAATAGACTGAGTCGATATTCGACTTGGACGATGGATGTCATTGGTTTCGTCGAATCGTGTGATCCATCAGCCTTTCGAGACAAGTGGTAACGACTCGCGCAATCCGAACTTTCGAAGCACGAACATCGCGGGGCACCAGTTCGTTAGTCCGGATTGGAACAGGTTCAGGCCAACAAACGCAGTGAACAGATACCAGTAGGGGCTCAGCCAATGTCCTAAAGCAACGGAGAGGAGAATGAACGTACCCGCCATCAATCGAAGACCACGTTCTACCGTCATACTTGTACCTCCTGAAGATGAGATTCCGCGGCGCGTGGTTTCGTCTGGTTCCGCCGCTCGCTCATGTAGTAGAGAACAGGCACCGCCATGCGCGAGAGCACTGTGGAAGCTACTTCGCCTGCCATCAGGGAAAGAGCGAGACCTTGGAAAATAGGATCGAAGAGGATCACGCTGGCTCCCACGACCACTGCGGCTGCGGTCAGCAGCATGGGGCGGAAGCGCACCGCGCCCGCATCCACGACGGCTTCTTCCAGCGGCATACCCTGCGAGCGCCGGAGTTCGATGAAATCGACGAGGATGATTGAGTTGCGCACGATGATTCCCGCGCCGGCGATAAATCCGATCATCGATGTTGCTGTGAAGAAGGCGCCCATCAGGGCATGCGCCGGCAGAATGCCAACGAGCGTCAATGGAATCGGCGCCATAATGACCAGCGGTGTCTTGAAGCTCTTGAACCAGCCCACGACCAGAACGTAGATCAATACCAGGACAGCCGCAAAAGCCAGTCCCAGGTCGCGGAAGACTTCTACCGTGATATGCCACTCGCCGTCCCACTTCATGGAGAAGCGGTCGGTGCGTTCCGGCATGGTCGTGCCCTTGTATTGCTTCACCCCATAGCCATCGGGCAACTTGATCTTGTCGATGGCGCCGCTCATTTTCATGATGGCGTATACAGGGCTTTCTTCTCCGCCCGCAACATCTCCAGTCACGTAGACTACCGGCTGCAGATTCTTGCGATACACACTGGTGTCGATTGTGGTCTGCTTCAAAGTCGTCACTTCTTGCAAAGCGATCTGGCCACCGGAAGGAGTGGGGAGCCTGAGGTTTTCAAGATCCTGAATGCCGGAACGATCGGGTCGTGACAGGCGCACCTCGATCGGAACATCCTCCCGCGACTGAGGATGGTGTAGCAGGCCAGCATCAGCGCCGCCCAGCCCCACCTGCAATGTACGAGTAACGTCCGCAGCGGAAATCCCGTGCAGCGACGCCTTGTCGAGGTCCACCTTCAAGTCATACTTGGTCTGCGGGTCCTCAACATACCAATCGACGTCTACTACACCTGGCGTTTGCTGAAAAATCTTCTTAATCTG
Source organism: Terriglobales bacterium (assembly GCA_050012595.1). Lineage (GTDB taxonomy): Bacteria > Acidobacteriota > Terriglobia > Terriglobales > Acidobacteriaceae > Acidiflorens. Next base: position 6,833 of record JBEKGW010000054.1, read on the forward strand.
GGCTGCCAGTTCAATCTGGCCTTTGTAGTCGGGTCCGTACACTTCGGCGACCAGCGTCTGTAGCACCGGCGGACCGGGCGGAACTTCGGCGACCTTGATGCGCGCGCCGTACGGTTCAGCAATCTTGTCTAACTCCGGCCGCAAGCGCCGTGCGATTTCATGGCTTTGCGCTTTGCGGTCATGACGGGACAACAGATTTACTTGAATGTCAGCTTGATTGGGCTGTCTACGCAAGAAATAGTGCCGCACCAAACCGTTGAAGTTGTAAGGGCCGGAGGTACCGGCATAGATCTGGTAATTGATGACCTCGGGCTGCTTGCCCAGATATTGTCCCAGTGCCTGCGCCACCCGCGTCGTTTGCTCCAGGGGCGTGCCATCGGGCATGTCGATGATGACCTGGAACTCGCTCTTGTTGTCGAAGGGCAGCATTTTCACACGGACCCACTTCAACGGAACGAAAGCAACCGCCGCGAGCAGCAGAATTACCACCCCACCGAGAAACATCCAACGGCGTCGTGCATTGAAAATCAGCGGGTTCATGATCTTGCGGTAGAGGTGCGTGGTCCATCCCTCGGCCTCGTGGTGGCTGTGTCCACTGTCTCCGGCGTAATGCCGTAACAGCCGCAATGCCGCCCAAGGTGAAACCACAAAAGCCACGATCAATGAGAACATCATCGCGGCCGACGCCCCGACCGGGATCGGCCGCATGTAGGGTCCCATCAGACCACGGACGAACGCCATCGGCAGAATCGCGCCAATCACCGCGAATGTCGCCAGAATTGTGGGATTTCCCACTTCGTCCACAGCCTCCACCGCGACGTCCACCAACGAACGCCCGCGGCTCTCCGGCAACCGAAAATGGCGGACGATGTTTTCGACCACCACAATGGCGTCGTCGACCAGGATGCCGATGGAGAAAATGAGCGCGAATAAAGTCACCCGGTTCAGCGTGTACCCAAGTAGGTAGAAGATCGCCAGCGTGAGAGCCAGGGTCACAGGCACAGCGAGCAGAACCACCCCTGACTCGCGCCAGCCCAGGGCCAGGGCGATCAACAGAGTGACGGAGAGCGTTGCAATGAGCAGGTGTTTAAGAAGTTCGTCCGACTTGTCCTTCGCGGTCTCACCGTAGTTTCGTGTGACCGTGATATTCAGGTCCTGGGGTAGCATGTAGCCGCGCAGCGCGCCTACCTTTTCGAGAACGTGGTCCGCGATAATGCTCGCGTTTGTGCCCTTGCGCTTGGCGAGGGTGATGGTCACGGCGGGATATTCAGAATTGGCTGCCTGAGCACTCGTCCCCTTGGCATTTGCGAACAGCACATAGTTGTCGGGCTCGGCCGGGCCATCCTCGATTTTCTCCACCACGTCGCGCAAATAGACGGGCCTGCCGCTGTGAACTCCGACTACAACTTGCTGCAAGTCGTCGGCACGAGTGAAAAACAATCCCGCTTCAACTTGAAATTCACGGTTGTCGCGCGAGAAGCTTCCAGCCTGCCCGCGACTGTTCGCGCTCTGCAACTGGCCGACGATCGTTCCTGGCGTGAGACCGTAGGCAGCGAGCCGCTGTGTATCCAGGACAACGCGGACTTGGCGGGGTTCCCCGCCGATGATGGTCGTCTCCGAAACATCATCGAGTTTCTTGAGCGAGTTTTCCAGTTCGCCCGCGACTCGCCGCAGACGATAGGAGTCATAGTTCTTACCCCAAAGTGTCAGGGCCATGATCGGGACATCATTAATCGAGCGGACTTTGATGACCGGCTGCGAGACGCCGGGCGGGATGCGATCGAAATTTGAGTAGAGCTTGTTGTAGGTCTGGATGATCGCGTCTTCTTCTTTTGTGCCCACATAAAAGCGCACGATCAACATGCTCATGCCGGGATGGCTGATCGAGTAGATGTATTCGACCCCTGGCACTTCGCGCAGCAGCTTCTCCATCGGAAGGCTGACGCGCTGCGCAACCTCCTGCGAGGACGCGCCCGGCATCTGCACAAAAACGTCAAGCATCGGGACGACGATCTGCGGTTCCTCTTCACGCGGCGTTTCGAAAATGGCGAATGCACCGAGGAGGAGGGCAGCGACGATGACAAGCGGAGTCAGCTTGGAATCGATGAACGTGTGAGCAATCCGTCCTGCCAGGCCAAGCGCTGGGTGCTGGTTAGCCTGTCCGGAATTGTTGTTAGCAGCGCTCATCCATAGCTCCTAGAGTGGCTCCTAGCGCGACTCGATCTTTTTGCCGCTGAGTTCCCGGCTGCCCGGATCGGCAATTAGCGTTTCGCCCGCCTGCAAACCGGCAAGCACTTCCACTTGCGCGCCGGATGGTTTACCGAGCGTGATATACCGCAAGTTGGCAATCTTGGTCTGATCGAGCACGTAGATCCCCTGCAATTGCCCGCGCTCCACCACCGCGGTGCGCGGAATAAGAAGAGACGACCGCTCTCCACGAGAGAATTGCGCCCGGCCAAAAAGCCCGGAGCGCAGAGCTGGATCCGAGGGCATTTCGATCTTCACCAGAAAGCTGCGGCTGGCTGAATCGGCAGCGGGAACAATCTCGACGACCTTTCCCTTGAGCTCTTTATCTCCGACGGCATCGATAATGACGGGAACCTGCTGTCCCATGCGGACGTACTTCAGATCGGTTTCGTTGACCGTGGCTTCCAGGCGGTAGCGGTGAAGGTCCTCCACGGTAAAGATTGGCATCCCGGGGCTGACGAGCATGCCGACATCCGCTTTCTTTTCGGTCACAAGGCCATCGAACGGAGCCAGGATACGCGCGTACCCGAGAGCGGTGTGTGCCTGTTGGACGGCCGCCTTCGCCTGCGTCTGCCCGGCACGGGCCATGTCGCGGCGCGCCTCCGCCGCCTGGTAGCGGGCCTTTACCTCGTCGAACTCTTGCGGGCTGACCGACTTCTTCTCGTACAAGGTCTGATACCGCTTGAAGGTAGCTTCCGCCAAGGCAAGATCGGAGTCGGCTGCCGTGATTCCCTGCTGCGATGCGAGATCTGCCGCCGTCGCGCGGTCAAGAGCCGCACGCGGCTGGGCTTCGTCGAGGACGGCCAACACCTGTCCGCGCTGGACACGGTCTCCCTCATGCACCCGAATCTCGACGATGTTACCCATCATCTGGCTGGCTAACTGGCTCGTCTCGGCCGCGCGCAATGTTCCCACGGCTTCCACCAGGTCGGGGACGTTGGCCGGTTGCACGGATAACAACGCCACGTTGCTGACGGTTTCCGGCGCCGCACCGGCTGTTTCACGCTCGCCTGAGCAACCCACCATGGTCGCAAGAGCAAGCACTAGGAGACCCGCTGTCACCGCGGGCGCAAATTTCATTCGGCTTGTTTGTTTCACTGTAGAAATCAGATTCATGGATTAACCGCCGGTGATTGCAGATTCAAAGTGCCACTCGCCAACTCCAGATTGGCGGAGCTGATGTGAAACTGATAGACCGCCTGCCAGTAGTCGGTCTGGCTGCGGCGCGCCGCCTCCTCCGCGCCCAGAAGGTCGGTAATTGTAATCAGGCCGCCCTCATAGCGATCCTGGTTGATGCGGAGACTCTCTTGTGCCTGGGCAATTGTCGTGCGTGCCACTCCTACCTGCTGGCGGTTGGAATCGAGATCGTAGTAGGCTTGGCGCACCTCCATTCGCACGGCGTCATTGGCCGCCTGCTTCAATGCCGCCATCTTTTCAGCGATTGCCCGTTCCCGCGACAGAGCGGCCCGTTTCGCTCCACCCTCGAAGAGGTCAAACTGCAGTTCGACGCCCCCGAGCCAGTTATTACCGCCGCCACCAGCCAGCAGCGTGGGATTGTCCATCTCCCAACCGGCAAAAGCGTTCAGGCGCGGACCGAACGATGACTTGGCGATCGCGACACTCAGTTGTTGCGCGGACTGCTCGGATTCAATCCGCTTCAGATCTGGCCGGCTCGTGAGCGCTTTTTGTTCCACGTCAGCGAGCGTGGGAAACGCGAGATTCCGTTCGCCAAGCGGGTCTACTGGCTGATATAAAGCATCCACAGGAACACCCATCGCGGTATTCAGTTGGGCTCGGGCGAGTTCCAGATTGTTTCTCGCGCGAATGAGTTCTTGTTCGCGGCTCGCCAGGCGGACCTTCGCGCTCAGCAGGTCCGACTCTACTACCACCCCGCTGTCGAACCTCGCCTGGCTGCGTTCCATGATCGACTTGGCCGTTTGCTCCGCCTGATCTGCTACTTCCACTTGCTTGGTCGCGAGCAACAAGCCGTAGTAGGACTGCACTACGCGGAACAAAATCTCCTGATCGGTACGCTCCAGTTGATGGACGGCAGCATGATTCATCTCCGTGGCGCGACTGACTCCATGCCAGCTAGCGAAGGAATCGAACAGGGTCCAGGTTCCGCCAAAACGCGTGGTGAAGTTCCCGAACGGCCGTGGCGTGTTCAACTGGTTCAAGTCGAAGTCGCTTGTCGTGAAACGCTGCTGCCGAAGCTTGGTGCCAAATACGTATATCGGATCGTTACCCCGGGTGCCGAGTTCCGAGAACGTCACATGCGGCATGAGGAATGACTGCGCCTCGCGCACTCCTGCCGAGGCCGCCTTGGTATCCGCGACCGCCGCTTTGCGTAGCGGATTCTTCTCCAGAGCTATGCTCGCCGCCTGCTGTAACGAAAGAGGGGAGGGCTCGGGCGGCGCTTGGGAAGACATCGTCCCAGCGGCACAAAGGACAACGACAGCTAACTGCAGAATCGGAAAAGAACGGCGAGCAGCAATATAGATGCGCATAGGGACAAGACCCAATCGAGAAAAGAGTTGGAATCGTCTTTTTATCCTGTTCTCAGGACCAAGACGCAGGCCATGACCTCGATCACCAAGTTGGTGTGGAAGCTGTTGCATCAACAATCTCTTAAGCGTGGGTTGCGGCTGGCTCCGCTGGATTCAGCCAATCAGTTTTTTCGGCGACGATTTCAAACGTGGTGTGGAAGCTGGCCGTCTTTTGTACCATCGCCCCGACTGAACAATATTTCTCCTCCGACAAGCGGATCGCCTCCTCGATGGCCGAAGTGTCAATGTCAAAACCCCGGACGACGTGATGAATACGAACGGCCGTGAACACCTGCGGCGGGCGCTCCGCCTGGTCAGCTTCCACCCGCACTTCGTAGCCGGTGACTTTCTGATGGTATTTCTGGCGGAGAATCGTGATCACGTCGAATGCTGTGCAACCTGCAAGTCCGGCTGCCACCAGTTCAATAGGTTTAGGTCCGGTTCCCCCGGCACTATCATCCAGCAAGAAATAGTGTTCACTGCCAGTTCGAGCAACGAATTGTCTTTGCTGGGCAAGCGGCTGTGTCAATTCAACTTTTGCAGAAATCATGGGTCTCCCTCAGTGGCTCCTCCATGGGAAGCCACATGGATAAATGCAAGCTTGACGAATTTGTTACCGAAATAAGAATGGGGCGCTACAGGAAGGCGGCGCAGAGTGGCCTAAAGCTCTTTGATCCAGTCACTTCCAGCTAGTCGCGAGCGCCCGGCTGTAGGTCGCGAGCAGCTTCTTTCTTAGACCAGCCGCTCTTTTCCGATCCGGGCAGTCAGCAGGCGACTGCTGGCAGCGTTGTATGGTCGACTCCAGACTGCGGAGGAATTTCTTGCATGGTTCACAGCCGTTCATGTGGGTCTCGATTTCTTCACAAGAGAAGTCGTCCAGTTCACCATCAAGATAGTCCGACAGCCCCGCGAAGATCTTTCTACAACGAGCGCTGCGAGATGGAGTTCCTACATTTCCCTGCGATCGTCTCGTAATACCGTCGTGCTTCACTCCCTCGTTCACCATGGCCAATTCCCTCCGCACGAATAAGCGGGCCCGGTGGAGTCGCACACGTATGGTGCCGGGGCGCAAGCCGGTGATCTCGCCGACCTCTTCATCGGTGAAGCCTTCCATGTCACGCAGCACAAGAATGATGCGATAGGGTGGCGGCAGATACCGAATCGCATCCCGCAGCCGCTGCCCCTGTTCACCACGAATGGCCGAACCTTCCGGAGTGATAGTAGTAAGCCCGTCTAGCCGCTCGAACTCCCTCCGGTTAGGCATCAACTCCTCCAGGGAGAGTTCCTCTTTCGGCGCGAATTTGCTCTTGCGCCGGTTCATGAGACAGCGGTTCTTCGCCACTTTGTACAACCACGTCGCCAGAGCTCTGGAGTTATCAAACTTTGACAGGTAGGGCAACGACTTTACCAGGACTTCCTGCATCGTGTCTTCGGCATCTTGCCGTTGTCCGCACATTCTCATACTGAAAGCAAACACAGCCCCTTGCAGCAGCGCTACTGCTCTCTCAAGCGCGCCGTCGCCGCCGCGTTGCAGCAGAATGATGGCTTCGTCGATGTCAGAACGCATTCCAGCAACTCCGTGGTTTCTGTACCCTAGCTATATGCATGTATAATTATATAGTGAATAAGGCACTCTTTGTTCGCTCGGAAGGCAGACGATGATCCACGAGAAGATGGTCGAACTGGTCGCCCGCCGATTCCAGGTGCTCGGAGAACCTTGCCGTCTTCGCATCCTGCAAGCACTTCAAGGCCGACCTAGAACGGTCAATGAGATTGTCGGTGACCTGGACGGGAATCAGCCCAACATATCGAAACACCTTCAAATCCTCTTCGACGCAGGACTTGTCGGCCGCGAGCGTTCGGGCAACAGTGTTTTTTATAGTGTCGCCGATCCCGTCGTGTTCAAACTGTGCGAGTTAGTGTGCCGCAGCACGGCGCGGCATGCCGCTCACTTGCAACAATACGCTGCCGGCACACGGCGAAGGAATGGAATCCAGACGCAAAAAAGCCATCTTCGATCAAAGGTTGGCTCATTACAGGGGGTGAACTGAATGCCGGGATGGGCATGGATGATCGTTTTTGTAGTCGCTTACCTGGTGTTGACCCAATGGCTGCTGCGCAAGCTTGGTGTGCCAACCTGACGCACCAACTCCTGTTCTGTCGAGTCTCGACGGAGTGAAAAGCCAGGCAATAAAGGCAGACGTTAAAGGCCACCATGGGCGACCGCCTTTTCAAACCACAGGATGCACACAAACTCGAGGATCCCGAGCGACAGGTCTGGCTACCAGTTGCCGATGTCATTCGAGCGTTAGCGATTCGGCCTGGAATGCACATTGCTGATGTCGGCGCGGGAACCGGTTACTTCGCCATTCCCATGGCCCAGGCCGTGGGCCCTAACGGAAAGGTATATGCGATTGACTTGCAGCTGGAGATGCTGAACATACTGCGGGGAAAGCTCGAGCGACTAGACGCTCCCCACAACATCGATTTGGCACAAGGCGAGGCGGGCAAAACAACTCTCGGATCGAAATGTGCCGACGTTGTGTTGATAGCGAACGTTTGGCATGAATTAGACGATCACGAAGCCGCATTGCAGGAGGCTGCACGCATCCTGGTGCCTGGTGGAACTCTGGCGTTGCTCGACTGGCGTCCGGATAAGAAATCTCCTCCGGGGCCGCCCTCAGACCACCGCCTGCCGGCGAGTGATGTCGTGCAGTTTTTGACCAAGCACAACTGGACGACAGCGCCGCCGGTCAACATTGGGCACTACAGCTATTTCATCGGCGCGATTCCTCCAAACACTATCGTCTCCGCTACTTCTTGAGTGCCACGGTATTGTTCTTGCCAGCCAGTGCAGCACTGGCTCCGTCGGTCAGCAGCCGGGCTTCGTTCACCTTCTTCAGCGTGTACGAAGGAGCATGAACGCCCCAGGATCCATCCTTCTGGATGGCGGTGATGATGTCCTGTGCTTGGTTAGCCATTACCTGAACCTGAGCTCTCTGCGCCGTGGAAAGCCGGGACTTGGGAATTTCGGCATTGATGTTCGCCAGCGCCGCTTTGACCGCGCTCACACCATCTTTCACCGGATTCTCCCAAGCCATGACCTTGTCGTAAATCATCTTCTGGTTGGTGAACTGTAGTTCCTTCGGTTGCGACGACTGCACTCCGCTATGACAGCCTCCGCCGTTGATGACCGTGCCATCCATATAACTCGTGCGCCCGCAGGACCACATCAGATCAATGTATGGCTTGCCGTCCTTTTTGGTCAGGCGCCAGGACCCGTCTTTATAGTTGCGGTCTTGACCTTCGGGAGGATTGAGCGTCTTCTCATCCGGACTTACCAGGATGCGCCAGATATGTGCCGCACGGGCGGTATCGAATCCACCGAAATCCGGCATCTGAATGGTGGCGAAGTTTTCGCAGCTCATCATTGTCGGCATGTGGCAACTCGTGCACTTGTTGCCCCCATGGATTTCATTCTGTGCGAAAAATTCTGCCTGCGCGGAATGGCAATCCTGGCATTGCTTCTTCAGACCGGTCACGGTATAGCTGTCTCTCCAATCGTTCGCCGTGACCTCGTGGGGATCGTGACAGGTGCTGCAGCGGATGCCATTTTCATAGTGAGCGGTGTTGTAGCCTTGCGAACCCTCCGTTCCGCAGGCAGGGGCTTTGGTCTTGAAGAATGCAGTGAAGGGATGCTCTGGATCCTTCTTCGCCTGCTCCTGATTCCAGGCAAAGCGCTGATGGCAGCGCTCGCAGTCGGAAGGCATCCCAGCCCCACGCGCTCCATAAAGATGCGCTCCGGCTCCGTGGCACTCCTCGCAGGTGATGCCTTTGCTGATAGTGTGCTTGCGCAATTCCTCGGGATGGCCGAGCGCGGCAGTCAATTCCGCGTCGTTCTTGAAATCAAACTTGAACGAGTGGCAAACCTCGCAATACGTAGTGGCGGGCTGGAAGAGCATCGACTTCCGGTTCTTCGCGCCGTAGGACGTCATGCCCCACACCTTGGAGCCGTTATCGCCGAAATCCTCAAGTTTAGTTGGAAAGCCGGGCACAAACGTGGCAATCTTCTGCACCACTTCGGGGGTGAGCGATTCCGCCCAAGTCCGGGAACTCTGGTTGCCGCCGGCCACCAGGGTCCCGGTGCCGTCTTTCAGCAGCCCGCCCTCGACATGATAGGTGCCCCGGACCAGCCAGGCATCGATGAAGCCATATTTCGTTCGCGGAGTACCGATGATGGCGTAAACCGAGTTGGCGGTGATGCCTTCGGGCAGCACGCCCGCTTGGCTCCCCCACAGTCCCTTGTTCAGATCCTGGCCGGGCACTTCATCCATCTCGTCCGGAAAGCGAACTACCTTCGCGTGCCGCGAGCGCACCCACTTTTCATATTGCGCCGGGTGGCATTCGCCACACTTCTTGGGTCCGACAAACTTGTTCGGCAAGTCCAAGATCGACTCCATTCCCAGCCGGTAGGTCATGGACACCTGGCGATTGTTTTGCTTGGCGTAGTCCTTGCCGCCACCCTCTTCTACGAACTCTTCATCGCGGTCGCTGATGTGATATTTCCCAATCATTCGCCCGTCTTTCTCGTATTTGAACATCGGGTGGTTTTTCAGCAGGTAGTCGTAGAACGGCTTCTCCTGTTCGACATAGCCTTCCAAGGTTCGTGGTGTGATTGAGTCGTCGGGAGTAATCTGCGTTTTCTGGGTTGCAGTTTCTTTGGGAGGTGCCGCAGTTGACTGCTGGGCGATCAGCCAGCGGGAATCAGAAATCAGGACCAGAGTCGCGGCCAGCACCAAGCCGGCAAAAGTGAGCGGGTGTCTGCGCATAAGTGCCTCTCCTCATAACTTGTTGGGGATTAGCTCCTCAACACAAGAAGATAGTCCAGTGCAACTTGGTGTTCAGTGATTGATGTCACTCGGGAGCGTTCAGAACTGCAATTCGCCCTAAAGAGCGGGTGGACGGCAGCCGACCCGGTGAATAGCGAAGTCATCGGGATCGGTTTCGAGCAACTCGGAACTACCTGGGTAGCTTGCCTCCGAAGTTCTGTAGGCAATACCCCGCAACGTAGGTAAGAATACGGGCATGGAGAATTTCCGGCTTAAAGTCTTTCGAGCTGTGGCCAAACACTTGAACTTCCGCAAAGCAGCGGAGGAACTCTGCCTGACCCAGCCCGCCGTTACCCTGCAGATCAAAGCTTTGGAACAGCACCTTGGAGTTCTGTTATTCGATCGCAGTGGTGCTCGCATCTCGCTTACCCCTGCCGGCACGATGCTCCTGAAATATGCCCGCAAAATCGAGAAGTTGGAAACAGTGGCGCTGGCAGGCTTGTCACAGCTTGCCGGCGAGCAACGGGGCGACTTGCGGATCGGCGCGTCGTTGACGATTGCGCAGTACATCCTGCCTCGTGTCTTAGGAGCGTTTCAGCAGCAGCACCCTCTGGTCCGGCCGTACGTCACCACGTGCAATACGGAGCAGGTTCTGGAATCGTTGGTGGCGCGCGAAGTATCGCTTGGATTCATCGAAGGCCCGCCCCTGCGGCGGGATGTGCGAACCGAGATTTTCCTCGAAGATGAGATTGTCCTGATCGCGCCGCCAGCCCACGAATGGAGTGAACGCGGCTTCGTTGAGCCCGAGGAATTGAAGCAAGAGCGGCTGCTCATGCGGGAGCGCGGCTCAGGGACGCGCCGCGTCGTCGAAATCGCTCTACAGAAACGTGGCGTCAAAGCCAAGCACCTGAACCTTGCGATGGAGTTCGACTCCACCGAAGGCATCATAACCGCCGTTGAAGCTGGTCTTGGAATCGGATTTGCCCCGCTCTGGTCTATAACCAAGGAGCTGCAGGTTGGCTCTCTTCGAGTCGTGCCGATCCACGGAGTTCGAATCAGAAGGCCACTCAGTGTGGCGTATCCCCTTGGCCAAGAACCCCAAGGGATTACACTCGCATTCCTCCAGTTCTTGCGATCTCGCCACGAAGTGATGAGTCCAACACGATCAAAGACCCGATCCCTCGTCCAATCGCCAGGGGTCTAATCCCCTCCACGCGAGGATAACCTGCCAGCAGTTGGTAAGCCCGCTGGGCATTGGCTCGGTGCAAGCGATAAGTCGGGCGCATGAGCAATAAGAATTACTGCTTGGACAAGCAGGTATCGGTGCAGCAAGACTGAAGCTTGACAAACACAAAGAACATCTTCTTCGTTGGCCTTGTCGTCGCTGCCAGTGGCCTCATTTCGACCCCGCTGGCGCTGCTGGCCGGTTTGATCTACGGCCTGTCGTTCGCACATCCGTATCACGTCGACGCTAAGAAGCTCTCCGCATTCCTCTTGAAGGCATCCATCGTTGGGCTAGGCTTTGGAATGAACCTGCACGAAGTCGTGCGGGCGGGACGGACCGGGTTCCTATACACGGCGCTCAGCATAAGCTTTGCCATGCTCCTCGGTCTCGGCATCGGACGTTTGTTTAAGGTTCAACGCATACCGTCGCTCCTGATCAGCACGGGCACCGCCATCTGTGGTGGAAGCGCAATCGCAGCGGTTGGGCCCGTAGTGAACGCGGGAGAAGAAGAGATGGCTGTGTCGCTCGGAACCGTGTTCGTCCTGAATTCGGTTGCCCTCTTCCTTTTCCCGGCTATCGGGTACGCTATTCATCTCACTCAATCTCAATTCGGATTGTGGTCTGCCCTCGCCATCCACGACACCAGTTCAGTGGTGGGGGCAACCGCGAAGTACGGCTCCCAAGCGTTGATGATCGGGACTACGATCAAGCTGGCCAGAGCCCTGTGGATTGTTCCTCTAGCATTTGCGGTGGCAATCTTTAAGAAGAGCAAGACCCGGATCAAGTGGCCCTGGTTTATCTTGCTTTTCTGCCTGGCCGCTGTTGCCGGTACGTATTTGCCCTTATTCGGCTCGCTGTATCCCAAACTCAGCGCACTGGGAAAAACCGGGCTGACGGTTACTCTTTATCTGATCGGCACAGGGATTTCAAGATCAACATTGAAACAAGTAGGCGTGCGCCCCCTACTACAGGGGATCTTTCTCTGGGCGATTGTGGCGACCGCTTCACTCGCTCTCATCCACTTCGGGTTCATCTCGATCTGATCGGGATCAAAGCGGAACTGACAATTACCTCCGTGTCACAGTCGCCCAGAATGCCCCCGAGTCGGTTTCAGGATTTCCGCAAAACTACTGGAAGAAGGGCTGGAGCGACAGGACTCGAACCCGCTACGGACGCGAAACTCTCGACGGGCATCTGCGTTTAGTTGGGAACTAGCCGACGTTTGCTTCTTCCTTGCGAGTCCGGTAGTCAACCGCTGATAATGCCGAAGGAGACTCAAATGAAACGTCTATCTCTATCAATGAAACGCGCAATCACCATTGTTCTTGTTGGGACTGCGGCAAGCATGGCAGCATCAGTTTGGGCCGTTCGCGCGAATTCGCAAACCCGCTTGGGCGGCGCGACCGGGGCGATGTCTCCCGCTTATCAGGCGACATTTTTATCCAGTTCGGAGCTAATCAACCCGGAAGAGCTAGTCAAGATCCTTCAGTCCCCCAAGGGAGAAAAGCCGCTCATGATCCATGTGGGGTCCCACGTTCTTTACGA
>JBEKGW010000055.1:0-18826 GCA_050012595.1 Terriglobales bacterium
GTCAACGCCGATGGTTAATTCGGTTGGGGAATGTCTGGCCGGAACTTCTGCGATGAGGTGCTGCGCTGTCTTTTTCATGGGGAACAGTTTCTCCGATCTTGAAGACCTGCTCATCCCATTTCTGGACCGCGAGGACGAAGCGCTGAAGGGCTCCCGGATTACTTCCGCATTTGCCGACCATCCGACCGGAACCCAGCGCGAAAGTAATAAAAGCCGCCACATGGGGTGAGGTGCAAATCTCTAACGTAAGGCGCTCACCTTTGCGGGCGTCGAGCCGGCGTCCTCAAATGAAAACGCGATCGCGACATTGGGATATTCCTTTCCGCCAATCTCCACGTACGGATAGACAAAATAGTTCAGCGGTGGGCCTTCCTGAGCGGGGGCGAGTCTCAGGTCTCGCCCTTCGGTGAACTGCACCCGGTTCACGTCGTGGGCGCCAAAAAAGTAATCGTGTTTCTCCTGGTGCTTCCACGCCTCCGAAATATCGACTGGCGCCCATCCCACTGAATCAAGATAGAACTCGGCCCAGCAGTGGTATCCGGGAATCTCGGCGGAATGCTTGTCAGCCGGAATCGGAAAACCGATCTGAAAACGCGCCGGAATCTTTTCCGCCCGTGCCATCGAAATAAAAACCGAGTGGAAGTCGGTGCAGTTGCCATGCTTCGAATCGCACGCCCAGAGCGTGTCTCCGTGACCCCAGCCCTCGCCGCTCTTGTCGTATTTCATCGTGCGAAAGACGTATTCGTAGATGTCCTTCGCCTTTTCGAGGGGAGTGGTCGCCCCTTTTGTTTCCTGTTCGGCTAGTCGCGCAGGAACGCCGGTGACGGGCACCAGGCGGTCCGGCTCCAGAAACCGCGCCAACTCGACGCAGGCGCCTTCGCGGATGGTGCGGCGCCAGCAGGCTTCCCGTTGACCAGCACGACATGCTCCTTGCGAACGACGTCATAGTCCACCGAGAACTTGTAGTCGTCCTTATCGGCCTTCGAAGCTTCGGCGTATAGCACCTCGTTCCCGTATTCCGGCTGCTGAACCTGCTTCAGCGGCAAGTCTCCACCCTTGGAAGTAACTTTCACCTCCTGGAAGGCGTCGGAGTGGGCCAACGGAATCCAGACACGCATGCGCTCGCCGGGGCTGACGTTCTTCACCGTGAATGCGTAGTGAAAAGTGAAATGACGCTGGTTCTGAGCGAGAGTCAGCAGAGACGAGAATACGAGGAGCAGGGAGAGCAGAGGTCGACGCAGCATGGCGCATCCTTTCGATGAGGGATCGCGTTGGTCTAAGCGCTAGGTGACAAAAAATGGTCGGCGGACGTTTTGTGCGGGACTATCGTCAAGTGAAACCGCGGCCGGCGAGTCGGGTTGTGCACCGCATAATTCGAAACATAGTTTCGCAGTCTGCCTGCTGCGGCAGCGTCGTGTCAAATCCTCCACCGTATTGAAAGCCGGGCGCCAAAAGCATGGCCCCATAGATTTGCCGCATTCAGTAGCAGGAACAGGCGGAACCGTTTTAAAATACCCACTCCTTTCCATTCCCGCCGCAAACTGGCGGCATCCATGGGTACGAGTGGGTACGAGGTTCACGATGATGACGAATGCAAACCCAACGCAAAATGTTGCCAACCAACTGCCCGCGGCAAATGGGCTGGCAATAGTTCGTGTCACGGTCGGCGCCATGCTTGTGTGGGTCTTCTTCGAAAATCTGGGGAAGGGGCTCTACACGCCAGCGGGCTATGCAGGCCTGATCAACTATTACATAAAGGCGAGTCACTCGCCGGCCGCGTGGAAGGCAGTTATGGGTTTGGCGGCGAGTCACGCCGCGATGGCCGCTCCTATGCAGGCGGTGACCGAGATCTCTCTCGGGATCCTGCTGGTCGTCGGTCTGCTGACGCGCCCGGCGGCCTTTGTAGCGTTTCTGTATCTGGCCAGCCTTTGGGTGTCTGAGTGGGGCACGGCGTGGATTTGGGAACTGCTCGTTCCGGTGCTCGCGTCGCTAGGGCTCGCGGTAGGGCGAGCCGGTCGAGCGTGGGGCGTCGACGCTTTGCTGGCGCGGCGCTGGCCGTCCTCCTCGTGGTGGGGACTTTATTGAGCCGAGATCAAGTGCGAGTGTCAGTCGTCATTCCTACGCACAATGAAGCGCAGTCGATCGGCCTCGTCTTAGCTGATCTTCAATCTGTGGCCGATATTGTCACTGAGGTCTTGGTTGTAGATAGCAATTCAACCGATGGGACTCCCGAGATCGCCTCAAAGATGGGAGCCCGCGTCCTCCACGAACCTCGCCGAGGATACGGTCAAGCCTGTTTGACCGGGCTGGCGAGTGCGAGGACCCCTGATGTGGTTGTTTTCCTCGATGGCGACTATAGCGATCGACCGGCGGAGTTGCCGCTTCTTTTGGCTCCCATCATTGACGGTCGTGCCGATATCACACTGGGCTCGCGCCTGGGCAAGCAAAGCATTCGTGGGGCGTTGCCTTGGCACGCCGCGTTTGGGAACCGCCTGGCGGCCTTCCTGATCAGACTTTTGTATGGTCTGAAGATAAGCGACCTCGGACCGTTCCGCGCTGGGCGAGCCGACGTCCTTCGCCGGCTTGATCTCCAAGAGACGACGTACGGATGGGCGGTTGAAATAATTCTAAAAGGTACGCTCGGTGGATTCCGCATCGTTGAGGTGCCGGTGAGCTATTATCCGCGCATTGGAAAATCGAAGATTAGCGGTACGCTGAGGGGCACAGTCGGAGCGGCGTGGTTCATCCTCTCCCTGATAGTGCGTTATTATTTTCGGAATCGAAGGACCGGGATGCCACGGCCCGCGTGAGTCTTCGCACGTCAATCCTCTATGGAATCCTTTAGGAAAAATCCAGCGCATTCATCTAATGTGGGCCGCACACTGGTTGTCATGGCAAAAGCACCCAGGCCGGGCGGGGTCAAGACCCGCTTAGCGCAGAGCCTTCCAGTTGAAGCGGTCACCGAGCTTTATCGCTGCCTCTTAGACGACACCTTGGCGCTGGCGCAGTCGTTGGGCACTGTGGGCGTTGCCATTATGTGCCCTGCTTCGGATGTACAAGAGCTAGCGCGGTTGGCGCGAGGTGTGGTCGATGTCGTGGCGCAGAAGGGAGAGGGTCTTGCGGCCGGCCTGACCTCGGTGTTTGCACACTTCGCAACACCTGGCCGCGAAGGTGTGGTTGCCTTCAACAGCGACAGCCCACATCTGCCGGCTTCGGTTCTGCGGCGGGCGTTCGAGACACTCACCGGGCGCGACTTGGTTGTCGGACCGACAGATGACGGTGGCTACTATCTCGTAGGGACCAAGGTTGCGCATCCAACGCTGTTCGATGGCGACGGCATGGGCACGAAGAGCGCACTTGAGACGTTGCTGACGCGTGCCCGCGAATTGCAGCTTTCCGTTGGCTTCACAGATCCCTTCTACGACATTGACGTGGAGGGTGACTTAACTCGGCTTGCCACGGAACTGCGGCTCGCGCCAGCCAGAGCGCCACGAACGGCAGTCTGGCTGAAACAGTGGGGACAAACGGTGGCAAAATTGCGCACGGACACGGGAGACTTGTGAAGGTCACGCCATCTCGCAGGCTTTACGGGCTCGGCGTCGTCTTGCTAGTGGCGCTAACGATCTGCTCACGCAAGCTTGGCAGTGTGGGCGAACCGTCATTCCTTATTTCGCTTGGGATTGCCGGCATTGCGTACCTCTTCGCCATTCGTGAATTCTTCTCAACCCCAAGATTCCCGCGGCGCGTCATTGTCGTCGGGCTCGTAATGGCTGCACTGTGGCACCTTCCATTTCTCTTCATGGCGCCGGGCTCAGATGATGACATTCACCGATATGTTTGGGATGGCCGCGTGCAGCGGCTCGGCTACAACCCTTATATTGTCGTTCCCAGCGACCCTGCCCTGGCTGGGTTGCACACATCGGAAACCCGCACGCTGAACAACCCGGATTTGCCGAGCCCATATCCCGCGGGCGCTCAGCTTTTCTTCCGCGCCGTAACCGCGATTCATGAATCTGTCTATGCGCTGAAAGTCGCATTCGTAGTTTGTGACTTGGCGATAGTTCTCGTTTTGCTCGATATCTTGCGTCGCAGTGGGCAAGGAGCGCACTGGGTTCTGGCGTATGCCTGGAACCCACTGCTGGCGATCGAAGTGGCGGGCAGCGGTCACATCGATATTGTCGGCGTGCTGCTGCTGTTGGTATCCGTCGCCGCGTTAGGACGGCGCTGGCGTGCGGTTGCAGCCGTGGCATTTGGACTGGCGGTTGCAGTGAAATTTCTCCCGATCGTACTGCTGCCACTCTACTGGAGGCGCGTTCGCGTGCGCGACGGCGCACTGGCGGCAGTTGTGGTCGGACTTCTATACGTGCCGTTTCTCAACCACGGACGGATTCCGATCGGCTCGCTCGGCACTTTTGTCCGGAGTTTCCGCTTTAACGATCCGGTGTTCGCGACGCTCGAGCGAGTAGCGGCACCGCAATTCGGGGCTGGCTTGGCAGTGCTCGTCGGCGTTCTTGCCGCAGTCTGGCTAAGAAGAAAGGCTTCGGAATTGTCTCCCGATGCATTCGCGTGGCCCATGGCAGCATCGCTTCTATGTGCACCGGTCGTCTATCCATGGTATCTTCTCTGGCTGTTGCCGTTCCTGCGGTCGGCCTCGACGCTGCCGATCATCATCTGGACGGTGAGTATTATCCCTACTTACTACGTTTGGCATCTGCGCGCAGCCGGGCGTCCGTGGTTAGTTCCTGGCTGGATTATGCTACTGGAATACGGAAGCGTCGCCGCGGCTGCTGCAATTATCGGGTTTCGCCGGTTCGCACGTCCGGCAACAATGCAGCCACCCGGGCAAGGGATGTGAATGGCTGGCGTGCGCGGCGTAATGTGCCGACATGATTGCATCCTGAAGCCTTTGCCCGTCATCGAAGACTTCATCTGTTCATTTCACCGAGGAGCGAAATCCATGGCAAATGCGAGACGCATAACAATGATTCGTCTTTTGGCTTTCGTGGTGCTGGTCCTTACTCTTCCTGCACCCTCCTGGGCGCAAAAGCGCCCGCCCATTCTCGAACAGGTCGCCAAGACCTATGGTCTCGATTCGTGGGATCAAATTCAGGCCATCCGCTACACCTGGAACGGGGAAATCACCGGACTGTTCAAAGCTTCGCGCGCGTGGGAGTGGGAGCCCAAGACCGGCAAAGTCTCCTACGAGGGTAAGGATAAAGACGGTAAGCCGGTCAAGGTTACGTACATGCGCTCCGAGATCAACGACGACACGAAGAAGCAAACTGATGCCGGTTTCACCAACGATAATTATTGGCTCCTGTTCCCGTTGCATGCTTACTGGGACACAAGCGCCACTGTGACTGATGAAGGTATGAAGAAGCTGCCGGCGGGCGCCGGATCAGGGACGCTGGTCTCGGTGAAGTATGGATCGGAACTCGGCGGCTACACGCCCGGCGACACCTGGGACCTTTACGTCGGCAAAGACAAACGCGTCGAGTACCTTGTGTTCCATCACGGCGGGAACCTAAAGCCAAGCCTCGCAAAGGCAACCTGGACGGGCTACAAGCAGGCGGGGCCGCTGCTTATCCCGACCGAGCACCGCGGCACCGCCGACGGCAAGCCGCTGCACATCTTCATTACTGGCCTGGCGGTCAAAGTGGCGGGGTCAGACACCTGGTTGGAAGCGAAATAAAACACACGGAGGGGCGCGTTCAGTTTCGCGATGAACTTGACGATTTGGGAGCTACGTGGGAATCAGCAGCGTAAAGCCGGCGGTCGCGATGAGCGCCACGGCCCAGATCAGATCCAAATTTACCCAGGTTTTTCGCAAAACGCCGAGACCCAGCTTCTTATAAACGACGAACGCGATCAGCCCGGTGACGAGAAGATATCCGAACGTGTGAACAAGCAAGGCGAGTGATGCGGTCCAGCGTGAGGCAAAACCGAGCGCGTGGAGATGGTGAGCAGAATCGCCGACGTCGGCCGCCGCGTCGAGCGCTGACATTTTCAGCAGGATGGGCAGCAGCATGAAGCCGGCGCCGTGAGCGGAGGCCATCAGGAACGACCAAATGCACAGATCGCGAAAACCGATTTGCATTCCGCCCCAACGTGGATGACTTTTCCGTATTAGCCGGTGAAGTCCAAAGGCAAGAAGAACACAAGCGGCGGCGATCTTGACGTAACGCAATGGCAGCACCGCGCCAGCAATGACCGCTGCGGCCACTACGAGCCCGATCGCAACAAAATGTCCGGCGGCAATCGGCACGAGCGATTGCCATACGGCAGCGGCACTCTTCTTCTGCATTCCAAGAGCGACCGCAAAAAGCCAGCCCATTCCTGGATTGACGCCATGGTAGGCCCCGAGAAGAAACAACGCAGCCCAGGGCCATAGCGGAGAATGGTTCATGAGTAGCAGTAAGAGTCCGACGACGCGTCGCCACCCTCCAAACGGACCTGATGGCCGCGAAGATCACCGAATTTAAGAAAGAATTTTGGGTCGATCTCCATGCCGCCCTCGGGCCTGGCATCGAGCTTTACCATCCAGCTTTGAATTCCGTCCGGATAGAACTGCTCGTCCCACGGTGCATAAAGTGAGTTCGTGAAATAGACTCGACGTCCATCGCGGCTCACCTCCACCATTTGCGGGCCGCCGTTCAAGGGCGTGGTGCGATTCTTCGGATGTCCAGCGCGGCGCACGATACCACCCAGATGCACGGAACCTGTCCGCTTGGGATGAAAAGGGTCGGACACGTCGTATTGTAGAAATTCTCCGGTTCCCCAGCAGGAAATATAAAGAAAGCGGTCGTCGAGCGACAGATTGATGTCCGTGATCAGTGGTGGCACGGCCTTGAATCCCTTGAGCAGGGGCGGCAGCGTTTCGGGATCGGCGGGCTCGGCGGGAATGTCGATCACT
The DNA here is from genome assembly GCA_050012595.1 of Terriglobales bacterium. Classification (GTDB taxonomy): domain Bacteria; phylum Acidobacteriota; class Terriglobia; order Terriglobales; family Acidobacteriaceae; genus Acidiflorens. The sequence continues at coordinate 6,914 of JBEKGW010000055.1, forward strand.
TTCGTCACCCCCCATTTGCCATTGTCGCGATGCCAAACCCAAATGGAAGCGGACAAATCTTTCAGCGATACCACTACGCCTAGAAACCCGTACGCGCGGCTGGGATCGTGGGCTGGGCGAAGCTCCAGAGCCATTTGGTACTCGGCGCCCAAATCCAATGTCTGAAGGTGACGACGCTTGCGCAGATCCCACACATGCAGCGAGTGGCCGTAGCCGCCCTTCAAAAGAATTTCTGGGTTCACGCCTTTTTCCACCATGTTCGGCGTTCCCCACTCGCTGGAAATCATGGTGTCAAAGCCCAAATGCCACCAGAAGTCGTAGGCAAGAAATTGCGGCCCACGGTCGATTTCCCATTTCCCCAAAATCTCAAAGCTGTCCGGATCCATGACGAAAATTCCGCCCGGGCCATCTCCCGTAGCCGAGCCCAGCGCGCTGCAGAAAATTCCCTCAGGACCGCAATGCACCGTGTGTGGCCGGCTGTAGCCCGCACGTTCAGCGAGGACGCTGGGCTCAATCACCTTGATAATCTGCGGCTTTCGCGGGTCTGGCTTCGTATCCACAATATGGATTCGCGAAGACTTGATGCCCGGCACGATCAAGTAGCGCCGCTCGGTATGCGGATGCGGCATGTATGGGCAGAGGCAAGCGCTGCAAGCATTCCAACCGAAGTGGTGCAATTCGTCGCCGGAGTTGGGCATGTCCACGCGGCCCACAAGTCCACCGTAAGTCCCGGACGCCGGGTCCACATCGACGACACCCAGGGCGTCGGGACGTCCATTACTTTCCGCGTTGAGCATGGCCACAAATGCCAGCTTTTCCGGGGGCGCCTTCATCGCCATTTTCGGGGAAGGGTAAAAAGTGGGATCAGGTTTCCAAAGTTCCACGTGTGATCTCCTCTGAAAAGAATTCTCGTTTCGAATTCGTCGTTGGTCGATGGTCGTTTGCCAACGACTAACGACCGACGACTAACGACTATTTCGTGATCTCGGCATACGTCAATTCGCGCGTCCAATCCGCGGATTGTTTGCCGTCCACTTCGACGTAGATTTTCGTAAGCGCATTCACCGGCCCATCATTCTGTGGAGGCTGCAGGATCAGATCGCGCCCCATCGACCACGTTACGCGTCTCTCATCGAGGTTCCCGAAATAATAATCCACTTTGCTTCGATCGAGACCCTTGTAACCGGTCGCCGTCGTCAGCTCGACGAGTTTTTTATTTTTATCGGTGACTGGGAACTCCTTGCCGTAAATATTCGCCAGGGAAACGTCGAGAGGGAGCCAGCCGTAGTTGGGCGCGAAGAACTGGATCCAGCAGTGATAGCTTCCGTCGATTTGGATGCCATTCAAGGTGGGCTTTAGCAGCGAACCGTAGACCATGCGGGTGGGAATACCGGCCGCCATCGACAGCGATGCAAAAAGCGAATGAAAATCCGTGCAGTTTCCGGTTTTTGTCCTCAGGCAATACTCCGTGCTGCCCACCGGGGAGGCCTTCAGGTGGTCGGGGTCCTTCACCCAGTAATCCACGTTTTCGAGCGTCCAGTTGTAAATCTTTCGAGCGGCGAGAATGGGGTTTGTCTCGCCCCCGACGATCGAAGCGGAAAGGGACTTAATCTGGTCGGTGATGATGACGTGGCTCGAAGGTTGCAGATACGCGAAGAGCGCGGCCCGTTCCTGATCCGTTAGCGGACGCGTCTTGGTTGGATCGATGTCGTTGCGGGTCTCGGTGCGCGTCAGTCCAAACGCTTCGCGGATGGTGATCGGGCCTTCGGTGGGCGCGTTCACTTCCGCATACCCTACGCGATTTCCCCAATCGTCCCGGTAATAGTGGACTGGAAAATCGGCGGCGACACTGAATTCACGAATCACAGACGCGGCGTCTTCCTGCGGAACGCTGAACCACATGCGCACCGTCCTGGCTCCCTTCGGTACTTGCACTTTGAATTCATTTCTTACTTGGAACGACGCCTGCTTTGGTTGCGCCGGCTTGGAGACATCGCCACCGAACGCGCGGACGGAGATTGCTATAGCAACGCTGGCGGCCACGAAGCTCAAAAAGATGGTCCTGATTCGAATCTGCTGAGAATGCATGGCCTTCCTTCTTTCTGCAGAGAGGATGCACGTATGATGAGTGGCGTTGGAAAAGGGATTCGCGAAAAGACCGAGCGGCGTCGAGGAATCTACCGTCAAGTGAAGCCGCGATTGCAGGGGATAAGCATGCGCGTCCAGGCAGCTGGGGAACATCGTTATAGCCCATGGCCGCGGGCGCCGTCAAGCGAGCCATCGAGTAGTGGTGCAGTTTGGGCCAAAGCCATCTTTGATTTTCCGGCACTTATGGCGCGGCTGAAGCCGTGCCCTTTCAAAACAAATTCAAGCTAAGCTTCACGAGTCAATCACCTCTGGCAATCACTACGGTGGTGCAGGAACTGTTTAGTTTCGGCAGATCGCGGGCGGCGGCCATGCGGACCTCCAGGCGTGGACGTTCCCCGCGAATGATCGGACAATATGAGTCAGGTTCAAGCAACGCGCCTTGCAGGCGTCGGCGTCCAGCACATCCTCCATGACAGGAGTCTCGGAACTCGCAAGGCTGGCAGGTTTTTGGAAGTGTCCGGGCTTGCTCGAAAGCTGGAGAGCTCAGAACGTCAGCTCCCACGAAGCTCAAATCAGATAGTGGCTCCCCTGGTCCCGGCCAGTAGACGCAGGGTTGCATAGTGGCTCGCGGTGTAACCCGCACTGTGCTGACGCCACATCCCCCTCTGAGCGGCAGGAGACCTGCCATCGCTCGAACCAGCGGCTCGCCAATGGCGATCACGTCCGTTTCCGCAAAGAGACGCCGGAAGCCCTCCCAGTACTCTTCATACGTGAGCGCATATAGGTCTGACCGCACGGACTGGTACACATTGACGCGCAAAGGAGCATCGAATCGTTTGGCTACGCGCGCCACCTCCGCCAGACGCAGGTAGTTCGACTTCATCATGACCGCGACGATGGTTACGGGCAAGCCGAGCCTTACGCAACGTTCTGCTTGCCGGTGGATCAGCTCCCAATTGCCGTTTCCGCGTTGTGCATCCTGTTCCGCCTGCGCCGGGTAATCAAGCGAAAACTCGATATCGTGAAAGGCGCGCAACTCGTCATCTTCCAACACAGCGACACTATGGCCGTTGGAAGTAATCGTAAGTTTGATGGGTTTTGTGCGCAGGTACTCCAGAATCGCTTTAAAGTCCGGATGCATGCCGTTCTCGCCGGTGCCCAGATTCACCGAACGAATGGGCAGTCGTTCCATGACGGACTTCACCTGATCCAGAGAAAGGCGATCCGTGCGGGTTGGATCTCGGTAGCAGAAGGCGCAGGAGAGGTTGCACTCGTTGGTGAGCCCGAGCCCGAGCGCAATACCGGCGTCAGGCGTCTTCGCGCGGGTCGGGGGGGATAAAGATTCTGCTCTGACGTCGTTCACTCGCGATCCTCCATCACCGGATCCAGTCGACGAGCCAGGTAATGTGTATAGCGCGCGACTGCAGCAAACTCCGGCCGGATACCCAGCTTGCGTTCCAGCTCCAGAATCCGCTCATACTCGGCGCTGCGAGATACCGCGGGCGGCAAATAATCCGCAACGACGCGTACACCCCGCTCCGCAATCATTGCCAGCGACGCCGCTTTCAGCATGCGTTGCAGGCTATCGGACTTGAAGAGTCGCACCCTCCCTCCGTAAAGAGACTCTTGTCCCCACTCAGCCGTAAGACTATTTTCCGCCGCACCCAGATCGCCTGCTTGGATAGCGGCCTTTAATACCTCGCCTGCCTGACTGCGCACGAGGACCGAAAGTATCGCTGATGAATCTCGCAATGCGCGAGCCGTATCGCGCAACACAACTCCCGGATCGTCGATGTATTCCAAAATGTTGTGGCAAAGAATTACATCGAACGATCGAGCGGGAAATAAGCTGGCCAGTTGTGTTGCCTCACCACGTTTCAGCACGATCTTCTCCGAGATCCCGGCTTCGCGGGCGGCGCGCTGCGCAATATCCAGCATCGCCGGAGAATAATCCAGCACCGTGACATGAATGCCAAGTTGCGCCAGGCGAACCGCCGTCGCTCCCGTGCCACACCCGAGATCCAATGCGCGCAACGACTCTTTGGCCTGCAGGGGAAGAAAATCGTGCAGGTTGGCAAAGGCCAAGTCAGAGCGCAACCGACCCTCGGGCGTCTCGAGGTAGGCAGCATATTTGTTCGTGCCGCTCTGAAAGCGTTCGCCATCGGCACTGGCAGACATGTTCATGCGATCCCCAAATGGAATCGTTTCAACCATCGATTCAATACATCGCCAATGCCCTCTATGTTAATCATGAAATTGACTGAAGCGCGCTTCCGGAATCGTCGATACCGGGTAAGTTTGGGGTAGCTTCGATTTTCAATAGATTTTAATCCTTACTTCCGAATAGACCGTTGGCCGCTTACGAATCCGTCCCAAACCCGAATCTGGGACCTGTTCCTAGGGGAACGTACATGAGCGACCGTCTTGAGCAAAACAAGGCGTCTGCGCGAGCCTTCTGCGCCTAATGTTCGATGAAATCGAAGCCCTGCGAGGCCATCGATCGCTAAGAGGGTGACGATATATTCGACCCAACCCGCACGTCGCAAACGGCAAGGACGGATTCATTGCGTACTTTGCTTTGCAAAGTTCCTGGGTCCACTCCGAGCGACTCAGCCAGTTTTCGTTGGGACATCCCCAGCATCTTTCTGAGAGCAGCGAGCCGATCAGGAAGAGTTTGCGCCGGGGGAAAAGGGTTATATCCCAGAAAGCGGAGGATGGCAGGAATGTATCGGATTGCGAGGAAGGATTTGTTGCCTTCCCAGTTGTGAATGGTGGTCTCGTCAACACCGATTTGTTCTGCAACGAGTGATTGGAAGAGGCCGAGGTCCAGACGACGGCCGCGGATGTGGTCGCCTAAGGTATTGAGCAGCATGGGGTAATGAGAAGGCTTGCGTTTCGAAGCTCTCAGCTCGGCATGGCAGAAAGGCAACGCAGGGATGAGCATCGAAGAATGCGATGACTATGAAGAATGCTGCCATCCAGAACCCGCAGAGTCTCTAACAATGAGGCAGGTTACGGCTTAAGACAGTTATGTTTTTTCCCGAGCGTGAAGGGGATTTGCGGGCGAATTCGACCACTGCAGCCCTTGCCATAGGTCTCTCGTCGGATTTATGTGTGAGTGTTGGGGGAGATTCTGAAGAAGCGGTTTCCCGTTGCCGGGACCCAAACTGCGGTACAAGCGAAACGATTTGGCGATCAGGTTCTGGCCAAGTGGACTATCGGATTTTTCATTCGGCCAGCCTTTTCTTCCGCAGGAAATCGCGCGCCACTTCTTTCACATCGTGATGCAGCCCATCGACTGCATAATTCAGTTGCTGCATTTCCTGATCCGAAATCCTTCCCGCCAAACCCGCAAGCGCCCGCGCAACTTCGGGATGTTGCTGTAAGGCCATCTCGCGAACCACCGGCACCGCCTCGTAGGGTGGAAAATAGTGCCGGTCGTCTTCGAGAACAAAAAAATCCAGAGCGGAGATCAGCCCATCGGTGGCATTCCCCGCGGCTAGATCAATCTGATGATCGCGAAGCGCTCTGGCTAGCAACCCCAGGTCCATCACGCGTGGCTGGGCTGCAAAATGCAGGCCATAGGCCGCAGCCAAACCTCTATATCCGTCAGGACGTTCCATGAATTCGTAGCCGAAGCCAGCACGCCATTGCGGCGCATACGCGGCGGCCTGCGACAGGGTTCTGATGTTCAGGCGGCGTGCATCGTCACCCCGAATCTCCATGGCAAACGTATCGTTGAAGCCGAAGCTTGGTCCCAGCGTCAACCCTAGGCGCTTTTCATATTCGTCCTTGACTCGCTGATAAACCTCAGCCCGGCTTCCTTCGGGTTTTCGCTTCAGAATGGCACTCAGGGCGGTGCCGGTGTATTCCGGGTAAATGTCGATGCGCCCGGCCAACACGGCCTGATGGCAGATATATGTTCCGGCAAGATAAAAACGCCGCTCCACCTTGAGATCTGTCTGAGCTTCGATCTCCTGCGCCATGAGTTCACCTAGAATCAAGGACTCGGTAAAGTTCTTGGAGCCAATCACAACGCGATCAGAGCGCGCGGGCGAACAGGAGGACAGCAGGGCCCCTGTAACCAGAATCAACAAGGATCTCCACCCTCCCCACCCGAGCAACTTCCCGACAAACGGCCAAGCACGCTGTGCATGGCGACGCCGGCTATGTCGATCGCTCTTCATTGATTATTCTTCATTCTTCGCCATCATTCTTCACTGTGGTCGCAGCCGCCGCTCGAGCCATCCTAGGGTGATATCTGCTAACAGCGCCAGAATTGCGGCGGGAACTGCCCCCGCAAGAATGACCTGATTGTCCACCATGGCCAGTCCCCGGAAGATAAACTCTCCCAACCCCCCCGCTCCGATGGCCGCAGCAACGGTCGCGAGCCCCACCGAGATGACAACCGCGATCCGCACCCCGGAAAGAATGACACTGAGGGCCAGCGGCAATTCGACCCAGAATAGGAGCTGCCCATCGGTCAATCCCATGCCGCGGCCCGCTTCGACCACTGCGGGATCAACGCCGCGGATGCCGGTGTAAGTGTTGCGGATCACGGGCAGCAGTGCGTAGAGAGTCAAAGCCAGGATCGCCAAGCGATCGACACGTTCACCCAACCAGGGCACGGGTAGCAGGAATCCGAACAGCGCCAGACTCGGGATCGTCTGAATGATGTTCGCGCCCGCTAACACCGGCTTATTCCACCTGGGCCAACGCGCAATCATAATGCCCAACGGTATGCCTACGACCACGGCAAGCAGGGTAGAAACCCCCACGAGCCAGAGATGCTCCAACGTAAGCTCCAAAACCTGTCCGCGGTTCTGCATGATGAAATGAAAGAAATTCATGACGCGTTCCGATCTGCCGCCGAGGCCGGCCCGACTCCGAAGGCCCTCACATATGCGGTCGCCCATGGATCGTCGGAGCGTACGAAATCATGGGGAGGAAGAACCGTGACCAGCCTTCCTGCTTCCATCAGTGCGATGCGAGACGCGAGTCGCAATGCTTCGCGCAGGTCATGGGTGACAAAGACTACGGTCTTACTCAGTTGTTGCTGCAAGGCGAGGAATTCTTGCTGGAGTTCGTTGCGTGTAAGTGGATCGAGCGCGGCAAACGGCTCGTCCATCAAAAGAATGGGAGGGTCGGCCGCGAGCGCCCGAGCCACGCCAACTCGCTGCCGCTGCCCGCCGGAAAGTTGTCGAGGATATCGCGAAGCCATACTTGCTCCGAGTCCGACGATCTGCAGCAACTCCCGCACTCGTGTGCGAATCCGCTCTTCCGGCCAGCCCTCAATCGTTGGGACGAGAGCGATATTCCGCTCCACGGTGAAATGCGGGAATAGACCTACGTCTTGAATGACATATCCGATGCTTCGGCGCAAACGAATGACGTCCCCGCCCGCCAGGCCGTTCACGCGCACTTCCCCTCCGGTGGGCGATAGCAGGCGATTCACTAGCTTCAGGGTCGTCGTCTTTCCCGAACCGCTGCGGCCGAGCAGCACGAGAGTTTGTCCGCGCCGCACCCCCAGATTCAACCCCGAAAGCACCTGCTGGCCTGTGGGTAAGGCGTATGAGACGTCATGAAACTCAATGGCGAGGTCGTTAGCCGCAGTTGATTCCATGTCCGCCAAGGATAACGGAGTTGGCGAAGATTTGGGGTCGATCGTACTAGGACATTACAGCGGCTCTTCTGAGATTGTCGGGCGTCTGTCCGAGGTGGGGCTCCGGTGAATGCGTTCTGCGCTGGCGAGGAATTTTTTCCGGGTACCGTCGGCGTTGAAGATGACCGACCCCCGCTATCAGGATATTCCGTCGAGCGCGATACCCGAAGTGACTGACGACGGCACACGCGTGCACATCATCTGCGGCGAGTTCTGGGGCAAAAGGGGACCGGTGGAAGGTGTGGCCGCCGATCCGAATTATCTCGATATCTCGGTTACCCCAGGTCAGCGGAAGCGGCTCGAAATCAAGACCACGCGTAACGCCTTCGCTTACGTGTTCGCGGGCTCCGGCACGCTCCGTGACGCCTCGGGTCCCCGCGCCGTCCTGACAGAGCAAGTCGCGAAACCGGACGCGTCGCCCATCAACGACGTCGAAAATCACTCTCTGGTGCTGTTCGACCGCGGGGACGAGATCATAGTCCAGGCCGGCGACGAGGGTATCCGTTTCCTTCAGGTATCGGGTAAGCCGATCGAGGAGCCGGTTTGCATGGCACGGCCCGATTGTGATGAACACGCAGGAACAGCTACGTCAGGCAATGGCCGAACTGCATACCGGCGCCTTCATCAAACATCGGTGAATCGTCGCCAGAGACGAGAGCCGCTGCGCAGGCTGGCTGCACAGGGCTAATCTTTGGTTGGTCCAGTACTCTAGAATTCTCGGAACGCGGATCGAATAGGAGCCTAACTATGCTGCACGCCGTCGCGGATCAACCGGAATGCTGGCCTAGGCTGTCGCTGGATTCTTGGAAAGACACGTACGCCACGGTCCATATGTGGACCCAGATGGTGGGTAAGGTCCGGCTGCGTCTGACGCCGCTCATGAACCATTGGTGGAATATCCCGTTATACGTAACTGCCCGGGGCCTGACCACGTCTCGAATCCCGTATGGACAAAGAGCATTCGAACTCTGGTTTGACTTCATACGACACCAGCTTGCGATTGAGACGACTGACGGAATACTGAAGACGCTCCCGCTGGTGCCTCGCTCTGTGGCCGAGTTCTACGGGGAATTCATGGGAATGCTTCGATCCGCGGGGATCGAAGTCAAGATTTGGCGAATGCCGGTCGAAATCCCCAATCCGATTCCCTTCGACCAAGATCACATGCATCGCTCGTACGATCCTGCGGCGGTTGAGAGATTCTGGCGGGTTCTGTTGTCGGTGGACGCCGTCTTCAGCCAATTCAGGTCGGGATTCATTGGCAAATGCAGCCCGGTGCACTTCTTCTGGGGAAGTTTTGACCTTGCGGTCACGCGGTTTTCGGGCCGCCGAGCTCCGGAGCGACCCGGCGCGGACGCGATGACGCGAGAAGCGTATTCCCACGAAGTGAGCAGTGTTGGCTTCTGGCCTGGCGGTGGCGATGTCAGAGATGCGGCCTTTTATTCCTACACGGTTCCCGAGCCGCAGGGATTCAAAAAAGCGCCTGTCCGGCCAGATGCCGCCTACTATGAGAAGCAGCTCGGCGAATTCCTCCTGATGTACGAAGATGTGCGCAACGCTGGGTCGCCCACTGCTTCGCTACTCGAGTTTTGCCAAAGCACATACGAGGCCGGGGCAAGCCTAGGTAATTGGGATCGCCATGTTCTTGAAAGGTGATTGCGTTCTGTGACGTCATAAATAATCCAGAAACCTATACCCAGTCTCGGTGGGTCTGAAACGCAGATGGACGCTCAAAAACGAGAACCTTTGCCGCAAACATATACACTGGCTCGCCATCCTGAAGGACCTCGAGGAGCGCCCGTTCCAAGCAGAAGACGTCGAGGAGTGGTTGCGAAACACCGAGGACACAGCGTTGACACTGTATTGGTCAAGGGCTCGTCCCCGAAAGTAAGGATATCCCGCTGGCACCTGGCCGCCATACTCGATGACGGTGCGGACCTGACCCGCGACCCTTCGCTTTGTACAGTTCTCAATTAAATGGCGCCGCGCGGGGTACTTGATGTCGGGGGCAGGCGCGGTTCAACGCTTCTGGTACAGGTGGAAGATGTAGTCCTTCGCCTTCACCGGCGTATGGCACGCGTATCCGCAGTCTGAGAGGCTTTTGGGATCGGCCGTGAACTTGTCCGATGGGGCGTCGTAGTTGAACACCGCGTATCCCCATCCGCCACTTTTCGGAAATCTCTTGCTGTCCTTCTCCATGACGAAAGCCTCCTTAAAGACGTCTGGCACATCCACGACGAAGGGAGCCTCCGTGCTCTTCTTCGGCGTCCACTGGAGCTTCACGATCATGGAGCCGTCCGGGAAAGGCTGGCCGTTAAGCGGAATGCCGGCCTCGAACGCCTTGATCATGGTCGGATTGCCAACGATCACCTTGAGCCTTTCGTCGGTGTGGGCAGAAGAGACGACGGCCCAGTCCTCGTATCCCCGGAAGTCGGAGAACGCGATTCCGCTCGGCGATTTCAGCGAGTACTTGTCGTTGTCTTGGCTTTGCGCGTAAAGGACCACGGCGCCGAGGACGGCGAGCACTGCCACGGCTGTCGCAACGATGGTAAAGCCGCCGATACGTTTCACGGCGATGCGTGTTCCTATCCTTTGTTCTTGTTGTTCTGGCGGCACAGATTTCGTCACAAGTTCAGACATGGTGTTTTCTCCTCACGAATAAAGTTTACTAAGTCCGATCGCCGTGCATCTTGAACGATTGCAATTAAGCCAGAGGTGAGAGGAGTAAAGCAATTGAACTATGGTATCGACGATACTTTGGTATCGAGCGTGCTGGAGGAGTTTTCCTTCGCTTTGATCGATTTTCAGGCTAGCTGGATGGAGAGAAGCCGTATGCCTCAGGCATGGACACACGGCGGTCGATACGAAAGTATGGGCGATACCATCGTCCAATTGCGCGGCCCGTTTTGTTCTGGCTGAATGGTCACGGAGGAAAATTCCATGGCGACTATGAACGCATCTACCAAACTCACACAGATGAACGCACCCGCGAAACCCGCACAGATTCGCCTGACCCGACGGTCGCCTGCCTACCATCAATGACCGGCGTACAAAAGGAGCCATCAATGAACGCGATACAAGTCGACCAGAAGAGCTATGAGATGCCCCCGCGAGAGGGGATCAGCATCGCGCATTTTCTCACCGTCGCCGACGTCGAGCGATCGGCTCGATACTACGAGAAGGTCTTCGGCGCTCGCATTCTGAGCCTGGGTGACGGCAACGCGCCTGCGTACCTTCAGCTTGCGAATATCTGGATGATTCTGAACGTTGGGGGCGGGCCGACCCCGGATAAGCCGACGGTAACGCTCAGCGTCCCCGACCCGAATCACATCAACAGCTTTATGAATTTCCGCGTCGCGGATATTCAAGCGTGCTATGACTTATGGAAAAGGCGAGGGGCCGCGTTCATCACGGAGCCGATTCCCAAGTACGGCGAGATTCGCTGCTACATCCGCGACCCTGACGGTTACATTATCGAGGTCGGACAGAGCACCGATCTCACATACGGTTAGCGCTTGGCCCGGATGGGATTCGGATTTAAACGGTTGCGGATGTTCGCTCAAGCCCTTCCGGGCTGCAGTGTCGAGCCCCGTACTTTGGTCTAGACCGACACGTTCGTCCGACGGATTCGTCGTCGCGCTTCTGGCAATTTTGCTTTGAACAGTCACTTGCTCTGACATGAAAGGAGCAACAAATGGTGGGCACAAACGAACTGAAAGAGAGCACGCGCGCGACCGCGCCTGTCGCGTCGAACACTCTTGGTGTGAACGTTTTCACGGCCCCGGGAAAGACTATGGTCGGCGAGCGGCCAAAGCCCTTCGGCGAAGCGCTCGGGTTTGACCCCATCACGTCGACTTTAATCTTCGGCGAATACGACGCGGTGCTGGTGGACGCAATGGGGACAGTGGCTGAGGCCGAAGCTCTCGCGGATTGGGTCGCTCTGCACAACCGCAACCTGGAGACCATCTATATAACGCACGCCCACTTCGACCACTTCTACGGCCTTAGCATTCTGCTCGACCGTTTCCCCGGCGCCCGGGCGATAGCAACACCCAAGACGGTGAAGGCCATGCAGATGTCTTTCACTCCCACTGTGGAGCGGTTGGCCCGCCGTATGTTTCCTGGGCAGGTCGCCACCAAGTTGGTTTCACCCGAGCCCTATG
>JBEKGW010000056.1:0-18227 GCA_050012595.1 Terriglobales bacterium
GTACATGCCGTTATTCTCGATGATCGCAAAACTGTCCGGATAGAAGAAGGCTGCGAGCTACGCGCTGCGGGCTGCGAGCAAGCGAAAGCGGCAAGATTGAAGGGGTAGCTCCAAGCTCGCGGCTCGAAGCTCGAAGCGATGGCCCAGCGGACTACGTACTACGACGAAATTCATGCACTCCATCTCCGATGAGCGGAACTGGCTGACCTGGCTGGTGAAGGTTCGCATCCTGATCCTGATGGTCCTGCTCGCCATCGAACTCGCCGTCATCCGCCTCACTCCCAGCCCCCTCCCCATCCTTCCCTTTCTCACCGGGATGGTGTTGTGGTTCGTGCTCTCGCTGTTTTTCCTTTTCCTGGTTTCGGTCTGGAACGAACACCGCCTGCAAGCCATTCTGCAGGTGCTCGCCGATCTGGCCATGGTCACTCTGGTCGTCCATGTCACCGGCGGCATCGACAGCTCGCTGAATTTCCTCTACCCCCTGGTTATCGTGGTCGCTTGCATGCTCCTGCCGCGCGCCTGGGGATATCTGAGCGCCGCCCTGGCTTTCATCCTGTTCGGAACCATCCTCGAACTCGATTATTACCTCGTCATTCCTTCGTATTCGAGCTCGCATCCCAAGCTCGAGGCGCTGCAGGTAGTGATCTTCGTCAACCTGTTTGCCTACTTCGCCATCGCCTATCTGGCCGGCTTGCTGATGAGCAAGCTTCGCCAGGTGGATGTGCAATTGAAAGACGCCAGCGGTGCGCTCGAAAATCTGCAGGCGCTCCACGAAAATATCGTGCAGTCCATGAGCGGCGGCGTCATCACCACCGGGCTTGACGGACGCATCACGCTGGTCAATCGAGCCGCCCAGCATCTACTCGAGATCTCTGAAGCCGAGTTGCGCGGCCGCTCCGTTGCCGGCCTTTTTCAGGATCCCTTGCCCCACTTCGGCGCGGCTCGGGGCGGTGGCGAAGTCCGCTACGTGGCTGCTAACGGCTTCCGCAAGACTTTTCGCGTGCTGGTTTCCGCGCTCAACGTGAGCGCGCGCGGCGATCTCGGCTTTGTCTATTCCTTTGACGACCTCACCGAGCTCCGCCGCCTGGAACGCGAGGTGCGCATGCAGGATCGCCTCGCTGCCGTGGGCCGCCTGGCCGCTGCCATCGCTCACGAAATCCGCAATCCCCTGACCTCTATTGCCGGCTCGGTCAGCATGCTGTCGGATGCGCCCTCATTGAATTCCGAAGAACGGCACCTCTTGCAGATTGTGATCCGCGAGTCCGATCGCCTTAACAACATCATCACCGATTTTCTGGCCTACTCCCGGGGCAAGCAATATCGCTTCGAGCGCGTGAATCTGGTTCCGCTGCTCGAGGACACGCTCACGCTGCTCGAGCACCGCCTCACCGCCGAGAACACGGGCATCAAGCTTGAGCGCCGCTTTCCGAAGTCCGAGGCCTGGGTGCTGGCCGATGGCGACAGGCTCAAACAGGTGTTCTGGAACTTCTCGGAAAACGCCGTGCGCGCAATAAAAACGACGAACCAGGGTGGAACCCTGACCGTGGCTCTGACCGAGCGCGGCCCCGACTGGGAGATGAGCTTTGCCGACACCGGTCCCGGCATCAACCCGCAGCAGACGGAAAAAATCTTCGAACCCTTCCAGTCGAGCTTCGAAGGCGGCACCGGCCTCGGCCTCGCCATCGTGTACCAGATCGTGCAGGCGCATGAGGGCAAGGTGTGGGCGCGCTCGGAAGTCGGCAAGGGCACCAGCTTCGTGTTGCGCTTGCGGCGCATGGAGTATGCGCATGAGCAGGGCGCCCCCGGCGGAAAATCCACCGCATCCGCATCTGCCGGAACCGCGCTGGCAGCCGCGGGAGCGGGAGGAGGCTCGCGTGGGTAACATTCTCGTCGTTGACGACGAGCGCTCGATCTGCGAACTGCTCGATATTGCCCTGCGCCGCGATGGCCATAGAGTCGAAACCGTCACCGGCGGCGAATTGGCCAAGCGCAAGATCGACAGCGCGCTCTACGACGTAATTGTTACCGACATCAAGATGCCGGGCGTGGATGGAGTCGAAGTCCTGCGCCACGCGCACCAGATCTCGCCCGATTCCGCGGTCATTTTGATGACTGCGGTCGACGACTACGAAGCTGCCGTGCAGGCGGTCAAGGCGGGCGGCGCGACCGATTATATTCGCAAGAGTCCCGGCCTCGTGGACGAGATCAAACTAGCCATCGCCCGCTCGCTCACCAAAGTTTCACTCAGCCGTCAGAACTTTGCCTTGCGCCGCGACGCGGCCACGCGCAACTCGCTCGACAACATCATCGGGGCCAGTCCGGCGCTCGAAAAGCTGAAGCAGACCATCCGCACCGTCGCGACCACCAGCAGCACGATTCTCGTCTACGGCGAAAGCGGAACCGGCAAGGAACTCGTTGCCCGCGCCGTGCATACTTGCTCGCCGCGAGCCGCCGAAGCGTTTGTCTCGGTCAACTGCGGCGCCTTTCCGGAGACGCTGCTCGAAAGCGAACTCTTCGGCTACGTCAAGGGCGCATTTACCGGAGCGAGCCAGAACCGCCGCGGACTGTTCGAAGTCGCCGACCAGGGCACGATTTTTCTCGACGAGATCGGCGAGATGACCATGCCCATGCAGGTCAAACTGCTGCGCGTGCTGCAGGAGCGCACCGTGCGTCCGGTGGGGGGCACCAGCGAAATTCCGGTGGATGTGCGCGTCATCGCCGCCACCAACCGCGATCTCGACCGCCAGGTCACCGACGGCACCTTCCGCGAGGACCTCTACTATCGCCTGAACGTCATTCCCATACGCGTGCCGGACTTGCGCGAGCGCCGCGAGGATATACCGCTCCTGGCGAATCATTTCCTGAAAAAATATGCGCCCGGAGCCGGGAAGAGCATTCACGGCGTCGAAGCGGCGTCACTCGAAGCTCTCACCGGTTACGACTGGCCGGGCAACGTCCGCCAGCTTGAGAACACAATCGAACGGGCCGTGGCGCTCGAAACCTCGAGCGAGCTGCGCGTCGAGTTGCCGGCGGAGCGTCCCAAGGCTCGCGCCGTGGCCGCCGGCGCGGAAGGCGCAATAAGTACGATCATGACCGCGCCCGCCGGCGCGGTTCTGCCCGAGGGCGTAAACATGGAAAACTATGTCGCGCAGGTCGAGCGCTCCCTGCTGCAGTCCGCCCTCGGACAAACCCACGGCGTGCAGGTCAGGGCCGCCGACGTGCTCGGAATCTCCTACCGCTCGTTTCGTCATTTGATGAAGAAGTACGAGCTGTAGGGCTCGGCTTTCAACTCTCGGCTTTTAGCTCTCAGCCAGCACCTAGTTATTCAGACCAGGCTGCAGACGCCCCCGCCGCCAAGTTCCCCTCGTGCACATGTGATTTTCGCCCTTGACGAATCGTCGCCTCCAGCTATACTCAAGCGTTCACTTCACCTGCCGGATTCTGGCTTGAGGGGGCCCGGAATTCGGAGGAGGCCGGATTGTTGTCGCCGTGGATGTTGCTACCCGTCCCCCTGGAGTTCGCGGTTCCCGCCTGCAGCGAATCCTGTTTTTCGACACCTCTGTTCAACCTGCATTGGTTGAACCTGCATTCACCTTGGGAGAGATGACTATGTTCCGGTTAGGCAAGTGGGCGGTGGTGGTAACGGTTGCAATCTGGATTTTGGGAGCACAGAAGGCGAGGGCGGGTATTGGCTTCCAGCCGGTTTCGCCCGATGAACTCAAGATGACCAGCGAGCCGTTGGCTCCGGGAGCGCCCGCGATCATTTTGTACAGGCAGGTGGACCGGGATGACAATAGCTACACCTCGCATGAGGACAATTACTTCCGCATCAAGATCCTGACGGAAGAGGGGCGGAAGCATGCCGATATCGAGATCCCCTTCTTCAAGGGAAACGAGGATGTGGTGAATGTCCGCGGTCGGACCATCAGGCCGGATGGCTCCATCGTAGACTTCGAGGGCAAAGTTTTCGAAAAGCAGTTGGTCAAGGGAAAATTCGAGGGGACGGGAGCGAAAATTCTGGCGAAGACTTTTACTCTGCCGGACGTTCATGTGGGGGGGATCATCGAGTACTTCTACACGGTGGATCTGAAGGAGCATTACATTTTCGATTCGCATTGGATCCTGAGCGATGAGCTGTTCACCAAGAAGGCGTGCTTTTCGTTGAAGCCCTACAATCCCTCCTACTCGACCTTTTTCCTGCGCTGGAGTTGGAGCACCCTGCCGGCTGGCACCGTTCCTCCTGCACACGGGCCAGATCGCATCGTCCGAATGGAAGCGAGCAACATACCGGCGTTCCAGACGGAAGACTACATGCCTCCTCCAAACGAATTGAAGTCGCGGGTGGATTTTATCTACGAATCGGACTTCGTCGAGAAAGACCAAGCCAGTTTCTGGAAACACTTCGGGAAGGAGCGAAACGGGCAACTGGAAAGCTTTATCGGCAAGCGCAAGGCCATGGAGCAGGGGGTGGCGCAAATCGTTTCGCCGGCCGACCCTCCGGAGCTCAAACTGCGTAAGATCTACGACCGCGTCCAGCAGTTGCGGAACACGACGTATGAAGTGCGAAAAACCGAGCAAGAGGAGAAGCGCGAAAAGGAAAAGCCAGCAGAAAACGTAGAAGATGTTTGGAAGCGAGGCTATGGTAACGGTATCCAGCTGACTTGGTTGTTCCTGGGCTTGGCGCGAGCTGCGGGTTTTGAAGCGTATGGATGCTGGGTTTCGGGTCGTAGCGAATATTTTTTCACTCCGGCCACGATGCAAAGCGCGAAATTGAACTCCAACGTTGTGCTCGTCAAGTTGAATGGGAAAGACCGCTATTTTGATCCAGGAGGACCCTTCACGCCGTTTGGGTTGCTGGAGTGGTCGGAGACAGCGGTACAGGGCTTGCGGCTGGATAAGGATGGGGGAACCTGGATTCAGACCACGCTCCCGCAAGCCTCGGAGTCGCGGATCGAAAGAGTGGGGAATCTGAAGCTCTCCGACACGGGCGACTTGGAAGGCAAGCTGACCATCACCTACATCGGCCTGGAAGCCATGTACCACCGACTGGAAGAGCGACACGCAGACGAGGTGGCGCGCAAGAAGTTTCTGGAGGAGCGGGTGACGTCACAGATTGGGTCGGCTGCGGAGGCAGAACTAACCAATAAACCGGACTGGGCCAGATCGGAAACACCTCTGGTTGCGGAATTCAACCTGAAGATTCCGGGTTGGGCCGCGAATGCCGGCAAGAAAGTGATGATTCCTGCTGCGATCTTTACCGCCGGAGAGAAAGGGGTCTTCGAACATGCCAACCGGGTACATCCCATCTATTTTGAGTACCCGCACGAGAAGGCGGATGACATAACCGTCGAGCTTCCACCGGGCTGGCAAGTAAGTAGTGCGCCAACGCCGCAGAATCGGGATGGGCATGTCGTTCTCTATACCTTAAAGGTGGAACAGAGCGCAGGAACACTGCGGCTGACCAGGAAATTAACCATCGACGTTTTGCTCCTGGAGCAGAAGTACTACGCCGCGTTGCGGAATTTCTTTCAGGTGGTAAGGACCGGCGATGCGGAGCAGATTGTCTTGCAGCCAGGGGAAATCCATGCGAGAAACTGAGCGAATGACTGGCCAGCCAGCGCTGCTAGTTTTCTTTTGGGTTGCGGTGTGGGCCATCGCCAGTATGCCTCGGGCCGCAGCCAGTGATGCTCCACAGTGGATGCACGCATTGGCCGGGGTCACGTTGCCCTCCTACGATGAAAAGACCAACGCGGTGTTGCTCTACTCCGAAACGAACGTGACCGTTCTGTCGGAGGACAGGATCAGGAAGCATGTACGCGGGGTCTATAAGATCTTGCGACCCGAAGGACGAGAGCATGGCACGGTAGGTGTCGATTTTAGTCCGAGCAAGAAAATCACGAGTCTGCATGGCTGGTGCATCCCCGCGCAAGGCAAGGACTACGAGGTCAAGGACAAGGACGCAATCGATGTTGCCGCGCCAGCCGAAGGCGGCTATCTGATCGATGACACTAAGTACAGGCTCCTGCGTATTCCGGCGCCGAATCCGGGCAACATTATTGGCTACGAATATGAAGTGGAGGAGCGCCCCTTCTTCCTGCAGGACATTTGGAACTTCCAAGGAACCGATCCGGTGCGGGAAAGCCATTATTCGCTGCAGCTTCCCCCGGGCTGGGTCTTTAAGGCCGCCTGGCTTTCGCATGAGCAAGTAAAGCCAGCCGAGGGAAGCGGCAACATATTGCAATGGGCGGTCAACGACGTGAAAGGCATCAGGCCGGAGCCTGATATGCCGCCCTGGGAGGGATTGGCAGGGCAGATGATCGTGTCATTTTCCCCATCGGGTGGAACGTCGCGAAAGAATGAATTGGCAAGCTGGGAGGGTATGGGGAGTTGGTACGAAAATCTGATTAGCACGCAGATGGACGCGTCCGAACCAATTAAACAAGAGGTCAGCGCTTTGGCTGCGGGAAAAACTACAACCCTGGCGAAGATGCAAGCCATCGCCGCGTTCCTCCAGCACGACATTCGTTATGTCGCCATATCGCTGGGTATCGGTGGTTTTCAACCCCACGCCGCCCCGGATGTTTTCTCGCACCGCTATGGAGACTGCAAAGACAAAGCGACTCTGATGCGCACCATGCTGCGCCAGACTGGCGTCGACTCCTACCAAGTAGTCATCAACGCGCAACGGGGCGTGGTCACCGGTGAGATGCCAGCTCACAACGGATTTAACCACGTGATCCTTGCGATCAAATTGCCAGACGAGGTGAAGGATGCGTCGCTGATCGCCGTGATGCAGCATCCCAAGCTGGGAAGGATTCTGTTCTTCGACCCCACCAACGAAGTGACGCCATTTGGTCAGATCGGAGGATACCTGCAAGCGAATTACGGTCTGCTGGTAACACCGAATGGCGGCGAATTGGTGGAGTTGCCGCAACAGCCGTCGGAGATGAACAGTATCCAGCGCGTGGGCAAGTTGACGCTCGACGCCAACGGGGTGTTGAAGGGCGATGTCAAGGAAGTGCGGTTGGGAGATCGAGCTGCGTCAGAACGTTGGCGATTGCGCACGGTTACGAAGGACGTCGATCGGATCAAACCCATCGAAAGCCTTCTGGCAGGATCGCTTTCCAACTTTCAAATTGTGCGAGCGAGCCTGCTCAACCTCGAACACACGGACCTGCCTTTTGGCTTCAACTACTCTTTCCAGTCCGACAATTACGCCAAGAATGCTGGGAATCTCTTGCTGGTGCGGCCGCGGGTGCTGGGAAGCAAGTCGTCGAGCGTGCTGGAGACGAAGGAGCCGCGAAGATTTCCGTTCGAGTTCGAAGGACCGTCGCGGGACACCGACAGTTTCGAGATCGCGCTGCCGCCGAGCTACGAAGTGGACGAGTTGCCGCCTCCGATGGATGTGGACTACAGCTTTGGCAGCTATCACAGCAAGACCGAGGCGAGCGGGAACGTCTTGCACTATACTCGCAGCGTGGAAATCAAGGAGCTGAGCGTTCCGGTCAGCAAAACGGACGAGCTGAAGAAATTCTATCGCATGATCGCTTCCGACGAGCGGAATACGGCGGTTCTGAAACCGGCCGGGGCCGGTAAGTAGC
This sequence comes from Terriglobales bacterium, assembly GCA_050012595.1. Classification (GTDB taxonomy): domain Bacteria; phylum Acidobacteriota; class Terriglobia; order Terriglobales; family Acidobacteriaceae; genus Acidiflorens. The sequence goes on from JBEKGW010000056.1 coordinate 7,602, forward strand.
GGAAATCAAGTGGGAAATTGGTCGGGGCGCGCGGATTTGAACCGCGGACCCCCTGCGCCCAAGGCAGGTGCGCTACCAGGCTGCGCTACGCCCCGACATGACTAGCAGAATTGATTCTAAAGTACTTTCCAACTTGGTTTCCACTCCGAACCATGATTTCTGGCCTCGACCGTGTCAAAACCGTGCCATTATCGCGCTCACTGCACGGTGACCGTGCCAATTTGATCCCCTGCTTTTTCAGCAGGCATTTCATTGGCACGGCGGTTGAGCTTCTCCAGAGCTTCGCGCTTCATCTGCAATTTCATCTGCGAATACTTCTTGAAGACTTGCGCATCTCCCTGGCGAAGCATTTGTGTTACCCACTCGTCCGCTACGCCGCCGGCACTGAGCCGCGTGGCATAGGTAGAGCGAAGATCGTAGATGCGAAAATACGTCACCTTGGCACGCCGCAAGGTCGCATGCCAGGCGGTTTTCAGAGTTCTTTGATGTCCGCTCGGGTTCTCATCGCTGGGAAACAGATACGGACTGCAGGGTGACAATCGCAGCTGATCGCGGAACGCTTCGAGGGCCAAAGGTGTCAGCGGTACCTCGGCCACACCGTTCGGAGTCTTAGAATCCGGAATCCAAACCATCGCGTTCGTGAGATCAAGCTGCTCTTTCTTCATCGGCATGAGCTCCTTATAAACACGCAACCCTGTTTCGGTAATGATCCTCACAATGTTGCGCAAGGATTCGGGAGCATGGGCTTCGATGGTTCGCTGTTCCGACCAGGTCACGTAGTGCGGCCGGAACAAGCCTTTCACCGCAACCGGAAATTCCACCCCCGCACAAGGATTCGCCGGGAGCAGCTTTTTCCGAACCGCCACGTTCAACATGCGCCGGAGCACCCGGAACTCCTGATGCACCGTGCTTGACTTCAGGATGCCCTTTTCCCGGTAACCATTAGCCAGCTTGATGCGAACTCGCTGCCGAAGACGACTGCGAAGATAGTCTTCGATCGCGTCGGCTGTGATATCCACCAGTTTTCTGCCCGGGAATGCGGCCTTCAGATGGATTGCACAGCGTACGTTCGCCTCATGAGTCTTCAGGGCCCGTATGGGCGGTCTCGAATAATTATCGAGAAACGAACCCACCCATTCTTCAAAACCGAGAGCCTCTCCTTTCCGAATTGCCTCTAATAGATTGCCGTCTCTGGCCTGCAGCCGTTCACGAAGCTTGCGGCTGGCTTCCTGCCAGTCCTCGGTTCCGGTAGATTCTCTGCAACGTCTCCCGTTCCGATCACGGTAGCGAATCCAAAGAATCTTTCCATCGTTGCGAGAATAGACAATCCCGTCCTGCTTTCGTGGTTTAGACATTCACCATCTCCTGTCTGAATGAAGCGCGGAATGACTCGAGATCCGATTTGAGGAACCGGATGTTCCGACCCATTACGCGGAGATGGGGAATCTGCTTTCGTTCAACCCAAAGATACACAGTTTGCGCGCTCACTCCAAGGAATTTTGCCGCCTCCTTCACGCTCATCGGAGGCTCGAGAGCGTGGTCCGACGGCTCCTGCCGACCGCGCTCAAACGCGACTGACAGTTGTGAATGTTGGCTGGGTGCCATCGCCTACTCCTTGCACTCGAAAGCAGATCGAGGTCCGCGGACCCCACTGCCGAGGCGTTTTACCTCGGTCTTTCTTTTCGGTCAAAAGCCCCCGAGAAACCCGTGTTTCCTTTCCCAGAGCCGGTTGCATCAAGTGATTTGACCGAAATTTCATTCGGGATTAGGTTCCTGATGCTCAGGACATCAGAGCGTTTGGGATTTAGGAGTTGCAAGTGTTTTCATCGCTGGGGCAACTGGGTGAAGGTCTTCACGCCACTGGCTACATTGCCGATTCGGTAGCAACAACAACTGTCTTTCTGGCGGCCAAGCTGCATAAGCCCGTTCTGCTGGAGGGGCCGGCGGGCAGCGGCAAGACACAACTGGCATACGCAGTCGCGGAGGCTGCGGATACTACAGTCGAGCGCCTGCAATGCTACGAGGGCATCAACGAAGAAAAGGCCATCGGCAAGTTCGATGAGTCCCTGCAAAGACTCTGCGTCGAACTCAGAGCCAAGTCCGCCAATCCCGACTGGGAGTTGCTGCAGGCTGAATTGCATGGACAACAGTTTTTCAGCGCCGGTCCCCTGTTGCGCGCTCTCCAGTACGAGAAGCCCTGCGTTTTGCTCATTGACGAGCTCGACAAAGTAGACCACGCATTTGAAGCAACTTTGTTGGAACTCTTGAGCGTTTGGCAGCTCAGCATTCCGAAACTCGGCACGATTCGAGCCAGGAGCATTCCCTTTGTCGTACTCACATCCAACGAGGAACGGCGGATCGGGGATCCACTGCGCCGGCGCAGCTTTTATCTTCGTGTGGAACACCCCACCGCGGAGCGAGAAGCAGAGATTGTGGCGTTGAGGACGCCGGATTCAAGCCATGAATTTCATGCAGGAATGGCGGGGCTTGCCAAGGCACTGCGCGGATGGAGCCTGGAGAAGTCTCCGTCGGTCTCGGAGATTCTGGACCTGGCGCAGGCGCTAAAGGTTCTTGGGGCGGAGCGAGTCACACCAGAAATGCGAGACATCCTATTGCCCCTGCTGGCCAAAACAGAGGCCGACCGCAGAAAACTGCTGCTCCGCGACGGGTTTGCCAGCCTGATCTACGACGCCCAGCAATATACCCAAGAAGCTCTGAGGAACGCTCTATGAGCAATTGCCTCTGCTTCGTGCTGTTTGCTTGCGGGGTTCTATGCTGTCAGGCGCAACCGCAAAGAACACCCGCTCGGCTCGAAGCCGAATACTACGTGGCAGCGTATGCGCGGCACTACGCTGTGCCTATAGGGTTTGTGCGCGCGATTGTGGAGCAGGAATCTGGTTGGCATCCGTGCGCCATCTCGCGCAAAGGCGCAGCGGGCCTGATGCAGTTAATGCCCTCAACGGCCGCACGACTGGGAGTGCGGGACCGTTGTAACGTCAGCGAGAACGTCTCCGGCGGGGTTCTTTACCTCGCCTGGCTTATGCACCGATTCCGTGGAGATCTGAGACTGGTTGCGGCTGGGTACATTGCCGGTGAAGACGTGGTTACCCGACGTGGTCTCGCGTACTGCAATCCCGAGGTGGTGGCCTATGTGTCTCGAATCAGAGTCGGTTGTCGGCCACGACTGGCAGAGGGTGGAAAGTTAATCCCGCGAGGGTGAGGAGCAGAGTAATCGGATGAAAATTTGTTGGATTTTTGTGCATTTGATAACGCTGTCCTATTGCTTGGCCCAGGCGGACTCAACTCTAAGGGTCCTGCCCGATGCGCGAATCGTGCGACTGACACTCGACACACAAGGCGTGACGGTCTTGCACCTGCGGCCAGGGTACGTGAGTTCGGTGCGCTTGCCCGAGGACGTCAGTTCGGTCGTATTGGGGAATCCTGGCACCTTCAAGGCCGAACATTCTGACGCCGAGCCGCGACTGGTGTTCCTGAAACCAACGACCGCAAGTCGAGGCGAAACCAACGCGTTGATCACGACTAGAACCGGTCGTGAGATTTCCTTGCACTTGGTTAGCACGGGAACCTCGGATCGTACCGGTGTGGTTGATTTCGTGCTTCAGTACGACCTTCCGCACAGCATTCTGCTCGGGAATTCGCAGTCCAGCTTCGTGATTGGCGAGACGAAGAGTGTCGTACCGGAACCCTTGCCAAGGACTGTTGCGAGCAATGCACCTGCAACCAGCAGCCAAGTGCCCCTCATACGACAACGCGATCCGAACCCGCATTGGCAAGGCAAACTGCTGCAGGTTGCCGTGGGACAGATCACCGAGAAGGATCAGCAAATGACTGTGGAGTTCTCGGTGCTCAATGCTTCGTCGAAAACGATTGAACTACTACCTCCCCAGATTCAACTTGCGGGCACATCCAACGAGAAGCACAAAAAGACGGTCAAGGCGGATCCAGTACCTATCAAGGACTACACGATGACGATGCGACGTTTGCCGCCGGGCGCCAGAGCAGACGGCGTTATCGTCTTCGACCGCCCCTCTTTCAAGGAATCCAGAGAACAGATGCTGCTCCAAGTCGCCCAAGCGGAAAGCGTGGATCAGCCAGTTCTTGTACCGGTCGCATTCGTGGCGCCAGACGGAGGGTCGAGATGATTCCTCAAAACGGACAAAATGGAAACGGGACGGCTGTGGCGGACATGGTTCCAGAAGCAGTGCCCAATGCACCGGAAGCGCCAGCCCCTGCCGGCCAAACGATCGATCTGGCGACCCGGACGCGGCAACGGGCCCGGCAACAATTTCAACAGAACAAGTTTGTGATCATCGGAGCCGGCACCCTGGTAGTTGCCCTGCTGCTGTTTGTTGCCCTTTCGGTCCCGCATAAGCGCACGGCTCAAAAGCCGAGAGGAACTGCTGCGGCCCAACAAGATCCAACTCAGCCGAGTGAGCCTTCTTCCGTTGAACCAAGTCTCTTGCCGATCACTGACTCTGGCAGGCCCCCAACAAAAGCGACCCACGAAGGCTTCGTTGATGAGCAGGATCTGCAGCGAACGGCGACCAGGCAGTTCGTGCCATCACCGCGAAGCACCCAGAGCGGAACGTTAGCTTCGGTTCCACCTTTTCCTGAGCAATGGCAGGCGCCTCCGTATCAACCCGGGGGCGATGGCAACGCTTCGCCAGGGGACCTGAGCAAGGCCGAAAGGGAGGCACTGGAGAAATCTTCTGTCGCTTACGTGCGCAACGTTTCCGCCTCACAAGGCGGTTCTCAAAAATTGGCTAACAGTGAGCCTGTGATCGACCTCGGGCTGCCCACAGGCTCGCGCCTGCGAGCGCGTCTGGAATCGGCAGCAAGCACCGCGGTCAGGACACCGGTGTTGGCTGTGATTGAGTACAACTACGAACGTGAAGGAGAGATCATTGTCCCCGCCGGAGCGAAAGCCGTAGGCCACATTCAGCAGGCCGACCGCTCAGGGTATATGACGATTCAGTTCGATTCGTTGATGATGCCAGACGGAGCAGCCCTCCCAATCGAAGGAGTCGCGACAAACCTGAGCTTGGGTCCACCCAAAGGCAAGGTCGAAGGCAAGAACACGGGGAAGAACGTGCTCGTTCGGTCTTTATCCGGGATCGGCGAGGTCGGGGCGATGCTGGTGGGCCGGGGAAACCTAGACCAGCCTTTAAGCGAGGAGGACATGCTGCGGGAACGCGTCAGCAACAATGTCGGCGAAGCTTCGGATGAGCAAGTATCGAGACTCGCTTTGACAGAGCATGTCGTGGTCACGATCCCTGCGAACACCGCGATCTATGTGGTGCTCGAAAAGACTGCAAGTTCTAGGACAGGTTCAGGGAGAACCACATCGGGCGGTTCGCAGTCAACGGGGTCGGCAAGCACGGATCAACTTCGTCAATTGCTGCAGCTGCAGCGGGAACTACAACAAACAGCGGCGGTCAACGAGGAGAAATAACTCCAACTGGTCGAGTCCGTTGCTCGCCAACTTCTCACAAGCCCATTTCTGGACCACTTTCGCGTTGCGGACAGAGTGCTCCCCAGTTTTAATCAGCCCACTTGCACTGCGAGCATCGAGACCGAACCGCCATCTACGCCCTCAACAGGAAATGTGAGCGGCTCGGATGGTGTGCGAGTGCCGGCAACGTAAAGCAGCGGCACATAATGGTCCGGCGTGGGCACTGCTAGTTCCGCTTCACGGCCGAGCTGATCCTCGTAATTCACGAGCGGCTTATACTCTCCCGCGAGGAGCAGCTCGCGGACTCGAGTTTCAAACGAGATCGCCCAATCGTACGGCTCCGGTGCGTGCCGTCCCCAAGCATAGGCATGCAGGTTGTGCACGATGTTGCCGCTACCGAGGATGAGAATGCCTTCTTCTCGTAAGAGCGCCAGGCGGTTGCCGACTTCGTAATGGAATGAGGGCGGTTGCGTTTCGTCAATGCTGAGTTGAACCACTGGAATATCGGCTTGTGGATAGACGTGGCGCAGAACCGACCAAGTACCGTGGTCGAGACCCCAGCGGTCGTCGCGACGCACCGGCACGTGAGCAAGCAATTTCTGGACGCGCGCAGCGAGGTGGGGATCACCGGGCGCGGGATATTGCACCTGATATAGCTCGCGCGGAAAGCCGCCGAAATCGTGGATCGTCCTCGGCGCGGTGCTCACGGTGACGGCTGCGTCTTCGATGTACCAGTGGGCCGACACCGAAAGTATTGCCTTCGGCTTCGGCAGGGTCGCGCCGATCGATGCCCAGCGCTGCGTATAAGGGTTCACCAGCAGCGCATTCATCGGATTCCCGTGCCCGATGAACAACGCTGGCATCCGCTCGGCCATTGTTGGATCGCTCGTCGTTACGCCGCCTTTTGCTCTTGGGTCGGCATCAGGCCTATTTGCTTCAGCATGCCCATGAGATCGTAAAAAAGATTCTCTTCCACGATCTGACCTTGTTCGTTCCAGCGCGCAACGGTACAGAAATCCACGTGGAAACTTTTGTTCGTGGGCTCGATCACCGTTCCGCCTGGCATCGTCATCGGACCTGTCATCGTTCCCCTGAAATCCGCCACAGTGCACGTCCATTCGCCCTGAGCAATCTCCACTTTATAGGGATGATTGATCAGATGATTGTCGGGGAACGTCTTGAAAAATTTGATGGACTCCGCCTTGTGATTGTCGCGCCCTCTTGTTGGCTCGGCCTGACCAGGCCAAAAGACGGTGGTGTCCTTGGAATGCCGCTTTTCAAACGTATCCCAGTCCTGTGCGTTCCACGAATCGTCGAGTGTGCGCATGAGCTCAAGATTGTTCTGTGTCATGTGATCCTCCAAAAATACAAACTCGGACAGGCTGCCTAAGCACGTGCTAGGCATCAGCCTGCTGGGGCCTCATTCTATACCTGACTGGCTCTTAGCTTAGGCCACTAAAACATTGGGTAGAAGGCCTGTCTTCCGAGCACAACTCTATCTCTGAGCCGGGGGCTGTCAAGTCGCCTCCCTTGGGCATATGCGAGTACTGTTCCGCCGCCGAGCCTCCCTGTCAGAAAGCTCTGGGTTCAAACTAGTCCATCGCGAAACTTGGGGTCGGCTGCATGCGCTCCGTTACAGAAAGGTTTGTTCTCGGACTTGCCGCAGCGGCACAGTGTCATGCGATTGCGAATTTCGTAGGCTTGGCCATTGGCGCCGACGAGCGCGATACCTCCACGAACCCACAACGGACCGCTACACTTCTGCGTCGGATCCTCAACTAATCCGATTGAATGTGGCAGTTTCGGCTCGATTGATTCTCCGTCGTGTTTGTCAACCGCGATCAATCGACCGGAAGGGCAGTTACCCACCTGCTGGAGAAACTGCACTCGCACCTTGGGATCATCGGTGTCTTTCACCTCATTCCAAACCTGGCCGTTTGGATCGCAAAAGCGTGCGAACGCGCACAAGACCTCGGCATCAGCGAGTTGCATCGACGGCCCGTCGAGCACTTGCGCCTGCTCCGTGACGGGCTTTCGACTGGCAGTTTCGGTCCCGTCGAAACCGATCTTGGCATGCGTGCCGTCGCAGAACGGTTTTTTATTCGAATTTCCGCAGCGGCAGAGTGCATATTGCGCGGATGCCGGGAAAGCATTACCCTCAACCCACTCAGTTGACTCGCCCGCGGCGTTAACTCCGATTGTCTCAAGCCTGAGTGACACCGAACCGGAGACGATGTAAGGTCCATTTCTTGAGACGGTAATCGTTCTGTGGCTAGACATGCGTCACCATGAAATTGGGCGGCGTCCGAGACCTTAGATTATGCATGGCCGATTCTATTAAATTAGGCAGTACGTGAGCAGTTTACGCCTCTTTGCTGTGACGAACTATGAATTGTCGGCCTCCGATGGAGGTGATGGAATGAAGAGAAGCGACGCTTCGAGGATGCGCATAGCGGCAGCTTTCTCCACAGTGGCCGTCGTGTTTCTAACAACACGATTGATGGCACAGGTTGCGTCACTCGATCCGGCCAAGATGCCAACCATAGGCACGGTCGATGAACGATTTCAGTCCTACAACATTGAAATGGTGGAGGTCATCGGCGGAAGATTTTGGAAACCATACGGGAGCACCACGAACGAAAGTAAAGCGCAGGAGTCCGCCTCCCACGCGGGTTTCGCTCCGGCAGGCATAGATCCGAACCTCTATCAATATCGAGCGCCCATTGATCTTTCAAATCCGCGATTGCGAAAACTGGCAGCGGCGTTAAGCCCCGCATATGTGCGAGTCAGCGGCACGTGGGCCAATAGTGCCTATTTTCAGGATTCGGAAAATGCCGCCCCAGCAAATGCGCCATCGGGTTTCAGCGGAGTCCTAACGCGACAGGAATGGAAAGGTGTCATTGATTTTTCTCGTGTGGTGAATGCCGAGATCGTCACGTCCGTGGCAACCGGACCCGGGCCCCGTGATGCGCAAGGCGTATGGACCTCCGAGCAGGCTCGGGAATTGTTTGAGTACACAAAATCTGTTGGAGGACGAATCGCGGCAAGCGAATTCATGAATGAGCCGACATTCGCAGCGATGGGAGGCGCACCGAAAGGATACGATGCCGCAAGCTATGGCCGCGACGTCGAGGTGTTCCGTTCGTTCCTTCGGAAAACAGCGCCCGATACACTATTTCTCGGTCCAGGTTCAGTTGGCGAGGGACCGTTCGCGATACCGATGGCTGGCGGAGTGTTGAAATCCGAAGACCTGCTCCACGCAGCCGGTCCGGTATTCGACGTTTTTTCGTACCATCTCTATGCCGCTATTTCGCAGCGGTGTGCAAGCATGGGCGCATCATCACAGACAACGGCAGCAGCGGCACTTTCTCAAGACTGGCTCTCGCGATCGGAAAAGATTGGCGCATTCTACTCGGACCTTCGAGACAAGTTCGAACCGGGCAAATCACTGTGGATTACGGAAACCGCCGATGCAGCCTGCGGTGGAAACCCCTGGGCGTCGACTTTTCTGGACACCTTCCGATATCTTGTTCAACATGCAAGCCTCGCCCAGCGTGGCGTGAAAGTGATTATGCACAACACACTGGCATCAAGCGACTATGGCTTGTTAGACGAAAATACATTCGCACCACGCCCGAATTACTGGGCTGCTTTGCTTTGGCGACGCCTCATGGGTACGACAGTTCTCGATCCACAGATAGCATCAACTCCGAATCTCTATGCTTATGCGCACTGTCTGCGGAAGCATTCCGGTGGCGTCGCGCTCTTGGTCATCAATGCCGACGCACAACAAGTCCATGAAGTCACGTTGGTCCCCGAGGCAGCGCGCTACACGCTGACTGCCAAGCAACTTCAAGACAGAGAAGTGCAGCTCAACGGGAAGACTCTTCAGCTGAATAGTGATGGCGACGTTCCGGAATTCGTGGGTCAGCCAACGCCATCGGGTCGCATCAGTTTCGCGCCAGCCAGCATTACGTTCCTGGCAATTCCCGACGCTAGCAACAGCAGTTGTCGCTAGCTCGCGACCCGACTCATGTTGTGGCGATTTGACTTAAGGAGACTAACTTCATGAGCGAGACCAAGCCGTCAGAGATCCTTGGAAGTCTTGCCACGTTGCTTCCAGAACTAGTGGCTGTCTACAAAGACATCCATGCCCACCCCGAATTGTCGATGCACGAAACACGAACCGCTCAGATTGCTGCGGATCATCTCAAGGCCAACGGCTTTGAGGTCACCACAGGAGTCGGCAAGACGGGAGTTGTCGGTATATTGCGCAACGGAGACGGCCCAACCGTAATGCTGCGCGCTGACATGGATGCGTTGCCCATCAAGGAAGATACTGGTCTCCCCTATGCGAGTACGGTTACAGCGACAGGCGCTGATGGCAAGACTGTGCCAGTGGCGCACTCCTGCGGGCACGACATGCACGTGGCCTGCTTGATTGGGGCAACCTCGCTGTTTTCCAAGAGCCGCGATAGCTGGCATGGAACGTTGATGCCAGTCTTTCAACCAGGGGAGGAGACGGCACAGGGCGCTCAAGCCATGATTGACGACGGGCTCTTCAAACGTTTTACGAAGCCCGATGTCGTACTCGGGCAACACGTCATGAGCTTGCCGTCTGGGCACCTCGATTGGCGTACAGGAGTTGTGACCTCCGCTGCTGACAGCCTGCAAATTCGTTTGTTTGGGCGTGGTGCGCATGGCTCAATGCCAGAAGCGAGCATTGACCCTGTTGTTATGGCCGCCTCCACCGTCATGAGGCTTCAAACCATCGTCTCGCGAGAAGTCGCTCCAACAGATTCCGCTGTGGTGACGATTGGGGCGCTGCAGGCGGGCACGAAAGAGAATGTTATTCCTGACGAGGCGATTATCAAGTTAAACGTGCGCACCTTTGATGAGGGGGTCCGCAAACATGTGCTTGCAGCGATTGAACGAATTGTGAATGCCGAAGCAGCAGCTTCAGGTGCGCCGAGGGTACCGGAGATCACTCCACTGGACCGCTATTCATTGGTAACAAACGATGTCGATGCGACAGACAAGGTCGTTGACGCGTTTCGCCAAAACTTCCCTGACGGCTCCGTAGAGCAAACTAAACCTACGATGGCGAGCGAGGATTTCGGATGCTTTGGGGCGGAGTGGCATGTTCCGGCGGT
>JBEKGW010000057.1:0-16747 GCA_050012595.1 Terriglobales bacterium
CCTCGCCTTCGTCGTAGGCAGATAGAAACTTACGACGCAAATCATCCCCATAGGGTCGCCCCATATCTTCTGCGCCGCGGAGTGTCGCCAATTACCAGTCTATACTATTTCCTAAAATGCTCTAGCGGATTTGCGCTGGCGCCTGGTGGCACTTGCACCAGTTCGCTGCCCGCCCATCAATCCTGCGTGATCTTTGTCGAGTTTGCGCCCACCACGGCGGGAACAATTAACGGGACGCTCTCGGTGTCGAGCAACGATCCGGTAAATCCCACTGTCAGCACATCTCTGACGGGCACCGCTTATGCCTCCTATCCAACCGCCACCATCACCGCCCTGTTTAATCCTTCATATCCGATCGGCGGCGGGACATCGCCTATTACGATGAGCGTAGAGGGAAGCAATTTCTTTCCGGCCTCGGTGGTGTACATCAATGGCGCGGCGCAGGCCACGACTTACGAGAGCGGCGGGGCTTTGAGCGTGACGTTCCCGTCGTCACTGTTGAATGCCGTAGGGCAGTTTCCGGTGACGGTGGTCAATCCCTCACCGGGGGGCGGCAGCAGCGCTCCTTATCCCCTGATTGGCTATTTCTCGATTCCGCTGACGGCCAGCGCGTTGACCGTGGATCCGGTTGGTGGACTACTCTATGCGGCCATTCCCGCCAGTGCATCGCAAAATCCGAATACGGTCATTCCTATCAATCCGACGACCGGCGTCGCAATGACGCCGATCGCAGTGGCCAGTGGTCCGCGGGCGCTGGCCGTTTCCGACGATGGCACCGAGCTCTATGTGGCTTCGATCGGAGTATTGCAACGCTTCAACCTGCAGATGCTGGCCCTCGAAAGAACCTTCAACTTGCCCGTAGACCCAGAGTGGGGACAGACCTACGTCCAGGAGATGCACGTGGTCCCCGGCTCACCGCAGTCGATTGTCGTGGAGTTGTTTGCGAACGTGGACCCTGAACAAGATGGAGCTGCGTTGTACAACGATTCCGGCCTGGTGAACTGGATTCCGGGCGTAGGGGCTGACGGATCTTCCTCTTCTCCGCCACTGGAACTGGTTAGCTTTACCTTTACCTCGTCTTCCATGATTTATGGATTGCCCGAACCGGAGTCTGGCACCTTCTTTCTCGAGGTACCCGTCAGTCCTTCCGGACTTTCGTATACCGGCACAACCGCTGGAGAGGTGAACGTGCCGCCCAGCTCTATTGTCCGCTCCGACGGATCCCTGCTCTATACCAATTCCGGCGAAGTGTGGAATCCGTCCACGCAAAACTTATTGGGAACATATCTGGAGGCGAACGGCAACCAGTTGTTTTACACACCCGGCGTTGTTCCTGATAGCACTAATGGACAAACGGACTTCCTAGACGAGGATGCGGGGTATTCGCAATACCAGGCGGTGACGATCGACGTCTACGATCAGGCGAGCTTCGCGCTGCTGGGGACCGTTCCGTTTACGAGCATCTACCCGCCCGATGCAACCGACCTGGTTCGCTGGGGCAGCAACGGATTTGCCTTCCGGTGCGTCGACATATCCGGATCGGAGCCGAGCGCGAATCAGATCGTGATTGTCACTAGCAACTTGGTCTCGCAAAACAGCGGGACGCCGGTTCCAATCGTATCGTCGGTCTCGCCGGCAACGGTCTATTCAGGCGGACCGGCCTTTACGCTACAGGTGACCGGCAGCGGCTTTACGAGCGCATCGACGGTCCTGATCAATGGTAATTCGCGCATTACGACCTACGTGAGCGGCACTTCACTCACGGCACAGGTGCTGGCGACCGACATTGTCCAAAACGGGCAGCTCAACGTCCAGGTGACCACACCCGCGCCGGGCGGCGGAACATCTAATGACGTGGTGGTGTCGATAGAAGCCCCGCCGCAAACGACACCGACCGTCACCGTGACTCCGTCGGCCACCAGCATCACGACGGCGCAGGCGTTAACGGTTGCGGTGGTTGTCAGCGGAGCAAGCGGCAACCCGACGCCAACGGGTTCGGTTGTGCTTTCTGGCGGCGGCTACACATCCGCGGCGACCACCTTGAGCGAGGGCAGCGCCTCGATTAACATCCCTGCGGGATTGCTCGCCACGGGCAGCGACACGCTGACTGCCAGCTACTCGCCGGACGCCAATAGCTCCTCGACCTATAACAGCGCATCCGGTTCGAACACTGTCACGGTGTCAAAGATCACCCCTACGGTGACCGTTACGCCTTCCTCCACCAGCATAACTACGGCGCAGACGCTGACGGTGACAGTGACAGTGAACGGCGGTACGGGTAATCCGACACCCGCTGGAACAGTGACGCTAACAAGTGGCAGTTTCACCTCTGCGGCAACGATCTTGAGCAGCGGCAGCGCCTCGATCAACGTCACTGCCGGGTCGTTGACGACAGGAACCGATACCCTGGCGGTCATCTACACTCCCGACGCCAATGGCTCTCCGATTTACAACGGCGCATCCGGATCGAATACTGTCACAGTGTCGAAGATCACTCCAACGGTGACCGTGACACCTTCCTCCACTAGCATCACTACGGCGCAAGCTCTGACGGTGACGGTCGCGGTGACTGGCGGCACGGGCAGTCCGACGCCGACCGGCTCAGTGATCATGACCGGTGGCGGCTTCACTTCGGCAACGACAACGCTCAACGCCGGCAGCGCTCAGATCAATATCCCGGCAGGCTCGCTTACAACGGGTAGCGATACACTGGCCGTGAGCTACACTCCGGACGCTAATAGTTCCTCGACCTACAACAGTGCCTCTGGATCGAATTCGGTTACGGTGACGGCATTGAACAAGACGACGCCGACGGTGATGGTGACGCCGTCTTCGTCGAGCATCACAACAACACAGATGCTGTCGGTGACCATCAATGTCGGCGGCACCCCAACACCCACCGGAGCGGTAACGCTGAGCAGCGGCGCCTACACTTCTGTGGCAACGACGCTCATCAGCGGCAGCGCAACGATCAACGTTTCGGCAGGTTCACTCATTGCTGGTACGGACACGCTGACGGCCAGTTATACGCCGGACAGCGGCAGTTCTGCGACCTACAACAGTGCCAGCGGTTCCAGCATCGTGACGGTGACTAAGGCTACGCCGACAGTCTCTGTAATGCCGTCGTCGAACAGCATCAGCACGACACAGGCACTGTCGGTGACAGTGACCGCAGCTGGGACGCCGTCGCCAACCGGAAAAGTAACACTCTCCAGTGGCAGTTACACCTCGACTGCGGCCACACTGACGAGCGGCAGTGCGACGATCAACGTGCCGGCCGATTCACTGAGCGCTGGAACCGACACCCTGACCGCCGCCTACTCGGGCGACAGCATATATAACGTCGCAACGGGCGCGGCATCTGTCATCGTGAGCCCGTCGCCGAGCTTCACGTTGTCGGCTTCGCCTGCGACCATGTCGGTCGCACAGGGTGGTAGCGGAACCAGCACTATTACTGTGGCCGATGTAGGGGGCTTCTCGGGCAACGTCACGCTTGCCGCGACCGGCTTGCCAAGCGGGGTCACGCCATCCTTTGCGGCCGGGTCCGTGTCGGGAACCGAGATTCTTACACTCGCCGTCCTCACCTCAGCTGAGGTCACCTCCACGCCTGTAACGGTGACCGTGACAGGGACTTCTGGGACACTGGGCGCGACGACCAGTGTCTCCCTCAGCATCACACCACTGCCCAGCTTCACCGTTGGCAGTGGCGGGACCACTTCCATGTCGGTCACACCCGGAGCAACAACGGGGAATACCGGGACGATCAGCATTGAAGGCACAAATGGGTTTGCCGGAACGGTGAACCTGAGCTGCAATGTCACCACGTCGTTGACAAATGCTAGCGACATGCCTTCATGCAGCCTGAATCCGGTTAGTGTAACCATCAGCGGAACGGCAGTCCAGACATCGGTACTGACCGCCACTACCACTGCGGCCTCAAGCGCGGACAACAACATCAAGAAGCTCATTTGGCCGGCAGGTGGAACAACAATGGCCCTGGTTGTGCTCTTGGTGGTTCCGAGGAGACGGCGTAATTGGTTGGCAGTGATGGGAATGCTTGTTCTATATGTCGTGATTGGTGCGGTTGGTTGCGGAGGTGGAGGCGGAGGCGGCGGTGGTGGTGGTGGCGGGAACTCCGGCACAACAGCCGGGACCTACACCATCACTGTTACCGGGACTTCGGGCTCGGTTAGTGCGACTGTTGGGACGGTCACTCTGACGGTCCAGTAGTGGTTCTCTTGGGCACTCCGGAGATGTCTCGCAACCCACACCTTATGGAACGGCCGGATCTCATCGATCCGGCCGTTCCATAAGGTGTGCCTTCGCAAACAGGTCTGCGACACATTCCCGTCACTTGTGGACCAGCTTAGGCTTCTCCAACAGTCTCCGTGAATCGATAGCCGATATGGGAATCTGTCAGAAGATATGAGGGGTTTGCCGGATCGTCTTCAATCTTCATGCGAATCTGGCGGATGAACGTGCGCAGATACTCAAGCTCATTCCCGTATTCCGGCCCCCAAATTGATCGCAGGAGCTTAGCATGCGGAATCGGACGTCCTGCATTCGCCATCAAATAATGGAGAACCTCAAACTGCCTTGGCGTCAGATGGACGGCTTTCCCTTTCTTCTCCACAAGGTGCCGATCCGGGTCCAGCAGAACATCTCCAATCATGATTGTCTGATTACTCTCATCGGCTACCTTGCCCCGGCGCACGGCCGCGCGTAATCGCGCAGTCAACTCCCGCAACTGGAACGGCTTGGTAATATAGTCATCCGCACCGGCATCCAGCGCTTCAACCTTGCGATCCTCGCTATCCTGCACAGTCAGCATCACAATGGGCAGGCGCGGGGCTGTTCTGCGCATCAACCGGCACACTTCGATGCCCCCCATTCCCGGCATGTTGATATCCAGCAACACCGCATCGAACTGCGCGGCGCGTACCAGCGAGAGCGCCTCCTCTCCTCGCGCCGCCTCGACGATCACAAAACCAAAGTTCGCGAGAATCGTCCGAAGCGACTGCCGAATGGACCGCTCGTCATCCACGATGAGTAAGTTAGCAGATTCCCGGTTCACTGTTTGCCTCCTGCTTGCTGAGGAATCGACATGAAGAATGTCGTCCCTTCATTCTCATTACTGATCACCCACACATGGCCATGGTGTGCCTCAGCAGCCATCTTTACCGCTGAGAGTCCGATGCCTGTACCGGGTGCCCGATGCATGGTCACTTCGCTCCTGTAGAACCGCTGGAAGATTCGCTCCCTGTCGGAAAGGGGAATGGGTGGCCCGAAGTTGTGCACTGAGATCATGACTTCAGAGTGGCTCTCCCAAGCCGCGACTTTTACCTCCGATCCTGCGAAGGAGTACTTGGCAGCATTGTCCAGATACTGCACTAACGCCATTGACAGCAGTTCCCGATCGCCGCGAACCTTCAGGGCCCGGTCGGTAATCGCAAGTTCTACCGGATGGCCAGCCATGCGCTTGCTCTGTTCTTTTAAAACTCCTGACACAAGCTCCTCAACCTCAATCTCGTCTTTGGCGACAGTCATTTCCTCCGCTTCGAGCCTCGCGGTCTGCAATAGCCTCGTACTCAACAGGCTTAACTTGTTGATTTCGTCATCGATCAAGGTCGCCAGGTCCGACTGTGCCCGATTCAAGTTCCCAACCTCGTTCAATCCTGCATTCGCCGCCTGGATCGCAGTAAGTGGTGTCTTCACCGCATGCGCAAGTGAATCCAGCACCGCTGCCCGCAATCGTTCGCTCTGGTGTGCTGCCTCGATCTGGTTCTCCTTTTCAAACGAAACACAGCGGTCCAATGTGATGGCTGTGAGCGACGCCAGGGCATTGGTCACGAGGGTTCCGAGGTTGCCGCGAATTGCGAGTGCTCCAATCGACTCCACTCCGGCTCGAAGTAACCTCCTTGATATTCCTGTTGTCTTGTCTTCGTCATCGGCCTGGAGCAGGTAACACTCCTTGGCCAGATCCTGTTCATCTTTTGACCACGGGCCCGCCAAGTCGGTGTTACCCGAGTTTGCATCGAAAATTGCAACCGCCTCAGCACCGAAGATCCGTTGGATCAGTTGCGTCAATTGAGGACCCGGAGGCTGGCGCATGTTGATCAGCAGCGTGCTGCGGCTCAGTTCATACAGATGCTCCATCGCCTCCCGCTGTAGCTCCACTTCACGGGAACTGAGCTGCTCACGCGATGAAAGCCGGCTCACAAGAAGAGCGCTGAGCTCGAAGGCGCCGAGCGCGACCCAGTCTTGCGGGTCGTTGACCGTGAACTGCAGAACTGGCGGATAAAAGAAGTAATCCAGACAAGCGCATGCCAGCACAGAGACAATCGAGGCCTGCCAGAATCCGCAAAGGATCGCCACGCACACAACGATCAAGAGAAAGAGAAATCCCACAGGCGCCGCATTGAAATGAAGCACGTATCCGGCAAACGTCAAAAGAGCGATTACCCAGCATCCCGCCAAAGTCTCTCCGGCAAATTGCGCTCGAGTCAGGTGATGCCGCTTCCCGAGGAAGGCTGAAATCTTCATGGCGTTCACGGTTAAGTTCTCCGGGATGCATGTACAACGACGTTAAACAGCAGATGATCAAGAAAACATAAATAAGACGCAAAGAAAACATCAGGGCCAAAGCATAAACATCTCGTGCGTTCATGCTTTAACCCTGAGTGATTTACGGACTTCCCAGGGAATCGCTACTGGCTCTTCACCGAGAGACTGTCGAAGTAATCGGCCCGGGAGGCCATCTGCTGGGCTTCGTAAGTGAAGTATTCGTACCGGTTCCTTGATGAGTCCACCGGCCGTGGGTATTTGGCCGCAGGCCCGGTTACGTTCTGGCTGCGTCGATCCCATTCAATCTTCTCGGACTGCGCCTGTTGCTCGAAGTACTGCTGCCGTTCTCTGAAATAGGTAGCGAGGTCGTGATATTGCTGCGCGGTGTGCGCATCGCGAATCATCTGCTTGACCTCACTCTGGGTGTAGCCGCGGTGGTCGGATGGCTGTGCGTAGATGGGGCCGGTGGCGGAAACAGCGACGGCCACGGTGAGTACGAGAGGAATGAGTCGTGTCATTGTTTTGCCTCCTTCATTCACATGTTTGTCCATACAAGGTGAAGGAGGCATGAAGCTTTTATATGAAATTGATATGTCGACTCGTAATTGTTCCGTAAGCCGCTCAATCGCGCCTTCTCGGCGAGTTAGATGGGAGTGCGCCCATCCTTTACGAAGTTCAGGAATCTTCGTGCCAACTCGTGAATGCGATGTTCCTGGTGCCTCTGTAGAGCGTCACGCGGCAACAACTCCTCTCCCACGCCAATAGCAGAAGCCCCGGCCATGATATAGCCGGTTGCGGTCTGTTGATTTACGCCTCCTGCGGCAATCAGCTTCACCTGCGGCAGGGGTAACCTGAGCGACCGGATGTAGCGGTCTCCGCCAACCGGTGCGGTAGGGAAAATCTTGACAAAGTCCGCGCCCGCCTTCCAGGCTGCGATTACCTCGGTCGGTGTAAGCGCTCCCGGGATCGCAACAACGTTGCCTTTGAGCGCTGCCTCGACAACTTCGGGTACGAACCCCGTGCTGGTCAGAAATCTCGCTCCTGCTTCGAGACAGCGTTCCGCAGTCTCGCGATCAAGCACCGTGCCCGCGCCGACCACCATGTCGGGAAAGCTTTCCACCAGTTTTCGGATCACGCCGATGGCGCCCGGAACAGTCAGGGTAATTTCAGCCACAGGAATGCCGGCCCGGTAAAGGGTTTCGGCGGCATAGATTGCCTGGTCTGCTGATTTCACGCGAATGCCCGGGAAGATCCCGATCTCTTCGATGCGTGTCCTCACTTCTTCGCGTCTCATACAGGTTTCCCGACCTCTTTTGGAGTCTTGACTCCTCACCTTCACAACGGAGCTGTCTTGCATACGATGCATCTTATTCTACCGAACATTATCGCTGCCTACGGCAAGTGCCAGCTGGCCCATCGCAGTGAGATAGGAGCCGAGCAATTGCGCATAGGCGAGCTGTACCTGACGGTAATCGCTCTGCGCATTCAGAAAGTCCATTAACGAGGCGCTGCCGTGCTCGTAAGCGAAGGTAACCGTGTCGCGCACGCGCAGTGCCTGGTCGTTGTACTTCTCCTTGTACGGCTTCAGGAGTGCAATGTTGCTCCGGACCTGTTCATAGGCTGAGTCGACGTCGCTGAAGACCTGCGCCCGTGTCGCATCGCTCGCTTCCTGGCTGCGATCGATGTCGATCAACGTGCGCTTCTTCTCGCCCTGGTTTCGGTCAAAAATGCGCAGCGGGATACTGACGTTGAGCCCCAGCGTTTGCTGGCCGTTCGGATTGTTGTTCGATGAATTCCACGTGTACCATGCGCCGAAGGTCGGATCCGTCGAGCCGTTGGCAACCGCAAGTTTGTGGTTGGTCTGCGATTGTTGAATGGTTTGAAGTGCCGCCTGAAGGTCGGGGCGCGCGGCAAGCGCTGCCTGGCGATAGTCCTCAAGCGGCTTCAATGTATCAGAGAAATCGAAAGGTCCAGTTACATCAAACTGGTCGACCGGCGTGCGATCGTTCAGCAGTTGCAAGAGTTGGATCTTTGCCGTGCGGAGGTTGACGACTGCTGTCTCCACCTCCGACTCATATTGCACGCGCTGCAGCTCAATGCGATCCAGGTCAACTTGCGCAAGGCCGCCAGCTTTGAAACGTTCCTGGCTAATGTCGATGATCTTGTCGTAGTAGTCCAGGTCTGCCTTCGCAAGATCAAGGATGAATTTAGCCTGGAGTGTCGCCACGAAGGCCGTACGCAGGTCAAACACCATGTTGCGATCGAGATCCTCGTGCAGCGATTCGGCAATGCGCGTTCCCTCTTTGGCGCTTTCCAGGCGCAGCTCACGTTTGTGCTCGCGCTCGTGCAGATAGCTGACAGAGGGCACAACATAGGTGCCTTTCATTGGCACCCAGACTCCATCGTGAGGAACAATCTGCGTTCCATCTGCGGTAACACCGACCTGCGGATTGGGACGAAGATAGGCCGTAGTTTCCTCGGCCTTTATTTCGTCCACGTCGTCGGCATCGGCCTTCATGGCCGGATTGTCAGCTTCGAATTTAGCCTTCACCTGATCCCAGGTAAGCGGCTGCTGGGCAGCGGCTCCCGCGGCGGTAGCCAAGACCGCGCAGAGGCCGCAAACCATGAGTGCAGCGCGCCGTCTCGCACCGGATCCAGACATTCCTAAAGAGGTGAGATTAGTGCTCAAAGGACGCCCCCGTTTCAGGTTCGGGGAGTTTATCTCCGTTGCGGGCAATCGACACATAGAGTGTGGGCAGAAGCACGAGGCTCATCGTAAGAGCGGCCATAAGACCGCCGACGATCACCATGGCGAAAGGACGCTGCGAGTCTGAGCCGATCGCATGCGACAGTGCCGCTGGAATCAGCCCAAAAGTCGCGACAAGCATGGTCATCATGATGGGCCGGAGCCGCAGGACCGCCCCCTCCACAGCCGCATCTTCAACCGTGAATCCCTTCGCACGAAGCTGATTGATGTACTCGAGCATGATGACGCCGGTTTGCACCGATACCCCAAACAAGGCAAGAAATCCAACGCCTGTCGAAACACTGAAGTGAGTTCCGGTGATCAAAAGCGCGAGCAATCCGCCCAGCGGCGCCATCGCCACTACGCCCAGAATCAGTAGCGCCCACTTGGCTGACCGGAACATCGTGTAGAGAATGATGAAAATAACCAGCACAGTGATGGGCACGATGATCATGAGCCGCTGCGACGAGCGTTTCTGACTTTCGTTTTCGCCGGACCACTCGATGTGGTAACCCTTGGGAAGTTGGACATTCTTCTGAACCTTGTCCATCGCCTCCTGCACTGTGGTTCCCAGGTCGCGATCGCGCACCTCGTACCGCACAGCCACATAGCGCTGGTTGCCTTCGCGGAAGATGTCGTATGCGCCGTCACGCACCTGCATCTTGGTGAGCTGGGCCAGCGACACGCGCTCGCCCGACGGCGAAAGTAACCGGATGTTCGCGATCGCCTCCTGCGTATTGCGATATTGCTCTTTGTAGCGGACCACGACGTCAAAGCGGGCCTCGCCTTGCAGCACCTGGCTCACCGCATTGCCGCCAACCGCAGTTTGAATCGCATCCTGAATATCGGCAACATTGATGCCGAAACGCGCTGCCGCTTGGCGATCTACGGCAAGATCGAGATTGGGCTGCCCTGTGTCCTGCATGAGCCCCAGATCCTTGACACCTGGAACCTTCGCCATCTGCGCGACTACCTGGTCTCCTTTTTCTTCCAGAACATCCAGGTCGTCGCCGAAGATCTTGGCCGCCAACCCTCCCTTTGTTCCGGTCAGAGTTTCATCCACGTTGTCTTCAATCGGCTGCGAAAAGTTCCAGAAAACACCCGGCAGCTTCGATACCTCCCGATTCATGGCCGCAATCAACTCATCCTTGTCGCCACGGAATACGGGCCGCCATTCTTCCTTCGGCTTCAGGTCGACAAAGTATTCCGTGTTGCCGAAGCCTCCGGTATCGGTGCCATCGTCGGGCCTGCCTGCCTGCGAAACAACCTTTGTTACTTCAGGGAACGACGCGAAAATAAGCCGTGCCTTCGTGGCAAACTCCTTGCCTTCGGTCAGACTGGTTGAGTTTCCTAGAGTGCCGCGTGCCCAGATCGCGCCTTCGTCCAGATGCGGAAGGAACTCAGAACCGATAATTCCGCTAAAGGCAAGGAAGAGAGTCAAGGCGAGGGCAACCCCCCACACGCCAAATACGATCTTCTTGTGATGGATGGCCCAGCGCAGGCGCGTCCGGTAGTGCTTGATCAGGTAACCCATCAACGGGTTGTGCCATTCCCTGATGCCATTCCGGTACACGATGCTTGAAAGGACAGGCGCGATCAGAATGGAGAACGTCATGGCGCCGAGCAGCGCAAACGCCACGGTCCAGGCCATTGGCTTGAACAGTTTCCCCTCAACACGCTGCAGCGTAAAGATAGGAAGATAGGCGGTAATAATGATGGCGATTGCGTAGAACACCGGGCGCTGCACTTCATGGCAGGCTTCGCGAATCACTGCGCTCACCGGCCTCGCCAGGGTGTGCTTGTTACTCGACTGGCCGTTCTGCTGCAATCCAATTGCGCCACCCGAGCCAAACTCACGGCTCATGTGGCGGACGATGTTTTCCACCATCACGACTGCGCCGTCCACAACCATTCCAAAGTCCAGTGCGCCCAGCGACAGAAGATTTGCCGGGATCCTGCTTACGTCGAGCCAGATGGAGGCGAATAGCAATGCAAAAGGAATGGTAAGCGCAACAATAAATGCGCCACGCACGTTCCCGAGGAAAAGGAAAAGGATGATGGTAACCAGAATCATCCCTTCGGCCATGTTGTGCAGAACTGTGTGCAACGTGTAATGCAAAAGATCCGAACGATCGAGCATTGGCACAATCTTTACGCCTTCAGGAAGGATGCGATCGTTCAGCTCCTTGACCTTCGCGTGGATTGCATCCAATACCGGTTGCGCATCTGCGCCTTTGCGCAACAGCGCGACACCCTGAATCACCTCGGGGTTGTCAACGATTGTCCCGTCTGGAAGATGGTCTGCCCGAGCCATCGCGCCCAGCAGGATGCGCGGCCCCTGCACGACGTCGGCAACATCTTTCACGCGCAGCGCCGTACCGTTCTTGGTTGTGAGAACGGTATTCCCGATATCCTGAACACTCCGGAATAACCCCAGGGCGCGCACATTCATTTGCTGCTGCCCCGCTTCAATAAAACTGCCGCCGGCATTCACGTTGTTATTCGCGAGTTGCTGCTCCAACTGGCCGATACTAAGTCCGTACGAGACCAACTTATCCGGATCGACGCGAACCTGATACTCCTTCGTTGTACCGCCGAAAGTCGATACATCCACGACGTTGGGGACCGACTTGAACTCCTTCTCCAGCGTCCAGTCCTCGATCGTCTTTAATTCCATCAGGTCATACTTCGGGTTGTCGCTATGCAGCGTATACCAATAGATCTGGCCAACTGTGCTCCAGTCGGTGCCGATTTGCCCCTGTAGCCCAGGCGGGAAGTTCACGAGCGTCAGCCGCTCCAGAACCTTCTCGCGGTTCCAGTCATTGTCCGACGCGTCATCAAAAATCATCAAAACGAAAGAGAGCCCAAAGATCGACTCTGACCGCAACGCTGTCATATGCGGAATTCCGTTCATTCCGATTTCGACCGGGATGGTAACTTGTTGCTCAACCTCTTCCGCCGCGCGTCCCGGCCACTGGGTAATTACAGTCACATAGTTGTCCGCGATGTCGGGATATGCCTCGACAGGGAGGTAGTGAAAGGAAACCACTCCCCAGGCAGTCAGCAGAATTGCCGCCGCCAACACCACGAATCGGTTATTAAGGGCAAAATCAACCAGTGCTCGGATCATCGCGTTTCCGGTTCGCTCCGTGTCCCTATTCGTTCTCGATGATGTTTTCTAGGCTTACCGGATTCAGCACAACCTTCTGTCCCGGCTGTAGTCCTGATTTCACTTCCTGCATGTTGCCAGGTAGAGAATCGCCCGCGACAATTTCCACGCGCTGGAACCTGTTGTCTGGCGCGGGAACATATACCCAATCACGGTCATGGAGGCGCATGATCGCTGAAGCTGGCACTGCGGTATGCACTTCTTTCTTGCGCCCCTCAAAGGTGGCGGTGGCAAACATACCCACGCGCAGCACTCCTGGATTCTTCACTTCGATACGCACCTTCGCAGTGCGAATTGTCGGATCCAGAATGGCGCCAACGTTGCTCACCGTCCCCTTGAGCGCCATGCCCGGAAATGCATTTAGATTGATGGTTGCGGAATCGCCCACCTTCACATCCGGGATATCGTTTTCGTACACGTCGCAGATGATCCAGACAGACGAAAGATCGGAGATCGTAAACGGATTGGTTCCCAGACTCTGAATGCCGCCGGCATTCGTCACTTCCTGATCGGTAATCACCCCCGAGATCGGAGCAATCAGATTCACGATTCCCGATGGGTGATCGGTGCTGCCTCCTAACAACCTCACGTGCTCGGCTGCCACATCGACGGCAATCTTCGCCTTGTCCTCGGTGTCCTTGGCAACCTGCAAATCGTTGAGAGCGATGGCGCCATGCTGGTAAAGTTCCTGCGCCCGATCCCATTGCGCTTTCGCCAGCACCTCATCGGCAACTGCACTTTGATAGGCAGCAAATCCGCCAGATATGTCGTCGCTTTGCACGCGTAGAAGAACCTGCCCCTTCCTCACTTCGTCGCCGAGCCTCGCCTTGATCTCGACCACGCGACCCGTTGCGAGTGAGATGACGGGAACTGTCTTCTCAATATCGGGGTTTACCGTTCCGGTCACAGACAAAGTGGGGAAGGCGTCATACTCGGTGGCAGCAACCAGCGGGTATTTTGATGGATCGTCGACCGCCCAGCTCGCCACGTTCACGTCGGGCACCACTTTCGCTGGCGGCGGAGCCTCGGCGGCCGCATCCGCTTGCTTCTCATGGCAGCCCGCCGTGCCGGCCACCAAAGCCATTAACGCAGCAAAAACACAAACTTCACTCGCACCGCGTTTCATGTCCCTTGATACCCCCAATGGTCTAGCCTATTTACTACGTTGCAAGGAAATCGTAAGACTGCGCCTATCTCGGTTTGCTTTGTCCTCGCATCGGATAGCCGAAATTGCGATCGCATGGCTCTTGTGAATATTGCACTTGACTTAGTGGAACTGCACTTAAGCGCACAACTATCTCTCCGACCTCTCGGACGCGCGCTACTTGACAATATCTGCCAAGCGATTGATTGTTGCGTGAGTAAGTCCCCGCGGTGGGTCACACGGAGACCTACTAGCGCACTTAGAACCGGACCATGACCGCGCCCGTGACGACAGTCTGATTAGTGCGTAGATCGGGCCACCAAATCGAATTGAGACCTGCGGGTGTACCTGCGGCTTCGCCTGCGCCGCAAAACAGCTCGGCGTTGTAAAGGCCCTGGGTGCCGTAGCCGTAACCCGAAGGAGCGCCGCTGGAACAAGCGTATTGCGCGGGCGCGCCGTTGTTACCACCTGGAGGCGTTATGCCACGGCGACCGCTCCAGTATGGCGTGTCGGAATACCGGTAGCCGGACTCGAGGCGGAAGGTGATGAACTGGCTAGGCATGTAGTCGAAGGTGATGGTGCCATCGTGCATCTGAGCGCGATCGCCGGCGTTCTCGGTGTAGTACGGCGTACCGGTGACGGCCGTAGCTCCATCGATGGGCGGCAGCAGTGTGAGGTAACGTCCAGGATTGTTCATCTCGCCGCCGCCCAGCGTAACCGCGTAAAGGTCCTTCTTGAACCAGAAGCGGTTGTACATCATCCAGCCGGCGAACATCTGCTTGGGCCTGCCACCCTTGCTGCTGTGGCAGTTCACTCCGCCGTTGTATGTATCGGTGGTGCCCATCTCCGGTGAAAGGCCCTTGGGGTTTAGCACGCCGTCCGGAGTGGCGAATGAGGCAGGGCCACCGCCGTATTCGCAACCAAGATCGCCGGTGATCGTGTAGGCGATCTTGTCCAAAAATTTCGTGGGCTGGTCATACACCTTGACCTGGGCGCTATAGTCGGCATGGATGCGTGAGCGTCCGGGGTAACCGGCGTCGTCTTCGCCCAGGCCGTAGTTATTCCAAACGAAATCGAGGTAGGGCTTGGGGCGCCACAGGATCTGTCCACCTAGGCCAGGCTTACCGTTATAGCGGGCATACGACTGCCAGCCGTTAATGAACCACGGTTCTATTTTCAACTTCGACGTCGGGAACCACTGGAGGCGAACACCGTTGAAAAACCATGGAGTGTTCGAGGATACAAAGGACGGCTGATAAGTCCAATTATCAAAGTTGTAATAGCTGAAGAGGCCAATATAGGAGACGAAGATGCCGGCATCCAGATTGACGCCGTGCTGTACGTTCCAGTGATAACCGCCCCAGGCTTCGGAGACATACCGGTAGGCGTCGGCGAGATTCCACTGGCCGCGGTTGACGCTGCCATCGTTGCGCGGAGTGGTCGTAGCAAACATGCCGTACATGGTGAGAAATCTTCCCCGTACGTTGTCGATTCGGATATCGCCGCCGAAGCTCAGCTGCTCGACCTGAATCTCATCCGACCGAAAAGTTTCTGTCGAACCACCCAGCGAGTCGTCCTCGGGATGGTTAAGATCCAGCGTGTAATTCACATCGGCGCGGAACTCCGGTGTAAAGTACTTGGTGCTCATGGGGCTGTCAATCGCGTGACCGTTGCTGTTGAGCCAAGTCCAGTCGCCAGGAAATGGTTCGCCTTTGGTGGTGGTTTGAGCGCCAATCTCCGGGTCAGCTGGCTCGGTCGGCGCTGCGGCAGCAGGCGCGGTAGTCTGTAACGAGGGCGACACACCAACCGTAGGTTTCGCGGCGCTCAGCATTGCACCGCCGTTTCCGGCGACTAACTCTTTCTCCGCTGACTTCAGCGCCGCCGTATCGGCGCTATCGGCCTGCGCTTGGGCCTTTTCCTCTGCAACCTCTCTTTCCAGTTGGTCGATCCGGCTCTTGAGCGCCTCAATCTCCTGCGTGACTGTGGGCTGTAAATCCGGTTGAGCCGCGCTCGCTGACCCGCCAGTCGTATCTGCGCTTGGATCCGGCGTTGCGGGCGGCTCCATGCGTGCCGTATCGCCGGGCCTGGATGCAGCACTCTGCGCAAAGCCCGCGCATGTCATGCCAACGGCGAGCGCCGTCAGCGTCATGGCTTTCCAAAGAATGATTTTCATGATGACCTCTCGCTTTCGTCTGGAGTGATGTATGCCTTTCTTGCTTTGTGTTGCACCGTTCCAACCGATTCGAGCGACAAAGTCGCTGCGAAGGCGACCGGGAGACCGTGTTGAATCAGCGGCAAAGATGTTGGCTCGCCTTTGTCAATGCCTTCGGCACTCGAGTCGCTCCAGTACAGAGCCAATTGCAACGCACAGCCTGTAATGGGCGCCTAAACCTTTTGTTAGATTTCCATAAGTGGAGCGACAGCGGATCAAACGTCAGGAGCGTTGCGTGTTCGTGGACACACGAATCGTGGGATGAGCGCACACACGTGTTGGCTCATCGACGGGCAATGAAAGGACTGCCTGTTCGTTGTTACAACGACCCTGCCGCGGCCGGCCAACTTGGCGCCGCCCATAAAAAGAGAGAAAACAGCAATGCTGCATTCAGCATCGAAGTCATCGCATCAAGAAGGCATGAACGAAACAAGAATCTTTTGTAAGGCTTCGTTCCGCTTAATTTGAGATTGATGCATAGATGGATAGGCCCGAGGCTTTGAACCCGTTCGGCTTTAACTTCAATGCCCGAAGGTTGCATCGCCGAGGTAAAGAACAAATAACTGCGTTGTGAATCCCGCCCCTTCTATAGATCTTCTTGTTCTGGGAGATCATCAAGACGGGCTCATGCCCATGCTTGTTCAGTTGCGCTGTGATGATGCGACCCACTAGCTCGTAATTATCGCTGCTGTGACGGCCCTTCGCACTCTATCCGAACTTTGTTTTGTCGTGATTGTCAGTGATCCGCAGGCTCGGCTGTGGGCATCGTTCTGGGAGTGACCTGTTTGCGAAGGCACACCTTATGGAACGGCCGGATCGGTGAGATCCGGCCGTTTGTTTTGTAAGGTTTGCGAGGGCGGTTTTCAGCACCCTTTTGAAACAGGGCTCAGGCGACCTGCTGCTGATCCGGCG
>JBEKGW010000058.1:0-15908 GCA_050012595.1 Terriglobales bacterium
TGACGATGGGCGTCTCACAGTGTTCGTTCCCTCGGTTCCCACGCCGTTCGCTGGAGCCATCTATATTCTCAGCCCGGATCGTGTACATCCACTGAACGTTCCTTTTACGCAGGCGGTCAAGGCCATTCCCCGATGGGGATCAGGTTCCAAGGATCTTGTCGCTGCAATGGAACAGAAAGGACGTTAATTTTAACGATAAGCTACGGGGCCCCTAGCTGTTGTAACATCGCGATTACACCAACAACCCTGCTCCGAACACAACATTCTCCGGAAACTCCAAACGCCTGCCAGCGGGCTTCCTGTGGTGAATTCATGTGATGCCTGCGCATGTTGCAGGCTCCTATCTGAGCTGGGAATGGAAGCGTAAAATAAAAATCAACATCGGAACAAATTCCGAGTGGAGAACACGGAATGGCGAAATTCTGGAAGAAATTCAGAAAGAAGAGTTCACTTCTTGAGGGCGTGCCCATGCTGGTGCTGCTGGGGCTGCTCGCTGGCGCCGTGGGAGGCCTGGGAATCGGCCTTATCCAGATGAAGGCAGCATCGTCCGCAGTCAGTACTAAAAAGTAAATTCTGATTCCCCTGGGAATCCGCCAAGGGGTTGGAGTGGGAGACGGGGATCGAACCCGTGAAGGAGCTATGGCACGAGATGGTTCGTTACACTGTGAACTTGAGAAGTCGAAAGATAAAGATGAAAACGGGAATCAAGTGACGACAATCAAGTGTCATGGCGATCTGGTCAGTGACACCGCGGGTGAGATAAAAGAACTGGTGAGGCCCCTCATTCCTCTTGGCGGTCGCATCATTATCGACCTTGGTGATGTGAAACATCTGGATAGCGCGGGCCTCGGAGCGCTGGTTGGCCTCAAGGCGTCCGCAATCAAGCAAGGGCCATGCATCCTTGAACTCGCCAACATGACACCTGGCGTGCTGGAATTGCTGCGCATCACTCATCTGACGCAGATGTTCTCGTCGTAAGGCCGACCTGATTTTGACTTCATCCCGATGGATGCCCCACAGGTACCGGGGTGCCCCGCTCAAGCTCTGCTTGTCGGGGATTTTTTGTTTGGTTCTTCGCCTTGGTGAATTGAACGAATTGGTAACTGTTGCAAAATCCCGATTACACTCATTGATCCCGCCGGAAGGGGTTTTGAGTGTAAACGCCTTCCATGAGAAAGCCGGCAGTGTCAAGAATAGTTTTCGTTCCGTTCTTACTTTGCCTAAGCGGGCCGCCTCTGCCGCCATCCTTCCATCCGCACTCTTGGGTGAACGGTCGTTCGCTCGGTGCCAGTTGGGCGTTCTCGTTTCAGTCGGTGCTGCCACCTGATTTTCGACCTCGCCTCCCTAACGCGATTGTGAGGCATTGAAACGCAAGAAAATCTTGGATGAGGGAGGCATCCGGAATGGAGTTTTTGACCAATGAAGTACATCATTTACGCCTTGGTGGACCCCAATACGCACCAAGTTCGCTATGTGGGGCAAACACGCAAAACCGTTGCGGAGCGGTTGCAGGGACACTTGTTTCCCGGCAAGCAACACGAATCCCTGCCAGTTTATGAATGGATTCGCAGCCTCCGACCACAACAACTAATCATAGTGGTGCTGCAAGAAGTCGAGTACGAGAAAATACGCAAAGAAGGTCGATATGAAAGTTCGGCTGCAGCCGCCGAAACTAAGTGGATGAAGCGCTTTGAGCGCTCAAGAATTTTCAACTCCGTTAACCGAAACAGTGGGGCCTACCGGAGATTGGTGAATCCTAATGACTGAATGGCTCACGACGGCTGAGGCGGCCGCGTATTTGAAGGTCAAGCTCCGTTCGCTGTTGCTGTGGGTCCGTCAGGGAAAAGTCCAAGCATATGCTCTAACCGGCACACAGCGCCGAGTCTGGAGATTTCGCAAGGAAGACCTTGACGCTGCGCTGCTGTCCCGTCCTGTGGTAAGCTCCGATGCGCCAGCCGTGCTCACGGAAAGGCGTGTCAGTTGAAAAGAGCACGGAAACCAATCGCAATTCGCAACGAGGCGCGGGGGACTTGGGTGTTCTTCCCCGTACTCAACGGAAAGAGGACTACTCGAAAGCCGGGTGCCCTCACGGAACTCAATCAAGAGCAAGCCAACCGCAAAGCTGAGGAAATGCTGCGCAGCCTTAAATGTAGGCGTCTGACCAACACACCTGTTCGACAGCCAGGGTTTGTGTTGAAGTGTCCGGATGACCGCAAAAACAGAGTTGTCAGCGCCCAAGCGACGTACCCGTGCGGAAGTTCAGAAGTTGGTGGCCGAGTTTGTGAGCAGCGGCATGCGGCGGAGCGAGTTTTGCCAGAGTCGAGGTTTGAGCTTCAGCACACTGGATCGCCATCTAAAGAAACTGCGTTGGAAGAGAAGGCGTAAGCCAATTTCCTCGGCCGGTCGTTTGATGCCGGTGGAGTTGGCGGCCGGGAAATCGCCGAAGCAGCAGGAACCGAGTTGTGGGCTGGCCGTGGTGCTGCCGGGCGGGCGCCGGATCGAGGTGCATCCTGATTTTGATACGAGTACGTTCGAGCGCCTGTTGGGCATCCTGGAGCGGGCGTAAGCCGTGTTTGGACTGGGCCCAGCTACACGGATCTATCTGGCCGCCGGGGTCACCGACATGCGCAAGGGGTTCGAAGGGCTGTACGGTCTGGTTCGGGATCGATTGTCCTGTGAGCCTCTGAGCGGGCACCTGTTCTTGTTCTGCAACGGCCAGCGCAATCGGCTGAAGGTCCTCGTCTGGGACGGAAGCGGACTCTGGGTCTGTGCCAAGAGGTTGGAGAAAGGGCGTTTCACTTGGCCGCAATCCGGGGATGCTCAGGGCAAGGTCATCCTGAGTCACGAAGAGCTTTCGCTGTTGTTGGGCGGGATCGATCTGACGAAAACCAAGCACAAGCGGTGGTACCGGAAGGCTCCACCAGAAGGAAATGCTGCCGCATGATTGCTTGGTTGCTTGAACGTTTCGATCGACTCTGGTAAATCATTAACTCATTGTGAGTTTAGCTTCCATTCCTTCAGCACCAGCCGATCTGGAACTCATCGCCCAACTTAAGAGCAAGCTACAGTACGCAGAGCTGCGGATTCGCGTACTGGAAGAGCGACTTCGGCTGCTGCGGATCGAGAAGTACGGAGCAGGCGGAGAAAAACTTTCGCAGGCGCAAATGCAATTGTTCGAGCTTGAGCCCGTCATCAGTGAAATGACCGAGCAGGCGGAGAGTGAGCACGCGCCAGCGCATCGCTCGACGAAGAAGTCGGCCAAGCATCCGGGCCGCCAGCAGTTGCCTGCTAATCTTCCACGCGTAGAGCGGGTTCTGCCTTGCACGCCGGATCAGCGTGTGTGCAAGCGCTGCGGCAAGGAAACGGTGGTGATCGGCTACGAGGAGAGTTCCCAACTGGATGTGGAACCGGCGAAGTATTTCGTGCTGGTCACGAAACGAGAGAAGCGGGCTTGCCGGTCGTGTGAGGATCTCGCCGTCGTCTCAGCACCCCTGCCGCCACGGATCATCGAGAAGTGCCTGGCGAGTGACCGGATCATCATCGACACGGTCGTCGGCAAATATTGCAATCACACGCCCCTGCATCGGCAGAGCATGATTTTGGAAAGGGACCTCGGCTTGGAAATCAGCCGCGCAACGCTGGACGGCTGGGTCCT
This sequence comes from Terriglobales bacterium, assembly GCA_050012595.1. GTDB lineage: Bacteria > Acidobacteriota > Terriglobia > Terriglobales > Acidobacteriaceae > Acidiflorens. Next base: position 3,656 of record JBEKGW010000058.1, read on the forward strand.
CAAAGTCGGCGAGTTGCTGATCCCGATGGTCGCAGCAATGAGGCGAGAATTGATCACCGGAAGCTACATTCAGGCGGACGAAACCCCGGTTGATGTGCAGACGCGCGAGGGCCGAGGTAAGAACCACCAGGCGTACCTCTGGCAATACAGTCGCCCCGGAGGAAGCGTGGTGTTCGATTTCCGCTTGGGTCGCGGACGCGATGGGCCGAAGCGGTTCCTGGGACAGTTCGAAGGCATTCTCCAAACTGACGGCTATGCAGCGTATGACCAAATCGGTGGGCCGAGAATGGTACATGCCGCTTGTTGGTCTCATGCAAGAAGGCAGTTTTTCGCAGCAGTGCAGCTAAATCCCCGAGACCCGGTTGCAACCCCGATTGTGGCTCAGATGGACGAACTGTTTGCCGTCGATGCAGAAGCTCGCCGCAAAACGCTGACTGCTGCGGCGCGCCATATCCGGCGTCAGGAAACAGCCAAGCCTCTCCTGGATGAGATCCGTAGCAAGATCGAGGCAGCGCAGTCCGCTGCTTTGCCTTCCACCACACTTAGCAAGGCCTGCCAGTACGCGCTCGCACTGTGGAAGAAGCTGACCCGCTTCTTGGAGTATCCCGAATTAGAGCTAAGTACTAACCTGGCGGAGAACTCCATGCGTCCGGTAGCTCTTGGTCGAAAGAATTGGTTGCATATCGGCAGCCCACAAGCGGGACCGAAGGTTGCAGCGATCCTTTCGGTCGTGGAAGCTGCCGTCGGCTGCACGTCTCGGTGCGCGATTACTTTTCCACGATTCTCCCCGGGCTTGCCGATCTCCCGATCAGGTGCCTTCCAGACCTTACTCCCGCTGGGTGGTCGCCCGGCATTCATAAACTCAAGCGACCTGGATTAGCGTGAAGTGATTTTGCGACCAAAAACATAGTTTCCTGTTTGCCGACCATTGGTAAAACCATGGGGGATCGGGTGGATTGAGGACTTGAACTTATTTTCTTCATTTATCGCAAAGGGTCGGTGACGGCCATCACCCAAATGTGCGACAAAGAAGCGTATCGCAATCCGCCCACCCAACGCAGCTTTAGAGTCGCGCACGATGCGACCTTTCCTAAATCTAAAACGCAAACCTCAGCGCCAGCTGTCCAACGCGAGCATTCACGGACGTGCTACTGATGACGCCGAACGTGGGTGATGTGAAATTGCTGTCGGGGTTCGCAAACTGCGGATGGTTCAGCGCATTGTAAAACTCGGCGCGAAATTGAAAGCTACTTTTCTCGATCGGCCGATTGACCATCACAGTTTTTGAAACTGCGAGATCCAGATTGGTTTGTCCGGGACCGTCCACGATCCCTGTTGCACTGTCCCCAAACGCGGTTCCTATACCATCGGCGCCAATTATCGGTGGAGTCGTAAAACAGGTGGAATTGAAATACGCTCCCAGTTTCGATTCCACCGACCCTCCGTTGACCAACCGGTTTTTCGAGCATGTTCCACTCAGTTGTGCCCGGTCTTCGCTTATCCCGAAGACGTTGTTGGCATTAGTGTCCGAGATCGTGAGAGCGCTCCCAGATTGAATCGTAAGTACACCAGCAAGGTCCCAGCCTCCCAGAAGCGCTCGTTGGAGCCCGGCTGACGGGCTGGGGAGTTTCCATGTTTCGCTAAAAACAAACCGATGAGTGCGGTCGAAGCTCGCTCGTCCCCATCTCTGTCTCGGGGAGTTTTCGTCTCCTAGCGTTAGCGCATTTCCGGAGGATGTTGAGTTGATGTCAGCGCCATCGGTGTCCAGAGTCTTCGAGAAGGTGTAAGAGGCAAGGAACTGAAGGCCGTGCCCCAAACGCTTCGTCAAGCTCGCTTCCAGCCCGTTGTACCAAGAACTGCCCTCGGATTCCATCTCCACAAGAGAGTCCGGAGGCACCCCGAGAATGGGGACTCGCAAGGGAATATTTGCGACAGAGTTTGTGGTCACTCCCCTGATTGGGCTGTTGGCGGAGGCACTGAGCGCCTGATTGAGAGAACGTTGGCGGACCAGGTGTGTACCACGAGTGCCCACGTATCCTATTTCCAAGAGCCAACCCTCGTGTATCTCAGCCTGAACATTCAACGAATACTGTTGAATCATCGCTGGCCGAAAACCGGGCGCAACGGAATAAATAGTCGTCGTGCTGGTAGGAGAATACGCGGGGAACGAAGGGAAGGACTCCGGCGTCGGAAAAGGCTGGGGGAAAGGCGCTTGAAATATCGCGTTTGCGTTCGCCGCTCCTGCATTTAAACGAAACACTGAAAACGGAGCGCCCAAGATATTTTGATAAAAGGCTTGACCGGTGGGTCGGGAATAATACGTGCCATACCCGCCTCTTAGCACCATTCGACTTGTGCGGGGCAAGAACTGCCAAGCGAACCCGATTCGCGGTGCGATCGTGTTTTGTCCGTCGCCGTAGTTCCCGAGAGTATTATTCGCACGCAAAACACCCGGAGGAAGTACACCTGGAAAGTTGGAAGCCACAATATAGCCTGCCACGCTCCCGCTTGGCGGAGGGTTGGGGTCAGCTTTGCCGATGTCGAAGCTTGCGTTTCTGCCCAGACGGTCTCCAAATTGGCCGAGACGCTCGTAACGCAAGCCAATATTTAATGTAAGGGACCTGCGGATTCTATAGTCATCCTGCGCGAACCCTGTACCCTCCCACACCCTGAATTCCCGATTGGTGAGGCCGAAGTCATCAGACGAGGCAAAAACATTGCTGAATCCGGTGCCGTTGTCCCTTGCGCTCAGGCCAAGTAGAAAATCGGGCCAGCTCATAAACTGCAGAAATGATCCAAGTCCCACAAGATTGACGTTGTCCTGCAATCTAGTGAGAGATCCTCCCAAGCGTATTGTGTGGGCGCCACGGACGAAGCTGAGATTATCCCCAAAGATAAAACTATTTTGGGCAATCGTTCGTGGAAACCCGGAGGCAATACTTACGGAACCGAGAATTTCCAAGCTAGGCAGCTCGTTATTGCGGCTCATATCTCCTTCGGCAACTCCAACGTCCGACCAATCGAACGGAGTCCTCGCCTCTGTAGTTGTTCTCGTGCGGACATATCCAATCCGTACTTCGTTGAGCCATGCGTTATGGAAAGTGTAAGTATGAGCTAAAGAAAAGACTCTGAATCCAGAATCACTAGGACTCGGAAAACCAGGAACATTACCTGCCGGATTGAGGCCATTTCCGGGAAGCGTGATGGTCTCACCATCATTTGCCAGGAAGAAGCGGACTGCGATTTTGCTGTTCGGTCGATTCAGGTAGTCAACATCGGTTGAAAACTGGTTTTCATTAAAATGGCAAGGATCGGTGAGGACTGAGAAGCCCTGCTGCGCAAGTGGTTTCGCGGGGCCTACAGTTTGCGGAGTAGGGATGAGGAAAGTCCCGTCAGGAAGCTTGAAATTCAGTAGGGCCAGAGCCACGGGATTAATGTTGGAGCCGTCGGGTTTGATCGCCGTGCCTCCCTGCGCACCCGTCATGCCGCCAAAGATTCTCCCGAGTTCAGCCGGTGCGCGGTCATTCGTGAGCGGCGGCTCGCTTAAGGCGGCAGTGCAAGCAGTCCTCGACTGACCAGCAGCGACGCCGTTAACTTGGTACGTCCCCTGATAGGAACCAAAGAAAAGTAGTTTGTCCTTTTTGATAGGCCCACCCAAGGCGAAACCAAATTGGTTCTGCTTGAGGACGGGGCGTGGCTGGCCTGTTTGGTTCAAAAAGAAATCGTTCGCGTTAAGCAGCTCGTTGCGAAGAAACTCGAAAACCGTCCCGTGGAAAGCATTGCTACCGGTTTTTGTAATCACGCTGACGTTGGCGCCACCATAGCGCCCGTAGGCTGCATCGTAGAGTCCTGTCTGAACTTTGAACTCCTGGATGCTGTCGGGGTTGGGAATCGGAATGCCGCCACTCCCTGCGGCGCTGCCCTGCACATCGCTGACGCTTATTCCGTCCACCTGGAAGTTATTGTCATAGGAACGCGCTCCGTGCACGTAAATCCCGTCGTTCGATCTGGCAATCTGCGAGAACGCGGTCCCGCCGAGTCCAACCTCTCCTGCGTTGTACACTCCGGTTGAAACACCCGGGGCGAGGCTTGCAATTTGGGCAAAATTCCTCGTGACCAGGGGCAAACCGCCGACCGCCTTTTCGTTGACTACTTTGCCCAGCGAGGAGCCCTCGGTTTCAACCATTGACGGTTGTGTGGAAACGTTGACGGTATGGAAAACGGTGGCGACTTGCAGATGCAGGTCGAGATGGACGGTTTCAGTGACGCTGACTCTAACTGCTGCGCTGGCGGAGAGGGAGCCTGCGGCGTTGCCTTCTATCTGATATCTAGTGGGGCGTAGCAGAAGAAAACTGAATCTACCCTCCTGGTCAGAGGTGGCAGTCTCCGTGGCACCTGTTTCCCGGTTGATCAGATGGACGACCACGCCGGGTATAACGGCTCCAGTCGGGTCAAGAACTGCTCCAACCAGTGCTCCTGTAGAGGGTGTCTGGCTGCGCGCATTTGCGGACAACAGCAATGCCAATAGTGCAAGTGTGAGAGCACACCACAAGCAGCTCCGCCAAAGGTGGTTCCTGTGGAACAAATACATCATGCGAGGTTCTTTTCAGCAGGTTGAGTACTATACTAGTTTATCCGTGGTCGGGCTCGGTCATGGTCGATCTCATTATTTGGTCCCGATCAGTAAACAAAGACTGGAGGTTGGTGGTGCCGCCCCATCTGGAGCAGATCGCCGGCTGGTCTTGGGGCGTCAGTCGGTGCAATCCCGGTCAATCCCACTTCTCGGAATCCGTGAGAGCGGCGGGGCGCACGCTCATCCTTTCTGTTATTGCTGTGGCCTTGCTGGTGTCGCGGTCAACCGCAGTGTCGCCAATGAGGGAAGTCCGGCGCGTGCTCATTATTAACGACCTTGGCGTTATCTCGTCACCCGGCTTCAGTGAAATCAATCAGGCAGTCCTCACTGGTCTACAAAAATCTCCGTACCGGATCGAGCTCTATGAGGAGAGCCTGGATCTCACCCTATTCCCAGACCGAGTTTCCCAAGACAGATTTCGAGAAGAGATTATTCAAAAATACTCAGCCCGCAAGCCCGACGTGATCATTGCCGCCGGGCCAGTGTCCCTGAAGTTCATCGCCAACCTGTACGACAAGTTCCAGGGTACCCCAATTATCTTCTGCGGAATTTGGGGTGGAATTCCGGACCAGCTAAGACACGGCATGCCCTTTACAGGTGTTTTGGCCCGGTTACACCCCGAGGGAACCCTGAATGCGGCGTTGCACTTGCTGCCCAGCACCAAGCACGTGGTAGTGGTCGGTGGAGTGGGTGAGTTTGACAAAGGATTCGAAGCCATCGCTAGGCAGAGTTTCCACAACTACGAATCGAAGCTTGAATTCACGTATATTTTCGACTTGACCATGCCCGCACTGCTTGAGAGGCTCAAGCAGCTACCCAGCGATACGATTGTTTATCACACTGCAATCTCGCAAGATGCAGCGGGAGACCGCTTTATCGATTCAGCTCAATCGATACCGATGGTGGCCAGTGCAGCGAATGCTCCTGTCTTTGTAATGGACGATGTGGATCTTAGGGCAGGAACTGTGGGTGGCGATCTGGTGAACTGGGCCGACGACGGTCGCATCGCCGCAGAGATGGCTACGCGGGTTCTCAACGGCGAGAAGCCCCAGGATATCCCCGTCGTCACGAGCAACCACGCCTACATGTTCGACTGGCCGGCGCTCAAGCGTTGGGGGATGAACGAAAAGAATCTTCCTCCTGGCAGCATCGTGCTCCATCGGGAGCCGAGCTTCTGGGAGTTATATAAGCAGTACGTCGTCGCCGCCATTTTTCTTATATTGGTGCAGTCCGTGGCCATTCTTGGACTCCTCTGGCAACGAGCACGACGAAGAAAAGCAGAGGCAAAGCTTATAAGATCGGAGGAAAAATTCTCCAAATCCTTTCGACAGGGTCCTCTTGCCGTCAGCATAGCCAGTACGAAGGATGGTCGCTACATTGACGTCAATGAGACTTTCGAACAGCAAACTGGTTGGTGCCGCGACGAAGTCATCAGCCGGAGCCCCTCAGATATCAGCCTTTGGGTAGATCCCGATCAAAGATCGCTGATCATTAAACAGCTTCTCGCTGAGGGCCACGCGCGAGACTTGGAGGTTAGGATCCGCAGAAAAGATGGTCAGATTCGGACAACTCTCGGTTCAGCAGAATTGATTGAGGTCAATGGTGAGCCGTGCGCTCTTTCCGTGATCGCTGACATTACCGAGCGCAAACTGGCCGAAGCTGCGCTCGCAAACGTGAGCCGCAAGCTGATAGAGGCACAAGAGCAGGAACGTAGCCGGATCGGCAGAGAACTTCACGACGACATCGGTCAACGTCTCGCTATGTTGGCCATCGCGTTAGAACAGCTCCAACAAGAGTCTCTCGCTTTGCCTGCTGAAGTCCGGAACCATGTGGGCGAACTACAGAAGCAGACCTCCGAGATAGCCGCCGACCTTCAAACCATGTCGCACCAGTTGCACTCGGCAAAACTGCAATATCTGGGTATTGCTGCGGCCATGAGAGGCTTCTGCCAAGAATTCGGCGAGCAGCAGAAAGTGGAGGTTGACTTCCAAAGCCACGATTTGCCAAGCCCCGTGCCGCCAGACACTGCTCTTTGCTTATTCCGAGTTCTGCAAGAAGCCGTTCATAATTCGGTCAAGCACAGTGGGGTACGGCACATCGAAGTGCGATTGTGGGGAACGTCGGAAGAGATTCATCTCTCGGTTAAGGATTCCGGCACGGGCTTTGACCGCGAAGCAGCAAAGGAGAGCCGTGGTCTTGGTCTCATCAGCATGGAGGAGCGGGTGAAGCTGGTGAAGGGAACGCTTTCAATCAACTCGCAACCGAAGGGTGGCACCACCATCCACGCTCGCGTTCCTCTCGGTTCGGGAAGCGATTCCATGCGTGCTGCCGGATAAACCTTCTGAATTGAATTTCTTTTTGCATTTGATCGGCGGTTTTATTAGCGGTCTTCAGGAATCATGACGAAACCATTCTCGTCGAATCTCGGACTGAAGCTAAGATTCTCTTCTTGGCCGACGGCGCTAATCGGAATTGTAGTCATCAAAGCCGTCCTTTCGCTCGCCGTAAAGCCGGGCTCTTTCCTAGTTTCATACAGCGGGATCAGTTACATCCTCCTCCTGCTGCTAGCGACTGGTTTCGCCATCCGCAACGGAATACGGCAAACGCTTGGGAGCCGTCCGTTCTGGGTGTTCCTCGCAATTGCCTATGGCCTCTGGGCGCTAAACCAGGGTCTTAAGCTGTACTACGAGCTTGGTCGGCATATGGACGCGCCAGATAATTCGATCGCTGATCCGGTTCTGTTCTTGCACATCGTACCGCTCATGGCGGCCGTAGCAACCCTCCCACACTTGAACGCATCCGATCGCAAGCCATACCGCGCGATCTTAAACACTCTTCTCTTATTGTTTTTCTGGGGCTTTCTTTATGGTTACATTGTTTTCCCATACCAGTACTTGTTCTCGTCGAGCGCTACGCCTTCTAGCTATGGCGTGCGTTTTGACATTCTTTACCTGATAGAAAATCTGGCGCTGGTCTTGGCTGTAGGTATCTTGACCCTTCGGGTGCAGCCTCCTTGGAAGTCAGTCTATCTTCATCTGTTCGGCGCCTCCATCCTGTACACCTTAAGTTCCGCAGTCGCTAACCTCGCAATTGACTCGGGTGGCTATGTCAACGGCAAGCTGTATGGTCTGGGCCTGACCGCTTCTGTTTGCTGGTTTGTGTGGATACCGCTACGCGCACAGCAGGAGCTGGGACTAGAAGCAACAGCAACGCGATTCGATAGCGGCGAAAGCTCACAAGGGTCGATATGGGCAATGCTCGTAGTTGTGATGATCTCTATCCCGATTGTGTGGGAGCTTTTCTCGCGGAATGAGAGCAGTGGTCTGCGTACGCTCCGCGTGCTTGTCGCAATCGCCGCGATTGTGTGTCTGGCGAGTGCCGCCTATATAAAGGAGTACCTCGCCAGACGCGAGCTGGATTTCCATTTTGGTTTAGCCAACGACAGGCTACGTCTGGCAATGGCAGCGAGCACATCGGTAGGGTGGGACTTTGACGTCAAGAGCGGACGGAATGTTTGGTTCGGCGACCTTCAAACTATTTTCGGAATCGCTTCCGATCCTTACGTGACAACCAGGGAGGATTTCATTCGTTACGTACATCCGGGTGACCGAACCAGAGTCTCGGAAGCGATCGCGAATGCAAGGCAAAACCGGAAGTTGTACGCGGCAGAGTTTCGCATCGTAAAGCCAGATGGGACAGTTCGCTGGCTGGCAGCGCGAGGCAAGTTCTACTATGCAAGGAACGGTGACCCCGAGCGAATGCTCGGCGTGTCGCTCGATATCACCGAACGCAAGTTGGCAGAGGAGAAGCTGCGAGAATATGAAAAGGCGGTGGAAGGCTCGGAGGAGATGATGGCGGTTGTGGACCGAGAATACCGCTACTTGATCGCGAATCGTAAGTTTCTCAGCCAGCGGAACATGACGAAAGAACAAGTCGTGGGGCGACTAGTCCCAGAAGTATTGAACAAGGCGGTCTTTGAGACGGTCGTCAAGGAGAAGTTGGATGAGTGTTTCCGAGGTAAAGTCGTCAGATACGAGATGCGATACACGTATCCCGAGCTTGGCGAAAGGGACTTGCTCATCTCGAACTTCCCCATTGAGGGTTCCGGAGGCATAGATCGCGTGGCTTGCATTTTGCAGGATATTACAGAGCGCAAGCGGGCGGAAGAAGCCCTTTCCTGCATGAACCGCAGAGTGATTGATGCCGAAGAGCGGGAACGTAACCGGATCGCGATAGACCTTCACGAAGACGTCGGCCAGCGTCTTGCTTTATTGGCAATTGGGATCGAACAACTCAAGAATGACCTCCCCAATCGGAATGTTGAACTTCTCGACCGCATGGACGCAGCATGGAAGCAGACCCTGGAGATATTGACCGATGTCAAAGCTTCGGCGCACGAGTTGTACTCTCCGAGACTAGAGTATCTCGGTGTCGCTGCGGTTATGAGAATCTTCTGCGAAGAGTTCGGGGAGCGGAAGAAAGTGGAGATTGACTTCAGGAGCCACGGACTCCCCGGCCTCATGCAGACGGAGGTTTCTATTTGCCTGTTCCGCGTTCTGCAGGAAGCGTTGCACAACGGGGTGAAGCACAGCAGGGTACAGAAGTTCCGCGTGCAATTATGGGCTGACGATGAGATTCATCTTACGGTTAGCGACTCCGGTGCTGGTTTTGACCTCGAAGCGGCAAGGAGAGCCCGAGGGCTTGGTCTGACCAGAATGGAGCAGCGCGTAAGACTAGTGAATGGAACATTTTCGGTCGATTCGCAACCCGAACAAGGCACCACAGTTTACGTTAGTGTGCCTTTGCGTTCGGGAAGCGACTCCGTGCGTGCGGCTGGCTAATTGCGCTCGAAATTGTCGCCCGTTCACCGGGAAGAAACGGCGGAGTGCTCCGCACAGATTCCTTCGTAGATGTGGCTTTCCTGTTTACGCTGAAAGCTGTTCAACACATACCCGCACAAGATATCCACTTCGTGCGTCCGGGCTATCTCGTCCCAGAAGTGTTCGACTTGAACCGCCGCATCCGCCCTCCCTTGTGCCCACAAGATAGGTGCACATTCACCACAAGCTGCAACACGGGGACGCTCCCCCTTCGATGCTTTGGCGGCTGCGGCGACCAGATTGCCCGCGACTCTCAGAAATCGAGCCGCGTCAGGCAGACCATTCACCATAAAGGTCGAGAGCGTGTCGGCAACATCCAAAGAGATATAGCGCCCCTGTTCAATGGCGGCGACAATATCCACGCCATGTGCTTGCAATGTAGCAAGAAGATCCTTTCGGTGTGCCTCGGTCGCGACCACGATAACCGCATTCCCGGCCTCTAGAGCGGCTTCGATGAACCGAGTAAAGCCAACTACAAAAGCTGCATCATCCGAATAGAATTCAACTTCGTGACTGCGCGTGATCTCCGTTTTTCTCAGTACAAGCGATGGGAGAGCCTCCTCGTGGCAGGGGTCGGTCGCTTGCTCGTCCTTAGCGTGGGCGAAACTGTGACCCGACAATCCCCTGCTGACAAACTGCCTGCCCTCAAGAACCGCTTCCACAGCCGCCAAGAGTTCGCTTCCAGCGTGCGCCTTAACCACGTAGCCCAGTGCCCCCAAGGCAAGGGCTTCCTGCACCACGTCAGCAGCGGATTCTTGGCTTATAAAAAGTATCTTGGATTCAGGGGAGAGTTTGCGGATTCGTCGAGCCGCTTCGATTCCATTCAGTGTTGGAAGCCCGATGTCGAGCACAATCAGATCGGGTTGCAGTTCTTCTGCTTTGTGAACCGCTTCTAGTCCATCTGAGGTTTCTCCGACGATCTGCAATGCGGGTCCTTTTTTCAGCGTGGAACAGATGAATCGCCGAAACGGTTCATAATCATCGACCACGAGAACCCGGACGGATGACGTTTCCAAACAGCCTCCCCCTTGAGGTCAAACCCGACTCTGCGAGTTTAGTTGCTGACTGTATTCAGAGTCCCATGCTCCGCTAATTCAGGTCGTTGCGCACGCGCATGCTTCGATCATCAACAATACTGGCTGGACGAAAACGATACAAAAGAAATCGTTCAATACTACACCTTGCTCATCGTTTGTGCGACCCCAGTCCGGGATTGAGATCGTCTGCTGGGACTTCCTCCCGATCACGCTGACCTTGATCTGGCGGTAGCGGGCGAGGTGGTCTTTAAGGCCATTCTTCTTCGAGGTTGACACTCGGCACCTGAAGAAGAGAGCGGGGAGTGTGCTGCTCCGGTGACCGACGATCCAGAAGTGGTGGGATCGATTCGCCGAAACTCCTCGACGACGGGATAAACGGCAGCAATCCGCCCTGGACGAAGGAACGAGGACTTGCCGCCTGAGTAATGACCTTCATCATCAACCAAGATGGCGTGTTGCTGCAGAAGGATCTGGGGAAGACCACCAGAGAAACCGCAACCGCAATGACCGAGTTTGATCCAGATAGCACCTGGAGTCTGACTAAATAATCCAGCTCTGAAAATGCTGGCTGGCACCTCGCGGGCGACGCCGGTCTCGGTCGTACGCTTACGGATATTCCGAAGTGGAGCCAGTAGAATATCTGTCGCTTCAATCAACCATGAGCGCTTCGGGATCTTGGAGAAGGATGCGACCACGTGCTTTAGAAAGAGTTCCGGCTCGGTCCCAATTCCTTAGGACTCTGCTGGCGGTAAAAGGGCTAATATCCGCGAATGCGGCAAGTTCATCGTTGGTGGCACGGATTTCGATTCCCTCGGGATGAAACTCGCCAGTTTGCTCGCTAAGCCTAAGTAGGGTCTCTGCCAACCTCGCTTCTGCATTCTTAGTCACTAACGCAACATGACGGTCGATGTAGGTTCGCAGATGTTCAAGAGCGATGTGCAGCGCATTCTCGGCGAGCAAAGGGTAGCACGAAACAAGCTTGCGGATCGCTAAATGCTCCCACGCCAAGACTTCACAATCGCAGGTTGACTCTGCCGTTGCCATATAGGAAGGCGCTATCTTTAGTGAGGCTGCCAAGCCCGCAACATCTCCCGGCACCAACCAGGCCAGCAAAACCAACTCCCCCGCTTTAGTAAGATGGTAGAAACGGGCCCGCCCGCTTTGAATAAGGTACAAACTGCTTGCTCGACAGCCGCCAGTTATGATGTTGCGCCCAGCAGGAAATCTGCGGAGTCGGGCCACGCCGAGAATGTCTTTAAGGCCAGCTTTATCAATACCGGTCAAAAAGCGAGAGGACAACGCGGCAATCGATGCTGACCGAGAATCGACATTTCCCTTACTAGGGCGCATTGCCAAGTACCCGGGCCACTCTCGAACGGAGATTCTTGCCTGTCCTCGTTAGTTCTCGATCTTCTCTTTCTCTGCCGCCTGCTGGACGACTTCTTTAGTGGTGCCGTTTCGATTAACCAGCGTCGCGAAATCCTCCGCCTTGAACGGATACTGGTGAGCCGACTCCTGCCCGGTTGGACCCAGGATGATATCCACCCGACGGTTGTTGGCCAAGACGAAGGTGTAAAGTCTTTCCAGAGCCTTCTGTCGCTCTTCTTCACTCAGCTCAGGATTCTGCTCTACCATTTGCTTGACCTGATCGGCCGTCAGGTTTTGATCTTCGCCTAGACCCTGGGTCTCAAGGTGATCGGCTG
>JBEKGW010000059.1:0-13555 GCA_050012595.1 Terriglobales bacterium
GGCCCGAACCCGGGAAACTCTCGAACAAGCCATTGCCGATGCCCTCAAAAGGATCACACCGGACAACGCCAGGGCGTGGTTCAGGCTCTGCAATGCAGTCTACAGCATTTCCTAAAATGCTCTAGAACTTCAGGTCGAGTGTATTGCTGCCTCGCTTTGCTCTGTTGAGCATCGGAAGCAGGATGTAGATGACGATGAAGTTCGTCAGAGTTCCACCAAGAGCGAAGGTCACACCCAATGGATCCAGACCAGTGTGTGCGTAGTTGACGGCTTCGGTCCCAATCAAGGAAGTGGATTTATGTTCACGGATCCAGCGGAAGCATTTCTCCGAATTGACCCAGCGCTTGATACCGCCAAGTTCGGCGATATCGTCCGCTTTGAACAACGCTGCCCAGAGGAGCAGCCATAGACCGATGCCTGCGATAAATGAGCCTTTCATCGATGGTGTCAAGTTCATAGGGTTATCCTCCTTTTCAGGTTGTTGAGCCTGTTGCGACGTTTGTTGATGGCCGCTCGAAGCAGGAGCAAGAGCGCGTATTCGAACGACCGAGTGTGAACGAATCTCCGGCAGAGAGCGGCCAGTTTGGAGGCAATGAACCTCTGGAACTTAGTCGCTCTCGCGGTCTTCTGTTTGAGGTAGTCATCGACGACGAGCGGTACGGCACGATGCAAATCCGTGTTGGTGCCCATCAATAACTGCTGCCTTCGCGCTTGATTCCGTTTAGACCGTACTGCGTAGTACGTCATGGCTTCTAAGCCCGCAATGATTGCTAGGATCATGTCAGCGTCCTCCTACTAAGTGGAATCCGACGCTGATCAAGCCGGCCATGATTCCCAGTAGGAATAGGGCCATCGGTATAGCAATCATGCCGAGGCATGCGAGCCGAGCGTAGTTCTTCGTCGGCGGTGGTACTGAGAGTCCCGCTAACTTCGCCAGGCCCGGAATGCGCGCCCTGAGCAGGTCGACGTCGAGACCCCAACGTTCGGCGAACTCCGTGCAGAGTGATTCCGCGCGGGTGCTGAGCACTTGGTATTGGTAATTGCCGGAGGGCAACGAGTTGCCCTCGTGACCGGCGGCGGCATTGAGAATGCCTTCGAGCCTCGACAGGAAGACGCGTTTGTGGAAGAAGAAGAGAACCCGCTTCCATCTGGAGTTGAGACAACCGGCTTCCATCGGGGCCGGAGGATTGGTGGATTCAGTAATTTCCAACATGGTATTGCTCCTTTGTTTTGAGTTGAGGCATGTGAAGGGGGCTTTGAATTAGACCCCGGGGGGCTCGAAACAAAAGGTGTCTCCGAGCCCTGGTTCACATACCTGGTCCCTGGTTTTGCAAAGGAGTTTTCTCCGCGCGCGCGGGAGGAAGATAAGCAGGGAGTTAGGTCAGTGGGAGGTAGGGGCAGTTTCTGTATAGGGCGAGTGTTTCATTGTGTCGGGTCAGTCCACTTGCAATTCCACTCAGGAGCGGTACAATTCGAGCGAACTAGTCCTGAAAATACAGATTCCTATGAATGACTCGAATATAGTCGTGGCGGGAGCTACCGGTAATCTCGGCGGACGCATTGCGAGAGCGTTGCTGGAACGGGGAGCCAGCGTAAAAGCGCTTGTTCGCCACGGCTCTGCGCGAGAAAAGCTTGAGCGACTGCAAGAGCTCGGCGTAACGATTGTTAGTGTCGACTTTAGCAGCACTTCAGAATTGACAACTGCGTGCTCGCGTGCGTTCTGCGTTGTGTCCGCGCTATCTGGATTGCGAGAAGTGATCGTGGAAACACAAACGGTTTTGCTTGACGCTGCGATCAAGGCTGGCGTGCCACGTTTCATTCCGTCCGACTACTCGATCGATTTCACCAAGCTTCCAGAGGGAGAGAATCGCAATCTCGATTTACGCCGAGAATTTCACAGGCGAATCGCTAAGACCTCGATTTCAGCGACCACGATCTTCAACGGTGCGTTTTCCCATATGCTGACCGGTCAGATGCCGCTCATTCTCTTCAGACTGAAGCGAGTCCTCTGTTGGGGAAATCCGGACCAGCGCATGGACTTCACTACGATTGACAACACGGCCGCATTCACGGCGAGCGCGGCTCTTGATCCATCCACCCCTCGTTTTCTACGAATTGCTGGCGATGAACTCAGCGCACGAGAACTGATGGCGGTCGTAAGTGAGGTGACCGGAAAGCAGTTTCGCCTGTTCCGCCCCGGGGGTCTGGGAATGCTCGGCGCGCTTATCAGGGTCGCGCGCACGGTCGCTCCTGGAGGGAAGGAGCTTTACCCGGCATGGCAGGGCATGCAGTACATGCGTAACATGTTCGACGGCCGGGCAAAGCTAGAGCCGCTCGACAACGACCGCTATCCCAACATTCGTTGGACGACTGTGCGGGACGTCCTCTCAGCGCATCAAGTTAGCTAGCCTCAGCGCCGGCAGGGCTCGGTGGGCGCGTGGAAACAATAGTCGGATGGGTCTACTGTCCCTAAGCTTTTCCTGGTGTGGCACCCCTATCTTGGTAGCCTGCAGAATGGAGGAAGCACTTCGCGCTGGAACCCGGACTGACAATTGTATTCAGTGGCCCCGGGAGTATGTTATCGGACGGCGGGAAGGGGATAATGGAAAACTCGATTAAACGCTTCGTGCAAACCTCCAGCCTCGAAGCTCACAGAGAGAGTGGATAGAAGGACAAAGGGTGCGCCCTATCTATTCGAGGGAGTGCGGGGAAGTCTGCAGGGTCTGAGTGAAGCAGAAGTCGGTTGAACGCTAACTCAACTGCTTCACTTGACTGTGAGAGTGTCCTGGGTACGAGGAACTGAGAGAACTCAATATGTATTTTAGTCACGGCGCTGCCGCGGCGGTTGAGGCCGCCCCGGCAGTCCTGACGTTGAGGAGGCACACTACGCGGCTTTTGCAAGTCGCATTGCAGCGCGGCGGGCGCTATGCAACGCGCCGTGTTGCTTCTTGGTCACAAGCTTAAGGTGCTTTGGGTTCACGCAGAGGCGATTGAAGCAAAGGTGGTGGATCTCCCACCGCCCAGAGCCATCTGAACAAGGCGTAATAGGAATGGGTCCGTTCACTTCGGCCCAAGCGACCCGGTGGGCGTATTCCGGTTTACGGCTACCGGGGAGAGCGATCGTAGGGTAGCCGCCTTGGGTCGAAAGGCCTCGGTTCCATTCAAAGCACCCGGTTACGATGTTGACGGTGTATTTGCCTTTCAGGCGCGAGGCAGCACTTACAGCGGATTCTTTCGCAGGCATGTTGATTCTCCAGTTCCGGCCAGGAGGCCGGAAAGTTAGTCGCTCGACGGCGATCTAAGGTTTAGAGTTTGCTGGAGCCGGGCAGCTCAACAGCAGTTCTGGGTTACACCGCGGCCACAGAGACCCACTGTAGCCCACGGCGAATTGATTGTAGTGAAGCGTGATCGACCTGACTCCCGCTTCACATTCGGGTTGAATCAGCGAACATTGGCGATGTCCCATCCAGAATCTGGATCGTCTATTCCCTTGTAGGTGTACTCAATCCCGCCCATTGACGTTTCAATGAATGCTAGAAGCTATTCACTAGGCCCGTTCGGTCAATCTCGATACTTCATATTCAGGGCACAAGATAAAGCGGGATAGCACAGACTTACAGTACGCAGGCGCATCTGCCTGGTAGTGCTCTATTTCCATTATCCCACAATGTTATGTTTTCACCAAACCAACACCAATCCACCGTTTACTACAACTATTAACTACGCCTACGGCCCAATATCCACCCTGTTATCCGGAACATACCCCAGGATGTTAGCGGCTCCCGTCACCAGACACCGATCACGATAGAGAGTCTCAAGAATCAAATGCCCTGGCCGTTCTCCCCGTTCCGCGTGGTGCTCCGTCTCTCCCCGGCCAAAGAATGCGTAGCCCACGATGCATTGGGGAAACCTGACGTAGCGGCCTTGTTATTCCGGTTCAGAGCGTCGCACCGGTAGAGCGCGCCAAGGTGGCCACGGCGCTGCATTGTTCCGGCAGTATCGATATCAATAATCAATACCGAAAGCGGCGTGAAGCAGTCGGATTCGGTCACTTACCTTGCTCTATGAGAAACAGCATCGACGGAATGCATGTGATAAGTCAGTAGTCAGGACGCATCGATGCACTAACGAGCAATATCGAGACGACATGAATCACTGACGGACCTAATTCCTCCCGATCGAGCACGCAATCGGGCACGATTGGCAGATGAGGGACGCGATTGAGTCCTTAGTAGTGTTAAACCGCTGCCATTGGTCGCAAGTACGGCAGGGATCGCGCACGCTTGGGACATAACTGGCCCAATTGAATTCCCATTAGTGGCGTACGGATGCCGTTAGCGGGACGTACGCCCCGGAGAGCGCATGCTTGGGACATAGCTGGGGCAATTGAGTCCCTAGCGGTGTCATAGCGATGCCATGAGTCGCAAGTACGCCAGGAATCAAGCATAATCTGGACATAACTAGGGCGAGCGGGCCGCTATTAACCCAACTTCCGTTCAGATATGGTCTAGTTTTACTTCTGCAGAAAGTGGACTTAATCTCCCGGTAAAGTCGATGAGTTAGTCGTCGATAAGTTAGAAACGCGCTAGAATGACTTATAGGCGGTCTGGCGGGGGTCGAAGCCCCCCTACCGACATTGAGGACTACGCGGACGCGTCCTAGGCGGCTCCAGAGCTCGGGAATGAGCATTCTGTGGTGTAAGCCGACCCTGGGGATCAAGGGACGCTGCAGAAGTCACTTGCTGGGAGGAAACTCAGGGAGGGGTCTTTGTACACTCTGGAGTGCCGTACGACGAGAAACTCCTGCAGCGTCGCGCGCGTGGATATGTATAAATACTGGAATTATAGAGGAGAGACGTCATGGATGTACTTACATTCAAGAAGTCTTAGGAGTAAATACATACATTCAGGAATAGTATGATTTACTTACGTAAATCATAGTGCTGGAATGTAAAGATAACTGTAAAGAATACTTGAGTGTGTATATATATATATACATTCAAGACGCGCGCGCGAGGCTGTACTGCTGGATGTGAAGGCATCTCCATGGCTCTACCCCGACTTTGATCACTGTGGCAGCGATGGCGTCCCACATGGGTCCTGGCCGTTCCAGCGTGGGCGCCAAGAGGTTCGGTCCTGCCCCATTGGGGACTGATTGAGGTGCAATGTGCGCGCAAATCGGCTCAATGTCCCTCGAGTTCAGATTAGTGCGCGACTTGGCACAGTGTTGCCCGATTCCGCCCCGATAAGTGCGCGGCATGGTTCAGTGTTGCCCGACTCTGCCGACGAGTGCGGGGCATGGTTGAGTGTTGGCGGACTTCGTCCCCATGAGTGCACGGCATGGCACAGAGTTAACCGACTTCGTCCCCATGAGTGCACGACATGGCGCAGTGTTGCCCACCTCCGTGCCGATGAGTGCACGACTTGGGTCAGCGTTGTCCGACTCCCTGCCGATAAGTGCACGACATGGCGCAGTGTAACACCCGTATTCACCCGTCAATTTGACGAGGGCGTCTTAACCCCTATTTGTTTCCTCCTGCATGTTCGGGCCCATATCAGCATGCTCACCGCGTCCGGATTCCAGGTGGACTCGTTCCTTCGTTCCGGTACCGGCCGCATGTACCCAGCGCCTGATCGAAGGCGCTGGCGGCTGTTCGGCCCTCTCTCAGCGATGCGCAGGCTCACCTTCCTGTGCAACAGAGATTCTGTAATTCCACTACCTTTCAACCGGCAGCGGAGGAGTTGCGGGTAGTTCCTTAAGCAGGCCGGCGAGCCTTTCCAGCGCCTGTTCCTGGAGTTGGAAGAGCTCTGCGTCGAACTCGACCTTGAGCCACTGGAAGGTCACCGCAACGAGCATGCCCTGCCCGGTATTTGCGCTGTCTGAAGCTGCGGCGCTCCTGAGGAAGTCGACCTGATGCTTATGCGCCTCGGCTGCAAGCTGTTTCTTGTGCACCAGCCGGCCCAGGGCGGCGCGGGCTTCCGTAACGACGCTCCTGGCCTCATCCGGGCCTGAGCGGAGCCATGCAAGGACGATCCCTCTGGGCAGCGATTCGAACGTGTCTGATTGAAACTGCTGCTGGAGGTGCGCGGACCCGCCGGCGAAGACGCGCCGCAATGCCTCGCGTCCTTCCGGTGCCTTCGAGGCAAGGAGTTACTCGTTTGCGAGCCTTGCAGGCGGTAGCGGTGCAGAGTAGGATGAATCGTTCTCAAGTAAAGGAGAGAACGAAGATGACAACCGCAGTCAGTCATTCATCGATTGATGATGCCCTTGAGACCTTGCACAAAGCAGGTGTCCGCTCAAGATACGACAACTACATTGGAGGCAAATGGACGCCGCCCACTACGGGCCGCTACTTTGTGAGCCATAGCCCCATCAACGCAGAGCCGATATGCGAATTTGCGCGCTCCGGCGTGGCGGATGTAGAGAAGGCTCTGGATGCCGCTCACGCTGTCAAAGAAAAGTGGGGTCACACTTCCGCGGCCGAGCGCGCCGCTGTCCTGCTCAAAATCGCTGATGTTGTCGAACAGAATCTGGAAACACTCGCTCTGGCGGAAACGATCGACAATGGCAAGCCCATTCGCGAGACTCGCGCCGCCGATGTTCCTCTGACGGTGGACCACTTCCGCTACTTCGCCGCCTGCATCCGCGCGGAAGAAGGCGCGCTGAGCGATATCGACACCGACACCGTCGCCTATCACTTCAAGGAGCCACTGGGCGTAGTGGGCCAGATTATTCCCTGGAACTTCCCGCTGTTGATGGCCGCCTGGAAGCTGGCTCCCGCTATCGCCGCCGGCAATTGCGTAGTGATCAAGCCGGCTTCGAACACGCCGCTGAGCATCATGATTTTTGCCGACCTGGTCGGCAATCTCCTGCCTCCCGGCGTGCTGAATGTGATCAGCGGACCGGGCGGTGAGATCGGCAAGGCTCTGGCGTCGAACAAGCGCATCGCCAAGATCGCCTTTACCGGCGAAACCACCACCGGTAGGCTCATCATGCAGTATGCGTCGGAGCCCATCATTCCGCAGACCCTGGAGCTGGGCGGTAAGTCGCCGAACATCTTCTTTGCCGACGTGATGGACGCCGACGACGACTTCCTCGACAAGGCGTTGGAGGGCTTTGCCTTGTTTGCCTTCAACAAGGGAGAGGTTTGCACCTGCCCGTCTCGCGTGCTGATCCAGGAGCCGATCTTCGAGAAATTCCTGGAGCGCGCCGTGGCCCGCGTCAACCGGATCAAGGTCGGCAACTCGCTCGGCCCGGCGACCATGATGGGACCGCAGGTGTCGCAGGAGCAGATGAATAAGGTCCTCGACTACATCAAGATCGGCCGGGAAGAGGGGGCAAAATGCCGGACTGGCGGCGAGCCGGCGCACCTCCAGGGCGACCTGGAGCATGGCTACTTCGTCAAACCGACCGTCTTCACGGGTAGCAACAGAATGCGCATCTTCCAGGAGGAGATCTTCGGACCGGTGGTCTCGGTCACCAAGTTCAAGACCCTTGAGGAGGCCATCGAGATCGGCAACGACACCGTCTACGGCCTGGGCGCGGGCGTGTGGTCGCGCAACCAGAACAACCTGTATCGCGTCGGCCGGGAGATCAAGGCTGGCCGCTGCTGGACGAACTGCTACCACGTGTATCCCGCTGGCGCGGCGTTTGGCGGATACAAGGAGTCCGGCTTTGGCCGCGAGACCCACAAGATGATCCTCGACCACTATCAGCAGACCAAGAATCTGCTTGTCAGCTACAGCACCAAGGCGATGGGATTCTTCTAGAGCGGAACGGCCAGCCGGCAAGGCGGGGTTCAACGCTTCGCCCTGCCACCGCGCCGGCCTTTTGAATCGGGCACAAAAGCCCGTGTGTACCGGCGGATCGAAAGGTCCAGCAATGAAGGATCGCATTCAGATCACGGCACGAGCGGCGGCGCTACTGAGGGAAATGGAGAAGCGCCATGGGCCACTGTTATTCCATCAGGGGGGAGGGTGTTGCGACGGTAGTGTGCCGTTGTGCCTGAAGCAAAGCGAGTTTCGCGTGGGTTCAAAGGACGTGCTGCTGGGCTTTGTGGAAGGCACGCCTTTCTATCTGGGAGCGGGGCAGCCGGAACAGGTAGCGCAGCAGGGCGTAGTGCTGGACGTAGCCGATGGAGACACGGACAGGTTCTCAGTGGAAGCTGCGGAGGGAGTTTACTTTGTCAGTCGGCCACGGTTACGGTCGTCCTGCCGGAAGGAAGGGCCTGGTTTGGCTGGGACGGAAAAGATCAACTCAGAAAACGACGAGCGATGAATCCGTCCGATTCCAGAGGCGATAACCGGAACCTGGGTCAAACGTTGATAAATCGCAGATGCACTCATCGAGCTTTTTCCATTGAAAAGTTCACGGATTCCTGGGTTCCGGTCGTGTAACCGCCCACCCTTCAGACCACTCCGTTACTGCCGAGTAGGCGACCATCCGGCCGGAACCCAACTTATTTGTGGATTGCACGAGTCAGTTTTACTGCTTGGCGAGGGCCACAACGTACACATATTCGAGCGGTTCATTTCCGGTGTTGGCGACGTTGTGGCGCGTTGCCGGCGGAATATAGACGAAGGCTGGAGCAATGAACGGTTGTTTAGGCTGGCCTTCGATGAGGGCCTCGCCGTTTCCGTGCAGGATAACCAGAGATTCCTCGTTGTTGCCGGTGGTGTGCCAGCCAACCGTCGTGCCAGGCAACAGGCGCACGAAGCCGCTCCGCATTCCTGTCGTCTGGGGGACGCCTTTTAGCAAAGGACAATCTCCCTGCGTGCACTGAAGTGGTACGGTCAGCGGGTGTGGGCTTGCCGACTGCGATGACGCCGCTACTGGCGCAACGAGCAACAGAAATGCAACGCGCAAGAACTTTGTCTGCGTAGTGAGTCTCATACATGCCTCTTAGGAAGAACACATTCGACAGCGTGCATCGACATTTCTCTCGATGCGAAGCTGCCAGGTTCACTTTGGGCCGAACAAGCTGCCCAATGGCCGGTCAATCGATCTGGTCGATGCAGGAGATCTTAGCGCTACTCGTGAGTATGGTCATGATGGTGGTCGTGATCATGATCATGAGGATGCGAGTGCGTGATCACGCCATGCGTATGCTCATGGCTATGCGTCGTGCCAGGGGGAACCGGCGGCTCATGGGTATAATCGTGGTACCCGTCGTGGTGGGTATGTTCATGCGTATGTGTGACGGTATCGTGGGTGTGCGTGTGAGAATGCTCGGACATGATTACCTCCTGGGGTGTTTCCGTACTAAGGGGAGTTGAGGATGCCTGCATCTGCAGCAGACCGCCACAGAGGCGGAAGCAGCGTCAGACATCACAGATGTATAGCAGCAGCCAGTGGCATTTGGGAAGTAGCAGCCCCAAATGCCTTCCGGCCTTAAGAGCCGCGTCCTCTATGGTTCACATGACCCGCTATAGCATGTTAATGGAGCGGCCGGCACTTCAATTCGGCGATTGGGCCGAGCTGCCAACGGGCTCTCGAACTTCCGGGAGAGAGGGAAAGGGTTCGAGTTCTAAGCCTCATCTCTTTCGCACAATCCGAGATCGATTGGAGACCGGATCAACCAGGCGGCCTCTGCCCTGTTGAACGGCTGGGGCTAGCCCAGGCGGGCGCGCGCAGTGTTGGCAGACACATGAAACCGGGTGCATCCCGGATTAGATTGTAGCCTGAAGATGCGCCGCACGATCGCACTTGCGCTGATGATGGCCTTCAGCTGGACGCTGATTGCGCCCATTTTTGGCCCCGACGCCGACGCGAATCTTCCCCCGTGCTGCCGCAGGCATGGCAAGCATCACTGCATGATGCGCATGATGGAGCGGTTCGGCGGCAAACAGACCGGCTTCACCTCCGCTTCGGAGAAATGCCCCTGCTTCCCAGCCAGCACCTGTGCCGTTCATTCTCGAGCGTACAAGCCTGAAAACCGAAACACAGATCTACACGGAAGTTGTCCGCCATCCTTCGTGTACGCCGCAGCATGAGGCGCTTAACCGCGTTTCCTTTCTCCGCAGCCATCAAAAGCGCGGCCCACCGTCGCCTCTTGCCTGACAAACCGTAGTGCATTACGGATGGGACTGGTGCAGCCAATCCCGTCCAGATACTTCGCGTTTTCTTGAAGCAAGAGGAAAAGCCATGAAAGCCAGATGGTTGCTGGCGTTAATTTCAGCCGTCTGCCTATGCGGGTCGGCGTACCTGATCCATGCCCAACAAAGTCCAGTTGTTGCCGCAAGCCCCATCGCGACCGGCCGCATTGCCGGAATCCTGAATGACCCATCCGGCGCAGTCATCCCAGGCGCAAAGATCGAACTCAGAAGACTCGCCACTGGATCAACGAGATCGATGGAAACAGACCAGCAGGGGCGCTTTGTTTTCAGTGACGTGCCGGTGGGCCACTACCAAGTCACCATCTCCGCCGGCGGTTTTGATATCGCGGTTCTTCCCGATCTTGTCGTTACGGCCGGGACTGAGACACCCGCCAATGTGGCTCTGAAAATCGCCCCGGCGAAGGCCTTTGTCGAAGTAAACGGCTCTGCGATCACAACCACAGCCACAACGGGGCACAAGGTGAACTCAGACGACCAGGCGCGCAGCCGCAACGCGGCCGAATTGGTTGGAAACGCGCCCGGCGTCAGCCTGAGGGAAAACGGCCAGCTTGCCAGCATCCCATTTCTTCATGGGCTGGGAGACGAACGCACCAAGCTGGTTGTCGACGGCATGACGGTTTCTTCAGCCTGTCCCAACCACATGAACCCGCCGCTCTCCTACATCGCACCGTCCGATGCGGCCCAGATCACTGTGCTGGCCGGCATCACACCGGTCAGCTTGGGCGGCGATAGTTTGGCCGGAACGGTCGCGGTCGATTCCCGTCAACCCGTCTTTGCCAGTCCCGGTGAACGGCTGCACGAAGAAGGCTCATCCTCAGGCTTTTATCGCAGCAACGGACAGAATTATGGCGGCGCGTTGTCGGGATGGGTCGCGGGCCCCAACCTGGCGCTGGGCTACACCGGATCGTGGGCTACCAACGACGATTACACCGACGGCAGCGGCCACAAGGTCACGTCCACATACGCTCAGAGCACCGACCACACAGTGACCCTGGCGGCTCAAGGCGCTGGCAATCTTTTCGTGCTCCAGGCCAGTCTCCATCACACTCCATACGAGGGCTTTGTGAGCGCACAGATGGACCTGGTGCGCAACTATGCGGAGTCGCTCAACCTGCGTTATCGCAGAAGCTTCGAACGCAGCGTGCTCGACACGCACATGTTCTGGCAAAACACCTGGCACTCGATGAACATCGGCCGAGACAAGTCCACTTTCCCGATGCCCATGTGGATGCCGATGAACACCCACGGACGGGATCTCGGCTACTCCGTCAAGCTTGACCTCCAGTTGTCAGAACACCACACCCTCCGGGTCGGTAACGAACTCCATCGCTTCGTTCTCGACGATACCTGGCCCGCCGTTCCCGGCACGGCACCCATGATGGGACCCAATACGTTCGTCAGCATCAACGACGGCCGCCGTATCCGGCTGGGCACCTTCGCCGAGGTGGCCAGCAAGTGGAACCCGAAATGGACCACCCTGGTCGGCCTGCGCAACGATACTGTCTGGACGAACGCCGGTTCGGTGCAGGGTTACTCGGACATGTATGCCACCGATGCGAACGCTTTCAACGCATCGAACCGCGCTCACACCGACCCGGATCTCGATGCTACCGTGATGGCGCGCTACGAGCCGAACGCCTCCAGCAGCTTCGAATTTGGTTACGCCCGCAAGACCCGCGCGCCCAACCTCTACGAGCGTTACGCATGGTCTACCAATCTGATGGCCAGCGGCATGATCGGCTGGTTTGGCGACGGCAACTATTATGTGGGCAACATCGGCCTCAAGCCGGAGATCGCCCACACCATCAGCGGCACAGCGACCTGGCACGACCGGGCACGCAAAACGTGGGAGATCAGGATCACGCCCTATGAGACCCATATCCAGGATTACGTCGACGTGGACACGCTGGGCACCGTCACCTACGGCATGAGCACCTTTGCCCAACTGCGCTTCGCCAACCACAACGCCGGGATCTATGGCGCCGATCTGTCCGGCAACGCCGCGCTCTGGAATAGCTCCACTTTCGGGCAGGGCAGGATCAGCGGCGTTGCTGGCTGGCTGCACGGCGAGAGACTTGACACGCAGACGGGCCTTTACCAGATGATGCCGGTCAACGTGCGGGTCGCCCTCGACGAGGAACTCAAGGGATGGACGGCCGGTGCTGGCGTAGAGGCCGTGGATCGCAAATCGAATGTGGACCCACATCGCTTTGAACAAGCGACGCCCGGGTATGCGCTCTTCAGCCTGCACGCGGGCTATGAGCACGGTCACCTGCGGATCAGCGCGGGCGCCGACAATCTGCTCAACCGGGAGTACGAACTGCCGCTGGGAGGAGTGAACTTCGACGACTTCATGGCCAGCATGTGGATGAGCCGGATCATGCCACTTACGGGGCGGGGACGATCGGCCTATGCAAGCCTGAGCGCCCAGTTCTGACGACCCAATTGCTGTGTCTCGGGAGTGCGGTTCCGATGGCAATACCTTTGTGCATCTGGGAAACAGTTCGATAACCACATTCTTACTTAGCCAATTGCACACAAAGCGAGAACAGAGTGACTTGGCGAAAGCATCAGATCTTCTCACAAAGCAAGCGCACCAAAGTGCAGCTATAATCGCTCCGAAATTGCCTGCAACTGTATTAACAACATCCTTTAGACGCTTTATGTAGGAGATCGGTCACGAAAAGCCGGCATGTCGCAAGGTTCCTTCCCGACGGCGTAGCATTGTTCCGGTCTCGGTAAGGACGGTCATTACTGACCGCCCCCCGCACAGATCCGTACGTGCGCGTCTACGCATACGGCTCTTACGAAGGATGAGTAGCGGCGAAGCGAGCATCAGGATAAGGATGTAGGACCCGGGGTATGGGGATCCACCGGTCAAGAACTGGGTTAAGACGATCCCAACGCATTCGTGCAAGGTGGTTCTTTCTTAAAGAAAGAGTCGCGCAGGAGATTAGGTTTCCTTTGCGGCAATTGGAAAACCGTTATAGTCCTCACAAGTCGGTGTCGCGCCAGGAATCCGGAAACAGGAGCTGGCGGATACGCACGGATCTTGGCCCGTTTGTCTGATGTAACCTGATGACTCGTGCTGCGCATGCATGCACAACGCTCAGCAGCGAATGTTGGTTCAATCAGCAAGTGATGTGCAAAATTGCGTTCGTGGTCTTGGTCCCCGGCTTGCCTTGCCGCAGGTGTTCAATTGCACGGGCGGTCGGAACGACGAGGAGTTCAATCTTGCGCCGTTCCGCTTCGCGCCTTACTTCTGGCAGCACAGGCAGTTTTCCGTCGGCTCCGGTACCGATTACCAAACGGCTGCAGTTCCAGGGTATGTCTTCTTCCACCGACAAAGGAGTGTGTCCATAATCGTCACGAAGTTTCCTGGATGGCCTTTTGTCGCGTTTGCGGATCTCTCCGCCGTCAATCACCACGTCGTCCTCATA
>JBEKGW010000060.1:0-13532 GCA_050012595.1 Terriglobales bacterium
TCACGCGAGTCTGGAAAGCTGGTGATGAAATTGAGATCTCGATGGATTTGACGGATCAACTTTTGCAGGGTCAATCACTCTCAGAAGAGATGAAGAAGGAGGCTTGGAATACCACACCATATCGGGAATTCTTTGAAAAATACGGGAACTTCCCGAACTACCGAGCAATTAAGCATGGACCTCAAGTGCTGGCAATTGACGGCTTTCTGAGTGAATTGGACGACGCGGGACAGGCGACACTCAAGCCTGACCGACCAATGATACTGCAGCCAGTCGATGATATTCTCCCGAAGGGTTGGGTTGGCAACCAGGCCTACACATGTTCAGCGCTTGAGTCTCCAGCGGCGAAACCGGTAATTCTGGTTCCATTCAGCGATGCCGGCCAGACTGGCGGTGATATACGGGTTTGGATCGAAGAAGGATGAGGGATTCCCTCCGCTGTCATTACGTTGAATGTATGCGTCCGGCCAAACTCGCGGTTGACGTTGCTCTGCCGCCGTCCGGCTCTGCACCAAATTTCTCGCTTCCCTTTCACTCATGCCTCCAGCACATCGCAAATCCTCTGCACAACAACGGGTGCGTTGCTCTGACGGATACACTAAAGCCGCACTCTACGATACAAGCGCACCTCACCTCTGAGGGGGGCGGCGATGGGCTGGGCGAAGCCGGTGGCGCGGATGTTGTGCTTCAGCCGAGCACTTGCGGGCGGTGAGCGGTGCCGTCGAAGTGCGAACTGGTCTTGTAGAGCTCGTACTTGCCGTTCTGCGCAGCGACACGTGTGCGCTCAAGAAGGCTCGCAACCTGGGCCTGGGAGAGCGGCTTGAACGTGCGCGCGGCTTCGAGCGCCTGATCGAGAATCTTCTGGCTGTCGATTCCTGTGATCTGCACGGCAATGGGCAGGTTAAGGCAGTAGTGCAGCGCCTCGATTGCCTTGACGGTGTTGCTGTCGAGAATGAAGTGGTCGCCAAAGCACTTCATGCCGAGCGGAGCAATGCCTTCGCGCGTGAGGATCGGAAGGACTTCCCGGGTAAAACTGCGGAAGTGCGCGTCCATGACATTGAGGGGCAATTGCATGGCGTCGAAATGGAAACTGTGATTGCGGGCCTGCTCAAGCATGCGCAAGTGGACATAGGGATCCTTATGGCCGGTGAAGCCGATGAAGCGGACCTTTCCTGCCTTGCGGGCCTCGAGCATCGCTTCCATGGCTCCGCCTTCAGCAAAAATGCGGTCTGGGTCCTCGAGGCGAATGACCTCGTGAAACTGCATCAGGTCCACGTGATCGGTTTGCAGGCGCTGCAGGGACTCGTCGATTTGCTGTGCGGCGGCGGCGCGGGTGCGGCCGTCGATCTTAGTCATGAGGAAGACCTTGTTGCGAAAGCCGCCAGCAAGAGCCTTGCCCATGCGGATTTCGCTGACGCCGTCGTTGTAGTCCCAGCAGTTATCGAGGAAGGTAATGCCTCGGTCGATGGCTTGGCGAATGAGTTGAATCGCGTCCTTTTCGGCGATGGACGATTGGCCGATATGGTATCCGCCGAGGCCGATAGCAGAGACGCGCTCGCCGGTGCGGCCAAGAGGGCGATAGATCATGCAATCGTTCGCGGTGGTTTCGGCGCGCATCATGGGGCTGAGCCATTGCTGCGCAGCGATGGCTCCAGTGGCAGTGCCCGCCGATTTGAAGAATTCGCGACGGTCGATTTTGATGGGGTCGATGGGCAGCATTTTCAGCCTCCTCATGATCGGTGAGATGACGCTGGCGCATCCCTAAGATGCAGTATATTTCGTGTGCAGGACGGCACTCGTCGCCTGCAATCTAGCCATGATCGCCGCCGACTTCCTCCCCTACCTTCCCAGATCCCCAACTTGCTCCGCGCAAGAAAGAAAGTACCTTGGCGCAACATTTCCCTCCTCCGTCTCGAAGTACCTGTGCTCTATCCCGCGAATCCCTGCATAGACAGCGAATACCGCAGCGATTGTTGTCACTCCGCCGTTATTGCTCGAAGTTATCAATATCTCAGATAATCAGCCTTCCTGCAGATAAATTCGGCATCCTAGCCCTCATCGATCACTTGACTACAAATTCATAGTCACCCGACCCGACCTCAAATACGGCCGCTCCTTCTCGCGAGCCAAGTGATCTGACGGAATCCGCCGCCACCGCGGGCTTTCCACCCTCTGTAACACTGGCCGCGTTTTGCGTTGGAATGTAAACCGTCGCGGTGGTGTTGACAGGCACGGTAACCTTCAATGTGAAAACCCCGTTTTGCCTGTGCCAGGAACTGCGAATCAGGCCGTAGGGGGAATTGTATTCGGCACGCACCCATGTCAGGTCACCCAAGGCGTATGGGTGAATCACAATGCGCTTAAACCCTGGCCCTTGTGGGTCGGGGTTGATTCCTCCCAGATACTTGTGAAACCACGAACTGACCGATCCCATCATTGGATGATTATGCGAGTTCATTCCTGATCCTGTCAGGGGCTCCCATCGTTCCCAAAGAGTGGTCGCGCCGTTGGCGAGCATGTATCCCCAACTGGGATAAGTCTCTTGCGTTGCAATTTTGAAAGCCAGATCTCCGTAACCGTATACGGTGAGCATCTCCAGAACGTATTTCGTACAGAGATTTCCGGTCGTGAGGTGATCCTGGTTTGCATGAACTGCGTTGACAAGACTCATAACGACCCGCTTCACCTTGTCCTCAGGTACCACGCCAAGAAAGAGCGCAAATGAATTCATGGATTCGTTATTCGAGCCGTATCCTCCCGCTGCCTCGTTCCAATACTTCTGATTAAAAGAGGCGGCGACTTTGTTCGCCATCTCAGAATAAGCGGCTTCGTCGTCTGCTTTGCCCAGCGTGCGCGCCATCTGCGACACCAGCCGAGCGTCGTAGTAGAGATACCCGGTCGACATGAACTGGAGCGGCGTGTCTTTCGAAACTGCCCCACTTCCCTTGCTGCCAGGAATCGCGAATGCCTTGGGCGGAGACCAATCCCCGTAGTATCCATAGTCCACGATGTTGTCACTGGTGTGCGAATAGAGAAAGTCCGTCCACGCCTTGAAGCCCTCATACTCTTCGGCCATCGTGCGCGTATCGCCATAATGTTGATAGAGAAGCCAGGCCATCAGCAGATAGCTAGACGATACCGGGTCAGCTGGGCGCTGCCCCCACCGATACGGCGCGGTGTCGGTGATGGCGCCGTCCTCGTCTTGCTCGTCGCGAACGTCGTGGAGAAACTTGGGATAGAAGCGCGACATGTTGAAGTTATAGACTGCCTCTTCCGCTCGGACCGTCAGGTCGTTCATCCATCCCATCCGCTCGTCGCGTTGCGGACAATCAGTTGGAATGCTGGTCAGGTTACTTGCCTCGGTCCACCAGACCATCTTCTGAATCCGGTTAACAAGTTGGTTGCTGGTCTCGATTGCACCGCTTGGCGCCACGCTGGACCGCACCACGAGGGCCGTCAGGTTCTCAGCCACCGGCTTGCCAGGGAAGCCTTCCACTTGAACATAGCGGAACCCGTGATAAGTAAACCGTGGCTCCCACGTCTCGCTGCCTTCGCCTTTCAAGATGTAGACATCGGTTGCAGCGGCTTTGCGGAGGTTTTTCTGGTCTACCGTGCCATCCGAGGCCAGCTCTTCAGAGAACCTGAGCGTGACTTGAATCCCGCGTGGTCCGCTTAAGCTCAGGCGCGCCCATCCTGCCATGTTCTGGCCAAAGTCATACACGAAGACCTCGGGCTTCACTTCCTTGACTGAAACAGGCCGAATGGTGTCCACCACCTTGATGGGATCGATTGTCTGTGAAACCAAGATTCCACCCGGACCAGGGACGGTGTGGGGAACCTCCCAGCCCTCCGTCCGGTCGAGATGATTGCCGTCCCGATCCGGGTCTCCGACCAAGGAGTCCCATCCCGGCTTCTCAAGCCGGGCATCGTAGACCTCCCCGTCATAAACGCTGTTGTTCAGGATCGGGCCACTTGTCACGCGCCATGTGCCGTTGTTTTGGTTAAATGAGGATAGTGTTCCGAAGGTCTCGTCCGATCCGTCTGTGTAAGTGACTTCCAATTGCAGCAAGAGCTGCGGCCTGTTCCACCAGCCATTGCCGACAGTGACACCAATTACGTTGTGTCCCGTCTTCAGTTCACTACCTACGTCATAGGTGGCGTAGAGAACGCGCTTCGTGTAGTCAGTAAACCCCGGGTCGAGAACGTTGTCGCCGACCTTGATGCCGTTCAGCCTCAGTTCGTAGTATCCAATACCGCTCACATAAACGCGCGCTCTTCGGACCGGTTTGGCGAGCGTCAGGTCGGATCGGAAATAGAGGGCGCGCCCAAGCCAACCACCAGTAAAGCCGATCCAATTCGCCTTCCAGTCCCGGGGAGAGAGAAGCGTCATTTCCCAAAATGCGGATTCACTGTAGGTGCTAGCTACACCACTTTTGTCCCAAACGCGAACTTTCCAGAAGTAACGCTGACGCGAAGAGAGAGTTGGCCCTTTGTACAAAACCTGGATCGACTGATCAGAGACGACCTTGCCAGAATCCCAGATATCGGCTTGGTCACTCCGCAGCTTGTCTTCATCACTTGCAACAAGGATCTGATAAGCCGTCTGTGCCTGGCCTCGTTCGCTCGAGGTGAGAAGCCAGCTTAACCGTGGCTTCGCTGCGTCAATGCCTAGGGGATTAACTGCGTCTTCGCATCGAAGACCCGAGACGTTGATCGCGGCATGAGAGGACAAGGCGCCTATAGCAGCCATACTTGCAAACAGGAGCAGGAAGCGTAAGGTGTGTTTCATGATTTGCATTTTTCCCTTCGAGCGAGGTGATGGGGTTCCGCTGTAGCTGCTGACATACCGCTGTGCTCCAGCGAGCGAGAATACGGACCCAAACTCCATACGATTCTTTTGACACCCTTCAACCAGCGATCTTCGATTGAATCATTGAACTTCCTCTCGCGTCGCCTTCATGCCTTCCTTACCTGCGAAGGCGCCAGACAGAAGTAGAAGATCATTCTCACCTTGAGAAAGATTTTGAAATGGCCCGGGGACCGGGTTCTGCTGGGACAGCGGTTGGTCGAAGAAGTCTCTAGCAACTTCATCCACCGAAGGAATGTTTTGCATTTTCCAAGGAAACCCTTCCACCGTCAGGGAGAGCATAAGACTATTCCCGTTAATCGAAGATGGCTTCTTGAATCTCGCCGTCACACTGTGCTGCTCGAAACCGGAAATTGCACGCCATTGATCGAAAGTGAGTAACTCAATTTCTGGCCAAAGCCCCGAGCTCGGCCATCTATCTTTGGGAAGACTCTGAAGATGTTTGAAGACTGCGCGTCTTAGTTCCTCAGGACCAATCCGTCCTCCGCAATTGTCAAACGCGAACACCGGATCGAAACCTCCGCCCCATTGATATTGACTACCGGCGGCGAACACATTGAAGTCAGATACATTACTCCGTGAGCGGTTCCAATGTGGCGGAAGGCTAACCGCTCCGCGGTAATTGTCGATTATCAGATTCTCCACGATGCGTTCATTGGAAGTTTCAACTAATGCTAATGCATGATTGCTCGAATTGAGAGCGAATGCTTTGCGATCGGTGACGACGCGCATGAAAATGCCCCAATCGGCGTTGGCCAGCAGCAGATTATGCGCGACAGTGATGCCCGAGGAATCGTGCGCGTAGATCCCGTCTCCAGCACGGGTATAGGCGACAATATTGTTATCGATCAGGACGGGGCCAAATCCCAACTCAACAAAGATTCCCTCTTCAGCGCTATTGAGAACCACGTTCCGCGTGATGCGGACGTGGCTATAGGTGTTGTCTATCCAGACAGCAGGGCAATTATTGTCGCGGAATAGATTGCCTTCGATTAGCCCGTTAAAGAAGAAGTGTGTCTTAATTGCCGCTTCCTCCACTGCGGTCCAACCCAGAGCATTGTTTCGCTCGAAGGTGTTGTCAATGATCTGTACGAAATGGCTGCCATCCCCCTCGGTTCCGGCTTCCCCGTTGTCGACGATGGTGTTGTTCTGAATTAGATCCCATCCGACGCTTCCATCGGCAACACGATTACCATCGTCGCCTGGAGATACTGAATTTGGCCCCTGGTCGGCTCCCCCTTCTGCGCCAAAATCCAGTCCAAGACTTTTGGCGTAGCGAATCACGTTTTCTTCAACGATCCAATGATTGCCACTACGCGTACTCACCATCCCCGCTTGGTGGCCATTCGCTTCCCAAAAGCTGCCAAGGCCAGGGTTGGCACAGTGTTCGAAAGTAAAGCCGCGCACAGTGATGTATCCCAAGCCCCGTTTATATGGCGCAAAGACTCGATCGCGCACTGAGTATTCCACCAAATGTTGATTTGGATTACCCATTTGACGGGGAAAATGGATTATAAGAGAGCGGCCGCCATTCGTTGCCATCCAGGACGACTGTATGCTCCTCAACTGTGTAGCATCATCCACTTCAAGAAAGGGAACCCCATCCACGAATATTTGGCCTAGTGTCTTACGTCCAGCCAAACCATTTGCATGCGTAGCATATGGATTTTCGCCAGGAAATACCCCTGGATCAAGCTTCGCCGTGTAAGCAGAGGTGCGCTGGTCGACCGCAAAAAATGGCCCACGCAGTACCTCTGATCCCGTTACGATGACAGATTCGCCAGATGCTGCCGTGTAAGTGATGGGTAACCCCTCCTCTCCTCCACGCGCCGGCGCGACACGCTCACGATAAACTCCGGCATGTACTAGTACCTGGTCTCCCGGTTTTGCAAGCAAGGCCGCTTGGCTGATGGTTTTGAACGGTTCTTCTGCGGTTCCAGCATTTTGATCGGACGCGTGCGGATTGTCCTTAGCGACTACCCAAATGCGACCTTGGCGAGGCACGGCCGAGGCGCAAATGGGCACGATCCCGAAAGCGATCATAAGAAATGAGGGCAAGAACATGGATCGGCTACTGAAGCGAATCATTTTGATCTCCCTTGGTCCTTTCATTTCGAAAATCCTACAAGTTGCGTCCAAGCTACAACAGATTCATGTAATTGCGCTGCTTACGCTTCGCCCTCGATTCTGATGATCGCGTGGACGTGTAAGTCCGGCAGCAATCCGCGCCATTCGCCAGCTTCGTAATCTCCCGAAAGCGCAATTCCATCCGGTTCAAGAACCACCTTGGACGGCGCTGCAGATAGTTGCATTCGCAATCGGATCGGGCCGGTGCAGGGTACAACGCCAGAGTGGCGGAACTCGCTCGTTACCGGAGCTCCTTCGCTGTTGATCAAATGAACAAGCATCTGGCCGTTTTTCTTCCTGAGCACGATTTCCAGCGCCGGATAATTACCATCGAGGTTGACCATCGGTACATACAATAGTCCCAACATCCGGCGCACCACAGAACGGATGATAGGCGTGGTGGCATTTCCATAAGCTGAAGCGATCGGCCCAGGGCACGCCACGACGGAACCTTTTCCGTGATTGAAGCACACAGCAAGTGGCAGCGCGTCTTTCCGTGTGTCGGCGGTGCGATATGCGTTGGCGACGATTCCGGGTTGGGAAGCGTCGATTTCAATCCAAGTCCCCGCGACCTGCGCAAAGCCGCTTTCATCGGCTATGAGGTAAGAGCGCTCCTGTGCCGTGCCTGTAAGCCGCAGATTCAAGTCACTGGAGAAGAGGCGGGCGTTCTCTGCGCCGCATAGCAGCAGCGTGCCTCCTTCGGCAACGTAGCTCGTAAGAGTCTTTGCCACTTCTTCGCCAATATCCTGCCAGTCGGGAACAACGATGAGATGGTACTGCGCGGTGCATTCGGCTGCCTGCCAGTCGGGAATGAGATCGACGGAGTATCCGCAGGAGAGCAGCAGATCGACAGCCCCTGCCGCTGGTGCCTCGGCCTTTCCCCATCCCCCAAAAACGCGGCCTGCCGTGCGGTAGAGAGTTCGGCCTGAAAACAACACGCCCACTTCGGGAAGGCTCTCGGAACAAAAGGACAATTGCTGGCGCTTCCGGCAAAATCTTCCCACTTCCCCAGCTGTTGTTATGACACGATCATCGATCCAGCCTGCGCGGGTGGGATTGTAATAGATCTGGTAAGCGCCGCCCTGCGCCAACACGACCGCAGCTTCCTGCTCAAGCTCTACAACGGGCTTGGTGGACGGGTCTTTAAACTGTGCGTCTTTTTCAAAGCCCCAGGACATCAAGTCCCAGGGTTTGCCGCAGCGGGAAAGATAGCGTGCTTCGATGCGGGCCTGTCTGACCGCTGTCTGGGCAGCAAGGTCACCGGACAGGTAGTCGAGCGGCACAGTAGGTCTCTCCGGTGCGAAGGTCGAATACATCCAGTTGCTGGTGATCTGGTAACCCGGTTTTGCGCGGTGCAGGGCATTCACGTATACGGCTACATACTGACGGAACTGTTCCCGCTGCATATCGAGGAACTCGTTCCAGCCTTTGTCTTCGGGCTTCTTCGGAAGCAGATCGATTCCGGTCTTCTCAAGAAACTCTCGTTGTGCAGCGTCGCAGTAGTCTGGCTTCACCGCCCAGCAGTCGCCATCCACCCACGAGCCATCCAAATCGTACCTGAGCGCAACTTCGGTGAGTTCGGGAATCATCAACTCCCACTCGTAAGGACTGAACAGGCTGGTCTCCTGGGGATCGCGGTTACCATCGGGGCCGACTCGCGCCCATTCTGGGTGTTTTACGACGGCGAGGCCGTCGAGCACCCCGGAGAAGTGGTTGTAGAAGGCGACACCCAGCGCGGCGGTCACGCGGCGCCAGATAGCGAGAGAGTCCTGCACGATGCCGGGAGCGGACATGCCGGTTCTTGAGGGATAGCCGAGATAGCCAGGGTGGCCCTTCGAGTCATACTCGACGAAATCCGGGCGGCAGGCATCGAGTAGATGGCTGACCATTGCGTCGGTCAGATCGCGGCCAAGATCCTTATCTCGCGCTGTGGGATGCAAGTCGAAATGAAGGCCAAGAAAACAGTCCTTGCGCGCGAGCCGCGGCAGTGCGCCTCCGGAGCTTGGGATTGCGCTTGCGGAGTGCGAGAGTGCTATGGCTGACGTCGCAGCCAGGAATTCACGGCGCGTCAGCATCACGATTTTACCTCCCAGTTCTCGCAGGGATGAGCTGGTCTTTGCACGGCCGTTAGCTCTTAAGGAAGCGTTCATTCAGAGTGCGATGCCATTTCACGTCCTTCCAGTTGGCGAACTGCGGCTGCGCATAGTTGTGCGGGGTCCAGCCCCAGAACTTGTAGGTAATCGCGTCCTCCACCGACCACGCAGCCCAATCGAGCAACCAGCCCCAGTCCAGTCGCGGATCGTCGATATAGAACCACGTCGCCCAGGCTTCTGAGGTCGTAAGT
Organism: Terriglobales bacterium; assembly: GCA_050012595.1. Taxonomy (GTDB): domain Bacteria; phylum Acidobacteriota; class Terriglobia; order Terriglobales; family Acidobacteriaceae; genus Acidiflorens. The sequence goes on from JBEKGW010000060.1 coordinate 9,339, forward strand.
GGCGCGCCCCGCCGTGCAGCCCACTCGGAGAACTCCTTCATTTTGAATCGCTGGCGTGCACGCAACATAGGCGCCATCGCTGCGGCCGTCTTCTTCGACCGGTCAGAGAACTCCTTGAACCAGTGGTCGTTCACAAACAATCCATCTTTTGAAAACTCTTCGAAGCGGGTCCGATCGCTCCAGCGCGGGTCGGCGTCGGCGTAGAAGTGCACATCGAGGCAATCGAGTTCCAGCGGCACATCCAGCCAGCGCAGGTCGCCGTGAATGGAAGTAGTAAAGCGTAACTCTGGGAACTCTCGCCGCAATAGCCCCAACGCCTTGTTGGTCTCATTTGCCATGAAGGCGCTCTGAGCTTCAGAGAAGGCCGGTAAATCACCAAACCCGACGCCCGTTGTCTTCTTGAGCCGTTCCTCGAAATCCGGGAAAAAATAAGGCGTCTCGTTCGCAATGTCGACATAGAGAATTCGATCGAGACCGAAGCGTTGCTTCCAATCGGTCAACGACACTGCCCACATCTCTGCTCCTTCAACCAAATTTGCTGGCTTGCGCAGCGGCGCCGGCACGCCCGGAGAGGTCGGCGACCCCGGCATAAACCACCACCCGCTCAGCGTGTAGTGGAGCGATGGGCGCTTTTGCAGCTTTTGTATGAAGTCGATCACCCACGTGGCCACAGGCCCTTTCACTGCAGTGTTCCAATTCCACGGCATGAAGGGCTCGTGCGGGTCGGGCCATTCCAGAATGCGCGCCGGCTTGCGGAAATCGAGCCACTGGGGCATCGGGTCAATGCGCAGGGTGTTATAGCATCGTTCGACCGCCTCATCGAGGACACGGTCATAATCCGCAAAACTTCCGCCTGCCTGGTGACGTAGTGCGTACGCCACATCCCACATCGCAATGGTCAGTCGGCGGGGCTTCAAATGACTCCGCATATCGTAGGCATCGAACTCACAAGCTGCTGGTCTCGAAGCCCTGTCAGTGGCAACTTGATTCGGCATCGGGCCGCACGGCTGACCGTCCTGCAAAGCTTCTTCAGCCGTGGCCAACCGTCCCTCAGCGAGCGTCGTTAAGGCGCCCGCGGCTCCGTATGCAATGAGTTCACGTCTCGAAACGGCCAATCCCTAGACTCCACTTTTCCTGAAACTCATTCACGTCCAGGCGATTGCAACATCACTGCGGAAAAGGAACTGGAGAATCAACACGTCGGGTTGTCGCCCAATCGCGCAGCGGAATCGAACACGAACCAGAAGGTATGGAGTGTGCTAAGTAAAGTCAACCCTAAAACCTACGCGGTCTAGAGCATATCGCTGGACGACACGCCAGATCGTCAATTGACGAAGAAAAGCGACTATTGCCAGCTGCAAACAGGGGTGCAACACGTGGCTTCGAGTATCGCAACCCGAGACATCCGTAACGACGGTAAGGGCTGCGCCGCCGACGCCACGGAAAATGGCTATGCGGTTGGCACTGTTCTTCTTGAAGCAAAATTCTGTTAGATGGAATCACCAGATCGACCGAGTGACACGACCAGCATGCTTGCGTACAGGTGGCGTAGTGAGCGATGCGCGAAATGTGATCCAATCCATACCTTTTCGCAAAGGTGGATCGGGTCACCAATGAAATCAATCGTGGATTAATCCCCTCACCCCTGGACCTGCAGCGGCAGACCAGGGCCTGAAACCGGAAGATGAATTGCGCCGGCACCGCCATGAACTGACAGTTTCCATTTACAGCGGGATTCTTGGAATTCGGCAACGACAAGAACCACATCGGACGGTCTGTGAATCAGCGAGCCTTTACATTGAAGAGGCATTCCTCTGACCGCGATCCCCGTGGACAAGTCCTCGTCTGTTGAGTGGAATCAAGGCAATCCTCTAAATCTCCTTCGATACTCCAAGTGAATTCGGAAAATGCTAACGGGGTGGGGATAAACCTGATTTGAAGGGGTTGGGGGTGATGGTAGAAGAATGAGTACTATTCAGCCTTTCGCAAATCTCAAACTCGTGTTGCGCGCGGTCGCGCAAACCCTCCTGGCGGTAAATCTGGCCCAGTTTGAAGTGAAGTCCCGAGGCATCCGGCGCCAACGTGACAGCTTGTTCCAGTTCGCTCTGTGCCTTTGGTAGGTTCCTTTGCGCCTCATACGCCCGGCCAAGCTCTTCGTGAACTTTCGGGTTTTCTGGGTGCAACGCAGCGGCCTTTGCTAAAAAGGGGATCGCCGTGTCGAAAGCGCTCTCATCGCAAAGCATCGTGCCTAGGTTTAGAAACGGTTGAGGATCCGATGGAGCATCTCCCTGCCAATTGATTGCGGTCTGAAATGCCTCCTTCGCTTTCTCCGGGTTGTTCAACGCCTGCCATGACAAGCCGAGATTGTTTTCCGCTTCAACGTATTTGGGCCGCAAGGCCAATGCTCGCTCGAAGCTCGACACCGCTTCGGAAAAGCGGTTCTCGTTGTACTTGGTACGCCCCAACAGATACCAGGCTAGAGCATCGTTGGGGCTTTCCGCAGTGACTTCAGAAAACCATGTGTCGGCGTCGGCATAGTCGCGCAGCAATACGTAGTCCGACGCTACAATCTTCAACTCACCGGCCCTTGGCCGACTTGTGCGTGCCCCTGCGGTGAACTCGGCCAGCGATTCCACAGGCTTCGTTTCGCGAAAAAGCACGGAACCGAGCACAAAATGAGCCTCAGCTGAATCAGGATGGCTGCTCAGGTAGGCACGAAGTACTGCCTCAGACTGCGCGAGTTTGCCCTCTGCCAGAAGCGCGCGGGCTTCTGCCACTGGTTCCGCAGACTGCTGGCAATCGCCGGCAATGGCAAATGAAATGCCCAAAGCGAGTATGCATAGTCTCACTTTCTTAATCGCGCTAGTGCGCGGCGTCTTTGATGGCATTGGCGTCATTTGCGTGTCCGGCCACCGTTTCTCTGGCATCACGCAGCAACCGGCTATAAGTCTGCATCTCTTGCTGCGCCTCGCTGGTGGCACCCTGCGCCCGGTAAACCGAGGCAAGGAGAAAATGAATAGTTGGCTCGGCCGGATTATCCTTCTCGGCCATCAACAGATCGGGTAACGCATCCTTGTGTTTGCCCAGCCTAATCAACGCGCGCGCCCGATCTACGCGCGCCTGCATCAGTGTCGGGCAGCGCTCAATGGCCTGGTTCAATTCAGAGAGCGCGTCTTCGCTGGGATCGTTCGCCTCAAGCATGCAATTCCCTATTTTCCAGTAGGCGGTACAATTGTTTGGGTCATTCTTCAATTCCGCCTCGAATTCCGTTTGGGCGGATTCCCACTTACCAATAAGCCAATAGGCATTTGCCAGGTGCATATGTGTTCCTGGCAGTTGCGGATCAATATCGACAGCCTTCTTATATTCTACTAAGGCAAGATCGTAGTTGTGCATGCTCTCGTCGATTTCGCCGGCAATCTCATGCGCGACAACTGAATTAGGATCGATCTCATCGATTTTTTCTAGCGCACCTTCTGAAAGTTGCAAATAGCTCTTGCCGAGCATGTACCAAGCTTGCTGATCTTTCGGATTTCGCTTCAGGAAGTCTTGGAGGTGCACAACCGCCTCTTCATACTTCTTGAGGTTGATGAGGATATGCACAAGGATCATCTCGACATTGTCATCGGTTGGTTTGGCGCGTAGGGCTGCCCGTAGAAGAGGCTCCGCTTTCTCGTCCGCACCCAACTGAAAATAGCACACGCCAAGCATGGCGGACGCGGTTGGCATATCCGGTTTAAGTTGCAATCCTCGCTTAAGCACTTCGGCGGCATGAGTATAGTCATGCAGGTTGAAGTAGAGTATGCCCAGGTTGTTGTATGCGGGCGCAAGATTCGGCGCGAGTTTGATCATGGCCCGGTACTTTTCGATGGCTGTCGCGTTATCGCCATGCTGTTCAGCCGTTGTTGCCTCCGCATACAACTCCTGCACTTCGGGCGTGACTTCGCTGCTCGCTTGGCTGGCAAGGGCGGAAGTTGGCGCAAGAACCAGCAACCACAACGGCAGCACATAAGGCACCCAGTGCGAGCATGTCATAGATCGGTCCATCTTCATGGCATTTCATTATATTCCTAGGGCGTGTTTCATAAATAGGTTCGGCCTCAGATCATGTACTTACGTGTGAGGCGGGTTAGCTGATGAGCTTCTGTCATGAAGAAGCGGCAGAAGCTGTTGACGGATGAACAGTGGCAGTTG
>JBEKGW010000061.1:0-11904 GCA_050012595.1 Terriglobales bacterium
TAAACCCAAAAATCGTAACTTCTCTCTCATGACCGGCTCCTCCGCTTGTGGCTCTGGACTGCGTTCTCAAAACAAACTCAGCCTAACCCACGACTAGCGCAGCGGGCCGGTCACTACATAATGACTATTCATTTTCGGTTTATGCCCAGATTGCTGGTGAATCACGAACTGACGCGATCCACGTTGGAACTGGGGCCGACCCCTCGCCACCCTATGCACCCAGCGCCGGCGGCAAGAGGGCGCCATGCGTTTGCAGTTCCTTGATCTTGATGTTCCGAAACCAGATCTTCACTCCCGGATCACCTTTCGGCTCGGTACCCTGCAGCGAGATGTGCCCGGTGTGGAACTTGCTGTATCCCGGCATCTTTGCGAACTTCGTTCCAGCGATCAACTTGTTCCAGTTGTCGTCCCATAACTGCGTGTCGATGACTTCGTGGCCGTTCTGGAATAGTTGCAGGTGACCGTGGTCTGCGATGATCTCAAACTGGTTCCACTCCCCGGCGGGCTTCACCCACTCGACCTTGTCCGAGATCATGTCGAAGATATCGCCGGAGCGCTCCATCAGGACGCGGCTGTCCGGAACAGTGCAGGCCAGATCCGCAATCTGCATTTCGACGCCCGTATCGTAGGTGTCGCGGTACTCGGGTGATTCATGGACATAGAACATGACGCCGCTGTCGATGCAGGGTTGCGCCTTCCACTCGAGCTGGAGATCGAAGTTAGTGTACTCGGCGTCAGTCACGATGTCGGCAAAGTCGGCTCGCGGGTCCTGATTGGTCTTTTTCAGTTGAATGGAACCGTCAACCACCGACCAGTCGCTACCCGTTTCCTTCTCGAGGTACGAGTGCCAACCTTTCAAATCGTGCCCGTCGAACAGCAACTGCCATCCGTCCTGCTTCTCCTTTGGTGTGAGTGCGTTCGGTTCCTGCGCCCACGCCATGCCAGTGAACAAAACGCAGACGGCCGCGGCCATCGTTAACTTCCTGCGGTTCATCATCACCCTCCTACAAAGAAGTATGCCTGGGAGATGCTTCGAGACTCACCGAGGGTCGTTCCTCGTAATCCGGTCGAGGAGCAAAGTCATGAAGCCATTTTCATCGGATTTAAGGCAGACCTGGGCATTCGGCGCGCCTTCCACCGGTCTCGTAAAGCCCTTGTCATCGACTTCGAGCCGCATCGGCGTTGCTGGGCATAGTTCGGGGCGAATGGCATAGGTCACGGCTACGGGATCGAAGAGTGTGGGCGTGCGCCATTCGCTTGCGCCGGTCCACTCATGATAGAGCAGGGTCAACTGATCGGTGAGGGGGGAGCCGTGGGAAAAGATTGCTCCTTGTGCCGGAGTTTTCAAAGGAATCTGGGTGGAATCGAGCGGCATCACGAAGACCGGGATCCCGGCAGAAAGGAGAGCTCGTGCTCCTGCCGGATCACAGGTAATGTTCCACTCGGGATCCGGAGGCCGGGGAGCTCCGTTCTGATCGTCGCCGTAGCCCCGGTAGATGCTGCCGCCCATCATCACCACTCGCCTTAGCTGACGAAAGGTAGCCGGATCGCGTTCAATTGCCGCCTGAACGTTGAACAGCGGGCCGATGGCAATCAGCGTGATCTGGCCAGGATGGGCGCGAATCTGGTCGAGCAGAAACGCAACCGCATCCGGGTGCTTCCGCTCAGGCGACTGATGCGCATAGGCCGCCTGAGTGAAGACATTATGATGAGGAGTGGCGACTCCGGCAGCCACCGGGATATCAAGACGGCCTATGGCACCGAGGTATCGATCGAGTAGCTGCGCACGCAGCTCCGTATCACCGTAAGCCGTGGTAATGCCCAAAATGTGCAGCTCCGGGCTGCGCAGCGCAAGAGCAAGCGCAAACGCATCGTCGATGTCGTCGCCTATATCGGTATCGATGATTGCAAGTTGCGGTCCGGCGTTAGTCTGTGCTATCTGGCCGTGCGCCAGCGGCGCTGCTGCAACGGTCAGAACGACCGCGCTCAACGCCAAATGAAATCTCCAATTATTCACATACGGAAGTATAGACGGGTCGAAGCACAGGCTGCGCGATGGAAGTGCTGAATTCACTCAATTCCGCCACCTGATAGATTGCTATGCCGCCAGTCTCTACACGGTTGTGTCGCCACAAGATTCAGCGGAATCCCGCCACTGGATGAGTCGGCAGCGGAGGCAACATCATCCACGCCGATGGTGTGTTGGAATGGTGATCAACCAGTGACTGCCGAGTGGCCGGTAATTCTCCCGGAACCGTTGGGGGCAATGTATTTCACCGGATGCCTGGAGATTGCAGCTGTGCGGTCAAAGCAAAAGAATTCGGTCAGAACTCTGAGCTTCGATGAAGCCATCGGTCAAAAAGGCAAGTTGCGTGCCGGGCCTGAGACGCCCCGCGGAGCGGTGTTGGTTGCCCTCAGCAAGAGCACCCAATCTCCATCTCCGGAGTGATTCTTGCCGGGAGGGGTAAACGCCTGGATCCCTGAGTTCCGGAAGCCTCTGCCGCTGAGGGCTTTGTAGGTTCCATTCGACGGATCGAACCATGTCGCCTGCGCAGCGTGGCTGAGGACCGCCAGATTGACCCTGATCGTTCGAACTACCGGGAGATAGATCACCACAAACGATCCGTCGGGGGACTTTGCCGCCAGAGCATAATCGCATTGGCTGACGGATGTCTTCAAATCGCAGACAGAACCGCTGCCGGCGACCAGAACGGCGGAATCCTGATCAGGAATCAGGTTCTGCCAGGGAAGTGAAGAAAAGAAATCCTTCCAGTGTGTAACTTGCTGAACGCCAACAGTATCCATCCTCTCACGCCAGTCGGATTTAAACGGCCAAATCTCGGCATTCCCGTAAAAGAGCCCCGTGCCGCCGCTCAGCATCGCCCAGTATTCCTCTTTGCGCAGGATGTACGGAGTCCCATCATCGGGCGGAACGTCACCGTGATCAAACTCATAGCGCGTCTCCATGAGGAACGTCGGCGCGATAGGTTTCTGGTTATAGCTGTGAAGCGTCTGGATGTATGCAGGGAAATAAGTGTACGTACCATTGAGATCGATGAGCGATCTCCAGGCCGGATCGTCGAAGGATGAACTTGTGGGAGGTTCGAGCTCAAGAGTCTGCAGCTGCCGAGGAGCTGACGCCCTAATTCCTTTTGCGATTGCCTGCACCAGAGCGTCATCGTTCCGAACGCGCCATGTATGGACAAAGGATCGGATGCCGTCTTTTGCGGCTGCCAGGAGTGCGCCGTCCTCGCTCGCATGCCAGGTTCGGAAATCGTTTCCATTGATCCATAGCACATTGGCAAAGTTGCCATAACGATGGCCAAGAAACAGCCCATATTCATAAGCAGCCTTCATTCCATTTCTGCGAAGAGTTGGCATCCAGCCGATCGTTTCCATCGGATCCACGAACACTGCGAAATGATGCTTCGTCGCAAGCTGAAGGATATGATCGAGCCGGGCAAAATAAGCTTCATTCGGTTTGCTTAAATCGTAGAAGGTGTAGTCCGACCCGCCGGAAAGGAAGGCAGTGAACGGCCGGATTCCGTCCGGCGTGGCAGCAAGTGTGTTTGTCGGATAGTCATGGCCCGCGCAGGCAACGTCAATCCATCCAAGTGTATTGAACCCGTGGGCCTCCCGGTCGGCGAAATAGGATTCAGCTTCCTGTTCTGTGAGCCGGCCCATGAGGCCCTGTGGCGAGTCGGCAACAATCAGGAAGGGCGTGCCATTTTGATCGACAAGATACCGTTTGTTCTCGCTGAGCTTAAGGGGAAACAAGGGTGGCTTCGATGCTCGCGTTGCCAGAGCCCGCTGGGCAAAAAGTGTCGGACCGGTGACGGCAATGAGCAGAGACACGATGGCAGCACTTGCAGCGTTGAGTTTCGATTTCTGCCTCATGGTTGTTGCACCTCCCTGACTTTGCGCGGGAGTCGAAAACCCGCTCACGCATCGGTGCGTGGCCCCGACCTCGGGGTATGCAGGCAGACCACAGCGCGCAGGTCGTCCAGGCCCGTCCCGAGCGGCGTCGAGGAATCTCCTGTAAAGCGAGGCGCTCGACTGACTGGCCATTCGGAAACAGCTTACTCCAGAGGTCGAGGAGGGGGGCAGCACTCGTTGTATTCCGGATTCCGGAGGCGACTCGAGACTATCTGGTCTCGTTGCCTACTGGTGAGATCAGCTCCAGTGAATTGCGCTCCGTGGTTAAGGGGCAAGCAGGAGCGCGGTGCTATGAGCGCGTTGAGCGTATTGTTGCCTATTCGGCAATAACCAAGTAGGAATTTCCGGATAGCCGGTGATACAGGAGTTATGAGTCGGGGTAGCGCCCAGACCTTCATTTCTATGCGACTACCCGACCGCGCAGGATTATTTCATGGTAAGGGGGACTACCAACATTTGACTCGAGGCCCGGATTGGTGACCATCCACGTGCAGGTTGACGAGTAACGGGCGTCCCATTGCACACGCCGTCGCGCAGGGTTCAGGAGTTTGCCGAGGCGATATCCTCGAGTAACGGTTTGTCTGCGCTCAATCCAGCCACCAACCGCTTTAGCTTCGTGTTCTTCGGCTCAAACTCCTTCACCGGAAGGAGCAGTTCACACACCCACACATTCGCATAGAACGCGAATGTGTGGGACACGCGATTGCAAGACCCTACTCCAACCCAAAAATATTCTTCTTCGCGCACATCTCTTTCAGTATCCTTGGCCACACCGTGACGCTTACCTCTCCGAGATGGGCTTTGCGGAGCAGCAGCATCGAGGTGCGCGACTGGCCGATTCCTCCGCCGATCGAGAGCGGGATCTGGTCGTTCAGGATCGCCCGGTGATAAGGCAGTTGCATGAAGTCCAACTGCCTGGCCATCGTAAGCTGTTTTTTGAGGGTCTCGGCCGTGACCCGGATGCCCATTGAGGTGAGTTCATGGCGGCGCCTGGTGACCGGGTTCCAGACGAGAATGTCGCCATTCAGCCCGTGCGTGTCTTTGCCCGTCTCTTCGCTGGTGTCGGTTACCCAGTCGTCGTAATCGGCGGCGCGCATCTCGTGCGGATAGCCGTCCTGCAATGGCCAACCTATCCCAATGATGAAGATGGCGGGATACTTTTGAAGCACCGCCGTCTCGCGCTGCTTGCGCGGCAGCGTGGGATACATATCGAGAATCTCCTCGGCATGCAGGAAGGTCAGCTCCTCGGGCAGGTCCGGATAGCGTGGGTCTTTTAATTGAGGAAACAGGGACTGGGCAAACTTTTCCGCGCCAACGATCACTGTCCATATCTTGCCAACAATATCTTTCAGGAAGCCCAAGTTGCGCTGATCCGCAGTCATGACGCGCTCCCAGTCCCACTGATCGACGTAAGCGGAATGGTCGTGATCGAGGAAATAGTCCTTGCGAACGGCGCGCATATCGGTGCAGATGCCCTCGCCCACCCGGCAATCGAATTGCTTGAGCGCGACGCGTTTCCATTTGGTCGCAGCTTGCACAATCTGCGCGTCGATGGGATGAAGGTCGCGATCGTTCGAGATATGGAACTGGATCGGCGTGCGCGACCCGTCGCGATCGAGCATGTCGTTGACCCCGCTCTCCACATCCACGATGAGCGGCACTTCGACCATCATCAAATTGAGTTCCTTGCACAGGTTGTCTTCGATATAGCGTTTGACCTGGAAGATGGCCTGCTGCGTCTCTTTCGGAGTCAGCAGCGAACGGTAGTCGCGCGGCAGGATTTGTTCCAATTCTTTGTAATCGCCGATTCCCGGCCCTGCCAGATCGGCTTTCTTATCGAGGACGGTAGCCATGAAATCTCTCCTTTGCGGACGGATACCGCGCCGCCGCTACGCGATTCATCGAGGTACGGGTCAAGGGAATTGCCAGCGCCGGAAATCACAGCGGTGGCCGCAGCGGTAATCATGGGTTGTGCGGCGTTACGTCGTTACGTTTCGCCGCGTGCGCGTGCACCGCGTGTTCCACGTTCACCACTGTTGTAAGCACTTTCCCAATTGCGCCAAATGCCATCAACGCTTGCAGAGCCATCATGAAAATCGGCTCTGCTGCACCTCAATGCCGCCATCGATGGTTCCTCCGGGTTGCGGGCTACGCTGTGATTGCAGTCACTGATGAATGTAACGGTGAGCTCTCGAGAGCTTCATTTGTGTTCTTGGACTAAGAGCGATATCCCCTCACATTTGCAACTGCGGCAAAGGTCATTTCTCCTACGGTTACGGGTGCATAGGACAAAGGCCAAGGACGCCTCGTAGTCAAGGCTGCTGGCGTGCCGGTGCCGAAGATGCTTGGGCCGGACGCCGACAAAGGCGAGCTTCAACGATACCTTAGCTCAATCGCGTTTTGTCCATCCATCGTGCTCAAGCATTCCTCGCTCGACGTTACGCCATCGGGCCGCTCACTTTGCGTGTCCGTGACTTGGAAGACCCAATCGGCGCGAGCGTGCTGTATTCATCTCCGAAGAGGGACAACCGCTGCTGTCCTATTGTGAAGCGCGCTGAGTGCGCGACTACGGCGGAGCCAGATTTACCAGCACTACTTCCGAGCGATCTTGCACCCGCTCCAATACAGCTTCGCGGCCGTCCGGCGAAAGGTCGAAGTCATGAACGTCAAAATCGGGAGGCAGTTCGGCCAGTTGACGCTCGGCGCCCGTGATCAGATCGATCAGCCAAAGATTCTTGTGCTGGATTTCTCCCCGCAAGACGACCAGAGCAGACTTTCCTGGCAGGAATGCCAGATGGCGCGCTCCACGTGCAAGGGTGAGCCGCGGCAGCGTATAGCTGGATCCGTTGGGCGCGGCCGCTAGCACGGAAAACGTAGCGCCGATGTCCGGTCCGGAGAAGAGCACGAAGCTGCCGTCCAACGCCCATGCCGGATCGAGCGCGGACTCTGAAATGAAGCGAACAGGAGAACCGCCGCCGAGCTGTACACGGAAGAGGTGAGGCACACCATGATCGGCCGCTGCTGTGAGGAGGGATTTGCCGTCAGGTGCCCATGCAGGATCACCTTGAAGATCGAGAGAGTCGGCCACGACGCGAGGATTTGTGCCGTCTGCCTGCATCACGTACAAAAGCGAGCGTCCATCTTGGCGGACTGAAAATGCAAGAGAACCGCCATCGGCCGAAATGGCCGGACCGCCGATGATCGAGACTCCCAGGCCGCGCCACAATTCCGTCGACGCACTGTGGTCCAGCTTCCAAATGCTCTCGCTCGCACCGTTTGCAGAGAGGTAGAACAGGCAATCAGGTCCGAGTCTTGGTCGATAGCCGCTGCTGGTGGTCAGGGTGATCGGAGTGGGCGTGGAGGCTACGCCCTGCGCGGCATCAAGGCGAAGGCGCCAGAGACTCGTTTTGGGAGATGAAAGCGTGACCACGAGGCGCCGGCCGGCGCCGCTGGTGGCGAGGGATGTGTACCGGTCGAGGTCGGTGGTCAGCCGATGGGGAATCCGGTGCTCCACATCCGTGCAGTAAAGCGAGGGTCCTGAGCCGTCGGGGTTGGTAGCGAGGTATAAGAGCGTACGCCGGTCCAGCAGCACAGGATAGCTGACTTGTGCGTTGTGCGACGTGATCCGTTCGGGAACCCCGCCCCTGGTGGGGACACGCCAAATGTCCAACTTGTCAGGGGGTGAGCCGTGAACGAAGTAGATGAATTTCTGGTCCGGTGACCAAAGCGGGAAATGATTGTGAAGGCCAGTAGGCGCAATGAAGATAGGCCGGTCCGCCGACTGCTGGTTGCCCGTGGATACAAATAGCGGGTCTCCGGGGCCTGTTGTGTGATACGTAAGCCGTTGGCCGTCGCTTGACCAGTCATATTCAGCCGCCCCTTCCAGGTAAGGGTGCGGCTCACCTCCCAATGTTGGGACCGCCCAGATGCCGATATCCGTGCCATGCGAGCTGTCGGGCTTGCGGACCCAATAGGTGACCAGAGAGCCGTCGGGCGAGAAGCCAAGCGTACGGACCGAGGGATTCTCCAACTCTGCAGCGCTGCCGTGCGTCAGATTATGAAACTGACCTGAGCCAACCTGTGTGACCCAGACGTCCATCTGTCCGTCCCGGTCTGAAAGAAATGCCACGAATTGACCGTCGCGCGAGACTACTGCTGCTTGCTCCCGCCCGCCCCAATCGGTGACCGCCTGAAATTGCGCGCCCGCGATCGGGCTGTGCCAGAAGCGGTCTGTTCTCTGCATCCAGAGCAATACGCAGGCCGCGACTGCCGATCCAATTGCAAGCGGCGGCACAATGAATTTCCATGGCCGGCTGAAAGGCAATTTTGGTGCCGGCGCGACGGACACCTCGCCGTTTTTCTCGACGCCGTCCTTTTCGGCGGGGAGAAGCGGCTTCCGGCTGTGCGTCCATCGATCCAATTCGGCGGGGTAGGCGTAGACGGAACCGCGCTTATCGTGAAGATGGCGGTGGACAGGCATTCCCTCGCGCTTCTCCCAGCGCTGGACGGTGGTGACGTCGCGGTTGAGATAGGCCGCGATTTCCTTCCAGGAGTCCAAGCACCTTTCGCTTAGTTCTTCGTTAGGCGTCGGGTTGAAGGAGCCTTCAGCCATCGCAGTTTTCCGGGCCTGTGGAGGTTGTCGCGAACGAGGTGAAATGATTGTATCCCGATCAGTGCAGCACGGCAAAAGACGGCATTAGGCCGCATGTTGCAGTTAGGGCGCAATGCCGTTTGACCCCATCGGGCGAATGGCCGACTCTGAGTTCGGAATCCACGCGCGATATCGCCGAAACGCGATCTGCGGGGAAGAGGCCGCAAAGGGAATACGCGGCCCCAGACGTATCCCGGAGGTTTCCGGCGGCTGCAGCGCAACTCTCAAACTTGGAGGTTTCGTATGAAAGGCATTCGATGGATTGCGACGGCAGGGCTCTTCGTATGTTTCGGTTTGCTTGCGAACCAGGGCGCGGAAGCCCAGGGTTTGTTCCTCGTCCACTTCAGTGGTCTCATCAACGACTATTCACCGTCCACAGTGAACGGGGGGCCTTGGGAGATGCACGGCCAATGGACCTTAGACCTAAACGAGCGAGCGGGCACCGCTGATTTTTCCGCCGATATGACAATGTCTGGCTATGGTAAGACCGCGGCCGGCGCAGTCGATCCCACGCAGGGTGGCGCGGGGGCACACACGCACCACATCAAGTTGACCAACGTCAAGGTGACATGGAATAGCAACGGTTGCCCTACGTTTAGCCCTGCTACCTACGGGGGCTTTCAGTTGAGCGACACCGTCAGCCTCCTGACAGGCAATGGAAGCAACGCAGGATTTGAAACGCAGCCGCCGACTTCTGTATTGCAAGTCTGCGTGACCGGAGGCGAAAATCCGGACTCGATTCCCTATTCGAACATCACCCTGCAATTCCAGACCGGGAGTCCCGCAATCAAGCACTTTGGTTCGCAGCCCATCCACGGGGTGGTTCGCAAGGCGGATAACGAGTGGAGCCCGCCCAGAGCAGGGTTTCCCTTCCTGGGCCCATCCCCGGAGGGCGCTCACTGATCCACCGACGACCTTGTTTCCCAAGCTGATATAGGAACAGCCGGATCAGCAAGATCCGGCTGTTGATTCTGCTAGGTTTTCTGCGGCGAATTTTTCGGACGATTTTGAAAACGGCACCAGCAAGCACACCAAAGACGCCGCCCTCTGAGCGGTTTGTCGCCCATCCGGACATGACCCCATTTTCGGGTTTACTTCCGCGTTGACGGTTAACGTCCAACAACTTTCCTGTCGACGACCGCGCCGCGCAATCGTAGATGCATGCCAATCGGATCACGGCGAGAAACCCAATCTCACTAAGGCGTGGTGCGGCTGACGCTGCGGGCAAAAGGTTTTCGATTGCTTCGTGCGGAGCACTTGAATGATGTAGATGCCCCAAACTCGTCGCTCATTCTGAATGTCTGCGGCTATGCCGTGCGGTCAGCAGCTAGCGATTGAATTGCCATGGATAAATGACCCCGTCCGCCGCACAGCGAGCGATCGATTTGCAACCGCAAGTTTTGAAATCCAAATGCCCTTGCCAGCCAACCAGGTCCGCGACGGCATTCCCGATTTCCGTCGATGTCGTCCTCCCCGACGAGCTTGTCGCAGGAGATTCAATAACACTGCAAAAAGGGCGATGAGGAGCCATTGGCGTGCAAAACGTGACGCCTATCACTTCCCAGGGCCATCCTCAAAGCCGATCCTTTCTACACACAATGTCCGCGCACAGAGCAGGAAGGAGCCTCGTGTCCCATTCCCGATTGCCGCTGCTGCGCAGAATCTCGCAGGCCCTTTTCCTGCTGCTTTTTTTTGCGCTGCTTGTCTTTACCTCGCTGCGTGCCATGCCTGGCGCAACGGGCGATATGCATCTGCATGTGCCAGCCCGGCTCTTCTTCGATCTCGACCCGCTGGTTGCAATCTCCAATGCGCTCGCGGGTCACGCGCTCTACCAGGGTCTTCTGCTGAGCCTGGTCATCTTGCTGCCCACGCTGTTTGTTGGCCGGTTCTTCTGCGGATGGATCTGTCCCATGGGAACGCTGCAGCATTTCGTGGGCAATCTGCCCTCGGAGTCCAAGCGCGGCAAGCAGCGCATTGAATCCAACCGCTACAAGCGCTGGCAAACCATCAAATATGTCGTCTTGATCGCCGGCCTCGTGGCCGCGTGCTTTGGGTCCATGGCCATTGGATGGCTCGATCCGTTTAGTCTGCTGGTGCGCTCCGTTGGTCTTGCTCTTCTGCCCGCTTTCAACTTCGCAGTGCGCGCGGTGCTTGAACCGCTTGAGCATAGTCACATCGCCTTCGCGAAAGCAACCGGCGAGGGCCTTCATGCCGTTTTGCAGGCGACAGTGCTCGATTTCCGCGCGGCCCACTTCTCACAGGGTCCGGTGCTTGGCATTCTGTTTCTGATCATTCTCTGGGCCAGCCTGCACATCACTCGCTTCTGGTGCCGCTCCGTCTGCCCGCTGGGCGCGCTGCTGGGCGCGGTCTCGCGGTGGTCGATCCTGGGCCTGCACAAGGATCAGGAAAGCTGCAATCGCTGCAACCGCTGCCTGCTCCATTGCCAGGGAGGAGACGATCCAATCGGCGGGACGCCATGGCGCAAGTCCGAGTGCCTGATGTGTATGAACTGCATCGGAAGCTGCCCGGAGCATAGCCTCGAGTTCCGATTCTTCCGCAAAGAAAATGAAGTCGCTTCACCCGATCTCAGCCGCCGCCGGACGGTGACGGGGCTGGTTGCAGGCGCCGCAATCGTGCCCCTCATGCGTATCGAAACGAGCTTGGGCAAAGACCGCAACGACCGGCTGTTGCGTCCGCCCGGCGCGCTCGATGAGTCCGATTTTCTTTCCCGCTGCGTCCGCTGCGGTGAGTGTATGAAAGTGTGCCCGAACAACGCGTTGCATCCGACGCTCCAGGAAGCGGGTATCGAAGGCTTGTGGACGCCCACCCTCGTTCCTCGGATCGGTTACTGCGAGCCAAGCTGCGTACTCTGTTCCGAAGTGTGTCCCACGGGCGCCATCTGGCAGATCACGGCGAGGGAAAAAGGCTGGGTTGTGGGAGTGGGTGCGCATGCTGGAGACGCGCATCAGCCCGTGCGTCTAGGTACTGCCTTCTACGATCGCGGCCGCTGCCTGCCATGGGCCATGGCCACCGATTGCATTGTGTGCGAGGAGTGGTGCCCGGTTTCGCCGAAAGCAATCTACCTTGAAGACGCTCAGGTCGTGGACTCGGCCGGCAGTCTCAAGACCCTTAAGCAGCCCCGCGTCGATCCTGGCCGGTGCGTGGGCTGCGGCGCGTGTGAGTACGCCTGTCCGCTCCAGGAACACCCGGCCGTGTACGTCACGAGCATCGGCGAGAGCCGTTCCCCCAGCAGCCAGGTACTTCTGACGCGGTGATAAGGAGAGATCCCTTGATTTTCGCAAAGCATTGGAAGGCGG
>JBEKGW010000062.1:0-11837 GCA_050012595.1 Terriglobales bacterium
AGAAGCACCAAAGCAGCTGCCTGGGGGTTCGGTTTCGCACGCCCCTGTTCCCACTTTTCCAAGGTTCTTTCGTTTATGCGCAGTTTGCGCGCAAATACCGCTCGTGAGCAACGGAGCCTCCTGCGAGTGTCCCTGATGAGCTTGGAATCCACCTTGGGAAGTGGAGCGACATCCACCTTGTAGCTGCGGAGTGTAAGCTTGCCCTCCCGGTAATTCTTCATCGCGCCTACGCCTTCCATCAACTCGCCAAAAATATCTCTCTTCGCCATCACCATATCCTCCGTGATCGGCTAGGCCGGACGACTTGTCTACCCGCACGAGCTTTCAATTCGCCGTCGATCGCCGCTTTCAGCGCCTTCTTCTCTTTTGCCGTCAAGTCCGCTGCTTCGTCTTTGTCGTAGACACCCATCAGCCATATTTGATCGTCGGACCGAAAGTGGTAATAGATGATCCGCACTCCGCCTCTCCGACCCTTGCCGCGCCGCACATCCGCCCAGCGCATCTTTCGAAAACCGGCGGTGCTAGGCATCAAATCCCCTGCTTCTGGATTCTCCGCAAGCTCTGCCTGTAATGCCTGATAGTCATCGTCGTTTAGATAGCTCGGCAAATAACGTGTGAATGCAGGCGCCTCAATGAACTCCATACACGCCTTGTATACGCTATTGGCGTATGGTTGTTACGGTACGCCATTAGCGTATAGTTGTCAAGCTGGGCAGCGACAAATCGTGCGGTTACTGCCTGGAGATGATCTGCGCCGATTTCCTAGCTGGGGCGAACTTGGATGGTGAAAATCCCGAGATCCTGTTGAACTCGGTCTCCCGCTACTACAGGTTCTTGCCCGGCGAACAGCAGCAGGCTTTTCTTGAAAACCTGCGGGAGAAGGCGTCCTGAGAATGAGTCGCCCAAAAGCTGCTCTCTTGCCGCTGGATCCGGTGTCGTACGAGAGTCTGCGGCAGCTAATCCTGCGCCGCGATGGCTGGAGGTGTCAATCGTGCGGCACGATGTCAAATCTCGAGGTGCACCACAAACAGTTTCGCAGCCACTCCGGCGACGATTCGGATGAAAACTTGATCACGCTGTGCACGGCGTGCCACGCCATTGCACATCACCACAGAAACAAAACTCATTAGTCGCGAGCGAGGCGTAAGGAGGCCCAATGCCATCAATTTCGCAGTTCAGAGTGGTCTATCCCAGTTCCGTCACGGGCAAAGCGCGGAGCCCGTCAGCGAGTGGAAACCCGTTCGGCGTGCGACAGATGATAGCGCTGTTGGCAATCCGCGACTTGCCAACCACATTACGCACGAAATCGAGATTCACGGCGTCGCCGGCGGCTGGCACTTCGGTCCACTTCGCTTCGAACAGTTCCAGGCGTCCACCGATGTCAACCACAAAATCCACCTCACGCGTACGGTCACGCCAGAAAAACAGGCTACCTACGCGTCCTGCGAGCCGCTCGCGCTCGCGCAATTGGGCAAAGACAAATGTCTCCCAGATGGCACCTGCTCCCGGCGCTTGACGAAGAACTTCCTCGGAGCGGATGTTCAACAACGCACAAAGGAGGCCGGTATCCGCCAAGTAAAGTTTGGGACTTTTCACGATGGACTTGGTGCGGTTCGAGAACCAGGGCTCAAGCAACACTATCTGTCCGGAAGCCTCCAGTGTGGACAGCCAGTTGTTCGCAGTAGATGGAGCGATGCCTACATCTCTCGCCAGATCAGCCTTATTCAACAAGTTCGCAGAACGGAGAGCACAAGCGCGCAGAAAGCGCTCGAAATCCCGCAGGCTACCCACGTTGGCGAGTGACCGGACGTCGCGTTCCAGATAGGTAGCCAGATAAGAGTTGTAGAAAGCCATTACGTCGATGTTCGGGTTGGCATGTAGTTCCGGAAAACCACCCCGCACGATGGCAGATTCAAGTACGGTTTGCGGCAGTGCCGCGCGGATCTCCGCAAAGGACAGAGTTTCCAATTCAGCAATGTCGGCCCGTCCGGCCAGTGACTCGGAAACACTCTTCATTAGCGTGAATTTCTGAGAGCCGGTGAGCAGGAACTGTCCGTTGCGGGCCCGGCTAGCATCCACTGCGCCCTTGAGGTACCTGAATAAGCCAGGCGCATATTGCACCTCATCGATGATCACTGGCGACTGGTGGCGGAGGAGGAAGCTTTGCGGCTCTTTTTCGGCCTGTTCGGCTTCGGTTGGGAGGTCGAGCGATACGAACTCATGCTTCGGAAAGAGCCGTCGAAAGGTGGACGTCTTACCGGTCTGGCGGGCGCCGGTCAGCACTACGACTGGACGGGTCCGTGCGGACCTTAGAAGGCGTGGCTCAATATCACGCTTTATCCACATATGCTCACTATGCGATACAAACGTATATTTTGCAAGCACTCAATTGGCGTCGTTTGCCGGCATAGCCACGGATCGCAATTAGATTAGAGCAAATCCATAGTTGCTGTAGCCGCCGGCAACTGCCGAGTTGCGCTCGGCATGGACGGGCGAGGGCGCCCGTCCCCACACGAGCGGGATACAGCAACGCTGAATCCGCTCTAGAGGCTATGCCTGTGATGGAGAAACACTCCTTCGCATACGACAAACTGCACCAGCAGATCCTGCGTCGCGATAACTGGAGGTGCGAATCGTGCGGCACGATGTCGAATCTTGAGGTGCACCACAGCGAATTCCGCAGCCATTCGGGAGCCGATTCAGAGGAGAACTTGATCACGCTGTGCACGGCCTGCCACGCTAGAGTACATCGCCGCTAAGGCCACGAACGAATAGTGGCTGACACGGCACCCGCGCAAGAGGCAGGGTCCACTGCAGTGAACCTGGCGGAAACAGTTCCACCCGCTTCTCGTTCTTTTTTGGTGCACAGCAGCAGGTGGAGATATTTGTGACGAAACCGGGAACGCGCAGCCGACGGGACCGGTGCGAAAGGTTTGCCCACAATACAAGAGACGGCCTTGATTGGCCCGCTTGTGCTCAACGCTTAGCACGCACGTGCCATTCTTCTCGTGGCGGAACGGTCTTACGCTGTAGCTGAGCGGCACCCTAGGGAAGGGGCTGTTCACCTTTCCGCCCCACGACTCCGATCGGGTTGTGGGGCGTTTTTTTGTTGATCCGCCTGCCACGATGCGCACGAACTCCAGGGGACACGATTCGATTCTCGCACGGGGAGGTTGAAACGGAGCCCCATCGCAGGTCCCAACTACCTGGTCCACTGGCAGTCCCCTATGCCGCCTTTTTTACAGCGCTGGACAGCTCGTTTCCGGGCAAGGCGCGGGCTCGGAGTTCCGAGGCTATGCAAATCAAGAAGCACACTACACTGGCCTCCAACAGATTCCGCTGCGGTAGCCTCAGCGCCAAGAACAGCTTGGTTGCAATGTTAAGGTGAACCAGTCCTCCACATACCAATGCGATCCAACCGACGTAGTAGGTAACCCTTCCAATCCACTGCAGACAAGTGCCGTGGCTCATGGTCAAGTCCTCCTTGGATGCACAGAGTAAGAAAACGTGGCCGCTTCGATTTCCAGGCCCGCCATGGACAAGACAACTCCATCTTACTCTCAGCGCGGGCAAGCTCAACGATTCATCGTGCCGCATGAGCGGATACCTGTTGCACGGCATGAATGATTCCGTTTTGCACAAAAGCCGGAAGGCGAACCATGCAGACAAAAAGCAGCGTGAAAACCAGCTTCGCGGTGGGGAGGGGCGCAGACGGAAATTAGCACGTGCATGTCTGAGTATAGGTTTCCAGACGAGAAAAAGCGCCCTCCACGGCCACCGTCGCGCGGTAGCCATCGACGACACTGATGTCTGCCAGGAAACCACTGTTTGTGAGCTTCGGTGTTTCCTCGGATTCCTTCAAGCTCAGGATTGAGATCGGGGTGTGTGGTGACGGAAAAATCTGCCAGCGGAAAAGAAAGCCCGTCACCGGTGGCCTTCAGAATAGCTTCCTTGCGCGTCCAGCAAGCAAAGAAGCCCGGCACGCGGAGATGGTCCGGCAACGCCTGAAGCCTGGCGCGTTTGCGAAGCGAGAAGAATCGCTCGGCCAGTGAGGCTGTGTCGATGTCGCCGCAGATTCTTTCGATGTCGACGCCTCGCCGGTGCTCAGAGCCAACTGCAATCACCGCCATGTTCGCCGAGTGAGATACATTGAACTTCAGCACTCGTGGATTCTGCTCGGCTGCGAGCTGGGGCTTGCCGCCGGTCAGATACTCGAAACGAATCTCGGTCGCGGGAATTGCAAGGTAGCCGGCAAGCAGGCCCCGAAGTGCAGAACGACATCGGGTGGCAAAGCGCTGGAGCCGTTTTCTATTGTGCCGTTGGGCTGCCGGTCATGCCCGGGAGACTTGACTGACCGGTACCGTCCGCGCTCCGAGCGCCTGCAGCCCCGCCCGGCAAGGGGGAGGTACCAGTTCCTTTCTTCTAGTGTAACAATCGAAGAGCACAACTATCTTTCCGCTCAATAACTTACAGGAACTCTTTTATTCTCGCCGACGGGGAGGAGGACTCGGCTCGGTTGAGCCCTCATTTCACTCCCGGGGAATGCTGCGGATAGTTGCATTTTCGTGCAACTGTTGCAAGAAGTGTCATCTTGACAATGACTTACGTATGGTCTTTAATGTAGGAAGTTAAGTAAAGTTGGTTCGTGTATCGATTTGCGGTAAAGAGGACTGAACATGGTTGAGCCTCCCCTCTTGGCCGGTCCGCTGACGTTGTATCGGAGGGGATTCATGATGAACGTTAGGTGGAAATGGTGGCTTGGGGCTGCACTTTTGCTGTGTCTGGTGCCCTCATCTTTTGCTGGTGAGCCGGACCACCACAAAGGCACACCTGTTCGGAATGTTCGGAGTTGCCAGGTGCCGGAGGGTGGCTCTGCTGCGATCTACTTGCTCGGAGCCGGGCTCACATGTTTCGGGGCCATGTTCCTCCGATCCAAGGTAGCAAAGCCCACGCAATCGTAAATTCAGCCGGCACAAAAACGGGCCTGCTTTGCGAGTATGTTCGCTCGCAAAGGAGGCCTTGTGTTTTTTTTTGCAGGTCCTGTTCTGATTAGGTGGGCGTTTAATACTGGTTAACTGGTCGCCGGACGCCTATCTCGGCCCAGTTGAGGCGCTCGCGATTCATGAAGTTAATCAACTCCACAGTGCCGTGCTTCTCCCACGTCGGTTCGCTTTCAGGATCACGATGGAGCTTCTGCTCGATTGCCTCCCCAGCGGTCGTTGTCCACGAATTCGCCGGTGCGCGGCTTCAGCAGCTAGTAGAGAGTGCTTGACGCAACCCTCGGGCGCGAGCATGATCGATTTGTCCTAAGCTATTAGATATCCCAACTTTGAGGTTTGATATGCTGACAATTAATAAGATTCCTCGGTCCTCGGTCATCGACCTTATGATTAGAAAGAACGCCAAGTTGGATCGGTCGCAGCTTGAGAAGCTGACTGACGATGCATTGGTAAAGCAGGCGAGGGCAGATGTCCCTGAGCTTTCAAGTTTGAGTGTTGATATGTTACAGGGCGTTCGAGAGTTCCCTCTAAATCCCAATTTCGGGTGGCAATCTCGTGTTGCACGTCCTGAGAGCTTGGAACATATTCTCGAAGAGGCGGTTCGAAGTTCCGCGCCGTATTCCAAAGGTTCCAGTGATCAGGCGATGCTGAGCTATCCATCCAACGATTTGATCAACAAACACCACGACGTGGTCATCCGAAATCTATTCACTCCAGAAAGATTCACAAAGCGGGAGCGGTTTCCGCGCCTGATGCGAGTCGTCAGGAAAACGAGAGACTTGCTCTGGAGATGAGCACGGCTGCCGGACAAACGGGCAGAGCGTCAAACTCTTGCCTGGCGAAAAATCGCCTCTCTAACAAACGTCGGCGATGTCAAGCACTTTTCAGAGCAGGCGAAGGCGGATGTCCCTGAGCTGAAGTCATTCAGAGTGGGCACATCTGTGAATCTGTTTTCATTGCTCGAATGACACGATCTGCGATGAGATGACGGACGCGCGGGCATCTGACAAGTAGGGCTGCTGTCCGATGCCAATGCTGCTCGGCCTCTTGATGATCACCGGCATGAAAAGCTGCCGCACCTTGTCCGATGACGGCATCTACCTCCCGCGACCAGAGTGAATTGAGTCGACTAAAGCTGGCGGCACGAGCGTAAGCAAGTGCAGCATCGTGAAAACGAGCGGCTCGATGCAAAGATGAAGCCACCAAGAGCAGGCGTCGCGCTTCTAAATGCGGGGGAAGAGGAACGGTCGCCTCTCTGGCAAGATGTCTGATGCACTCATCGACTAGTTCCATCCGTTTTGTCAGGACACCACATTGGCCCAGACCCGACCAGGCATCGGCTATATACTTCCAGTCCTGCGAGAACTCTGCTTGACGAAGCGCATCCCTAAACGCAAATTCAGCCAAATCCGGGCTACTCCCATCTAACACGGCCCGCTGGTACGTCATCCAGCCACGAGCCGTGAGCAACGACATCATGGCATGAGCGAGCCCGGCCTCGCGCGCTGTTGTCAGTCCTCGCTCTAGGAATGCTTCCGCCTTGTCGTACTGCGCGTCATCTTTGTAGGCATCGGTTAGAATGCGGCACGCCTCGGCTATGTGAGGAGGATCCTGAGCAACTTCTGCAAACCGTAGAGCGAGTGAAGCGAGCCGGATCGTCCGGTTCGTGCGCAGTTGTCTGACGTAGGTGACAATGGCAAGACCGATCAGATTTGCGGCAATCTCTGATGATGAGGGCGGTGCAATAGTACGTGCAATCTTCAAAGCTCGACGGTAGGCCCGGTGTGCGTCAAACAGTTGGTGCCGAGACAAGGCCAATGAACCCAACTCATGCAACGCGACTGCTTGCACGAGCGTTGCATCACTGCCACATTGCTCTCTTGATAGCGCGACCCGTAACCAAGTATCAGCTTGATCGTCCTGGCCGAGACGGTTGTACAACCTAGCCAATTGCGTCGCGAGCGGAGGCACATATCGCGATTCGCCTAGCGAACCTCGTATCCACTTAATGAGGAACTCCAGACATAGGCAACCCTCGACGGCCGTGTTCTGTTCTGCCCAGACATGGAAGTAGTTTAGACGTGAATCCAGAAGAACCGACAGAAGGGTTGGACCATCCTCTGCCTGAGCGAGGTGGTAGGGGAGGTGCTGTTTGACAAACCCCGAAAAACTCCACGGCGTTTTCACGTACATGTTTAAGCAGTAGTCTCCCAACATTCGATGCCCTTCCAACGCGCTAACAAAATACGGCCCAGCCTTCGCCTGATCCGTCAACCAGTCGACGAGTGATTTGTGGTAGGGCTTGATGATTTCGTGACCGGCGTCGACTGTGACCGGGAAGAACGAGGCGAGATGGCGGGTGAAGTCGCGGAGCTCTTCGTCCCGCCAGTTGAAGAGGCGTTGGAGGATCTCCACGGGCAGCGGTTCGCGGGCGGCGAGGATGGCGCGTAGCGCAGGGCGCACATCCTTGCGGAATTTGTCGAGATCAGGGAACTGCCGCTGGAAGTATTGGCAAAAGATCCCGCCGAGTCCTTGCGGGAATTGCTCCGATCGGTCTAGTGAGAGATGGGCACGCTGGACGTCGTCGCACAAGCGCTCGACGTAGAGGAAAATGCCTTCGCTCTTTTCCAGGATTTGCTCGACGAGGCGGTTGGCATCCGGCCGGTTCTGGAGAGGCAACGCCAATTCACGCCGCAGGTAATCGCGGATGTCGGCGCGGTTGGATTCGGACTTGGTATCGAACAGGAAAGGATTCAATGCCTGCAACGGAGCCCTGACGTCAAACTCCGGCCGGCTGGTCACGACGAGGCAGAGCCAGTCGGGCAGGCGCTGGGCATTCCGTGCGAGCATTTCCACCAGCGGGTTGCGCCCGGCCTCGCCGGCTTCATCCAGGGCATCAATCACTATAAAATACCGTCCCCGGCCGCCGTTGATGACCGAGCGCAGCGGGTTGGCGAGGAGGTAGTCGAAAAGTTCCGCCGCGTCCTTCCGGTCCAGTTCCGCAATCTCCGGCAGGGTCAGCAGGAGCTTGCGATAGTCGGGGAGCCGGGTGGCGAGTTGGAAGGCGAGGCTGCGGACGACTCGCTGCGCGCTGCGGTGGTCGGGCTTGTCCCATTCGCAGAACTGGGCGGCAATGACCGTGTCGCCCCGCGTGTGGGTCAGTTGGGCGGCAAAGGCGCTCTTGCCAACGCCGGGGTCGCCCATGATCCAGAAAAGCCGGGAATCAAGCTCTTTTGGATCCTTTCGCCAGTTCTCCACCGCCTCAAACAGCCATTGGCGTCCGTAGAAGCCTTTGCTCAGTAACTGGCAGATGCGGGCCTCGGACTTGATGGGCTTGAGATGGCCGTTGAGCGTTTCGATCTCACCGGCAAAGCGGCGGTTTTCGTCGCTCTCCACCACCCGGACGATCTCGGCTAGTTTGCCCTGATACCAGTCTTCCCACGTGGCCTCACCGGCAGTGCGCCGCTCCCTCCAGTCGTGCATGTCGAGCCACTGGATGTGGCCGATGTTCACTGGCGGCTGCACCTCCTGCTCGCTCTCGACGAGGATGGTCTGGATGTTGCCGCCCTTCACGCCGATGGCAATGGCGATCTCATCGCGGCAGACGCCGGGATCGCGAGTGGAGTGCTTTGAGAGGAAGGACAAGACGCGGTTGCTGCCGACGATCCCGTCTGTGATCTGGCGCCGCCAGTCGTCTCCGAACCGGATCTCACTCTTGTCGAACCAGACGTCGTGCCCACGTTTTTCTAAGTCGGCTTTGATGCGCCGCACCAGTTCCTCGTTGGCGTCGTGACCGTAACTGAGGAAGATACGCATCGGCCCGGATGGCTTCTGGAGCGAAACTTGGCCATGCTGCCCGCAGATCCAGAAGTTGCCGACTTGCGTAAGCGGCGCAGAGCAAGAGGGGCATCGGTTGAGTTCGTCACTCATCACAGCTCTCCTCGATGAATATTTGTACCATCCGGCTCTCGGGGTGCAACAGACTTGCCGCGTCGTTCATCAGCAAGCAGACGATGGAGATGGCGTGAATCCGGCAACTCGGTTGTTCGTAACATCGCCGGTTTTGTTCGCCAGCGCCATGATCGCTGTGGTAAAGAATGTAACTCATGGGGGCACAGATGGCTGACTTTGAATCAATTCCGTACCGCATCCGCATTGGGGTCACAGGCCATCGGAAACTGGACGATCCGGCAACGATGCAGGCGCTGGTCAAGAAGGCCATCGACGCCGAAGTCGAGAAACTGTTTCCGGAGGAGTCGAGGCGGAACATCGAGCGCGTCCGGCGCGCGGGAACGACTGCGATTTCGTTTCGCGTTCTGAGCCCGCTGGCTGAAGGGGCGGACCGTGTGGTGGCGCGGGCCGTTCTCGCCGATCCAGACGCGCGTCTCGATGTCGTTCTTCCGTTGGCGCTCGAAGACTACCTCGAAGACTTTGCGACCGAAGAGTCCCGGAAGGAGTTTGGGGAACTGCTCGGCTGTTGCAGAAAGCCCGTTCCTCTGCGGAGGCGGCGCATCCAAGATGACCGTCGCGATCCGGGCGACCAAGCCGAACTACGCCATGACGCTTACAGACAAGTGGGTCAGTATGTGGTGGATCATTGCGACGTCCTCATCGCCGTTTGGGACGGCCAACCGTCGCGCGGCCGCGGTGGTACGGCCGAGATCGTCCAGTACGCGCAAGAGCAGAATCGCCCGATCATTCGCGTGTGGGAAGATTCGTTTGAAGTGCTGAACCGCGACAACAACAATGGTCTCGATGCCTCCGCGCTCGACGCCATCGACCAATTCAACCGGCAGGCGATCACGCCCGATGAGAGGGCAAGTTACGTGAAGAGCCTCGACCGCGAACACTTTGAGAAGCCGAAGACGGCAGGTGATATACCAGCGGAAGTGCGGGAATTCGTGAACCGTCGCCTCTTTCCTTATTACGCTCAGGCCTCGATTGTGGCCAAGGCGAGTCAGAAGCGGTTTTACCGGGCGGGCAAGTTCATTTATGTTCTTTCCGCGGCGGCAGTCGGATCCGCCGCGCTGGGCGTTATCTTTCCAGCGCTCACGTGGGCCGGATTCAGCGTGGAACTGGTGCTGTTGATCATTATTTGGCTGACCTTACGACAGGCGTACCGGAAACACTCTCATCAGGGCTGGATCGAGAACAGGTTTCTTGCCGAACGCATTCGCTGCGGAATCTTCATGGCCATCTGCGGTATCGAGCCGAGGCCAATCGAAGTCCTTCCCTACATGGGCCATTCGCAGACTGTCAACGACTGGACCGTGCGGGTGTTTGACGAGATCTGGGATCGGCTACCGCCTCTCGCCGGTTGTAGTCAAGGGGATTGCCTGATCCTGAATGCTTACGTTCGTGAGGCGTGGATCGGCGATCAGGTGAATTTCCACAATCAAAAGAAGGAGCGTGAAGGGCAGGCCCGGAAGCGTCTCGCCAAAGCTGGCGAGATCGTGCTGCCTGTGACGATCGCGGCGGCGGCGTTGCATCTTTTGCTGCTCCTTGGGTGGCCAACGGGAACGGGGGCGGAGTCCGTGCACTGGCTGCACCAGGGGTTGAATCAGGGATTGGCGTTCATTGCTCTGCTGTTTCCGGCAATTGCCGCGTCGCTGGCGGGCATGGAGGCACATCGCGAGTACTTGCGACTGGAAAAACGCAGCGCCAACATGGGGCCGCAACTGGAGCGGCTAAACCGGCAGATGGCGTCGGCCACCGATCCAGAACGGTTTCAGAGTTTGCTGCAGCAGGTGGATGAAATCATGCTGCGCGAGACCCAGGACTGGCTGATGCTGATGCGGTACGTGGAGATCAAGGCGAGCTGATCCCCCCTTCGAATCGCGCTGGTATCGGGGCGGGCGGGAATTGTCTGGATAGTTTGCTTCTTGTAGATGGTGTCCCGTCACTCCGGTATCGGGCGGTTGCTCTTCTCAGGCTCATCCGGCCAACGGGCCTCCAACGGCACAGCCAGCGTGGAATGCCAGAGGTCGAATCGTTTAAGATCGGCGACCTTGCCCGGCTGGTTGAGGGCAGCCACGATCGCCGCGAGTAAATTGACCTTTTCTGGTGGCAGCCGTGAACGCAGGCGATTGAGAACGTCGAGTTATTGAAAACGCTGAGCGCAGAAGGGAATGAGCCTTCCACCTATTGATCGGGCGTCACTACACAAGTAAACATGAGGGTTCGTGACCTTGTTGGTGTTTCAATGATCAGCGACGTGCGGGCTCGGACCAGTCCCGCCCACGCTCGGATTACCGTAAGGATGCACAAATCGCAAGATCTCCCTCGCGTGCTCCCCTCCGAAGAGAAGGCGACACGCCGTTGTTCTCATCGGCATCCAGGGTCAAACTCATCCGCGGGCTTTTTGGGTCCACTAAGGCGAACGACCGCATGCGTCCACGGCTTCGCCAGCCCAACTCGTTTTCATAGGCCGTTGTGCCAAAAAGCGCATGTAGAACTCATCCCATCTGTTTTCGACAGTTATCCGTGAACAGTAAGCGCCGAGGGACGGTTGTTCCAGCTACTGCAGTTTTGCGTACTCTGCTTTCGCTTCTTTCAGGATGGGGATGTCGGGGTCGGCGTCTTTCCAGAGCGTGAGGAAATCTTTGTAGGCGGCGAGAGCCCGGACGCGGGCGGCATCGGCATCCGCTCCCTGCGAGGTTCTCGCTTGCAACGCATTGGCACGAGCTACTCCCAGATGCGCCAACGCTCCCGTCCAGCCATTCTCTACGAGGCCGCTGTGGTCGAGAATCTTTTGGAATTCTTTGGCAGCAGCACCGCCCTGTCCGGCTGCCAAGTATGCCTCTCCGCGTATATACACGTGACAGAGGTTGGAATCGC
>JBEKGW010000063.1:0-11011 GCA_050012595.1 Terriglobales bacterium
GCTGGGCACAATGGAACTGCTCTTTCAGTTCAAAGAGAATGGCTCATTGCCGGCCATCAGCCAGCAGCTGGGCAAACACGTGCGCACTAATTCCGAATCGCTGATCGGTGTACGCATGCCGGGTTACCGTGAAGATTTGTCGCAGGGCATAGCCATCGGTTCCGGCATCTACATTGACCAGCACACCCACATTGAAGCCGTCCGATATCCGCGTGGCTCCGATGCCATGGGCCTCCTGACCACGATCCTGACGAATGGCCGCCCCGGGCCGCGGCGGATTGCACTCTGGCTAAAGAATGTGGTCTCCTCGCTGCTACGCCATCCGCTCAAGACCGTGCGCGTGCTGCAACCGTTGGGCTGGGCACGGGAGTTTGTGATTTTGCTTTGCATGCAGGCGCTCGATGGCGAGATTGAGATGCGCTGGCAACGTCCCTGGTTCTGGCCGTTCCGGAAATTTCTTGTCAGCCGTGGCGAGAAAGTGCCTACCTACATTCCCAAGGCGAATGAGTTTGCCGAAAAGTTCGCGAAGTTGACCGGGGGGTTGCCCATGAGCATGCTTCCGGAGATCCTCTTCAATGTTCCGAGCACCGCTCACTGCATCGGAGGTTGCGTCATTGCCGATTCTGGCACCCACGGTGTCGTGGATTCACAGCATCGCGTTTTCAACTACAAGAACATGTACATTTGCGACGGATCGGTGGTGGCGGCCAATCTCGGCGTTAATCCGAGCCTGACCATTACTGCGCTTACCGAGCGAGCCATGAGTTTCATCCCACCAGCAGCGGACACGGCTTGGAACGATACAAGCCTTGGTTCTTGATCATGTGGAGGAAGGAATGAGAAGCCGAAACAGCCACTTTGATAGTGTCTGCATCAAATCCACCGGTTCTTACGTTCCGTCTAAGATTCTGACCAACGAAGAAGTCCTGGCAAACTTGCTAACCTCGCCAGAGTGGGTCGTGGAAAAGTTGGGGATTCGCGAGCGTCACATCGCTGAACCAGAGGAATACACGTCGGATCTTGCTGCCCGTGCCGGGCTGGACGCAATCGCTTCGGCGGGGCTTGAACCAAACGACATTGACTTGATCATCGTTTCCACGGCGACACCCGACCGCAAGATGCCCTCCTCGGCATGCATTGCGCAGAACAAGATGGGCATTCGCAACCGCTGTGCCGCGTTCGATGTGGCGGCGGTGTGTGCCGGGTTTGTTTACGGCATCACGATCGCCGGCCAATTCATCCAGAATGGTATGTACGAGCGTGTGTTGGTGATCGGCGCCGATACCTTCTCCAAGGTCACGGACTGGAACCACCGCGACTGCGTCGTTTTTGGAGACGGTGCCGGTGCGGTGGTACTCGAGAGGAAGGATCGGCAGAATGGGCTCTTTTCAAGCATTCTCCTCGCCGAGGGCGAAGGAATGGATCAGTTCACTGTCTACCCCGGGGACGCCTACTTCACAATGAACGGAAAAGCGGTTTACCAGAAGGCTACAACCGCGGTGCCCGAGTGTATTCAGGAGATCCTCCGCATAAACGGGCTGGGACTCGAAGACGTCTCGATGATCGTTCCGCACCAGGCCACGGCTGGCGTCCTCAAGCGTATCGCCGAGGTACTCAACATCCCTTTTTCGCGAATCCAGACGAACCTGGAGTCGTACGCGAACACCGCTGGAGCTACAGTTCCGCTGCTCCTGGACCAAGTAAACCGACGCGGTCTCCTCCGCGAAGGCGATCTTCTCTTGCTCGTGTCCATCGGCGCAGGCTGGACTTGGGGCGCAAGCTTATATCGATGGTGAGGTCCGATCTACCATCACCAAAACGGATTGTGAAAGGTGCTACACTCAATTGCTTTGCGCGCGCGCCTGGACGCACTAACCAACCGCATTTGAGGCAATCATGGACATCAGAACTGCAGGAGTAATCGGCGCCGGCACGATGGGCAATGGCATCGTCCACGTGTTCGCCAAAGGCGGATACAACGTCGTGCTGGTCGACGTGGAGCAGAGCTTCGTCGACCGAGGTCTGCAGACCATCAGCAAGAACCTGGAACGCGAGGTCGCTAAGAACAAATTGACGTTTGAGCAGCGTGACCAATCGCTGGCGCGCATCGCGGGCACAACTGATCGTAAGCGGCTGGCCGGCTGCGATTTCGTCGTGGAGGCGGCCAGCGAGCGTTTTCAGGTCAAGGCCGACCTCTTCCACGACCTGGATGCGATGTGCCGGCCCGAGGTCATCCTCTCGTCAAACACTTCGTCCATTTCGATCACCAAGCTGGCAGCGGTAACCAAACGGCCCGACAAAGTCATCGGGATGCACTTCTTTAATCCCGTGCCGGTGATGAAGCTGGTCGAGGTGATCCGTGGACTGACAACCTCGGACGAGACTTTTGCGACAGCAAAAGCTCTCGCCGAGAAGCTGGAGAAAACTCCAGTCGAGGTGAATGACGCGCCGGGCTTTGTCTCCAACCGCGTACTAATGCCCCTGCTGAACGAAGCCATGTATGCGGTGATGGAAGGCGTGGCCACTCCCGAAGCCGTGGATGAGGTCTTCAAGCTGGGCATGGCGCACCCGATGGGACCGCTCACGCTGGCGGACTTCATCGGACTCGATGTCTGCCTAGACATCATGCGCGTACTGCAGTCCGGCCTCGGCGATCCAAAGTACCGGCCCTGCCCGCTCCTAATCAAAATGGTGGACGCGGGATGGCTCGGCCGGAAGTCAGGGCGCGGGTTTTATCAGTACTAGTGGCCTGTCGCAGTGAGTTCGTTACTGCGGATGCAGCAGGGCGATGCTGTTGATGCCCGAATGCTGCTATTGAGTGAGCAAGGGTTCGCTTCGGTGACCGCTCAAAGCGCGCACTCTACACCCGGCTGGCTTGTTCTGTGATTTGAGCGCCTCTTCAAAATCTGTAGATTCCGGTACAGCTTCAGAAGACGATTTGCCCGGCATTAAGTTCCGTAATCCCAGCGCGGGTGGAGCCGGCTAGAATCGAGGATTGTGGTACGCGCTCATCTGCCCGCTTCGAGTCCTTAACACGTGCTCGTTCGGGAAAGATTGTGTGCTCTGGCCAGCGAAAGAAGCGGAGCGGTGGCGCTGGTCGTCTCTTTCTGACATCCCCGGATAGAGGAATGATAAGCCGAGGCCGCAGAGGTATGTGTCAAGTCCGGGCGAAGCCCGCCGCGCAACGCGGTCGGAGAGTCTTGACACAGACCGGGCCTCGGCTATGCTCTGGCTATCCGGGGTATGTCATTCGAGAATACAACATCACAGACCAAGGCCGAAACCGTGAACAATCTCGTTTGTGTGCGCGGGCTGTGGCTCTATCTTTTGCGCTACTGGCTCCTGTTGAATCGCCGGCGAATGGGACACATCGCGGCTGAGTTCCTTGCCGAGCGTCGATGCATTGTTCGTGTAGATCTGCGTGCTGCGCCACGAGGACTTCGGCACGACCATGGGACTCTATGCGCAGTCCGACATGGACTCTATGCGGGATGCGCAAGGCAAGTTCCTGGAACAGCTCATGGGAGACAGAATTCACCTGCTCACAGAGCGAGTTCAGTGAGAATCATGGGTTGGATCGTGGGTTGGAAATTTCCGCTCTTCGCCACTAAGTTCTTAAGAATGATGGTGGCCAGGGACGGAGTTGAACCGCCGACGCCAGCCTTTTCAGGTCAAAATTAACAGTGATTGCAAGTACTTAGAGGTGCCTCCCGGCGCTGTAAGTTACTGATAGTCACCGCAGGCAAGGCCAACTGCCGGTAAAACCGCCGGTAAGTTTTGTTCGCCTTTGCTTCGCACGCGCTTACTGTTGTTTTACGGGGGTTGTTCTTTCATTCGACACCCCCAGAGCGGGGGGCACGAATGGCGATTATCCGGTGAGTGTTGCTGTTGATGCCTGAACGCTCCCGTGGGGCAGACGAATCTATTGGACGATGGTGTTGATCGATGCCTTGGTATCAACTGGCGCGACGAGCGCCTGTTCGCTCGAAGGATTTGTCACTACCGGAGACACGCTGGCGTTATTTTCGGCGAACCGATACGAACGTCCAATTGCGCACTCGCGTGAAGAGGTGCATCCTCACGTTGTGGAGTGCTCCCAAGAAACGACCGCCGTGGAGAATGAGCTCAGCCGCGTCGTCAATGCGGTGCCCGTATTGATTTGGACGGCACGCCCTCTGCGGCGTAGGAACACAGGAACTTTGCAAGCTGCGCTACGACGGTCGCGACAGCGAGCCTGATCGAAAAAGGGATCGACGGGTAGTCGATCTAGGTCACGACTCCACCAATCAAAAACTTATCCATCGCAACAGAAAAGGAGAATAGCAATGCCAAACGTTACAGTCGGAAAAGAAAATTCAGGCAACATGGATCTTTACTACGAAGACCATGGCTCGGGCCAACCGGTTGTTCTGATCCACGGATACCCATTGAGTGGTGCTTCATGGGAGAAGCAAGTACCCGTTCTTCTGGAAGCTGGTTACAGGGTCATTACCTACGACCGCAGAGGCTTCGGCAAGTCCAGCCAGCCGACCGCAGGCTACAACTACGACACGTTCGCAGAGGACCTTCACAAACTGGTCACCCACCTCAAGCTGCACGATTTCACATTAGTCGGGTTTTCGATGGGTGGAGGCGAGGTGGCACGCTACATCGGAAGATACGGCTCCAAGAGCGTGAGCAAAGCTGTGATTATTTCCGGTGTGCCGCCGTACCTGCTCAAGACCGGCGACAATCCCGAAGGCCTGGATGCTAGTATATTTGCCGCCAGCGAGAAAGCTGTGGCCGCCGACCGCTACGCGTTCTTCACCAGCTTCTTCAAGGATTTCTACAACACGGACTTGCTGCTCGGCAAGCGTGTCAGCGAACAAGCCGTCCAAGCCAGTTGGAACGTGGCGGCCAGCGCCTCCGCCACCGCCAGCCTGGCATGTATCCCAACCTGGCACGAGGACTTCCGCGCGGATCTGGCCCGCATGGATGTGCCCACATTGGTGATTCACGGAGATGCCGACCGCATTCTCCCCATCGCGTCTGCTGGACTGCGCACCGCCAAGCTCATCAAAGGGGCGCGCCTGCTGGTCGTGAAAGACGGTCCACACTGCGTCCCGTGGACGCACACGGAAGAAGTCAACGCCGAATTGCTGAGCTTCCTGGGCGGGAAGGCAAAAGCCGGCAAGTCGCAGAAGGAGGCTGCCTAGGCACTCAGCTCCCTAGGGCAGCGGTGATTTTCGCAGGGAGCCTTGGATGCCCGGCAAGTGTTCGAATTCATTGAGACGGCCCGACCCTGATCTTTGCGCGGACTGGGAACGAACCCAGTCCGCGCGAACGTTGGCGTCAGAAAAGAGGCCTTTAGAGTGTTTCGAGCTTTGATGGTGATCCGAATTCAGCTTTGCTGTTATCTCGGCGTAGTGGTCGAACGTATACGCGAATTTTCTTTGGGTCCGGCCAGTCGCTGTGTAGCCTTGGTGCTCCGGAGCGACAGGTGAAGACCGTCGGTAGCCAGGCGAATAGCAGCTCGACCCTTCGCATCGATGACGGACGTCCGTGCAACAGAAGAAGTATGGGCACGACTTTCGGGCTAGTCGCTCTGTAGAAAATGGCGAGCCCATCAAAGAAAGCCCCACAATTACCAGACAGGAAATCTGCGAGCACCGAGTCCGACAGTTTCATGTGAAAAGTCACATCGCCCAAGTCCGCTCATGTAAGCTCGCCGAAACCGGTGCTCGCCGTGACTCCATTTCCTGCAAGCGTCACATCGTCAGAACAACGCGGAATTGTGCTTTGCCGCTCAGCATTCGTGCGTAAGCTTCGCCCGCTTTTTCGAGCGGATAGGTTTCAATCATGGGACGCACACCTGAAAGTTTGGCGAAGTGCAGCGTGTCTTCGGAATCTGCCGGTGTTCCCGTGGACCAGCCCTGCAGGCTCTTACTTCCGCTGATAAGCTGGATCGGTGTGACCTCAATTGGATCGAATGAGGCTCCCACCACGATGAGCTTGCCGTTCGGGCCCAAACCGTCGACTAACTCAGACATTGCTTTTGCGCTTGGGGCGGTCGCCAGAATTACCTTCGCCCCGCCCAGTTTTTGCAATTCCTGGGCGGCGTTCGTCGCTCGGCTGTCGATGTACACGCTCGCCCCCAGTTTCTTCGCGAGCGCGGCGTCTTCGGATCCGCGCCCGATTGCAGCGACCTCGTAGCCAAACTTCTGCGCGAATTGAATTCCTAAGTGACCCAGACCGCCGATGCCCTGCACCGCAACCAGGTCGCCGGGTAACGCACCGCTGTGACGCAGCGAGTTATAGGTCGTAATTCCGGCGCAGAGCAGCGGCGCTGCTTCGGCGTCATTCAGAGTGTCCGGTATAGCCACGAGCGCTTCTTCCGGTGCGACCATGTATTCCTGGTAGCCGCCGTCGTAGCTGATACCCGGAATTTGCAGGTTGCGGCAGTTATTAAAATCTCCGCGCCGGCACTCGCGACAAGTCCCGTCATGGCCGCCGTGCCAGCCGACACCCACACGCTGACCCTGCTTCCACGCGGAAACGCCGGCACCCAGTTCGTCGATGATGCCCGCCACTTCATGTCCGGGAATGCGGGGATACTGAATTCCGGGCCACAAGCCTTCTTTCGTGAGCACGTCACTGTGGCATACACCACAGGCTTGCACTTTGATCCGCACGTGTCCTGCAGCCGGCTCAGGAATTTCGCGCTCGACAATCTGGAAATCTGCTCCGGGATTGGAGACTTGCGCTACCTTCATCGTGCCTACCGCGATTGCTGTCGTTGCCATGAGTCCTCCTAAGAGTCATTTAGTTATTGTCGAAAGCGTACTTGCTGATTTCGGATCGACTGAATGTAGCGATCGAAAAGCGACAGAATCAGAACTGTGCGCTGTTCTCGCTATTAGGGTGTGTAACGGGTGAAGACAAAGTCACGAGCTTTGACAGGCTCGTGGCAGGGGAAGCAGGTTTTCAGCTTCGTCTCGTCCGCCGAAGGGTTGCCGTCCTTATTGAACTGAGCGAACCCCCAGCCTCCTGTCGCGGCGTACTTTTTTGAGTCCTTGACCATAAACTGAAGGTACCAATCCGGGGAGGGCCCGGGAACGAAAGATTGGGCACGGCCAAAGACTTTGTTGTTTTCCTCTGAGGGAACGTAACTCCAGGCTATTCGGGCAATGATCGTGCCGTCCGGGAACGGAAGTTTCCCTTCGCGATATGCCTTGATAGCTGTGTCGTTGCCCAGAATGGCACGAATATCGTTGAGGTCGCCTTCCTCGTGGGCTACAGAGACCAACCTCCAGTCGCGGTATCCGCGGGGAATTTTGATCCCGAAGAGCGGGGCGGCCTCCCCATCAGCGTGTCCAGATGCGTGCGCGATGTGGACGACCACGCCGGCCACCGCTACAACTGCAAACAACAAGAAAGCAATCCGTTTCATAGGTGTTCCTCCTTCTACATTCTTGAGCACCCCGTCACTACTGCTTTTCGTCCGCAGTCTTTTCTGGAACGACAAATGCGACTGTGCCTTTGTCCAGGGTGTGGTGGTTCGCGTCCTCCAATTCAAGGGTCACTTTGTGCGGACCGGGGGGAAGACCCATCAAGATGATTGGGTTCCCACTCGCATCTGCCCATACCCAAGGGGCATCGTCGAGTCTTACGTGAACGTGTCCGACGCGCGGCGAGACCGCCAGAGCACCGGAGCCGAACACAGGCGCAATGTGCACGTTCTGGGCACAATATTGGATAATCACCACGCCACGGGAGGCGAGCGGTCCGGCCTGCGGAGGATCGATGACGATTTTCGCTGGGGGTTCGCTGCCGGTGAGCGGGATAACTGCGGTGAGTCGACAAACGTCCGTGGCGTTTTGTGCCATAGCGGTGACTGCGTACAACACGATGGCAGCGACCGATAGCAGAGTCGTACCTTTCAAGCTTCTATTCAGATTTGCCATGTTGTTTCCTCCAATGTGTTCACTTAAATCGAAAGTCAGATTTATTGAATTGCCGGATGTCCGCCAAAGCGCACCGTTATTCAATTCGTATTTGCATAGCGGTTGGCCGATTTCGCGTATTCGTCTTAGCCAGCATCTCGCCAGACAGTCGGCAGTCTTGGCCCCGTCACCGCCGAGCGTAGGTCATTGTCCAAGAACCTCTATCGCCCGGGTGATACTCATTACCGTCCCATGGCGAACCACAGATATGAAGATGGGCATAAGGCGTCCCGGCAAACATCACCAGTGTTCCTGCGTCACGCATAACTGTTGGCAAACCGGCGACTCTTGCGTCGAAAGGCCAGAGGATCATCCAGTGCGGGCCAATTGGGATGGCCGGGCTTGTCCGGTCAAACGGGTCGGTGAAGCTGTGCTGCGTAGCTCCATTGAGCATGTAGATAAGTCCAGGCTCGGTATTCGTTGGTTTGGGCTTCCCTGCCATGACATCCAGTATCCAGCGCATCCCCATCGGATCCATGCACATATCTGCCGCTCCGATGATATTTTCGTTGCCGGGAACGCACACCCAATGGTTCGTACCCGGACGCAACACGGTCAACTTCCCTTGAGCATCCATTTCTGCAACGGTGGCCTCCCGCGTAATGCTGTCAGGCCCCGACAAGAGCGCTCGTCGAATTTTGGCTTTCACTATTTCGTCTGACATGCTGTTATCTACGTCCATCGTGTTACCCTCCCTCCACTCATCGTTTGTTGCGTCCTGTACTCCGCGATGCCCGGACGGCTCCGCCTCAGCCTGTACCCACATACTGAGTGCGGCGAGGCCCGCGCCCGCGATTGCCGCCGCTTCGACGAACTCTCGGCGTGATATAGCTGTTCGCCGCGCGGAGGCGGAAGAGGCTCCCCCGTTTTCGTTACTTTTCCCGGGCATACCCTCTCCTCGTACTTAGTTCAATAACCATCCACATCGACGACCGCCTTGGCGAAAGCTTCCGGGGCTTCCTGCGGAATGTTGTGGCCGACGCCGCCGGTGATGAGCCGGTAGTCATACTTGCCGGAGAACTTGTTGCGATAGGCTGTGCTCGGCCCGTGGATTGCCCCGTTGGAGTCGCCTTCCATGGTGATGGCCGGCACGGTGACGACAGGAAGCGCGGCCAGCCGCTTTTCGAGGTCGTCATATTTCCGCTCACCATCCGCTAAGCCGAGCCGCCAGCGATAATCGTGCATCACGATGTCAACATGGTCCGGGTTGTTGAAGGAAGGTGCTGTGCGGTTGTACGTGGCATCGTCGAAATTCCACTTCGGCGAAGCCTGGTGCCAGATGAACTTATTGAACTCGTCGAGGTATTTCGCATAGCCGGCCTTGCCGACTTCAGTGGCGAAATAGTACTGGTACCAAAATGCGAATGCAGCCTGGGGCGGCCAAGGTGTCTGGTTGCCCGCAGGGCTGCTAATCAGATAGCCGCTGACGGAAACGATTGCCCTGCAGCGTTCCGGCCATAGTACTGCCATGACGTCCGCTGTGCGCGCACCCCAGTCAAAGCCGGCGACGGTGGCTTTCTGAATTTTGAGCGCATCCATGAGAGCGATGATGTCGAGGCCAACGGCCGACTGCTGGGCGTTGCGCATGGTCGCGCTGGAGAGAAAGCTGGTGGTGCCATAGCCGCGCAGATAGGGAACGATCACCCTGTATCCGGCCGCTGCCAACAATGGCGCTACATCGACAAAGCTGTAAATGTCGTAAGGCCAGCCGTGCAGGAGAATTACCGCAGGGCCGGTGGCGGGGCCAGTTTCTGCGTAGCCAACATTCAGGAGGCCGGCGTCGATCTGCTTTATTGAGGCGAACGACGTGTTCTTGGCGCTCGCTGCCGTGTTCGCCATCGCTGATACACTCCCATCGTCGTGCGCCAATAGTGAGCTAGGAGCGAACATCGTGGCTCCAACAGAGACGCCAGCCATTGCTAGGAGACTACGGCGCGATATTCCTTTCGATTGCTTCATGGTTAATGTTCCTTTCTATTCCTGCTGTGGGCCCGACCGTCCCGCATCGGCCGCGATGAACACATCAGACCAGAAGCGTGGATTGGAAACAATTGGACGATGGTATGGGAATACCTTGGTATCGGTCGATGCGACAAACGGCGTTCGGTGCAGCGCGATGGTCAGACGATTTGCCAGTCTCGCCGAGGCGGCGACCGTAACCGCTCGCCAATCTCGACTTGTACACCGTGGAGGGCTATCTATCAACTCCAACTCGTTGAAACTCCTCTTACGCCTATCGCTTAGGGAGTGAATGTATAAGTTTGGGATACGCCCTCCTGTGCGATTCATCCATGCGCATCGCCCATGGCGGACGAGCTCTGCGCGAGTGGACGGTCACCTAAAAGGGCATCAGTGACTTCTTGCGTTATAACAATCGAGCTGGCGTAGTTTGGGAGATTGGTAACGAGTGCGGCGTGCATGAACTCCTCTGAGTAGTCCGCGGTCGCGTCCTTCGCCACAGTGACGTCGTAGCCGAGCTCGACCGCAAAACGCACAGTTGATTCAACGCATGTGTGCGCGATGAGACCGGCGACAATGAGCCTCTGGATGCCGTGCCTTTTGAGTTGCAAATCCAGATCGGTGTTAGCAAAGCCACTGGAACACCAATGCTCCTGGGCCACGATGTCTCCCGGCTGAGGAGCAAATTCGGCGCGGAACTCGCCACCCCAAGTTCCATATTCAAACGTTTTTCGCGACCAGGCTGCTTTCTGAATCGGGGCGGTGTACTTCCAGGTCTCGTAGTCGCCGGGACGGTATCGATGATGCATCGCATAGAAAACCCGTATCCCTGTCGTTCGCGCTGCGGTCAGCAACTGCAACATGTGAGAGACGCAGTCATTCGCCTCTGCAACGCTTTTGATGCGATCCCATATTTTGCCACCCTCGGAAATGAAGTCGTTGTAGGGATCGATGACGAGAAGTGCAGTGTTCGCTTTGTCGAACTCTAGATTCGTCATGATTGTCCTACCTGCGTTCACTCAAGACCTCTGCGTTGCTCTAGCTACTTTCCATCGCAAAAATGAAGGATA
>JBEKGW010000064.1:0-10982 GCA_050012595.1 Terriglobales bacterium
CCTCGCTAATCGCTTCTATAGAAGCAACGATCCGCTTCACGGAGAACTGTGCCTTTCTGTCCGCATCCGGGTCCCGAAGAGAATGGCTGGAAACATGATGACTCAGATAGATGCCGAGCAAGTCCCATGCCAGCTGGGCGACGTCGGTATCGTCCAATAAGTGTCGCTTGTCGATCGCATC
Source organism: Terriglobales bacterium (assembly GCA_050012595.1). GTDB lineage: Bacteria > Acidobacteriota > Terriglobia > Terriglobales > Acidobacteriaceae > Acidiflorens. Next base: position 182 of record JBEKGW010000064.1, read on the forward strand.
ACGGATCAACATAATAAGGGTCTGCCGCCAGACAGATTCCGCCGCCGCGGCAGCCTCTCGAACAGGTCCCGGCAGGAAGCTCAACTCAACAATGGCCTGGGCAATCGGACAACTGCCCGGTAGTCCTGCCCTCCTCGTCCATCCAATCCATACATTTAGGTATCGGATCAGCGAAGGCAACCCGCTTCCAACGCCAGTGTCGGCACTGAGGCAGGTGCGGCTCCAAAGGTCCAAGGCAAGATCAAGGATGGACCGCTTTAGGTCGCCCATATGCGAAAAATGCGCGACAACGCCACCCTTTGACAGGCTTGCGCGTCTGGCAACCGAACCAAAGGTGATCTTGCAGAGCCCCTCTGTGCTTGCCAAATCAAGCCCCGCCTGAAGGATGCGGTTTCTCGTTACTTGACTAGACACTCATGTCCCCTACAAAACTCTTCCCGCTCGCCACGAGATACGCTGCCCCGCCAAGGGGCTGCCAGAGAGATGGTACGGGGCCCGCCACCTTGGAGGATTGACCTTATTCACCCTAATTGTCGATTCAGACTGAGTTCCCGAGTCCAAAGGAAACGCTTTTAACGGGTGACAGGACCGTGAATCCTCCCGCATCGGCATTTCTGGGAGCCGTCCCGTTCAATGGCGGTCTTTTTGTACAAGAATGACCGTTCTTTTTGGCGCTACACTCCGGCACAATCCGGCGTTCGATCTGTTCCCTGTAATTCGACAGGGGCCAGACAAGCAGATTATTTTCTGGTGCGTCCGATTTCGAAACTCTAGATATCGTCTGCTCTTCTTTTGAAGACCGGCGGCCTCTGAGCGCCGGGTGTATTTGCCAGGTGAGGAGGTTGCATGATTGACCAGTGGCCGGAATGGATCTCAAACTCCGGCAACACCTTCGGAAGGTGCTTTCACCTCAGGAATGCCCCGTCCGTGCTCTTTGGGTCTAAGGAGAGCGCCCAGCTGGCAATTACCCGAATTACGGTTCCGAACGGGTTACCTGAACCGACGGCGCCCGTAAGACCCGAACGCGGGTTCACGATCAGCTTGCATCTGCGGCAGCAGACGCAAACGTACCGGTGGGGGACATGGGTTGATGGAAAGTTCATTCCTATCCGGTACTGGGAGCGCGGCGGCGTCGGCGTCTACGATCTTGAGGCAAATCCGATTGCTGTGCGTCCCACTGGGTTCGATGCCGTGCATTTTAACCTGCCGCGCAGAACCCTCGATGCATTTACCGACGACAATGAATTGCATCGGATCGGCGGCCTGCCATGCACGCAGGGAATTAAGAATGATGTCCTGTTTCATCTGACCAAATTTGCACTGCCATGGCTGGGCGACGAGCGGCGGGTATGCAGCTTGATGTTCGACTATTTCGTGTGGATGTTCTGCAGCCTTATCGCTGCTTCGTATGGGCAGGTAGGACCCACGAGGACCATCTATCTGGGCGGGCTGGCGCCCTGGCAGAAGCGCCGCCTGTTGGAATTAATCGACAGCAACTTGGATGGTCAGCTTCGGCTTTCGTACCTTGCTGAGGAGTGCGGCCTCTCCGTTAGCCATTTCTCTCGCTCCTTCAAGCGCTCCTTCGGAGTGCCGGTTCACCGTTACCTCATCGCCCGCAGGGTGGAGCGCGCGAAATTCCTGCTGAGATCCTCCTCGGCACCACTTTCGGAGATCGCCCTGGAAAGCGGCTTCGCAGACCAGGCCGCCTTCAGCCGGACGTTTCGGGCGGTCGTCGGGACCTCGCCCAAGCGATGGCTCAACGAGCATATGCACCGGTTGTCCGTAGATCTACGGCCGGCGACGCGTATCGATCGAGAAGGTGTACACCGCCGATTCCTTTTTCCAATGACCTTGCCGCCAGCGGTAGACGCTAGGAACGATGGCGCGACCTCTGACGTCGCGATAGGAAACGACAAAATAGGCGAAATCGCACAAGAATGACATTGCTGCCTAGATCAATCTATTTCCCGAGAGGCTGCATACGCTTCCTCAAAACTTACGACGGGAGATTCGACTATGAAGATATCGAAGATGAGATGTTTAGGTTATGGCGCTCCGATGCTCGCAGTCGCGCTGATCGCCACGACTCTGCTACTGGGGAGAAGTCAGAAAGTTGTCGCGGCGGCATCTACGGCACCGACCGGCATTAAGAACGTGGTGCTGGTCCACGGTGCCTTCGCCGATGGCTCCGGCTGGGATGCCGTCGCAAAGATCCTTGAGAAGGATGGCTACACGGTATCGGTCGCGCAGCCCCCCGAGACCTCGTACGCGGATGACCAAAAGTACACGAAGGCCGCAATCGACGCCATGGGCGGGCCGGTCGTCCTGGTCGGCCACAGCTACGGTGGGTCCATCATCAGCGAAGCCGGCAACGATCCAAACGTAGCGGTACTGGTATATATCGCCGCATTTGCGCTCGATGAGGGTGAGAGCTGTGCGTCGATCGAAACGGCCGTGCCGCAAGCCTCCAAGGCATTCAAGCCGGATAGCAACGGCAACTGGTGGATCGATCAGGACCATTTCGCAGCCGACTTCGCAGCGGATATTTCCCCGGCCCAGGCTCACTTCATGGCTATAGCGCAGGTGCCGATCTCCACCGACTCGTTCACCCACAAGGTCACGAGTCCCGCCTGGAAGACCAAGCCGACCTATTACATGGTGGCCAGCTCAGACCGGTCGATCAATCCCCAACAGGAGCGCATGATGGCGAAGCGCGCCAATGCGAAGACGGTCGAAGTGAATGCTAGCCACGTGGCCTATATGTCTCACCCGAAGGAGACGGCCAAGCTCATCGAAGAGGCTGCGACCTCCGCACACGTCAACTAGCAGCTAGTAAGTCTTTACGTCGTAAGTGAAATGCACGTCCCTCGCACAAAACAAGAGTGGTTTGGCGCGAAGACGTGCGCCATCGAGAATCAACTGATCTGTCTGGATCTCTACTGCAAAGGAGAATAATCGTGAGTCAACATATTAAGAATGTAGTTCTGGTGCATGGAGCTTTCGCAGATGGCTCTGGCTGGAAGAGGGTTGCCGATATCCTCAAGAAGGATGGCTACAAAGTGTCGGTGGCACAGCCTCCCGAGACCTCGTACGCCGACGATCAAAAGTACACCAAGGCCGCCATCGACGCCATGGGTGGCCCGGTGGTTCTGGTTGGCCATAGCTACGGCGGGTCCATCATCACCGAGGCCGGCAATCATCCAAACGTTGCGGCGCTTGTCTATATTGCCGCCTTCGCTCTCGATGAAGGTGAGAGCTGTGCGTCGATCGAACAGGCCTTGCCGCAAGCGTCCAAGGCGTTCACGGCGGACAGCAACGGGCTTTGGTGGATAGACCAGGCGCATTTCGCAGCCGACTTCGCAGCGGACATTCCACCGGAAGAGGCGGAGTTCATGGCTATATCGCAGGTGCCGATCTCCACCGACTCGTTCACCCACCAGGTTAAGAATCCCGCGTGGAAGAACAAGCCTACCTGGTACATGGTGGCCAGCGAAGACCGATCGATTAACCCGGATCAGGAGCGCATGATGGCAAAGCGCGCCAAGGCCAAGACGGTCGAAGTGAAGGCGAGCCATGTGGCCTACATGTCTCATCCGAAGGAAACAGCCAAACTCATTGAAGAGGCTGCTGCTTCGGCGCCAGCCACGGCAGTAGCTTGAAGTGCGCCGTGCCTCCGCCGATTCAAACAAGACCGGCGGAGTCCGGGAACGTCGTCCTGTCAGGAGAACACAATGAAAGATCAAATCACGATTGAAGGACGTGACGGCGCATTTGCCGCCTATATCGCGCGGCCGAAGACAGTACCGGCTCCGGCCGTTGTCGTTCTGCAGGAACTGTTCGGGGTGAACGCCGACATTCGCAAGCACTGCGATGAATTGGCGGAACAAGGTTACCTCGCGCTCGCTCCAGATCTGTACTGGCGGCAGGAGCCAGGCGTCGATCTGAACGTTACCTCGGACGGCGACTGGCAACACGGCCTTCGCCTCTATTCGGCTTACGACCGAGATGCGGGCGTAAGGGACATAAAGGACACGATTGACGCAGCACGCAGTCTCCCGGAATGCAACGGTAAGGTTGCCTTGCTCGGCTATTGCCTCGGCGCGCTGATGGTCTTCATGACAGCCGTCCGCAACGACGGCATCGACGCGGCGGTCTGGTATCACGGCGCCGATACTGAGAAATATCTCGGAGAGGTCGATGGGCTTCATGCGCCCCTTCTCATGCATGTAGCCGAAGAGGATGAGTTCATTTCCAAGGCTGCACAAGCGGACATCAAAGCGGCACTTGCTAAGAAACCAAACGCGACGGTCTACAGCTATCCGGGTCAGAGTCATGCCTTCTCCCGCCATAACGGAAAACACTACAACGCCGCCGCGGCTCACCTTGCCAACGGTCGGACGAGCGAATTTCTTAACGGCCAATTGCGATGACTGCTGGACGCTCCTGGCGTACCCACTGGCATTTATGACCTCTTCCGCATTGAAAAGGGTAGGATCGCCGAGCACTGGGATACACTCGAAGCGATTCCAATGGAAAAATAGCAACGGTAAGTTCTAGTGCGGTGCGAGGCAGAACATATGCTTCAAGGCATGTTTGGAAAAAGATTGGCGGAGCATTTTTCTCTGCTGGAGTCTTCCTCACTTGTGCTTGGTCCCAAGGGAAACTCTCAGGTTGCGTTGACACGTATGCGAATGCCGAACGGCTTTCCTGGACCCACTCCACACATTCCACCAGAAAAGGCTTTTTCGATATCCGTGCACCTGCGCCGTCCCGACAGCATTAAGGGCTGGGGAACGTGGCTTGACGGACGCTTTCATCGTGTCACCGAATGGGATGCCGGCGGGATTCAGATATTCGATATGGAGTCGGAGCCGGTTGCACTGCGAACTTCAGGTTTCGACTCGGTTCACGTCTATATACCCCGGTCAGTTATCAATCGATTCAGTGACGAGAACGAGCAAAAGCGCATTCGCACCTTGCATTGCACCCCAGGAACCAAGGATGACGTGATTCTTCATTGGGCCCGAATGATGTTGTCGTTCTCTGATCGTCCGCTTCAGCTTCCACGCTTAGTTATCGACGAAATGATCATGATGTTCTGCGCTCATCTGAGCCGCACATACCAGGGCCGGAGCCAGCCGCCGGAGGTTGTTACCGGGGGATTGACGATCTGGCAACAGGATCGAGCGATCGAGGTGTTGAACGAACATCTGGATGGTGATCTGGCGCTTGCCGATCTTGCAAAAGAGTGTGCGCTATCGGCGGGTCGTTTCATGCGCGCATTCAAAAGGTCGTTTGGTGTTCCCGTCCGGCGCTACATGCTCTATAAGCGAGTTGAAGCCGCAAAGTCTCTCTTGTTGCACTCGAACGACTCTTTACTAACAGTCGCGTTGGAAGTCGGATTCACTGACCAGCCAGCTTTCAATCGAGGCTTCCGTGAGATTGTTGGAACTTCGCCAGGACGGTGGCGAAGAGCAAACGCACCGATGCCGAAGGCGTTCAACCTCCCCGCGCCTGAAGGGAAGTAAAGGTCGTCACTCGCGTTTCCCACCCACTAAAGCCCAACAGAAACGCCAAACTGCGGCACTTTCAATCAAGACAAGGATTGAAACTTCAAAAACAATGGGAGAGGCGTAGCTGGTCACAAAGGCGTCCTCTGACCCAGCTCTGTCTCGCGACATAGAGTCAGGATCGCGAGCAACGGCGAATTTTCAACCTGCCGCTTGTCCGCAATTCTTGTGAACGACTTCACATGAGTTCTTCCAGATCGATAGGAGACGAAAATGGGAAAAACATATAAGGCGGTCGAGATAACCAAACCTGGCACTTTTCGCCTCGTCGAGAAGCCTGTCGTCGGGCCGGGTGAGGAACAAGTACGTATCCGGGTAGAGGCTTGCGGTGTATGTCACTCAGACGCGGGTACCGTCGAGGGACAACTGCCCGGCGTCGTGTATCCGCGTGTGCCGGGCCATGAAGCAATTGGCCGCATCGAGGAGGTTGGTCGGCGTGTTACGACCTGGAAGGTCGGCCAGCGAGTAGGAATCGGGTTCTTTGGAGGTGAAGATGGAACCTGCGAGACCTGCCGTCGTGGCGACACGGCATATTGCCAGAACCCCATTATCACTGGCGTGACGAGCGATGGCGGCTATGCGGAAATGATCATCGCAGAGGCACGCGCACTGGCCCTCATACCGGATGAACTCAAATCAGAAGACGCGGCCCCTTTGGTTTGTGCCGGCATCACGACGTTCAATGCGCTCCGCAACGCCGGACGTGCAGGCGATACCGTTGCTATCCAGGGTATCGGCGGTCTGGGGCATCTCGGAGTGCAATACGCCAAAAAGATGGGCTTCCGCACAGTCGCGATCGGCTTCGGTCCAGACAAAGAACATCTTGCGCCCAAACTGGGAGCTCACGTTTACATCGACGCCAAAGCTGAGGATGCGGGAGCCGCGCTGCAGAAACTGGGAGGCGCCGACGTGATCCTGGCAACCGCCCCCAGCGGAGCAGCAATCGCCAGCCTGCTTCCCGGCCTCTCAGTTCGCGGAAAGCTGGTGGTAGTTGGTGTTTCGGGTGATCCGATTCCGGTCAACGGAGTTCCGCTCATCTTTGGTGGCCGCTCGGTCATTGGAAGCCTGACCGGAAGAGCAATCGAGACGCAGGACACCCTTGACTTCAGCGTCCTCACCGACGTTCGCCCCATGATCGAAACGCTTCCTTTGGAAAAAGCCGAAGAAGCGTATCGACGCATGATGTCTGGTGATGCGCGATTCCGCATGGTTCTCGCAATGGCCTAAAAATCACGACTCCGCTGAAAAGCGGTATCGACAAACCGATGTGCGAAGGAGACTCAGATGAATCAGTTCCAGAAAATCTTCGACAAGCAGAAAGCATATTTCGATTCGGACGCGACCAAGTCTTACGAGTGGCGCATTGATCAGCTGACACGCCTTGAGAACTTGTGTAATGAGAACGCCGAGGCTCTTGAGGCTGCGATGAGCAGCGACTTCAAGACCGCCAGCCAGGAAAAAGTCTTCGAGATTATGGCGCCAGTCGGAACCGCCGCCTTCGCGAAGCAAGAGTTGAAAGAGTGGATGAAGCCTGTAGATGTGGTCGTGCCGAAGGCCTTTCGGGAGACCGGGCATACTGCCAAGGTCTATCGAGAACCGTACGGTGTCACTTTGGTGATTGGTCCGTTCAATGGGCCATTGACCCTGCTTTTCGACCCGGCGTGCCAGGTTCTTGCGGCGGGCAATCCATGCATTCTCAAACTCTCCGAGGGTTTGCCGGCTACCAGCAAGGTCTTACTGGATCTCATTCCGAAATACTTCGATCCTCGGGCCGTTACTGCCGTCACGGGAAGTAAGGACGAGGTGACGGAATTGCTCAAGCTGCCCTTCGACTTCATTTTCTTCACCGGCAGCGTCAAGGTTGGCAAGATCGTCATGGAAGCGGCCGCAAAAAATCTGACTCCGGTTCTTCTCGAACTCGGGGGCCAGAACCCAGCCTTTGTTGATGCGACCGCCAATATCCCGGACGCAGCCAAAAAGATTGTCTGGGGGGCTACGGCCTGGGGCGGCCAATGGTGCACTTCGCCCGGATACGCCTACGTGCACGAATCGATTGCGGAGAAGTTTGTTGCTGAGTGCAAGAAGGCGATGGTCGAGTTGTACGGGACCGACCCAAAGAGCAGACCGGACGACTACTCCCGCATCATTAGCCCCCAGGCGACTGAACGTTTGGCAGGACTGATCGATCAGAAGAAAGTCGTCATAGGCGGGGCCTCTGACCCGGATGCATGCTATCTCGATCCCACGGTTATCTACCCAGTGACATGGGACGACCCGATCATGGAGGACGAGATCTTCGGACCCCTTCTCCCAGTCCTCACCTACAAGGACATGGACGCTGCCATTCGCGAGGTGAAAAAGCATCCGAAGCCTCTTTCCGGCTTCTTGTTTAGCCGCGACCAAAAGGCAATCGATCACTTCCTCGCGAGCTTGTCCTTTGGTGGCGGTGCGATCAATCAGGTGAACATTCACCTGTTTATCGAAACCATGCCCTTTGGAGGGGTCGGATATTCCGGCATTGGTCACTACTACGGCAAGGCCGGGTTTGACGCCCTCACGCATGCGAAATCGGTTTTCATTTCGCCGCCCGACGTGGCCATCGAGCACCTGTTTCCGCCGTATACGGAGGAAAAGGTCAAAGCGCTCAGCCAGTGGTTTGAATACTAGGCCACAAAGATCCCCAACAAAAGCGGCCCCCAAGGTGCACAGAGATGAAAACGAATGCGAAAGAGTACGTGTCAGCTGCCCAACAGTTCTTCACTGCGTACGATGCCCACGACGTTGATGGCATGATCGCTCTCTGCGCAGATGGCGCGCTCGGACGATATTCCCCGTACGGCCGCGAGAGCGTCGTGCCAATCCGTGGGGGCATCGATGTTATTTGGCGCGCGTTTCCGAATGCCGTTCCGAACTTCCGAGTCAAAGTGATCGAGCTGATCCCTGCCGAGGGGAACATAGTGGTGATCCAAGCCGAGATGAGCGGGCCCATACCTGCCGAAGTGCATGGGGTTGCAAAGAAGGGCCAGGACGTACACATCCCTCACTGCTACATTCTGCGTTTCGACACCGACTCCAAAATCACACGGCTCGACGCTTACTGGGACAACACCGTCCTCAACAGTATCAAGGCGAGTGGCGTGTGACTGAGCGATGATGACATCTCTAAAGAGGCGCAGAATGACGACCGACGAGAAAATGGCCGGCAAGCTGGATGGAAGGATCGCACTTGTCACCGGTGGGACAAGCGGGATTGGTCTTGCTACCGCGAAGCGTTTCGTGGCCGAAGGAGCCTACGTCTTTATCACCGGTCGGCGTGAGAAGGAGTTGGCTTCGGCGGTCGCGAGCATAGGAGAAGGTGTCACCGGGGTGCAAGGAGATGTATCTCAAATCGGTGACCTCGAACGACTCTTCGCCCAGATTAGGCAGGAGAAAGGTCGTCTCGATATTGTGTTTGCCAACGCGGGCACCGCAAAATATGCGCCCCTCGGAGAAATCACCGAGGAGTTCTTTGATTCGATATTCGATGTCAATGTGAAAGGACTGCTCTTTACCGTACAAAAGGCATTGCCATTACTCAAGGACGGTGCCTCCATTGTCCTTTGTGCGTCTGTGGTTGCTAGCAAGGGACTGCCGTCGAACAGCGTCTACAGCGCTAGCAAGGCCGCCGTGCGCTCATTCGCCCGCACGTGGGCGACGGATCTGCGGAGTCGCCGGATTCGCGTGAACGCCGTGAGCCCAGGTTCCACCGATACTCCGGGGCTTAGCGAACTACTGGGTTCCTCAGAGACGGGACAGCAACGTTTGAAGATGATCTCGAACATCGTTCCGCTCGGCAGACTCGGGGCCCCGGATGAGGTCGCAAGAGCTGTCGTGTTTCTCGCCTCCGATGATGCGAGTTATGTCACAGGGGCCGAGCTGTTCGTCGATGGCGGTTTCGCACAGGTATAGCCCGCTCCAAACATTCGCGCGAAAGGAAGAATGGAATGGCAATTCAAACAATCGAAGTACAACGCTTCAGCCTGACGACGTCACGATCATTCGAGGCAGTCGTAGCTTCATTGAAAGCTGGTGTCGGCCGACTGGATCTTGCCGCGTTTGCGAGTGCATCCAAGTCGCCGGGCACCTTTGCCGAGTTGGAAGAGGTGATCAACCGAGACATGGGCAAGACTCATCTGATGTTGTTTCTAGAGTTCGATCATGGCGCGGTTCTGCGCAAGGAGACAGGATCGAACAAACCTAAGATGGTACGGCTCGTCATCGGCAATCCCTTAGTGATGAAAGAAATGGCCAAGCATGTGCCCGACGCAGGGTCTTATGCGCCGGTGACTGTCTTGGTTGATGAAAGGGAAGATGGTGTCCATTTGTCATATGACAAGATGGTTAGCTTTCTGAGTCCCTACGCAAACCAGGACGCGCTCACGATCGCGCACGATCTCGACCACAAGATTGTGAAGCTTCTGAATGATGCCGCGGTCGAGTGAAGCATCCTCCGCCCAACGAACAACGACGCCAACAACGAAGGAGGAGACTATGGTCTTCGCAGGAATCAAAGTGCCCGACACAACTCTCGTCCGCAACGCAATGGAGTTAGCTCGCGGTCTTTTAGAGCCGTTCCTATTCAACCATGTCATGCGCTCATGGCTGTTTGGGGTCGTGCTTTCAGAGGGCGCCGAACATGCACCGGACCCAGAGCTGTTGGCCGTTGCTGCGGTTTTGCATGATCTGGGCTTGACAGATCGCTACACGGGAGCGAACCGCTTCGAAGTGGATGGAGCAAACGCGGCCCGCGTGTTTCTGAGTGATCAGGGCATCTCAGCGCACCAGATGCAGCTTGTGTGGGATGCGATTGCACTCCACACCACCCCTACTCTCGCGCTCCACAAAGAACCCGAGGTCGTCATGGTTCACTCAGGCATCGCGGTAGACGTTCTCGGAGTGGGCCTCGATCGAATCCCGCAGGACAAACAGCGTGCGATCCTGAGCGAATTTCCGCGCTTGGCATTCAAGACCCAGTTCAAAGGGTGCCTCTGCAACGTCGTTCGCCAGAAGCCGATGACCACCGTAGACAACATTCTCAGAGATTTCGGCATTCGTTACGTCGAGGGGTTCGCGCCTCCGAATTTTGCCGACCTCGTGGCAAATGCGCCATTTTCCGAATAGCCGACCTCCCGATCATCGAATTGCGCACAACGCATTCAACGCGGCTAGAGAAGGATCGGTAACGAAAAACG
>JBEKGW010000065.1:0-10911 GCA_050012595.1 Terriglobales bacterium
GGCGTCGGAACAGGACTCGGCGGCCACACTGGAGTTGAAAATGTAGTGTAGACCTTCGAGACCGCTTTGCTGAAAACACAACACTTACTGCCTCAATGACCCCTCAACTGCGAAAGTTCGGTTAACCAGGCGACGGAACGTGTCAATGATTTTGAGACACCTCTCGAACGAATTTAGTGTCGTTCCCGGGCGGTCGTGGGGCTGGATCGAGAAAATCAGCTTCCCGGATGCCGCAGGATCGACGCTCTCGCATTGACGCATCTCCCTGCACCCTCGGAATCAGAGTCTTTTCTGCGGGGGCGCAAGCTTCAGAAATACTCGAACGGGTCTTCGGCTGGTTGATCCAGGCCGCTTCCGGCACGACCGGTGCCGTGGCGTTCCCCGGACAAAACACTCCGGGTAAGCCTCGAAGGCTGCCGACAAGGTTAGCTTGCGTACCTGCGTGACGCCTTCTACTTCGCCGCCATGGGCCATCGCCGGTGTCATCAGCCCCAGGCCGCTGTCTCGCTGCCGTTGAGGCCCTTTACTACTCCAGAAGGAGGCTGGAAACAAACCGTTGAGCGCGGAGCAGCTCACTGCCCAGGTCTCTGACTGTTTCGCCTGAGGGCAGACTTGCGATTAGCGACTCTCCATAGAGAACCAAACCAGGCCTGGTCTCATCTCCGAAATAGTCTCGGATTATTTGGTACGTCCCACCCTTCAATGCCGTACCTGGGCCGAACTGGCTGCCAAAGCGCTTCCGAAACTCGCCGAGATTCGTCTGGGCGCTCAACACCGCCACGATGTCTCCGGCATGAGTCCTGGCCTCTTCGCGGTTATGCTCAGCGTGAGTCGGGCCGCGGACGTTGCGATAACGATCATCGAGCGCCAGCAACTTCAGTAAGACGAAGGCATGCGCGCGTGTCACTTGAACTTCAGCCCGCGCGGGCTTTCCATCTGGCAAGGACCCCACCACTTCATGCTTGTCTGTCTCCACGACGACAATAGACCCGCCAACACAGGCGCGACCATGGACGCCACTCTGCACATCAACCCGAATCTCGCCCTTCCTGACAAACTCGGCTGGCGCCATGAACTCGATCCTCATCACTTCCGGTGAATTTGGAATTGGCTTCTCGAACTGGAAGTTCCGGGCATTCTCGTCGACCGAGTACCCGAGGGAGGCTAAGACCGATGCCAGTGAAGTATCGCAACCTCGCAAGTACGCGACATCGAGGACGAAATCGAAATCGCGCGTGGACCGTGGGCGCGCAATCATAAATCTCAGGGCGTGGCCCCCGACGAGGGTCAGACCGTGGGCCGCTGGGCCGAGGGCTGTGAGCAGTTCGAGCAAATAAGTGCGCTGCGGCTCCGGGATCATTTACGCACCCACTCGGGGGCTATCTGCTTCTCGAACAGATACTCGGCCTGCGTCAGGTCACGTCCGCCCCGCGCGAACAAGTCGAGATACGTTTGGATAGATGAGACAACCGGCGTTCCGTCTCCAGTAGGGAGCAAATAGAGGAAAACGCCGGCATCGAATGGGTACACGGCCCGAAGATCAGGGCCGACGGGTGGCCTAGTCGAGACATATTCGCGCAGCCTTTTCACCCCGGCCTCGTCGGAGGTATAGAAGTCAAATGAATCAACATCTACGAAAGGTGCTATCCGGCTGGCAGCAGCAGCGCCGGTGAAGGCGTAACATTGCCGCCCGAGCTGACTGTCCAGGTCTTGCCGCACCGACTCCAAATTATGGCCGAATGGATTGGGAATCTTGAATGATCGGCGCAGATACCCGCGGTAACGGTCTTTGTATTCTTGCGCCCACCTTGAAAGCAGGCGTCGCGGCTCCGGCACTAGGATCGATGAGTTCCTCCGCATCACCAGCAGCTCTTCTTCGAGACTTCGCAACACTCTCGACGCTAGCGAGAAACTAACTCCGAAGGAGACGCCGGCGCATTCGGTCCTGGTGGTTTCCTTGGCCAACTCTTCTGTGATCTCAGTGAGCGTCCACGCCCTCGGTTTCTGCAACAACACCCTCAGGATGCGAGAGGACTTTCCTGAAAACGGATTTCGATAGAATGAAGGGCTGGTTTCCTTTTGCGGTTCCATCCCAACTCGTTGCAGGAGCAACTTGCCGGGTACATTGATGAAGACATTGCCTGCCAAATCGATAAAGTCCACGTTCCTCTCGAAGCAAAGCCTCTGTGACTGAGGCGAGATCGCGGGGCACACCAGGGCGAAGGCGGTGCCGTCTTTCATGGCCTTCATTTGGGAAAGCCAAGGCGCAATCTGCTCGACCTGCTTGGGTGTGAAAGTACTTTTGACTTCGACGCACACTTCGACCTTGGCGTCACCAAATTCCAGGTCAAACTTGGCGTCAAATCTTCCCTGCTTGGCGTCTGGCTGCTCCACCAGATTTGCGACGCGCACATTTGGGAGACCCTTGAAGGGCTCATTGTCCCTGAGAGCTTTGAAAATCTCGCGTTCCGTCATTTTGCCATTATAAAGCTATTTGCCGAACTTGGCAAACTTAACTTTACAGGCATATTTGCCTCCAGAACGTAACATGCCACTTTTGGCAAATTGGCAAACGATCATTTCAAATTATTGAAAAATCGTGGTTTAACTCTCATCGGCTAAATTCCAGTGCTCCGAACCTTGCCGGTCATCAACTGGTACAGCGTCGCGGGAGGCGCAGACATTGGCTTCTATGTGTGCGCCCATCAGTGGGTAGCGCGAACCTGAATTTTCAGGCTGGCTGCCGCAGACCTGCTTCGTAGCTTCCTCCCTCTGACGCGGGTCCCGCTCTGCGGCACCGGCCGACGGTCCCGCCAAGCGGGATCAATCTCCAGCCCCCATCGCGTCTCTTGTTCGTCTGCATCCTCCCCCGCCTGCTCACGGACACTCGACCATATCCATTCCTCCGCTTAACCAGGCGACGGAAGCTGTCAACGATTTTGAGACACCTCCCGAACGAGTTTAGTGTCGTTCCCGGGCGGTCGTGGGGCTGGATCGAGAATATCAGCCTCCAGGATGAGGTCCAGAAGTCAAGCGCTTTCATTTTACAGCCTCGACGAGGATTCGGAAAGGGCGGACAGCGCGCCTGCCCTTACTATTGCTGATCAAACCGAACCACCAAGGCACCAAGTCACCAAGAGAGCCCATTCCGAAGAACACTATCAACCACCAAGACACCAAGGCACCAAGAGAGCCCACCCCAAGCGATTGACCCATTGATTCATTGAAAAAAACGACGCAGGTGCTCTTCGATGATTCAATGACCCGATGACTCAATGACCCGATGATTCATTGACCCAATGAATCAATGAGTCAATCGAAGAAGTCCTGGGCTAGACATCTGATACGATTTCTCTTGACAACGCCTCCCCCCTGTGATAGCCTACTAGCGTGAGAAGCCTGACCCGCGGGGAAGTCCTTTCCCCGCTATCCCAACATTCCGTCCCAGGAGGAACTATGTCCTTACGCAAATCACCCGAACTTACGCCCGCGTTGCTCGCCGCCACGCGGAACAATGCCCAGCATTCCACCGGACCGCGCAGCCCCGCCGCCAAGCAGAATTCCAAGCTCAATGCCTTGAAGCACGGCGCATACGTCGCGGACGACAATCGCCGCCAGTCCATGCTGGCGCTGGGCGAAGACCCGGAACAATTCCAAACCCTCATCGAGGAACTGATGAGCGACTTCGGCCCCGGCGACGCGCTCTGGGAGAAGCAGATCGAGGACCTCGCCTGGCTCTACTCGCGCCGCGAAAGGCTCGAGCGGGCGCAAGCGGGCGTGATGCGGCGCGCCTTGCAGGGGGTCGACGACTGGCAACACCGCCGCCAGCAGGAGATGGAACGCGTCACCTTCGAGGCCTCCCAGCACGAGATCCTTGATGTCGATCTGCCGGAGTCCACAGATCGAGGGGTGGCGCTGAGAAAGACTCTTTCTTATCTTGAACTCGTGCGGGAGGAGATCAACCAGCGCACCTTCCGGGAGCGCCAGTACGCCGTATTGGAATCTTTTTACAGAGGGATGATGGGGTGGCGGCCGGGGCTGATTTTCAGTCTGCTGCACCGTTTCAGTGACCCTCTGCACCTGCGCGAGCAACAAGAGGAGGACGAGGAATACCGGCAGTTCCTGCTCAAAGAAGGCGCCGACTGCGTGCCGCCGGGCGAGCCCGAGCGCCAGGAACTTCTCCGTTTGCTCGAGGAGGAGATCGCGAGCCTCCGGGAAGAGTTCGCCTATGCCGAAAAGGCGAATGAGGAGAGAGCGGCGATAGAACGGGACGCCTGCCTTGCCCCAGAGGGGGAGACGTGGAGGATGATGCTGCGCCAGGAAGCCGCCCTGGACCGCTCCATTGACCGCAAAGTGAGGATACTGCTGAGGCTGCGGAAGGATTCGACCAACCTCCCGATCGCTCCCCCCGGACAGGATGATGGCGCCAGGATGGAGAACGCCGAGGACGCCCTCAATAGCGACATTATGTCTCATGAACCGCAGAGTGTGGAGACGGTCGAAAACCTAAAAATGAAGGAACGATGCGGGAATATCTATGAAAACAAAGGACGGGCTCTCGAAACCCCGGAACGGTGCGGGGATGTTACAGAAAGCAAAGGTAGTTACGCGCAAAATGCGGGAACGTTATTGAAAGGAAAGGGTGTTAGTTGCCGTTAGGTGGTCTATGGTACATGGCATCTGGTGGGTGGTGGGTGCGCAAAAGTAAGTCCCAGGCGGTACGTGGCAGGTAGTAGGTGGCAGGTGGCGGAGAGCAGGTGGCAGGTATCAGGCTCCAAGCGCCTGACAGACCATGATAATAATTCTTGACGACACAGCCGGGCTGGAGTGATATCGTCTTCTCTAAACCGGTTCAGGCCCCCTATCTGGTACCACGGATGGATTCCTTGTCAGTAAGAAATGGAGAATCGTTTGAGCGCACTCGCGAGCAGCAGGTCGGCGGAAGGAACGAAAGCTGAAAGCAGCAAGCTCTCATTCATCGAAAAGGTTGGCTATGGTGTCGGCGACACTGCCTCGAACTTCTACTGGCAGACGTTTCTCAACTTTCTGTCATTCTTCTATACCGACGTTTTTGGCCTCGCGGCCTCAGCCACGGCCACCATGTTCCTTGTTGTACGTATTCCGGACACGTGCATTGACCCCGTGATGGGCCTGATTGCGGATCGCACCCAGACGCGCTGGGGACACTATCGCCCCTACTTGCTGTGGGGATGCCTGCCGATGGCGTTAATGGGGGTGGCGATGTTCACCACTCCGAATCTGGGGCCGCATGGGAAGCTTGTTTACGCCTATGTAACCTATGGCCTGATCATGCTGGCGTACACATTCATCAATATTCCTTACAGTGCGCTGATGGGAGTAATTTCGCCAAACTCTCTGGAACGCACAAGCGTATCGAGCTTCCGTTTCGTTCTCGCCTATGGCGGACTCTTCATGGTTCAGGGGCTCACCATTCCCATGGTGAAGCGATTCGGCCACGGCAACGATCAGAGGGGCTTCCAGTTAGCGATGGTCGTCTATGGAGTTCTGGCGATCGCTCTCTTTCTCACAACTTTCTTCACGACGCGCGAACGTGTGCAGACGGCCCACCGGGCGGGCGACGCGCTGAAGGACGATCTGCGGGATCTGCTGAAGAACCGGCCATGGGTGATGGTGTGCTTCATCGGAATCTTCGCGGTCTTCTATATCTCCATTCGCATGGGCGCCATCCTGTACTACTTCAAGTATTGCGTCGTGCAGCCTGGACATTTGTACCACTTTGAGCAGGCGTTTCTGGGATACCACTTTAAGAATGACTTCGCGCCTGAGGCGCTGGGATCGTGGTTCATGGTATTTGGAACCGCGGGGGTGATCTTTGGCGCTGCCATGGCGCGTCCGCTTTCAACGCTTCTCGGCGGCAAGCGGCGCGCGTACATGATTCTAATGACACTCGCAAGCACGCTAACTGTGCTCTTCTATTTTGTGCCGCTCAGCAACATTCCCCTCATTTTTGTTACACACATCGCAATTTCGACGCTCTTTGCTCCAACCTCGCCGCTGCTCTGGGCCTTCTACGCGGACACGGCTGATTATTCGGAGTGGAAGACCGGGCGCCGTGCGACCGGCCTGGTGTTCTCGGCAGCATCGTTCTCGCAGAAGTTGGGGTGGGCTGCCGGGAGTTCGCTCTTTCTTTGGCTGATAGGCTACATCGGGTTCAAGGCTAACCTGGCGCAGCCTCTCCCCGTACAGACCGGCATACGTTACATGATGAGCTTTTTCCCGGCTGTGGTTGGCTTCCTATCGGCGTCGGCGGTGCTATTCTACAAGCTGGACGATACCACGATGGTGCAGATTGAAAGGGATCTAAAGCAGCGCAGGGCATTGCAGTCATCCAGCTACAGCGTGCCCCCGTCCACCCGAGAGGCAAAATGAGTAATGCAAAGGCGCTTGCTGCCGGGCGCAAGGTCCAGTTCTCTCCTGAAGCTGCGGAGGGCTCCTTCGTCGATATTCGCGGTGAACGGTACTATCGCATCGCACACTACGATGCGATTCCGCCGTTCTTCATGAGTATCGTCAGCGACTCGGATCATTGGCTCTTCATTTCAAGCAACGGTGGCCTGACTGCGGGCCGCAAAGATCCCGACCACGCGCTATTTCCGTATTACCCCGATGATCGAATCCACGATGGCTGCGAGCACACGGGAAGCAAAACGATCATTCGTGTTATAGGAGACGGTGGAGTCGTGCTATGGGAGCCGCTCTCAGGGCAACTTGAGGGACGCCATCATGTGTCGCGCAATCTGTACAAGAGCGTGTATGGAAACAAGATCATCTTTGAAGAAGTGAACCATGATCTGGCGTTGACGTTCTCGTATGGATGGATGACGAGCGAGCGTTTTGGGTTTGTGCGCCGCGCGCAACTGGTTAATCAGAGCGCCGATGCGGTCACGGTCGAACTGCTGGATGGTATTCAGAATGTTTTGCCGTGCGGCGTCACGCGACGATTCCAGTTGGAATACAGCACGCTTGTGGACGGTTACAAGCGCACGGAACTGGAGCGCACGACAGGGCTTGGTCTCTTTCGTCTATCGTCGATTCCTGTTGACAGGCCAGAACCCAGCGAGTCGCTTCGCGTAAACATTGCGTGGTCCGTAGGATTGGATGCTGAGGCGCGGCTGCTCTCCAGCGTTCAGCTAGACGCGTTCCGCCGTGGCAGCGCCGTTACGCAAGAGACAGATATTCATGGGCGCCACGGCGCCTATTTTCTGAAGGCATCACTCACCTTGCCCGCCCAGGGCGAGAAGGAATGGAAGATCGTCTCCGAAGTCAACCAGGACGCGGCGGGAGTGAGGTCTATCATTCGCGACCTTCATTCCCTTGAGACCATCGCATCGGAGATTGATGAGGACGTTGCCCGGGGCACGCAGAACCTGGTGAGAATTGTGGCCGGGGCAGATGGGCTCCAGCTAACTCAGGACGAGCCGGCCATCTGGCACCATTTTTCGAGCGCCCTCTTCAACGTGATGCGCGGTGGCATTCCCAGCGATAACTACTGGATTTCGCGTGCGGATCTCAACCTGTTCATCTCGAAGGCCAATCGGCAGGTGGCACAGAAGCACAAAGCCTTTCTTGAAGAATTGCCCGAGTCGCTACTGCACCGCCTCCTCCTCGATCAGGTGCGCGAACAGCACGATCCGGATTTGGAGAGACTTGCCAACGAGTATCTGCCGCTGACTTTCAGCCGCCGTCATGGTGACCCGAGCCGGCCATGGAACATATTCGAAATCAAGGTGAAGGATGATCACGGTGGTAAGATGCTGAGCTACCAAGGAAACTGGCGCGACATCTTTCAGAACTGGGAAGCCCTCAGCGTGTCATTTCCCGGCTTTGCCGAAAGCATGATCTATAAGTTTCTGGACTCCTCAACGGCCGATGGTTATAACCCATACCGTATCTCCAGCAACGGCTACGAGTGGGAAATCATTGATCCGCGTGACCCGTGGTCGTACATCGGCTACTGGGGAGATCACCAAGTCATCTACCTGCTGAAGTTGCTTGAGCAGGCCAAGCGGCACTACCCGGACAGCCTGCGAAAGCTGCTGTCGCGCGCCGTATTCGGCTATGCGAGCGTGCCGTATCGCATCATGCCCTATGAGTCGCTGCTTGAGGATTCGCGGAACACAATTACCTTTGATCGCGTGGCGCATCGCAAGGCCATGAAGCTCTCGTCGGAGCTTGGAGCGGACGGAAAGGCGTTGTTCACTCGTGACGGTCAGCTTGCTCGCGCTAATCTGGCGGAAAAGATTCTTATCGTGATCCTGACGAAGCTGTCGAACTACGTTCCGGAAGTCGGCATATGGATGAATACGCAACGGCCCGAGTGGAACGATGCGAATAACGCGCTGGTTGGCGCGGGCGCTTCGATGGTTACGCTGTACTATTTACGTCGCTTCCTGGTTTTCACACGCGAACTGCTCACACAGGAGCAAGGAGGAGAAATTGAGCTGTCGGCGGAACTGGCAGTGCTGTTCGGACAAGTGTTCGACACGCTCGAGAGCTACATGCCGCTTCTTAATGCTCCAATCTCGGACCGCGACCGCAAGTCAATTCTAGACGCGCTCGGAAGTGCCGGATCGATCTATCGGGAGAAGCTCTACGTGCAAGGTATTTCCGCAGAACGAAGCGTGGTATCTGTTGCGCGATTGCAGTCGTTTTGTGATTTCGCCTTGAAGCACATCGATCATTCGATCCACGCCAATCGCAGGAGCGATGGGCTCTACCATTCGTACAATCTGATGACAATCACGGGAGACGAGATCAGGACCCGGAGACTGCACGAGATGTTGGAGGGCCAGGTGGCGGTGCTAAGTTCTGGAGCGCTCACACCCGCCCAAGGCGTGGCTCTGTTGGAAGTGCTTCGAAACAGCAGTCTGTACCGCGCCGACCAGAACAGCTACATTCTGTATCCTGACCGGCCGCTGCCATACTTTCTCGAAAAGAACAATGTGCCGCAGCGCGAGGTCGAGAAGTCGAAGCTGCTGATGTCCATGCTGGAGCGGGAGGATCACCGCATAGTTGTTCGTGATGTAGAAGGCGGCATTCACTTTAATGCCTCGTTTTGCAACTCGGTGATTCTTAAGCAAGTGCTGCATGAGCTGAAGAAGAGCGACCTCCCTCAGCTTGCGAAAAAAGAAGAACAACAGATCCTCGGCCTCTATGAGAAGGTGTTCGACCATCAATCGTTCACTGGGCGCTCTGGCACGTTCTACAAGTACGAAGGACTCGGGTGCATTTACTGGCACATGGTCTCAAAGCTGCTGCTTGCTGTACGCGAGCTGTTGGAGCGAGCGGTCGCGAGCGGCGCTGATGAATCCATCCTTCAACAACTGAGAGCTCATTACAACAGCGTTTATGACGGGCTGGGAGTACACAAGTCTCCAGCGGTCTTCGGTGCTATTCCCACGGATCCGTATTCGCACACTCCGAGATTTGCCGGGGCACAGCAGCCGGGAATGACCGGCCAGGTGAAGGAAGACCTCATCGCTCGCATGGGCGAGATGGGCGTGCATGTTGAAAATGGAGAGCTTGCTTTCGTTCCCCAGCTTATTTCCAGGACAGAGTTTCTTGCCGAGTCTAAGACGTTTCACCATTGCGATGTCAAAGGCAACCAGAGGACGCTAAATCTGGAGAGGGACACGGTGGCCTTTACTTACTGTCAGGTTCCTGTTGTAGCGCACCGAAGCGGCCCGCAGCACATCCGTGTGACCTTTGCCGACGGAATATCGCAACTTGTCGATGGACTGAAGTTAGATGCGGCGACGAGTGCTGCCGTCTTCGACCGCTTGGGGACGATCCAGCGGCTCGATGTGTTCTATGGTTTGGCATGAGCAAGTGCCTTTCGGAATACGGAACTGTCCGATTCGCACTATTCACTGGAATTTGTCCGCCGCCGCCGGCGAGCACGGCTACGTGGTGCTTGGTGTTGAGCTCACAATTGGCCGCGACGAGTTGGCATTCTGGAATATCGCTATGAAGGAGGTGGTGGAACCGGCGCGCGTTACCGTATGGGTCGGTCCCAGCTCGGTGGAAGGCTCGCAGGCCTATTTCGAAATTGATGAATAGTCGCCCTCTGGCCGAACATATTTCAGATTCGCAATGCTGCCCGACAAGTCGACAGTCAACAGTCGACGGTCAAAAGTCCAGTAAGGCGTCTTCAGGCAATAACGGTTCCATTCTCGAATCGCAACCCCCTCACTCCCGCCTCCTCTCCCCCAAGGGGGTGAGGGGGTGCTTCAGCGACCAATACAGTGGTTATTTCGTGACGACTGCTAAGTAGTGCTTGACGGGTGAGGAGAATGCTGCCTGGCGACTTCCTCATTCCGCCAGCCTCGCGCCTCATGGGATCAGCAGGTGGCGGGTGGGTACAATCCAAAATCTAAAATCCAAAATCTAAAATCGCCGTAGGCGCTTATTGAGCGT
Source organism: Terriglobales bacterium (assembly GCA_050012595.1). GTDB lineage: Bacteria > Acidobacteriota > Terriglobia > Terriglobales > Acidobacteriaceae > Acidiflorens. Next base: position 10,459 of record JBEKGW010000065.1, read on the forward strand.
AGAATTACGAAACCTGGTACGTTGCTTTCAATAATTCGATGGAGGAAGGTTGAAATGAAGCGAATTCTGCAAAGCTTAATGCCCGCCCTCGCCGTCATTTTCTTATGCTTGGCCCCCAATACTGCATGGTCCCAAGCCAAGCCGGCTTTCGCCCCCAACGAGATGGACAGCATCCTTTACGGCGCTGCGTACTACACAGAGTACATGCCTTATGAGCGGCTCGAGCGGGATGCCCAACTGATGCAGCAGGCTGGCCTCACGGTGGTTCGCATGGGTGAGTCCAGTTGGGGTTTGTGGGAACCGGAAGACGGCCGCTTCGATTTCGGGTGGATGGACCGCGTGGTGGAGCGCATGCACAAGGCCGGGATCAAGGTCATCATGGGGACGCCGACCTACTCCATTCCGGCGTGGCTCTACAAGAAGCATCCGGAAATCGTCGTCACCCGGCTGGAC
>JBEKGW010000066.1:0-10362 GCA_050012595.1 Terriglobales bacterium
GGCACGGACATCCTTGATGCCAGCGGATTGGGCGACACGAAGCATCATGAGACGGCGCAGTCGGCGGAGGCCATCGAAAAAGCGGACGGTTTCGCCCAGGTATTTCCCGAACACAAGTTCCACATTGTGGATGTTCTGCAGCAGCGCGGCCACATCGTCGGTATGACCGGCGACGGGGTGAACGACGCCCCCGCGCTGAAGAAAGCAGACTGCGGCATCGCCGTTTCCGGCGCGACAGACGCGGCCCGTGCGGCGGCGTCCATCGTGCTGCTGGCGTCCGGCCTATCGGTGATCATCGACGCGATCAAGGAGAGCCGCCGCATCTTCCAGCGGATGAACAGCTACGCGATTTACCGCATCGCCGAAACGCTGCGCGTGCTGTTTTTCATGACGCTGGCGATCCTGGTGTTTAACTTCTATCCGCTGACCGCAGTGATGATCGTGATGCTGGCGTTGCTCAACGACGGAGCCATTCTGTCCATCGCCTATGACAACGTTCATTACAAGGATAAGCCCGAGGCCTGGAACATGCGCCTGGTGCTGGGGATTTCCACGGTGCTGGGCGTCATCGGGGTCGTCTCCGCCTTCGGCTTGTTTTATCTCGGTGAGCGTGTATTTCACCTCGACCGCGCGCACATCCAGACGCTGATGTACCTGAAACTGTCCGTGGCCGGACATTTGACGATTTTCCTGACGCGCACGCGCGGCCCGTTCTGGTCCATCCGCCCGGCGCGGATTCTGTGGGCAGCGGTCCTCGGTACGCAAACGCTGGCGACTCTGATTGCGGTTTACGGGCTGTTCATGACGCCCCTGGGCTGGGGCTGGGCAGCGTTCGTTTGGGGCTACGCCCTGGCATGGTTCCTGGTGAATGACCGCGTGAAACTGCTCGCCTATCGAATCTTCGATCCTACTAAAGCCCCATTGTTGGGCAGCAAGCGACTCGATCTCACCCCGCAGATTGCCGCACGCGCCTATGAGCTCTATCAGGAGCGGGTCCACGGTGAAAGCCAGCAGGATCAGGACTGGCATGAGGCGGAGCGGGAGATTAGAACAGATCAATCGGGACCTGCGAAGGTTGCGTGAATGGCTCTTCGCGGCTAAAGGACTATGGCAATGACAGCGGGAAATCTCAAGGGGTCTGGAACGACCTAATTATGCCGGCGACCGGGGGAGAAACATGTTATACGAACTCAAGGCATTAATCGGATCTCCAGTCATCGCGACCGATGGCGAGACGGGAAGCATCCGCACATTTCTCTTCGATGATCAGTCCTGGAAGGTTTCCTACCTGGTGGTGGACGTTGGAGACTGGCTTAAACGGCGCGATGTGGTTCTTCCCATTGCGGCGCTCAAACAGCCCGATTGGGCAAAAAGAACCTGTTGCGCTCATCTGAGCAGGGCGCAAATGCGCGACAGCCCTGTCGTGGATACTGAGAAGCCGGTCTCACGTCAGCAGGAAATTGCCATGCGTGAATACTGGGGCCCGCTGGCATGTTGGGTGAATAGCGAATTCTTCCCTTCCTCCATACCGGCTGGAGCGGAGTACCCGGTACATACCGCCGAGGACCCCCATCTGCGCAGCACCTCGCATATGGTGGGTTACCATGTGTGGGCCACGGATGGTGACTTTGGAATCCTTGAGGGCTTTGTCATGGACGAGGCCAGTTGGCATCTAGGCTACCTCGATGTGAAAAGCGGAGACTGGCTCCAGAATCGATCGGTGCTGGTCCCCACTCGTTGGGTACAGTCTGTTTCGTGGGCCGACTTCCGTGTCAATCTGCATCAGACGAAGGCAGGGATATAGGGGTCAAGCACCAACAGTGTTGGGCTTCCTGCCATTCACCAAAGATTGCCACACACACCTATGAGCCCTATCGGTAGTGGGGCCGGGGCGGAAGCCAGGCAGATCAAGACTGGCTTGAGGCGGAGCGAGAGACTAGGGCAGATCAACCGCTCCCCCAGAAAAGCGCCGTGAATGTTCTTGTGACCACGATGATGCGAGCAAGCCAACGCAGTTGGTAACACTAAAGGGAACGAGATGAGAATCGATTCAAAGGATTTCCGTGTGCGGCCCGGAGAAAAAGTAAAACTCAGAGAGTGGCCGACGATTGTGGGGCCCTTTTGCAAGTCGAAGAAGCAGTATCAAGAACTCCTGGAAGAACATGTTGAGGAATTGAGCTCGCTGCAGAACCTTCGCTACGCCTCCAATCGTTATGCGCTGCTGCTGATTTTTCAGGGGATGGACTCAGCCGGCAAGGACGGCGCCATCCGGCACGTCATGTCCGGGATCAATCCGCAAGGCTGCGAGGTTTTCAGTTTCAAACAGCCGAGTGCAGAAGAACTAGAACACGATTTTCTCTGGCGCACGACGTGCCGCCTTCCGGAACGCGGACGGATCGGCATCTTCAATCGTTCCTATTATGAGGAAGTGCTGGTCGTTCGGGTGCATCCGGCGATTCTCCGCAACCAGCGGCTTCCGGAAGAGTTGCGCGACGAGAAAACCATCTGGAAGGAGCGCTATCGCTCGATCGTGGACCTGGAGCGCCACCTTTATCACAACGGAACGCGGATCATTAAAATATTTCTAAACCTTTCGTACAAAGAGCAGCGAAAGCGATTTCTCGAGCGCATTGACCAGCCTGATAAGAACTGGAAATTCAGTCTCTCGGACATTCACGAGAGAAAATATTGGAAGCATTACATGGAGGCTTATGAGGATTGCCTGAACGCGACAAGCACCCATCACGCGCCCTGGTACGTCGTTCCCGCCGATGATAAGGAGAACGCCCGGTTGATTGTTTCCAGAATTGTCCTCGATGTGCTCAAGGATCTCAAGATGGCATATCCCAAGACCACGGAGAAGCGTCGGCTGGAATTGCAAGCGATTGGCAAGCAGCTAACGAAAGAGAAGTAACGGTAGAATTATGGCCTCTTATTTGACAAGTGCTGCTAAGGCGGACTCGAAACGCCCGCACGATATGGACATAAACTCTCAATGAAATTGGTACAAAACTCGGGCTGGTCAGGCGGGCCTTGCGGCTACACCGAAGACCGCGAGTGTTCCGGCGAACTGGTCAACATCTAACGTCTGCGAGGAGCGGGTGTTACGGCTCTTAAGAGAAAGGAAGACCACATGGAATTAGGCATGATCGGACTGGGCCGGATGGGAACCAACATGGTGCGGCGACTTCTGCGGGCCAAGCGTTGCATCAACTTTGTCATGGTCCAGCCGTTGTCCCAGTCATCGTGCCTCCACATAGCCGACATTTTGAACGTGCAGAAACGCCAGAGTGTACACCGGTTTCCAGTAAATCCATAGGCTACCGCGTGGAACGGGTGACGAGGCATGTTAGGAGTTTATGGAGCCTATGGAGACGCCGCGTCGATCGGCCGTGCCTTCAAAGCATTTCAATATCGCGATTTCCGCCTGATGTAGTTTGGCGCCTGCGCGGCGCAGCGGCGGAGTTGCCGTCTCCAAGCTGATAACTCAGGCGGACAGCCACAATTCCATTTGCTTTGATGGCAGGCGCTGGGGCGCGTATTTGCGGAGGAAAGACCGGACGAACTCGTTTGCCAATCGGGAATCGTCGTCGGCCCTCATAATCACGCACGTTTCGAAATGCAATGAGGTATCAGAAAGCGGCTTTACCACTACACCTTCAGTGTGAAAGCCAAGGGCCGTAGGTTTGGTGAGGATGGCCACGCCAACCTGCTCAGATACCAAGTGAACCGCCTGTTGAGCCGTAATAATGTCGTGCGCGTAGGTCGGAGCGATTCCCGCACGTCGTGCCGCGTCCATGATTGCGCCATGAACGACGGGGTGAACTCGTCGCGCCATCAGAATCCATTCATCGTTTGCCAGATCTTGGAGCATGATGTGCTCCTTTTGGGCAGCCGCGTGGGTCCGTGGGAGAGCCGCATAGAGCGGCGTACGTGCGAATGGCACGGACGTGATCTGAGCGTTCTCCGGCGGTGCTGTCACCAACGCCAAATTCAGTTCGCCTGCCATGACACTACGGACCAACTCGATTGAGAACTGACTGATTAGTCGAATGCGGAGCTTAGGGTACAGGGGGAGACGAATTGCAAGAAGGGCCGAGACCCAGGCTTGATCGGCGAAGAGCGAGTGTCCAATCAGCAAGACGTTGTCTCCTCCATCATGAGTGGCACGAGCAAGATGAACGGCCCGCTCCATATGCGAGAGCGCCGAGCGAGCCTCTTCGACGAAGATACGTCCAGCGTCAGTGAGTTCGACAACCCGTTTCTTGTCACGAGTGAACAGATGAAATCTAAGTTGTTCTTCGATCTCAGTGATCTGCTTGCTGAGCGCAGGCTGGCTGATGCGCAATCGTTGCGCAGCGTGCGTGAAGTTGAGTTCCTCGGCCAAAACAACGACTGCGTGCAGGTAACGCACTTCAACATTGGGGAACACTGCTCCAAGCCCCTTTCGCCAAGCGGCAGAAATCGGTAATTGCCCTACATCTAGTAAAGGAACCGGCAGGGGAGAAAAAGTATCAAAAAGATTTTTTATTTCTACGCGGCGCTGGCCAGCCCCGGTGGGCCGCAATTCCGCCGGCGTGACGGTATGGTCTCCGGTCGGGGGGAGAGATGCACCGGGCCTTGACACCGCCTCATGTCGAATGTCACGCTCTGGTAATCTTTGGCCTTAGCAGTAATCATTAATGAGAGGTGAGGCCTGTCCGATGTCCAGCCGCGAATTGGGCCCTGAATGGGTTCTTTCCGCTTTCCTTCAGAATGCTGAAGCGCGGGGCCAGGATGACGTCAGCGAATTGGCAATCGTTGCGGGCCGTCTGTGGCCGCGGATTCAGGCGCACGCGCGCAAAGAGCTGACAAACAAAACGTCCGATGACACGATGGTCTTGGCCACGGGTGTGTGGGAGTCGGTACTGATGTCCGTCGCAAAAACCATGCGTCGGTCAAATGGAAAAGTCCGGCCAATACTGAACCTGGAGGCCTATCTCTTCGGGGCCTTTCACCATCGCTTCAATCGCGCCCTGAGGCAGGAACGCAGAAGACGAGAGATGGTCGAATATCTTCCGCTGGGCCGCGATCTTGAGCGTCTGCGACAGGCCCATGATTTGAAGTCGGTGGCGGATCTGGATACTTCGATTCAGGTCAAGCAAACCGTCGAGAACATGGATGACTGGACACGAACGGTCTGGATGGCACGGCAGGCTGGCTATTCGTGGAAGGAAATCGCAGAATATCTGCGTCTGACCGAGCCGCAAGCTAAACTTCGATTCCGTTACGCACTCGGGCGGCTCCGCGCCCGATTTGGCAGTGCGGCGTGAGGTTCGAGCGGGGGCTAGGCCCAGCGTACGGCTCGCGGTAAACTTGGCCGTTGGTTTTGAAGCAAGGTTGGCGAGAGGCAGATTCTGATCGAACAAGGCTATTCCGTCGAAGAAGAGAAGCGCATTTTGGATGTGCTGGCGCGGGGTTTATCGCGCGAGTTTCCAAACCCAGAGCGCGTTGGGTGCCCCGACTCGTCCATCCTCAGAGGCATTGCTTCCCACAAATTGCCGCTGTCGCAAGCGGCGCCTTGGTTCGACCACCTTAGTGCCTGTAGCCCGTGCTTCCAGGACTTCAACAAGTTTCGTAGAGAAGCGGTAAGCCAACGGCATCGTATTCAAGTCTGGCTGGCCGCTGCCGCAGTCCTTCTTTTCGCGTTCGGCGGATTGATGTGGGTGCGAAGTCGGCCCTTGCCGCACACAACCGATGTTGCTGTGTTGGACCTTCGCGATCGGTCAGTGGCTCGCGGGCAAAACCCATCTGAGACTAGTCAGGCACCTTTGGAGATTGCTCGAACCGCTAAGCACCTGGTTCTGGATTTGCCGATTGGGAGCAAAGAAGGGGCCTACGATGTCGTCCTACTCACTGAGACGGGCGACCAGATTTTGCGCGCGACGAGTACGGCACAGATGCATAATCACATTACCAACCTGCGGGTCGATGTTGATCTCGGTAGTGTTCGACCGGGCACATATTCTCTTGGGATTCGACAGCCTGGTCTTGAATGGACCCGATATCCCATTCGGGTGTTTTGACCGCTTGACACCACGTAGTTGCGAATAAAAAACCAGCCGTCTTCATTACTTCTGGATTGCCCGTGATCCGACCAGAACCTTGACTAGGCCATCCTGTTCGTGAGCGAAATGGCAGCTGCATTTCTCCCGGTCCCGTCGTCAGTTCTGTGTTCAATTTCGGATCCTATTGTTCGTTGTTGATTATGGCTAGTATTCTCACGAGGGGAGGGCAGCGGTGTGCGTCCAGCCCAGCCGGTCTGACCACGTTGTCCGAAGAGCTTCTAGTGCTTGCTCAATCGAAGCGTCTAAGGGAGCCGAAATTTGATATGAAGAAGAATATCTGGAGAGCCGTGATCGAGGTAGGTTTTATCATCTTCCTGTTCTATTCCAAATCTTTTGATGGGGGAATTTGAGCGGTCAGGCATGGGACTGAAGAGGGGTGTAGCTTGGGCGATCGGAGATGTTTTTGCCGGTGCCAATTTTGAGATTGCTACGATAGCCGCGCCCATCGGTTATATCCTTTTTGAATTTCTTCGAAAGAGATTCTAGGCAAACGTGTTGTGGCTGCCAAAGAGACAGCAATAGTGCACCGGGGATGATGACGCAGTTCTGACGCGCAGCAAATCGCCTCTGACGCAGTTACGATATAATGATTATACGTCAATGATCTCTGGCCGCATCAGGTGCGAACTGGCTGTGGTGGCGGCTCTCTGCGTTGTGATGATTTTTCTCTTTCCGTCCATGCAGGGTTCGTATTCCATGGTGCATGGGCCGGTTACAGCACTTCTGGCAGCGAGAGCGGCGGCTCGCTTGCGTATCGCCATCGTGCAGAGCGCCTTGAATTCCCTGGGAAATCGTCTGATTTCACCACAAGTGGTTCTGTCTTGGATGTCACTGCCGAACGCGAAAGTTCAGTTGCTTAGCTTGCCACAGTACGACTCCGTTCTTCGTTGCTGATTCCTCTCGCACTGTCGTTCTGGAACCCCTCGATCTTCGTCGCAGCCGCCGGATGTGGTTCGTCCTGGTTGTGCATTTCTTTTGCGGCTTTGCGGAGGTCGCTGAGTATACCTTTGCTCCACAGCGAATCCAACGTTTCTTCCGAGTGAAGAGGACTAAATAAAATGACGCAGAAAAAAATCAAGACATTTGCTTTGCTCGCATCGCTTGCGGGAGTGTTGTTGCTGGCAGGTTGCCATAAGAAGGCGGCAAAAGTGACGCCGCCACCTCCGCCCGCGCCCGCTCCCACCGCACCGACAGCCACTCTCGCAGCTAACCCCAGCGTGATTCTGCAGGGACAGTCAACCGTACTGACGTGGCAAACCAGCAATGCCAATGAAATTACCATCGCCGGACTTGGCACGCTGTTGCCGTCCGGGTCCCGTTCGATCACGCCGACTGAATCCACTACCTACACCTTGGTCGCGAAGGGGCCGGGAGGAACGAAAGAGGTCTCCGCCCGCGTCACGGTAAACGCGCCCATCGCCAAGGTCACCGCTCCCCCGCCGCCGTCGGATGAGGATTTGTTCGGCAAAAACGTCAAAGATGTTTTCTTCGACTACGACAAATCCGTCATCCGCCCCGACCAAACGTCAACTGTCCAAAATGACGCAGCTTTCCTCTCGCAGCATCCCAACATCAAGGTCCTCATTGAAGGCCATTGTGACGACCGTGGATCCGAGGAATACAACATCGCCCTCGGAACCGGCCGCGCAGAGTCGGTAAAGCAAGTGCTCTTGCAGCACGGAATCTCCGCAGAGCGCATTAAGACCATCAGTTACGGAAAGGAGAAACCGTTCTGCACTCAGGATAATGAACAGTGCTGGCAGCAGAATCGGGTCGACCACTTTGTATTTGAACGCTAAACAGTTGTTAGCCGAGGGCGGCTCACTCTCGGGCCGCCTTCCTCTCTGGTACCACTGCCGATTATCCATAACTTCCCTCGGAATAGTGAACACGCGATTTTTGGGGAGGTACAACTAAAATGCACATGAAGGAGTGAGTTATGAAATTCAACACGAAAGCTCTGGCCTTGGCGTCGGCAATCCTGTGGGGATTGGCGATGCTGGTGATGGGTCTAGCCAATTTGATCTGGGGCAACTATGGTCAGCAATTCCTCCAGCTCATGTCGTCGGTGTATCCCGGCTACCATGCAACGCGCAGCATTGCAGAGGTAATTGTCGGAACGCTTTACGGAGTCGCAGATGGTCTCGTTGGTGGCGCTGTCTTCGCTTGGCTTTACAATCAGTTTGCCTAGCCCGGCATCTGAGCAACAAGGGGTCTGCTAAAAGCAGACGCTGCTAAGATTCGCACGTGAGCGTTCAAGAGCCGACGAATTGCGCATGCTGCTTTCGACTCGGCGCAGTCGGTATTAGAGTTCGGGCGTGGAAGAGGGCCATTTGCCGCTTGCCTGTTGCAGCGTCATTTGCCAGCAGACTCGGCCTTCCAAAGTCAATCGGGTGAGGTGTGCTCTTGGTGGAACATTTCCCAAAGATGAGTGAGAGCGTCCAGACGACGACCGCGAGTTGGTGGAAGAAATCGCTGTTAGATCGTGTGGCCGAATTGCGGCAACGCGAGAGCCAGGTCTTTCTGGTATTGGCGCTGGTGATCGGGGCGTTGACCGGGTTGGCAGTCGTCGCCTTCATCCTGCTGACGGAACGCATGGGGATGCGGCTCTACCCGACGGCCGGAGCTCCGTGGCGGCGTGTGCTGTTTCCGGTGGCGGGGTCGCTCGGCATCGGCTACTTGCTGTATCGCTATTTTCCCAATGCGCGCGGCAGCGGCGTGCCGCAGACGAAGGCTGCGCTGTACGCGCGCGAAGGGCGCATCACGCTGCGCACCGTGTTGGGCAAGTTTTTCTGCACGTCGGCGACGCTAGCCAGCGGAATTCCGCTGGGGCGCGAAGGGCCTTCGGTTCAAGTGGGTGCTGGCATTGGTTCCGTGCTCGGACGTCTCCTCGGACTTCGCTCCGAGCAAGTAAAGAACCTGATCCCGGTGGGAGCGGCGGCCGCCATTGCAGCCGCATTTAATACGCCTCTGGCCGCGGTGCTGTTTTCGCTCGAGGAGATCGTGGGCGATCTCCACGCACCGGTGATCGGCGCGGTGGTGCTGGCCTCGGCGACTTCATGGATGGTGCTGCGCGTGTCGCTCGGCAATCATCCGCTCTTCAAGGTTCCGCAATATCAACTTGTGCATCCAGCGGAGTTCGTGGTCTATGCCGTGCTGGGCGTGGCTGGCGGATTGGTGTCCGTGGCCTTCACCAAGCTGTTGCTGGGCATGAGGGCGCGCTTCCTGAAGTTCCCGAAAAGCACGGTCTGGTTCCAACCACTGGCGGGAGGGTTGCTGGTCGGCGGAATCGGCTGGTTTGTGCCTCAGGTTCTGGGCGTTGGTTATGGATATGTCGGTGACGCATTGAACGGAAACATGGCGTTCAAAATGATGCTGCTGCTGGTAGTCCTGAAACTTATTACAGTTACTACGAGTTATGCATCGGGCAACGCGGGCGGTATCTTCGGCCCCGCCTTGTTCATCGGCGCCATGCTGGGAGGCACGGTGGGTACGTTGGCGCATCATTTATTCCCCGCTTACACGGCGACGCCGGGCGCTTACGCCTTGGTAGGAATGGGCGCAGCTTTCGCGGGAATCGTGCGCGCTCCGATGACTTCGGTGCTGATGATTTTTGAGATGACGCAGGACTACGCGGTGATCGTCCCGCTGATGATTGCCAATCTTGTGAGCCTGTTCATCGCTTCACGATTGCAGCACGAGCCTATCTACGAAGCCCTCGCCGTGCAGGATGGCATTCACCTGCCGTCGGCGAAGACACGCCAACGCCCGGGACGGCGTCAGGTAAGAAAAGTGATACGGGCGGCAAGCCAGTTGCTGCCTGCCGAAATGACGGTGCGGGGAGCGTTGGAGCGGGTGCGAGCAAGCGAGTTCCGAACCTGGCTGGTGACCGATCCGCGAGGCGTGATCGGCATAATCGACATTTCTCGGCTGGAGCGCGAACTGGCGGACAGCGCCGATAAGAAGCTCAGCGAACTGGTCGGGTCGCGTGCTTTTCCGCACGTCCACCCCGATCATGGGCTGGATTTGGCGCTCGAACGCATGGGCACGAATAAGATCGAACTCCTGCCGGTGGTGAACCGCGCCGATGTGCACAAGTTGGAAGGCGTTGTGACTCTGCCGGACGTTTTGGACGCATACGGCGTGACCCGCGGCTGATCGGGCTTCGGCTTACCAGGGAATTCCTCCCGTATCCTTCAGTATCCAGAAACAGGGGTGGCGCGAAGCGATGACGATGTTCTGGGCGATTTGTCGC
>JBEKGW010000067.1:0-9704 GCA_050012595.1 Terriglobales bacterium
TGGCGCAGTTCACTTCTTTCATCGACCCGCTGATCATTCTCGTTGCCATCCCTCCAGGATTGGCAGGGGTAGTGCTGATTCTTTTTCTCACGCACAGCACATTCAACATCATGTCTCTGATGGGCGTGATCATGATGACGGGAATCGTTGTTTCCAACAGCATCCTGATCGTCGAGTTTGCGCGCCAACTGCGCAAGGAAGACTTCACATTGCAGGAAGCCCTGGTGCGAGCGTGCAAGATCAGGCTCCGCCCAATTCTCATGACCTCGCTCGCAACTTTGTTAGGCATGCTCCCGATGGCCTTGGGCGTGGAGACGGGAAGCGAGCAATACGCTCCACTGGCGCGCGCCGTGATCGGCGGCCTTGCGGTTTCGGTGGTCGTCACCGTTTTCCTCGTACCTGCGGTCTATCTGATGGTTCACGGCAAAGATGAAGATAAGAAGAATGAGAAAGAGGAGGAACAGCCCGCATGACGTGGAGACTAGCGCTTTTACGGGGCGTTCTCGCGCTCTCAATCCCCGCAACTCAATGTCTGGGGCAGTCGGTACTGGTCTTGCAGAACCCGTCGTCCTCGAACACTGTACGCCTCACCGTGAAGGACGCCGAGGCGCTCGCGCTGAAAAACAATCCAGCGATTTCTGTAGCGCGGCTCAGTGCATTGGCCTCGGAGCAGGTGACACGGGAAGTGCGCTCGAATCTCTGGCCACAAGCCTATGCCAACCTGACCGGCGTCGATGCCCGAAACAACAGCCGCATCACGGCTGGGGGATTGAACAATCCAACCGTGTACACCCGAGCCGCCGGTGGCGCTACGGTTACCCAACTCATCACGGACTTTGGGCACGCTACGAACCTGGTTGCCGGTGCTCGCCTTCAGGCAAGAGCCGACGAACAGAGCGCAGCCGCTACCAAAGAAGACGTTTTGTTGGCCGTGGACCAGGCTTTTTACAACGCGCTGCAGACACACGCTGTGCTGCGCGTGGCGGAGCAGACCGTAGCCTCGCGGCAGTTGTTATCCGACCAGGTCTCCGCTCTCACGAAGAGCAAATTGAAATCGGACTTGGACTTGAGCTTTGCTAACGTGAATCTGGCGCAAGCGAAGCTTTTCTACTTGGACGCGCTCAACAACGACAAGGCTTCGGCGGCAGCGCTTTCGGCAATTCTCGGATACTCCACTCTCGGAGCGTTCGATTTGGTGAACGACACCGAACCGCTGGCGCCGCCCCCGCCCGATGTGGACCCGTTGCTCGCCGAGGCTTTTGCGAAGCGTCCCGAGATTCTTGCGCTGGAATTTCAGTCCGAGTCCGCAGACAAGCTGCACCAAGCAGCGCATGACCAGTTGTATCCGACGATCAGCGCCCTCGCAGCGTTCGGAGATTCTCCGGTCCGTGACGATCGCATCTATGGGCCTTACGCTGCCGCGGGAGTGAACGTAGAGATTCCCGTCTTCAATGGATTCCTCTACTCCGCGAAGTCGCGTGAAGCGCACTTGCGAGCCCAGGCCACTCGGCAACGCCTGATCGATCTTCGCAATCGGATCTCGCGAGATGTACGCACAAGCTGGCTGGCCGCCAGCACGGCATTCGACCGCGTGAGCGTGAGTGAGCAGTGGTTGGCCCAGGCGAACCAGGCGCTTGATCTTGCCCAGACGCGATACAAGCTCGGCCTCAGCTCGATTGTGGAGCTCAGCCAGGCGCAGCTCCAGCAGACCCAGGCCGAGATCGGAAGCGCGCAGGCCGGATACGAATACCGGCTGGCTTTGGCGGTTTTGCGCTACCAGACTTCAGGTCTGTAAGTAGGGTTGCGGGTGCGCATTGCACGTGGATGCGACGATTCTGGACGGGTCGTCGGCAACTCTTACCTAATCCTGCGATGCCCGGCCTGCGGTATTCTCCGGTGCGCACAACGGTCATGGAACGATGACTGTAGATACGGTACAGTCTCGGACCGCAAGTTCTTGGAATACTAATCAGCGTGTTTTCAGTGCGGGTGAGTTTGGTCAAGCCGAGGATTTTGGCACAGCCAACTGGTCAACAAGGTATACTCATTGACCAATTTCGGCGAGCCGAAAACAGCGGGCGAAACGGGGACAAAAGACCGCAAAAACGGGGGACGCTGCAGACACCCTTTCGAACCACCTGATTGGCGAGGGCTTGGGAAAGCCCGAAATCACGGGATTTGCCGTTTCCTGCGTCTCCATCGGTGTGCCGTCCTCGTTGACTTCGCCTTCGCAGCACTCCTAACATGGCACCTGAGTCCCTTCGCCATCCATGATCGACCAGATGGTTTCCCACTACCGCATCCTCAGCAAGATCGACGGCGGGGGCATGGGCGTGGTCTACGAGGCGGAAGACCTCAAGCTCGGTCGCCACGTCGCCCTGAAGTTCCTTCCCGACGAACTCGCCAACGATGCACAAGCCCTCAGCCGTTTCCAGCGGGAAGCCAAGGCCGCGTCCTCGCTGAACCACCCGAACATCTGCACCATCTACGAAATCGACGAGTCCGATGGGCGAACCTTCATCGCCATGGAACTGCTGGAGGGGCGGACGCTCCGGCACCGGATCGCTGGCAAGCCGATGGAGATCGAAGCGGTGCTTGATCTGGGCATCCAGATCGCCGATGCTTTTGATGCCGCACACTCGAAAGGAATCGTCCACCGGGACATCAAGCCCGCAAACATCTTCGTGACGAATCGAGGTCAGGCGAAGATTCTCGATTTCGGGCTGGCGAAGGTCGCTCTCAAGCCGCAGAGCGTTGCCATGAGTGCCCCGACCATCGAGTCTGAGGAGCATCTCACGAGTCCCGGCAGTGCGCTGGGCACCGTCGCTTATATATCGCCGGAGCAGGTTCGAGGGAAGGAACTCGATGCCCGTACCGACCTTTTCTCGTTCGGCGCGGTGCTGTACGAGATGTGTACGGGCACCTTGCCATTCCGAGGCGACACATCGGCGTTGATCTTCAACGCTATTCTGGAACGCGCTCCGGTCACTCCTGTGCGGCTGAACCCCGACGTGCCGCCCAAGCTGGAAGAAGTCATCAACAAGGCGCTGGAGAAGGATCGCGATGTCCGGTATCAGCATGCTTCCGAGATGAAGGCCGATCTGAAGCGGCTGAAGCGGGACACGGAAAGCGGCAAGGCTGCGGCGACAAACTCAGAAGTCCAACCTCGGAAACGCCCGCTCCGGCTCATTTGGAGTCTGCCTGTTTTGGCCGCACTGGTCGTTGCGGGGTTCTTGGCTTGGCATTACCTGCGTCCGCATGCGTCAGGTGCCGCGACAATTCAGTTCATCGCCGTGCTGCCGTTCGCCAACGCCAGCAAAGACCCCGAGATGGATTACCTCGGGGAAGGCCTGTCCGAGGAGATCACGAACTCGCTTTCCCGGCTTCCCGATCTTCAAGTGATGGCTCGCGCCACGGTGGCTCGGTACAAGGCGCGGCAGGACGACCCGCAGGGAGTGGGGCGCGAGCTGCACGTGGATGCGGTGCTGACGGGGCGGGTGGCGGAGCACGGCAACGAACTCGACGTGGAGACGGAGTTGGTCAACGTGGCGACCGGAGCGCAACTGTGGGGAGAACGGTACAAGCGGAGCATGAACGACGCCGCGCTGCTGCAAGCCGCCATCGCGACCGAGGTTGCCAGCCAGCTACGACCACGGCTGAGCGGGGCGGAACGGGAGAGCCTCGCGAAAGTCGGAACGCACGACCCCGAGGCATATCAGCTTTACCTCAAGGGTCGCTACCGCTTGGAAAAGGCCACTCAAGCAGACGTGAACGCAGGGATCGAATACTTTCGTCAGGCTATCCAGCGAGAGCCAACTATGCGGCAGCCTACGCCGGGTTAGCCACAGCGTATGTTATCGCGCTTGACTTTTTCATGTCGCCCAACGAGTCAATGCCCAAGGCGAGCGAAGCGGCGAAGAAGGCTTTGGAACTAGACGACTCGCTATCCGAAGCGCATTTCGCCATGGCACTGGTCGATTGGCAGTACGGCTACGACTGGAACGGTGCCGAAAAGGAATTCAGACGTGCGCTCGAACTGGCACCTCGTAACAGCCAAGCTCACGCGTACTACGGTGTGTTCCTAGTCGAAATGGGACAGTTGGAGCAAGCAATCGGAGAAGGCAGACGTGCATTGGAGCTTGAGCCGCTTTCTCTCGAAGCCTCCTCACTCTTGGGCTTGTCTCTTTACTACGCACGCAAGTACGATCAGGCGGTTAAGGAACTTCGTACGGCAGTTGACATGGAGCCCGACTACTGGTTCTCACGTATGTACTTGGGATTGGCCTACGAGCAGCAGGGCGATCTCGCCAGCGCTCTGGAAGAGCTTCAAGAAGCGAGCAAGCTGGGGTTGGAAAGCGAAATACCTGAGCCTATGGCTGAGCTAGGTCACGCCTACGCCCAGTCGGGTCGAAAGAGCGAGGCTGAGAGAGTCTTGCAGGAACTCACGAGGCGTGCGGAGCGAAGCTACGTGCCCGCCTATAACTTGGCCACTGTCTATGTTGGCTTGGACAGGAAAGAGCAAGCCCTCACGCTCCTAGAAAAAGCGTACGCGGATCGCAGCGCGATGATAGTGCTCCTCAGGGTTGATCCCGAATTAGACCCCTTGCGCTCCGACCCGCGTTACGCCGACCTGCTGCGCCGGATCGGGCTGCCGCAGTGAGCACTTCAATCCCATGATCGACCAGACCATCTCGCACTACCGCATCGTCGAGAAGTTGGGCGGCGGCACCTGCAATCCTGAGCTAGGCTAGGAGACCGACTGGCACTACGGCATGCTCGCTGGGCTGGTCACAAAGGCTGCCAGCGCTTGTGAAACGCCCGAGCCGACCCAAACCCCATCCGGGCAGCCAAATCCCTGCAGAGGGGCTTCCTGATGGGTCACGCAAGCCAGAGCCGTCCGTGGCGAATGAACTCTCGCCAAAATCACGACTGCGCTCTATGGAACACGAAAAAGAACACCATCACGCTGAAGCAACCAAACGCATAGATGAACGACGCGAAGAGCGCTATCGGGGCCTCCACGCCACGGAGAACATTAAGGACGTTGGAGACGAAATTCCACACCAAAAGAACGGTCATCAATATCGTCCCGACCAAAGCCAGCAACGCCGCGTTTTTGAGTGTCATGGTCGGAGTATGAACGCTCGTAGTGTCAGCCGCAACTCTGGCTCGTACCTTCACGAAGCCCTTCGCAGAAAGTTGGTCAAGGCGTGACGGATCATCCGGGCATCGAAGCGATTGACGCGATCCGTGGGAAAATAACTCCCAACCAGATGAACGCCGCAGTCCCAGAACGGAGACCTGCGACCGAGGAAATTTCCGGCTTGATCGAGCGGGTCACAGACTTCGGCAACAGACAGGTCCACAGTAGGAATAGCCAAAGAAGCCGAGAATCTTGGCTGAAAACATTCGGAAGGAACTCTCTGATGAAACACAAAGCACCGTTCGTACTTGCGCTTGCGCTGGTGACAATCTGTTTCTCCACTATCTCAGCAGCGCAGGCGCTCAAACCTATCCAGCTTCCGTCGCCGCAGACCAAAGGGGGGCGCCCTCTGATGGAGGTTCTTAAGGATCGTAAATCGACTCGCGAGTTCGGTTCAGGTACGCTCTCAGAGCAAACGCTTTCGAACTTGCTCTGGGCGGCTTTCGGAATCAACCGACCCGATGGGCGTCGTACTGCGCCTTCCGCCATGAACTGGCAGGAAGTAAGCATCTACGTGGCAACTCCCGCAGGCGTGTATGTCTACAATGCCAAGGCGACCTTATTAGAGCCCGTGGTGGCGGGCGACTTTCGGGCGGCTACTGGCACGCAGTCCTTCGTCAAGGATGCGGCTGTAAACCTAGTTTATGTTTCCGATCTTTCGAAGACTGATGGTGCCGCTTCTTCCGAAGCGGAGTTGTATACCGCCGCCGATGTGGGATTCATCGCACAGAACGTTTACCTGTATTGCGCCTCGGAGGGGCTAGCCACGGTGGTGCGAGCGAGCGTCGATAAGCCCGCGCTTGCCAAGACCCTGAAGTTGCAGCCGCAGCAGAGAATCATCTTGGCGCAATCGGTGGGGTATCCGAAGACGTAGGGAGGATCACAACAACATGCCCCGCATCCTTTTGACATCCGGGCCTGACGACTGGCGGAAACTGCTGGCTGACCCTGAGAAGCAGTGGCGCTCGGGCTATTCCGCCCGCACGCTAGCGTATTGCTGGGAGGCTTCCAATGGGTTCCCACCGGAAGTCTCTAAGGTGCTGAGCCAAACAACCGAGATTTTGCTCGTCAACCTAACTTCGGTTCTGGCAGTGCCAGAGTTTAAGGTGCCTCTGCCGGGCGGCAGTCGGGCTTCACAAAACGACCTGTTCGTTCTTGCCCGCTCATCCGCCGGAACTGTCTGCATCATGGTCGAGGGTAAGGTGAACGAGCCTTTTGGTCCTACCCTTGATGAGTGGCGAGCCGACGCATCTCCGAGCAAGCACGAGCGCCTCGATTTTCTGCTGCGGACGCTCTGTATTTCCTCCGCTCCTAGCGGCGCTGTTCGCTACCAGCTTTTCCATCGGGCTGCTTCGGCAATCATCACCGCCGAGCAGTATCGCGCCGCAGCGGCTATTGTTCTCGTTCATTCATTCAGCGAACAGCATGCTGGCTGGAAAGACTATGAGGATTTTGTTCGTCTCTTTGGCGTGCGGGCGACGCGTGACGAGGTCCAGCACCTTACAAGCACATCGAGGGTTCCACTGTTTGCCGCTTGGGTGACAGGTGATTGCTCATTTTTGAAGTATTGACAACGCAGGGCTGGGAAAAACCGCAAAAAGGCAATCTCGAACTTCACGGTGGTGTCACCATCCGAGGCAAACTTAGAATGGCTGCATGAAACGAATCTGCGTGTTCTGCGGCTCCAGTCAGGGGAGCCGCCCCGAGTACCGCGTTGCCGCCGAGGAATTGGGCGCGGAACTCGTGCGTAGGAAGATCGGACTGGTGTACGGCGGCGGCAATGTGGGCTTGATGGGCGTGCTCGCGGACGCCGTGCTGAGGGCGGGCGGCAAGGCGGTGGGAGTCATCCCGGAACACCTTATGGAGCGCGAGGTCGGACACAAGGGGCTGACGAAGCTTCACGTTGTGCGCTCGATGCACGAGCGCAAGGCGCTCATGGCCGACCTGTCAGATGCGTTCGTCGCGTTGCCGGGCGGGTTCGGGACGCTTGAAGAATTTTGCGAAGTAGTCACGTGGGCACAGCTCGGCTTGCATGCGAAGCCCTGCGGCATCCTGAACGTGCTGGGATACTACTCGCCGCTGTTAGAGATGTTCGACCATGCCGTTCAGGAGCGGTTCCTGAAGCCGGAGAACCGGGCGCTGGTGCTGGCGCGGGATTCCGTTGTGGAGTTGCTGCGAGCACTGGAGGAGTGGCGCCCCGTGCGCGTCGAGAAGTGGCTGGATCGGGAGACGCGGTGAGAGAATGCCGGGCTCTGAGGAAGGGATGCCAAGTAGAATTCTCGCGGAAGCAAAAGCAAGTCTCGGATACTTCCCCATGAGAACGTTCACCCAAAACCGAACCCCTGACCGACGCCGAACGCGACCGCCTCGGCGACTTCCTCGAAGGCTGCAAGGGCGGCAAGGCGATGAACGTCGAGCAACTGGACGGGTTCTTCGGGGCTTTTGAAAGCCCTACCAATATTTCAAAGCACAGCGGGAAGCGAGGCGATGGAATGTCGAATGATGAAGCTTTTGCTTGGATTCAGGAATTTCCCGGAGCCGTGACCGTCTGCGATAGTGATGGGATAATTTTGGCAATGAACGACAAGTCCATTCGGACTTTTCAGGATAGCGGCGGTGCCGCGCTGATCGGTTCCAATCTGTTCGATTGCCATCCCGAACCCTCGCGCACAAGGTTGAAGGAGTTGCTGAGCGCTGGGCGCACCAACGTTTACACCATCGAAAAGAAGGGAATCAAGAAGCTGATCTATCAGTCTCCTTGGTATGTGAAAGGCTCGTATCGCGGGTTTGTAGAACTGTCGCTGGAAATTCCGGCTGAGATTCCCCATTTTGTGCGCGGCGAGTGATGAGCGGTACGTGAATTCACAGGTCCTGCGAAGCGGGGAGAGGCTGGGGTTTACTGTCAACGCTTCTGTAGGCGAACGTGAGACGGATACAGAGTTCCGTAGTTCGATGAAAGAATGTGTTCGCTCGTCTGCTCAATGCGGCGGGGCGACGGTGAACTGAGCGCCATGGGGCGACCGCCCTGCTTGGAGTCTCCTGTACCTCGGAGTGCAATAATTGAAGCCGAAGAGGTTGCAGTCATGAAGAGCAGGCAGGGGTACAAGGGCTACGTCATCGTGGCACGATCTTGCGAACTACGAGAAGGCGAGTTCTCGGCAGAGTTCTCCGTCGAGGAACATGAAGCGGATGGGGTCATGGAAACTGAATTCTACCTGCCCGACACATTCCCCACGCAGGAGTCCGCGATTGAGGCAGCAATTCAGGCTGGGCGGCAGAAGATTGACGCGGGTTTCGAGCGGGGACGTGCGGTCGTGAAAGGGTGAGCACGGGGGCAATTGCCAAGGCGGACAGAGAGAAGCGAAGAGCGCGGGGATACGAACGCATTCAAGTGGGCTTCAGTTCACCGGCTTTTTATTGCCGTTCTCGTCCAGCCCTTGCGCGACCCAAACTTCCGCTTGCAAAGTGTCGAGCCGGTCTTCCGTTTCTTTGATCCAGTGCTCGTAGGTCTTGCGGATTTCTTGTGGCGATGTCCCTACCATCTTCGCCACATCCCCCACGCTGACACCTGCGGCCAATTGCTGGCTGATGAAGAAGTGCCGGAAACCGTGGGGCGTCATCTTCACATTTGCGGCCTTGAACACTTTGCGTAATTCCCGTTCATAGTGAAGGACAACACTTTTGGGTGGAGTTTCCCCGTCCCAGAAGAAATGGTTGGTGTTGGTGGATGCCATCCATGCGTTCGCAAGCCACATCGGGACACGCACACGGTAACGTTCATCGGTCTTGGTGCGGTTGCCACGGATCAGGTTATTGTCGGAAAATTTGGCCCTGCTCAGAATTGTAGTGTCCCTGATTGCCATCCCCGAGTGCCGCATGGTCTGTACGAATAGCCAAAGCGTGCGGTCGCGTTCTACCAGCGCGATCACTTTCTCTACTTCGGCAACGGTCGGAGGAATCACTTCGGGCTTTTGCACTTTGATCTTGAATTGCGGATACAGCTTCGGATTCGGGACTGGATTTTCAGAGATGAGCTTGCCGCCGTGGCACCAGCCAAAAAATCCGCTGATAACGCTCCAGTGAATTTTCAAACTGCTACTGGTTTTGGTTTTGTAGGGCAGGCTGTTGCGGAATCGGATGACCGCATCGGGGGTGAGTTCGTGCAAATAGGTGATGCTGTTTGCCGCGCACCATTCTTTCAGCTTCTTGCCCATGAGAGTCGGCTTCTCGGTGCTAAGGCCGTTCTTCTCGCGGAACACCAACCACTCTTGCACAGCGGAAACCACGGTTTTCGCGGCCGGCTGCGTTTTCCCCTCTTCAATCTGTCGCACTTTTTTCTGAGCTTCCGCCCATGAGCGAGTCTTGGCGCTTACCTTGACCTGCCCCCCGAAAAGTAGTCCAGCGGAAATGTGACTTCTCCATTTAGGATGGCCCGCTCAGGGCCAGGGAGGAGGAGTCGTGCGCAAGAGTCGATTCAACGAAGAACAGATCATCGCCATCC
>JBEKGW010000068.1:0-9214 GCA_050012595.1 Terriglobales bacterium
AGTCGCACCACGTTGGGCACGATCAGCTTGTGCGTGTATCCCTGCTTTTCCGAGAGCGGCGCCCCGGCTTGAATACGCTTGGTGGAATAAGGAATGGCCCGGTCGAGCGCGGACCATCCTGCGCCCAGGCCAAACGCTGCCACCATCAGGCGCGTATAACCGAACACGGCCTGCGCTTGATTCAACCCCTGGCCTTCCACGCCACCAACGAGCCGGTCGGCATCGACATAGACGTTGTCGAACGCCAGCGCTGCCGTGTTGCTGAGGCGGATGCCGTGCTTGTCTTCCGGCTCGTCGTGGGTGAAGCCCTTCGCGCCCTTTTCCACGATGAACCAACTCGGACCGCTGGGCGTGTTGGCCAAAACCGAGTAGGCATCAGCGATTCCACCGTTGCTGATCCATTGCTTGTTGCCGCTGATTTTGTAGCCGACGACGCGGCCGTTTTCGGTAACCGGGTCCGCTGTGGTGCGAAGCGATCCCAGATCACTGCCCGCTTCCGGCTCGGTGGCGCCGTAGGCGAACAAGATTCCTTCTTCCGCGATACGCGTCAGCCAGATCTTCTTTTGCTCCGGAGTGGCGCCGACCGTGATCGGATCGCTGCCCAGAAACGTGGCCAGCACGGCCGTGGCGACGCCCAAATCGATGCGCGCCATCTCTTCGCAGACGCAGTACACATCGAAGGTACCGCCGCCCATGCCCCCGAACTCCTCGGGAATGAACAGAAGTTGAATGCCCAGTTTGTCCGGGCTACACATGTGGCGGACAATATCGAGCGGACATTCATCGCGTTCATCAAGCTCCCGGAGCACCTCATCCGGCAGACGTTTCTTGGCGAAGTCCTTGAGCGACTTCAAACTTAACTTCAGGGTTTTGCTTGCGATCATGGGCGGTTCCTCACTTTGCTGCGACGCTGCGCATTTCACGGACTTTGTTGGTCAATTCCGGCAAGAACTCCAGGATGTCATCGACAATTCCGACATCTGCAACCTGGAATATCGGAGCCTTCGGGTTCTTGTTAATGGCGATCAGGAACGGACTGCCTTTGATGCCAGCCAGATGCTGGAAAGACCCACTGATGCCGCATGCCAGATAGACCTTGGGCTTGACGGTTTTTCCGGATGAGCCCACCTGACGTGACTTATCCATCCACTTGGCGTCGACCACGGGTCTCGAGCAGCTCACCGCCGCACCCAGGGCGTCAGCCAGTTCCTGCGCAATGGCCACATTGTCTTTTTCCTGGATGCCACGGCCGATGGAAACCAAAACGTTGTACTTGGTGATATCGACATCACCCGCCTCGGCGACGACCGTCTCCAGATAGCGCCGGCCCGATACCAGCCCGCCGACGTCGTTGGATTTGTCAACGACGACGCCGCTGACGGGAGCGCCCTCCACCGCCTTGAACGCGCCCGGACGTATCGTGACCACTGCGCCCGATGAGATGTCGCAACGAACGTGAGCGCTCACCTGTCCCCCAAATTCCTGGCGGACAACTTTGAGGCCGGCACCTTCAACCCCGGCGATATCCAACACGTCGGAAACGAAAGCTGAATCCATCTTGATGGAGAGACCCGGCGCCAGGTCGATTCCGAAATGCTCATGGGCAACCAACACAATGCTGTCGCTCGGCAGCACCTTGAGCAGGGCTTTCCGGACTAGTTCAGCATTGGGGTAGGCAAGAGCTTCGTTGGCGATCTTCCAAATCTCAGGGTAGGAAGCACCGAGGGTATTGCAGGCGGCATCCAGGTCCGCACCCCACCCGGTCAGAATCGCTGTCGGCGAAGCCACAGCATCGATCTTTCGCGCAGCGGCCGCTAGTTCAAGCGCAGAATCGGCAGCCACGCCACCTTTGTGCACGATGTAAGCGAAGATGCGAGCCATTATTTCAACCCTCCTTTGGCGATCACTAACTCCAGAACTTTGTCGATGTTCTCTTCCCGGCTGCCCTGCAGAATTTCGGCTCCCTTGCCCAGTGCGGGCACGAAGTAGTCCACCCGTTTCACTTTGGCGGCAGCTTCCCCCACAGCACCGGGGGGAATCCCAAGCTCCGATGTGCCGAAGGTTGGGATGGGCAATGACGCCACTTGCCGGATGCCTTTCATACCGACATAGCGTGGTTCATTGATGCCCGTCTGAATCGAGAGCACACAGGGAAGATCGATCTCGTTGATCTCTTTGTTGCCGCCTTCAATTTCCCGGCTGACTTTCAGCTTCTTGCCGTCCAGGATTTCAATGGAATTGACCAGAGAAGCAAACGGATAGTCGAGCAGCGCCGCCAGCATTCCGCCGACCTGAGCGCCCCCGTCCTCGGCCTGGATCCCCGTCAAAATCAGGTCGTAATGCCCCTTCTGCACGAAGGCTTTCAGGATGGAGGCGATGCCCCTGCCGTCTGATCCCCTGAAGGCCTCGTCCGTGATCAGCACGCCATGATTCGCGCCCATGGCCATCTCCCGGCGCAGGATCTCCTCGTCATCTTCGCCACCAACCGTGGCGACCGTGACGTTTCCTCCGACTCTGGCGACGATCTGAAGTGCCTCTTCGACCGCATAGTTGTCCGCTTCATTTATGGAATAGACCAACTCGTCGCGTTCGATGTCGTTCCCGGCGCTGTTGAGCTGAATCTCGTTTTCCGAAGTGTCAGGTACTCTTCTTGCGCAAACTAGAATTTCCACATTCACCTCCGCGAATCGTCCTTAGTTTCAATTTCATTCGAGCCTACTGGACGAAGCCGCCACACATTCTTTCGGCAGCCTGCTCTTCTTTCAGATCGGGACATCACGGGCAATTTGTTGGTCGACCAGTTCCGCCAGATCGATGGCGGTCATCTTTCCTTCCAGGCCCGCGACCTTAATCGCATCTTCTATATTCACCATGCAGAACGGGCAGGCGGTCACTATCACATTGGCTCCGGCTTCCGCCGCCATCTGCACTCTCTGCACGCCCATTCGCTGATCTTCTTTCGGTTCGTAGAACAACATCAGGCCACCACCACCGCAGCAGAACGAGCGGTCGCGAGACCGCGTCATTTCGACTCGCTTCAGGCCGGGAATCGCATCCAGCACATCTCGAGGGTCGTCGTAAATCTGGTTGTGCCGCCCCAAGTAGCAGGGATCATGGTAGGTGTAGACACTGTTCCCGTTTTCGATCGGATTGAACTTGATCTTGCCGGCTTTCACTTCTCTGGCGATCACCTGGCTGATATGCTCCACCGGCGGCACATCCTTGTAGTCATGTTTCAGGGCGTTGTAGGCGTGCGGGTCAGCCGTGACGATCCGCTGGACCCCGGACGCTCTGATGGCATCCACGTTGTGATCCCGCAAGGCCATGAACAGCGTCTCTTCGCCGAAGCGCCGGACTTCATGGCCGCTATCTCTTTCCGCCGCGCCCAGGATTCCGAAATTCTCTCCGACGTGGTTGAGGATCTTCGCCGTTGCGCGCCCGATCGACTGCATCCGGTCATCGTAGGAGGTGATGCTGTCGACAAAATACAAGGTGTCGGCGCTGTTGTTCTTGCCGAGGGTCTTGACCGGGCAGGTTTGCTGGAATTCTTTAGCGTTTGCCCAGTCGGCTTTTTTCTTCTCCATCTTGCCGTAGGGATTGCCCCGGCTTTCCAGCGCTTTCAGTGGCTTCTGCAGAGATTGGGGCACATTTCCGTCATCGACCATGCCTCGCCGCAAATCGACGATCTTGTCGATGTACTCGATCAGCAGCGGGCATTCTTCTTCGCAAGCGCCGCAGGTGGTGCACGACCAGATTTCGTCCGCGGAGTAAATACTGCCGATCAATGCCGCGCCGTTATTCGTCTCACCATTGTTTGTGCTTCCCAAAATTGGATAGCGCTTGAAGCTGTAATCTCTCGCCTTGATGGTGATGAATCGCGGCGACAATGGCCTGCCCACCGCAGTGGCCGGACAATTGTCGGAACATCGCCCGCAGTCAGCGCAGGAATAGAAATCGAGCATGTGTTTCCAGGTGAAGTCTTCGAACGTCTTCACTCCGAAGGATTTCACCTGATCCAGATGCTCATCGTTGACGCCCCATCGCACCGGCTTCAGAATTTCGCGGTCCAACTTTGCGAAGTAAATATTGAAGAGGGAGGTTTCCACATGGAACTGGATTCCAAAAGGCCGGTAGCATAGCAAGAAGTAAAAGGTCAGCTCATGGACAAGATAAGCGCCGAAGTAGAGTTTCCCGAGAGTGGACAAGGCAGTTGAGAGGAGAGCCTTCTGCAATATCCACGGGAGCGAAAACGCGGCCAAGGTCTCAACAGACGGGCCTGGCTGTGACTGCGCGGCGGCCCTAGCGGCCGCAAAGAGGCTGTCGGCCACCATCAGGATTGCGATCAACGACAGAAGGAAGATGGCGTCGGCCGTGTGCGCTTTGCCGTACCTTGCCGGTACCGCGTATCGCGCAGGTTTGAAAACCAGGCGGCGAATCACAGCGATCACCATGCAGAGGAAAACAATGGTGGCGGAGTAATCCGTAATGATGTCGTAGATAGGACCGGCTCTTCCCGAGAGGCCGGGCATGACGAAATTCTCGGAGACGCCGACTATCAGCACGGAGAAGGCGCGAATCGCCAGGACTATGAAGCCGGCAAAAATGAAAACATGGAGGATTCCCGCGAGCTTGTAGCGCGGATGCTTCCACTGGCCCAGCCAGAATTTCAGAACTCTTCCGAGCCGTATCAACGGGTGGTCAAAACGAAAATCGCGTTCGGCCCGAAGGAGCGGGACCATGCGCTTCGCAACAATGTAGGCAAAACACAGGACACCCAGAATATGAATAAGTAAGAACAGGACTCGGCCCGTGGCCAACGACGCGGCCAACGACAACGTCACTTGCGCTGCTGACTCTATACCTTCCACGTTCTCTACTCTCCGCTTGACGTTCCCTAGGCGATCAGCCGCGTCAAGACTTTTTCCTCCGTACCTGGGGGCCCCGGTGCTATTGCTGATTCGACCGAAGCGACAGGGCGAAGAAGAATGGATGCATGAACTGACGCCGGCGCACGCGCCGGTGTCGATGCAATCGACGCCTTCGCGCGCACCCTCTTCTCTTTCACTTTCTTTTTCTCTTCCTTTCGCGGGGGTCTGACCCCGGCGGCTTCTCGCAGCTCCGTGAAACTCAACTTCAGACAAGTTTCCAAACGCCGCAGATCCGGCGCTGCATGCACACATCCGCTGAACCCGAAATACGCCGTGCCGTCGTAAGTCAAGATGGCGCAGTTGAGCGCCATCTCGCCGCCGACCGGAACATAGGGATAGCAGTGCAGCATCTTGTTGCCGAGCACGTAGAGCGGATATTGCGGTCCCGGCACGTTGGTACAGACCATGTTGAAAGGCGTGAACGGCAACCGGTTCAGGATGTGGCCGGCAAGCGCCTGCGCGGAATTCGGGAACATGCCGAGCAAACCACCGGTCAAGCTCACCAATTCGGCGGTATGCGCGCGCTTGAGAAGCTCTGTTCTCCTATGGACGGCAGCAAGCAGTTTCCGAGGGTTGCGAATATCTAGAGGGATGGTGACCGGAACCAGGGAGATGCGGTTCCCCAAGTCACCCGGACCGTCGGTGCCCCGCAGATTGACCGGAACCATCATGCGGAGCAGTCGCCCTTTAACGCGGTCACCATGCAGTTCGAGGTAGCGCCGGATGGTCGCCGTCACCAGCGCGAGAATGACATCGTTTACGCTGGTCCCGCACGTTTGCCGTATGGCTTTGACTTCTGCCAGCGGAACGTCAGCCCAGGCGAATTTCTGGGGCCCGCGGTAGAGAACGTTGAACCGCAGCCGCTCTGTGGACACGGTGAGTTCCGGAAGTAGATGGGTGAACTCGTCCGTGGCCAGGTTCCCGCCATTTGCGACGGAGCGTTCCGCCATGCTCGATACGTCCGCCAGCGCGCCGAGAATTCCCTTGACGAATTCGGAATAGGAATCGACGCAGTCGTTGGTTAGCGAAGTCAAAACGTCACGAGGCGGTGGCACTCGGAGCCGACGCTTTCGTCTGGGCAGAGGAGGAGCCACTGGACTCGCGTCCATGAGCGCATTCATGATCCCAACCCCGGCGATGCCATCGGCGAGGCAGTGATGCAGGCGGAAAATGAGCCCGCTGCGATTACCTTTCAGCCCATGCACCACGGTCAGGTCCCATAGAGGGTGCTGCCGGTCCATCACTGTGCTCAGAATTTTCCCCGCAAACGTCTTCAGCTCTGCGTCGGAACCATGCTTGAGCGTCACTTCGCGTACGTGCCTGCGGATGTCGAAGGTTGGGTCGTATTCCCAACTTGGAAGGCCAATATTAAGGAGCGGGGGTACCACACGCTTTAGGTAGCGGGGAATAAGCGGCAGCTTCGACTCGACGAACTGAACGAAAGCCTCGGAAGGGATCTCAGCCTCAAAAACGCAGACACAGGCTACGTTGAGGGGCATGCCCTCGCGTTCCAGATGGAGGAAAACGGCGTCCCCCCAGGAAAGGCGGTCACCCTGATGATTGTTCTGCATGCCAGCTCTCCTACTTCAGTTGCCGAACTTCAGTTGCCACACATCGCGCCTCTCAACTCACGAAGGAAAATCGCGACGCCAGCTTCACCAGTTTGAGCACTCTGTAGACACCGACGTGGACGCCGCGCAACACCACCTTGACGCCTTTGTTGTCAGCCATGCCCGCGAACGCTTCCATCGCTTTGAGCGCACTCGCATCGATCCGGAGCACGGCAGAGAAATCCAAAACCACTTCGCCCTCGGCGCTGTCCAGTTTGTCACCGGCCTCTTGCAACACCTGGACAACTCGCTCTTCATCAATCTTGAGACACACGGCGAACATTGCCATAAGCACCACCATCCGCTACGCGGTTTGTCGCTGAGGTACACTCGCCACCTTCGCTAAACCTCGCCCCTGATAGGCCTTCCAAAACAGCTCAGCCAATTCGCTTATCAGTGGCATACGAGGGTTCGACCGCCAAGACGGATCGTCAAATGCAAGCCTGGTCAGATCCGGCATTGCCCGCTCGAATTCCTCCCTCGAGATTCCCAGGTCGGCGATCGAACGCGGGAAGCCCAATTGGTCGAGTAACTGTTCCGTCGCCGTCACCAGGTTCTTCACCTTTTCCTCAATCGTGTTTCCGCCCAGACCCAGCAAGCCCGCGACCGTGGCGTACTTCTTGTGGGCGAGATACCCCTTCTGGTACGGCGACGGCACGAACTTGGTCGGCACGGACGCGTTATAGGCAATGACGTGCGGCAGCATGAGCGCGTTGGCCCGGCCGTGCGCCACGCCGAAGCGTGCTCCGAAAGCATGCGCCAGCGCGTGATTCACGCCTACCGACGCGTTGGCAAATGCCATCGCCGCAATGCAGGCGGCATTGTGCATCATCGAGCGTGCCTCTTCATCCCTAGGTTGCTCGTAAGCGATAGGCAGATACTTGAATGCCATAAGAATCGCCTGCATTGCGTTGGAGTCGGTATAAGCCGAAGCGTAGCTGGACACAACAGCTTCGAGCGCATGGGTCAGGCAGTCGATGCCGGTATCCGCGGTAAGCCCCTTCGGCATAGACATCACAAATTGCGGATCAACGATGGCTACATCCGGGGTCAGCGAGTAGTCGGCCAGAGTCACTTTGCGCCCGCGCTCCTTGTCGGTCAGGACGGCAAAGGGAGTGACTTCGCTCCCCGTTCCACTGGTGGTGGAGATGGCAATCAGCCGCGCATGGTTCACTTTCTCGGTCGGGTACTGGATCACGCGTTTGCGCAGATCCAGAAAAGGCGCGGCCAGTTCTTCCAGGTCAGCGTCCGGCGACTCGTACTTGAGTTTCATGATCTTCGCCGCATCGATCACTGACCCGCCACCGAGTGCGATAATTTGGTCCGCTTTGTAGAAATTGAGCGCCTCCACGCCTTGCATGACCACCTTGACCTCGGGCTCCGCATCGGGAATGACCGAGACGTGGACGTGGGTTCCCTCCGGAATGTACCGCCGAACCAGGTCTACGTGGCCGATTTGCTCCAAAGACGGATTCGTAACGATGATGGTGGAGCGGGACTGGAACTGGCGTACATTCTCCACCGAGTTCAGGTTGAAATAGATCTGATTAGGAACTCGGAACCACATATGGGCTTGTGTCCTCCGAGCCAGACGCTTGATGTTGAGGTAGTGATAGATATTTATGTTATCCGTGGTGCTGTTGCCACCGCCGGTGCCACATCCGAAGGAAAATGTGGGCACCAGATCGTTGTAAACGGCGCCGAGCGCTCCGATGGAGCCGGGCGAGTTCACAATGATCCGCCCCGCGTTCATCACCTCACTGAACTTGCTGATGACCTCATCGTTACGCGAGAAAATGACTGCCGTGTGTCCCAGCCCGCCGGCATGGTTCACGTCGATACAAACCTTGAGCGCCTCGTCGACCGACTTCGCTCGATAGACCGAGAGCACCGGGAACAACTTCTCGACCGACAGGGGATGTTCGCGGCCTACGCCTTGAATCGGCGCAATCAGGAGTTTAGTGTCCGGTCTCACGGAAAGACCGGCAAAACGGGCGATATCGGTAGCCTTTTGCCCGACTGCCATGGGTTGCATAAACCCGGTCTTAGGATCGATTACCGTGCGCGCTAGCAGTTCCGTTTCTTTCTCATCGCAGATATGCGTGCCCAGCTCCGCAAATTTCTTCAGCACGACGTCATAAATCTCATCGTCGATCACCACCGTTTGCTCTGAGGCACAGATGGTTCCGTTATCGAAGGTTTTGGAGAGAATGATGTCCACCACGGCCGTACTCAGATCCGCCGTTTTTTCCAAATAGGCCGGCGTGTTGCCCGACCCTACACCCAGAGCTGGTTTGCCGGAGCTATAGGCGGCTTTGACTGCACCCGGCCCGCCGGTGGCATCAATCAGGCTCACGTCCTTGTGCCGCATCAGGTAGGCGTTGTCCTGCAGGGTGTGTGATTCCAGACAGGTAAAAACCCCTTCGGGCGCGCCATGCTTCAGCGCGGTCTCATACATGATCTTCACGGCCTCGGAGCAACAATGCCAGGCCTGTGGATGGGGACTGAAAATGACCGCATTACGCGTCTTGATGGCCATGATGCACTTGAAGAGCACGGTGGACGTAGGGTTCGTGATCGGCGTGATTGAGAAGATGACCCCGATCGGTTCCGCCATCTCCACGAGGTTGCGCTCCGGAAACTCGCGAATGATGCCGACCGTACGTTTATCCTTGA
>JBEKGW010000069.1:0-9177 GCA_050012595.1 Terriglobales bacterium
GTTGTTGAGATTTTGGATACGGATAATCGGGCGACCCTGCTCTTTCCACTGCGACGGCTTAAACGGGTACCAATCTCGCACCCTGCGTAATGACGCTTGTGGAGGTATTCCGCTCACTTGCCGGATTCAAGAAAACAGCGGGACGTTTGGAGGCTCATGTGGGACTCGCTTTTCGCAAGGTCAACCCGCCTGATGCATCGTCCTCTATGTATGACGACCTTCGTCAGAACCGAAAGCCAAAGGGGCTATATGGATACGAGGCGTTCGAGGGTAAGACGCATATTTTGACCTACAACAAATCCAAGGGCCGCGAATTTGATTACGTGGTTATGGTAGTTGACCCCCGCCAAGAAAGCACGAAAACACCGCTCGACGAGAAACGGAGACTGTACTATGTGACCGCGACCCGAGCCAAAAAGTGGCTAGGCGTAGTCCACTTCGGGAAGGATTTGGGCTCTGTGCTTGGCCCGGTGCTTGCCCCGGCTAGGTCGAACTAGGAACATGTTTGTGATTGAATCACCGCTCCCGACTTCCGCCCTTAAACGCCCGCGCGGCCCTAGGAGGCTGCGGAAAAATGCAATCGGCAGAGGAAAAGCGACCACCGGGGCTAAAGCCCGCGTTCATTTCGCGGGACTTACGCGGCCCTGAAGGGCCGCTCTTCCACGGTGATGCACGCATTCGTGAGTTTTTCCGCAGCCTGCTAGGCCACACAAATGACGATACGACTTGGCCGTCATATAAGATTTGGTTGAATAAGGTTCGGCAAGAAGCCGAAGAGCACAGAGCTTGCTGTCTGGAGCCAAGTCGGTTGCAGACCGAGAGTCTAGTGCGAACTCTTGACAAGGCTCTGTTTACCATTGGCCAAGGATTGGTTCGTCGAGCCGAACGGGAAGAGGCAAGGAAAAAGCGACTAGCAGTCGCTCAGGGAGAACGAACCAAGCGTTGAGACCAGCCGCCCAGGAAACGGAGCCCATCAATTACAATCCTTTGCCGAGGGGGACTCATGGCAAATCTAATGGGACTGGCGTCCTTTGTATCGGAGTTGAAGTCGGAGAGAACGAATCTGGTAGATCGGTTGAGGCATGTCGATGCGGCTCTTTCGGTTCTGGGCAAGCTGAGCGGCGGGAGTTCCTACACGAAACCGGGGCGCACCATGTCGGCTGCCGCTCGTAGGAAGATCAGCCTCGCGCAGAAAGCGCGATGGGCAAAGGCGAAAGGTCGAGCGCCGAAAGTCAAGCGCACAATATCAGCGGCAGGCAAAAAGAGGATCGCAGCCGCTCAGCGAGCAAGGTGGGCGAAGTTGAAGGCGCAGCAGAAGAAGGGAAAGTAGTACAGGTTGGAGCCGAACAGGAATGTCTCCAAACACCTGTTTGACGAACTGTTTCCATCCGACTGACCCAAATATCGTTCGGAGATCAAGGCGGTGTGCGCGATACCAGAGGACCGAACATCGAGAGGGGATGTTGCGCTGTGGTGTTTGGCCGGTGTCATGGCTCTCGTGCTCTTTCTATTGGCTCCGCAGTTAAGTGCCAATAACACTGGCAGGGTGGTCACTGTGATGATGTCAGTGGCTATCTTTGCATGTAGCATCCATCCGACGCTGCATTCACCT
This sequence comes from Terriglobales bacterium, assembly GCA_050012595.1. GTDB lineage: Bacteria > Acidobacteriota > Terriglobia > Terriglobales > Acidobacteriaceae > Acidiflorens. The sequence continues at coordinate 1,613 of JBEKGW010000069.1, forward strand.
TGGCTGCACAGCAATATCAGTCGCGGAATTGTTTTGTGTTTCGTTGCAGTTGGAACAGCGGCATTTGGGTGGATACTTTGGCCCTACTCGTTGAATGTCAGTCCGACCAACGTCAGATTTGCAAACGGAAGTGCTGCTGGTCAGACTTACAGTTTTCGGTTCACTAACCGATCTGACAAAGACCTTTTTGCTTCTCAACTGAAGTTTCGTATCCATAGCCGGACGCTGTTCGGCAAGGATTTCCTGATAAACATCCCGGCTGCGAGTCGTAAGGCATACGGCAAGGGCGGGATAGGGACGCAACATTTTGCCGACATACAGGGTCTTCTTTGCCGCGACAGTTATCAGCGTCCTGTGTTTTCGATATTTGTGTTTCACTTGGCTCCTCGTGAGTCGCGAGAGATCACGATTACCAACGGCAGGGCGGGAAGCGCGAAGGTGGGGGCAACCACAGGCTTCTTTTCGACTACCCCTCAGCCGCTCAATGTAAAGGGAAACGTAGATTCAACTCCGTTTCGTAGCGACGAAGCCCTTAGCGATTGTCAGTCTTTCGGGTTTCTGGTAGATGAGCATGAACACGAGGGCATGTACTGGTTTGACCGTGAAGGTGGGAAGCTTGTGATCGTGCCGCCGCAGAACTAGGCTCGCGTCCAACTGGTCTGTGACCAGACGGCGACGGGCGAGTTGAATCACCTACACGGTCGCCACGGTGGTCACAAAGGCTCCCAGCACCTATGAAACGCCCAAGCCGACCCAAACCCCGTCCGGGCAGCCAAATCTCAGCAGAAGGGCTTCCTGAGGGGTGGTGCGAGACTGGCAGGTCGTGGCTTCATCCTCCCATGTTCCTTGGTTCCCAATTCCCGATCTTCGTGATGCGGAACAGGCGCTGTGGAAGGGAGCCAACCTTAGCGGCTAGCGGACAGGATGGTGTCACAAATTTAACTTGCTCGCATATGCCAGCGGCAAGCCGCAGTGGAAATGTCCGATCTCTAACATTCGCTCCCGATAATGTCGGGCTGTGGCGTCCTGCTTTGTAAGATGGGCATACCACATCGCATCAAAATACGCTGAGCAGCGATCTTGTTCCCGCTGAGCGGATTGTACTTGGGCTTCAAATTCGTCGTCGCTTGTTGACCCGGACAACCTCTGTATAACTGCGGACAGCGTTGGGGACTCTTCGCCCAGTCTCGCCGCAGCATCTCGCAAGATGTCCGGTTTATGTTGTCCTCGGCTCAGCCGCAACAGGAACTCCTCCACCTCTGCGTGCGCCCGGTCGCACACGTTCTTGTTGGCTTCCGCCGCTTCAAGCTTATCCATCAGGCTGTAGGATTTTTTCACCCACTCCAACTCATCATCTCCGGCTCGGCGCACGCCAGTGAAATGAACGATTTTCGCGATACTCATCGCCGACGAAGCGCCCGCGCACCTGTACGTGATTCCAGTGTTGAACACCATTGTGTGCAGATCGAGTGCTTCGTTAACATCCACTTTCTGTCCTCCATCTCCGGTAATCCGAGAATTCGCGAGGAGGTTCAGACACCCAGCGTGCCCTTGCCAAGCACACTTTTCCCAGTACTTGTAGGCCAGAGGAAAGGAACGTAGCTGATTGCGAGCAACTGACCCGGCAAAATACTCCGCATTGGAAACGTTCACCGCAGGGATGTAGGTATGCGGATTGTCTGCGATCACGCTGTCGAAATCCGACAGGGATTCCCACGCCGCATCCATCTCGACCGCTTCCCCTTCATGATCGTGTATCGAATTGATCAGGCTCAAGCTCAAACCCTTGTAGAAATGTGCAACGGCTGTGTCGTCTGGGGTTAGTTTCTGTTTTTGAAGCTCTGACGCGATAATTTGCGCATCTCGTTTCAAGTCTTGCAGGTCGTCCTTCGTACGGTGAGTCTTTCTTTCGACTTTCCGAATTTCTTCGACTGCTGAAAGGAAGTCAGTTGCTGGAGGAACTGATCCACTTTGAGAGCTAATCACACCCCTTCGACTTTGGAGTCGATTCTGGACCGCCAAGTTAGACGCTGCTTGTCCATTGGTGCCACGCGCAGCCTGAATCGCGAGTCCGACAATCATCGCTAGAAAGAACCCTGCCCCAATAATGCACGCTAGGCCAATTGGGACAAAAGCAGGCACACGCGAAGGTGTAATAGGAACAGGCTGTTCAGGCGCGGGGCCGAGGGCTTCCTTCAATTGCCTGCGGGCAATGAAGTATGCGTCCACACCCATCATCATCTGCACGACAACTAACACTACCGAGACAAGTCCGCCTTTGTATCCCGTCATCCGGGGGACACCGAAGCGAACTATCTGGGTTCCCACAAAGAACGCCATCCCTTTGGCTCGCTCGCCCAAATAGAAATAGCCAAAGCCTGCCGTTAGCAAGTTAAGGGTGACCGCAACTCGCGGATTCTGTGCATCGACCTGTGCATCTTGTGCGGAATTGATCTCCGTGGCGGTGAAATAAGCATCGAGGAACGAGAACATCCAGAGCACGACAACAAGGAGAACGCCAGTACCCTGCAAGTTTGGTTGCTGGCGCATGAAACAGAGCACAGCCCCGACCAATGAAAAGCAAAGGGTCACTCCACCGCGAAGGCTTTTGCCGCAATATAATTGCCCCGCTCCCGGAAGTATCAACGAGAGCAGGAGGGCAAGCCCCGCACTTTTGTGCCGCGTGTCTGTTCCCCGCCCTAGTGCGATCTCATGATTTGTTCCGACAGACACAGCACTCTCCTAAGCAACGAAGCAATTCAGTTTAGGTCAAAGGCTTAATTAACGGGGACGAATTCTCGCGTTTTCCCTTGACCGAGCCCTTCCCAGACAGTTGCTAAAGAACGTGGCGGATCGTTCGGGCATCGGAGCGGTTGACGCGTGCCTTGAGCTTGAAGTTCGTTTGGGACAGTCAATTCTGCCGCCGAGATTCCGGGAGGACTGCGGGGCGTTTGCCACTAGATGGGATCGCTTATCCACCGCGTCACTGCTCGAACTCCTCTTCGCAGTGAATGCAATACGGCGTCAACGGTACGGCTGCTAGTCGCCTTCCGTCAATTTGTTTGCCGCAAGACAGGCATTTCCCGTAAGTTCCGGCTCGAATGCGACCAAGCGCCGAATCGGTTGCCCGAAGCAACTGCTGCTCTCGGCTGCTTCTTTGGAGCAATGACTCCTTCTCAGACCCGCTGGCAGCTTGATCCACGGCATCGGGCTCTGGCTCCGCTCGTCGTGCGTATTGCTTATGATGTTTGATACTCAAGCGCAGTTCATGCTGGCGCACTTCCAACAGTGTCTTGAGTCGCCGCATCTGCTGCGCGTTCATGCGATCAATGCTATGTCGCATGTCGCTGTGGTGAAAGTGACGCTGGTCACAGTCTGCTTGAAAAGAAAGCCGCCGCGCCCCGACCTACCAGCACAATTTCCGTGATACGCAAGCCACAGCCATCCATGCGAAAATGAATCCCCTCACATGAACGCCGCAATCCCAGAACGGAGACCTGCGACCGAGGAAATTTCCGGCTTGATCGAGCGGGTCACCTTTCACAACGACGAAAGCGGCTTCTGCGTCCTGCGAGTGAAAGCACGCGGGCAGCGGGACGAAACAACCGTCATCGGGTCGCTGCCTTCAGTGACCGCAGGGGAATGGTTGAGCGCGGAGGGCTGGTGGGTCAGGGATAAGGAACACGGGCTGCAATTCAAAGCGACGACCATGAAGACCGTGCCGCCGACTACAGCCGAGGGCATCGAGCGGTATCTCGGCAGCGGCTTGGTCAAGGGCATCGGGCCGATTCTCGCGAAGAAGCTGGTCGGGCGGTTCGGAGCTGAGGTTCTAGCCGTGATCGAGAACCGAGCCGCCGAACTGCAAACGGTCGATGGCATCGGCCCCAAGCGCCGGGAGCGGATCGCGCATGCGTGGCAGGAGGCAAAGCAAGTCCGGGAAATCATGCTGTTCCTGCACAGCCACGGCGTGAGCACCAGTCGGGCGGTGCGAATCTTCAAGACCTACGGCGAGCAGGCAATCGAGAAGGTGCGGAGCAATCCGTACATGCTGGCGAAGGACATCTACGGGATCGGCTTCGCGACCGCCGACCAGATCGCGCAGAAGGTCGGAATTCCGAGGGACTCGCTCAACCGGGCACGGGCAGGCATCGACCATGTGCTGCTGGAAGCGACTTCGGACGGCCACTGCGCCCTGCCTCTGGAGAAACTCAAGATCGCGGCAGTGAAGCTGCTGGAGGTGCCGGAAGGGACTGTCGAACAGGCGTTGTCACAGATGCTCACGAGTGGCTCCCTGCTGCTGGAGGAGATCGACGGCGAGCCCCTGATCTTCCTGCCGCACCTCAGGAGGGCAGAAGAGGGCATCGCGGCAAGGATCAAGAGCCTAGCGGAAGCGGAGTTGATCTATCCGCCGATTGATTTCGAGAAGGCGGTTGCGTGGTGCGAGCGGCGGACACGGAAAACTCTCGCCCCCAGCCAGCGCGAGGCGCTGAAGACAGTTCTGGCTAACCGTGTGGTTGTCATCACCGGAGGACCCGGCGTCGGAAAAACCACGCTAGTGAACTCGATCCTGATGATCCTGCGAGCCAAGGGCGTGAAGTGCCTGCTGTGCGCCCCAACCGGACGGGCGGCGAAGCGGCTCACGGAGACCACGGGCATGGAGGCGAAGACGATTCATCGCCTGCTGGAAATTGATCCCGCAACTGGGCGGTTCAGCAGAAACGAATCGAACACGCTCGCCTGCGGTCTTCTGGTCGTGGACGAAACCTCGATGGTGGACGTGCCGCTGATGCACTCGCTGGTGCGGGCTCTTCCGAACCGTACCGGGTTGGTTCTGGTCGGGGACGTGGATCAGCTTCCGTCCGTTGGGCCGGGCACGGTGCTTGGGGACTTGATCGAGAGCGGGGTTGTACCAATCGTTCGCCTCACCGAAGTATTCAGGCAGGCGGCGGACAGCCACATCATCACCAACGCGCACCGCATCCGCCGAGGCCAGATGCCCGATATGCGCGGAGCCGATCCGAGTTCCGATTTCCATTTCGTCGAGCGAGACGATCCGGAGAAGATCGCGGCAACGCTGGTCAAGCTCGTGCAGGAGAGGATTCCAGAACGGTTTCGTCTCGACCCGATCCGCGACGTGCAAGTTCTCTGCCCGATGAACCGGGGATCACTCGGCGTGCACGAACTGAACACAGCCTTGCAGAAGGTATTGAACCCAACCCGACCCGGTCAGCCCGCCGTGGAGCGGTTCGGATGGCGTTTCCAGATAGGCGACAAGGTCATCCAGACGGAGAACGACTACGACAAGGACGTGTTTAACGGCGATGTCGGGATCGTCGAGCGGATCGATATGGTCGAACAGCAGGTCGCCGTGCGCTTCGACGACCGACTGGTGAAGTACGACTTCGGGGAATTGGACGAGATTTCGCTGGCTTACGCGATCACGATCCACAAGTCGCAGGGATCGGAGTTCCCGGCGGTGGTGATCCCGATTGCCACGCAGCACTACATGCTGCTACAACGCAACCTAATCTACACGGGGATCACTCGGGGCAAGCGGCTGCTCGTGCTGATAGGGCAGAAGAAGGCGCTGGGCATCGCGGTCCGCAATGACCGACCCCAGCGGCGGTACTCGGGGCTGCTCAGCAGTCTGAGAAATAACAGGCGGACGACGCTGGCTTGAGGGAAAGCTCCCCACCCGAGGTGCAATAATTGAAGCCGAAGAGGTCGCAATCATGAAGAGCAGGCAGGGGTACAAGGGCTACGTTATCGTGGCACGGTCATGCGAGCTACGAGAAGGCGAGTTCTCGGCAGAGTTCTCCGTCGAGGAACATGAGGCGGATGGGGTCATGGAAACTGAATTCTACCTGCCCGACACATTCCCCACGCAGGAGTCCGCGATTGAGGCAGCAATTCAGGCTGGCCGGCAGAAGATCGATATGGGTTTCGAGCGGGGATCGGCAGTCGTGAACGGGTGAGACCGCTCTTCCAAGAAATGGCTTCTCAGCCCGAGAACACATTATCAATCTTCTTCATTATCCGTTCCCGCCCACTGGATGCTTGCCTCGATGAGCTTGTCCATCCGTGGGCTCCCCTGTGGCGTCCCGAACAGGTCATCTGCCGTCTGCATGTACAGGCTCGCAAGAATCGCTGCCATGATTCCGAGCACTCGCTTTCGACCTTCATCCATGGGCGGGCACCAGACCGTGGTCAGATTGGAACCTCACGCAACTTTGCGTGAGGTCACGAATATGAATTTAGCATATTCGCTTTTTGTTCGCTATGGTGGTATGGAGACCGCAGTTTCGGCCTGACAAGCAGGGCATTCAACGGACGACACCCGACGAGGATGTGCCCGCCAGACTGGTTACAAAGGCTGCTGACAGGGCTTGAGACGCCTGATTGGGGGCTGAGCCTACCCGCAGCCGAGGCTCCACAGAATCGGGGGCGGGGCAACAGGCGGGCGTTAGCGTGGGACGCTGGCAATCTTGGGTAACATCTGGGGTAACAACTGTGACCAAATCTGCTCACTTGTGACCACGAAAGCGTGTGGGAAGTCGCTGAAATCATTAGTTTTTAGTTGTTGTGAGGTAATCTGTTGGTTCCTGGTTCGAATCCAGGCGGGCCCACCAAAGCTGAATGATGGAGAGCGTGTAGGCTCAATTTCCTTTAGCTGGACGGGATGCCCGTCGCCACATGAGCTTCGGCAAAAAAGAGCAGTGGGACGCGTGGTTGTGCGTCTCACTGCTGGGATAGAGTGTTGCTATGCTGCGTCACTACGCTGGGAAAGAATCCAGCGCAGTGTTACCTCCCATGTCTGCCGCCACCGCCACCGCCGTGCGACGATCCTCCGCCGTGCGAAGATCCACCGCTGTGCGACGATCCACCGCTGTGCGAGGATCCGCCGCTGTGACTGCTCGGCGCCGAATGGCCACCGCTCGGAGCTGAACGTCCGCCGCCGCCGTAACCGCCGCGATTGCCGCCATAAGGGCCAGCGCCATATCGACCTCCGCCATACGAGCGCGGAGTGACGATGGGCTGCCTCATGTTGAGTGGCGGACGAGAGTATCCGCCGTAGCCACGGCCCGCTGCACCCGAACTGCGGGAGGAGCCGTACGAACCGGCCGACTCACGCGCCCTGCCTGCCTCGGCAGATGAGCGTGGGGGCATCGGGGTAAATTTCTGCCAGCCGCCGTTGCTGCCGTTTTCGCGAGCGGTTGTCGAGCCACCCGAGCTGCCGGGCCTGGGCGCCGAACCCCAGTTCGAACTGCCTCGCGTTTCCGAACTTCTTTCCGGACTTCTTTCCGAACTTGGGCTGGAGCGATGGAACCCGCTGTTCGAACTATTGTTACCGGGTCGCGAAACTTCGCGGCCGTTTCCACTGGAGCTGCCATCCTGCCGGTTGCCGTTCGAGACCTGCTGCGACTGCCCTCGCTCAGACGAGCGCGACGCGGCTGCAGTGCTGCCTCGGGCCGAGAAGAAGTGCTGATTCTGCGAAACGTTTCGAGTCGTTGAGGCAGCCGCCGGGCGTCCGCTGGCCGAGAAGCTCTGGCGGCTCGGAGTCACGG
>JBEKGW010000070.1:0-8949 GCA_050012595.1 Terriglobales bacterium
GGTTCGCATGTCCCAGGGATTGGACGGTGTGCGGAAAGCAGCAAGGGCAAGAAAGCAGGAACGGTTCACATCTTTGCTCCACCATCTGAGCGTCGAACTTCTCCTCGATAGCTTTTACGCGCTTCAGTGTAGATCTTTCTCCACATGTGCAGGTGACAGCGCGCACTGACAAAATGAGCCCGTAGTTATCTCAAATAAACTTGGGTTTTGCGTCGTCGAAGACGAGCCCCTGCCGACCACTTGTAGATCCGCTGCTGCCGGAGGCAGGGGGAAGCCTCTTGTCAAACGGTCAAGCGCGGTTGTCACAAGGATGGTTCCGGCGGCAGCAGGAAAAAACCTTAGGCCCGGATCGTGCGGAATTGGCGCATTCGCTATGGACGGAGGAATGATATGGCCTGCATGCGCGATAAATGGCAAATGCAGTTGGCGCTCTTCATCGCGGTGGCCGCCGCTGCGTTCTTGATGAGTGGGCCGCTGGCCTGGGGACAGGCTCCAGCGCTACAGAACGGCGGCCAGCCACGGAGCGATATCCGATCTCTAAAACCAAGCAAGAAGCTCGATCGATCCCTGCAAGGCGGAGAGAAGCAGGTCTACGAGATTCGCGCCAGGAAAGGAAGTTTCATTCACACTGTTGTCCTGCAACAGGGCATCGATGTTGTCCTGGCACTCTATTCCCCCGACGGCAAGAAGATCGGCATAATGGACAGTCCGAACGGTAACTTCGGCCCGGAACAAATCTCCACGATTGCTGAAGCATCGGGACTTTACAGGCTTGAAGTGGCTTCTCTAGACAAGACTGCGCCCGTCGGCCGTTACAGCGTGACGGTCGAGCTCAAGAAATCGCCATGTGACCAGGATCGCGCGCGCATCAATGCAGAGCAAGCGTTTGCCGAGGCCGCTCAACTCGCCGGACAAGGAAACGCTGATTCGTTGAAAAACGCGATTAAGAAGTATCTGGTTAGTCTGCCGCTGTGGCACACAGCAGGTGATCGCTATGAGGAGGCCTTGACGCAGCGGTGTATCGGTGAGGGCTATTCGGCTATTGGTCAAAATCAGAAGGCGCTGGAGTTCTTCAACCAGGCGCTGCCAATTTGGCATGAAACCGGCGACCGCGGCGGCGAGGCACAAACCCTGAACGACATCGGCGTGGTCTATTACATCTCAGGTCAGAATCAGAAGGCCTTAGAGTTCTACAACCAGGCGCTTTCCATTCAGCACGAGGTGGGCAACCGCAGCAGCGAGGCAGAGATCCTGAGCAATATCGGTGTGGTCTATTCCAATCTTGGTCAGAATCAGGAGGCGCTGGAGTCTTATATGCAGGCCTTGCCTATCGCACGCGAGGTGGGCGCCCGCAGCACTGAGGCAGAGATCCTGAGCAATATCGGCAGGGTCTATTTCAATCTGGGGCAGATGGAGAAACCGTTGGGGTTCTACAGCCAGGCGTTATCGATTCGGCGCGAATTGAGCGACCGCCGTGGCGAGGCAGATGTCTTAAGCGATATTGGCACGGTTTATTTTCGATTAGGTCAGTCGAAGGAGGCGTTGGAGTACTTGAACCAAGGGTTGTTGGCTCGGCGCGAGGTGGGCGACCGCCTCGGGGAGGCGCGCTCGCTCCAAAACATCGGAGTGGTCTCATCCGCCCTGGGTCAGAATCAGAAGGCTTTGGAGTCTTACATTCAGGCCTTACCCATCGAGCGCGACGTGGGCGATCGTCCGACCGAGGCAATCATCCTGACCAATATCGGTAGGCTTTATCTCATTTTGGACCAGCAACAGAAGGCGCTAGAGTACTTCAACCAAGCTTTGCCCATTGGGCGTGAGGTGGGCGACCGCCCAATAGAGGCGAAAACCCTGAACAATATTGGCTGGGCGTATGCAAAACTGGGCCAGCAGCAGAAGGCGTTGGAGTACCTCAACCAAGCGTTGCCTATCGAGCGTAACGTGGGCGACAAAGTGTTTGAGGCATTCACGCTGAGGAATATCGGTCTGGTCTACTACGATCTGGGTCAGAAGCAGAAGGCGCTGGAGTTCTACAACCGAGCGTTGCTGATTCAGCGCGAGATGCGCGCCCCCCTCGACGAGGGATATTCGCTTCATTCCATTGGAAAAGCAACGGCCGATCTAGGCGATAGTACGGGCGCACTGCGCAATGAAATGGCGGCCCTGTCTTTGGCAAAGGCTGTGGGTGACCCGGACCTGCAGGGCGCGGTCGATGACTCATTGATGAGGTACTTCCGCGATCAGAATCGTCCCGAAGTTGCAATCTTGTTTGGGATGGACGCGGTGAACTCCTACCAGCAGATGCGCCAAAACATCTTCGGACTTGATAAGGAGATTCAGACTGGATTTGCGCAATCAAAATCGGCAACCTATCGCGAGTTGGCGGAACTACTGGTGCAGGCTGACCGCCTCGGCGAAGCGGAGCAAGTTCTCGATTTGCTCAAGGAGCAGGAACTAAAGGAAGTGGTCCGCGGCGCATCCCCCGATGCCGCCGCCAAGCTCGAGCCGCTCAGGTTGACCGCAGCCCAGCAGAGCGCGCAAGGCGATTTGGCAGTTCCAGAGAAGGCGGCCGTGGCCGTCACGGATCTGAGCGTGGAATATGCCACGCTGCTGGCCAAGCCGGCGCGAACTCCCGCGGAAGAGGACCGGCTGAAGGTGCTGGATGCGCAGATCGAAGCCGGCAACGGAGAGGTGTCGGCCTTCTTCAGGAACACGGTCTATCCCGAGCTTGCGCAGAAAGTTGGCGCGCAGGATGCCAATGCATTGCTGAGTAAAGAGAAATCAGAGGTCAGCCGACTGCAGAATACTCTGGCGGAACTGGGACCCCGCGTGATGGGCATTCGGCTGCTACTGGGCGATGAGCATGCCTACGCGATTCTGGTCACGGCCCACACCCGGGAGAAGTTCGAACTGAAGGCCACCCCAGCGGAGCTGCGCAGCAAAGTGTTGCAAGTGCGAGACGATCTGCGCTCGCCATCATCTGATTCGAAGCCTCATCTGGAAGAGCTGTATGCAATGGTTGTGGCGCCCTTGGAAGTGGAGCTGAACGCTCTTGAGCGGAGGTCGGAGAGCAACTCAGGCACAGTTCCGACGCTGCTATGGTCGCTCGATGATGTCCTGCGCTATCTGCCGATGTCGGCGCTCTACGACGGCCGGCGCTATATGGTCGAGCGCTTCAACAATGTCCTCTTTACTCCGGAAAGCTATGGGCATATGGCGGCGCCACCGGCGCCGAGCGCAAGCGAACTGAGGGTATTGGCAATGGGCTTGTCCAGGAGCTATGGCGGCCTGCCCGCATTGCCCGGTGTGTTGCCGGAGCTAGACGCCGTGGTCCACGATCCTGCTGTGCCTGAATCCCACGGCCCCCTGAATGGGATTCTGTTGCCCAACGAGCGATTCACATATGAGGCTTTGAAATCAGAGCTTGGTGGAGGGACGGCCTATCCTGTCGTTCACATTGCGAGTCATTTTGTATTGGAAGAGGGCGGTGGATCCGAGCCCTACCTGATGCTGGGCGGAGAAAGTACTGGCGTGCCGGAAGGATACCCGCTGACGCTTTCCAAGCTTGAGGATTCCTCCATCAGTTTCCGTGGAACCAGGCTTTTGACCCTGTCGGCCTGCAGCACTGCCAAGAGTGATACGGCAAAGAACGGCATGGAGATGGACAGCCTGGGAATGGTTGCCCAACAAAAGGATGCGGAAGCGGTGCTTGCGACACTTTGGGACGTAAGCGACGCGAGCACCAGCCAGCTGATGAGCGACTTTTACTCACGCTGGGTGAAAAACCAAATGCAGGGCAAGGCGGAAGCGTTGCGCCAGGCGCAGCTTGCATTCCTGCGCGGACCTTCTGCGCAAGCGACTGCCGGAGGAGATCGCGGCTTCAAAACCGTGCAGCCAGCAACTGCTGCGCCGGTTGCGCCCGGTTATTCTCACCCGTTTTACTGGGCGCCGTTCGTCCTCATTGGAAACTACCAGTAGTTTCTGACGGACGCGGATCTTCATCATGCGTCAAAGCTGATTGAAGGCAGCGCCCACTATTTATCCTCCTCCTGGGCCGGGTGAGGGCCTCCGTGTCCGCCGTGTGCGATGAGACTGTCCTTCAGTCCGGCGACCGCTTCAGGCAAGAGCCGCGCGAACTCAGATGCCACTGTCGCGGTAGGGACAATCATTACTGGCCGGCCCCTGCATAGATCCGTCCATCATCTCCGTTCGAAGAGTTCCTGATTGAAGATTGAGTCAACTGAATTGCGCTGGAACACCTATCAGGGGCTCACTTGGCATCAGCCACATGGGTTCCGAGCGGTTGGTCGCCCACCCTTCCGTTACTACTCAGTAATGTCAGGGTTGCCGGTGATAAAGGCAGAATCTTCGACAAACACCCTTGACCACCTATTAACGGTTCACTTTGGACGGAGGTGAATTGTGAATTTCTGCCAAGGGGAGCTAATGCAGTTTCGCGTACTCGGCCTTGGCCTGCTTCAGGATGGGAACATCCGGGTCGGCTTCTTTCCAGAGCGTGAGGAAGTCCTGATATGCGGCCCGGGCTTTGACCGTGTCGCCTTGCAGAGCGTAAGCGCGTGCGAGCCCGAGGCGAGCCAGCGCTCCCCAAGAGGAGTTCATCGCTACTCCTCGGGGGTCGATGAACTTCTTAAATTCCGCTGCCGCCGCGCCGCCGTCGCGGAGCATGAGATAGGCTTCTCCCCGCAAATAAACCGGGCCCATGTCGACGAGTAGTTCGATTGCCCGGCCCGGGTCTTTGCGCTCCAGGGCGACAGCCGCCCGGATCCTGGGCAGCCAATACCTCTGGACCCCCGTGTCCAGCGGGAAGGTCTTGTCGAGTTCGGCCGCCAGCTTCTCCGCCGCTGCCGTATCGCCTGCCTGGGCAAGAGCCATTGCCGCCATAGCCTGCACATCGCGGTTCGGGCCCAGATTCACCGCTGCATTGGCCTCGGCACGCGCCTGCTTCCGGTTGCCCGATTCCACGTCGCGCAGCGCTGCCGCTGCTTGATATCCTGCAGCCGTTTCTTTGGCATCGTTGCGCTGAGCTGAAGCCATCGCCCGCCTGGTCAGTTCGTGAGCTTTCTTCAGCTTGCCGCCCCAACCTTCCGTGTCCGCTTGCGCGGCCAGCAGGAGGTCTTCCGCGCCGGGCTTGCCCATGGCTGCTGAGATCAACTGCGCCATCTGCGTCTCATCGCCCTTCAGAAACGCCAACCGGTAGCGGCTCCGAAGCAGAAGCTCGTTCTCCAGCTTGCGCTCCTCCGCCTGCTTGAACACCGCCTCCGCTTCATCCAGTCGGTTGAGGGCCATGTAGGCGATGCCGAGGTTGATATAGTTGGCTACCATATTTGGATCCATGCGCAGCGCTTCTCGAAATTCTTCCAATGCCTTTTCCCAGTTTCCAAGATACACAAAAGTACATCCCAGAGGTGTGTACGGGAAGCTGTCTCTTGGGTAGGTCTGTTGCCACTGCTCAAAGGTCTGCGCCGCCTTCTCCAGTTCTCCTGTCGCATACAAGTAGTAGAACCCTTCGATCTCGAATCGCTCCCGTTCGCTGACTTTCTCCCGCAGAGCGTAGGCCTTGCGGGAATTCTCGGCCGCCCGCTTCGGTTGGTCGAAGTCGCCGTAGAAGATCGCCATCCAGGTGTAGTCCAATGCAAAATCAGGATCAAGTTCCGCCGCCCGTTTGAAGAAGGGCAGCGCGGCAGTGGCGTCATTCGCATAGGCGGTCTTTACCCCCAGGGTGTAGGCCTTCAGCGCATCCAGCGATGGCGTCGTCGCTTCCTCCAGCGGCGTGGCGTATTTCTCCACCGAGCTGAGCGACTCCCCCAGCTTGATCCGCAAAGTGACTGCCGCGTTACCCAGAGCCTTGAGCACTGCTTCCTTGCCCGCCGCCTGCTCCTGCGCTTCCGCTAGCACGTCGCCCGTGTTGCAGTTCACTGCCTTCAGGCCAATCACGTACCGGCTCCCAAGCTCCGCAATCGAGCCCGTCACCATCACCGTGCTGCCGGTGCGAAGACAGATCTCGCGAGTGACGCTCGCCGTCAAGCGGTCGTCGGATGAACGGCCCATCAGCTTCAAGGTCTCATTCACCCTGCTGTAGGACATCAGAGCGAGAAAGGGCGATTGCTCAAGCTGTATCGAGAGCCCCTGCTTTAATGTGTCGTCGAATACCACATCGCCGGTCTTGTTGTCGAAATCAGAAAGAACAATGGTGTCCCTGCCGGTCAGTGGCTTTGTTTGATGCCGTAACCGAAACCAGAACAGCGAGACCAATCCCCCGGCCAAAACAGCGACGACAACCAGCCACCTCCACCAGCGAAACGAAGCCGGTGTTTCGGCCAGGGCGAAAGCAAGCTGCTGTGGCCTGCTCGTTTCGTTGGCCAGACGCGTAACGGAATTGCCGTAGTGTTTCACCCGCCCGTTCTGCTCTTCTGGTTCCGCAACAACGGGAGCGATGAATCGATAACCTCGCTTGGGAACAGTCTCTATGAATACAGGTGTATCGGTCGAGTCGCCCAAGGCGTCTCGTAGATTCATAACCGCCACGTTCAGGCTGTGTTCGAAGTCTACGAAGGTGTCTGAAGGCCACAGAACCCGGCGCAATTCTTCGCGGGTGACGATTTCGCCGGCATGTTCGAGAAGACAAACCAGAATGAGGAAGGATTGGTCGCGCATCTTGACGGGCGTGCCGGCACGGCGCAACTCCACCTTTCGCGTATCTACTTCATAAACACCGAAACGCCAGGTTTCATTCGTGCTCACCGGCGTGGCCACAATTTCACCCCTCTGGGGCCCCTGCAAGGGAAGTTTAGCACGGCCCAATCTTTGATGACTGCTTGTTGACTTCCAGGCGAGTATGACTATCTAACCCGTTAGATATCAATTACATAGACAATCGCAAGCATTTGATTCTGAAATGACCTCCAATGAATTGCCAAGACTGCGGTAAGGGCGCAGGTTACGGAGCATCGCAAGCGGGGATCATGACCCCCGCTAACCAAATTGGCTGCGAATCAAGAAGGGGGACACAATGCACATCAATTCGATATTCCGAATTCTCGTATCGATTACGGGGTTCGTTCTACTTTCGCCATGCGCGGCAATGGCGCAAAGTCAACAACAATATGATGACCCAGCGCAACCTGGCCGCTACGCAGTTGGACACACGAGCTATCTGACGGTTGATAAGGACGCCAACAATCGTCCCGAGTTTTTTAGCGTTTGGTATCCAGTCGATCCGCGGGAAATCGATGCTTCGACACCTCCAGCGGAATACCTCACCGACCCATACACAGGCACAGAGAACATTCCAGCGACATTTTCGACGGACTGGCAGAAACTCGGGTACGATCCCGCCTATGAGGGGCCAACGCCCTCCCGCGATGGACCTTTTCCATTGGTTATGTTTTCCCCCGGATGGACAGACGACTACTGGTGCCATATTTTCATTGGGACTCGTCTGGCCAGTCACGGCTATGTCGTCGCGGTGCTCGAACACTGGGCCGATGGGCAGTGGCCGTGGAGCCTGAACGATGATATCTGGACGGTAATGTTCAACCGCCCCCGAGATGTCTCCTTTGCCATTACGCAATTGCTCGCCAAGAGTGGCACGCCGGGGGAGTTACTGTTTCGTACCGTCGACCCGGAAAGGATCACCGCAAGTGGACATTCGATCGGCGGATACGCAACATTTGCTCTCACAGGTGGCGACAACTTAGTCTGCGACGCATTGTGGCCAGTTGTATATGGGCAGGCTACGCTGCCCTATCCTCCAAATACGTGTGTGCCGACATGGCCGGACGCCCGTATAAAGAGCATGATCACTTTGGACGGCTCGTCGCAAACGATGCGCTTCACGGAACTCGCCAGAATTTCAATTCCTAGCCTGATCATGGGAGAGACCGTCAATAACTCCGAAAGCTTAGGCGACATGATCATCCCCGGGGGCGGGGCAGCCATGAGGGATTGGATCGCGCGTCCACACGCGGCGATCAACCGTCTCGATTCTTATCGCGTCGATGTCAATGGTACCAACCACTACTCATATACGGATTACTGCGATGCTGGCCAGGTTTGGTTCAACCTAGGCTGGATTTCGTCCGCCTATTTGACAGCTTGGGAGACCTCGTGGCCCTGTGCCAGCACGGGTCTGGACCCCGTGACGATTTCCTCTGCGGACGAACACGAAGTGGTGACCAAGTACATGATTGCCTTTCTGGACCTGCACCTTGGCGGTGGAGACAAGAACAAACAGCTTGACCAATGGATTCTGACTCCGGAATACGCGCTTTACCACACGCCTTCTGTGCAGTTCTTCAATTCCGAAAAGTGCCCTGCAGCGTTGCCTGACCAATCCTACTTCACATATCGCTCATATCAGCTCTCCAGTGAATGTGACGTCGCGCAGAAGGATCCAACCGGTTGGTTTACAACGCCGCAAAGGAAGTAAACATTGAGCAGTGCGGACCTTTGCATTTTAGCGCTGCGCTGGCACTCTCAGCCGCGGACGGATGTTTGCAGAGCCGGCGCCAGAGCGGCAACGAATAACTGAGGAACTGGTTGAGCAATCCACCAGTCTACGTCAACAACGGAATTGCGCGTGCAGGATGCAGGGGCGACTCAAATCCACATTGGATCCGCGCCACCTGCATCGTGCCCCCCGGGGAAGCGGGCTTGACATACGCCAGGCCCGCTTTCTCGATGCGAGTATTCGCATCATTCCGATTACACGCATCTTCCGCAAGGGCAGAGCTCCACAGATACTTCTTTCGGGTTCGGAGTGAGTGGTCGCCTACCCTTCCCTAACTAAAAAATGGTGCAACTGTCGCGGTAGGGACGGTCATCGCTGATCGCCCCCCGCACAAAACCGTACAGGCGCCTTTACGCATACGGCTTCCACGAAGGATGAGTAGCGGCGAAGCGCGCATCAGGATAGGGGTGCAGGACGCG
>JBEKGW010000071.1:0-8470 GCA_050012595.1 Terriglobales bacterium
CTTAGCTCGCAAACTCCGCCGCTACATCAACGCCTACTCCGCTCACGCGCAGCCGATCCAGTGGAAATACTCCGACCCCACCCGCCGCATCCGTAGTAACGAACTCACTGCGACAGGCCACTAGTGTGCGCGTCACGTGTGGGCAAACCGCAGCTGAAATCGGCGCAGGCCGCTGCGCATCGTGAGACCTGCTTTGACTAAGGCTGCGCTGAAAGCGTTGTCGCACGCAATCAGGGGGCCGATGTGAGACATGTCGGCCCCAGAGAGGCCCTGTTTAAAGTGGTGAACCCCCGGGTTCCCTTCGGGATCAATACCGCCTAAGTCGTAATACTGGATGCCTATCTGTTTGAGCCACTCAACCAGGGACCACTGCAACAGGTAGGCAGCCTTCAGCTTCATGGCATCGGCATTCGTTGCACCGAGCAAATAGATTGCCGAGTCGCCCATGGCGGAACAAACAAGTGCCGCAACGGGTTGGTCATTGTGCAGGCAGATCATCGTCCTCATTCGCTGACGCGCTGGCAAGTTCTCGTGGATGCGAGCAAATTCCTCTGCGCTGACGCTGGTCTCAAAGGCCTTACGCTCCCGCATTTGTGCATAGATGCGACAAAAGGTACGGAATTCCTCTAAGCGATCCCCAGTGACAATGCGGAGACCATTTCTTTCGGCGACGTTCAGTTGGTTGCGCCACTTTTTGTTCAAGTTCCTGCGCAGCTCATCAAGCGAAGGGGAAAGGTCGAGAATAAGCGTTCGGTATTTCTCCGCATCGATACCGGGTTCGCTAACAAATCCTGCAAAGTGTGACTGAAACATCGCGGCTCGAGAGGAGCCCGAGAACGCCTTGGGCAATACTTCCAAATAGAGCCCCCGTTTACGGACGTATTCATCGCGAAGGGCCGCTGCCATGGCTTGTACGGTTTCCGGCGCCAGTTCGCCTCCGCAGGGATGGCACAGCGGCCCCCACCGCAGATATGCGATGCCGAGGCCGAGGACTCGTGAACGAATAATTCTTAGTTGAGCAAGGCCGACAACGTCTGTGCGTTGCTTCAGGACAAGATGACTGAGTGACTCCTGCCCCCAGCGGATCGCACCATAGGACCAGGTCTGATAAATATTCGCGTCAGCGAAACCGCTCATCAACGCGGGCCACTCCGACTCGCTTACCTGGTCAACTTCCGTCTTGTATTCGAGGTCGCGCAAACGCTCCGCGTCTAATCGCCGGGTTAGGATCGAGGCACCCATGAAGAATCTGAAGACCCTTTGCTACTCAGCAGCCTGACGCTCCGACATCCTGCGTGGGACTGAGTTCTTCTTGAAGGTAAGCACAATCATTTTCGGCGGGCAGCGAAGTCCCGGAAGAAAAAGATGAAACGGGAGAATCGGGGAGCATCTGTTTGTTAGCCGGCACCTGATTATTTTTGTGCCGTAGTTGCAATGTCGATGCGGAAATCATCGCCAACAGAGCAAACCAGGCAATCCGTGTCTGATCGAAATAGCTGATGCCGAAAAACGCCACCACGTTGGCAAACAGCGCCGCTCCTAACAACCAGAAATACCATTCCTGGCGGCGGCTTCCTTGGACGCGTTTTCGTGCTCGCCCCACTCTGCTAAACCCCATCGCGATCAGTCCGAGAAAGCAGATGAACGCTGCCAGCCCACCTCCATAACCCTCGTCGACGTATTGGTTGGCCGTGTCCCACATGTCCCATCCCCAATTGAGATTGGCGTTGGTACCCAGCATCCACCAGTCGCCAATGTGACGTATGAAGGCATCGATAACGTAAGCGCGATGGTTGGACGAAGATCCGCCGGTAAGATCGATACGGGCAATGAGGAACCACACCGGCGCTTTCATGACGAGATGCAATGAAACCAGCGCGCCTACGATGCCCCAGCGCACAATACGCATGTGCTTTCGCAAGGCCCACATACAGATGGCCCCCACTCCCGCTGCGTACGCCAACAGCGCCGTGCTCGTAGACGTCAGGAAAGGGATCAAAGTGGCTGAAACCATGCCCAGCACTGCGGTGCTCCTGAAGCGCCGGCTCCTCCAGAGCCAAAAAAACAAGGGCAGCAGGATTGCCCCGAAAGTACCCGCCAACAAGGGGTGTCCAAACGGGCCTTGCGCGCGCACATGACCGTTGCGCAATTCGGGTTCAATGGGCACTCCGCCCAGCAGGCCAAACACATTGACATGGCGAAGGTGCTCGGTGAGCATAGCGGCAGCCACGACCGCCGCGACCACCGCGAAGACGCGAATGGTCCGCTCAACATCTTCGTCGTCTCGAATCAGGAACCTCAGCAGGAAGAAGGCGCCCAGGCCGTCCCACAGGTTGCCGAACTGATTGATCACCGCCGCCATCTGCGAGTAGAAAAGAACAAAAGCGATGGAGTGAAGCACAATCCAGGCCACGAAGAGCTTGTCGAAGTTGTCGAATCCGCCGGCAATGCGGCTGGCGCCCGACGGACGCTTGGAAATAAACATGCGGATCAGGCCGGCCAGAATAATCACCCGGAAAACGTAAATGTGAACCGCTCCCACCACCAATTGTTGCCCCGGCGGAACCAGGAAAGCGATCAGCAGAAGCGGCACGATCAGATACCTGCGGCGCAGGCTAAACATCAGCACGATCACGAGCAGCATCGCGATCAGCACAACCGGGTGCAGCATCGTCTGCTCAGCACCACCGCCGAGTTTGAGGTGTTCAGGAGGCATGATCTGTGAAAGGGGTGGCGCCCTTATCGGAGGCTCTTACCCATGTGGCTGTTTTTGGGTCGTAAGTTCGGACAAGGTTCGCGGGATTGCCGGCAATGACACTGCACGGAGGAAAACTGCGCGTGACCACAGAATTGGCTCCCACTACGCTGTTCCGCCCAATGATGAGCTCGCCATGATTGCAGACTATGACCGCGCCATATCCAAGCCAGCAGTTGCGCTGGACCAGAATTCGCCCGCCGTAGGTGACCCCCTGCGCGTGGATTGGCTCTTCCGGGTTAGAGAACTCGTGGTTATGATCCATGATCAGAACTGAGGGAGAGAGCAAAACGTCTGCTTCGAGAACAATCTGATTTCTGGCAGAAATCATCGATCTCCGCCCTATCCCGCAACCGTTTCCGAGAACGATCTTGGGTCCAGAGTTGTCCGACCCGGGTGCGATATTAAGCCATACGTCAGGCGCCATGTAAACGTCATCGCCTATGCTGATTTGTTCGGAGATTGATCTTTGTATATCGCAGGAGTAGTGAATCGACACATTCCTGCCGAACGTGGCGAACGGATAGGTCCTCCGCAGCCAGATGCTATTCAGTTTTGTTGCGACCCTGGATACCAGAGAGAGCGGATCCTCGGCAGCAAAGCCCGTCTGAGTCACTATCTTCCTCACGTTCAGCTAACCGTCTCGACCGGACGCGGCTCGGGACGGCCTCGACCGGGTAAAAATGCACGCACAAGGGCCCTGCCCTCCGTTCCTGTCAGAGATTTCGTGAGCGCCAAGGCCGGCCAGGCGGCCACTAAACAAGCGAGCGAGACTTTTGCCAACTGAAGGGTTGCTGCCAGCCGTGGGTTGGAAACTGCAGGGATCGGCAGCAGCAAGGCAACGCCTGCGGCAGAGAGAATGACTACAATGGCAGCCGTTAATCTCAGAGTATCTGGCAGCAATAACCTTACACGGAATGCCTCAAAGGCCTTCTCGAGAGCGAATAACATGAAGAGCATCCCGGTGAACTCAGCAAAAGCGAGTCCGGCTAAAATGCCGTAAAACCCCAACCGATGAGCGGCAATCGCGATGCAAACAAGAATCACGATCCGAATTGCCTGCCGAATATTGTCTAAAAGTGCCCTTCCTGAAGCCCGGTACAGTACCAATCCCAGCAATGAGAATGATTGAAATAAACCTACTGCGCAGACCAGCCAAAAGGCAACCCGCAGGGAAGAAGCGACCTCGCCGGTCCATGCGAACACGATCATGGGTCCAAAAATCGCGATAAAAGCCAACGGGAAAAGCCCCAAGACTAAAGTGACCTTGAACGACTTAGTGATCAGCATCCTCATTTGCGCCGCCGAACCCGAAGCAAACACCATGGCTGCACCGGAGAGGATAGGCAGGAGAAGCGCATCCGGGAGCATAAGCGCCGAACCCACCAGCCTGGTTGTAAGGGCGTAGATGCCCGCCGCGTCAGCTCCGAACATGCGAAGCACCGTGACAGGCACGATAGAAAGGTAGAGTACTTCCAGAACATTCACCAGCTGATAGCTGCCCCCGAACCGCACCAACTCGCGTACCACACTCTTCGTCACATGATCCAGGCGGAGACGGATCTGAGGCAGAATCTTTTTCGAGGCGATGTAACAACTCGCTATGAATCCCATCTCCGACGCCGCCATCACCGAGGCCATCGCGAACAATCCGGCTCCAAAATGGAGGAGAATGATAATCGCCACCGCCTCAGCGACAGTGAAAAACGTCGAGAAGTTTCGGGCAAGGTCGACCCGGTGTCCGCCCATCACAATCGCTTCGTATACCGCTCCGACATTGGCGATCACCATGATGAACGCGAGCATAGTGATGGCGTGCGCGGAGGAACGCAAGAATTCAGCAGGAACTCCCGCCAGGGTGGCGAGATCTCTGGCAAAAAATGCAATCGGCGTCAGGCCGGCCAAGGACACCAACAGCATGATAGCGCAGCCAGTGCTGAGCAACTTGTTGGCAGTCTCGAAGTCTCCGTTGCCTGTCGCTTCCGCCACATATTTCTGGAAAGCCGACTTGACCCCTAAGCTCCCGAAGCGCATGTAGGCGGCGGTGGTCATGATGATCGACCAGATACCGTAGCCACCAAGGCCGAGATGAACGATCACGATCGGAACCGTTACCAGCCGGGTCGCAACTTGCGCGACTCGGGCCACGACTCCGAAAAGCGTGTTGCGTCCGATGCTGGCGGCAAGGTTGCCGCCAGGTATCATCGGCTTGGAGTTTGTTTCTGACATTGCCATATTCATTTCACGGGTGCCGTGGCAGCGGTGGCGCCGTTGATGCTGTCGTGGACGATGTTATTCCGAATGATACCCTCTCTAGTGATGTAACAGCGGATGCCCCCCGTCGAGTGATCACCGGCAATTTGTTGAAACTCGTTCGCCGTGACCCGGCGACTCCGGCTGTAGAGATGTCTGGCTGAGATCATCGACTTGTTACCTGCTTCGCCGATACGCGTGTCAGTTGGTCACGCCAGAACCTCTTCAGTGAGCGCAGTAACGTCGTTCGCTCTAACAGCCCTTTTAGAACACGATCAGTGGATACGGTTACCGTTCGCAGCGTGTTAAGCATCACGCCTTTGACTGTGGGCGCGAAAATATGGATGCTAGCCTCCATCGTCTGGCAATTGCTAAAGTTCCGCTTGTATTCAGCTTGCCCGGCGCCGAACTCGGCTTCTTTAACACCTTGGCGACACAGATCCTCGATCATCGTGATCATTATGAAGCTTCCAACGGAATAGTCCCGAAAGAGGGGATCATACCCGGTAAACTCGCCCGCAAACATGCCGTCGTGAACGGTGCCAATGTCGAACGCGCAAGGTTTGTCATCCAGGTACAAAATATAGGCGCGCAGCCATCCCTTGTCTGCGAACCAATGCAGTCTTCGACGAATTTGAGGCGTATCGGCAAATCCGACGCCAAGCCCTCTCTGATACGTCTTTTCCGCAACTGCCTCGAGATGTGGAATTATGCGGTCTAACTCCGCGGAAGTCTGAACGCATTCCGTCCTAATGCGCCCTTCGAAAGTCCGGAAGAGACTTGCTTTCTTTGCGCGAAATTCCTTTCTCACCCTTTTTGAGAAGCCCTGATAGAGCTCCTCTACGGTTCCCGGAAGTTTCATCGCGTACCGAGGCTCAGGGGCAGTAACATGATCGCGGATTGCGAAGCCCACCGCCGTGAGGGCATTCTTGAAAAGGGGAGAAGCGGCATCGACCTGGTGCAGGAAGGCCAAATCAGCCTCGCCACCACGCAGCGAATCTGTAACTGAGTTGACGAGTTCAGCGCTGCTCGCATCGGAAATATTCCCACGAGCTCCACCCTGACTAAAGATGAGTATGCGGGCCGAAATTCCGGGAAGCCGCAGATATCCGATTTTGAAGGTCAGTTGCGTACGTTCCAATCGGCCGATGAGCATCGCTTCCGGAGTGCCATACCGGTACAGCACGACCACATGAGGGCGAATGATCTCTGGTCGAGTTCGAACAAATTCCGCAAAAAAGTCGATGTCGCTGTCTCGATGGCCTTTCCACGAAGTCCAGACGCCGCGCAGTGATTCGAGTTCTGGCAAGGTGCGGAGCACGCGCAGGGACAAGACGGGCACCGGGCCAGCCGGTTCAGCCGGAGGGCAGTCCAAAATAGGCGACTCTAGGGCGTGAGGATCTTTCACTGGCGAGACAAAACAGACGGTTTACAAATCTAGTGCCGTGACCGCGAGGAGTTCCATACAGCCAGATGCCATCCGTACATTATTTCGGTCCAACAAGACGTTGCCAGCTTGTACTCACAATCATCCGGTCACGGTACTAGTGGACCACTGCAGTTAAGCCCTTTGGCGCTGCCGGTGCTGCCCCTCCTGCGGAATACAAGTAGGCTCCCGCATCCCATGCGCTGCTCGCAGACCGCCTGTTAGAAGTTCGCGACGGACAGACAGACTGATTCGCCGCGTTTTGGGTGCAAGCATAAGTTGTGTCGCTCTGCAAAATGGCTAAAGCTCCCGTGGCCATGCTCGCAAGATTTGTTCCCGCTCCGACTGGGCAATGCGACTGTCCTGAGCAATTCGAGGACGTGGGCGAGTAGACGTAGGTCTGCGTTGCAGAATATCCCGCCGCTGCCGCCTCTGTCGGCGTCATCGTGACATTCCCCTTTTCCGTTACAGGGTCCAAGGGTGCCATCGACGCGATGTTGTGCAACGCGCCTGTTGTTATACAGTGATTGTTTTCAATGAAGAGAGTCACGGTGTACGCGGCGCTATCTATCTGGAAACAATTGCCCGTGCCGTTTCTGCCACCGCCCGTGCCAGTGGCCGTGTTATTGAAATAATAACCCGTCCAATTCCCGTAGCGGGCATCCAAGTTAAACGCTACGTCATTGTACAAGTTATAGAGCACGTTGTTCCAGACATACACAGTATGTGCGGGAAGCCCTCTTGGAGTTCCCAAGAACATGGGTTCACCGATGTTCACATCGTGAATCACGTTGTCGTGGATGTAGAAAGGGCGACCATCATCCGCGTTGAGTTGTATAGCGTCCGCGTGCGTGGCTGCATCAAAGTCTGCGTTGATGTTGTAGATGAGATTGTAGGCAACTTCCCCATCTCCTGCCAACAGAAGGCAATCTGGAACGTCATGACAAATGGAATATGTGACCGAGGGCCAAACGTAGATCATCGCGCCGGAAGTCCCACCGGTGATACTATCGGAGCCATCAAATACCATGTGGGTAATAAGATCACCCGGCGAGGCTGTACTCCCTCCGTAACCAATGACGCATATAAATCCGTCGGTCGTCACACCACCTGTGTGCGACCAACCGTGAACATACCAATTCGAGAGGGTAACGTAGGTTGTCTCCGCAAAATATCCACAGGCCAGATGGCCATAAGCGTAACTCGTAGACCAATTCAAACCCGTCATCTCTATGTTGTCCCACGTCACGTAGGAAACGCTTGGGGACCAGATAAACTCGTTCTTGCTGCCGCTAATCGGCTTCCCACCGGCATTGAAGATCGGGCGCGACCACGACGAGCCGGTGTACCAAGTCTGATCCACGCCAATGTAAATCGGCGCGCTGCTCGTTCCGCTCCATGACCAAGTAATCGGGAAGGCCGCGTTCGGCCAAGTGACCCCGCCCTTGAGGATGAAGCTGTCTCCGGCCTTGGGAGTCGTTTTGGCGCAGGTCGCGATGCAGCCGTGCATGCCTGGCATGTGCTGCCAGGGCGCGGCTGTCGAAGTTCCGCTGTTGGAATCGCTGCCCGCAGCGTAGTCGATGTAGTAGGTGGTTGCCGATGCGGCAACCGAAAGAGCTAAAATACAAGCCGCAACCAGAGAAAAAATGCGCCAACCGTGACCGAGGCAACCCATAGTAGTGCTCCCGATAGGAAGAATCCATCTCGAAACTAGCACAGAGAATTTGGGTTTACCAAACACGGAAGTGCACTTGCAGAACAAAGGTGCGATTGTCCGTTCGGCCAGTGTTGCGAAAGTTATCATCCGCTCCTGGCACATGCACAGAGGTGTTCCCGGCCAGCTAAAGCGTACAGAGCCCAACCGAGCTCATAGGGACGACATTCACGGTTAACTTCCAGCTTCCTGGCTGGGGTGACGCCAATCTGGCGCGACGGGAAAAGGCGGCGGATAAACTGTTCCTGCGCGGACAGTTGCAGGTTGCGCCAGATCAACTTCCGAGACGGGTCAACGAGGCCGCGTCCCAGCTCGTTATTGC
>JBEKGW010000072.1:0-8442 GCA_050012595.1 Terriglobales bacterium
GCAAGGCAACACCGACGACGCAAGCAGCTTCGAATGCCGCTGACTGCGTTCTGCCTCAGCCATTTTCCCCAGCTTCTCGCAACCGTCGTTGGGCCCACGAATGGGTCAGTTCCTGGGTTGTCGCCCATCCGTCAATTCTCATTGGTAAACAGACGAAGTGGGCGGTGGCCGCAATTCACCGGAACTGGAGAGCTCAGGTACCCCGGGACGCCAAAATCAATCAATGCTTAGTTTGTATAAGCAGAGTTAAGGAACCGCAATGGCCGCTCAAGGCGGCCTTTGCGGTTTGACAACATCTTCCATTGGCCTACCATGAACGACCGTTTGATCCCGCCACGCCAAGTAACTTTGGGTGTCGCCGCATGCTCAGTCCCTTCAGGCCGCGCGGCCAAATGCGTGCATTATCTCCTTTGCGGTCCCACTTGCCGTCATCGTCAACGAGCCGAAGCCGGGTGCCATTGAGTTTCGGATAGCGCCCCAATTGTTTCACCCATGCGGCAACCTTCTGCTTCCTGCATTGAGCAACGATGGATTTTGCCCATTGCGCATCCATGCTACGTGCCTTAGGCCCTGTCTCACCACCGATGATCACCCAGTGAATTCCAGTGAGGTCCAATTCACCGAGGTTCTCCAATAAAGGCTCAAAGCTCACAAACCTGACCATGGCCGGAATCTTTTTCAGAACCGTGATTCGAGGTACTCCCTTCTTGGTGTCCTCAGCGGAAACGCCGAGCCAGACGTTGAGATAGCCCCTGCCCCAATCGGCGGGAAGATATTTTCGAATTTGCTCTGGGCGCTTTGTCAGGAGCAGCCAATTAAGATGGGGAGTTTGCCGAATGGTCTCCCAAAGCCGATCGCGCATTCCGGCCGGCGCCTCTGGATCTGCCCAGTCAGCTGTGGAAGCACAGAATACGAGAGTTCGTTTGCCCCGCCGTGCAGCCTTCCGATCCCAAGTGAAAGCCTGTTTCCAGTAGGATTCGGCCCGAAGTTTGCGAGGAACACCCTTTCCCCAATGCCTCTCTTTGCCGTGAAGCTGACGTGAATCCATGCGTTCTGCGTAGCAGTGGGCGCATCCCTGAGAGACCTTCGTGCAGCCCGTCCATGGATTGAAAGTATTATCGGCCCAATTGATCTTCGTGTTTTCCAAGTTGTTTCGTTTCTCCTCTCGCCGATAGAAGAGTAGTCAATTCGAGTGGATACTGCGGGAACGACCGTCACACATCCTTGTGTCACGAAGTGAATTGCCGATTGGATGCGCCAGGTGGTTAAAGGAATAGTGCTTTTAGGTGTTCAAAAAGGCCGAATTGCCCTTCGCGATGACGGACAAGGTCAGTGGCTCAGAGCGAGAGCTGCGGAGCGTTCAAGGGTCGGTGCACTTGATTACCTGGCCTCGATCCCGGCTGCCAGGTCCGGCGTGCCTCCAGATGGCCCATCGCCGAAATGGATGTCACATGTCGGCAGAATGTGGCAGACTAATGCTGAAATGAACACGAATCTTTCAATGGAACCTTATTTTCGGGTCAATTCCGCTCGGCCACGGATCTCGAATCTTGCAGCGCGTGCCGAGTCGCACTATTTTCGGGGCAGCGCTGGTGATACTTATGGTGATACTTTGTACCGGACTTTCCTGCTACCCGATGCAACATCATGCAAAATCGATAATGCAGTCATCAACCTCATTATAAATGAGTTATGCAAGCATTTGCATTGCGGTGCGACGCCCTGCAAAACCTGAGAAATGGGACTTAAAATCCGCAGACCCTAACCGGTCGTGGGGGTTCAAATCCCCCTGTGGGCACCATGAAATCAACCGTTCGCGCGTCGGGCGGCGCGCACCCTCACTTCGCCGTTTGGACCACGGGAAAGCGATAGATGTTGATGCTGATGGGGGCGACCGAGATTGTCCCCGGAGTGTTGCCGATGGGGATCTCCTTGATTTCGACCTGCGGCGGCAGGCCGACGCGATTGGCTGCATCCACGGTAGAACCGGTCAACTGCCAAAAGTTGGATGGCCCGGCAAGCCGGGTACCGGTCACGCTTAGATCGAATTTCTGGTCGGAATCTGTCGCGTTCACCTCGGAAAGAATCAGGAACTTCCTGTCAGGAGACAGCGCTGCGAACATATCGAGCGGAAACGTCGGGCTGCCAGAGCTTGTCTTCGGCTGATCGCCACCCGGTGGGAACCTCGGTGCGGGCTGAGGCGAGTTTGCCGAAATAGCGACGGGGATGGCGCCAATGAAGTTGTCGGCATACATCTTGAACGTCAGCCCGAGAGTATTCATTGTAGCGGAGGTACGGTTAAAGTCGATGGTTGAAACGCCCGTCGTGTGCGCAGCCATGGTGAGGCTATCGGTATGCCGTAGCATCTCGTTGAAGATCATGCCGTAGGCGAGCGACTGCTTAAGAGTCGTCGGGCGGCCAAAGCCTCCACCGAAGTAAGCGTACTCGTCGATGGAGAGGAAGATATTCTTGCCGACCATCGCGGGGAATCGCTGCTGGTAGCCCTGCCATTCTTCCGCCTGGCCATGCACAATATCTGCCGGGTAGCGCGCGAATTGAAGGGTCGTTTGGTCGACCTTCACGTAGGAATCGTCATTCGGCGCATCGGGCGGAAGGCTTTTTGCGCGATCGATGTCGTAGTGTCGGCCCGGCTGCGCATACCAGTGCTGGGCGATGCCATCGAAGCTTCCCCAGCAATTCTTGAGAAAGCCGCCCGTCCAGTCAATGTCCGATCCATAGAGCGGCCCGAGGTTTCCTGAGTACTTGGCCCGCTTGTCTGGCGGCAGGAACCAATCCTCCAGCATCAGGCCTGAGGCAATCAGGGTGATGGAGGGATCCACTGCGCGCATCGCCTTCGCGAATTCGTTGTGCTTGATCATGAAGTACTTCAGATCTGTCCGGCCAATCTGCCACGATCCCCATGGTTCGTTGCCGATGTTCCAGAACTTCACGTTGTACGGTTCCGGATGGCCGTTTTTCGCGCGCTGGGTTCCCATCACGGTATTGACCGATCCATTCATGTATTCAACTTGCTGAGCCGCAGAGTGCGAGTCGCCGAGGTCGGCGTTGACGCTGATGTAGGGCTCGACGCCAATGAGCTTGCAAAGCGTCATGAATTCGTCCATGCCGAGATCGTTGGTCTGCATGGCGTTCCAGGCGTTGTCCCAGTCGGGCGGGCGCTTATCGCGATCGCCGATAGTGTGGTACCAAATGAGGTTCGAGGTGTAGTTGCCGCCATAACGCCAGAAGCCCGACTTGATCTGACGGATCAGCGGAATGGTGTCGGCGCGGAAGCCTTCAATGTTGTCCGCAGGCATGAGCGAAAGGGTGCCGATGTGAAAGTTGCCCGTGCCGGTTCCCGTGATCTCGAGCGCTGCATCTGTTGTGTTGGTTGCTGCCGTGAAGGCAAGAGGATACTTTTTGTACGCGCTGGTGAGCGCTGGAAAAGAGATCGTCTGGCGATCGTTCGGTCCGCTGCCCTAAACGAGCGCGACCTTTACCCTGGCGCCGGGAGTTCCGCGGAGGTAGATGCGGCCGGTATACCTCTTCCCGTTGACCAGGGCGATGCCTGCCTGCCGAATTCCATGCGGAGTTGCAGGGTCGAGCTCGATGCGCGGGCTCTGCTCACCGACAAAGGGATTGTCCTTGTCCATCACGACAACCTCGTCAGGGCCGACAGGGCGCCATTTGCGGAGTTGCATGTGCATTGGATTGCCTTGCGGCCGGGCCGGAGCATCCGGCTCCCTTGAGGTAATCGGGAAATAGAACTTGCGATCGTCGAGCATTTCAGCCCAAAGACTGCTGTACATGGTATTACCAATGTGCTCGATAAACATTCCGTACTCGTACCTGGAGACCGGCACACCGGTCTGGCTGGCGTCGATCGTAGCCACAATCCGGTTCGGAATTGCCGGCCCGGCCTGTTGAGCTGCGGTTGCGGTTGCACACCCAAGCCAAAATGCTGCCGAAGCGAAAACTGCCGTCTGAATCTTCATGAAGTCCTGCCTATCGTTGTCCATGGTTTGGGTCGCTGTTTGACTGGCGCTGGAGCCGCTCCGCGTCTTCCAGCGGCCCAACATTTTCAGCGAGTTGAGTATACGCTTTCTCGCCGGTGACAAGTCATCGATTGGCCAAGGTCCGGACAGAATCTGCCCAACCGCTGCGAACTCGAGCAGCCGAATCACAAAAACGCTTGTGGGGTTAGCCTGTGACAATGTTCTATGAAGATAGAAGGGGACGTGGAGCCTGCATGCCATGACCGGCGCGCATCCCGGCACGAAGGAAGGACCAGCGGAAACACCGCGATGACGACTCCTACAGCACAACTCGAATCGGATGCACCGAAGTCTGGCGCCGGGCCGCAGATGATGCAAAGCCTTGGGCTTTTCAGCGCCACTACCCTCGTTGTCGGCTCCATGATTGGCAGCGGGATCTTCATTGTCGACTGCGATATTGCGCGGCTCACCGATTCTCCTGCGCTGTTTCTCGCGGCCTGGATCGTGACTGGAACCATGACGTTGATCTGTGCGCTCAGCTACGGCGAGCTTGCCGCCATGATGCCGAAAGCCGGCGGACAATACGTCTACCTGCGCAAGTCGCTGGGGCCGCTCTGGGGTTTTCTCTACGGCTGGACCCTCTTTCTTGTCATCCAGACCGGAACCATCGCCGCCGTTTGCGTGGCCTTCGGCAAATTCCTCGGCGTCTTTTTCCCCACCGTGTCGAGCACGCACTGGCTGTGGCACATCGCGCATGTTCCGGCGATCCCGCTCGGCCCGATGGTGCTGGGCAACATGGACATCGGCGTCAACACCGCCAACCTGGCCGGTATCGCCGTGGTGGCGTTCGTGGCGTTGGTCAATATTCGCGGCGTGCGATTCGGCGCGGGCTTGCAGAATGTCTTCACTGTCGCCAAGGCGCTGGCACTGGCCGGGCTTATTCTGCTCGGGTTTTCAGTGGGGCGAAACAGCGCAGCCATCGCGGCCAACATTGGCGCTCATTGGAGCGAGTTCTGGCGCAATGCCGGTTGGCACTCGCTGCATCCCGTGCAGGTGGGCGTGCAGGGGCCGATTGCCATGGTCGGTTCCATCGTGGTCCTGGCGGTGGTCCAAGTGGGGTCTCTTTTTTCCTGCGACGCCTGGAACAACGTCACTTTCACTGCGGGCGAAATCAAGCACCCAAGGCGAAACGTCCCACTCTCGCTCGGACTGGGCGTAGGCTTCGTTGTGATCACGTATTTCCTGGCAAGCACGGCATACATGATGGTGCTCCCGTTGCACGGCGACCCGCACGGCGCCACCGTTTTTGCGCGGGGCATTCAATACGCCGCCGAAGACCGGATCGGCGCAGCGGTTCTACAGCAGATCTTCCCGCACTTTGGCGGCTATTTGATGGCCGCGGCGATCATGGTCTCCACCTTCGGCTGCGCCAATGGGATGACGCTTGCCGGCGCGCGCGTCTACTACGCGATGGCGCAGGACGGGCTGTTCTTCAAGTCTGTCGGCAAGCTGCATCCGCGCTTCCGGACACCGGCGGCGGGGCTGATTGTGCAGGCGATCTGGACGACGATCCTCTGCGTGTCCGGCTCCTACAGCCAATTGCTCGACTACATCATCTTCGCGGCGCTGGTGTTCTACATTCTGACCATCGTTGGGCTTTTCGTGCTGCGCTTTCGACTTCCTGACGTGGCGCGGCCTTACAAAGCGATCGGCTATCCGGTCTTGCCCGTGATCTATATCGTGATGGCATCCGGCATCTGCGCCGCGCTGTTGCGCTATAAGCCGCAGTACACCTGGCCCGGATTAATCCTGGTGCTGCTGGGAGTTCCGGTTTACGTGTTGTGGTCGAGGAGCGCGAAGACGGCGGATCTTGCCAATTCTTAGTGCAGCTCTCAGCTTTCAGCTCTTAACAATCAGTTTTCAGGGATTTTCAGCCATCGGTGTTTGGCGATCAGTTTTCCGCTATCCTTTTTATTTTGAGCGATTTGAGCGTCCATTCCTCGTCTTTTCTTCTTCATTCCACAGTTTCACAGTTTCACAGTTTCACAAAACGGCATGGGGGGTGGGGTAGGAGCAGCTTCTAGCTGCCAGCTCCTAGCCTCCAGCTCTTCGTGCCCGGGAGACGCTTGTAGCCAGTAGCCAATAGCCAGTGGCCGGTAGCTGGTAGCCGAGCCGGAAAAGCAGCAGTTGGTGAACAGTGGTCAGTGGTCAGAAAAGCAGGGACCCTTCGACTTGGCTCAGGGCCGGCTTCGGGACCAAGCGAACGAGGGCCCGAGGGAGAGACTCTGGTTTGCTCTTCGATCATGGAATGAGTATGCGCCGGAAGCGGGAAATGATCGGCAAACTTGACAGAGATCAGAGATCAGGGGTCAGAGATCAGAAAAAGAACGGGTTAGGGCGGGGTCGGCGCGTCGATTTTGGCGGCGGGGGCTTGACAACTTTTGGAACAGGGCCAGGGCGCCCGGTGCGGCCGAGTCATTTTGCCTGTGCTGGGGCGGCGTAGATTGTGGAGATGCCCGCCAGCGTTGAATCGTACAGTGGCGCGGTAACGATGTCGGACCAGGGCTTGCCGGGATGCCGCGCGGCCCAGAACTCTGTCCAGGCGGGCGGCTTTTCATCGGAGAAGAGCGAAAAGGTCTGGGGCTCCGAGGCATACTTCTTCGCGAGGCCGGGGTTGACGGAGGCGCGCACGAGGAAGTCAACCGCGTCAGCGATAGTGTGGCCATTGACGCGGAGGCTGTAGAGGTCGACACCCTGACGCCGGCCAAGCTCGGCAATCATGACCAGCGGCGCAAGCGCGAAGCTCTGGTAATGAAGCGCGTTCTCATGGCGTGCCATTTCAAGAGGGAAAGAACCATCAGGGTTGATTTGCCCGATGGCGCGGAAATATTGCGCAAGACCGCGGCGGTAGAGCTTGTCGTCCGAGGTGAGTATGCCGACCGATGTGGCGCAAAGGGCGCGCCAGTATGCGTGATTGTTCTCGCGAGCCGAGTCGCCGGGGTGAGGATCCCTATCGAACATGGTTTCGGTCACCTTGCGCATCCAGCTCAGGATCGCGGCGCGCTGCGCGGCTGGAATGGCGGGGTCGGTTTGGACGACGGACCATGCAAGCGAAACGGAACTAAGCGTCCACTCCACCTGGTACCAGGCCTGGCTGCTTTCCTGGAAGCTGTAATCGAGCAGGGAATTGGCGGAGGCCCATTGAGCGAGCAGATTGGCAACGCAAACGGCTTCAGAGGAGTCGCCTGTAGCGACGTAGCGGCTGGCTCCGTTGCTGACTGCTTCTTCAAGCTTGCGGTAGGGAGCCGTGGCGATGTTCTCCTGCGGATCGATGGGGCCATTGCTGCCGCTGAGGTAGTGGTGCGGGATGATCATGCGGCCTGTGGGCGGCGCGGGCTGCTCGGAGGTGACGCAGCCAGACTTCCAGCCAAGAGCCTCAAGCACGCGAGGCGTGGTGGCATGAGCCAGTTCGGCGCGGCGGGCGGAGACGTCAAGGAAAGAGGCGGAAGGGTCGGCGACAGTGGCTTTGGCGTAGGGGTCTTTCTCGGCCATGCAGAGCGAAACAGCCAGGGCCAGGAAGAGGACAAGAAGCGGAGATCGAAGAGGCATGAGAGTCACAATCTCGCGAAGTCAAGCTAAGGCGCAACTTCGTTTTATCAGTTCGTGTTGGTCCGGCGTATGATCATCTGCAGATTCTCAAGGAGAATTTCATGCGCCAATGCCTGTTCGTTGTGGCAGCTGGACTGGTGTGTTCTGTATGCCTTTGCGGCGGCGGCCGTTTGTTCGCACAGGAGACGACTTATACGTTTAAAGGCAATTCCCTGGGAATGACCCTCGAGGATTTCAAGAAGCAGAACTTTCACGGCTACGTTTACTACGACAAGAAGGGCAACCTGACAAAGCCGGGTAAAAAGGGCGCAATTCAGGAGCCGACGCCGGATTGCACCGATAACCCAGTGCTGCCGGCGGCTATGAGGGTGAATCTTGACCCGGACGAGGTGGTGTGCCCGGAGCAAGATCCGGAGTTCGCGGGGCTAAGGTATGCGCAAGTTCGCTACCGGTTCTACAAGGGGCGCCTCTATCAGATCGAAAGCCAATTTCGTTCGTC
This sequence comes from Terriglobales bacterium, assembly GCA_050012595.1. Taxonomy (GTDB): domain Bacteria; phylum Acidobacteriota; class Terriglobia; order Terriglobales; family Acidobacteriaceae; genus Acidiflorens. The sequence goes on from JBEKGW010000072.1 coordinate 8,104, forward strand.
GGGCTATTTCCAGGTGAAAGCTGCCTTCATTTCAAAATACGGTTCGGTGAGCGAGACACGGAGTATGGACTACCAGAACGGTTTCGGCGCTCACTGGCAGGGTGAAGTCAGTATCTGGCGGGATGGGAGCGAGGCGATTGTCGTGATGGAAGGGCCGGATAACGGTCCCGGGCAAGACGATTGCGATTTTCGGAGCCCCGATTCCGGCAATTGCCTAGCCTGTATTTCTCACACGCCCTGTTTTTTGGCGGTAACGAGTTGATTGCGGGAAGTGCGGCGGTTGTTTGTGGACGGCGACAAGGGCTAGGTGAGGTTTTTCAGGCCGTTCTCAGCCTGGGC
>JBEKGW010000073.1:0-8139 GCA_050012595.1 Terriglobales bacterium
GCGCGCAGTTGAAAAAGCTGTGCAAACTGGAACGCCATACGAACTGGACCTGGAAATAATCAGCCCAAAGTCAACCACAAGATGGGTAGTTACCCGAGGCAAACCCGTGCGCGACGCGGGCGGCCAAATCATCGGGCTCCGCGGCACGGTCCAGGACATCACCGAGCGCAAGCGGGCGGAAGAAGCACTGCGGGAAAGCGAGCAGCGATTACGTCTGGCGATACAAGCTGGAAGAATGTATGCGTTTGACTGGAATGTGGCAACCGATGTGATTGTACGGTCAAAGGAAAGTGTAGAGATTCTTAATTGGGAAAAGCCAGAGACTGATACTGGTAAGGCGTTTCACGCAAGGATTCACCCTGATGATCTCGCATTGTACACCGCTATGGAGGCCAGGCTCACTCCTGAGGATCCTACTTATCGAATCATTTTTCGAACGTTGAATCCTGCGGGGAGTGTGATTTGGCTCGAAGACAGTGGACGAGCTTTCTTCGATGGGCAGGGCACGCTGATAAGAGTGATCGGCGTGGTAGCCGATATCACGGAACGAAAGCAGGCGCAAGAGGAACTTCACGAAAGCGAAGAGCGCTTTCGTTTGGCGGCTCAGGCTGGAAAGATGTTCGCCTATGAGTGGGATGCTGCGACCGACAAGATTGTGCGCTCGGAAGGGGTCCGGCAGATTCTTGGGGTAGATGCGGGGGCACACATTACTGGTCAGGAGATATTGACAATGGTGCCCCCCGAAGACCGAGCAAGACTGATTGCTGCGATTGCCCAGTTGAGTCCTGAGGAGCCGCACCTTCGAATTAGCTATCGCATGGTACGTTCCAACGGCAGCGTGATTTGGGTCGAGAGGACGAGTCGCGCGTACTTCGACGAACATGGCAGGATGCTGCGGATGGTGGGCATGATAGCGGACATCACCGAGCGCAAGCGCCAAGAAGCCGTTCTGCGCGAAAGCGAGGAGCGGTTCCGATTGGTGGCAGATACGGCTCCTACACTGATCTGGATGTCAGGTACGGACAAGCTCTGCACCTACTTCAATAAGCTTTGGCTGGACTTCACCGGGCGATCCATGGACTCCGAACTCGGGAACGGCTGGGTGAAAGGGGTTCACCCCGAGGATTTGCAGAGGTGCCTTGAGACCTACACCAGATCGTTTGATCGGCGAGAGAAATTCAGAATGGAGTATCAGCTCCGTGGATACGACGGAGAATATCGATGGATTCTGGATATCGGGGTGCCTAGATTCAACGCGGACGGTTCTTTTGCTGGGTACATCGGGAGCTGTATCGATGTTACGGAGAACAAACTGGCGGAAGCAACGCTTGCAAACGTGAGCCGCAAGTTGATCGAGGCACAGGAACAGGAACGTATGCGGATTGGCAGAGAGCTTCACGACGACATCGGTCAACGCCTCGCCCTGTTGGCCGTGGAGCTACAACAACTGCGCGAACACGCTCTCACTATGCCGCGAGTCCGCAGTCGTATAGGCAAACTCCAGAAGCAGGTTTCGGAGGTAGCCCGTGATACTCAATCCTTATCACACGAATTGCATTCGGCAAAACTGCAATATTTGGGTCTTGCCGCGGCCATGAGAGGTTTCTGTCGAGAGTTTGGCGAGCGGCAGAAAGTAGAGGTTGACTTCAAAGCCCACGATCTGCCCAGCGCCTTGTCGTCGGACATTTCTCTGTGCCTCTTCAGAGTTCTGCAAGAAGCCCTCCACAATTCGGCGAAACACAGCGGAGTACGGCACTTCGAAGTGCGCTTGTGGGGAACGTCGGATGAGATTCATCTCACGGTTAAGGATTCCGGCATGGGCTTTGACCGCGAAGCGGCAAAGGAGAGCCCTGGTCTCGGTCTCATCAGCATGGAAGAGCGACTGAGGCTGGTGAAGGGAACGCTTTCAATTGAATCGCGACTCAAGCGTGGCACCACGATTCACGCTCGCGTTCGTGTGGGTTGGGCAAGCGATTCCGTCCGCGCTGCCGGGTGATAACTCTCGACAGGACGATTTAGTCTCCTGCCTCCGGTCGCGGTAGGACTACCTCATCGCGAAGAGGTAACGGAGAGCTTAGATCCTGGACAAGGGGCACACCGTGACGGGTGACCCTTCCTGCTTGTGACCCTCCTCGCTGGTGTGGCTGCTTGGGATCTCCCCTTTTCTCGGCCGCAGGACATCCTCCTCGTCAGTCAAAGAGTCGGGGCCTTGCGCTGCCGCATCGCCACTGAAAGCAAGACCCGACAATCCTGCACTGATGAATCGTTTCCCCTGCCGAACTGCTTCCACTGCGTCTAACAATTCGCTTCCGGCATATGCTTTCACCACGTAGCCCGCTGACCCCACACTGAGAGCTTCTTCCACGACATCAGCGGATGATTCTTGGCTGACAAAAAGGATTTTGCATTCGGGAGCGACCTTGCGGATTCGTCGGGCGGCTTCGATTCCATTCAACGTGGGAAGCCCGAGGTCAAGCACAATCAGGTCCGGTTGCAGTTCTTCGGCTTTGTGAACCGCTTCCAGCCCGTCTGCAATCTCCGCGACAATCTGTAATTCGGGATTTTTTCTCAGCGTCGAACAAAAGAAATGCCGCAAAGGGGCGTAATCATCGACAACAACCACCCGCAGGGTTGACACTCAGTCACCAGCCTTTCATCGTTCGAACTGCACTTTTCCGTGGCGCGGGTCAATATGATGTGGATCATCATTCTTCTTCCGAACGCAGTCAATTCCACCAAAGTGGTGTTTCTCAACACAGCAACAACAGGCGAATGTTTCGCCCCACGCGAGAGCCAAGGCGTCGGATGAAACTGTCTTTCCTTCACAGCGTTCCACCGCTTGTATCCTACTGGCATTTCTCACAGTGGCATTGCTTGTCGTTTGCGGTAATCATTTTGTGCGTTGGCACAATTCAAACGTCGCCAGTCTCGCCGAGAAGCAACAAGGGCATTGCCGGTGGCTGGCAATGCCGATTCAAAGACTCTGGGCAACTTTGGCTTTCGAACACGAACCTTTATGCATTAGGTACCCAAGCAGGAGTTATCCCGTGAAAATGTTAAGGATCCCCTCCGCTCTATGCACCCTATTACTGTCGTCGGCTTTCGCTCAGACCGTGGAAGTCTCAGCGAAGCCCATAACCGACGCCGATATCCAATTGCTGCGCTCGGATGTGCAGGCGCAAAAAAGCCAAATCATCGCTCACAACATGCAATTTACCGACTCGGAATCGGCCGCCTTCTGGCCGGTTTACCGGGACTATTCGCGCGACCAGAGCGCGATCGGTGACGAACGCGTGCAATTGATCAAGGACTATGCTCAACACTACGCTACCCTCGACGACACCAAGGCAGACAACATGACCCGAAGATTGCTCAACATCGAGGCCAAGGTCGTCAATGTGCGCCAGGAATACTGGCCGAAGTTCGAGAAGGCTCTGGGCGCAAAACGCGCCGCAAAGTTCTTTCAGGTGGATAATCGCCTTACTCTTCTTGTCAATTTGCAACTGGTCTCGGAGATTCCTCTCGTACCTTAACTGCATCTTCAGAATGCGAAATGGCCATCATGCGCCAGGCGGGCAATTACAGAGTCGGCGCGGCTTGTCGGGATCGGCACACGCGGGTAATGATGATGACTTGCTCGATCGTAGGCACATCCATGACAAAGCAATGGCCGATTCGGTGTGCCCTGTTGGGGTGAATTTTCTTCCCCGAAACAAAAAAGGCGCACTGTTCGTGCGCCTGGGCTGATTACTTGCCCGGAAGTTTCAGGTCAGGTTATGCGAGTGCAGGGACGGGTCGAAGCCCGTCCCTGCTCGCGTTGGTTAGTTTTGCAGCAAGGTGTTGAACAGCCCCAATTGCACGTTGTCGGTTTCAATACCGAACGCGCGGTTGGGGTCAATAACGTAGATGTCGAACGTGTTGGAGGTAGGTGTGCCGGAAGCGTCGCTATCTGCGCCGAGGCCGGTGATCTTCACCGAGCCACTGCTGCCCATTCCCGAGAGAGTGACATCGGCAATTGGGTGGGATGCTTTTAAGTAGTTGGAGTCGGTGATACCGCTCCCGGTGGTGGAAACTTGGCCGACGGAGCTCCAAGCGTCAGCGGTCGTAGCCGAGACTCCGAAAGCGCTCAAGGCATAGTTACCGGCCAGAGACGAGCCAGTGGTCTGCTCGAACGCAGGACCAGCGAACGAGTCGTTGTTGTCCATCGAGGCGGAAACGGCGTCACCGGTTCCGTCAAGATAGAGCTGAAGAGTTATAGGTCCATATACCTTGGACGTGACCGTATCCTTTACAAGCAATCCTGTGAGAGTGACGCGGCCGGTTGGATCGACGGTATAGCTGGCGCTGGGAGAGGCGGCAGTGCCAGAGAACTGGTTGACAATGTCGTTGAAGTCAGCGGTGCCCGACGTTGATCCGTCGGAGTTAAACGTGAGAGCAGCGGCGAAGGTGAGGGATCCATGGGCGTCGCTGCCTACGCCAGTGACTACGTAGCTGTCACCCGTTAAAGACGCACTGGAAAAGCCTCCAGTCAGGGTGCCCTGGGCGAAAGCAGTTCCGCCGGTATTGCCTTTCAGTTCGTCGTCAGTTTCGACCAGAACGATCTTGCTCGAGCTAACAACGTAACCGGCGTAATTGACCTCGAGGGAATGCGGGTTGAAGTTGACAAGGACACGTCCCAGCGAATCGGGGCCAGTGAAGGTACTCCCCGGGAGAAGTTTTAGATCCTGGCTAACTGTGCCGCAGATATTTGTGTCGATGACGCTGCCGGCGCCTGAGATGCTCCCTGGTCCCGGATTGTTGTCGACGTTAACAATGCCTCCGATCGCGGCCGCGCAGCCATTAATAGCGCCGCCGGAAGTGACGAAGGCATACCCGCCGCCCGGAGCGGCTTTCGTGGCGGCTACATTCTGAAAGCTGAGTTGTCCGGCGCCTGTCGCGAAGTCATCGAACCAGTTCACCAAGCCGCCGGTTGTAAGCGTCCCGCTGCTGATAGAGGTTACGGCGAGATTAAAGGTCTCAAGGCCGTTACCGCCAACCCCGATATTGGAGCTTTTGGCGTCGAGAATAATCTGCAGGTTGCCGTCAGTCGTAGCGGTAATGGTGCTGGCGCTAGTAATGGTGACATCCGCGAGGACGAACTTCGAGTCAGTGAAATCCTCTTCCCCGCCGGTGATTGCGCCGGCCGCAAGCGAAAACACGCCAGCGACGTTAAAGGTGCCGTTTATGTCCTGGCCAGACAACTGGAAGACATAGTTGCCGTCGGGCAATGCGATCGCGGATGGGGCACCAACGGCGAAACTGGCAGGGGCAGACTTGGTGACGTCGTCGACAGAGGTTGCAGTGAGGGTGACGGTGCCTGCCAAAACGCTAACTGGAGCCTGATAGGTCACGGTAAGAGCCGCTGGCCTCACTAAGGTTCCACACTGGGGAGTTGGATTGCTGGACGTGCTACAAGACAGCGACCAGGTGACACCTTTCGAGCCGTTTGCGACGGTGACGGTGAAGTTGGCGGTGCCAGCCGCGCTGACCGAAGTAGCCGGCGACACATAGGCCACGGAAACGGGGTGGGACGAACTGCCGCAAGCAGTCAAGAAGGTGAAGGCCGCGGCAGCGATTAGCAAGAAGAATAGGCGTATTTTCATCGCACACCTCCGTTTGCAGCTGTGCCTTGTTGTACTTCAGGGTGAGAACCCGTGCCGACGAGGAATCCACGCTCGTTGCGGACCGTAACCTGGCGTCCACCATAGATCAGCTGTCGGGCGAGTAGAACATCTTTGCCGTGGACGTTTTCGTGGACGCCAACGACCTGGACTAACTCGCCAACCTGCAGAGTCTCCTGAACCTGTTTGGAGAGCAGGGGACCGATGTGGGCATCGACGGTTTTGCCGGAAGTGGAGATCAGTACGTGCAGCCCCACCGGATTTCCCGCGACATGTTTTGTGACAAACTCCTGGACGGTGCCGACGAGAGTGACCTCGTGGCTGGGGTTATAAACGAAGCCGAATCCTCGACCGACTGAGGAGGACTCTTCGGAGGCGGAGGCATGTGCGGATAAAACGGTAAGGAACATGCACGCCGCCACACAAGCAAGCGCACGAGTAGTTCTGTGGGTGGTGCGAGTCATGGTGGCACTCCTTTTGTTGATGGATTTTGGTGAGTGGAAGGTGGAGTCACACGCACTGATGCATCGCCTCCTCGCGGGAAGAGACGGAGACGTGCTCTCTTCAAACACAAAACGCAATAGGTGGATGATCATCGGGAGAAATGTAAGGCTGAAGAACAGGAGATAGGAACTGTCAATTGTTACAGCCAGGGTGCCGCCGCCAACGGGACGCAACTGGCCATGGAACAATGTTTTCCTTTATCACATCACTTGCAACTCATTGATCTAATTCGCATCCCCTACGGGATTTGAACCCGCGATGCGATATGAAAGCGCGATGGTTAAGGTAATTTGAAATCAAAGCTCGAATGCGACGGATCTGGAACCAGCGGCCCTCTGCGTGACAGGCGGGCGTTCTGACCAGCAGATCCAAAAGGCATCTTCGCCTTATGGATTTCGCGCTAAGGAAATTACACCTGTGGTGTGCACCTGGTGTGCACCTGTGGTGTTTCCGTTTTACAGGAGTTACGACGTACTAAGGCAGTCCTCGGCGGCTTGTAAAGCGTTGTAAGTACTCAGAAGGTGTTCTGAAAAGGCCGGCGTCGGCGGTTCAACTCCGTCCCTGGCCACCATCATTTCAATCACTTAGCGCGAGCCAGCTGCAACCAAAAGCATAGGTCTGGACAAAGTATCACATTAGAGATAATCTAAACTCTTGATGGATGCCGCGGCGATTAAACGATCCTTGGAAGGCAGCGGGTTGCGGTGCACTCCGCAGCGCTACGCCGTGATGGCGTTCTTGATGGAACACAACCGGCATCCCACGGCTGCGGAAATCTTCGTAGCCGTGAATCGCGTGGATCCGCGCTCTTCAAGGGCCACGACTTATAATAATCTGCGGGATTTGGTGCAGGCGGGTTTGGTGCGTGAAGTGGCCCTCGAGGGCCGCGCCGCGCGATTCGATGCGAAAGGCATGCGGCATCACCACTTCATCTGTGACCGCTGCGGCAATGTTGAGGACATTGAGTGGTACGACGTGCCCAGGCCTGCCTCGCGCTCTCTCGGTAAGCGGATTCTTCGCGAATGCGAGCTCATTTTCCGGGGACTTTGCACGAAGTGCGCTCCGCGGCGCGCTTCCCGTTAAGTGTCGCAGGCGCGTGGATACCCGATGAATGGCGCGCGTCGGCAAAGCGCGGCCGGCGATTGCGCGAATGGGAAAGCCAGTATGGTTTTGTATTTCATCGCAGTCTTTTTGGGCTAGTACGCTAAGGAGGATGAACTCATGGAAAAAGAACTCGCCAAGCAGGAGCAAAACATGTCAACCGAATCCAAGTGCCCGGTAATGGGCGGCGCTCGCACACATACGGCCGCGACGAATACGGACTGGTGGCCGAATCAGCTGAACCTGAAAATCCTGCACCAGCACTCCCCCCTGTCCGATCCCATGGACAAGGGGTTCAACTACGCGGAAGAATTCAAGAGCCTCAACCTGAATGCCGTGATCAAGGACTTGCGTGCCTTGATGACGGACTCGCAGGATTGGTGGCCGGCCGACTTTGGCCACTATGGGCCGCTGTTCATTCGGATGGCGTGGCACAGCGCCGGTACGTACCGCATCGGCGACGGCCGCGGCGGGGCCGGAGCCGGGCAGCAGCGTTTCGCGCCGCTCAATAGCTGGCCGGATAACGTGAACCTCGACAAGGCGCGCCGGCTGCTGTGGCCGATCAAGCAGAAGTATGGCCGGAAAATCTCCTGGGCCGACCTTATGATTCTTGCCGGCAACGTAGCCCTCGAGTCGATGGGCTTCAAAACGTTCGGTTTTGGCGGCGGGCGCGAGGACGTCTGGGAGCCCGAAGACGAAATCTACTGGGGCCCTGAAGGCAAGTGGCTGGCGGACGAGCGCTACAGTGGCGACCGTGATCTTCAGAATCCGCTCGCTGCCGTGCAAATGGGTCTGATCTATGTGAATCCGGAAGGGCCGAATGGAAAGCCGGATCCGGTTGCCGCGGCACGGGATATCCGAGAGACTTTCGCCC
>JBEKGW010000074.1:0-8057 GCA_050012595.1 Terriglobales bacterium
CTCTGGTCGAGCCGTTGCGCCAGATCGCGGAAAACTCGGGCGAAGAAGGCGCGATCGTCCTGGGCAAGGTCAACGATTCCAAGGACCCCAACTACGGCTTCAACGCTCTGACCAGCGATTATGAAGATCTGGTCAAAGCGGGCGTGCTCGATCCGACGAAGGTGGTGCGCACCGCACTGACCAACGCCGGCTCGATCGCGGCGCTGATGCTGACGACCGAAGCCCTTGTGGCGGAGATCCCGGAAGAAAAGAAGAACGCTCCAATGCCCGGCGGCCACGGCGGCGGCATGGGCGACATGTACTAGGACTGTGTAGGGACGGGCGCCCTCGCCCGTCCAGGCCGAGCGAAGCTCGGCAGGAAGACCTCAGCCCCGCCCGCAAGAGCGGGGCTTTTCATTTGAGTGGAAGGACACGACTTTACAGGCTGCGGAAGAACTCACGGCTGCGTGCATTACCGTGGAAGAGCGGCCCTTCAGGACCGCGTAAGTCTCGCGAAATCAAAGAGCGCTTTAGCCCCCCTGGTTGCCTTTTCTCAGCAATTTGGGTTTTTCCGCAGCCTATCTAGTCGTGCCGCTAAGCGCTTCAAAAGATACCGCGCTTTAGCGACGGGTGGCCGACGCCTTACCCGCCTGCGCACAACCAGCGCCGGGGGCGCCCCATCCTTGCGCGTCCTTTGCGCAAGGGCCTGCCCTGAGCGGAGTCGAAGGGGTGGGAGCCAGACTGATCGCGCACCGGGCTTTGCCTTTCACGCCGCGTATGCCCCAAACGAGCGTGCGTAAGATAAAGCTCTGACCTCCGCCCGCGTAAACCGGAGCCTCACAATGTCAGCAGTTCGGCGAGCCACTTCTCAAAAAGCTTGAGAAGTGGCGCACCCCCAATTATTTCGGTCAATGTTAAAAAACGAACCCGTGCCATTCTTCCCCGCTAAAGTGGCCCATCCGCCGATTCCTTAAGAATCGTAGCCGGGGCCGCCAGGCGACCCGCACTCTTTCCACAGCTTTTCCCAATTCCAGATCCCGGACGCCACCTCATTCGGCAACGGGAATCCGAGCTGATGCGCGAGCATACACACCTGCCCGCGATGATGGGCTTCGTGAGAAAGCATGTAGCACAGCATTTCCAGGCCAACCGGCCAAGGCCGAGCCCAGCCGTCTCTGCGAAACTTCTCGACGCGGCCCCCACCACCGCCGAGCGCTTCAGCGAGCATCTCCGCGCAGCGAGCGGCGCTCTCGGCCAATCCCGCACGGGCCTGCGGCGGCGTGCAGTGCGCGCGATCGAGCTGCGGTGGAACCTTCAGGTGCGGAGCTGTAAGCCTGACCCACTTGCAGCGGACATTGTGCATGTGCGTGAAGATCGCCACAATGGGGCGGGCCTTGCCGGGCGGTTTGGCTTTCCAGGCGGCAGGCTCAAGATGTTCGATAAGAATCTGGTTCATGCGATCGTTGGCGGCAAAGATCCGGACTGCGGCTCGGCCGAGTTGAGTGTGAACCCGGGGCTGACGATTGGTGTGTTGACGCGTGGTCACGGCTTCCTACTCCTCGACCTATAATACTTCCCCGGCGGGTGGGCCACTTCAACGCGGCGAGTATAACTCTGCTGTTTCCAAACGTTGACACCAAATAACCGGGGTGCCCCACTTCTCGCGCTTTTCGAGAAGTGGCGGCATGTACTAGCCCGTGTAGCGCGGACACTCCTGTCCGCGAAATGCCGGCAGCAAACCAAAAGCCCCGCTCGCAAGAGCGCGGCCTTTTTTGTTTGTGTAGCGCGGACACTCCTGTCCGCGTGAAAGTAAGGGAATCGGCAGGTGGCCGACGCTTTACCCGCACGCACAACCAGCGTCGGGGGTGCCCCATCCTTGCGCGTCCTTTGCGCAAGGGTGGGGGCCAGACTGATCGCACAATGGGCCCTTTGCCTTTCACGCCGCGTGTGCCCCAAATGAGCGTGCGTAAGATAAAGATCTGACCCCCGCGCCGCGTAAAGCGGAGTGTCACCATGCCAGCACTTCGGCGAGCCACTTCGTTCAAGAGCAACCCGCGTTATACTTCTCAGGTCTGATGTGGCCCACCCGCCACAACAGCAGGAGCCACATGAAAATTACCGTGCATCCCTCGGACAATATTTTTGCCGAGCTAGGACACAATACCTACGATTACAAAGACCTCCTCTCGGAGCTAATCGACAACTCGATTGCCGCCCGGATTCAGGGCGAGTTGCTGCGGGTGAGGATCGAGATCGAAGTCGACAAGGACCTACGACCTCTGCGATTTATCATCTGGGACGACGCTTCAGGCATCCCGAGGGAGAGACTCGGCCCTGCCATCGCTCCCGCTGGCCTCCAGACCCAGGGCTCTCTAAACGAACACGGCTTGGGCATGAAGCAGGCCGTGGCCGCCCTCGGTCGCCTCAAGTCGCTGGTGACCAAGACCGCGGACCAAGATTCGGCAGTTCTAGTACCTGAATTTAGGTTCGGCGAGATCGACGCCGACGAGATAACTTTCGACCGTGCTCGTGGGACGACGATAACTGTCGAGGACCTGAAACCGATCGTCGTCACGAACGCCACATCCTATACCCGCACCATCGTCCCCTACCTCGGCGCCCGGTATAGGCGGTTCCTACGGCCAGAAAATGCCGCGATGAGTCTGGTCGTGGAAGTTCGCGGCGCGGACGGGGCTTCCTTGTACAAGTGGGAGGTCAAAGAGGTCAAGCCCACGTACTTCCACCCCGGCACGCGGGAGAACCGGCCGGTATTCAGTAAGTACCCAATCGAAGGAAACGGCTGGAAGGCGGAACTGACCTTTGGCTATGCCCCGAAAGACAACTCGGAATATGAAGAGCTCGGCCTCGAGGCCCCAACCAAGTTTCACCCATACCGCGTGTCGATCAGCACTCAGGGACTAGACGTCATCCTCCATGATCGAGTCATCCTTTTTCATCAACTATCCGAACTGGCCATCGTCAATCAGCGTCACTCGGACTACAACGCCGTGAGGGGAGAAATCGTTCTTCTCAACGGGTTCTCGACGGCGATCACAAAGAATTCCATAATTCAGGACGATCCCTTCAGGGGTTGCATTGTCCAGGTTAGGGATATCCTGACCGGGGAAAAAGCAGGTCCTGCCGGACGCAAAGAGAACTACGTCCAGCACAAGAGCTACCCGGAAGAACTGCCTGAGGCGCTGCTGAGAGATCGCCTCGTGGAATGGTTGACGAACAACCCAATCCAAAAGAGGCAAAACGTATCCAAGGAGTACGCAGTTGCAGGCGTGGAGGGCTTCATCGACATCCTGGCGGACGGCGAGGCATGGGAACTTAAGAAAGATCAGGCCTCCGCACTCGACGTGTACCAACTGTTCATGTACATGGACATCGGAGACATCAACAAGGGGTACCTTGTTGCGAAGACGTTCACCCCGGGCGCCTCGGTAGCGGTCAAGGCGATCAAAGAGAAACACAACAAGGAAATCGTCGCGGCCCCGAGGGACCAGTTCCCGATAAACCACCAGCCGACGGCCCAAGAGCGAGAAGACTATTATTGAGACGGCCGGGTGCGCCACTTCTCGCGCTTTTCGAGAAGTGGCTGTCGGGCAGCCGCCACCACGCTAAAGCACTCATCATATTTTTCCTGCAATAACACTTGACAACCCGTCCTATAATAGAAATACAGACAAAATAAAATAGATACGCGCGGGTCTCTCCACTCATAACTCCCGCGCCAGCCGTGATCTATCCGGCAGATAAGGACGTAACCACCCTAACTAGCCTACAATCAAGACTTTACCTCTAACTATCTTCGTTTCAAGACTTTGCCGCACGGCGCGAAGCTAAGTCTATGATTCTAATATACCGGACCACAGGGGGGTACCCCTTACTAACATTGGCCAGCAAGCAGATCGCAGCCAATAAACGCAGCCAATAAATAGGAGCAACTATGTCATCCTTTGCAGCGCCTCGTTGCCGTCACATCAAGGTCAGCGGAACCCAATGCGGTTCGCCCGCTCTCCGCAACAAGAATTTCTGTTTCTACCATCAACAGGATCGTCCCCTGACCGTCGAATGTTACTCCGAAGGGCCTTACGCAACCGGCGAAATCGCCTTGCCCCTTTTTGAAGACGCGCACTCCGTTCAGGCCGTCATTCGCCAGGTCGTGCAGATGGTACTGCAAAAGAGACTCGAACGGAAAACCGCCAGCCTCCTGCTTTACGCGCTCCAGATCGCCTCTTCGAATCTCAAGCGCATGGAACTCGAAAAGCCGCAACCAGAGCAGGTTGTCACCGATCTCGAAACAGAAGACCTCGAAACGGAATCGGAAACTCCCATGGCTGCCATTACTGAAGACGAAACCGCCCGCGAAAACTCCGCCAGTGCGCAACCTGAATGGGACGCTCGTCCAGTCAACGCCTCAACCAAAACCGGCCAAGACAAAGATAAAGACAAGAATGAAGACAAAAATAAAGACAAAGAGAATGAGAATGAAAATGAAAACGACCGCAGCGACAGTGACAAAGACCTTCCGCCCGGAACGATCCATGCCTGTTATCGGCCTGTACCGCAGTGGCCAGAGCTGAGTCCACAATAGACATTCAGCCATTGATCGCGCACGACTTCCCAAGTGTACTTTTGCGCTTCATCGTGAGCGTTCCGCGCCAGGCGAGCGGCGAGCGCGGGATCTTGCAACAAGCGGATGACATTTGCGGCGAGCGCTTTTTCGTCGCCTACAGGTGATAGCAATCCGCTGCGCTCGTGCCCGACGAGATAAGGCATGCACTCCGGCGAAGTCGTGACCACCGGAGTTCCCGCCGCGAACGCTTCGATCACTGACAGCGGCATGTTATCGAGCCACGAAGCGTTGATGAAGATGTCGGCCTCGTCGTAATACTTCCCTATTTCCTGGCGCGAGGCAACACCGGTGAAGTTGACACCAGTGAGCTTCAAGTCCGCAACCAGCTTGCGGACATCGTCTTCGAGCCGACCGCCGCCGACCAGATCGAGCTGCGCTTCGGAGTATTCCTTCTTCACTTCCGCAAACGCTCTGACGACCACATCCACGCTGTAATACTTGGAGAAGCCGCGGGTGCAGACCAGGCGCGGGCGCAGCGGAGCGCGCTCGCGATAGCGGAACTGCGAGAGGTCGATGAGATTAGGTACAACGACTGCCGGCAATCCGAATTCGCGGAAGACATCGACGAGGTAGCCGGAAGGAACGACGATTTTATCGACGCGAGAAAGAACGAACTTGGCCGAGCGAAAGCGCTGGAGGTGGTCGCGGGCTTCGCCACTGTGGTAGTTGATCAGCGTTTTGCAGCCGCGCATTTTGCCGAATAACGACGCGGGTGCGGGAGCGAGCAGGAACGACCAGTAGGACGCGGAGAAGATGTGAGCAATGTCCGCGTCTTTGAGGCCCCGCCAGAGGCGCCAGAAGTAAATGGGCTCGCGCAGAATGGTGCGCAGGCCGGGAATGCGTTCGGCCCAGGCAAGGGCGCGGGGCAACGGCGGATCGACGGCGATGAAGCTGACGGCGATGTCGGGATCGTCCTGCCAGTGCCGAAGGAGCAAGTCGGCCTGAGCGGATTGTCCGCCGACATAACGCAGGCTGGGCGCGACGATGGAGACTCGCAGGCGCTCCGTTGAGCCTTCTTTGGACGCGGGGAAATCCCCACCCAAGCGGAGCTTGGACGCGGTCTCCCACCCTTCCGCGAAGTACACGGAAGGATGGGACACCCGCCTCCGGCGCTTTTTCTCGAGAAGCGTGGCATAGAGTTCCACGTAACGTTGGCGCACGCGATCGAGGCTGAAGTTTTCTTGCGCAAACTGCCGGGCGTTCTGTCCGAGTTGCTCGCGAAGCGCGGAGTGGGCCAGAAGTTTCTGGACGGTATCGGCAAAGCTGCCTTCGTGGCCGGCGGGAATGAAGGCTCCGCGTTGATGGTTGAGTAGTTCAGAATTGCCGCCGACGTCATAGGCGACCACGGGCAAACCAGCGGCCATGGCTTCGAGAATGACGTTGGACAAGCTTTCGGAATCGGAAGTGAGGACCGCGACGTCGAGTGAAGCGAGAACGGCGGGCATATCCTGGCGATCGCCAAGAAAGATCGCGGAGGCGCCGAGGCCAAGACTCGCCGCTTCGTTCTCCAGTTCCCGACGCAGCGGACCATCGCCGACGAGAAGAAACTCGGCATTCGGCATGTACCGATGGACCTGCGCGGCGATGCGCAGGAATCCAGAATGATTCTTGTAACGATGATTCATGCGCGCGACCATGCCGACACGGAGCGCGCCTGGGCGCTTGGGCAGAGCCGCGGGCGGCGCGGTGAAAGCCTCGACCGGCAGGGCGTTTCCGATGACTGCGATTCTCTTGGGCGAGAGGCCGGCGGCGATGAGGCGATCGGCGGCGGCTTGCGAATTGCAGACCACGGCGTCGCACCAGCGAAAAGCGGCAACCTGAGCGCGGAACTGCGCGGGCGTCATCAGGTCTCCGAGTTGGCGATGGCTGCCGATGACGACGGGCACGCGGGCGAGTTTGGCGGCGGGAATCAGCGTGAGATTGGCGTAGAAGTCGAAGGCGTGTGCGACCTGGACTCGGTTGTGACGCAGGTGACGACTCAAGTTGAGGCGCGTACGCAGCGACTGCCATCCGAAGAGGCTGCCGCCGAGGGGAAATTGCGGAGAGTCTGGGAAGTTGTGGGCGAGCGGGCCGCGGCGGTTGATGCAGCCTAGATGTGTTTTGAATTGTGGAGGGGTGAGATTCTGGGCAAGGACGGTGAACTGGCGCTCCGATCCGCCTGTCTCGAAGGTGTTAATCATCAGAAACAGGCGGATCGGCGGATCGGCGGAAGGGATTGTGTTTATGCTGGCAGTATTCGTGGCGCGCACCCCGTCATTCTCCCACCGGGGCAGGCGCTAACACGGGAGCGCTCGGCACTTTTCTCCGGGAGTCGGCAACCACCGGAAGAGAGAACAACCCGGCGGGCTTGATGTATTTTTCGAGGAAGTTGCGATGCCAGAGTTCGAACATCAGCAGACGCCATATAGGCCCGGTATTGGTGCGGCCGTGGAGGAGGTGGTCGTTTATTACTTTCCGAACCCCGTCGGCGGCAAAGTAGCCGCGATCGAGGGTGCGGGGCTCGATCAGCACCATCAGCATGTCTTTCAGTTCGTGGCGCATCCAGTGAACGAGCGGAAGCGCGAACCCCTGCTTCTTGCGGTAGAGAGCTTCCCGCGGCACCCCGACGCGTTCGGCGAGCTTCAACAGAATGTACTTCAGCTGGCGGCCGCGCAGCTTCCAGGCGGACGACAAACCGGCGGCCCATTCGACGAGTTCGTAATCGAGGATGGGCACGCGGACTTCGAGCGAATTGAGCATGCTCATGCGGTCCACTTTGGTGAGGATGTCGGCAACCATGTAGGTTTTGGTGTCGACGTAGAGAAGCTGGCTGACCGGGTCTTGGGCGGGGCTGTGAGTAAAGTAGCGGCGCAGAACGTTGCCGGGATCCTCGCTGCGGTCGAGGACGTCGCGGAAACCATCGGAGAGCAGCGGCAGGTCGCGTTCAAAGGCGGGCACGAACGAAAGCCCATCGACGTAGCGCTCCTGCCAGGGCAAGGAGACGTTGTAGCTGAATTTGCGTCCGCGCATGGTGTTGGGCATGAGCGGAAAAATCTGGTTGCGGTAGAACCGGCGCGCCCAGCCGGGAATGTACTCGAAGATGCGGCGGTCGGAGTGGATGCGGTAGCGATCGTAGCCCGCAAAGATTTCGTCGCCGCCGTCGCCGGAAAGGGCAACGGTCACGTGTTTGCGAGCCATCTGCGACACGTAATAGGTGGGCAGCATGGAAGAATCGCCGAAGGGCTCTTCGAGCGAACTGGTCAGATGCTCGACGGTCTGGACGACGTCGGGTTCAAGGATCATCTCGTGATGACCGGTGCCGAATTTTTTGGCGACAATGCGGGCGTAGTGCGCCTCGTTGAAATCGTCCTTGGTAAAGCCGATGCTGAAGGTCTTGACGGGGCCGGAACTGGCGCGGGCCATCATGGCGACGACGGTGGAGGAATCGACTCCGCCG
>JBEKGW010000075.1:0-7462 GCA_050012595.1 Terriglobales bacterium
GCTGGAGCACGGGTGACCCATTCGTGTTCTTCTACACGAACTCGACCAGTCCCAGGTCGATGGATTACCTGATGGCAAATGGGACGGCGGCGACGAGTTACTACGGAGCCGCCATTGAGATCCTGGGGGCGGGCGCAGACGCAGGCCCCTGATGCCACCATTCAGGCCATTGATCGGGACTTCCAGATTTTAACTTGAGCCGTTTGGTGGGCATGAGCTTGAGCGGGAGCCCGCAGGCGAAATCCCGAGCGCACGAAGCAAGGAATCTCGGAATCAATGGTCGGGACGGGCAGATTTGAACTGCCGACCCCTCGCACCCCAAGCGACCTCCGCACAATTGATGTGGAGTGCTATTGTCCGCTTAACTTCACTACCGTCATTAGCTTGCGCGTGACCTTCCGCACTGCCCAATTGCTGCTGAAATATGCCAATTGCTATCCAGGGTCCCCACAAAAGTCCCCACAGCGCCGTCATCGATACATCCACTTCTAGGTGTTTACCATCAAGTAACTGACGGTACTGGGTATCCACTTCACTCAGGCAGACACAACCTGTAGTAGGAGACCAATGTTGACAACGATCATCTGTGTGCCTCCGCCGTAAATTCCCGGCAACTTTGTCTTCGTGCCCCACTATCGACGCCTCAGATCGCCTGCAATCTCTCGCGTTGAGGCGTGTATGAGAAGTATTTGGATGGCCTTATCCTCGGGCAAGGTGTTGATTCCTTGCGACAAATGCTGCGCGATTTTTTGGCCACCATATATTGTGGCCACCTGAGTCAACTGGATACCCAGTACTGACGGTTTGCCGACCATCCGACCACAGCGGAGCTATTGACTTAGGGCATTGAGATGCCCAAGTTGCTGGAACATGCCGAGGTCGTCACGCACAGCAAAGTGCTCGACGATCTTTGCATCCTTCAGGCGGAAGCGATGGATGTGTTTGACTTTGAATTTCCTGCCGTTCGGTGCGAGCGTCGGCCCTTGCAGAGGGGGGATCAGGGGAAAGTCGCCCAGATGCGTGCCTGCTAGTGTGACCTCGCACATGACCACGTCGAGCTCTGCGACGAGGAAGTCTATGCTGAAGACCAAATCCGGAAAGGCGTTGCGCCAAGTTCGGATGATGTGCTGAATGATGCCTCGGGCGTCGGAGTAGTGTACACCGAAATTCGAGAATTCCTTGGAGAAGAACTCGTCTATTTTCTCGATCTGCCCGTTATTCCAAAGTTCCTCAAAGTGGCGCTGAATGCAATCCTTGTTCGCGCTCTCAGTCATGCAGACTCCTCCAAATACCCTGTGCCCCTACCAACCATTCGTAGTCATGGGCGTAGTCAAGTGTTCAATTGGGCCTGCGTGCCTGTCAATTGGATTCTGCAAGCGAGTTGAAGTTCCGGTCGTGTAACCGGCAACTCGGAAATCACTACTTGGTTACTGCCGAGTAGGCGACTGTCCGCCCAGTACTAAACTGCGGGAACACCCGATGCCCTAGCTTCGTACACCCGTTACGAGCTTCGCCGCGAGAAGCGATTCCGGATAGGTGGTGGTGATGAGATTTTGCGGCGTGGCGAGGGCAACGGCAGCGAACGGAAGACGCAGGCCTTTCATGATGCGACCCTTTGCAATCTTCGCGAGCTCGGGGGCTCTGAATAAGTCGGCGTTTTGAAGGGTAGGGGTTTTAGCCCTTACACGCCACGGCGACACCCAAGCGGGTAGGGAGTATTGTGACTGCGGCAAATAAATTTGCTCATTCCGGAAGAATTCCGGTTAATACTTGAGAAGAACGGCCCGGAGGTCTCCTCGATTATGAAGTTGCTTTGCTCGCGCAGGGAGTTTCTTGGCGCCGCGGGAATGGTAGCTGGCGCAGCCATTGCGCAGCCTGCCTTGGCGTCAATCATGCCGGCGCCATCAAGCCGCGTAGCCATTGGAATCTGTCCTGAATACGACCGGCAGGTTTCTGACGTGCTTTCCGCCATGTTCGACCAACTCGGCGGGCTGCAAAAGCTTGTCCGGGGCAAGACGGTGGCCATCAAGCTGAACATGACCGGCGGCCCCGGCGCCAAGCTGAACAACTTGCCCACCCAGATGACCCATTGGGTTCATCCGCAAGTCATCGGGTCATTGATCTCGCTGCTCGGCAGCGCCGGGGCACAGCGCATTCGCCTGCTTGAAAGCGCGCCGGTCGGTACAAAGTCTCTAGAGGAGTTCATGCTCTCTGCAGGCTGGCAGCCGAAGGATTTCTCGAGCGCTGCTCCGCACGTCGAGTTTGAAAATACGAACTTCCTCGGCAGTGGAAAGACGTACGCTCGATTCATGGTTCCGGGCGGCGGTTTGATGTACGCGGGCTACGATCTGAACCATTCCTACCTTGATGCGGACGTCTTTGTCTCATTGGCCAAGCTGAAGGAGCACCGCACGGCAGGCGTTACGCTGTCGATGAAGAACTGGTTTGGCATCACGCCATGCACCATCTATAGCCAGCAGGCGCCCGAAGACGAACCAAGCATCGTTCCGGTGGGATACCGTGGGCCCATGCACTCCGGGTCGCGCGTGCCGCCCAAGAGCGCCCCGCAGCCCGTGGCTGAATCGAAGGACCCGGGCTTTCGCGTTCCGCGCGTTACCGCCGACCTGGTGGCGGCCAGACCTATTCACCTCGCGGTCATCGACGGAATCTACACCATGACCGGCGGTGAGTTGCCCAACCAGGAGCGCAACTGGATCCATCGGCCGGTTCATCCCGGGGTGTTGGTTGCGGGCATGAACTGCGTCTCAACTGATGCTGTGGCCACAGCGGTAATGGGACTGGACCCCATGGCCGATCGCGGCACTCCTCCCTTTGAAACCTGCGACAGCACGTTGCGGCTCGCTGAGCACCTGGGCGTTGGCACACGCGACCTGACCCGTATCGAGGTGGTGGGCACTCCGATTGCAAAGGCGAGATTCCGGTTCCCGACTCTGACGCAATTGACCACGTAGTGCGGGAGTTCGTGGCGGTCAGCTGAAGAGCGCGTCGTCCCACGACTGCGGTTCGTTCCACATCGGTGTGGGCTCAAAGTAGTCCGTTCCTGGCTTGAGATGACGCTTGAGCTCGTCATCGTTCAGCGCAATTCCGAGGCCGGGGGTGTCGGGTACGCGGATATAACCTTTGTTGATGATGGGCTTTTCCACCCCTGTGACGAGGTCCTGCCAGAAGGGCACGTCGAGCGAATGGTTCTCCAGCGCGAGAAAGTTGCGCGTGGCCGCGGCGCAATGTACGGATGCCATGCAGGCGACCGGCGTTCCCGCGAAATGCATGGCCATGGGTAGGCCATACTTGAAAGCCATATCGCCAATGCGGTGTGTTTGCAGAATTCCGCCTGAAGTTGCGAGATCGGGATGAATCTTGTCCACGACGTGCTCTCTGCATAGGGTCTCGAAATCCTCAATCCTGTAAATGTCCTCGCCGGTGAGGGTCGGCGTTGAGCTCTCCTGCGTAATCTCTTTGAGCAGATCGGTGTAGTACCACGGAATCACATCTTCCATCCACTCCAGGTTGAATTTCTCATACGCTTTGCCGAGCCGGATAACCGATTTCACGCCGATGTGGCCCAGGTGATCCATCGAGAGCGGCATATCGTATCCAATGTTCTCGCGCACCGCAGCCACGTACTCGCACAGGCGGTCGATGCCCTTGTCTGTCACCTCGACCCCAATGAACTGGTTTGGCTGTACGCGCTGTTCCCAGTTGCTCAGTCCTGAAGGCTGCATCACCGTGCCGGGAATCCTATCAAGCACGTTGATGCCCAGGTCCATCTTTATCCAGGTCAGGCCCATTTCCTTGCGCTCTTTGGTGCGGCGGCCATATTCGGCCGGATCCATCGATTCCGTGGTGTCCGCATAGATGCGAATTGCGTCGCGCCACTTGCCGCCGAGCATCTGATACACAGGAATGTTGTAGACCTTGCCGGCAATGTCCCATAGCGCCATCTCCACCGCGCACACTCCGCCCGCTTGGCGCGCATTGCCACCAAACTGCGCGATCTTCTGAAACAGGTAGTCGATGCGCAGAGGGTTCTCGCCCAGCAGCCGGCTCTTGAGAACCATCGCGTACTGCGGCCCGGCAATGTCGCGCACCTCGCCCAGGCCGTAGACGCCTTGATCGGTGTCAATGCGGATCAGCACGCACGGGCTTGGCCCTGGCTTGACGATCACCGCATAGCGCATATCAGTGATCTTCAGGCTCGAGGGACTGGAGGCAAGGTTCACGTTCTTGATCTCCGGCTGAGCTTCCGCGACGCGCCCAACAGCGCCGCCCGCCAGTAAACTGAGTGACGACTTGAGCATGCTGCGGCGGTCGATGCGAAATCGCTGCGCGTTGGACATTTCAGTCAGTTCCTTCCATCGTGAGATTTTTTGAAGTCCCATCTTACTCCTGCATTCCCGTGTCCGGCCCGGAGGTTCGGGTCCTCGTTGTTTCGACACAGCGGACTGGTTTGTGGAAAAATGCATAACCGGGGCTGCTGGCAGATCAAAGCCCACGAGAGTTTTCCATGATGAGATCCATGCTTTCCCGACGAAATCTGATTAAGGCGATGGGGGCCGCTGCCGTGACGCCTATGTTGCCGCTACGGATGGTGGCCGCAAACGATGCGCCGCAGCCCTGGTGGCTCGGCAATGGAATGCCGCAGGAGAGCGCGGCAACGCCAAAGATTGCCTGCGGGATCGATGTAGGCAACGGCGTGACCGACGAAGCCATTCGCAGCGTGGTGCAAATTGGTGTCTACCATGTGTTGGCGAACGGCCCGGCGATTCCGTGGACCGTGAATCAGCTTCAGCCGATCGTTGACAAACTCAAGGCCGGCGGCGTCACGCTTGGGAACCTGATGATTACTGGCTTTCCAAACGTCATTTATGGGCGACAGGGGCGCGACGAGGAGATCGAAAAAATCAGGCAGTCGCTTCAGGCCGCCGGCCGGGTCGGACTTCCTGTCGTGGAATACAACTTCTATGCACACCGTGCAATGGAGGGCTACTTCGAAGAGACCGGGCGGGGCGGCGCTGGATTGACCGGGGTCGATTATGACCGGATGAAGGATCTTCCGCCGCTTTCACTGGAAGGTGCGCACACGCTCGACGAAATGTGGGCCAACATTACGTACTTCCTCAAGGCCGTCATTCCCGTTGCCGAAAAAGCGAACGTGCGTCTCGCGCTGCACCCTAACGATCCGCCCTTTCCGCTCAGCCGGGGATCGCAGCAGATCATGGCCACGGTCGCCGGATGGAAGCACCTCATTGAGATCGTAGACAGCCCGGCGAACGGAATCACCTTCGATTGCGGCGTGACGATGGAGATGGGCGAGGACCCGGTCGAGGTCTGCTGCTATTTCGGCAGCCGCGATCGCATCAACCACATGCACTATCGCAATCCGCACGTAACCGCGCCTTATTTCAAATATGACGAAGGCTTCATCGATGAAGGCGACGTGAATATGTTCGCGGTAATGCGAGAGCTGATCAAGATGAAGTATTCGCGTGAGATCTATCCCGAGCATCCGCGCGCCATCGACTACGACCGGGAGCGTGGCCCGATTCGTGGATATCCCGGGGGCGGAGGCTACGCCGGCGATCTTTACGACATCGCGTACGCGAAGGCGATGCTGCAGGCAGCGCTGATTGTCGAGCGAACCAGATGAACATGTGTTATGCCCTCTAAGGCTCCGACGCGCCAGGGTTCCGGTGCTCCGGTTTCGGCTGCCTGGCCTTTGCAAGCAGCGCATCGAACTCGCTGCGCGGCATCTTCAATTTATCGGGATGCGCGTCGATCCACTTGGCGAATGCGTCATATTTCGCCGGCGTCCATCCTCCTTCGAACTGCGCGCCGTTCTTTCCCTCGCGATTCAACTCGAAGTTATAGTCGTCGGTGAGCGCCGTAAACTCCGCCGCGCTGATGGCGTCTTCGGCCAGAATCGCGGGAATGAAGAGAACTCCCTCCGGCTTGGCCAGCACCAGGTCGCCCGGCAGCACGATGGCTCTTCCGATGCGAACCGGTACGTTGATCCCGGTCAGCTCCATATCGGCCCAGGCAGAAGGATCGTATCCCCGATAGAAGCCGTTGAAATCCGGAATCTCCCGGTTCTCTTCCTGATCGCGGATTCCCGCATCGAATACGAAACCCGCGTGCGTACGTGCGGCCACTGCATTGCCCAGATTTGAGCCGATGAGGGTCCCTTCGATGATCTTGCCAAACCCGTCGGCAACGTACACGTCTCCAATCTGCAGTTCATTGATCGGCCAGCTATTGGTCCCGCTTACGCGGCCTTCGGCTTTGCCTTCGGCAAGAATGGCCCTTTGCATGTCGGGCCGGATAGGCATGTATTGCGCGGTGAGTGCGCGGCCGGCGAAAGGCTTGTCGATATGTAGCGCCTGCCAGCCGCCCTCAAATTGGTTACGGTAGCCGTGATCGCGCAAATATTCCCATACGTCTTCAATGGTCATATCCAGCGCCCGCTTCAGCAGAGCATCAGGCAGCTTAGGCCGCCCATCTGGAAAACGATCGCCTTTCCACTCCGAGGTGTAGAAAAGAATTTGATCGCGCGTCATCTTGACCTGGGCGCGCGAAGGCAGAGCTACCAAAAGAGCGCAAATCGCCACAGCCATTCCAATCGCTTTCTTCATAGAAGTATCCTTCTTTGGGCGCTGTATCCCCAGACGCATCATCGTCGCATCAACTCTGTCTCTTATCCTGCGAGCCGCATGCACAAACTGCGATCACGGAGCACAGCAATTGTAGAACCTGTCCCTCGCCAAATTTCCATCCAACCCACGGAAACCGGGCACCGAGGCGCCCGGCCTCCGGTTTCTGGCGCTTTATCGAGATGACATCCGAATCAGGATCCGCCGCACAACCTTGGTGTTAACCTTGCGCCTCTCCTGAGCGAGAGGTCGTTGCACCACAAACCAGTCAGCAGGTCCATCAGTTGAATTTGGATCCCCAATTATTGCGTAGAACTCCCCCCACGCAGGAGCCAATCCAGAGAATCGGTACTGGCCTTGATACCAGCCTTCGTCATTCGTTCTGCCTGGTCGATATCGAGAGTAGTTCACGAACCGCAGAGCTCCCATTTCGCATTCGTTGAACTCCTGAATCTGAAATGCGTTTATTTCGAATTGCAAGAGAACGTCCTGGCCATCAACACGCACAGACTCGTCGGGTGCGTTTGGCTCTGCATTCCAACCGTTGTTAAGCCGAATGAATGCCGGGATCATATGGCAATTAATATTACAGCCGTTCAGCAGGTGTGAACCTATGGTCGTAACAGCGGCGATGCTGAACCTAAACACGTTGGGGACGGATTGCCGACCATCCGGACATTGATATGTAGTGACCGGTCAAGATGCGCTGGTCGTCTGTTTCGATCGAGGGCAGGGTCAGCAGCAGCCGAGGCAGGTATAAGCGACGATTGATCAAGCTGATATTCGCGGGTCGA
>JBEKGW010000076.1:0-7100 GCA_050012595.1 Terriglobales bacterium
ACCGGGATTGGGCGATGCTGCTTAGGTCGGAATGCTGTTGCGGGGTAAGCAAGATTTCGCTGCCAGAGGCCATGACAGCTTTGATGCTAATCGTCTAGTAATGGTTACTCTGCGACAGGTCACTAGTGACGCCTTCATAGTTAGCTCTTAGGAATGTCGGGACGGTTCCACCATCCGCCGCCAAGAGCCTGGAACAACGCGGCAGTGTCGGCATAACGATTCGACTGAGCCTGCACCAAGTTAATCAGGGCTTGCTGATAGGCTTGTTCCGCGCTCAAGAGCGCGAGGTAATTGGCGTAGCCGGATTCAAGCTGTTTCCTAGTCAGGTCGAGGGTGACGCTGGCGGCGTCTTTAGCGGCAGCCGCGGCCTTCAAGGCGTCGGCGTCCTGTTGGAGCGCATTCAGCGTGTCCGCGACATTCTGAAAGGCGGTCAAGACCGTGCTGCGATATTGTTCGGCGGCCTGAGTATAAGCGGCTCTCGCGGCGCGCTCCCGATGTAGGAGGGTGCCGCCTTGAAAGATGGGCTGCGTGACGCTTGCGCCTATATCCCGAAAGCCCGTGCCGGACGCGAATATCCGGCTGGCAGTCACCGCCATGCTGCCAACATCGCCAGTCAGCGCAAAGTTCGGGAGGCGATTTGCACGCGCAATTCCAACCTGGGCGCTGGCTGAATGCAAGTTTTCCTCGGCCTGGCGCACATCCGGGCGTTGCTCCACGAGTTGCGAAGGAAGGCTCAGCGGCAGTTCCTGAGGCAGCTGCAGACTCGACAGCTCAAACTTTTCGGTCAAATCCTGGCTGGGGAATCCGCCTGCCAGCACAGCCAGCAGGTCCCGTTGTTGAGCCAACTGCTTAAGCAGCGGCGGCAAGGTGGCAGTGACTTGCGCGAGCTGCGATTCCTGCGCCGCCACGTCGAGCTCGCTCGCGTACCCCTTTGCATGCTGGTCCCGCAGAATCTGCAGCATGTTGGTGTTGATGGTGATGAGCTCGCGGGTCGCGTCAATCTGCCCCCGCAAAGATGCCTCTTGTATGGCTCCGGCGGCGATGTTTGAACTTAATGTGATATGGGTTGCGGCCAGAGCAAAACGCTCCTGTTGTTCTTGCGCTTGCAACGACTCCACGGTTCGCCGGTTCAGACCGAACACGTCTGGCACAAACGAGACGCTGACCTGCGGCGTGTAGAGGCTGTAATACAAGGCACTGGTGTTGGTTACAGGTGAAAGGTCACTCGATGACTTCGCCCGGGTCGCTGAAAAACTTCCCGAAACACTGGGATAGTAAGCGCCCCGTTGGGCCAGCATATTCTCTCTTGCAACTAACAATGCCGCCCGCGCCGCCTTGAGGCCGGGATTGGCTTTGAGCGAGCGCTCAATCAAATCGTTGAGCGGCTTCGAGTGAAACAATGTCCACCACTCTCCTGGAATGTCGCGCCCATCAACCAAGTGTTGCGCCTCCCCACCGGCGACGTTGCTGGTGCTGCTGGCAGTCGAAATTGGAGCGGGTGTATAACCGCCGACATCCGGAGCAGCAGGCTTCTTGAACCTAGGCCCAACCATGCAACCTGTGGCGAGCAGTAAGGCCGAGGCCGCGATAATGCGGGTGAGGCGCGATTTGGTGGTCTGAATCATACGAATTAGTTCCTTAAGGCTTGCGATGCATACGGGTTCCGTTGATCGCCCCGGTAGTCCTGCTAGCTGAGTTCGCCGATTCACCAACGACCGGCGGGTTAGGACCGCGATGGCGAACATTATTGAGCAATGGGTCGGGCACATTGTGGAGCGATGTCACGGTGGGTCGGGCGACACTTGGTGGCCGAACGGCCAAGGCGTTGTTGGCTGTTTCGTTCCGGATTAATCCGGCTTTTGCAGCACCGCCGGATTTGTCTGAACCCGGCTGATGAAGATTCATGGCATTTTCAGGCATGGAACGTTTCCGGCTACTCGGAAGCTGCTTAGTGCGATTTGCCGGGGTTAGGCTTGCACGGCTGCGCGGGTGATTCTTGTCAGGAGCGTTCGCAGAACTAACGGCAGATGTTGGTTGCGATGGGGCCGCGTAACTTGTTCCCTGCATCGACGCGGCACAGCTCGTCGTTAAAAGTGGGATTAGGAAAAGAAGACAGGCAGCCTTCATTTTGCTTCTCCCGATGAGTGGTTATTGTCGCGGCCTAGAAATATCATTCTCAGGGCGGGCACAGCGAGAAGCAGCATAACGGGGCCGACCAGCATGCCGCCCACGATCACAGTGGCGAGCGGACGCTGCACCTGGCTGCCGATACCCGTGGAAATTGCCGCGGGAAGGAGACCAATGCACGCCGAAAGCGCCGTCATCAGCAGTGGGCGCATGCGGGTGGAGGCAGCGCGGTACATCGCGTCCACCGGTGGGAAGCCGCGAACCCTTTCCTGGTTGTAAAACGTAATCATCAGGATGCCGTCCATGACGGAAACGCCGAAGAGCGAGACGAAGCCGATCGCAGCGGAGATGCTGAAATTGAGACCGGAGAGATAGAGCGCCAATACACCGCCAGCAACTGCGAAGGGAATTCCTGCGAGCGTCAAAAGGCAGTCGCGCAAGTTATTGAACAAGGTGTAGAGTAACCCGATAATCAGCACGAGGCTGATCGGCACAATGATCTCCAGGCGTTTTCTGGCTTCCTGAAGGTCTCCGAACTCGCCGGCCCAAATGAGCCGGTATCCAGACGGAAGTTGCACGTTCTTCGCGATGCGCTGCTGCGCCTCTTCGACCGTGCCGCCAAGGTCGCGGCCACGGACGCCGAACTTGACCGGGATGAAGCGCTGCACGCTCTCGTGATAAATCCAGGCCGCTCCTGTATCCAATGTGATCGTGGCCAGTTCGCTCAACGGTATATAGGCATTGGCGCCGCTGCTGGTTTGGTAGGCGACTTTGATGTTGCGAATTTTATCGATGCTCTCGCGGTATTGAGGCGTATAGCGGACGACGAGATCGAACTGCCGGTCACCCTCCAAGACTTCTGTTGCTATCGCTCCGCCCATGGCCGCTTGAATGACCGTGTTAACATCGCCGGAATTGAGGCCATAGCGCACGGCCTTGGCACGGTCCACCTTGATGTTCAGGTTGGGCTGACCCAGTACCGGGAAGATGCCAAGGTCGGCAATGCCCTGAACCGCGTTCATTTGGTCGCGGACTTGCTCGGCCAGCTTCGTCAAAACTTCGAGATTGGGGCCGACGATCTTGACCGAATTGGAGCCTTTGACGCCCGAGATCCCTTCCTCGATGTTGTCCTCAATGTATTGGGAGAAATTGAAGACGACGCCTGGCAGCTCGTTGTTAAACTCCGTTTGAATCTGGTCGGTTAACTTCTCCTTGGTCAATCCTCTTGGCCATTCGTCAAACGGCTTCAGCGGCGCGAATAATTCGACATTCGAGAATGGCGAAGCATCGCTGCCGTCGTCTGGCCGACCATGCTGTGAAACCACCGTAATGACTTCGGGGTGTCGCAGGAGAATCTCGCGCATTTTTCTCGATGCCGCCTCACCGTCTTCGAGCGAGAGCGTGGTCGGCATGGAAGCACGAATCCAGAAGTTGCCTTCTTCCAAATGCGGAAGAAACTCGCTGCCGAGCCGCAATCCCAGAAATGCGGACACGGCAAGAAAGGCGATGCCGATGCCAACCGTGAGAGGACGGCGATTCAGCGCGAAGCGCAGCGCGGGATTGTAAAGACGGTGTAACAGGCGGACAACGATCGTTTCGGTTTCCTTCACGTGCGCAGGGAGCAACATGGAAGCGATCACGGGCGTGATGGTGAAGGTTGCAATTAACGCCCCTGCCAGCGCGTAACCGTAGGTGCGCGCCATGGGGCCGAAGATCTGGCCCTCGACTCCCTGCATGGTGAAGAGCGGCACGAAACCGGCCACGGTGATGAGCGCCGAGAATAGAACCGCCTTGTCCACCTGGAGCGCGCTGATCAGAATCAGCCGCAAACGATCCGTCCATGCGTGAGCAGATGTTATTTGTTCTGAGGTTTTCGTCGGATCGGGCCCCCAGGCGCCTGCCGACAGACGTTGGAGCAGACCCTGTCTTTCTTCCGGGTTTCGTTGAAAATTCCGGAAGATGTTCTCGACCAGGATCACGGCCGAATCTACGATGATGCCGAAATCCACCGCGCCCACCGACAGCAGGTTTGCGCTTTCCCCCAGAATCACCAGGAGAATGGTGGCGAAGAACAGCGCGAACGGGATATTCAATCCAACAATGACCGCGCTGCGGAGATTGCCGAGGAAAATCCATTGAATCAAGAAGACCAGGAGGCATCCGAATATCAGGTTGTGCAGAACCGTGTGCGTGGTGATGGCGATCAGCGATGAGCGGTCATAAAAAGGAACAACTTTGACTCCCGGCGGCAGACTTCCGTCGTGATTCAACTTGTCAATTTCCTCTTTGACCTTCGGAATCATGTCGGCGGTCTGTTCCGTGCGCCTCATCACCACGATCGATCCAACAACATCATCCTGATGGTCGCGGCCCAGAATGCCGAGTCTTGGCCGGTAGCCGACCGACACCTTACCGACATCCTTCATCAACACGGGGACGCCATTGACCTGGGTCAGGACCACATTCTCGATGTCGTCAACCTTGTACCCCTGGGCCAAATCATCATTGCCGCCGTCGTCCATCAGGCCAACGCCTCGGATATTGACGGACTGCTGGCCAATGCGGATTTCGCGTCCGCCCACGTTGATGTTCGCGTTGCCCAGCGCGGTCAGGATTTGCGGCACGGTGACGCTGTAGGCTTCGAGCTTGTGCGGGTCCACCTCGACCTGAAATTCTTTCGTGGGGCCGCCCCAACTGTTGACGGCTGCGATGCCGGGAATGGTCAACAGCCGGCGCATGACGATCCAATCTTGAACCGTGCGGAGATTCGTGATTCCGAAATGCTTGGGGCCGACGACCTGATAACGATAGATTTCCCCGGTCGAGCTGTTAGCCTGGATTGTGGGCACCAGGCCGCCTGGCAGGCTAACGTTCTGTTGCATCGCGACCGACGCCTGGGCGTAGGCGAAGTTATAGTCCACCCCATATTTGAAGCTGACGCGAACAAAGGACAGGCCATAAAAAGAAGTGGAGCGGATGACGTCGATGCCGGGCGTGGTGTAGAGTCCAATCTCCGTGGGGCGCGTGTAGTAACGTTCCATCTCCTCGGCAGAGAGGCCCGGCGCCTGCGCGGTGATTTCCAGGATCACGGGCGTTGGGTTGGGATACGCCTCGATGTTGAGCTGCTTAAAAGCGATGAGCCCGGCACCGGCAAACAGCAGCAAACCCGCCACCACAATCGGACGGCGGCTGAGGCAAAATGCGATGAGAGACTTGAACATGGCGGTTTGTCTCTTAGTGAATGGAAGCCGGCATCAGACCTAATCGCTTGGTGGCGCCTGCAACATGTTGCTAAGAAACACGGCGCCGTCCGCAACGACCAGTTCTCCGCGCTGCAAACCATCGAGAACTTGAACCCGGTCGTCGTTTCGCAGGCCGATCTTGATGATTCTTTGTGCAAAACGGCGGCGATCAGTGGTTACCCAGGCCGTCATGGTGCCATCGGCTTCGCGGACCACGCCATTCGCCGGTATAGCGATGGCTTCCACCGGGCCGTGGACGCGAATGACGAAGTTAGCGAGCATTCCGGAATGCAGCTCATCGTTGGGATCCACGATCTCGGAGCGGATCGTTACTCGATGAGTGTTCGGATCAACCGTCTCGTAGATTTTCGAGACCTTGCCTTGAAACACGCGGCCGGGGTAGGCCATCACCTTGACTTGAACCGGCTGGCCCAAGTGAAACATTGAGAGCTCACTTTCGCTAACATTCGCCAGCATCCATTTAATCGCCACGTCAGCGACCGAGTAAGGCGCCGGTGGATTTCCCGGCTGCACGAAAAATCCGGGCTGGGCGACCTTGTATGTGACCTTGCCGGGAATCGGACTCCGCACGACCAAGGCAGGATCGATCTTGCGCAAGGCGATCATTTGATCGATTTCGGCATTCGTCTTGCCAAAGACGAGGACCGCATCTCGCGCGGCTTTGAGAGCGCCTTCAGCGGTTTGTTGATCCGAGGTCGCCTGTTCCTTCTCGCGCTCGGCAATTCCGCCAAGACCCTGGACACGCGCCAGTTCTTTATTGGTCAGTTCGAAAGTCGCCGCCGCGCCAATCAGGTTCGACTCCGCCTGAATGAGGTCGGGGCTCTTGATGGTGTAGAGGGGCTGGTCTTTCTGAACCCTGGCGCCAAGTTCCGCAAAAGTCTTGAGGATCGTTCCCTGATAAGCGGGGAAGACTTGAACTGACAAGTCTTCGTCAAAATCAATGTTGCCGACCGCTTCCTTCTCAACGGGAAACAGGTAGCTTCCCACCGGTTCGATCTTGATCGAGTTCAGTTGGCTGGGTGACAAGTCCAAGGCCGCTTCGGACCCGGACGTGTTGGATTTTGCACCCGATTCCTGCGGCGCATTCGCGTTTGCAGCCTGGCCACGACTGCGGCCGGATTCCAGAAGTCCCGTTGCGACAATGATCGCTGCGGCCGTCACAAACACAACGGCAACTCTTTTACTGATGTAAACGGGATACTTCATCATTTTCGTTCGACCGTCACGCTTCCAGGGTTCGCCCTAGAGGGCAGCCGCGATTGCTCCAACTCGACTCCCCTCTCAGGCCTCTAAAGATGCCGTGCTGGACGCGGCAGTGATCATTGTGCAAGCCACTGTGCGCGAAGGGGAATCCTATCTTCGAGTCTCAAACACTATCTTTTGGTGAGCGAGGGGGTTATCTTTTGGCTAGGGTTTGAGAAAGCAGTTTTCTTGGCACACGAAGATAGCGCACCATTAACGTAGCCATGAAAGACGTACTGTCCATGTACGCACCGGCCAACCGCACCAGACTGATCGTTGTTGCCGGTCTCTTGATATCAGCCATCGCGGTGGTCGACTGGGCGACGAAGCCCTACATCTCCCTGGGATTTCTTTACCTATTTCCCATCATGATTCTCGGGGGGTTCCTGTCAAGGACTCAGATTGTGGGGGTTGCACTGGTTTGTGCAGTTCTTCAGGAAGCGTTCAGCAATTTGCCAGAAAATGAAG
>JBEKGW010000077.1:0-6736 GCA_050012595.1 Terriglobales bacterium
CAGCGATGTCTGAGGATGAAAGGCCATCCAAGGTCATTGTGATCATCATGACCGATGGTCTGGAGAATGCCAGCAAGGTGTTCACGGCGCCGCAAGTGTTCGACCTGATCGTCCAGCAGCGTGACATTTACAAGTGGGATTTTGTGTACCTTGGCGCCAATCAGGATGCCATTGCGGCTGCGGCCAAAATGGGTATTGCTGCGGCATCCGCCATGCCCTACGCAGCCAACAGGACGGCGACGACAAATGCCGTCAACGCTACGTCAGCTGCGGTCCGGCGTTCACGGTCGGGCGGGCAGAATGTGAGCTACACCAGCCAAGAACGAAATGCAGCGGTGGTCGAAGACGAGGCCGATCTGTTCAACAATCATCCTTCTTAATCGGGTGGCTTCTGTGCCACCTTGCCATGATCCGAAAAAGGGTTCTGTCCGGATAGCCGCTTACACGACCGGAACTGACGAGAGCGCGATTTTAAAATCCCGTTTGCAACGCCCAGGCAACTGAAGAGAGTCAGAGGGGTTGCGCCAATTCCGCTTTCCTGCCAGCGACTTCCATTAGAATGCAAAACGCCTGGCCTTCGGTCGAGGTTCCGGGGTGGTCGAAATTGGGTGCCCCGCAAACGCCCTGAACGTAGCCGAAGGCGTCCATCTTCGCGCGGGCGGCGCGACGCATTCTGTCCGCGTGAGCCAAGTAAGCTTTTGGAAGCCATGCTTCGGCAACTCCTTCATAGATGGCGAAGGCCAACATCTGCGCCAGGTTGGTTTCGACGAAGGTCGCCGGCTGGTCCACTACGTCGTGAAACAGGCCATCGGCCCGCTGGTGCTTGAGGCAACCATCCACAATCTCCTGGACAAAAGTGGCAAGGTGCTCGCGGTCTTGGTAGCGGCTGCGAGGCAGGCTGCGGATCACGCGGGCGAGTCCCGCAGCGGCCCAACCGTTGCCCCCGCCCCAGAGGTTTCCATCGATGAACTGCCGTTTGCCGTCGTCCCAGATGTGCGCGAGCAACTTATGTTCCGGGTTCCATAGTCGGCGGCGGAAGCCCTCAATCTGGACCAGGGCCTCGTCGTAGAAGCCCCTCTCTGCCAGGAACGGCGGCGCGCAGTTGAACCCGTCCGACCACATCTGGGGCGCGTCGAAAACGTGGTAGAGAACGCCCTCCGAGTTGCGCGGCGCTTTGGTCCGTATCCAGTCAAGCAGTTCGTCCACCGCCTGCCGGATCTGCAAATCACCGGTCCACTGTGCCGCTTTGGCATAGGCTGCGCCGCCCATTGCGGGATCAGTTGGGTTCCCGGATAACAACACGCCCAACCGCCCGTCGGGTGTCCGCTGGACAATGGCTCCCTTAGTGAGAAGAACGACCTTCTCACGGTCGTTCGTCTCAAGCAGCGCCTGAGCCAGAATTCCCTGTTCCCAATCGCGACGCTGCATCGCCATGGCTGCTGCAGCGGCCTTCTCGATCCGGCGCGCGCTCTCAGTTTGCCGATCACCTTCCGATGCGTCGCGATCTTTTGAGTCTTCACTGACCACGGCACGCACATATTGTGCGACTGCACCTGAAACGCCAAGAGTTGTAACTGCGCGCAAAAGAACACGCCGATTCATAGCCTCTCCCTAAAGAACCCTTGATCGGATCGCAAATGCGACCATTCGGTCAAGGGACTTGTTTCATCATCATGTAGTGGCCCGCCCGGTACCACATCCACGTCACAGAGACACAAGTAGCCGCCGGGTTCGGGAAGTTTGTCGAGTCCCAGATGCGCAAAGTAGCAAAGGGACTTGCCGCCGCGTTCCCACAGGCCAGCGAAGCGGTCCAATAGTGGGTATTCCTGCGACATTTCGCCACTGACCTAAGCTAGATGTCGCTGTCAGTAGAATTCAAGCGCGGCCGACGTCTTTGTCAAATGAACTATTGCAAAGACGCTTGCAGGCGATGGGCCTTGCGCGGCACGGGAATCGTGTCCGCCTCCGAACGGTAAGCAGCGGGGCAAGACTCAGTTGTGGGCCGATGCCGTGCTTGCGGACAGGGCCGAAGGCACCTTATCGCTGAGCCATGAAAGGATGCTGGATACGTGGCAACGCCAGTCGCGGACGCAAGGTCGAGAGAGATTCAGAGTCAACGGAATGAAAGCCGATTTCCGGCCAACGAAACATTTTAGATTGCGGGGCGCTGACCCATCGCGGAGTCGCTGAAAGCCAGCATCGGGAGTGGACGCCGGCGGAGAAGCTGGTCGCATGAGGCGGTTGGCGCCCTTCAACGAGCGCCGCAGAGAAAACCCTAACCGCCGTATTTCGGTCTTCCCGCATAGGGTGATTGCCCTTTCCAACCAACGCTTCGTTATTCTGCGCCGGTTTTGCCGCGCCCGAAAGTGCCCGTGGAGGAGTTTAGAAGGTAGAATTGAAACAGTCTCTTCCCCCTTTCTAACATGTAAATGACCTGCATACTCTCAATAGCCGCTCAATCCCTGCGCAAATGCCGGTCCGTGCTCGGTTGCGAGGCGATCCGCCTGCTTGCCGCCGGCCTTTGCGCATGGTCGATGCTTATCCCAACTCGGGCATATTCGCAGCTATCCGCCCCCGCCGCAGATGCCCGGGTGCCGACAGAAAGCGAGCTGTTTTTTTTCGGCTTCACCTCCATCGGCCACAACAAGGTGTTTGCCGACACCTATTGGAGCGAACTTCATGTCGGCGGAATGGAGTACGACCGTAACAGCTGGGGTAAGTTCCTTACGGCGCGGATGGACTATGTCGCGGCGATTGAGCCCATCCTTCTGTTGCACGAGCCGGCTGATACCGATGTCTGGGGCGATCCGCTCTCTAAGGCCCAGAAATACGTCCCCGGATTAGGCATCGAGCCCATCGGATTAAGGTGGACCTGGTTCGACAAACGGTGGGCGAAGCCTTACTTCCTGGCCAGGGGTGGCCTGTTCACCTTCACCGAAAAGGCGATCTCGCCCAAAGCTTCTTACCTCAACTTCAGCCTCCACTTCGGGACCGGCGTTCAGGTTCGGCTGACGGAGCGTTTCGAGCTTAGGATGGAGGGCGCCTACCAGCACTTCTCCAATGGGTTCGCGGTTCCCTACAATCCCGGCCTCGACGTGATGACCATCAACGCAGGCATCAGCTATCACCTTGGGAAGCGGCTGCGGTAGAAGATCAGGGCATTTTTGGGAAATTGTGTAGCCCTTGGGAGGTTCGTGCCTGGTCGCCGCCCTTTGGGGTCGCGGCAACTCGAACCTGTGCTTTCGGCCTGGAGCATTTCAGAAAACGCTATCGCGTTGCATCCACCTGCATCTCCGGATTAGAACTTCCAAACCACGCCGGATGCGATGCGCGCAAAGTTATTGGGTTCTCCCGGGAACTGGTAGGGAATCGGGTCGGATACGCTCTGGACAAGGAAGAAGTTCGTGTATTGATAACCGCCCGCGAGGCGAAAGGCGAAACGGCGCGAGACGGGAGTGTCAATGCCGCCGCCGAGGAACGCCGTTAATGACGCCGTTTGACCGGGTAGGCTATTCGGCCCCCAATAACGATTGATGCCGACGTCACCCAGCAGAGCTTCGCCAAAAACATTCACTTTCCCTACGCGATGGCTGTACTTGCCGCCCCCCGTAATGAAGATGGCGTGCTGCTGTGCGTTCAGATTAGAACCCCTGATGCTATAGACATCGATGGTGAAGCGCAGATTGTGCCAAGCCGGAAATGCAATCGCGAACTCTCCCCCATTGAGAGGCTGTGTGGCTCCGGGCTTTCCATTGAAAGAGTTTGAGAGCAGCGTGTAACCGCCGTAGAGTTCGTAGTGCGATTCGCGCTTCTCTTGCGCATTCAAAAACGATGTCAGATACAACGATATGGTCAGCAGCACGAGAAAACGCCACATTTTTCTCTCCATCGACTGAGGAAGTCGCTCCAGGCGGGGCAATCGAGGATTTAGCGGGCAGGGGTTCTCCACACCTCCGCTCCGGCACTTCCGAAGACCGGCCCGCGGAGCTCCGGGAAACGGGCTCCGCCCGTGCAGCCAAAGCCTGCGCACCTGAGCTTGCGTTAAGAATACAGGAAGCCCGCTGAAACCCGGGCGCATGCGAAGGCTGGCAGACGATCTGCACCTCGCTTGCATTGCTGGTGGATCGTCGCCGATCCGGAAGTAACCCATTTTTCAGGTAATGTCCGGTTAGCCGGTCATCCAGGCGCAATTCCGATAGGCGCCCAGCGACCTATGTGCTCGGACTGCTACTAGCTAACCTTTTGGGGGTGATCGGCGCAAACATGGGACGTAAACTCTTTGTCGAGCTGCAGCCCGAGGCTGAGCTTCATTTCCTCGAAAGATGTGCCGGTGGGCGCATTCGAAGGTTCGAACCGCCAGCCACATTCGGAGCAACCAAACCCCCCAAAACCCGGTTGCTCGATCCACACCACCTTCCGCCTCATGGGCACCTCGGTCGCAGCGCCCCAACGAGTACCCGCTTGCTGTCCAGGGGCAAGACGTGCAGGTTCGCCATTGACAGCTCCTTTGGCAGTCGGGTCCTGCCTGATTGCAGCAGAAAACCGTCACCCAGTCTTGGGCGGCGGACGATTCATAGAAGTCTGGCCAAACTTAACATGTGCAAATTTGGATCGTCTGTCGGGCATCCTACATACATGGAACGGTTTTGTTCGCGCGAACGTCCGATCTTGCGGGCGTCGTTTGCAGTGAGCGGAATCGCATTATGCGTGGGTCATGTTTCGTGCGTCGAGATGTTTGCGCTTTAGCAGTGGTGAAGCCAATGTGGGATACCCTACAGAAGCGTCGCGTTTGGACCCTATATAATCTTCCGCGGGCCGCGAATGAGCAGAGTTTCTGTTTGGCACAGCATGATGGGTGAGTTCATCGCCGCGTCCGGGAGGGTTATCGGGTCTGATTTATGGCACGCAGAGAGCCCCAAATCGGGGAGTCCGGAGAGCGCAGGAATCTCGCCGGGAAGTCCGTCAGCAACATTATTCTTCTATCGACCTCCGATGGCGACTACAGCCTACTTCGTCCTCATCTCGAATACGTCAACCTGCCAAACCATCTAGTCCTTCACGAGGCGGGAAAGATGGAATTTGCATATTTCCCGAACCGAGGTTTGATTTCTCTTGTAGTCGTAATGAAAGATGGAAAAACCGCCGAGGCCGGGATAGTTGGCAATGAGGGCTTTACAGGAACACCGGCGGCTGTTGGCCTGAACTGGAGCACGCTTCAAGCGGTGGTACAAATCACGGGGGAGGGATTTCGGGTAGGGGTTGGAGCTTTACAAAACACTTTGGAATCCGCTTCACACCTACGATTGATGTTGAGCCGCTATGCGGTAATTCACGGTATGCAGGTTGCACAAACAGCCGCGTGCAATCGGCTGCACAATGTTGAGCAGCGCCTTGCGCGGTGGTTGCTGATGACACAAGACAGAGTGGATTCAGGGTCACTGCCCATCACTCACGATTTTCTCGCAACGATGCTAGGGACAGATAGACCTACCGTGAGCTTGGCAGCCAGTGTTTTGCAGAGGAAGGAGATCATCGAGTACACCCGTGGCGCAGTGAAGATCGTGAACCGCAAGAAACTTGAGGACTCCGCCTGCGAGTGCTATGGGGTTATCCGGCAGTACGATGGCGAGTTCGGCCTGAAATAAGTCCAGAAGTGAAGACTCGCCCTGTGCTTGATCGCGCCTCGAAAACGTGTTGTCGATAAATCTCTGGTGCAAATCCCCTATACGCCAACCGCCTTTCAATCCAAGTGGCCATGCATGCTCGTTGCTCACTCGCACGACATCAGGACGGTTCTGGGCGGATCGTCGCCGATCCGGAAGTAACCCATTTTTCGGGTGATGTCCGGTTTGGCGGTCATTGAGGAGCAATGGGCCGCAGGACGATGTTCCCCTTTTCGATTTGGCTGTCGGATCACGCAGGCTCAGTTCATGTGTCGATCGTTTTCGATAGGTTGAGATTCTCAAAGCCTTGTGTGCCGACACCAAGGCTTATCTCAGTCAGAAACTCAAATCCAATTTCCGGGGATCAGTGCCCTCGCACGAGGCAGGTTGCGGCTTGCCGGTGTGACTTTCGCACTTGATTTGACGCGATGGATGTGGTGTACTGCGTAGTCCTTCCAGACCGCGAATGAACCCAGAGCCCTGCCTGGGACGGCGTTGGCCATGGCGCCTGAACAGCCGCGACCCCGGGGCATCGCGGATTGGGGGTATCATCCATCGATGAGTGAGATCGATACGAAGTCTCTTCCAGAAAACGCCTACCAGCCTCTGAAACCCGGCGAATCCTACTTGCCTATCGTGCCCGCAACGGCGAAGCAGCCGGAACTTACGCTGCGATCGGTCTTTTGGGGCGTGGTGTTTTGCGTGATCTTCTCCGTGGCATCGGCCTACTCGGCATTGAAGGTGGGCCAGGGGATGGAGGCTGCGATTCCCATCTCCATTCTCGCCATCGGCCTGGCGCGCGTGTACAGGCGGCGTACTAGTCTGCTGGAAAATGTGATCATCACCGGCATCGGCGCGGCCTCAGGAAGCGTGGTGGCCGGAGCCGTGTTCACGATTCCCGCGCTCTATATCCTCCACCTCGATCCGCACCCAGTGCAGACCATCTTCATCTGCCTGGCGGGCGGCTGCCTGGGCGTGCTCTTCCTTATTCCGCTGCGCCGCTATTTCGTGCGCGAGATGCACGGTCAACTGCCGTTTCCCGAGGCGACGGCCATCACCGAAGTGTTTGTCAC
>JBEKGW010000078.1:0-6458 GCA_050012595.1 Terriglobales bacterium
TCAACGCCGATGGTTAATTCGGTTGGGGAATGTCTGGCCGGAACTTCTGCGATGAGGTGCTGCGCTGTCTTTTTCATGGGGAACAGTTTCTCCGATCTTGAAGACCTGCTCATCCCATTTCTGGATAACTTCCGGATTGCCGACGACTCGTCCAGAATCGTCGGATTCGCTTACTCAAGTCGCCTTGCCCCCAGGTTCCAGTGTTGCGCGAATATTGACTATAGAAACGGCAATTTGCGCCACATATTAACGACTAATTGCCAAAGATGTTGCCAGTTCACTCCCAGCCGTCTGTGCCGATCGGATCGCCGTCCGGCGGTGGAGCCGGCGTAGTCAGATGAATCTCCGCTGGGTACCTCTGAAAGCGATCGATTTGGCTTTTGGCAAAGAAGAGTTGGGCTTGCACGGCGTAGTCTTTCGCCGACGGCGCTTGCGTTGAGATCCATTTTTTCAACTCGTCGAGCTTGAGTGCAGCAACGCCACGGACCTGTGCGGACGCGCGGTCGTCGCCTGCCAGCGTCATGAGCTGATCCAACACGACCGAATTGACCGTACGCTGAATTGCGCCCTTATAACCGGAAGATGGCTGCGTTTTCCACGTGGCGGCGAGCAGGTCGTCCACCAGTTCGTCAAAACTGGGATTGCCGGCATCAAGCGCGTGATACTCGATCATGCGCTGGGCGCGTTCGGGCTGGAGGAGCAAGTTCGTGATGATTTCCGCCGCTGCTTCTGCGGGAGCCAGCGCGTCAAATGCCGGTGAAGTGCGGCGCGAGAAATTCTCGCGGCCACCGGGATACTCCGGCGGCCGCGGCGGAATCATCTTGAGCAGAGGCTCGGGCAAAGCGAGCACTTGCGGCGAGAGAGTGTCGAGAACCGCGCGAATCGAATCTCGCTGCTGGGCGGCGGGTACTATTTCCGGCGCTTTATCCTTGCTCCCGCGAAGATTGAAGGAGTAGTCGAGTCCGCCAATCGACTTCGCTACCGCAGCCGCTTGATAGCGGTGGTAGAGATACACCGGAACGAGCACATCTTCGAGGGTCGCCATCGGAGTGTGTTCGGGAATCGCGTTCTCCGAGAGGTTCCTAATAGCTGCGGCCCGCACGGCCATCACGCGCCTCAAGCCGTCGAGATCATTGCTGCCGGTGTCCCAAAGGTGCGCGATGGGGCTGGCGGAGCCGAGCGGACGTGCGTCCTGATCCGTGAGGTACAGAAGCCCTCGGGAGAAGGCGTCATCGAGAATTTTGTCGAGCGACTGTGTCTCTTTGTTTGCTTGAGAAAGATCGCTGTAGCCGTAAGCAATTGAAACTTTGTCCCACTCGCCGATACCAACCGCATAGGCATCGGAAACATCGGGGTGGCCGTCCGCGCCGAGCGCTACGGTCGGCGGTGGATAGTCCATGACGGAGCTGCGATTCACGATGCTGCCGGCGTAATTGTGCATGAGGCCCAGTGTGTGGCCCGTTTCATGGGCGGCCAGTTGTCGAATGCGAGCGAGCGCCATTTCGTTGGCTCGCTGGAGCGCGGCGGGGTTTTTGTCTTTGTCTCTGCCAAATGGATCGAGGAGACCTTGCGCGATCAGAAATACCTGTCGGACTCTCAAGGCGTCGAAATTCACATGGCCATTGATGATCTCTCCGGTGCGCGGATCAACGATGGGGATGCCATACGCCCAGCCGCGCGTAGCGCGCGGAACCCATTCGATGACGTTGTAACGAATGTCCATGGGGTCAACACCTTCCGGCAGCAGCTTCACCTGGAATGCGTCCTTGTACCCGGCTGCTGTGAAAGCTGCATTCCACCAGGCTGTTCCTTCGACAACGGCGGAGCGAATCGGCTCCGGAATGGCGCGATCCACGTAGTAAACAATGGGTTTCACCGGCTCGCT
Organism: Terriglobales bacterium; assembly: GCA_050012595.1. Classification (GTDB taxonomy): domain Bacteria; phylum Acidobacteriota; class Terriglobia; order Terriglobales; family Acidobacteriaceae; genus Acidiflorens. The sequence goes on from JBEKGW010000078.1 coordinate 1,886, forward strand.
CATTGCGGCTGAGGGGTCTTTCTTGGCGAGACGGAAATGCGCGATGTAACGCTTGACGATCGACTGGTCGACCGGCGTGGCAAAATCCATGTAGCTGATGCCGAAGAAGCTGGAACGTGGATCGTAGGCCCGTTCGTGGAATCCGTCCGGTGGCGCCTGGATGAAAGAGAAATGCTCGTGCACGGTGACGGCGCGAGGATCGGGCGTGACTTGTTCGACCCAATGGCCGGGATTCTCTCCGACAAAAGTCAGCGTGGATTCTACGTCCGTGTTCTCCGGAAAATTCTTTGTGCGGGGAAGGTAGATCGCAGAGCGCGAAGGATCGACGTGATAGCTTCCTTGCTTGAGCGCAGCGAGTTTTGCCGCGACCTCGTGCACGTCACTCAGGAAGAATGGCGTAGCGTCAATCAGAACGGATTCACCATCTTCGGCAGCGGCTTCGAACCCCCAGAGAACAGATTGGGCGAAGGCCTGCTGAACCGCCGACTGTTGCTCGAGGTCGTCCGTGACCGCGCGGTAGCGTTCATTTTCGGCGACCAGCAGAATTCGCGGGCCAATGCGTTCAAAATGGACGACATTTGTCTTGCCGGGCTGGCCCCGATCGAGTCCAACGTCATTGGACCCCACGCCATTGGGAAGCGATTCGTAATAAAGGAATGAAGTGTTCCATTTGTCGATTTGCAGCCAGAGTTTTCCCTCGCGCGCGTCCCAGAAATATGTGAAAAAGCCGGACAGCTTCTGCATGCCGGCGGTTCTTTGGTCGATTGTTGGAGGAGTTTTGTGCTGCGTTTCGGACGTGGAATTCTGGGCAGATACGACCGCCACGAACATCAAGAATGCCAGAGACGCGATCAAGGCGCGTTTCACCTATGTTTTCTCCCAGGACCAGAGTAACGAGCTGCTCTGACGCTAGCGTCGCGGCACAGCTCTGACCATTGATCGGTGGCATGGAGACCACCGGTTATAGAGCAGAAGCTAAGTTCAGAAGAAAGACGCAGCGCCATCCATCCTACTCCTGCCCGACCTCGAACACGCCAAAGCCACTGGGTTGAACAGTTTTATCTTCCCTGACGCCCAACGGGGATACCGCCACGCCATCGACAACCCTGATACGCGCCAATTTCATTCGTTAGAATCGCCTCGCTGTGATGCATTTGGATGTGATGCCAGGTTGGAAGCTCCGCCGGTGCTTTGCGTCGACCGCGGTCGGATGACGGGCAACCCTGAACTAATCCCAAGGTAAGAGTTGCCGACAAACCGGGAATTATGGGTAGATCGCATCGTATGCGGTCCGCCGGTGACAGGCGCGTTCGTGAGTTTGCGACGTTCAGTTCCCAGGAATGATGCTGCCTATTCGTCGAGGAGTACAACAATACAAAGTGGTCAGAACCTTGACCGTCATCACCTCCTGAGGTAAGAAAGGAACCTATGTCCCGATTTGTGCGACGAGGGTCCCAGTGGATTCAGATCACGGTAATTGGACTGCTCACAGCGGCATGTTCGTCGACTGGTCGCCAGACACCCAAGATGTCACCCGCAGCGATTGAGGACAAGGCATTCCAACTCGAACCAGCGTATATCGTGTCGGTGAACGTGCCCTCGGAGGCAGCGGAGAAGGTCTTGCGCAGTATTACCGATTCGGTTCCGCTGGAGTACGGCAAGTACGATCACGTCGCGTTTCGTTCTGCGACGGGAGTGGAACAGTTCCGTCCGCTGCAGGGATCGCGGGCGGGTGAGCAAGCGGTGCTGTCGGAGGTGCCTACGACCCGCATTACCTTCGCTATCCCGGAAGACGTCAACATCCTGCACAAAGTTATCGCTGCAGTTCGGTATGCCCATCCATATGAGGAGCCCGTCGTCCATGTGGAGACCGGCTGGATGAGCCGAGCCAAAGCCGGCGGCGACGAGTCGAATCCTAATCGCTGGTGGAATCAACCGCAATCGTCGCCAGAGAAGGGATCAGCTGCACGATAGAGGATGCCAAGGGGTTGCGTTCCTGAAACACTGCTTTTGCGGCGGAGCTAAGGCCGTACCTGCGCTATACGCCGGTTTCGGCCATAGCTCAATTGACGAGTAACGGGCAACCCGGAAGTTATCGGTTCGTCCTTCTTATTAGTACCGGCAAATGGGATGAGCAGGTCCTTCGAATCGGAGAGACTGTTACCCATGAAAAAGCGATCGCAGCACCTTATCGCGGAAGTTCCACGCAGACCGGCCAGGGTCGAGATCACGATCAGTATCGACCTTGGAGATGTCTGGAGCCATTACTGCACGCTCAACGAAAAGGGAGAAGTGGTCGATCGCGGCCCCGTGCCCGTGAGGACAGCCTATTCCACTGCCACTTTCGTGCCCTTCTGAGGCTGACTCGACAAGTGCTCTATCCGTGCGTCCAGCATCTCCCGGAGTGCCTTAAGAAACTCGACGCGTGAGTTGGCCAAGTGCTGTCGGGCAGCGGGCGAAATTCCCAGGCATTCGCGAACGGTGTCTACGATCTCGCGGCATGGGCATGGCTCGTGAGCGTCATGGTCCCTCGCCGTTGACTGAGCTTCCTGTGGCTCGTTCATTGCGCCTCCTTCATTTCAACCGTCAAGACACGATTTTCCAACCGTGCCCTGACCGGGAACAACCCTGCCATCGACCGCGGCAGGCCGACATGGCGGCGAAGGGTGCCGATCTCAACCACCAGTTCGTCGCCCTTCTTGAATAATCCGATTTCACCTTTGGTGGCAAACGGCAGCAGCACCCGAACTTCGTACGCTCCGTTCTGTTTCCCGAAGGTGAAGGGCTTTTCTGTCCGCGTTACCGCCGATGGATCTTCCCCTGCAGGATACAGCACTCCTGCCAGCTCCTCCAGTCGTTGTCTGCCCAGGACTTCATGGGCGAACAAGGGCACACGCTTCACAGGAACTGGAGCAAAGTATTCTTCGATCTCATGCAGAATCTTGTCCTGTGAGGTGTGCCACTCGTTGAACCAAGTGTCGCTGACTTCACTCGGGAGCAGGCGGTTGACGATGACCGAATCCACCGTCAGCCCGTGCAGGGAAAAGTACACAAACGCGCGTTCCGTCTCGCGCAGGACCATTTTCTCAGGGTTGGTGACGAGGCGAACACTGGTGGTGTGCGGGTCTTCCATGATGTCGTCCACGCCTTCCAGCTTGCCAAACAGGTCGCGGATATTCACGAAGTAGCTGTCCGTAGGGAGTTCGAACGCCGCCACGCGGTTCGCGATGGGCCGCACCGCTTTAAGGAAGTTACGTTGAAACGGAAAAATGTGCTTCATGTACCAATCGAGGGTGGTGGGCATGCTGATGAAGCGCATGGACTCGGCGGTAGGCGCGGCGTCGAGCACGATTACGTCGTAACGCTGCTCGCGCTGGTACTGGTTGACGTACATCATCGCGCTGAGCTCTTCCATGCCGGGCAGGATCGCAAGTTCCTCGGCCTCTACCCCGCTGATACCGGTAGTGCGCAGCACCGAGGTCACGTAGGAAGAGATCTCCTGCCAATGGCGCTTGATCTCCTTCTGGATATTGAGCTCCTGGATCCAGAGCCGGTCACCCACCGGCAACGGGTCAGAAGTTTGCAGGTGAAAGAGGTCGGTGTCCAAATCGAAGGAGTCTGCCAGGCTGTGTGCCGGGTCGATGCTCATGACCAACGTGCGATAGTTCAGTGCAGCAAGTCTTACGCCAGTCGCGGCCGCCAGGCTGGTCTTGCCCACACCGCCCTTGCCCGTGAACATGAGGATCCTCATTCCCCCATTGTAAGGGTTGGATGTGCGCGGCGTTTTGTGCGAAAAGAAGTGAGGACGGAGGCGATGTCCGGGGCTATCGGAGCCGAGCGACCCACATCTGCCTCCCATAAAACCCAAGGTTCAGAGCGCAGATGATCACCCCCACAGTCGTCAGGACGGTCGCAGAGACGTCCGGATAGACCAGCTTGTCCAGATAGTGGAGCAGGAACCCACCCTGGTACGGCTGGACTCCGGCCTTGGTTTCGACCCAGTTCTCTAACAGGGTCAAAGGACACGGCCAAGGAAGCAGTTCCGTAAGGATTCCCCAGACAAGAGAACCGATATGCAGCCAGCGAAGAATCGGGCGTGAGCGCGTCAGCAGAGCCCCGAAGACTACCCACAAAATGAAGAGCGCATGCAGGAAGAGAACGAGAACCGCGAGCGCAGAGTAGAAATTCGAAGCAGGAACGGCTGCATGCATCTCCTAGAATTTACAGCAACTACAATTCAAGCGCTGGGGCAGTTGGCTGGTGAACGGACACGCCTAACGAATCTGGAACTCGACGCCATTGCCTGACACCCTTGGAGATCTCGGCGGCAACAATGCCTCCGGATTAGTACGGACAAACGGGCTTCGAGCAAGTTGGCCGGATTGGTACCGGAGTCGGCTTGGGGGAAGCGCGGCCTGTCGAATGCCGAGGCACGCCTGGTTTCCGCGAAGCCCGTTTTCTATGAGCAGGTCGCCTGTGGTCAAGGTCTGCTTTTGTTTTTTCCTTCCTTGCGTTGTTGCTTTTGCTGTGATCTGAATGCGCGACATATGTTGTTCTCCACCGGGTTTCTATT
>JBEKGW010000079.1:0-5977 GCA_050012595.1 Terriglobales bacterium
CGGGATCACGCAGGAATACACTCTGAACCTTCAAACCCAGCTCTCCCCTACCCTTGCTTTGCAAGTAGCTTATGTCGGTTCGAAGGCCGATCACCTCATCTATTCGCGCTCCATTAACCAGGCAGGCTTGGCGACTGCATCGAATCCGATCCGAGGGCTAACGACGAGCACGCAGGCCAATCTGTCGGAACGCGTGCCCTACCTTGGCTTCGACCCAGCGAACTTCCTGGAGCAAGCATCGGAGGGAAGGTCGAATTACAACGCCCTGGAAGTCACGCTGAAGAAGAACGTCAGCAAAGGCTTGCAGTTCCTGGCTTCCTACACGTTCTCGAAAACTCTGGCGACTGGGTCGGCAACCATCGTGGGCAGCAGCAGCGGCGGGGGAACAGTTGGAAATCAGAACAACTTGTACGCTGGCTATGGCCCCGCCAATTTCAGCCGCCCGCAGCGCCTGATCGTGAGTGCCTCTTATGAGCTCCCGAAGGTGAATTATGGTCCCAAGTACGCCAAGACCTTGTTGAACGGTTGGACCCTGCTCGGTGTTATGACGCTTCAGTCCGGCACCCCACTTACTTTCTTCAATACGAACAGTACCAATCTCTATGGGATCACCGGGACCAATGGGGATTTTGCGTACTACGATCCCACGAACGTCAACCCGACCACCGGGGAAGAATGTAACGCTCATATTCGTAAGAGCGGATCGGTAAGAGACCGCCTGAACGAGTATTTCAATACGAGTTGCTTCACCACTCCACCGGTGATCAGCTCCGACGGAGGAACCGACTTTGGGAACACGGGAGCGGGGATTCTGCGTGGGCCGGATCAGCGCAACTTCGATCTCTCCTTGAGCAAAATGACCCCTCTAGGACTTCGCGAGGGCGTGAATCTGGAATTCCGCGCGGAATTCTTCAACGCGTTCAACACACCCCAATTCGCGAACCCGGACACCTCGTACGCTGATGTTGGGACTTCGTTCGGCAAGATCACGGGCACGTCGGTTGCGCCGCGCATCGGTCAGTTGGCACTGAAACTTCACTTTTGAGTCGCAGAGATGTCCAGGTTTCTGAGGGGGCAGCGCAGACGAAGTCACGCATGACTACAATCCTCCTGTCAGTGTCTGGAGACGAGGACGGAATAGGACCAAACACATGAGTAAGCAAGTGACTAAAATCTGCATTTTGTTGCTGGTTGCGTCGGGCTTGACGTCCGTGGAGGCGGTGGCGTCATTGGCATCGCAAACGCCTCTGCCGAGCGATGAGCCCATCGTTACGCAACACCAAATTACGATTGGTGGACAAGTCCTCAAGTACACGGCGCGGGCGGGGTTTCTCTCACTGCGCGACGAATACAACGAGGTCCACGCCCGCATTTTCTATGTTGCCTACCACCTCGACAATGGAGCCACTAAGGCGCCGCGCCCGCTGACCTTCGCGTGGAACGGTGGGCCTGGATCGGCCTCCTCGGCGCTTCATCTTGGAGCCCTAGGCCCATTTCGCGTCAGAGATCTCGACGAATATTTGACAGCTCCTCCCCCCTATGAGTTGACGGAGAACGAGAGCACCTGGCTGGACGTAACCGACCTGGTATTTGTCGATCCCGTGGGCACGGGATATAGCTACGCGACGAGCCCGGAATTTGGCAAGGAATTCTGGAGCCCGAAAGGGGATATCAGCTCGATTGCAGAGTTCATCCGCCTTTTCCTGTCGCAGTACGAATACAATCCGACGACGCCAATTTTTCTGGTCGGTGAGAGCTACGGCACGTTTCGAGCCGCGGGCGTGGCGGAAGCCTTGAGCGGCAAAGATATTAACCTCGCTGGTGTCGTGCTGATCTCGTCGGTGCTGGACATGCGCCTTAGCCTGACGGATGATGCCGGCACGGATGCCCGCTGCGTCGCGCTGATCCCGAGCTACACGGTCGCCGCTTTCGTTCACAAGAAGCTTCCTGCAGACCTGCAATCGAACCTCGACGTGGCGATCCAGAAATCGCAGGAATGGGCGTTATCTCAATACTCGGTCGCCCTACTGAAAGGAGACCGATTGTCGCAAGCCGACCGCGAGCGCACAGCTAAAGAGTTGTCGCGATTCACTGGGCTCGACGGAGGATTCCTCGTGAAGCAGAATCTTCGGGTTGACCTGGACGATTTTGCTGCTGAGTTGCTCCGCGATAAGAAGCAAGTTGTTGGCCGTTATGACGTCCGCGCCACGGCTTCGACGACGTCATCGGGCGGAGAATACAACCCGGTGCTCGATCCCAGCCTTAATACGTACGGCACGGGGGATCTCATCGTTCCCTATCTCCGTTCCCAACTCAACTTCAAGTCGAATGCCTTGTATGCTGGGCCTTTCGGCGGACGCTGGCCTCCCCCCACACAACATCGCGGGGACTGGATGTCGACGCGTTGGGATTGGGGCAGCGCTGCGTCACCCGACGCCGACCGCAGCACCGCGCTTGCTCACGCAATGAAAGAAAACAAGGCGATGCGGGTGCTTGTGATCTCGGGCCTCTATGACCTGGCGACGCCATTCTCCGATGCGGAGAATACGTTCGCGCACATGGGGCTCGAGCCTGAAACTCGCACGCACGCGAATCTGGTCCGCTACAAGGCAGGACACATGGTGTACCTGGAGGCGGCCACCCGGAAGCAACTCAAACATGACTTCGCCGCTTTCGTGCAACAAGCCTTGTCATCGGCTAAGCCGGGACCGTCGAAGTGAACGTCAATGCGGCGACGGCGACAAGCGGAGGCCATCGCTGATAGCTTTAGGCTGACATCCGCACGATGACATAGATTGAAATGCAGCAGCAGGGCCGCAACACCACGAGGCTTTCCACTCAGGAGTAACCGCGATGACTGTTAGCCGACGCGAAGTTCTGACCGGTCTCGGGGGTCTGGCAGCGATGAGCGCCGCACCTGGGTTTGCTTCGGTAGCGACTCTGCCGCTAGGTCCGCAGTTTTCCGCAACCCTTGCCCTTCCCGCGAAAAGTGATTTTGCCATTCCCGCCGGCGTGACGTACCTCAACAGCGCCTACACCCATCCGATGCCAATCGCGTCCATGGTTGCGTTGCGCGAATGGGCGGAGTTTCGGGCGCATCCGGAAGTGGTCTCTCGCCCTAAGAAACTAGCCAACATCAAAGCTGAATTCGCCGCCCTGATCAACGCCAGGGAATCGGAAGTTTGCTATGTTTCGAGCACGAGCGTAGGTGAGAATCTGGTCGTCAATGGGCTGGACATTGCCTATGCCTCCGAGAACATCGTCACCGACGCCCTGCACTTCGAGGGCGCCATCCTGCACCTGCAAGCGCTGCAGCAGCGATTGGGACTGGATGTTCGAATCGTCATGCCGCGCGATTGGCGGATCGAACTGAGCGACCTTGATCGTGCCATCGACAAGAAGACCAAACTCGTCGAAATCTCGCTGGTCGCGATGGACAACGGCTTCCAGCATGATTTGAAGGCCGTGTGTGACCTGGCTCACGCGAAGGGTGCTTATGTATATGCCGACATCGCCCAAGCGGCCGGCAGCACTCCGATTGATGTGTGCGCGAGCGGCGTCGACTTTTGTGCTTGCTCGAGTTTCAAGTGGCTGATGGGCGACTTCGGCCTGGGTTTTCTCTTTGTGAAGGAGGAACTGCTCGATCGAGTCATAAAACGAGCTCAATACGGCTATTACCAAGCGCGCAACCTAGAGTCTCACTTTCTACCCGGAGATTCGCCGAACTCCGCACCTTACACCTGGGAACTTGAAAACGATGTTGCCGGACATTGTGAAGTCGGCACGCCCGCGATCGGGGTTGCGCACGTGCTTGCACAGTCACTGCCGTACATTCGCAGACTCGGAGTCGAAAACATCCTTGCGCACCGCCAGCCAATGTTGAAGCGACTGCACGAGGAGATGCCGCGGCTTGGGTTTGCCCCGCTCACACCCAGGGAATCAACTTCGGCGCTGATCAGCTTCGCGGTCAAAGACTACAAGGCAGTGCAGCAGCGTCTGCAGAAAGCGAATGTCAATGCCAGGGTATCGGGGCGCTTCGTCCGGGTCTCGCCTTCTGTGTTCAATGACATGCATGACATCGAAAAGTTGCTGGAGGCTCTGGCGTGAAATCTAAATCGTGGTGGTGCGGTGGCCTCTTACTATTCTTTCTGATTAGCTCGCTAGCGCCTTCTGGATTCGGGCAGCAGAAGGCGACTGTTATTCACGCTGGCCGGATGATTGATCCAACGCACAAGCAGGTTCGGGAGCGGGTTTCGATCGTAATTCAAGGAGACAGAATCCGTGCCGTGCAGGATGGTTTCGTTTCCCTGCAAGACGCGGAAGTCATCGATCTCTCGAACGCCACCGTATTGCCCGGCCTGATCGACTGCCACAAACACCTGACCGAGCATCTCACGGGAGTCAACTTCTTCCAGGATCTGGTTACGGAAACGCCGGCGGACTCCGCCTTCTATGCTGCTGCCAATGCCCGGACCACATTGCTCGACGGCTTTACCACCGTTCGCGACGTCGGCGGGCGAGATACCGTGGACGTGGCCCTCAAACATGCGATCGAACACGGCCTCGTGATCGGTCCACGCATGTGGGTGGCAGGGACGATTATCGGTCCGACCGGTGGCCACTCCGATGACTCCAACGGCATTGCTCCGGGGATCTCAAGTGCTGAATGGAGCGCGCCTCTGGCCGACAGTCCGGATGAGGTGCGCAAAGTGGTTCGTGCACATCATCGCGGTGGAACCGATCTGATCAAAATCGTACCGAGCGGCGGAGTCGGGTCGGTGGGCGATGATCCCAAACTGCAGCTGATGACCAACGAGGAAATCACGGCCGCCATCGAAAGTGCGCATTCCCTAGGCATGAAGATCGCCGCTCATGCTCACGGCAAAATAGCGATCGACAATTGCGCACGCTTGGGGATTGATTCCATCGAGCACGGGACGTACGCCGACGAAGAATCATTCCGCCTGATGAAGGAACACGGCACATATCTTGTGCCGACAGTCTACGTTGCCTATGTGCTGTTCCGAACTGCGAAGGAACATCCGGAAAAACTGCCGCCGCACATTGTGACGAAGATCCAGGCGATTACACCCATCATTCAAGCCATGTTTGCCAATGCGAATCGGGCGGGGGTCAAGATTGCGATGGGCACGGATTCCATGGGCAATTTTCGCGACGGAGGCACGCCGGCAAGGGAACTCACCGAGATGGTGCGCCTCGGCATGTCACCCATGGACGCACTCGCCGCCGCAACGGTGAACGCAGCCGATTTGATCGGCGATGCGCAGGACATCGGTTCGATGCAGCCCGGCGCGTATGCCGACATCGTTGCTGTCTCTGGCGATCCGCTGAAAGACATCACCGAAGTGGAACGTGTCGCTTTCGTAATGAAGAGTGGCGTGGTCTACAAAGCGAACGGAAAAGAAGTCGTAACGGCCGCCGGAGCAAACTGAGTTGACGTCGGGTTTCTCGTGAAGAACACAACCGGCCCGCCCAGCCGGGAGCAAGCACAGGGGCGCAGGCACGGTTTCCTTAAATATGTGACTGCTCAGTTCCGGGAGGAATTGTCTAATGCAACGCGGACTTTCTTGGATCGCGATTCTGGTAATTTCAGCATTGCCAAACCTCAGTCGGGCCGCCGGTCAGGCAACGGAGCCCTCATCGAATCAAAGTGCCGCGACTGCGGCGGAGACGCCGAAAGCCACCACCCCCTTATTCACGGTTCGGATTAAACCGGGCCCTGCGGACAAAGAAGGACACGTCGGCTATGTGGATGTAGCTGCGACATTGCAGGCTGCCGATGGTGCGGCGGGAGTACCCGTGTTCACCATGGCAATTGTTATCGCCAACATCGACACGGTCGCCATGACGATGCAAAACCTAACGGCAACGGACGCGAAAGGCATGTTAGTGCTCGAAGCGAAAGACGACACTGGCGGCGCTCCAGTCCCGTATCGTCACTGGATCCCAACGAGGC
>JBEKGW010000080.1:0-5220 GCA_050012595.1 Terriglobales bacterium
TAGTGGCCGAAATGTGCGTTGACGGCTCTATGCCCTATTTCGTTGACTTGTGATCCGTGGCTTTCTTGACCAGCTCTGCGCAGCCGCCATCACCAATGTAGGTTCCATCTACAACGGTTTCGTGCGCGTAGGTGTAGCACTTCGGATATACGCCTACCCATAAATCCATAATCGCCTTGCCCCCCTCAGCCGTTTGCATGATCCCAGCCAGACGATGGCCGCTCAAGTACATGCTCTTGGACATTTGTGCATTCTTGAGCAGGGTCCAGGTGCGAGCGTCACCTTCGGAGTGCGATTTGCTGAGTTCGATGTCCACTTGGCCTTCGATCAGCTCAAACGTTGATTCCCAGCTTTCCATTGCTGCGGAACATTCCCTCTGTGCAGCAGGGTCGGACACTAGTCCTTCGCAGTGCTTGGAAAACTCCTCGATAGTCTGGAGGTACAGCAGACCTACCTTCCGCAGGTATTTCGAGACGGGCAGAGGTTTCTGAGTGGCAGGCTTGTGGGGTGCAGGTTGATCTTGTGCCAGCACTGGCAGGGCGCATAGAAGCAGCACTGCAACTAGGGTTTTCATAAACTGTTGGGAGGCTGCCCCGCCTTAGGTTCCTCTTCAAATTCCAGAAGAATTCTGAAGGGCAACGGCTTCGTCTCAAGTACCCTCAGCTTCGCCAGGGCATCAATAAAGTTCATCTCCTGCGAGGTGTCGGATAGAAAGGATTGTTTCTCGGCGCTTCTCCACCCCTTGTTGCAGGACGGGCATTCCTTAGGTATTTGAACTTTATCGGGAGACACACAAATTCTGGCGCGACAGTTCGAGCACTCGAATATCACCGCCTTTATATCGTTCAACCCGACTACGATCTTGTTTTCAAAAGTCATGGCAATTCCTAACTGAGTTCACGCGGCCAGGAGTTCTTTCAGTTCCCACACGTGATCGGTAAGGCCCGCTTCCATTGCCGGAGTTACGCGAAGCGATTGGTGAATACGGCAAAAGTTGTAGTACGCAAAATGCAGCGCGATAGCCGCTCTCAGGTTCTCCCACTTTTTCGAGAACGCATTGGTGAGCCGAGTCAGCCTGCGAATCTGCATCCTCATCGTGAGGTTCTGGCGTTCAACGTGCGATGTGCAAATGCGCTCGTAATCAGGCATTCCGGCTCTTGGGACTACCTCCACATCTACGACTTCGGCGGGCGAGTACCGCTGCTCACCATCTCTGGTAGCAGCATACACCTTGACCAACTGTGCATAGTCGATTTCACTCCCAAACACGCGCTCGACCGCATCGGGATAAGAAGGCCAGCCGTCCGTGGTTAGCTGGAATCTTCCTTCCGTGGCGTTTCGCAGTTTCAGGACAAATGCGAGAGTGTCCTGCCGGTTGCGCTTGCCGAGATGCCACGCCAGAATCAGCTTTGAATTGCGCTCCAACGCAACGTAGGTGTAAGCATCTCCGAGCGAGTCTTCGTTCTTGTGGAGATTCCCTTTGGCCTTTTCCTTCATGCCCACGAATCCCCACATCTCATCGGCTTCCACATCTCGAACCCGCAGGTTCGTGATCGTATCGGCCAGCAGCTTTTCGCAGCGCTCCCCAGCGAGAACGAGCAGCCGCGCAATGGTCGTCCGATCAAGGCCCGAGATGCGCTCGCTGCTCCGAATGCTGTTTCCTTCGAGCAGAAGCCGCATCACCAAAACCGCCTTTTCCTCGGGAATGTACATCGTGTCGAGCGTCCGGATGTGCGGTTCGGTGTAGGTCCGCTTGCACTGCGGGCAGCGAAATCTGCGAAGGCCGTTCCTGTGCGAACCAAAGCGTTGACAATCGACATTGCATGTCGAGCAAGTCATTGTTTTTTCGGCTTTTTCTGTGTTCATCATGATTCCAATAATACAGCTAGCGCTAGCTGTTTGTCAAGAAAAAAATGCGGAAATGCGCTATTTTCTTTGCTTTTGGGCGCTTTGTGTCTTAGTGTGAGTGGTGTTGGCTTTTGGATTAGCCCCGGCTGCCGTTGTGGAAACCGGGGCGGCTCAGCTAATCAGTTGGTGGGGATCGGTTCATGATCGCTCACCTCGCTTTCTGAAACGCTCCGCGCTCGAATCGCGGGGCGTTTCGCATTTACGCCCAAAGTCATTTTTTGCTCTAGAAGGCGGCGGTGCGCCTACGTCGTCTAGGGACTCGCTCTTTCGCTGCGGCAGCTTGGGCGATCACCGCCCTCACTTCGTCCAGCCACAACTTTCTCGCCTTGTACCCTTTTCGTCCTTCAGGGAGTTCTTGTTCCTCAAGCTCTCCCTGCATAAAAAGGCGTTTCAACGTATTGTGAATGTGAATCAGCATTACTTTCGGGTCATCGTCGGGACTCGACTGGAGCATTACATCCCGAATCTCAAGAGCAGTAAGGGTACGCAATGGATTGGCATCGAGGATAGCCCTAACTCTGTCGGAAAAGCCGCCTTCCTTGTCGGGCGGCAGCGGCGGCGGTTGCATGATCGGAGCATCGTCTTCTTCTGCGAGAAGCTGGACTGCCTCAATGGCCTTTGTGATTCGCTCAATTTGGCTGTTCACTTTGTCACGTTCAGCGATCAGGCGATGAAGCTCCTGCTCAAAATCTTCGATTACAGCAGAATAGTTAGGCATAAACAGGAGGTTAATACAAGTGGCACAACAAGTCAACAAGAAAGTGTTAACCGGATGGGATGGGTTAATACATGACGCCAGCCGTCAGATTGAAACTGCAAAAGCAAGAATCGCCGTGCTGCGGAAGACAATAAAAAACCTGAAGCAGATACGCGACTCAGGCCAAGCATGGCCCAGAGAGGCGGCAAGATTACCTTGATTTCTTGCGAGGTCTGCCGCCGCCGTGGGTCTTGCGCTGGGCGGCCATCTGGCGGTAGTGTTCTGGCCCGTGCCTGCGGGCGGTCGTGCTTCCGCCCTTGCGCCCCATAATCGCGGCGGTTGTAATGGATTGCTTGAGCAGATCATTGGTGAGGGCTAGCGCCGCCTGTAACAACTCTCGGCAAGATGCTGTCCGGTTCTGCGGCAATGCGGGGGCCGTCTCAAGGATGCGGTCAGCCTGAGTCAGCATGTTTTTCAGGGAGCGGAGTTCAGTACGATTCGATGCCATGCCTTGACGATAGGGCGACTCGCGAAAAAAAGCAATCGCTTGTTGTTAAACCTTCAACGCACATTTCGGCCACTACCCACGGGCGAACCAGGTTGACTTTGTTTCTCGAGAAACACTGATTGCGAACGCCAAGGTGCAAGCCCTGTATGAAGGCATCATCGAAGATCTGAACCAGAATCTGGCGCGCTTCGAAAAATTGAAACGTGTGCTGGTGGTGCCCGAAGAATTGTCGGCGGCGGATGGAACGATGACGCACACTTTCAAGGTGCGGCGACGGGGAATTGAGGAGCGCTACCGCGAGTTGATCGATGAGATGTACGAGAAGGCGGAGGCGTCCGGAGGCTAAGCCGGTGGAGTGCCGGGCGAGACGCCCGTCGCTCCACTGTCTGGTTCACAGTTCCCTGTAGCCGTACAATAAGGTCATGGGGGACTCACTCATTATCGCTGGCAGGCAATTCCGTTCCCGCTTGATCGTTGGAACCGGCAAATACAAATCGTTTCAGGAAACCGCCCGCGCACTCGAGGCCAGCGGCGCCGACATGGTGACGGTGGCCGTGCGCCGGGTGAATCTTGACCGCAGCAAGGAATCTCTGCTCGATTACATCGATCTGAGTAAATATTTTATTTTGCCGAACACTGCCGGATGCTATACCGCCGACGACACCATCCGCACGGCCCGACTGGCGCGCGAGGTTGGACTCTCGGATTGGATCAAGCTGGAAGTGATTGGCGACCAGGCAACGCTGTATCCGGATGTGCAAGCGACGCTCGAAGCCACAGGTGTGCTGGCGAAAGAGGGATTCACGGTGCTGGCCTACACGTCGGACGACATCGTGTTCGCCAAACGGCTGGTGGACGCGGGAGCTTCGGCCGTGATGCCTTTGGGCGCGCCGATCGGCAGCGGTCTGGGCATTCAGAACACCGCCAACCTGCGTATCCTGCGCGAGATGATCACGGCAGTCCCGTTGATTGTGGACGCGGGCGTGGGCACAGCTTCCGACGCGGCCATTGCCATGGAACTCGGCTATGACGCGGTGCTGATGAACACCGGCATCGCCGGCGCTCAGGAACCGGTGCTGATGGCGGAAGCAATGAAACACGCCGTGCTGGCAGGAAGACAAGCGTATATGGCGGGACGAATGCCGCGGAAGCTCTATGCGACCGCCAGTTCGCCGCTGGAAGGCGTGGTGCGGTAGAGGCTGTTCGTGTGGGGACGGGCGCCCTCGCCCGTCCAAGCCGGGCGCAGCTCGGCCTCTGCCTGTGGTCGCAGCAACTCTGGATTCCCACTAGAAATTGGGTTGGACGGGCGTGACACCGCCACCGGAAAAACATCGGGCGGCCACTAGGGCCGCCCGATTTGCATCTGTTCGACTCGTTGGCCTTAGAGCATTTTGACGCTATCAACGTGGATCTTGTCGCCGTCGATGTGCCCGGTCACGGCAACGTGATGTCCATAGTGCTCCTTGAGGGCGTCGGGATTGTCCACGGCCAAGACCTTCTGGTCGTTGTCGGTAACGACGACCGGACTGGCGCCGGCTTTGATGCACTTCTTCGCGCATCCGGCATGGTCTGCGCTGGCTCCCTTAACCCCACACTTGGAATCGCTGACCCAGCCGTTCACGGTCTGGGCGTCGCTGGCAAATGACACCGAGGCAACCGACACCGTCAAAGCGCCGGCAAGTAACAACAAGAGAAATTTCCGCATGTCACCCTCCTTAGATTGGTTCCCACACATGATGCGATCTCTGCACTCTATCACAGAAGGCGCAGAGGGTGGGCTGCGAAAAATTGGCTGCAAGAAAGGGAAAGCTGCCCCGTTCAACCAGCAACTATCTTTCGTTCTTGGCGCGGCCGGCGGGTGGCTTCTGCGGAGGATCGGGAGCGACGTAAACGACTTCTCCCTGACGAGTGTAGTGAAGCTGCTCGCGGGCTTCCTTCTCGATGGCGGCAGGATTGGATTTAAGCGATTTGATCTGGTCGACGTGCTGATTGTTTTCCTTCTGCAGACGCTCGACTTCAATCTGGAGCAACTGCATCTCGGCGCGCTTCTGGCGATACATGACGATGCCGTTGGCTCCGAACATGGCGTGCAGCAGCAATCCAACGA
>JBEKGW010000081.1:0-4840 GCA_050012595.1 Terriglobales bacterium
CACGAATTGGCACCGAAGACTTAGAAGAACGATTGCCTGAGCCGGTGAATTCGGATGAAATCTCGCGATTGGCTAAGACTTTTAATCGCATGCTGGACCGGCTGCAGTCCTCGGTGAACCAGCTTCGTACCGTCACCGGCGCCGTCGCGCACGACCTCAAGAGCCCGGTAACGTTGATTCGCGGAACGCTCGAATCCGCCTTGTGCGATGAAGGGAACGAGAAGTGGCGCGACTCGGTGGGAGAAGCAATCGAGGGCCTAGATAGGCTTTCGCAGTTGCTAAACACCACGCTGGATCTTGCGGAAGCGGAGGCGGGCGCGCTTCACCTGGATCGCCGCGCGGTTGATTTCTCCAATGTCGTGAAACAACTAGTCGATATTTACCAGCCGGCCATGGCTGAGCGCCATCACGAAGTGACGAGTGACCTTGAAGAGCATGTGGTCGTGGATGCTGACTTGCCTCTGCTGAATCGTGTGGTAAGCAATTTGCTTGAAAACGAATTGACTCACTTGCCGGTGGGTTGCCGAGTGAGCATTCGGCTACATTTGCATCAAGGGTCAGCAGAATTCGCGATCGAAGACAATGGCCCAGGATTCCCGCCAGAGATTGGCGGCCGAGCTTTCGAGCGCTTCGTGAAGGGGAAACGTTCTCCTGGACATGGTCTCGGGCTTGCCTTCGTGGATGCAGTTGTCCAGGCGCACGGCGGTGCGGCTAGGGTCTCCGAGAGCGCTGGAGGCGGCGCTGCTATAACTTTGTCGCTACCCGTCCACGTCCTCGAAACGGTATCGACATGACGCCAGATGAATCACGAAGAATATGCCACTAGAGTTTCCGAGTGGCAGCTCCGCAGCGGAGTTGGGGCCCCGGACCCGGTCACAGCGCTCATCCTGTCTAACTCGGCGACATGCTGTAGGGCTCCTATCCTTGCCTCACGCACATCCTGCCGCGAGCAGCCCAGGAGAAGGGAACAATCCTGATCTGAGTACCTTTCAAGGACGGACAACACGAACACAAAGCGCTCGAACTCCTCAAGCCCGAGAACTCTCGCAATTGCGGCGTCTGCGTCCCGCGTTCGTTCAAACCGACAATTCACTGGATCACTGGGGACCGCTGTGACGGCAGAGTGGTTAGGACGGGGCGTCAACACACGAACTGCATTTCGGATGATCGTCCGCCGAGCCCAGGATCGTGCCCAGTCTCGAAAGACGTAGCTTCCTTTGACGCAATCTCCCAAGCCGGAGACAAAGCATTCCTCAGCCTTGGTGAGATCGGCCGTCAGCAAGAATGAAAGCAGATGCATACTATCCATATTTGCTGCGAACACTCTGCAGAACTCGGTGCTCGTTGTGTACGCCTGCGATGTCTCGGTAGAGATCCGACTTCTTGGTGGCATGGTCAGCTTTGTCCTCTGTGGCCTCCATTGCGCCTCGGCCTTAACCAAGGCGTCAGTCTCAGGTGCTCAGTGCCGAAACAACTTGTTGCGCACGTCCGGCCAGAACTCTTTTGCCACATTGAAAAACGTATCCAGAGCTATTTGCTGTCCCCACTTATTCGCGGTATTTCCAAATGATCGATCTGTAGCCGGATAGTAGAGGTTGGAAATGCCTGCGGCCACAGCATTTCCGGCCAGCTCTGATGTGTTGAAGTGGTTGCGGCCGTCATCGCCGCGAGTGATAACTTCCCGGCTGATAGCGTATCCAGTCCGCTTCCAAAATCCGCCCGTGCCTCTCACGAAATAACGAGGGTCCTGGTGGAGAACGACTGGAAATAGGCCTTCGCTCATAATGTTGCCAATTGCTTGATCTGCGAATGCCCCCCCGTAGTATTTGCCAAACCCCTGCGCTCCGGTACCGAACGAGGTGTACTGCTTCTGCGCCATGGCTACCCCGGCAAAGACGCCAGCTACTAGAAACGCCGAGGGGTCGAAAGAGTCGTCGAATGCAACTTTCATCTTCGCGCTCGGCGTCAGCGGTTCGATTTCAGCCGCGTTTTCGTCCGATCGATAGTTGGGGATTATCCAGAAGATGTGATTCTTACTCAGTTGATGTTGTTGACCGTCCTGTTCAAGGCTTGATGGGCCAGATTCAATCTGACTTGAGCTTGGCGCATCCGGGAGCGTTGACGTTTCCTGACCGATCGCCGCAACAGGTCCAACAAGAAGATTAAGAAAGAGCAGCACACGACAGATCACCGTGATCAGTGAAAGCGGCAGTAGGCTGCGCATTCTAGAATTGATGCAACCTGGCCGAAGCTGTAAGAGAACATGAACAACTTGTCATTTTGCCGCCACGGTGAATTCATTCTTAACGGGTAGTCTTCCGTATGAGTCCTTGTAGAATCTGAGCGATCTGGGGCAAGCCTGTTTCGTTGTTCTTCAGAATTGAATCGTCCAACAGGTCACCGACCTCACATGGTTACTGCCACTTCTACTTGTTCTCGCGAGGTTCTGCACACTCTGAATAGGTCCCTATCATTGGGCCGTGTTTTGCGGCGCCGTCTGGTGCGCGGCTGGCTTCTCGCGCTTGCGTTGCTGACAGTCATCCTGGCTGCAGCTCGCACACCTGCTCAAGACAACTACGAAATCCAGGTGTACGGATCCGACCTCGTCGATCCCGGACACACCATGGTTGAGCTCCATAGCAACTTCACGATCGACGGCTCAAAGGCGATCGTGGATGGTGTTTATCCCACCAATCACGCAGAGCATGAGACTGTCGAGATCACCCACGGCTTCAGCGACTGGTTTGAGTGTGGCTTTTACATCTTCACTTCGATAACCGAGGGCCAGCACTGGCAGTGGGTTGGTGATCACATACGGCCGCGCGTTGCCGTCCCCAAGAAATGGCACTGGCCCGTGGGTGTGAGCATCTCGAATGAAATCGGCTACCAGAGGCGGCAATATTCCGTGGACACATGGACATGGGAAATCCGTCCCATCGTGGATCAAAAAGTTGGCCGATGGTATTGGTCCTTGAACCCTACGCTGGACCGGTCCTTTCACGGTGAGAGCGTGAACCAAGGTGTTGTCTTTTCGCCGAACTTCAAGTTCAGCTACGACTTCACTCCGAAAATCGCGGGAGGTCTCGAATATTACGGTTCGGTCGGCCCGGTGACGGGATTCGATGCGGTCTCGCAACAGCAGCACCAAATTTTCCCCACGATTGATTTGAATATCGCGCCGCAATGGGAGATCAATCTCGGCCTCGGCGTGGGTCTCACGGGCGCGACTGACCACCTGATTGCCAAGATGATTCTAGGTTATCGCTTTAATTTCTGACCGGGAACAGGAGCGGACAAGTGATAAAGGGCATCGTGATCGGTTTTGTTCTGGCCACAGCGATTTTGACAGGTGGCTTTTTCTACTACTTTGCTGCGGGCATGGCGCCAGTAGCAACAGCCGATCCGCCAATGCCGTTTGAGAAGAAACTGGCGCACATGGCCCTGGACGCGCATATCGAGAAGCAACACATTCTCCAATCTCCTGTGTCCGCCGACGAACCGAATTTTCTGGCCGGTGCAAACGTATACAAACAGCACTGCGCCGCCTGTCACGGACTTCCAGCGCATCCATCGACAGACTATGGGGAAACGATGTATCCGAAACCGGCACAGTTATTCCGTGGCGAGGGTGTGACCGATGACCCAGCCTCGGAAAGCTATTGGAAGGCAGCTAACGGAATCCGTATGTCCGGGATGCCCGCCTTCAAGACCAAGCTGACCGACACCCAGCTATGGCAGGTCAGCCAATTGGTCGCGCACGCGAACGAAATCTCCGAATCCGTGAAGAGGGTGCTCGTCCCAGATTCGCCTACGTCATCATCGGCACCTGCACCGACTTCGGCATCGGCTCACGAATCGGTCACAAAATAATGCAGCGGAAGAAGACTCCACGGAAAAAAGCTCCCGCAAACGCGGCTGCTGTCATGCAAACAAACAACCGGGCCGGTCCCAGTTCGTGTGCTAAGAGTCGGCTCGCACATCTGATTGACCAACGTCACAAAACTAGCGCTCCGATTGATGCCTTGCCTCATCTGCACGTACCGTCCGGAGCAACCCTAAGAAATAGAGCGCCGAATCCAAATCATGTCGCTCCATTGTTTCCGGCGAACCCGCGTACCACAGCTCCCTGGAGCGGCATCGAATTGCGTCACTTGCCTCGTCAATCAGGGCAGGCAACCTGCCACGGCCTGATTCCAGAATTACCTCTCTATAAAGCTCAGGCCAAGGATCTATCCGTATCCGACATTAGCCAAACCTCCTTTTTTGCTTTGAGCATTATGATTTACCCCTTTGAGACTTTCTCTCGAAGGAGTGACAAGCAGGTTTATCTAGAATTGATGCAACTTGGCCGAGGCTGTAAGAGAACATGAACAACTTGTCATTTTGCCGCCACGGCGAATTCATGCAAGGGCCGGACGCGGGGTGCGTTCTTCGGGACAGGAACGGAGGTTTGTGATGGAGAACCGAACGACAGTGTTTTACGTGGACGACAATCCCAAATCCAGCCGATTGCTAACCAGTGTTCTTGAGGAATGCGGGTTCCGAGTGATCGCGAAAAACGACCCGATCGAGGCGCTCGCGCTTTGCCAGCGAATCCACTTTGATCTGGCACTGCTAGACTACGAAATGCCATTGATGTCTGGTTCGCGGTTGGCCCAGGAGATCAAGTTTCTGGTGCCGGATGTTCCCGTGGTCCTGATCTCGGGGCGCTCGACTCTGCCGGCTGCGGAGCTGGCGTTTGTGGATGCTCACTTCGGGTTTGGGACCGTCCTGGACGATCTTCTCTGGACGATGCGGATCCTGGTGCGGCCGAAGGTCGTGACGATGGAGGACCATCGCC
>JBEKGW010000082.1:0-4786 GCA_050012595.1 Terriglobales bacterium
GGGTTTCGACCGCAATGTCTTCCCCCATGACGCCAGTGACGAAGATGAATGGGATATCTGGGCACAGTTGGTGCGCAATTGTTAGCGCCGCGAGCCCGTCGAAGGTTGGCAGCGAATAATCGGCAAGAATCAAGTCCCACGCATCCTTCTGAAGGCTTTGTACGAACTCGATCCGTGTCTGAACAGTGGTAATCTCGCAGTCAATGCCGGACTCTTTGAGCAATGCCTGTGCGAGTTCTTGGTCTGGCCGATTGTCTTCGAGGTGAAGGATGCGAACGGTCCTGTTCAGGCTCTCAGCCTCGTCCTGGTGCAGAAGTTGCACGGCTGTCCTCCTCAATCTTCTTTGGTTCCGGTGGCTGGTTAACTACCGCCCAGAATCTTCCCACAGCCTTGACCGCCTCAAAAAACTGTGCAAATTCCACCGGCTTCACCACGTACGCATTGGCACCAAGCTGATAGCATTCAGCAATATCGGGGCCTTCGCATGATGAAGTGAGCATCACGACCGGCAAGTACTTCAGTTTGGGTTCTGCCTTGATGGCTCGCAGTACCTCAATGCCGCTAAGTTTCGGCATCTTGATATCCAGCAGGACCACGACGGGGAAGCAGTCGCCGTCAATGCCGGCATGTTCCCGAAGATATTGAATGGCCTCGTTGCCATCACGCAGCACGATCACCTGATTGGCCACATGGCAGTCTTCAAGGGCAGCGAGGGTCAGCTCGACATCCTTCGAGCTATCTTCAATTAGTAAGATGGGCTTCAATGTATTCATTTTGTTCTCCCGTAACATTGCCGCCAGACGGCAAGGTAAAATAGAAAGTCGCACCTGTTCCCACAGCTCCTTCTGCCCATACCCGGCCACCTTGCCGCTCCACCATGCGCCGGACATTGGCGAGACCGATCCCCGTTCCCTCGAATTCATCTTCGCTATGCAGTCGTTGAAAGACCTGGAAGAGCTTGTTGTAGTACTGCATATCGAAGCCCGCGCCGTTGTCTCGTATAAAAATTACAAGCTCGCCGTTTGCTCCAAAGGTGCTTCCAATGACGATTTCCGCTTCGTCGCGTTGCTGAGTAAATTTCAGCGAGTTCCCCAGTAGGTTTTCAATCACTTGCCGCAACATGCCTTGGTCCGCGATCACTACGGGCAGCTGCTCTACGTGCCAGTGAATCGTTCGATTGCGAATTCCGGGCTCCAGTTCGCGCTTAACCTCCTCGACAAGTTCGTTTACATTTATGGGAATCTTGCGTATATCGCTGTGTCCTAGCCGGGAAAACTGTAAGAGCTCATCGATCAGCGTCCCCATGCGCCGGGACGCTTCGTGCATGCTGTCTACGTAATGCTTTGCCGTGGCGTCTAAGCTGGAATAACTTCTCTTCGAGAGCAACGTCAGGAACCCGTCTAGGTGCCGCAGTGGTGCTCGCAGGTCATGGGAAACGGAGTAGGTGAATGCCTCCAATTCCTTGACGCTGGCCATCAGTTGGCTGTTGACACGCCGGGTTTCTGTCATCGACCGCGCCAGCTTGATGCCGCTATAACTGAGCTGAGAAAGCAACTGCGCCAGCTTGATGAAAAACCTCATGCTGGTCTCTACACTTTCCCGGCTCAGCCGAGGCACGCGATTCAGCGCGGCAAGATATTCCTGCTCGTCGAACCCATATTTCCTGGCCTGTGATCGAAACAGCTCATAGTCGATTGGTTCATCCGCGATGAAGAACTGACCGGAAAATACATTGCCGACGTGCTGCTCCCCCACCGTAATGGGCGTCACCACATCCCACATGTTGTTCTTGCACTTGTAGAGCTTGAACGCGCCCGGCGGAACGCCGGCAGTGAGCTCTCGATCGCTTTCCTTGCAGTTTTTGCAGGTGTCGGGGTTAGTTCGATGAAACTCCTTACAGATTTCTTGCCAACCCGCACTGATCAAGGGTTTGCCCTTGAGGTCGAGAATGAACATCGGAATCCGGGTCAGCTTATAGACGTCATCCACCAAGGACTGTACTGACGGGATGTCAAGGATATCGGCTAGTTCCAGATTCCCGAGATCGCCTTCGGGAGAGAGAATACTGTCCAGTTTTCGGCGGACACCCTTCTCGCTCTCCTGCAGCTGGGCCGTGCGCTGTTGCACGCGTCCTTCGAGTTCCTGGTTAAGCTTACGGATTTCCCGCTCGGCCGCCTTTTGTTGAGTGATGTCGCGGGCAGTGTTGGAAGCGCCAATGATTGCGCCAGAACTGTCTTTAATAAGCGAAATCACCACGGAAATATCGACACTCTTGCCATCCTTCCGGAGACGAATGGTTTCGAAATTGTCCACGGGCTCACCGTGGCCAATGCGCGCCAGTATCTTGGATTCTTCATTCATGAACTCCGGCGGAAACAGCATTAGCATTGGCTTGCCGATGACCTCTGCTGCCGAGTAGCCGAACAACCTTTCCGCTCCGCGATTCCAGGTGGTGATCACCCCTTCCATGGTCTTAGTGATAATGGCATCATCGGATGACTCGACCACCGCCGCCAGCCACGCGCGTGCTTCCTCGCCGCGCTTGCGGTCGCTCAGGTCGGTGGCGATCAGGCAGACTCCCTGCCCCGATTCTCCGAGCGGGATGGGACTGAGGGACAACTGCACTTGGAGCATTGTGCTGTCATTCCGCAGCAGAACCATCTCCGTGCGCCTGTCCTTTTCTAGCGCCTGCTGCACCAACTCGGGGAAGGCCGGTCGGTTCCCTTGGCACAGCACGGAAGAAAAGGAGGAGCCCAGCAGCCGTTCGGCCGGAAGCCCCACCATTTCGGCCAATCGCGCGTTACAGAAGAGGATGGTTCCTTCCTTGGTGAGCGTAGCTGCGCCCTCGTTCATGCGTTCGGCCAGAATGCGGTAGGGCTCTTCCGGACTCTGCAGCGTAAAGATTCGGTTGCCCAGTGGCCCATCGACCACGACGGCATCCACATTGCCGCTGCGGATGGCTTTCATCGTCGCTTCCGACTCAGCCAGGCGAGTTTTCACCCGTTTCAGTTCCGCGTGCGCGTCCCGTCCGGTGGGTTTTTTCATGCGTGCGTTTCTGCAGTTACGTCCTGCGCTTCAAGTCCAGTCCGAAAAGCACCCTCTCGCGGTCCGACAAGTCGCCGATGATCCGCCGCAAAGGCAAGGGCAACCGTTTGATCAGAGTGGGCGCGGCTACAATCTGCTCGTCCTTCGCCAAAGCCGGCTTCTGGTAAATATCGATGACCTCCAGATCGTATCTTCCCTGCAGGTGCTCCGAGCAAATGGCGTTTATGTTCAGAATGGCGCGCCGGGACGTGGGAGTAGCGCCCGTGACGTAGAGACGAAGCACATAGTTCTTGCCGCGGGTTGCCGAAGCTGCAGCAGTTTCGAGGGCCTTTTTAAGAGACTGCGTTTTCATCGCGAAACCTCCCCTGGACGCAGATCGAGCCCGACAATCACCCGCTCCGAGTTCGACAAGTCCCCAATGATCCGCTTCAGGGGTGGTGGCAATCTGCGGACCAGGGTGGGCACGGCTACGATCTGGTCGCCCGCCGCCAGTTGTGGGTTTTTCAGGAGATCCACAACTTCGACGTGGTACCTGCCCGGCAGATGCTCATCGCAGATCTTCTGCAGGTTGGCAAGAGCGGCGATTGATCGGGGGGTCTCGCCCGCGATATAGAGACGCAAGTTCCAGACCACGCGGGCCGCCTTTCGCTTTCCCTCGCCGTTTTTTTCTTTTGTCGTATTCATGCCATGCTCATTTCTTTTTCCATTTCTGTTGGGGCGTTTTTCCTTCATGCCCGGCCATTACCGTGTGCCGAGACCAGGTCGGCTTTGCGAGCGTGGCCCATCTCCACGCGGTCCACGACGATCTGCTTTTCCTGCAATTCCATCTCGTGCGCCCCGAGCATCAAGCCCTGCTCCTCGAGTGCAAATTCGGAGCGCATCCTGGCGATCTGCGCTTCCAGTTGCTGGCGTTTTTGCTTCAATGTGACACTCTTTCGCTGCGCCTGCTGTTTGCGCTGTAATACTTCCGCTTGCTCCATGGCTTCTTGCGCGACTCGCGCGGAACCCGTGAGCAGTCCGGATGGCCCCACATAAACGTCGCGCAATTGCACGCCATGGTCGGTCAGCAGAAATTCCCGAATCTGGTTGGAGTGCGCCATTCCGAGCGACTTCAGCACATACAGCCCGCGGTTGCGCTCGCCGTTCGATTCCAGATTGCGCAACAAAAGCCAAGCGTCCATTTGCGACGAAACTCCCACTTCGCTCAACTCGGGCGCGCTGTCTCGTGAAGTGAGGCTGGTGAACATGGTGGTAATCTGACGAGACTTGAACATATCAATCAGGCGAGTCGCCATCGACGTCACTTCGGAATAGGTACCCACCGAGGCGAAGTTCGTGATCGGGTCGATGACCACCACTTTCGGGTTAAACTCCGTGATCAAGTCGTGGATCGTGACCAGATGTCTTTCCAGACCGAAGGCGCCAGGCCGCGCCGCGTAGAAGCGCAACAGACCGCGTTTCACCCAGGGCTCCAGGTCAAGGCCGATGGAGCGCATGTTGCGAATGACTTCATCGGGGGATTGTTCGGAGGCCATGTAGAGAGCACGTTCCCCGCGTTGGCACGCCGCCCGTACAAAGTGGGCCGCCAGACTGCTCTTGCCCGCGCCCGCAACCCCTGAGACCAGAATGCTGGTGCCGCGGTAAAAGCCTTTTCCGCCCAGCATCGTGTCCAATCTTGGAACACCGCTCGAAACTCTTTGGGTCGGCGCTTTGTGGTCCAGCTTCAAGGAGCTGAGGGGAA
>JBEKGW010000083.1:0-4667 GCA_050012595.1 Terriglobales bacterium
ACGCGATTTCCGAACGCATCATTGACGCGATGTATGAAATGGGCGTGAAGCCCGAGCGTGTCGCGAAGTTCAGCGGCATCGGATGCTCGTCGAAGAGTCCGGCTTACTTCATGAACCGGTCGCACAGCTTCAACTCCGTGCATGGGCGCATGCCTTCGGTTGCGACGGGAGCGATGCTGGCGAACAAGAACCTGATTGCGCTCGGTGTCACCGGCGACGGCGACACGGTTTCGATTGGCGCCGGGCAATTTGTTCACCTGATGCGGCGCAATCTGCCGATCATCTACATTATCGAGGACAACGGCGTTTACGGTCTGACGAAGGGCCAGTTTTCCGCGACCGCCGATCTGGGGTCAACGCTGAAGAGTGGCGTGGTGAACGACCTGCCTCCGGTCGATACCTGCGCCATGGCGATTCAGCTCGGTGCAACGTTTGTGGGCCGGTCGTTCTCCGGCGACAAGCGGCAGCTTCACACGATGCTCAAGGCTGCCATCGCTCACAATGGCACGGTGATGCTGGACGTGGTTTCGCCGTGCGTGACCTTTAACGACCATGAGGGCTCGACCAAGTCTTACAAATACATGCAGGCGCATGAAGAGCCGCTGCACGAAGTCAGCTTTGTGCCGGCGTTTGAGGAGATCAATGTCAATTACGATCCGGGGACGACGTTTGAAGTTACGATGCACGATGGATCGCGCCTGCGGTTGCGAAAGCTGGAGCGGGAGTACGATCCGACGGACAAGGTTCACGCAGTGAGCCGGTTGATGGAATCACATGCGAAAGGCGAGGTGCTGACCGGCGTGTTCTACATCAATGCCAAAGCGCCTAGCTTTATAGACATGCTGAACGTCACGGATGAACCGCTGGCGACTTTGCCGGAATCGGTGACACGGCCGAGCAGGGAAGCGCTGGCAAAGTGCATGGAAGAGCTGCAGTAGATTGCTGCGACCGATGGCATCGTGTGCTTTTCTTTTCGTGACGGTGAGGTATTTACTTTGCGAGAGTAGGTCCTCGTCACTCTCTTACGACAAAGAAACTTCAGGCAAATATTCTCATGGGTGGGGGAAGAAGAGGAGCAGGAAAGCTCCATGTAGTAACATCTTTATCGCGGATCCAAACTCTTAGCATAGGAGCGGTCGCTATGCCCAGTCCCGCGGTTCGAGGCCGCATCATCCTACGGGGTTCATTGGTCTCAGCGGCGCTGGCATTCTGCAGCGTCTTCGCAAGTCCGCAGCAGGCTTCGTCTCAGATGGTCTCCGACCGCCCGGCCGCCAACAGCAACGACCAGACGCCGTTCAAGTTGCGGGCTGAGAGCAACCTGGTGGTGGTGCGCGTGGTCGTCCGCGATTCCCAGGGCCATGCGGTGGAGAACCTTCGGAAAGAGGATTTCAGGCTCTTCGATAACGGTGAGGAACAGGCCATTACGCAGTTCGGCATTGAAGTTCACGCCTCCGCCTCTTCGAATTCGCCAACGCGGGCTCAGAGTGGAACCGCAGAGCCTCTGTCTTCCGTACCCGAGCACTTTCTGGCGCTCTACTTTGATGACCTCAACTTGCCTTTCGACGATGTGGTGCGCGCCCGCGACGCTGCGGACCGCTATCTCGCCACCACACTTGGGCCCTCCGACCGCGCCGCCATATTCACGTCTTCTGGGTCCATCGCGGTTGACTTCACCTCCGACTTGAAACGGCTGCACGAGGCGCTCTTCAAGCTCCGGCCAAGCTCCCGGCTGGGCGGCACCGATTGCCCGGAGATCACCGACTATCAGGCGGACCGGATCGTGAACCACGAAGACCCCGATGCCTATGCAGTGGCAATCGATGAGGCCCAGAACCAGTGTCACATGGGATTGGACCCGAAAGCGGCTCGTATCTTCATCAACAGCATGGCGAGACGCATCTTGGGCCAGACCATGTGGCAGGCCCAGTACAGCTTGCAGGGCCTCAACCAGTTGGTGAAGCACCTTTCGGAAATGCCGGGACAGAAGAACATCGTGCTCGTGTCGCCCGGTTTCATGTCCGATGATCTCCACTTTCAGTTGGATGCGATGATTGACCGCGCCCTGCGCTCGCAGGTGGTGATCAGTTCGATGGATTCCAAGGGTCTGGCGGTGATGCTCCCGGAAGCGGACATCCACACCAGCTATACCACGGTGGACCCGCATCTGCTGTATATCCGCCGAGACTTGGCATTGAATCGCGAGCAGATGGCAACCTCCGTGCTCGCCCAGGTCGCGGAAGAAACCGGGGGTGAGTTCTTCCACAATGACAACGATCTGAACGCGGGGATGCGCAAGGCGACCACGCTGGCGGAGGTCTATTACGTCCTGGCCTTCGCTCCCAAGAACCTAAAGCTGGATGGGCGCTTCCATTCGCTGAAGGTGACGCTCGGTGAGCAGCGACCAGGGGTGACGCTGCAAGCGCGCCGCGGCTACTTCGCGCCGAAGAAGGCATTGGGCCGGGAAGATGAAGCCCAGGAAGAAATCCGGGAGGCCATTCTCTCCAGAGTGGAAACGCAGCAGTTGCCGCTTGACATCAGCACGGAACTTTCCAAGGCTGCCGGAAAAGCGGAGTTCTCCGTCATGGCCCACTTGGACGCTCGGGCGGTTCACTTCGAGAAGGCCGGAGACCGAAACGTCAACACTCTGACTTTCGTCTCGACCATCTTCGATGGAAACGGCGCCTGGGTTACGGGACAACAACAGCAGGTCCGACTGAATTTGTTAGACGCTTCTTTGCAAGAGCTCCTGACCTCCTCTGGCATCGTCGTGAGGGCCACGTTTCACCTCACGCCCGGCGCCTACACCGTGCGCGAGGTGGTGATGGATTCGGAAGACCACCATCTGGGGGCGGTGTCTCGTCATGTCGAAATCCCGTAACTTCCGGATGAAATCCGCCGGGTGGTAGGAGTGCATACACGAGCCATTGACTGCGACACGGCGGTTGATTGCTGGCCTTGTTACGCCTCCATGGTTAGCACGACGCGAAAGCGGGCGCGGCCGCTGATCATCTGATCGTAGGCTTCGGCGGCTTTTTCCAGAGGATAGCGTTCGATCATTGGGCGGACTCCGGAGAGCGCGCTGAACTGCAAAGTGTCTTCGGAGTCTTTGGCGGTTCCCGACGGCCAGCCTTGGATCGCCTTGCGGCCAGCGATCAACTGGAGAGGAGTGACGGTGATGGGATCGGGGCTGGCGCCAACGATCACCAGTTTGCCGTTGATCGAAAGTCCATTCACCAGCGCGGAGATGGATTTCGCATCGGGCGCAGTGGCGAGGATGACGCGGGCGCCTCCGAACTTCTGCAGTTCTACGGCCGGGTCGCCAGCGGCAGAATCGACGTAGTGAGCGGCCCCAAGTTTTCGCGCCAGGGCTTCTTTGTCTTTACCTCGGCCGATGGCGAAAGTGCGGAAGCCCATCTGGCGCGCATACTGAATTCCGAGATGGCCAAGTCCGCCAATGCCTTGAACGGCGACTAGATCGCCAGCGCGCGCGCCGGCGTTGCGAAGCGCATTGAAAACCGTGATGCCGGCACAAAGCAGCGGCGCGGCCTCGGTGGCGGGGAGATCATCTGGGATGGCGGCGACGGCCTCGGCGGGCGCAACCATGTATTCCGCGTAACCGCCATCATGGCTGATGCCGGTAACTTTTTCGAACTGGCAGTTAATGAAATCGCCGCGGCGGCAGGGATCGCAGGTGAAACAATGGCCGCCGTGCCATCCGACGCCGACGCGCTGGCCGGGTTTCCAGTTGGCAACTTCAGGGCCGACAGCGTCGATGCGGCCGGCGATTTCGTGTCCGGGAACGCGTGGATACTGGAGGCCGGGCCAATGGCCTTCCTTAACGAAGACGTCGCTGTGGCAGATGCCGCAGGCTTCGACTTTGATCCTGACCTGGCTGCGGGCGGGATCGGGAATGTTTCTTTCGACGAGTTCGAGATTGCCGTCGGCTTTGCCGACTTGGACAGCCTTCATTCGCGACATAATTTTTCCCTCATGAATTCTAGTTTATGGAAATGCCGATGGAAACACGGAACGCCAGACAACTAAGATGTTCGAGGAGATGGTCAGGACTCAGAGTTGAGTCAGCGCTCTCGATCGATCCTGCCGGAGTCGAACCTCTTCGGCTGGCCCCCCAAATGATTCGCAGGGCGTGATGTCTGGCCCTCAGGGGCTAAAGCCCGCAGTTCTTGTGTCTCTAAGCGGCACGGCTGAAGCCGTGCCCTACCCAAACCATTTATGAAACGCACTCTAGCTGGTTTTTTTCAACTCTCCCTCGAAGGAGTGCTCGGGGCTGTGGCCGGGCTCCGGGAAATCGCTATCGGCGCCGTCCACCAAGGGGTCGGGGTTGCGGTGCGAAAGCTGGTCCTTCATGGAGTTGTTACCGGTTTGGGTGCGTTCGTCGGGCTCGAGGGATCCCTTCCCGCGGTCGGCATCATTGTGAAGATGGTCGCTGGCACTTTTCGGCATGGCAGGCCTCTCGAGGTGCGCTCGTCGGCAAAAATGATTACGGAGTTAGATTACGCCGAAAGCTCGCAGCCGGCAATGTCTTGCCTGTTCGTTTGTATCTTGCAAGTTGTTGTAATGGTTACGATAGGTAAATTTAATAGTCGATTAACCTGATCTTCAATCTAAAATAGAATATGGCCAGCATTTATCGGAAACACTATCTG
>JBEKGW010000084.1:0-3883 GCA_050012595.1 Terriglobales bacterium
CGACGATCAACACTCGCGCGTCCCGGTGTATGATCCGCAGCGCGGTCCCGAACACATTGTCGGCGTGCTTTATGCCAAGGACTTGATGCGTTGGACGCGGCTGCGCCTCGGCGTCATCGCTGCTCCTTCCGCTGCCTTGCGCGTTTCCCAGGTGAAGATCGGACAGATCATGCACGATGTGCTGGTGGTGCCCGAAACCAAGTCCTTGCTCGACCTGCTCGGTGAATTCCAGCAGCGCCGGCGGCACTTGGCGGTGGTGGTCGACGAATTCGGCTCCACGGCGGGAGTGATTAGCGTCGAAGACGTGCTGGAGCAACTGGTCGGCGAACTGGAAGACGAATTCGACGTTGCCTCCACGCAGCCGGTGGTTACCGACGCGAATGCGCCGCTCGTGCTCGACGGAGCGATCAACATTCGCGACCTGGAAAGCCAATACGAGCTGAAACTCCCGCAGGACGAAGGCTTTGAGACTCTCGCCGGCTTTTTGCTTTCACGGTTGCAGAAGATGCCCGCGGGCGGCGAGGCCTTCGACTACGAGGGTCGGCGTTTCGTCGTCGAAAAAATGGAAGGCCATCGCATCGCGACCGTTCGCATCGAGCCAGTGCCCGTGACCCCGATGTCGGCGGCCTCCGTGCAGCGGGCCGGAGACTAGGAGCCCGTGATACAAGTGAGCGATGTAGAGATGGGGCTTGCCCCGCCTTACAGACTGCGGAAAAACTCAGGTTCTTGACATTGCTTTGAAGGGGCGCGGCTTCAGCCGCGCCGTGCAGGGCTAGAAGAATGCGGGCTTTAGCCCCTGAAGGACGCGCTTTCGGAGCTGAAAAACATTCATGAAACCGGCTGCAGCACGCCGTGGTACAAGGGAGATTCGTATCGGGGCATCGCTTTAGCGATGCCGAAGTTCTTCAAAATCCGATGCCCCTTTAGGGGCTGGGTACTTATGCCGCGCTACATCATCACCCGCGTCCTCTACACCCTGCCGGTCATCTGGCTCGTCGTCTCCACCGTTTTCCTGCTGATCCACTTCGTCCCCGGCGATCCCATTCAGCAGATGCTCGGCGAAGGCGCGGCCGCCGGAGATATTCAGGCCACCCGACACGCATACGGCCTCGACGTGCCGATCGGACAGCAATACCTGAACTACTGGCGAGGCGTGCTCCACGGAGACCTCGGCAAGTCGCTGCGCTTCAACCAGGGAGTTACAACCCTGATCGCGCAGCGCTATCCATTTACCTTGCAGCTCACACTGGCGTCATTGTTCGTAGCGATTGTGCTGGCCATCCCAGCGGGCGTGCGTTCGGCCCAGCGGCGCAACCAATGGGATGACCGCACACTAAGCGTAGTCAGCCTGTTCGGCCTGTCGTTTCCGAACTTCGCGCTGGGCCCGGTGCTGATCCTGTTCTTCGCGGTCAAGCTGGGATGGCTCCCCGTTTCCGGTTCCGGCAGTCTCGCTCATCTCGTGCTTCCCGCAATCACCATGGGCGGAGCGCTGGCCGCGATCCTGACCCGCATGGTGCGCACCTCAATGTTAGAAGAGTTAGGCCAAGACTACATTCGCACCGCCCGCGCCAAAGGCCTGCCCGAGCGCACGGTCGTCTATCGTCACGCCTTGCGCAACGCCATGATCCCCATCCTAACCGTCCTGGGATTGCAATTCGGAGCGCTCCTAGCCGGAGCGATCGTAACCGAAACCATCTTCTCCTGGCCCGGCATAGGACGCCTAACCATCCAAGCCATCGCCAACCGCGACTACTACCTGGTGCAGGGATGCATTCTGGCGATTGGGCTGACTTATGTCGCGGTAAACTTTCTAACCGACCTACTGTACTCAGCGGTGAACCCGAGGATCAGACAGTAGACACGAATGAAGCGTAGGATACAGAGTCAAAATCTCAGTGAGGCCCAGTGGCCGGGTGCCCCATCCTTGTCGCGTTCTTTGCGACAGGGTGGGCCAGCGGCAATCCGCTGGAACGGGAGTGTCAAACCAACTCAATCACGACCCGCTGCCCCACCAAAGCCGCCGCCCGCTGCAAACTCGACAGCGTGATGTCGCGTTTCGGATCGAGAATGCGATCGACCTGGGAGCGGCTCGTCTTCAGCAAGACCGCCATGCGCGCCTTGGAAATCTTTTTCTTCTTCATGGCCTTGGCCAGTTGCCAGGCCACGACTTCCTTGATAGCTTGCGCCTGCGCTTCCTCGAAGATGTTTTCCTTCTTCAAGAAATCGTCAATGCTCGATCCCAGATTCTTCTTACTCATTGCTCCAACTCCTTCTGACGCTTCCGCGCCAGCGTTAAATCATCCTCAGGCGTGGCCCGTGTTTTCTTGATGAATCCGTGCAGCGCCACCAGACAGCCCTCATAAAAACAGATCAACACACGCGAAGTAGTTTTGCCAGGCAGGTCCGTTCGCACCTCCCACGATCCCTTCCCCATTGGGCGGCACAGAGGCATGCCCGCCGGCCAACGCCACTGCGCCCGCAACAGGTCGGTTCCGATGGCGCGGCGCTCTGCCTCGTCCAAGCCCTTCAGCCAGTCGCGGACCGGTTCGCTGCCAGCTTCATTGCGGAAGAACACGAGTTCGACCTTCCGGGGTGCTCTCTCGCCAGCCATTTTGAACCGTCTCTAGTGTACCACAAAAGGTACATAGCAGGTTCCGTGGATTTGTCGCGGATGTCCAAGCATGCACCAAACTGGTGTATAATGATGCCATGCCCGCAATAAAGCAGGTCCGACGGAGCGTGTCCCTCCCCGCTCCGATTGCCAAGCAAGTAGATCGTATGGCCAAGAGACAGCGCCTGAGCGATAACCATGTCCTGGTGGAACTCATCGAGCTCGGCATCGAAGCGCGGAAACAGAAAGAGAAGGCGTTCTTCGAGCTGGCGGAACGCTTCCGCAATGCGACCGATCCCGAGGAAGTGAGGCGTCTAGGCGATCAGATGGGCCTCATGGTTTTCAAAGACTTGACGAGAAAGAACGCAGGGAAGCACTCGTTCGCAGGCTGCGATGAGTGAAGCTGTTCCAAACTTCTGCAATCCGACCTCCGACCTCTGACCTCTCATCTCGCTTGACTCCGCCTGCTAAAATAGAAATACAGCAAACAAATCTTGCGCCTGCTTTCCGCCTCTCAGGAGGCGGCGCACCAAAGCGATCTTTGACATCTTTCCCCGCAAGACCCCGGCGAGGTCGTGCGCCAGAAGAGTGACAGGCTCCCACAATAAACCGTTTATTTTCAATACTATGAATGTAAAGTATCTGGAATGAATACTTTACGAGAGAAAGTCGCCTGTGCAGGCGTTTCTCGGCTGCTAACTCCCACGCGCTCAAGACTTTGCCTCTAAGTCCTTTTCATTGAAGACTTTGGCGGGAAATTCTCGCTAACATCATCATTCCAATAGACCGAGGGGTAGGGGGGAGGGGGTACCGAACGACAACAACCAACGGCGTCTTCGAAAGGCAGAGACCGAATTCAAGATTCGATGGCCACCAACGCACAACTGACAACCAACAACTGGCAACTGAGCCGCACCACCCGCGTCGCCCGTCACAATCCGTTGGCGGCTGTGGGAGTCGCGTTGGTGGTTGTGTTCGCCTTCTCCGCGATTTTCGCGCCCTGGATTGCTCCGCAAGATCCCGCGCACATCGATCTGCCGAACCGCCTGCAATCGCCCTCGGCGCAGCATTGGTGCGGAACCGATGAACTCGGACGCGACATTCTTTCTCGCCTGATCTGGGGCGCGCGAATTTCCCTGTTCGTTGGCAGCAGCGTGGTTGCGTGTTCGCTTCTGCTCGGTCTCATCATCGGCAGCCTTGCCGGATACTACGGCGGAGGCATCGACCGCTTCGTCAACATTGTGTTGATGAATGCGTTTCTTTCGTTTCCGG